>CAVYZG010000006.1:0-382937 GCA_963772925.1 uncultured Alphaproteobacteria bacterium
AGCCCGCGCCAAGACGTCAAAAACCCCGGCGCAGGGTCCGAGGTTTTTGCTTAATGTCAGCGGGGACCGCTTGCAGCGGGGGGATGCTCGCGGTCCAGTCTATAAAAGAAACCGCGTTGGAGGTTTTTGGTTCCCCAGACCGCGACAATTGTTCGTCCCGACAATCAGCAAGGGCGCCGACCGAAGCCGACGGCTCGCTTTGCGACGGCTGTTACACCCCGCCGCAGGGCCGAGGGCGCACGCCACAATGGCGGCAAAAAATCCTCCTAAAATCTTACCTAGTTCAAGGACCACCGGCATGGAACCTCCTCAATCGAGCCCGATAGCAGGAGGTCGCAATGGGCACAGCAGCGCGGAAGCACCCATTTTCCGATTTGTCAGATACCGACCTTGCCGAGTATGAGCGTCGCGTTAGGGCCATGCGGACCCTAGCCGACGTGATGCGCGAGGTTGAAAGTTTCACCAGGACTGAACACGAGTTGAGTGGCCCCAGCAGCAGGCCGGAGGGGAGCTCAGGGAGTGCACCACCTCGGGTCGCAGACGGCCTCTGAATGCAAGTCTGCCCGCTCCGGCGAAGCGGGCGCTCAGACGATCCAGCCGAGCTCTCTCGCCTTGTCGTTGGCCACTCGCCACGAGCGAGCGAGGAACTGGGCCCGAGAGATTGGACCGTCTTCATCGTCTTGCACAAAGTCGGCGGCGAGTTCGGGCACATCGTCCCGCATGCGATATGCCACCATGAAGATCGTCTCCGGCATCGTGACGATTATGTCACTGCCCTCAAGCTCGGCGATAAGCCCTACGTTTGCCGTCATGGCCTTCACTTTCCGCGCGCGAACCATCGCGAGATGCAGAACGCGATGTTCGATCTTCTGATCGGCGCCAGTCACACATCGAAGCTACTCCAAATGTTGCGAATAACTAAATCGTATCAGATCAAAGAGGCAATCTCTTGTTCCGCTGGCGTGGCAAGAGGAGTGCGAGGCGCTGATAAACCTTCGGTGATCAGCACGGACCGCATGCGTTCCTCCAAGTCCGTTTCGCGGGGTGACGTCTAGTTTCTTCGGGATTCGGCTTCGGCGACGTGCTTCTTTACGGAGGTGAAGCTATCGGGGACGACCGAAATTGAGTCGATGCCGCACTCGACCAGGAATTCGGCAAACTCCGGGTGATCGCTTGGCGCCTGCCCGCATAGCCCCACTTTCGCGTCTGCTTATGGGCCTCCTGAATGAGCGATGGATCATCCATTTGACGGCCTCATTCTGCTCGTCGAAGAGGCTCGCGAGCAGTTCAGAGTTGCGATCAACGCCAAGCGTCAGCTGGGTCAAGTCGTTGGAGCCGATCGAGAAGCCGTCGAACCGCTCAGCGAAAGCCGCAGCCAGAATGACGTTCGAGGGGATTTCGCACATCACATAGACCTCAAGTCCCTTCTCGCCGCGCTCAAGACCATTCTCCGCCATAACCTTCAGCACGCGGTCGGCCTCGTCGGGAAAGCGGCAGAAGGGGATCATTACCACGATTTTCTGAAGCCCATCTCTTCCCTCAGGATTGCGCGGCATTCTAAGGCGAACCCATCCCGATATTCCGGCGAGTAGTAGCGCGAGGCACCGCGAAAGCCGAGCATTAAATTTTCCTCAATGGCAAATACCTCCACCGGAGCACCTCGAAAGAATACCCTTGCGACGATCCGGCGTTGGTCGGTCATGCGCAGGCCCTTATCGACGCAAAGGCGTTCGATTGGGCTGGCATCTGCCGTGGTAGTGATTCGATCTTTCGTGCGCTCTTATCGGAACTGTTTCCTTCCGTATTTCCAGTTCTTTGCGCTACATGCGGCGCGGCTAGGACACCGGCATCAGCTTTTGAACTTTCTCGTCGAGCGGATGGCGCTTGGTGATGACCTCATCGACGATGCCGAAGGTTCGGGCATCCTCCGCCGACAAAAAGTAGTCGCGGTCGAGCGACTTCTCGATCGTCGCGTAGTCCTGACCGGTGTGGCGCACATAGATCTCGTTCAGACGCCGCTTCATCTTGATGATGTCCTCGGCGTGGCGCTCGATATCGCTCGCCTGGCCCTGGAAGCCACCCGAGGGCTGGTGCAGCAGGATGCGGGCATTCGGCAGCGCGTAACGCATGCCTTTCTCGCCGGCACAAAGCAGAAGCGAGCCCATCGAAGCCGCCTGGCCGATGCAGAGCGTGGCAACCGGAGGCCTGACGAACTGCATGGTGTCGTAGATCGCCATGCCGGAGGTGACGACGCCGCCAGGCGAGTTGATGTACATGGAGATCTCTTTCTTGGGGTTCTCGGCCTCCAGAAAGAGAAGCTGCGCGGTGATGAGCGAGGCCACATGGTCTTCGATCGGGCCGGTGACGAAGACGATGCGCTCCTTCAGCAGGCGCGAATAGATGTCATAGGCCCGCTCGCCGCGGTTGGTCTGCTCGACCACCATGGGCACCAGCGTGTTCAGGTAGATGTTGGCTAAGTCTTTCATTGTCCCAAAGGGCCAGTCAGGGATGGAGACCCCCTCTTGGAGGCCTCGCGCGAAGCCTCAAACACTCGCGCTATCACATATGGACCCCACATATGGACCCAACCTTCGCCCATCAAGTAGCCGACGACGCAGCCGCGTCGCAGGCCTGTACCAAAAAGTGGACTGCTTCTAGATCAGCGCAATTCGTTCCGCACTACATCAATCACATTCATAAGGCTTTCCGTGCGGAGTTCGTAACAAGTCTTCTCATTGCCGTCTTTGTCTTTGCGATGGTTCACGCAGCTATCAGTGAGCCCGCTCCCGCCTACAATTGCGGAGACCGTGGCGTGAGATATTGCATTGTTGAGTATTCCTACCCGGAGTGTGGTGACTCAGAACCCGCACGTGACAGTCGGGCCAACTTATGGCGAGCCAGTCTTTGGGGCCTCTGGACATCGAACCGTGTCGAATTTCAGCCAAACATCATCATCGAGTAGCGACACTTCCGGGTGGCGCTGATTGAACTCCCTCAGAGCTAACTTCGAGAATTCGGCAAAGCTGCTACCCCTTTCGGTATCACACTCAGCTCGGAAAATTGTCTGGCCATTCCGGTCAACCCGCAATTCAATTCGCATAGCAGCGAACTCTCGTTCCGCCTAACCGCGGCCGGCCAGGCCAGCTTAGACCTCTAACCACGTCAAAGCAGCGGACGTTCAGCCGGTGATGGTTCGAGCGTTAGATGTGGAGCCCTGCAACGGGTTAAAGGAGTCCCGGGTTTGCGTCGAAATCGCCCCAAGCCCCGAAGCCCAGCGCCCACACCGCTCGATGAACGCGTCATCCTTCGAAATTTTCCTCGGGTAAAAACTCACGGCGGAGGGAAATTAATTGACTGCAAAAATTCGGGGCAAGTCGCCTTAGTGCGGCCACCTATGGCGCGCAGTACTGAGGTATCACCGGTAACGGGCTCATAGGCACTGGTGGCTGAGAGAGTTAGGTCGCGCTCCCGCCTCTAAACACGGGGGAGCCAAATGAACTCTCAAGATTCCTATCAGAACTTTTACGATCCTAAGACGCTCGCAATGATGGACCGGGCGTTCGCCGCCATATGGACAGCTGTGAAGGCGGACGACCCCTTTCGAAATTACGCCCACGATAGAGAATTGAGACTTGTCATCGGGGCAAAGCTTCTGAACTTGGTGGGGGATGGAATCATCGATCCTATTCGGCTGCGACAGCTCACCGTAGAGAGCTTGTCTCTTCCGTGCTGATCGAAGTGAGGCAGCCCGCTCAGCCGTTGCCGTTCACCGGATTGGTCAACGCGATCCAAGGGCTTCAAAGCTTCCTGGGCGATCACCCCGTGCTGACGCGGCGGACGAAGTTTGCCGCATGGTTCGTCGCAGTGACCGCGATCAGCTTCTGTTGGTTTATTAGATGACGGAGCCCGCCGACGGTGGGCGCGGTTCTAATGGATGCGCTCTCGCGTCGACTTCGGTCAGCGCCCTTTCTGCAAGAGCACCAAATAAAGATAAAGCCCGGATTGGCCGGGCTTCTCTTTACTCGTACTGGCGGTATCGACGTTGGCTGGGGACGGGGGGCGTCACGGAAGCTATGCCGATACCACTGTAAGTAGAACCTATTTGGACGGACTTAGTTCCGGTTGCCAGGCGTATCGCAGGGGCACGGAAAAGAAAAAGCCCCCACCAAAATGAAGGGGGCTTCTTGCACAGAACGCTCAGAAGAAGGGCGTTGCCAGTGTACCGCTAGGGAGAGGTACCTGGCGGGTAACGGCTCACGCGGTTGATGCCTGGCCCGTGTCTCACATAAACCATAGTATTTTTTTAATATGATAATACAAAAACTCCTGCGCTAAGCAGGGCGTTCGGGAGGAATTTTCGTCAATATCACTACTTACAAAAAGGAATCCTCCTATTGACCGATAGCAGAAGAGATTTTTATTCTGATAATCCGTTTCCACATGTTCTTGTCTATAGTATGTGCTTAACGGTACTTGGCCTTGCCACCGTTTACCTGGTCTCGTCTCTGTCACTAGGTTGATGAGTAACCGCTTCTAGTTCCCGTATGTCCGGCTGTCCACTTGGGATCGGATTCGTGATCTCCAGGTGGATAGACGCTTTGAAACCTTGCCGGGCTTTTCACGCGGTTACAATCCGCCCACTTGATTTCCCTATACACAACTAGTACGGGCAATAATTATAAATCACGCGCAAGGCTTGTAATGCCACTCTTCAGTGCCCATATGTTTATTACTGGCACGCCGGACCCTAGGCGCTGACGGTAAAGCTACCGTGCCAACTCCGTGCACGCCCCTTTCCCGAAAACAATCAGCACCACGACCGCCCCCCGCGGAACAGGGGTCCGGCGGTTGTCAGCCGCGAAAATCGCCTGCAAATCGCCTGCTAAGTAGACCCAAGAGGCACTACAATGAATGCCAATCCCCAAGCTGCCGCCGAACAAGCTCGCAAGACGTACCGCGACGTGGCGGCTCAACTCGGTCACCTCGGTCTCGACACCGCCGTTCCGGAGGGCGTGCGCGCCCTTGCCGAGAAGGCCGTGGCACAGACCCGCGAGGTCTATGACCGCTCTAAGGATGCTTTCGATGCATCCTTGACGACGTTCGAGAGATCCTTCGACGCCGCCGGCCAAGGTGCTGCGGCGTTCAACCGCAAGATCGTCGACGTTGCGCGGCGCAACGTCGATGCGAGCTTCGACCTGGCCAAGAGCTTGGCAGGCGCTAAGAAGCTTACCGATATCGTGGAGTTGCAGGCGGTCTATTGGCGGAAGCAGTTCGAGGTGCTGACGGCCCAGGCCGAGGAGGTCCGCGCGCTATCGACCAAGCTGACGGCCGCTGCCGCCGAGCCGATCAAGGCGCACGTAACGCGTAGTAGTGGATGAGCCACGTAAGGCAGCGCTGATTTAGGATCAGCCGAATTTAGGACTACCGCAATGACCATTCCCCATTACATCAGTGAACACACATCGGAAATTCGGGCGATCAAGCCTGGGTGGTATGGGATGGAGAGCAACGGCAAGATCTCATCCGGGCCGTTTTCAAACAAGGGGATATGCCTCACCGGAATTGTTCAGGCGAGGAGCAATTTTCGAGCATCGCCCCGGTTTGCACAGGCCATTAAGTGTCCCGAGTGTGGAAACGAGCACGTCCGGGTGTGCACTCGCTTAGATGAATATGGCCGGGTATGGACTGAGAACTCTTGCGAGACCTGCGGACACAAACTTAGCCCCGAAGAGATAGGGCGTCGCGTTGTCAACTAAAGCGCGAGCCGTATGTCGCAGGCAATGATGGACGGAAGTTGCTGAGGGCTGGAGGAAACGAGATGAACGTCGCCACCATTCTGAAGCAGAAGGGTAGGGGTGTCTTCACCACGACCTCCGACAAGTCATTGCTCGATATCGCCAAGCTGCTTGCGCAGCATGGCATTGGCTGCATCGTCATTGTGGGAGACGACGACAAGATCGCGGGCATCGTGTCGGAGCGCGATCTCATGCGGGCGATCGGCCAAGGCGGCCCTAAAGTCTTGAAGGAGCCGGTCTCGGACTTCATGACCAAGACTGTGGTCACGGCGCGGGAGGCCGACACGATCAACCGGCTGATGGCAGAAATGACGACGCGCCGGTTCCGCCACATGCCTGTGGTGGAACGAGACCGTCTAGTAGGCCTCGTCTCCATTGGCGATCTCGTCAAGATTTAGATCGCCGAAATCGAGATGGAGGCGGCCGCGACGCGGGAGTACACCGCGTAGCCTCCGCTGTTTGAGTAACACAAGAGAAAGCTCCACGATGAGACAATTGCACGAACATACACCTTCCACGCATAGCTTCATCGCCGGGAACATGGTGCGCCTCAACAAGAGCGCTCGACCGCGGAACGCTGCGTCTGGTCCATATAAAGTATTTGCTCAACTTCCTGAGCGGGACGGACAATTCCAGTACCGCGTAAAGAGCGGCTATGAGCCCTTCTACCGGACCGTTACGGAAAATGAGCTGGAGGCTGACGTAGGAGCAACCGTCACCAGTCGCGCCGCGTCCTCCTTTAGTGCCTCAAGCCCCGGCATGCCCCAGTTGGGCTTCCGTATAACGCGTAGCGCCACCCCTCGTTTTTTACGGCGGTCCCTTTCGAAATGACGACGCGGACGATCACTAAGAGTGTCACGTTCCATCGACCTTTCTGCCTGAAGGGGGTCGATCGGTTGCTGCCGCCTGCGGACTATCGAGTGGTGACTGACGAAGAGGTAATCGAGGGTCTTTCCTTCACGGCCTATCACCGAATATCGACTGTGATCTTTGTGCCGGCGGAGGCTGGGTGCGCCGTCGAGATGATGACCATTGACCCCATGGACCTTCAGGCGGTGCACGAAAATGATGTCGCAATGCTTGCCGTGCACTCCGTGGTGGGGAGGCCGGCGAACACTGCTGCTTCCTAGGATCGGAGCGGGTTGCGCCCGTCCCTCGACTTCGCCCTTCCCACTGTCGGCAATCATTGCGCAGTGGCTGCGGATCCAGTGATAGAGACCGTGGTGCCCTGAGGCCCACTCGTTTTCTGGACCGTGGCGTTGAGTTGATGCGCCAGGGCCTCGACGATGCTCGTGCCAAGGCCGGTATGTGGGGCTTCGCCGCTCACTTCCTGGTCCCCTGATCCATTGTCGGAAACCGAGAGACTCCAGCCGGAGTTCTGCGCATCGTAGCTGACCAGGATTTCGCCCTCCGCTCCGGCCGGGAAGCCATGCTTCAAGGCGTTGATCACGAGCTCGGTCACGATCAGCCCGAGGCTCACAGCTTCGCTGGATACCGCCCCGCCAGAGGTCGCTTGCACCTTGATCGAGAGCGGCCGGCGTTCGCCGATCATCGAGGCTGCAAGACTGGCGCACAGCTTGGTGAGATAGGGCCCGATCTCGATCCTCTCGTTTAGCCCGGAGGCTTGCAGCTGTTGTTGCACCGTTGCCACCGACATGACGCGCTGGTGAGCATCGCGGAGGTGGAGACGCGTTTCCTCCGATTGCACGGTCCGTGGCCTTGAGCAGAAGAATGCTGGCGATGATCTGAAGACTGTTGGCAACGCGGTGCTGCATCTCCTGGAGCAGAATTTCCTTTGGTTGAAGCAGCTCGTCCTTTTCACGATCAGCCTCGCGACGCCGAGTCACGTCCTCAATGGCCAGAAGAATGGCGGTGGCCGCGCCATTCTCGTCAAACACCCGGCGGGCATTGAGCAGCATCACGCGCCGGCCGATCGACGGGAATTCGTGCTCGACCTCATAGGACTCGACAGTGCGGCGCTTCGGAATGATGTCTTCGAGGAGCGCCCGTAGCTTGGGAATGTTCCACTGCCCGTCGCCTAGGTCGAACACCAGCTGGCCTTCCGTCTTGCGCGGCGTCACTGCGAATGTCCGGTAGAACGAGCGGCTCGCGGCAATCACGCGCAAGTCCGGGTCGAGCACGAGAAGGGGCTCGCGTATCGCGTCGACGATGGCTTCGGCCAAGTCAGGCCCACGCGCGATGGCGGCGAAAGGATTGCGTTTGGCCACGCCGGAGGGCTCCGCTTTATCTGTTTTCTGCGGGTTGGATTTTAGCAAACCATTCGGCGAAATCGAATCTCGCCGGATCACGAAAAAAGAAACGGCCCCAGGCAAGACCCGAGGCCGCTTCATCACGCGCCGTTACGCTACGTGGCGTCGTTACTCTTTTGCTCTATTGCTTGGGCATCGGGGCTGGCTGACGGGGGGCGTCGGGGGAACCGCGCCAATGCCACTAAAAGGAGAACTCGGCCACGTGGACTTAGTTCCGGTTGCCCGGGTGTTCGACCTACCGCAGCATCGCGTCAACGCGCGAACGCGCCTCAACGAGTGCCTCCGTCCATGCCGGGTGAATCACGCGGAAAGCGGCTCGTCGAAGAATGGGCAGATCAGGTGTGTTGGGATGAACTTCGACACTCCAACCTCGTCCTTGCGTGTTTCCGAGGATGTTATAGCCACGATAATGTTCGGCTCGTTGGGACATTGGGACTTTAGATCCTTCCCTTCAGAAGCAACGCGCCAACCAACGGTCCGTTCAGGGAGGGACGGAATAAACTAGGGGCGATATCAGCTTAGCCGACAGTATCCGACGCTGCGCGGGACTGCTCTTAGGGGTGCGACGGGACATTCCTGAGCCTCCCGGTGAGCGCTCCTGGAGGGAACCTATCGTCTCGGCGGAGCTTGTCCATTTAGCGCATCGGACCATGCCCTTCCTTTCGTGGACCCCCCACACCGGCTGCTGTCCCTTTTCTGCGCTGAGAGGACATCATGAGCACCACCACACTTTTAATAATCCTTCTCGTCGTCCTTCTTCTCGGTGGCGGCGGCTTCTACGCAAGGAGACGGCGGTAGGCAAGAATTGCGCTGAGTCTCAGGCCCATTTGCGCTATTGTGCAGTGCACCATAACATCCCATATGACTCTTCACATGGAACATCCCCCAGGTAGGTCAGAGAGGTATTGTGATGTCAGACGTAAAAAGATTTGGTGACGAGGTTCAGAGAGCGGGCAAGGACGGCTTCGATGCCGCTGTCAGCTCCTTTGGTGAGGCGAACAAGGGGTTCCAGGCTATTGCCACCGAGATCACAGCCTATTCGAAGAAGTCGTTCGAAGACGGCACCCGGGCTTTCGAGCAGCTGCTTGGTGCAAAGTCGTTTGAACAGGTATTCGAGATCCAGTCTCAGTACGCGAGAATGGCCTATGAAGGCTATGTTGCCGAGTTGTCGAAGCTCGGTGAGATGTATGCCGGTCTGACGAGCAAGGCCTACAAGCCGGTGGAGCAAGCCGCTGCTAAGGCTGGAGTACCCAATCGACTTAGAAGCGCCTAGTTTTTCGACGAAAGACCTGAGGGCAGCCTCGGGTCTTTTAGTCGATCCTCGCTATCGAAGGGCCGCCCGGATTGCGGACAACGTTCTCAGTGGGCAAGAGCCTGATCCCACCGCCGGCGCCACCCATTTCCTCAATTCGACCATCGTTCGGAAGCGGCGCGGCGGTTCATTGCCGCGCTGGGCGAGAGGCGATGGAACAGCCTATTGGCCGGCATACATTCTATTCGCCGGAAAGGGGTCGTGCGGTGCCATTGGAAGCCGTGCAATTGGCAGACGCGGCGGCAAACTCGACGTCGATAACACTGGAAGCGGGCGAAACGACGCAAAGCGCGCTTCTCGGAGGCGGTTGCCGCGAAGATGCCATGACCGCAACGTCTCCGGCTTTGCCTGCAGAAGGCACCCTTCAAACCGTTGCGAGGTAGAGGCCCCTCTAATATTGGGGTTGCCTGGCCCCCAACGATTGAGGTCAAACCTCGAAATCCGGTTCATATTTGGAACTCGACCTTCGTCTGCTCGTTCGAACCTAAGGCGAGCGGAGATCGACGGTGCGCTACCGGCGCTCGCTGCTGTCGAAATTAGCCCATGGACAAGTGTGTAATGAGACTTTTGGCGCTCCTTTTTCTTGCCATCGGCAGTCTCGCAGCTCAGTGCGCGTTTGCCGAAGATGGTCACGTCCAACCCCTGACGCGGGCTGATTGCAACAGCACCGGAATGATCTGGGACGAGACTTCAAATGTTTGTGCAACGCGGTCGCCTGACTCCGGGCAGCCCTTGACGCGGCTGGATTGCGACACCGCGGGCATGACATGGAATGACAATGCCAATGTGTGCGGGTCGGAATCGCTGCTTGCTGCGAGAACGATCCCGGGCGCGTCCACGGTTCTCATCACTATCGACAAAGACACACAGAGAATGACCGTCTCGTTGGATGGCGTCGAACGATATGTGTGGCCGGTCTCAACCGGTCAGCCGGGCTATTCGACGCCGTCCGGGTCCTACACCGCGCGCTCCATGAACGAGATGTGGTACAGCAAGCAATGGGACAATGCGCCCATGCCCCACGCGGTGTTCTTCACCCGAGAGGGGCATGCAATTCACGGCACCAACGAAGTCAAGCGGCTGGGCAATCCCGCCTCGCATGGCTGCGTGCGTATCTCGCCGCAAAATGCCACCACGCTTTACGAGTTGGTCGAGGAGGCCGGCCTGGAGAATACCCAAATCGTGCTGGCCGGGCTTACACCGGGCGGAGAGGGCAGGTGGGCGAGTTCGGCGCAGTCCAGGTCGAGCTATCGGGCCAACTCCTACGATCGGCCCCGGAGGCGGGGTGGCCTGTTTAGGCGGTGGTTTGGCGGTCGATGATCCGAGTGGATCGGCCCTCGGCCTTATCGCCGCGCGACAGCGCCAACTTCACGATTGATCTCAACAATCGTTGCTAACGGCTGAGCTGCTGAGATGGCTGATGCCGAAGGCAACAGCCTCTTATATTTCGGTAGAGCCAAGCGTCCGCTCATGACCCAAAGCGGAAATTCCCTCCCTTGAAACCATCGGCTAGGCCGCGGCGTTTTAGGTCTAGCAATCACGTTATCTAGCGGTTCCTACATCTAGCGCTTTCTACGGAAAGGTACCTTCCATGCACGCCAAACTGAGCCTCTACGGCCTAGCCTGCATAATTGCGCTTATGTTTTTTAACCCCGGTCCAGCCAAGGCGCAGCCGAGCGCTCCCGCGCTGGACCAATCGAGTGTCGGTGGTTTGGAGCAAGTCTACTATCGATATCGGCGCGGCTACGGCCACAGGCGCTACGGTTACGGTTACGGTTATCGCCCCTACGGCTACTATGGACGCCCGTATGGGTACGGCTACCGGCCCTACTATTCATATGGATACGGCTATCCGTACTGGCGTCCGGGCATTAACCTCTGGTTCGGCTTCTAAGGCTTTATCGGGACAGGCTTCCTAGCCCCGCATGCGTCGCAGCCTGCTCTCAAAAGGCTTGGACCTACAGGATGAGACACTCAGCGCTAAGCTTGGCGCCAAGATTGGTCCGCCTGAAATTACCTCTCCCATTAGAACTATCGACTTTCAGGCTGACACCCTAAGCGCCAGGCAATGAAACCTTGGCTCCAGCGGTGGTGACGAAGGAAGGCGGCGACTTTGTTTGTCGACTACGCACGGCTTGGACTTCGGATGACTACGCTGCACGAATGGCAGGCCACAGGCATGGCCGCGCTGACACGCTGAGCATTCATCAGGTGGCGGCGTGGCATGACCATCAGGTCGGGTTTTTGGCGCTAAGCGGACCTCGCGCCAGCATGAGCAAAGGTTGGCTTCCGCCCCATAGCGGACGATCTAGGATCATTCAGCGTGAAAAGTATGGGATTGAGGATAACCAGACGGGTCGATATTGTCTTTGCCAGGAGTGGGGCGTGTTGGCCCTCGACGGGAAGCTCCGCGACAAATCCTGTTAGTGGCTTAGCGTGGCGTAGTTGCGTACCTGGCGCCGGTCCGGGCGCTGCATCTCAGTTTGCGAGGTACCACTATGTTCACCACGAAGCCCGAGTCGGGCGAGAAAATCACCAAATTGGGTGGGGGTGGCGATGCGAAGACGCCCTTCACCGAGCGGTCGGCAACTTATGCTTCAAAAAGCCCCGGCCCAAGTGCGAGCAAGATGGTCCCAACGATTATCGGCGAGGATCTGACGATCAGAGGCAACGTCACCTCTAAAGGCGAGATCCAAGTCGACGGCGAGATTGAGGGCGACATTCGTTGCGGCTCTCTTCTGCTCGGCGACAAGTCGCAGGTGAGGGGCAGCGTAGTGGCCGAGGATGTAGTTGTGCGCGGCCACATTGTGGGATCGATCACGGGCTTGCGTATTACGCTACAGGGGCAATGTCATGTGGATGGCGACATCTTCCACCAGACTCTTGCCATCGAGCAGGGTGCCCATTTCGAAGGAAAGTCACGCCGCTCCGATAATCCGCTCGCGGAGCTCAAGGCTCCGGGCGCAAATGGCTCGGCGAACTCCGGATCCCATTCCGAGAGTTCACCGAGCGTGGCGATCCCCGTCGCGGCGGAATAGCGAAGGGCTGGCGCCGACGGGCAACTAGACCATGAGAAGGCGGTCCAGCTATGGGCCGCCCATTTTTCCGTTATTGGCACTAAGCGGGCATCGGCGTTCGTGGCCATCAGGTCAGCTTTTTGGCACTTAGCGGAGCAGACGAGGGCTTCGGTCGAGCTGAGGTCGGCTTTTGAGCCCTTTTCAGACATTTGCCATAGTTTCCAGTCTGGGGCGTTCCTGGTTTCCGGCGGGTGAGGGAAATCCATCGGCGCAATTTGGGTAACTGCTGGGCAACACTGAGCGGTGCAATTGCACGAAGCGCCCTCCGGCGGGTTGCAACACTAGAAGTGTTTGTGGGCAACAATCGTGAATTAGCGAGCTGCCGCATGTGGCGCCCTGGGGCAGATTGTCAGCCGTTTAAGTCTCGATCATAATCCGCGTGTCGGGGGTTCAAGTCCCTCCTCCGCTACCAATCCAAATAGAGGCAGTTTCATCGGCGGCGCTCTGGTGGGCTACCTCATCCAGCAAGGATTAATCGACGTGCGGGCGGTCGACATCAGGTATCGCACGTCTCCGGCCGAAATCGCGAAGGGGAGCGCCGGGCGTTCGAGCGCTTTCATGGGCGCAGGGGGGGCGCTGGCACCAGCATGATTCCTGCCGAACCCCTTTCCGTCATCGGGCTCGGAAAGCTCGGACTGGGCTTCGCTGCTTGTCTGGCAAGAGGCGGCTTCGATGTACTGGGCGTCGACCTGGACCCCGTTGTCGTGGACGGTATCAACGACAGGGTGTCGACCTTCGCCGAGCCGGGCATTGCCTCCGCGTTTGCCACCACCACGGGCGGGACGCTTCGCGCTGTGAGGGAGATCGCGGCGGCCGTCACGCATGGCGATATGGCGTTCTTATTGCTGCCGACGCCCAGCCGCCCCGATGGCAGCTTCGATTCGAGCGCGGTCGCTCAGGCTGTCACCACCCTTTGCAACTCGATCCGCGCACAAAACAAGCAGCGATTTTTGATCGTCATCGGAAGTACGGTTTCTCCCGGCACAATTGCTGGAACGGTTGTTCCAATCGTAGAGAGGATTCTGGAGCAGCCGATCGGGGAGACCGTGTCGGTCTGCTACAATCCAGAATTCGTCGCGCTGGGCTCGGTTGTCGCGGATTTAGAGCGGCCGGACCTTATCCTGATTGGAGAGTCGCACCCTGCTGCGGGAGCGGCGGTGGAGAGGATTCTTCGACGCATCGTGCGCAACAATCCGCCGGTCCATCGCATGTCGTTCGTGAGCGCCGAGATCGCAAAATTGGCCCTGAACAATTTTCTGACGGTCAAGATCAGCTTTGCGAATTTCCTTTCGCAGCTATGCGCGCGGATCGACGGCGCAGATCTCGATGCGATTATTAGCGCGCTGGCTGACGATAGCCGCATTGGCGGCAAATATTTGCGTGCGGGCCCGCCCTTTGGGGGCCCAGTGCTTGCCCCGGGATGTGAAGGCACTTGCCGCTCTGGCGGAGCAAATTGGCGAGCGGGCGGGGTTTCTCGAAGAAATCAGCGAAATCAACGGCGCGCAACAGCGCCATCTCGCCGAGACGGTCTGCCGGCAGCTGGGGCTTCTGGGTGTTCGATCCGTTGGGATACTGGGACTGTCATATAATGACTCTGCCCCATACGTCATCGAAGCCCCGTCACTCGCCTTGATCGAGACGCTTCACGCGAAGGGCATGCGCGTCATCGCCCATGACATGAATGCCATGGAGGATGCGCTCCGGACAGCAGACGGCTCGTTCACGCCCGCCGCCACGGCGGACGACTGCGTTCAGGCATCTCCGGTCGTGGTGCTGCTCAATAGCGACCCGGCCTATATCGATGCCATCGTCGGCTATCGGGGAAATAATCCGAAGGTCGTGGTGGATTGTTGGCGTGCGCTCGACGCGCAAGAGGTTGCCGCCAATGTCAGGGTCGTAAAGTTCGGCTTTTGGGAGCACTGCGGGTCGAATCGCCGATGATCGAACGATCGAATTCCTCCCGCGGTCGTTCATTGCGATAGCCAGCGCGGCGCGGCGGCCTTATTTTCCTCTCCGAGATGACCATAATGATGCCGATGTCACACGATCCCGGCAGCGGAGCGACCGTCAGAGCGTTCAGCGGAGGGTTGGTTGGCCTGTTGCTGCTCTGGTGCAGCTGGCCGAGCCACGCGGCCTCGGCCAAGGACGTTCCCACTCAGGGCCGGATTCTGGCCACCTACGAGGTCGACCTGGCGAGCTTCAATTTGGGCGAGTTTCGCCTCAACGCCAAGTTCAAGGGGTCTTCTTATGAGATGCAGGGCGACGGCAAGTTCTCGCTCTTTCTCGGCCGAGTCTACAAATCGTCGGGCACTGCGACCAGCACCGGCACGCTCACCAAGGCCGGACCTGAATCGTCAAGCTTCACCGTGAGCTTCGAGGGCGGGGACAACAAGGAGAAGCGGCGCTTGAGCTTTGCCGGCGGTGACGTCAGCAAGGTGTCCATCGTCCCGCCCAAGAAGGGTGTCGGCCGGAATCGGGTGCCGGTGACCAAGGATCAGCTCGTGGATGTGCTCGATCCACTGAGCGCGGCGTTCCTGCATGCCCGGGCCGACGATTCCGTGTGCGAGGGCACGCTGCCGGTGTTCGATGGCCGGCTGCGATTCGATCTCGTCCTGACGCCGAAACGCGCCGAGCGCCTTCCCGGCGAAGCGCCGCAAGGTCTTTCCGGGCCGGTCGCGGTGTGCAATGTGAAATTCGTGCCGGTCGGCGGCTATAAGCCCGACAATGCCGCCGTTAAATATTTGTCGCAGACCGATCAGATCGAAGCCTGGCTGGTCCGCCTGCCGCAGACCACGCTGTACGTGCCCTATTGGATTGGAGTGCCGACCCCGCTCGGCCGGGGCGGGGCGACGCTCACGCAGATCGAGTTAAAGCTGAAACCCTGATTGCGGCACAAGCAAGCGTCAGCGTTGCGCGCAAGCAAGCGTCGAGATCGTCGCTGCGCGCCGTCGCGGTTTTCGCGCGCAGGCCTCAAGGGTCGATGCGGCTGATCTTCGACCCTTCGAGAGTCAAATTGTACATCAGGCCCTTCTGGTCGAGGATGAAGCCGATCACCGGGCTGACGACCTTGTCGCTGTCGATGGCGCCGCCCACACCCACGGTGATGATCGTCACCGAGCCGTCGACGCCGACCTTCCATCCAGCCCTCGCCTCGAATCCGTCCAGAGCGTCCCGGGTCATGAACATGATGATGACCGAGCGCTGCTGCACGCCAAGCTGAAAGCCGAACGAGGCCGAGATCAGATTGTAATAACCAACCACTCGCTGCTGATTGAGCAGGATGCCTTCGCCATATTCGCCGCCGAAGCCGATGCCCGCCTTGATGACGGAAGGGAACACCAGGATGCCCACGGCCTTACTGGCGAGTTCGCGGGCGCCGGGAACTTGGCGGACAAAACTATGAAGGGTCTCATTGGCGTCCGCCTCGATGGCCGCGGCCGAAGCAGCCTCGCTGGCGCGCGGGGTGGCGGCCAATGCCGTCATCATGACGAGCGCGACGCACAGGGCTTTGAGCAGGGTGTGCATGGGCAAACTCCTCCCTAAGAATCGTTTGCGGGGTCAGCCTATCCGTCCTAATGGCAGCCAATACAGGGCTAGAATGTGGCTAGGCGACGTGGGTCGCGAGATCGCCCTTGATGCGGTGAGGATGGGTGAACACTTCGAACCCGTCCTTGCGGGCGATGGCGACCAGGGTCATGCCGCAGGCCTCGGCCATGCGCACCGCCAAGGCGGTCGGCGCCGACACCGCGACGATGACCGGTGCGCCGATTGCGGCGGATTTCTGCACCATCTCGACCGAAACGCGGCTGGTCAGCACCACCAGCCCCGACCGCGCCGAGGCGCCGTCGCGCGCCAACGCCCCGGCGAGCTTGTCGAGGGCATTGTGGCGTCCGACATCCTCGCGGACCGCCACCAGGCCACGCTCGGGCTCCCAAAATCCGGCGGCGTGCACCGCCCGCGTCTCCTGGTTCAGGACCTGCAGCGGGAACAGCGACTCGACCGCGCTCATCAGTTGATCCGGCGTGAACACCCGGCCTTCGCCGACGGCGGGCGGCGGGCGCATCGCCTCGACCAGGCTTTCCACGCCGCATAGGCCGCAGCCGGTCGGTCCGGCCATCTTCCGGCGCCGGCCCAGGAACTCGACGGCGTCGCGGGCTTTCAACCAGACGCGAAGCTCAACGCCCATCTCCTCCGCGACGATGTCGATCGAGTCGATCGCATCGATCGAGGCGATCACGCCTTCCGTCAGGCTGAAGCCGACGGCGAAATCCTCGAGGTCCTGAGGCGTGGCCATCATCACCGCGTAGGAGGCGGTGTTGTAGGTGAAGGCGACCGCCGTCTCTTCGGGAATGGCGCGTTCGCCTTGGGCGCTGCCAGAGGCGCGCCAGATAGAGCGGAGAACGCGGACGACCGGCGTTAGCAAGGGCGGCTCCGTCGAGCTTGACTGGGCTGGAAGCTAGTCCGTTGGCCCATGGGTTACAAGCGCTTGGCGTTGATGCACAACGCGCGCGCCACCATGTTAGTTTACAGTCGGTAGAGTCCGCCGGGAGCGTGAAGCATGGCCTTGGCTGTTCGTCCGAACACCGATCCTCGCGTTGGCGCTGGTGGCGCTCCTCGCCGGCAATTTCAGCGCCGGCGCGGCAGAGGACAAGGCGCGCAGTCCTTGTAATGAGGATGCCATGCTGGTGTTCGATGCCTCCGGGTCGATGGCCGGGAACCTCAATCAAGGCATTGCCACCACCATCCCCAGGATCAACGAGGTGAGGGACGCGCTGGCCGAGGTGCTGCCGACCATCACCCGCTTTCGCCGCGTCGGGCTCATCACCTATGGCCCGGGCCCTTATCAGCAATGCAACGTCCAGCTCGCCTTCAAACCGACGCCTGACGCCGCCGGTCTGATCATGCAGGAGGTGAACGCTCTGAACCCGGCCGGCAAGACGCCACTGGCGGCAGCCGTGGAGCAGGCGGCCGAGGTGCTCGATTATCGCAACAAGCCCGGGCTGATCGTGGTGCTGACCGACGGCGAGGAAACGTGCGGGGGATTGCCGTGCGAGCTCGGCAAGCAGCTGCACGCCAACGCGATGCAGCTCACGGTCCATGTCATTGGATTTCGCATGAAGGATTTTTCCTGGACCGGCGAGCAGAGCATCCTCGACGTGAAATGTCTGGCCGAGCAAAATAGCGGGCTCTATATCTCGGCCGAGGCCAAGCAGGATCTGATCGACGCGTTGGAGAAGACGCTGGGCTGCCCGATGCTGTCGCAGGGCATCGAAAGCCTGCCCTGATCAGTACAGCAGATAGGGCGTTCTCACTTCGGCGAATTCCGCCTCGCTCGGTTGCCAGCTGGCGACGATGTCCGCCAGCTTGACCTGCTGCTCGACCTGCTGCCGGAGGCTCGGCGAGCCAGCCAGAATATCGATCGGCATCTTGTCATGCTCGTATTCGTATGGCGGCTCGCGCCATTTGAAGCGATCGGGTGCTAATCCGAAACACTCGCGCAGCAGCGACGCGGCCGCCTGAACCGGCGCGAATGCCTGCCGCGAAGTTACGTGAATCTGGCAGCCGCCGCAGGTGGCGCGCGCGTGCTTCTGGAAAGTGGGCTCGAACGTCGCCGGGCGGAAATGCACGCCGCCCAGGCCGACCTTGTTCATGCGTGCGGCGAGCAGCTCGCCGTCGAGCCACGGCGCGCCGATCAACTCGAACGGGCGCGTAGTGCCGCGACCTTCCGACAGCATGGTGCCCTCGAACAGCACCGTGCCCGGATAGACGATGGCCGTGTCGAGGGTCGGCATGTTGGGGGAGGGCATCACCCAGGGCACGCCGGTATCGTCCCAGTACATCTCGCGCGACCAGCCTTCCATCGGCACGATCTCAAGCTCGGCGCCGATGCCGTATTGCGCGTTGAACAGCCGGGCGAGCTCGGCGACGGTCATGCCGTGGCGCATCGGAATGGGAAATTGCCCCACGAAGGACTGGTAGCCGTCTTCCAGCATCGGCCCTTCCACCGCCATGCCGCCGATCGGATTGGGCCGGTCGCAGACAATGACGGGAATGCCTCGGCGCGCGGCGGCGCGCAGACAATTGGCCATGGTGTAGATGAAGGTGTAGATGCGCGCGCCGACGTCCTGGATATCGACGACCAGCACATCGATCAGCTCGAGCATCTCAGGAGTGGGCTCGCGGGTTTCGCTGTAGAGCGAGAAGATCGGCACGTTGCGCCGCTGGTCCTTGGCATGAGGACTCTCGATCATGTTGTCCTGGAGATCCGACTGGAAGCCATGCTGGGGGCCGAAGATCGCGGCGAGCGTGCAGCTCGGCGCGGCGGCGAGGCGGTCGACGATATGGACGAAGTCGTGGTCGATCGAGGCCGGATTGGCGAGCACGCCGACCCGCAAGCCTTGCAAGCGCGACGATGCGATCAGGCGTTCGGACCCGAGCCGCATCAGGTCACGAGCGCGGAGGCAGGAGGAGGGGCATTTGGCTCAGATCCCAAAACTGCGGCATAAAAGCCCTCCCCGGGCTGTGAAATCGTTCGAGATATTGACCGCCGGGCGCGGCGTGTTTGAAACTTCGATCATGCTATGGTAGTCGGCGGCAGGGCCGACAGGAAGCCTGAGGGAAATCCCTGAAACCTACAAAGTTCGAGGCTTGGCGCGGCCAGACCTCTATGCCGATTTGGCCAATTCTGCTGATAGAATGGGTCAAAGGAGCCGTGGTGGAGATCGCATGAGCAGAGAGCGTACGCAAGCCGTTCCCGCCTTCATTGATCTCGCTGCCCAGCGCGAACGGCTTGGCGACAGCGTCGAGCGGGCGATCTCCGCGGTGCTGAACCACGGCCAATTCGTGCTGGGGCCCGAGGTCGCCGAGCTCGAGCGGCAGCTTGCGGCCTTCTGCGGCGCGCGGCATTGCATCAGCTGCGCCAACGGCACCGACGCCTTGCTGCTGGCCCTGATGGCCGAGGGCGTCGGCCCTGGCGATGCCGTGTTCGTGCCGGCCTTCACCTTTGTCGCCACCGTCGAGGTGGCGATGCTGGCCGGCGCCACGCCGGTCTTCGTCGATGTGCGGCCTGACAGTTTCAATCTCGATGTGGAAAGTCTCGAAGCCGCGATCGGCGAAGCCAAAAAGCGCGAGGCTCAAGCCCCGTTGCGTCGATCCCGGTCGATCTCTACGGCCAGCCGGCGGACTACGACGCCATAGACGAGATCGCCGAGGCGCATGGGCTGCTGGTGGTGGCCGACGCGGCGCAGAGCTTCGGCGCGAGCCTCGACGGCAACAAAGTCGGCACGCTGGCGACCTACACGGCGACCAGCTTCTATCCGTCCAAGCCGCTCGGCGGCTATGGCGACGGCGGCGCCGTGTTCACCGACGACGACGACAGGGCCGCGCGGCTGCGCGCGCTGCGCAATCACGGCAAAGGGCCGGGCCGGCCGGACACCGAATGTCTCGGCCTCAACAGCCGGCTCGACTCGATCCAGGCGGCCATCCTGCTCGAGAAGCTTCGCCTGTTTCCAGGCGAGATTCTCGCCCGGCAGAAGACGGCCGACCGCTACAATGAAGGCCTCGCCTCGGTCGCCAAGGTGCCGGTGCTGATGGCGGGCGCGACGTTCGGTGTGGGCGCAATACACCATCGTTACCGAGGATCGCGACGCTCTCGCCAAAGCCTGCCGCGAGGCGGGCGTCCCGACCGCGATCCATTATGCGAGCGCGCTCAATTGCCTGCCGCCCTACCGCGAGACTCCCAAAGCGCCGACCGGCCTCGGTCAGGCGGAGTGGCTGGCGAAGCGCGTGATCAGCCTGCCCATGCATCCTTATCTCAGCGCCGAGGCACAGGATCTGATCGTCGCCGTGGTGCGGCAGGCGCTCACCTCATCGCAAGCCAGGCGTCGCCCATGCGGCCGAATAGGGCGGACCAATAGAGGCCATGGCAGATCAGGTTCGCGTCGCCGTGGTCGGCACCGGTTATTTTGGGCGCTTTCACGCCGATCATTACACCCGCAATCCGCGCGCACAGCTGGTCGCCGTGGTCGATACCGACCAGGAGCGGGCCCGGCGGTCGCCGGGGAGTTCGGCGCCGAGGCGGCCACCGATTATCGCAGCATCATCGGCCGCGTCGATGCCGCCAGCGTCGCCGTGCCGACGCCGCTGCATTACGATATCGCCCGCGAGCTGATCGAGGCCGGCATCCATGTGTTGGTGGAGAAGCCGCTGACCGACAGCGTCGAATCCGGCCGGACGCTGGCAAAGCTCGCCGAGACGCGAAAGGCGGTGCTGCAGGTCGGCCATATCGAGCGCTTCTCCAGCGCCTACCGGACTCTCGCCAAGATCATCGCCGATCCGCTTTATTTCGAGAGCTACCGCATCGCGCCGTGGAAGAACCGCGGGGTGGAGGTCGACGTGATCCTCGACCTGATGATCCATGACATCGACATGATCATCGGCCTGGTCGACTCACCGGTCGCCCAAGTCGATGCCGTCGGCACGCCGGTGCTCGGCAAGAGGATCGACCTGGCCAATGCCCGCATCACCTTCGAATCGGGGTGCATCGCCAACGTTACCGCCAGCCGGGTCAGCTACAAGACCGAGCGGCGCATGCGCGTATTTGCGCGCAACCAATATCTGAGCTGCGATCTCGGCGAGGGGCGTATCTCCGGCTACCGGCTGCGCGGCGATCCGATGGTCGACGGGCTCGCGGCGATCGCCACCGAGACCTACGAGATCGAGAAGCAGGACAGTCTCGCCAACGAGATCGACGCCTTCCTCGACTGCGTCATCACCGGGCGCGAAGCCGATGGTCGACGGCCAGGCCGGCTGCGAGGCCCTGCGCGTCGCCAGCATGATCAACGAGTGCATCGAGGAGCACCTCAAGCGGGTGCAGGACGCGCCGGGCCATTCGGCGCCCGGGGCGCTGAAAGCCTAGTCCAGGCTGGGGATGAGCGCCGCCGTCGCGGGCGTCTTGCCGCGGACGATATCGAGCACAATTTTGGCGGCGCGCTCGCTTGGCGAGGGAATGCGGTCGCCGAGCGCCTTAACCACCTCCGTGAAGGCTTGAAGCTGCTCGGCGCGGACTTGCTCGGAGCCGAGAATGTCGTCGACGGCGGCTCGCCAGCCGGTCCGGCGTGCATTCTTCCTGAAGGCATTCCGGCACCACCTGGCGTCCCGCCAGCAAATTCACCAGCGAGGCGTGCTCGACGCTGACCCCCATGCGGCGGACCAGAAAGGCCGATGTCGGGCTGATCCGGTAGCCGACCACCATCGGCACATTGGCGAGGGCCAAGCTCGAGCGTCACGGTGCCCGACTTGGCCATGGCGGCATCGGCGGCGGCGAAGGCGTCGATAGCGCTCCGCCATGTCGATGATGAGGACTTCATCCAGCGGCCACGCCTGGGTGAGGTCCTGACCGTTTGGGCCACCGCGTCGACCACCGGAATGACGATGCGAAGGTCGGGATATTTCTCCTTCAGCTTCAGCACCGCCTCGCCGAACACCGGCAGCATGCGGCGCACTTCGCCGGCCCTGCTGCCGGGCAGCACCGCAAGAAGAGGCGCGCCGGCCGGAAGCCCATGCCGCGCCCTGAACGCGGGACCGTCGCCGCGCTCAACGCCGGCGTCGATGGCCGGGTGGCCGACATAGGTGCAGGGGATGCCGTATTGCGCGAAGAAGGGAACCTCGAACGGCAGCAGTGCCATGATGTGATCGAGCCGCTTCTTGAAGCTTACGGGCGCGGAACGGCCCCCAGGCCCAAAGCTGCGGGGCGACGTAATGGATGACCGGGATGCCGGAGTCGCGGAGATGGTGGGCGAGCCTGAGACAGA
Organism: uncultured Alphaproteobacteria bacterium; assembly: GCA_963772925.1. Lineage (GTDB taxonomy): Bacteria > Pseudomonadota > Alphaproteobacteria > Rhizobiales > Methyloligellaceae > Methyloceanibacter. The sequence goes on from CAVYZG010000006.1 coordinate 22,267, forward strand.
AGCCCGGCGAATCCACGGTCACGACCGCGTCGGGCTTGAGCCGGCGCGCCGCTGCGGTCGTCTCGTTGAGGCGTCTGATGAGGCGCGGCAGATGCGGCAATATCTCGGCGAGCCCCATCACCGACAAATCGCTCATGGGAAACAGGCTGGTGAGCCCCTGGCCTTCGCTTTGCGGGACCGCCGACGCCGGCGAAACGGATGCGGCCGCCGGTCTCGCGCTTGAGCGCGTCCATCAGCCGCGCGGCGAGATTGTCGCCGGACGCCTCACCCGAGACGATAAAGATCAGCGGCTCGCGTTCGCTCATGCCCACTCCACATCAAAGCCCGCGTCGAAAACCGCCGTCGGCCGAATTCAAACATCCCGCCATGACAGGAAAGTCGCGGCCTGGCCATGCCTGAGGCCGGCGCGGTCGATTAGCTCCCACACCACGCCGTCCTCGATGATAAAGCGCCGGCCGGACTTGGCAACGCGAAGCCCGCGATAGCCGGACAGGAAGCCGTTGCGCGTGACTTCGTCCAGCAGCTTCTGCCGTTCGGCCCGATCGGACGCTTCGGCAGACAGCCGCGACGGCAGCGTCATGAACTCCTGCCCACGAATATTCAAAGCAGGTCTGGGCCGCCCGGTTGGCATAGATGAATTTCGGGTCCTGGTCGGTGCCGTGGGCGACGACCACGAACGGCGCGTCGCGGTACAGCCAGTCGGCGTCCTTGCCGGGCGGAACGAGGGGCGTTCCCACCAGCCGCGCGTAGCTGTCGGTCAGCAAGGCGAAAAAGGCGGGATCGCTCGACAGATCGACAAATCGGCGCTTTGGTGCGATGCTCATTTGTGCAGCCCGGCCAGAGACGTTTTTGCGCCCGGATTAAGCCCCATAGGATCTGCGGTTGCGCTAGGAAAATTCGCCGCACGGTGCCTCATAATGACCATGGAGCCGTGCGCGCATCACCGCAAGACCGGGCCGGGCCGGTTGCAGTCCCGCGCGGCGCCCTCGCAGGCAGAGAGGGGCGGATTGCGTCGATCGATGTCCTGCGCGGCCTGGTCATGGCGCTCATGGCGCTCGACCATACGCGCGATTTCTTCAGCACCGCAGGCTTCAATCCCCGCGACGTGGCCGAGCCCGCTCTGTTCCTCACGCGCTGGATCACCCATTTCTGCGCGCCGACCTTCATCCTGCTCGCCGGGCTGTCGGCCTTTCTCTATGGCAGCGGGCGCAGCGTGGCCGAGACCAGCCGCTTTCTGCTCGTTCGCGGGCTGTGGCTGATTCTGATCGAGTTCACCCTCGTGCGGCTCGGCTGGACCTTCGATCTCGGCTTCCATCGACTGCACCGCGGGCGTGATCTGGGTGATCGGCGCCTCGATGGTCGCGCTCGCGGCTCCTCATCTGGCTGCCGCGCTGGGCGATTGCGGGCGTGGCGCTCGTCATGATCGCGAGCCACAATCTGTGTCGACGGCATCCGCGCCGAGCAGCTGGGGCAAGGCGCAGCGCTCTGGCATTTCCTGCATCAACCAGGCGTCGTGCGTCTCGGCGACAGCGTCAGCGTGTTCGTGCTCTACCCGCTGGTGCCGTGGATCGGGGTGATGGCCGCGGGCTACGCGCTTGGTCCGGTCATGCAGCTCGAGCCGGCGGCGCGGCAGCGTCTCCTGTTCGGGCTCGGCGCGGCGCTCACGCTCGGTTTCGTCTTGCTCCGCGCCAGCAATGTCTATGGCGACCCCGCGCCCTGGAGCGCGCAGGCGACATTGGCTGGCGACGGCGCTGTCGTTCCTCAATTGCGAGAAATATCCGCCGTCGCTGCTCTATCTGCTGATGACGCTCGGCCCGGCGCTGATGCTGCTCGCCGCCTTCGAGCATGCGCGCGGCCGGCGGCGTGCGTGCTCGCCATTTTCGGACAGGTGCCGTTCTTCTTTTATGTGGTGCACATCTATCTGATCCACGCGCTCGCCGTCACCGCCGCCTGGCCATGACCGGCACGCTGCGAAGCCAATCCCGATATCGGGTTCAGCCTGGCCGGCATCTACCTGGTCTGGCTGCTGGTGCTGGTGCTGCTCTATCCGGTCTGCCGCTGGTTCGCCGGGCTCAAGCAGCGCGGCAGCGCCTGGTGGTGGCGCTATCTGTAGCGCCGCTACCGGATGGTCTTGTCGTAGAGGTCGGTGCGGCGGTCACGGAAAAAGCCCCAATCGGCGCGGTAGCGGGCGATCTCGTCGAGATCGAAGCTGTGAACCAGCACGCCTTCGTCCCGGTCGCCGAAGCTCGCGACCAGCTCGCCTTTATGGTCGGCGATGAAGGAATGGCCGTAATAGCTCTGCGTCGCGCCGTCGTTGTCCTCGAGCCCGATGCGGTTCGCCGCCACGATCGGCACGGCGTTCGCCACCGCATGACCCTGCATGGCGCGCTGCCATTGCAAATGGGTGTCGAGGGTCAAGTCTTGCGGCTCGGAGCCGATGGCGGTGGGGTAGAACAGGATCTCGGCGCCTTCCAGCACCATGGCGCGGGCCGCCTCCGGATACCATTGGTCCCAGCAAATGCCGACGCCGATCGGGCCGGCGCGGGTCAGCCACGCCTTGAAGCCGGTGTCGCCGGGGCGGAAATAATATTTCTCCAGATAGCCCGGACCGTCGGGGATGTGGCTCTTGCGATAGACGCCGAGAATCTCGCCGCCGGCATCGGCCACCGCCACGCTGTTGTAATAGCGCGGACCGTCCTTCTCGAAGAAGGAGATGGGGATGACCACCTCCAGCGTCTTGGCCAAAGCGGCCAGCGCGCGCACGCATGGATGCTCGCTCACGGGGTGGGCGGTCGCGAACCATTTCGGGTCCTGCTGGGTGGGGAAATAGATGCCCTGGAACAGCTCCGGCGGCAGGATCACTTGCGCGCCCTGGCGCGCGGCCTCGCGCACGAAGACCTCGGTCTTGGCGATATTGGCCTTCATGTCGTGGCCAAAGGAGGCCTGAATGGCCGCCACCGTGATCATGCGCTTTGCCATCACGCCGGCTCCTCGCGGGTGATGCAGTGGAACGATCCGCCGCCGGCGATGCCGGAGCCGAGCAGCGCATGCGAGGGGAGGCCCACCACCTTGCGGCCGGGAAACACCGCCTGCAAGGCTTCGATCGCGCGTGTCGCGCTGGGCGTGGAGTAGACCGGCACGGCGACCACGCCGTTGGCGATGACGAAGTTCACATGCGAGGCGGGCGCTGCTTCGCCCAAACGCGTCCACCACCAGGCCCGGGCTCGGGATGCGGATCACTTCGAGCTTGCGTCCCGCAGCGTCGGTCGATTCTTCGAGCGCGCGCGCGATCCGGTTCAGGGTGTCGGCATTCGGGTCGTCGGCGCCTTCACGGGGATTGGCACACCACGCGGCCCGGCCCGACGAAGCGCGCGATCGCGTCGATATGGCCGTCGGTGTGGTCGTTGACGAGCCCTTGGTCGAGCCAGATGATCTTGCGCGCGCCGAAAGCTTGGCGCAGCGCGGCTTCGGCTTCGGCTTCCGTCCAGCCATTGCGATTGTCGTTGAGCACGGTCTGCCGGGTGGTGAGGATGGTGCCTTCGCCGTCATGCTCGATGGCGCCGCCTTCCAGCACGAAGTCGAATCTGCGGACGGGCGCGCCGGCGAGACGGGCGATGTCGTCGCCGATGGTGGCGTCGCCGGGCAGATCGAACTTGCCGCCCCAGCCATTGGTCCTGAATCTGAGCGCGACCGCGCCGTGTTCGCCTCGGGCGAAGATCGGGCCGGTATCGCGCAGCCAGACATCGCCATAGCGTGCAGGTACGATCTCGGCCGCGCCGCCCAATTCCGCGCGGGCCGACGCTTCGGCTTCCGCCCCGGCCACCAGCAGGCGCACCCGGTTCGATCGGGCAAGCGCGCGCACCAGTCCCGCAATGTCGCGGCGCGGGCTCGCCAAATCGCCATTCCACTCGTCAGGGTCGGCCGGCCAGGCGGTCCAGATCGCCTTCTGCGGCGCCCATTCCGCCGGGACGGCGATGGCTTCAGCGGTGACGGCAGTTCGCATGAATTCGTACCTTGGCGGAAATTGTCGCGTTCTCACCCCTCTCAAGGGTGAAACGCGGTGTCTGTCAACTAGGGAGGGGACTGGCTCTGGAGAAGGGCCGATAGGGCCGATCGTCAGGACCGGCTTTTGGCGGCAGGCTCGCCGGGGACGACGATGCGCTCGGGCGTGAGCAGGTCGAGCTTGCCGCCGGCGTCGATCGCCAGAGTGTGGATATAGAAGGCGGTGTCCTTATCGTCGGTGACCTCCATCACCGGGGAGGGGGCCGAGACGATCGGCAGACCGGCGCATTGGCCGATCCAGTCGATATGGCGATGACCGTGCATCAACACCGCGCGGCCCACGAGCGGCTCGAGACTGCGCACGAACCAATTGCCGTTGATCAGCGCCGTGCCGATCCGCATCGAAAGTTGCTTGGCGGCCCAGGGATATTCCATGACGTGGTGATGCAGGGCCACGATCCACGCCGCGCGCGGATATTCGCCGCGGGCAATCTCGAACGCGCGCATTTGCTCGGCTGAGACCATGCCCAGCGCATTGGTGAAGGAGAAATGCGTGTCGGCGTTCGAGTTGAGCAGGATGATGCCGAGCCCAGCTTCGTCTTGTGGCGGAACGATCAGCGGGAAGGCGTTGACCCAGATTTCGGGAATTTCATTGGACAGGACCGGCCTGGCGATGTCGGCAAACCGCGCGATCGTCGCGCCATGCGGCTTCAAGAAGGCGCGGAGCGTGCCCCCGAGCCGCTTGTTGGTCCGGTCGACCACGCGGACGCGATCGCCGTGGACCGCATTCATGGCCGACAGAGTGCGCAATTGGCGCAACCTTCGGTCCGGGCTGGTGGGCAGGTCCATGCGCGCCGGATTGGAGCGGTCGACGATATTGAGATCGTGATTGCCCGGGAGCATCAGGGCGCGGCGCTGAAGCGACGGATGGGCCGCCAAAGCGTCGAGCACTTCGGCCCATTCGCTCGAAATGCCGGCATCGGTCATGTCGCCGGTGATCAGGATGGCGTCGAACGGCTGCTTGGCGTCGATCGCCTCCAGTTGATCGAGCAGGCGGTGTAGCCGGTCGTTGCCGCGCGGGCCCGACCGGCCGCTTTCGATGCGGAAGCCGTAACGCTCGCCGACCACATGAATATCGGAGAGATGTACCACGCGCCAAAGGCGGCTCCCTTTCGGCGCTTCGGCGAATTCGCGGAGCGTGCGGGGCTGCGCCATGGCGGCGTCGGCGAAGCCCCAGACGAGCGCGGCCACGGCGAGATAGGCGGTGACGGCGGCGAGGCTGTTGGCAAGCGCCACGGTGGCGACCTTCTTCCACGACTCGATCTCGGAAAAGCTGCCGTAGAGATGGGTGTGCGGCCAGACCAGCCACAGCACGAGCAGGGCCAGCGCGCAAATCAGGAGGCCGGCGACGGCGGCGGCGGCGGCGCGAAGCTTCGCGCGGCGGGATTCACTGGCATCGGCAGGGAGCAGACGCTCGGCTAGTTGCCGGAAAGCCTCGCGAAACGAGGCGTAACTGGGCTCGACCACGATCGAGTTGAGCGCCCAGAAGTTCTTCTCGGCCATGCCGAACAGCGCCCGCCAGCCGAACCAGGCAACTGCGATCAGGCTGCCGAGGATCACCAGCGACCACAGCCCGAGCACCAGCGAGGCGATCTTGTCGGTGACGATGGTAAGCCATTCGACGAAAACGATTGGGGCCAGGCCGAGCAGCAGCCCGGGCACCACCAAAAGCATGATCCAAGCGATGATCAGCTTGGGCAGGCTGATTTCGACCAGCATGCCGCCGAACAGCGCCAGCATCGAGCGGCGCTTGGTGCTGGAGGCGTCGTCCTCGATGTCGCCGTGGCGCGGGTCGACGAGTTCCGGCGGCGCGGCGGTCGCCCGCTTCGTTTTACTCGATTGCCGTTTATTGGACGCCATGCGGCTGCTTCCCCTTGCGCGGGGCGAAGTCTACGCCGGTTTTCCTTGATCCGCCTCAAGGCTTGGTCGGCTCGGCCTTGCTGCTATAGTCGCGCACCGCCCGGTATGCCGCCCACGCGCGCAGCCAGGCAGGCTATCTCGCGTTCACGAGGATGACGATGATTTTCCGGCAGTTGTTCGATTCCACTTCGAGCACCTACACTTATCTGCTTGCCAGCCGCCATGGCGGGGAAGCTCTGCTGATCGACCCCGTGCTCGAACGGGTGGACCGCTACATCCAGCTGCTGCGGGAGCTCGATTTGCGGCTGGTGAAGGCGATCGACACCCATCTTCACGCCGACCACATCACCGGCCTCGAGGCGTTGCGCGAGCGCACCCGCTGCATCACGGTGATGGGCGAGCAGACCAAGGCCGATGTGGTGTCGATCAGAGTCGGCGACGGCGACCGGGTCGACATCGAGGGGTTGAGCCTGGAGGCGCTGTACACGCCGGGCCACACCGACAATTCGTACAGCTTTATCCTGCCGGACCGGGTGTTCAGCGGCGACACGCTGCTGATCAGGGGCACGGGACGCACCGACTTCCAGAACGGCGACCCGCGGGCGCAATATGAACTCGCTGTTCGGGCGCCTGCTCAAGCTCCCCGACGAAACTATGGTCTTTCCGGCGCACGACTATAAAGGCGATACGGTTTCGACCATCGGCGAGGAGAAGGCCTTCAACCCCCGGCTCCAAGTGAAGTCGGCCGACGAATATGCCGCGCTGATGAACAGCCTCAAGCTGCCCAACCCGAAAATGATGGACGTCGCCGTTCCCGCCAACATGCATATCGGGCTCGCCCAGCAGATTGTCGCGGGCAAGGGCTGGGCCATCACTGCCGAGCAGGCAGCGGGCTTGCTAACTCAGCCTGACGTCGCATTGATCGACCTCAGGGAGGACCAGGAGCGGCGCAAGCATGGGATCATTCCCGGCTCCCTGCATGTGCCTTATTCCGGCGTCGAGGAGAGCTTGCAGGCCGACGGCCTGTTGCAGCAATTGGCGAAAGCCGCCGGCAAGCGCTTCATCTTTTATTGCGCCTATGGGGAGCGGTCGGCCATGGCGGTACAGGCGGCGCAGGCTGCGGGGCTGACAACTTCGCGTCATATTCACGGTGGAATGCAAGCCTGGCAGCAGGCCCAGGGGGCCGTTACCACCTAGCCGCAATCAGCTATATTGGGCTGGACAGAAGTAGAGACGGAGTGAGGTCGCGTATGTTTTTGTATCGAGTTCGCTTCGCCGCAGCCGCTTTGGCCGCGTTGTGCTGTGCTTTGTCTTTGAGCTCGGGCGCGCGCGCCAACGTCAAGGTCTGCAGGGGCATCGAGCAGCGCTACGAGCAGATCCAGCGCGGCGCGAGCTCCATCGAAATCAACGCCATGTTGTTTTCCGCGACCGACAAAGGCTGCCTCGACCTGGCCAAACTTCTTCTCGGCGCCGGCGCCTCGCTCGAGGCGCGCGATCGGCTCGGTGCCAAGCCGCTGGCGCGGGCCGCGACCGCCGGCGAGATCGAGATGGTTACGCTGTTCCTGGAGCACGGCGCGCCGATCAATGCGCGCGACCTTGACGGCTCGACCGCGCTTTACAAAGCGGCGGAGACGGGTCGGCTTCCCATCGTTCGCCTCCTGATCGAACACGGAGCCGAGGTCGATCTTCCCGGCCGCAGCGGCATCACGCCGCTGTCCGCGGGCGCCTTCATGGGCAGCGCCCCCATCGTCGCGTTTCTGATGGAGAAAGGCGGCGACCCGAAGGCGATCGACGACACGCAAAAGGCCGCCATCGTTTATGCCGCGGGGAGGGGCTTCACGCCGGTGGTCCGCCTGCTGCTCGATCATGGCGTCGATATCAACGCCAAATATGGCAACGACCTCACCGCGCTGATGTGGACCGCGGGCTATTCGAGCGAGGCCGGGGTCAAGGACGTGGTCGAAGTCATGACCTTGCTGCTCGATCACGGCGCGAAGATCGATGATCAGGACAATCGCGGGCGGACGGCGCTGATGATCGCGGCCGAGCTCGGCCACCCGGCCGCCGTCGACCTGCTGCTCGCGCGCGGGGCGGATAAGACCCTCAAGGACAAGCAGGGCAAGACCGCCGCCGATCTCACCTCGCTCTCGGCGCTCCGCGATAAGCTCGCGGCGGCGCCCTAAGCGTCAGCGGCCGCTGCCGAGATACTGGTCGATCTGAAGTCCGGCGAGATATTTGGACAAGGCCGTGAGGTCGTCGGTGGGGGTAGCCTTCATCAGGTCCGACATGCCGGGATTGTTGCCGCGCGAGCCGTCGCGAAAGGCCATCATCTGGCCTTGCAGATATTCCTGCCATTGGCCGGCGAGCCTGGCGGTGGTGCCGTCGCCCTGGAAGTGATCGAGATGGCAACCCGGGCAACCGATTGAAGACGCCGCGGTCCGCGCCTTGACCGCGACGTCATCCGGCGCCATCGGCTGCTGTAGGTTCGGCCATTTCTGCTTGGAAAAATAGGCGGCGAGGGCTAACTGGTCGTCCTTTTCGAGCTGCGCGGCAATGGGATTCATCAACGGGTTCTTGCGGGTGCCGCTCTTGAAGTCACGCAGTTGGAGATAGATGTAGCCCTCGTTCTGGCCCCAGATCACCGGCGTCGTGTGATTGATTGGTATTCCTTGCTCGCCATGGCAGGTAGCGCAGAGCGCAGCCTTTTCGGGAGCGGCATCGGCGGCGAGCGCGTGTCCGCCCACGAGTACGGCTGCCGCGAGAAATATCGCGTGCAGGACGCGCTCGGAAACCTGAAGCATCGCTTGAACTCCAAGACAGGGGGCCTGTTATGAAAAGGACGGGGCATGGTAATGCCCCGTCCTTCAGTTTGCCAATCGTCGCCCAGCGGGCGAGCGGAACTAATCAACCGTAAAGGCGATGATGTTGTTCCCGCGCTTGAAGTCGATCTGGGTGTTACCCCCAGCGCCGACCACGATGTACTGCTTGCCGTCCACCGTGTAGGAGGCGGGCGGGGCATTCACGCCGGCACCGGCGAAGAACGACCACAGCACCTTGCCGCTCTTGGCGTCATAGGCCCTGAACCAGCCGTCGCCTTCGCCGGTGAACATCAGACCGCCGGCCGTGGTGAGCGCGCCGCCCATCATCGGCAACGGTGTCTTCACCTGCCAGGCGATCTTGCCGGTGTTGTAGTCGACAGCCGTGACGTTGCCGAACGACGCCTCGGTCGCGATCACCGCAAAGGCGCCGCCGAGCCAGAGCTTGCCGCCCGGATAGGGCGAGCTCTCGACTTTATACGTCATCGGCTGATGCAGATTGACCGCGTAGGTCAGCCCAAGCTCGGGGTTGACCGCCATCGGCGACCACTCGACGCCGCCATTGGCGCCGGGCAGCATGCGCGCACCCTCAGCCGTCGGCAATGTCCACATGCCTTCTTGCGACACCATCGGTTCGGAGAAGCGAATGAGGCTGCAATCCTTGCGGTTGTTGACATAGACATGCCCGGACTTGTTGCCGTGAATGACTGCCGGAACGACATTGCCGTCCTTGTCCTTGGCATCGACCAGGATCGTCGGGCTTACCGCGTCGAGATCCCAAACGTCATGAGCGATGAACTGGAAGTGACAGACATATTTGCCGGTCTCGAGATCGACCGATACGAGCGACTCCGTGTAGAGATTGTCTCCGGGCCGGATGGCGCCGTCGAGGTCAGGAGACGGGTTGCCAACCACGAAATAGATGCGGTTGGTCTTGAGGTCGACCGACGGATTCTGCCACACGCCACCGCCGATCGTCTTGTATGGGTCGCCGGTCTTGGCCAACTGGGCCTTCTCCGCCGCGATATCGCGATGCATGTCTTTGCCCGTGGCATCCGTGGTCGCCCACACGCCAACGGAGTTTTCGGGGCTCGTGTCGAAATTCCAGATGAGCTTGCCGGTCTCGGCGTCGTAGGCCCGCACGAAACCGCGGATACCGTACTCGCCGCCGTTGGTGCCGATCAGGATCTTTGCCGTTCGACGGCGGTCGGCGCCATAGTCTCGCTATAGCCGAGTTCGGGATCGGCGATTTGGGTCTGCCACACAAGGGCGCCGGTTTTGGCGTCAAGCGCGACCAGCTTCGAGTCGAGCGTGCCCATATAGACCTTGTCTTTATAGACCGCGACGCCTCGGTTGTTGGGGCCGCAGCAATAGGTCGTGACCGGCCCCATGGCATGCTTGTAGTGCCAGTACTCCTCGCCCGTCTTGGCATTGAGCGCGTAGACGTGGTTGAAGGAGGTCGTGACGTACATCACGCCGTCGACGACGATCGGCGTCGTCTCCTGGGACTCCTTCACCTCAGTCTGGAAGATCCAGGCCGGGTGAAGCTTGCCGACATTCGACGTGTTTATCTGATTGCCGGGATAATAGCGGGTCTGGTCGTAATTGCCGTTGGTATGAAGAAAGTTGCTCTCATCGCCCGCCGCGGCGTTCAGTTGCTCCTGCGACACAGATGGTGCGGGCGCCTCTTTGATCTTGGTGGTTGCGGCGGTGTCAGTTTCTGCTCCGCTCCAGGCCACCCCTGCTGCGGACAAACTCAAAATTAGCGCGCCAGCGAATGCGGCCGCTGTTTTACAGCTCCCCATGTTTTCCTCCATTGCGTGGTCCCGGTCGGCCAGCATGCGCCGGTCGCTCCAGTCGGGTTCGCACGCCAAAGACTGCGCGCGGCCTTACCATTTGTCAATTCAACCTTGCCACGGAGTCCAATGTGGGCGTCCATTAGGCAGTCGGATTTGCCACGCTCGCCCGCGCTTGATGCTGTCTTGCCGGTCGGCAAATGGATAAACTCACGGCGAGCCCGCAGGCTCCTGCCGGCGCGAGATTTGTGACGAGCGTACAGGCCATTTCCGCATGCTGCCCCCACACTGCCATCAGTCGCCCGAACCGGGGAGTTCCCACGCCCGGCGCGTATGCAACTCAAGATGGAACCTCAGGCCCGGCGTCTTGATGGCGCTGCTGGTTTTGCTCGCGCCATGCCCAGGTTTCGCCCAGACGGCCGGCCAGAGCGAGGCCGCGCCGCCGCCGGCTAGCGGCGCGCTCGCGACCGTGCCGATCGGCTATCTCAAGCAGGAGGTGAAACAGCTCATCCCGCTGTCACGGCTGAACGTCGAGCCCGAGGATCTCGGTATCGCCGGCGCCGAGATTGCGCTCAAAGACAACAACACGACGGGAAAGTTCACCAAGCAGCAATTCACGCTTGAGGTCGAACGGGTGCCGATCGGCGGCGATGCCGTGCCGGCCCTCGAAAAACTGATCGACAGCGGCCACCATTTCATTCTGGTGGATGCGCCGGCCGAGACCCTGTTGCAGCTGTCGGATGCGGCTAAAGGCAAGGACGTGCTGCTGTTCAACGTCAGCGCGCCCGACGAGAATTTGCGCCAGGAGGATTGCCGGGCCAACGTGCTGCACACCGCGCCGGACCGGGCCATGCTGGCCGATGCGCTGGCCCAATATCTGGTGTGGAAGAGATGGCCGCGCTGGCTGGTGGCCAAGGGCGTGTTCCCGGAGGACCTCGACTATCTCGAGGCGCTGCGGCGCGCGGCGAAGCGGTTCGGCGGCACCATCGTCGAGGAGCGCGAATATAAGGAGACGCCGGGCGCGCGGCGCTCCGATACCGGGCAGCTGCAGATCCAGCGGCAGATGCCGGTGTTCACCCAAGGTGCGCCGAGCTACGACGTGCTGGTGGTCGCCGACGAGAAGGAAGTGTTCGGACCGTATCTGCCCTATCGCATCTGGGACCCCCGGCCGGTGGCGGGCACCGCCGGGCTCAGGGCCATGAGCTGGCATCCGGCGCATGAGCAATGGGGAGCCACGCAAATGCAGAACCGGTTCCAGCGCTTCGCCAAGCGCTTCATGCTGCCGCTCGACTATCAGGCCTGGGTGGCGGTGCGCGCGGTCGGAGAGGGCGCCTCGCGCGTCGGCTCCGGCGATTTCGCCGCGATCAACGCTCATCTGCGCAGCGATGCGTTCGAGCTGGCGGCGTTCAAGGGGCAGAAGGTCACGTTCCGCCGCTGGGACGGTCAGCTCAGGCAGCCGATCATCATTGCCGGGCCGGAGCTGCCGGTGTCGGTGTCGCCGCAGGAAGGTTTCCTGCACCAGACCAGCGAGGTCGATACGCTCGGCATCGACGAGCCCGAGAGCAAGTGCAAAATGCAATGAACGAAATGTGGGAGGACGGGTGAGCATGGCGTTAAACACAGAGCGGGTCGCGATGGGGATTGCCGCCGCCATCGCATTCGGCTTGGCCGCTGGTCCAGCCGCGGCCTACACGGTCTATGTCTCCAATGAGAAGGGCAACTCGATCACCGTGCTCGACAGCGCCACGCTCGAGGTGCTGGAGACCATCCCGGTCGGCCAGCGCCCGCGCGGCATCATGCTGACCAGGGACGGCAAGCAACTGCTGATCTGCGCCAGCGACGAGGACACCGTGCAGGTGCTCGACGTGGCCACGCGGGAGATCGTCGGGGACCTGCCGTCCGGTCCCGATCCCGAGCTGCTCAACATCCATCCGTCGGGAAGCCCGGTCTACATCGCCAACGAGGACGACAATCTGCTCACGGCGATCGACCTTGCCGACCAGAAGGTGGCGGCGGAGGTGGAGGTCGGCGTCGAGCCGGAAGGCGTGGGCGTCAGCCCCGACGGCAAGACCGTGGTGGTGACCTCCGAAACCACCAACATGGTGCATTTCATCGACACCGGGAGCTACGAGATCACCGACAACGTTCTGGTCGGTTCGCGGCCTCGTTTCGCCGAGTTCACGGCCGACGGCAGCCGGCTATGGGTGACTTCCGAAGTGGCCGGCGTGGTCACGGTGATCGACGCCAAGACGCGCAAGAGTCATCAAGATCGATCGGCTTTGCGGTCCCCGGCGTGCAGCCCGAGAATATCCAGCCGGTCGGCGTGCGCATCACCAAGGACGGCAGCAAGGCGTTCGTGGCGCTCGGACCGGCCAATCGCGTGGCGGTGATCGACGCCAAGACGCTTCGAGGTCGAGAAGACTATCTGCTGGTCGGCCAGCGGGTGTGGCAGCTCGCCTTCACGCCCGACGAGACGCTGCTGTTCGTGACCAACGGCAACAGCAACGACGTCTCGGTGATCGACGTTCCCAGCCTGAAGGTGATCAAGTCGATCCCGGTCGGCACCGCGCCATGGGGCGTCGCCGTCTCGCAGCAGTAGAGCGGCGAAGATCGCGCGCGGAAATGCCGCCGCAAAGGCTGTAGCTAACGTCGGCCAGGGCTTACGCCGCCGCGATCCACTCGCCGGCGACGTAGCCGAACGCGACCGCATCGGGATTCCGCTTGGCGGCCAGCCGCAACTTGTCCTCTGCGTCCACAACGAGGGCGCGATTGGTTGCTCTTGTTCTTCGGGCCGTCCTTGAAGCCGCTCAGGAGAATGATCTTCCTGCCGCGCAGGACAATCTTCGGGAGTGCCATCCCACCTCCTCGACCTGCCCGCAAGATGTGCTCTGGAGACTAACCGGGGGTTCAGAGTCACGCCCTCAAGGCAAGTGCCTTGCTCAAATTCGGCGACCCCCACGTCAGCCAATGAACAGCCTAGCAAAAAAATGCGACGAAGGTAAGACCGCACGCGCGTGTGGACGAAACTTTCGGATTCAATTTGCAGAAATTTCGTTGCGCGCACTTCGCAGTGCACAAAGTCGTTACGTTTGCACTGCGATGCAGCATCACGAATGTCGGTTCGCCGCCGAGAAGCGCGGCGAGTTCCCGCCGCGGTGTCGACCGGCGGGACCCAATCGAGCCGGGCGAGCGCGGAGGAATCAGCGACGAGAGAGCCGAACAGCGGCTCGCAGCTGTCGGCCTGTCCCGCGGCACGCAGCGCGCCCTTGAGCAGCGGCCTCGGCACGTAGAACAACGCGGGACGCCGGCCGAGGCCTTGGCGCATGGCCGCGATCATCGCGGCGATGGTGAGGGGCTTGGGGTCGGCGACGATGAGCGGGCGCTTCAGCGGCGCTTCCGCCGCCAGCACCTTGTCGACGGCCTCGACCAGATTGTCGAGACCAAGCAAGGAATGTTCCGATGTGAGTCCGGCCAGCGGCAGCGGGTAGGGGGAGCGGGCAAGCTTCACCAGCCTGTGCCATGTTGCCCTCGACGCCCGGCCCGTAGACCAGCGCCAGCCTGAGCGCGACCCAGTCGAGCTCGGTCTCCGCCAGGCCCTGCTCGGCGGCGAGCTTCGAGCGGCCATAGGCGTCGGTGGGGCGAGGCTCGCTGTCCTCGGTCAGCGTGCCGTCGGCGGTCGGACCGGACTGCGCCCTGATCGAGGACAGAAAGACGAAGCGCTTGACCCGGGCGCGCTGCGCCGCCTTGGCGAAGCCGACCGTGGCCTCGGTGTTGAACAGCCGATAATCGTCCTCCGGCACGCCGGACATGGTGCTGGCGAGGCCGGCGGTGTGGATCACCGCGTCGACCTCGGCCAGCGCCTCGGCCATGTTGTAGGGGCGGGCGAGATCGCCGATGACGGCGCTGGCGCAGCCCTTGGGCAGCGTGGTCGGGCGGCGCAGCAGCACGCGCAGGCGGTAGCCGCGCTTGGGAAGCTGGTCGAGCAGATATTGGCCGATGAACCCGGTGGCGCCGGTCAGCGCGATCAGGGGCTTACCCGCCGGCTTGCGATGTTTGATGGCTGTTTCGCTCATGCTGCTCCGCCGGGGCCGCCCTGGCGAGCGAGCCCATTTGCAGCGTCAGTTCACAACCACATTTGAGGCCAGAGCAAGCCCTCTCCTAGGGCCAATGGCCCTCAGCCCCCTGGGGTTCAAGAGTGAGCGTCAGCTTGTCGAGGTTGCCGTCGAATGCAAACGGCGTCTGGTAATCTGCATCGTTCACGCCGGTTCCGGTATCGGAACCCACGTCAAAGGTCTCGCTGGCCTCCAAGGCGAAAGGTATCGTGTGAGGAAACGTGCCGCTTCCCGCTTCGGCGCCGTCGATCGTGATGGTGCCAGTTCCGCCCTTGCCGAGGCCAGGGCCGTCATATTTGAAGGCGAACTCCACCTTGTGTTTACCCGGGGTCAGCGCCGCTTCCGCCTCGACCTTTGGCCGCGCGAGGTCGAGCAGGTCATAGACGAACACCGGCTTGCCCTTGAGGAGGTAGAACCCCCAGCCGCCAAATCTGCCGCCTTGAGTGACAAGCATGCCGCTGCCGCCGCCGGCAGGCACCTCGATGTCGGCGGTGATCGTGAAGGACTTGTTGAGCACGCTCGGGGCCGTGCCGAGCGGCACGCCGACGATCGGCTTGGTGTAGGTAAATTCATCGCGGCCGGCCACGATGCTGGGACGGGGCAGAATGAAGCGGGTCAGCGCCGAGGCATCGAGCGGCAAGACCTGATACTTAGCGGCTTCGACCCAGAACAGGTCTTGCAGTTCCTTTAGCTTCTCCGGGTTGCTGCCCGACACGTCGTTATTTTGAGTCCAGTCCTTGGTAAGATCGAACAGCTCCCACTTGACGCCGTTCACCACGTCTTTCGGCGTCGGTGCCGTGCCATTCCACGGTTCGCGATAGGGCACCGTCGAGGCGATCCAGCCGTCCTGATAAAGCGCTCGATTGCCGAACATCTCGAAATACTGGGTCTTGTGGGTCGAAGGCGCAGAGGCGTTGGCCTTGTCAAAAGTGTAAGCAAGACTCACCCCCTCGATCGGCGTTTGGGAAATGCCGTCGACCTGCTCCGGCGCAGGAATGCCGGTAACCTCCAGGATGGTTGGAACAATATCGATCACATGGTGGAATTGATTGCGGATGCCGCCGGCATCCTTGATGTGACCAGGCCAGGCGATGGCCATACCGTTACGAATGCCACCAAAATACGACGGAATCTGCTTGGTCCATTTGTAGGGCGTGCTCATCGCCCAGGTCCAGCCGACGGCCATGTGGGGATAGGTGAGTTGCGAACCCCACGCCTCGTAGAATTTCATTTGCTCGGCAACCGGCACCTCCACGCCGTTGAAGAACGTCATCTCGTTGGGCGTTCCTGCAGGCGAACCCTCGGCGCTGCCGCCATTGTCGCCGCTGATATAGATGATCAGCGTGTTGTCGAGTTTGCCCAGGTCTTCAACGGCCTGCACCACGCGGCCGATCTCATGGTCGGTATAGGCGAGGTAGGCCGCGTAGACCTCCATCTGCCGTTCGAACAGCTTCTTCTCGACGAGATTCAGGTCTTTCCAATTCTTGAGGATGTCGGAGGGCCATGGCGTCAGCTCGGCCTCCGGTGGAATGACGCCGAGCTTCTTCTGGTTGGCGAAGATCTGCCCGCGCAGGGCATTCCAGCCCATGTCGAACTTGCCTTTGAATTTTTCGATCCACTCCGGCGTCGGGTGATGCGGCGCATGCGTGCCACCCGGCGTGTAATAGAGAAAGAACGGCTTGTTCGGATCGAGTTCGTTGAGCTGATTGAGGTAGGAGACCGCCTCGTCCGCCATGTCGGTCGTGAGGTTGTAGTTCGGCTTCCCGACATAGGGATAGATGCGCGTCGTGTTGCGGTAGAGATCGGGCTGCCACTGGTTGGTCTCGCCGCCGTTGAACCCATAGAAATATTCAAAGCCCATGCCGATCGGCCATTGATCGAAGGGTCCTACCTGGCTCGTCACGAATGACGGTGTGTTGTGGTTCTTGCCATACCAGGATGTGGCGTAACCGTTGGCCTTGAGAATTTGGCCGATGGTCGCCTTGTCCTTGGTGATGATGCTGTTGTAGCCGGGATAGCCGGTCGAGGCCTCGCTGATCACGCCAAACCCCACCGAGTGATGATTGCGCCCGGTGATAAGGGCCGCCCGCGTAGGCGAGCACAGCGAGGTGGTATGAAACTGCGTATAGCGCAGCCCCCTGCTCGCGATGCGATCGAGAGTCGGCGTTGGAATGACTCCACCGAAGGTGCTGGGGGCGGCAAAGCCCACATCGTCGGTTATGATCAGCAAGATGTTGGGCGCGCCCTTCGGCGGCACCACCTGGGGCTGCCAGTAGGGGGTGGAGTTGGGGGCATCGAGGTTGATCGTGCCGCCGAATGCCCCGGGAGGCGGCGGAATTTGCCGCCCGTTAATGGTGGTGGTGGCGTCCGGCGATCCCGGAACGCCGATGGTCTCCTGGGCGCTTGCCGCCGCGGCCAGCGCCGTGGCCATGAGAAGTCCTGATGTCAGCGCAACCAACTGCCTATTCATGACAAGTTCCTCCCACCGGTATTGAGTAATCGGCTCCTGGACCCTCCATCCGGCACCTACTGCGGCAAGACAGCCCCCATTGCGCCCTTCATCACCGCCGGCGGATTCCATTTGCCGGTCAGCGCGTCGGCTTTCGGGGCATAGAGGCGCATGGTCAGATTGAACGGTCCCTTCGGTGCCGGCAGCCAGTTCGCTTCCTTGTCCGCGCCCGGGCTCTCGTTCTGGAAGTAGAGATCGAGCGAGCCGTCAGCGTTGGTCTTGAAGGGCATCCAGCTCGAGACCGCGAAGCGGTTGAGCGGGTTGGCGACCTGGAAGCCCTTGGGATCGTAGAGCGTGACCGACCAGAAGGCGTCGACGGGCGGCGTCGCGCCTTTGTCGAAATGGATGGACGTAGTTGCTGGCGCCGTCGAGCGGCTTGCCGGTGTCGTCGGCAAGTTCAGCGGGTAGATCGCATCCTCGGGCAAGATTGGCGCCGAGCCCGAGCTGCGTGACGATCGCGCGCTTCAGATAGTAGTTGCCGTAGACGCCCATGGTGTCGGTGTTCATCGACCAGCCATTCGCGATCCGCGCCAGGGTCGGCACCTTCCACGCCATCAGCTTTTGCGCGTCTTGCGGCGCGTTCGCGATTGCCCTTCTGGACGGCCGGATCGGCCTGGCCGAGATCGAAGCTCTTGCCAACCTCGATACCGATGCGCTTCATCCGCGCGAGGATCGGCTGATCGGTGATGTGCGGCGGCTGAAGCTTGAGCAGCTCGGCGGCATAGGCGAAGAACTTGTCGGCCGGCATGGAATCGACCTGAAGCTTCGGCGGCGTCTTCATGTCGACGCTCGGGTCGATCGTCACCTTGACCGCCTCCGGCTCTTTGCCCCATTGCGACAGCGGCGTGATCTTGTAGCCGGCCTGGATCTTGTGGACGGCGTCGTAGTCGGCGGGACCGTCGGTCTTGGTGCGGCCGATGATCCACACGTAAGGCGTCGGCGCGTTGATGTGTTGGGCATGCCGCTCGAGGCGATCGCGTCAGCTCGCTCCAGCCCGGGCGGCGTGACGAGGAAGTTGCCGGCTTCGGTGCCGGTGGTGCGCCAGCCCGGCGAGGCGAACACATCGGTCCACATGTCGAGCATCGGCAGCAGGTAGTAGCGGCCGCCGGTGTCAGGCACCGACACGACCATCGGCTCCTTGGTCAGATCGAGCCAGCCGCTGGAATAGAGCGTGTCGAAATTCGGCCGCACCACCACGCGCATATCGGCCGTGGGAAAGGCCCCGACATTGGCGAAGCGGTTCATCGGGCCGCCGATGCCACCTGGGCTCGGCTCCTGATTGGTGAGCTGCTTGCGCGTCAGGTCCATGGTGATCGGCGAGTAGAAATAGAGATAGGCCTCGACGCCGATGGCATGCGCCTCGTCTTCGGTGATGGCCTCAGCCGCCGGCGCGAGCGCCGGAAGGAACATCGAACTCACCGCCAACGCGTACAGATAGTTCCTCATGCATTCCTCCCTGGATAACGCGCGGCGTAAATGCAAAATTTTGTGCGCGCGTTGATGCCGGCGGCAAGTGGCGACCGGCCCACGCTAAAGTTGCAGGTGAGAGTGTTGAAACTGGACGCATCGTCATCCCCCTCAAGATGCGAGCAACGGCTGAGTGCCCGACGCTCAGATGGCCATCGTGATATTCGCTTGCAAGGGGGCAGGGGGAGCGGGGAGATTCAGCGATTCTCGGCGAGAAATGAGACCGGCGGCGGGCGCTGCCGCCGCCGGTTCGCCGTCAAGACGAGTTCTTCGTCCGAACTCAGTCCTAGTAGCAAGGCGGGTAGGGGTAATAACCGCAATGGGGCGGCCCATAATAGGGGGCTGCCGCTGCGGCGCCGACCGCCGCGCCGGCGGCAAACGCTGCGCCGGGATGACCGTACCAGGCGCCATGCCAGGCAGGTCCACCGCCGACCACGACGCGACCGCCTCCGCCGCGCGCCGCGAACCAATCGATAAACAAGGCGGCTGCGCCCTTGGCGCCGGTCAAATCGCCTTCGAGCACCGACACATCGAAGGTCAAGTTCTCACCCTCCAGCTTCGGCGATTTGAGCACCACGACCGCGTCCTTCACCGTGGCGCCGTCCTCGCTCAACACCGAGATGGTGGCGTTGGGCGGGTCCTTGGCGAAACTGTCATTGCCGACATCCCACTCTTTGATGAAATGAGACGTCAGCACGTGGCCGGCCGCTGCTCACCGGGCGGTCGGCGAACACGATGGAGTTTGGCGTCACGCCCACCAGCGTGAGCTTGTTGCCTTCGAGGGTCGCGCCATGCGCATTCAACACCGCGAGCGACGGGACCATCTCATTGCTGGTGGGACCGATGGGTTTTTTCGCCGGGTGGCTGATGGCATCCTCGGCGAATGCCGGTGGCAGGACGAGAGCCAGACTTGCAAGCGCGACGGCCACGCAAGCGATACGATTTAGTGTCATGAAAGGACCTCCTGTTCGGTCGTAATGTGATTTGGCTGACTGAGGGCCGAGAGTAGCGCATAAGATTGCAACAGAACTGAGAGGGCCGCGGCGTTTTTTCGCTGTTTGTAATCAATCCGGCGCGATCGTCCGGGCGCGCCCTATCCGTGGCATTGTGTCAAGGAAAACACGCGGAACTTCGTGCAAGTAGGGGTTCCGCTCCTAGCCCTATCCGTGGAAAACTCTGCGTGGCAATTTCGTGCTCTTTAGAAGAAAGCGCCGACGGATAGCGGCGGCGGCATCGTGTTCAATCTCTACACAAATCCACAGGAAGACGTGAGCATCGGCATTCGGCACATTCCGATGTCCGTGCCGATCATTTCGGCGTCGGGCGCGTATATGAAGGACCTGATCAAATATCCGCCTCAGTTCAAGATCGGCTTCATGTCCAACAACCCGCCGGTCTACGATCTCCTGCCCAAGATGCAGGAGATCTTGAAGAAGAACATGGAGGAGAACGGGCTGGGCAGGCCGACGCCTTAGCGTGAAACAAGGGGGCTCGCGAGACGCTTGCGGGCCCCCTACATTATTGACTGCCATCAAGGGTGTGGCCCCGTTCCGCCGCTCGGAGCATCAAAATCGTAATGTTTGGCTGCCGTCTGTTCGCAATTCCATTGCTTGCCTCGGGGGCGGGAGCGTGGCTTGCGATTCATCCCGCCGGCGACGCTCGCGCGGCGGAGCCAATCGCAAATTGCACCGCCTATTCCGGCATTCCCGCCGAGCAGGGCGACAAGGCCGGCATGGCGTTCGTTCCGGGCGGCAGCTTCACCATGGGCTCCGATCAAGAACGTCCCGAGGAGCGGTTCAGCCATGTCGTGCGCGTCGACGGCTTCTGGATCGACGAACACGAGGTGACCAACGCGCAATTCGCGGAATTCGTGACGGCGACCGGTTACGTCACGCTGGCCGAGCGGGGTCTCGATCCCAAGACGCATCCGAATATGAGCGCGGACTTGACGGCGCCCGGCTCGGTTCTGTTCGTCCAGCCGACCAAGCTCGCCCGCGGCGGCGATCTCACCCAATGGTGGCAATATGTCAAAGGCGCCAACTGGCGCGAGCCGGAAGGGCCGGGCTCCTCGATCAAGGGCAACGAGAACCATCCCGTGGTGCATGTCGCCTATGAGGATGCGCTGGCCTATGCGCGCTGGCGCGGCCGCGATCTGCCGACCGAGGCGCAATGGGAATATGCCGCCCGCGGCGGCCGCGAAGCGGGAAAGGATTGGAGCGACGCCTTCGACCAGGACGGCAAGCCGATCGCCAATAGCTGGCAGGGCATCTTTCCGGTCTATAATAGCGACGCAAGACGGTTATGCCGGCACGGCGCCGGTTGGCTGCTTCCCGCCGAACGGCTATGGGCTCTACGACATGATCGGCAATGTGTGGGAGTGGACCAGCGACTGGTACGTGCCGAGCCATCGGCGCGAGGCGGCGCTGAACCCCAGCGGGCCGGCCTTGCTCGACGTCCGCGCCGCGGCCGGACAATCGCCGAGCAAAGTCATCAAGGGCGGCTCGTATTTATGCGCGTCGAATTATTGCGCGCGCTACCGGCCGACGGCGCGGCAGCCGCAGGAGGTCGACCTCTCAACCGGCCATGTCGGATTTAGGACTGTGTTAAACGCGCCGCCAAACGCGCCGCAATGATGGCGCATGGCACGCCGCTTATTCCGCCTACATGCATTCTGTGCTATCCTAGTTGTTGAGGGCAGCATCGCCTGCGTCAAGGCGGCGGAAGGCGGATTCGATGCGAACAGTTCTGCGTCTCGCGCCTCGCGGCGGTCTTTGCCGACCTCACCGCCAATTCCAATACAACCTAGTCGGGAGCGCCAACGGTGCTCGCACGCGTGTGCGGGCAGGCTGGCGTTTCTTTCATTGAGCCTGGGGAAGAACGTTCAAGGAGAGAACAATGCGTATTGAGGACGGAGTCAAACGAGGTGCGTTAGCGATTGCCCTTCTCATTGCGGCGCCCGAAGCGGCGCTGGCGCAGGCGGAGCCAAGCTCAAAGCCCAACATCCTTTTCATCATGGGCGACGACATCGGCTGGTTCAATATCGGCGCCTATCACCAGGGCATCATGTCGGGCAAGACGCCAAACCTCGACAAGCTGGCGTCGGAAGGCATGCGCTTCACCGACTACTACGCGGAGGCGAGCTGCACCGCGGGCCGCGCGAATTTCATCACCGGCGAGCTGCCGATCCGCACCGGGATGACCACGGTCGGTCAGGCGGGCGCCGATGTCGGCTTGCCGGCGCAGGCGCCGACCATCGCCACGGCACTCAAGGCGATGGGCTATACCACCGGACAGTTCGGCAAGAACCATCTTGGCGATCTGAACAAGTACCTGCCCTGCGTCCACGGCTTCGAGGAGTTCTTCGGCTATCTGTATCACCTCGATGCGATGTCGGATCCTTATTGGTACTCGTATCCGACGGACCCGAAGATTCGCAACGCAGTCGGGCCGCGCAATCTGGTGCATTGCACGGCAAGCGACACCGACGATCCGACTGTCGATCCGCGTTGGGGCGTGGTCGGCAAGCAGAAGATCGTTGACGAAGGGCCGCTCGCGCCAGGACCGGACACCGGTCGCACGCCTTATGGCGGCGCCGACGAGGGCGTAGGCGACGCCAAATACGACATGACCACCTTCGACGATGTTCTCGTCCAGAAATCGATCGACTTCATGAAGAAGGCCAAGGACTCCGGCAAGCCGTTCTTCCTCTGGCACAACACCACGCGCATGCATGTGTTCACTTTCCTCGCCGCGAAGTACAAGGCGATGATGAATCCCGAGACCAATTACGGCATGGAAGAAGCCGGCATGGTGCAGCTCGACGACTCCGTGGGCGCGCTGATGAAGGCGCTCGACGATCTCGGCATCGCCGACAACACCATCGTGGTGTTCTCGACCGACAACGGCGCCGAAGTGTTCACCTGGCCGGACGGCGGCATGACCCCGTTCCGCGCCACCAAGGGGACCGTCTATGAAGGCGGTTTCCGCGTGCCGGCGATTATCCGCTGGCCGGGCAAGGTGCCGGCGGGCAAGGTCGAGAACAGCATCTTCTCCGGACTCGACTGGTTCCCGACCTTCGTGGCGGCGGCCGGCAACGCCAATATCGTTGACGAGCTGAAAGCCGGCAAGGACCTCGGCGGCACGACCTACAAGGTTCATCTCGACGGCTACAACCAGACTCGATCTTGCTTACCGGCAAGGGTCCGTCAAAGCGCCACGAGATTTGGTACTTCGCTGAATCCAATCTCGGCGGCCTCCGTCTCGATGAGTTCAAGTATCGCTTCATCGATCAGCCCGATGGCTGGCCGGGGCCGAAGGTTCCGATCAACATGCCGATCCTGGAAAACATCAAGCAGGATCCGTTCGAGCGGCTGCCGGTTTCGAACCTGCTCGAAGGTTCTCCAGCCTACTTCAACGACTTCTATGCCCGCGAATTCTGGCGCTTCGTCTACGTCCAGCAGAAGGTCGGTGAACTGGCCAAGACCGCAATCGAGTTCCCGCCGATGCAGAAAGGCGCGTCGTTCAACCTGCAGGCGGTGAAGGAGCAGGTCGAGGCTGCAATCGCCAAGGGACAGCCCGGCAACTGACACGCAAACCAGAGCGGACGCCTCACGCGAGGCGTCCGCTCCGTCTCATCGGAGCCGGAGGTTCGTTCCATGACTCAATGGCTAAGGCGGCTTGTCGTCCTTTCCCTGCTCGCGCTTTGCGTTACGTCGCCAGTTCAGGCGGCAGACGATCCGCTGCCGTCCTGGAACGACGGGCCGACCAAGCAATCGATCATCGATTTCGTCACGCGGGTGACCAAGGAGGGGGCCCCGATTACGTGGCGCCGCCCGAGCGCGTCGCTACGTTCGACAATGACGGCACGCTGTGGATCGAGCAGCCGATCTACAACCAGTTCGTGTTCGCCATCGACGAGGTGAAGAAGCAGGCCAATCAGCATCCGGAATGGAAGGACAAGGAACCATTCAAGTCGGTTCTTGCCGGCGACATGAAGGCCGTCGCCGCCATGGGCGAGAAGGGCATGCTGGAGATCGTGGCCGCCACGCATTCCGGCATGACCACCGTCGATTTCAACAAGTCGGTCAAAGAGTGGATCGAGACCGCCAAGCATCCGCGCTTCAAGGTGCTTTACACCGACCTGGTCTATCAGCCGATGCTGGAGCTGCTCGACTATTTGCGCGCCAACGGCTTCAAGACCTTCATCGCGTCCGGCGGCGGGGTCGAGTTCATGCGCAATTTCGCCGACAAGACTTACGGCATCCCGCCCGAGCAGGTGATCGGCTCCTCCGGCGTCACCAAGTTTCAGATGTGGGACGCAAGCCCGGCGCTCGTCAAGGAGCCCAAGGTGTTCTTCGTCGATGACGGGCCGGGCAAGCCGGAGGCCATCAATCGCGTCATCGGGCGCCATCCGATCTTCGCCTTCGGCAATTCCGACGGCGACAAGCAAATGCTGGAATGGACCGCGGCCTGCCAGCGGCTGTGCTTCATGGGCCTGGTCCATCACACCGACGCGGAGCGGGAATATGCCTATGGCCCCGACTCCAAAGTCGGCACGTTCTCCAATGCGCTGATGGAGGAAGCGACCGGCAAGGGCTGGACCGTGGTCGACATGAAGAACGACTGGAAGACGATCTTCCCGCCGCACTAGTCTTCCGCGAGAGAAAGGGATCTGAGCGATGACCTCAGCATCAAGGCTGAACGTAGGCGTGGACGTTGCTTGCTTGTCTGGTTTGCCTCGTCTCGATCGTTGCTAGGGCCGAGACCTACCCGCCCATCCCGCCGTCGCTCATCACGCCGGATCAGGTCGAGACGTCGATCGGCACGCTCAAATTCCGCGACGGGGTTCCGGACCAGGCCACCGCCGACAAGCTCTACGACCAGCTCGATTTGCAGCGTGGCGTCTCGGCCTATCTCAACGGCCTGCGTGGCGTTTCGATCTTGGCCGCGCGCAACGGCATCCGCGCCGCCGGCGTCAAGGACAATGAAGGCATTCTGATCTTTTCCGGCCTGATGGACGCGCAATCGCTGTTCCTCACCGCTAACGCAGATACCGTCTATTTCATCGGCAATATCGACCTTTCCAAGGGCCCGATGGTGGTCGAAACGCCGCCGAACACGCTCGGCCTGTTCGACGATCTGTGGTTCCGCTGGGTGATCGATTTTGGCGCGCCGGGTCCTGATCGCGGGCAGGGCGGCAAGTATCTCCTGCTGCCGCCGGGCTATGACGGCCCGGAGCCCGAGGGGGATATTTCATCGGCCGGCCGAGCACGACTTCGGTCGCGTTGCTCGGCCGCGCGTTCCTGGTCGATAACGACCCCAAGCCAGCCGTCGAGACGATCAAGGATACGCTGAAGATCTATCCCTACGTCGCCGGATCCTATGGCACCAGCATCGGCTCGTTCATCACCGGCAAGGCGCCACTGGCGCCGTTGAGCAAGCCGGGCACGCTGACCTTCGTCGAGGGCACCGGGCTGTCCATGAACACGATCCCGCCCAACGATTTCTCCTATTACGAGATGCTCGATGCCCTGGTGCAGGAGCAGCCGGCCGAGGCGCTGGAGCCCGAGATCGGCGGGCAGTTCGCGGCCATCGGCATCGTCAAGGGCAAGAAATTCGCGCCCGACGCGCGCATGCGCAAGATCCTGACCGACTCGATTGCCATCGCCAATGGCGCGGCGCGCACCGTCTCTTTCACGCCGCGCGAGTCGGAAGGCTTCGGCTATTACAGCCCGACCTCGAAATGGCTGAACCCACTCTTCGTCGGTGGCTACGACTTCATGCGGCCGCCGCCCGAAATCACCAAGGAGGGCGTGAAGCCTTATCCCTATACCGGCGCGCATACGCTCGACGCGCGCGCGGCGTTCTTCTATGTGGCCACCGGCGTCACGCCGGCCATGGTCATGCGTCTGCCGGATGTCGGTTCGCAATATCTGTTCGGCATTGTCGACACCGATGGCGAGCCGTTCGACGGCGGCAAGACCTACAAGGTGACGCTCCCGCCGAACATTCCCGCCGCCAAGTTCTGGTCGTTCACCCTCTACGACAACCAGACCCGTTCGATGCTGCAAACCGACCAGCGTTTTCCGCGGGCCGGCAGCCAGAGCTATCCGAGCCCCGCGGCGGAACCGAACGAAGACGGGTCGACCACCGTCTATTTCGGGCCGAAGAAGCCGGACGGCGTGAAGGACGGCAATTTCATCCTGACGCTGCCGGACAGAGGCTGGTTCGTGATCCTCAGAACTCTATAGCCCGCTCGAGCCGTTCTTCAACAAGACCTGGAAGCCCAGCGAGATCGAGAAAGTCGCCGGCTGACGTCACAATTGGACCACAAGATCAATAGATGAGACGCGACGCCAGTGCATTTGGTCTGAGCGGAGGCAGCGCGATGAGACCCTTGACGATCGTCTTATCCTTGATCCTGGCGCTGTTTGCCGGTGGGCCCGCTTGGGCGCAGGCCGAGCAGCTCAGCAGCGAGCAGCCGCCGGCAACCCCATTGCTCGATGCCGGCCAGCTCGACCAGCTCGTCGCGCCGATTGCCCTCTATCCCGACCCGCTGCTGGCGCAGGTTCTCATGGCCTCGACCTATCCGTTGGAGGTCGTGCAGGCTGATCGCTTTGCCAAGGCGAACAAGGGACTGCAAGGGGACAAGCTCACCGAGGCACTGGCTAAGCAGGACTGGGACGCGAACGTGAAGGATCTGGTGTCGGCGCCTACCGTGCTCGCCATGATGAACGACAAGCTCGACTGGACCCAGTCTCTGGGCGATGCCGTGCTTGCCCAGCAGGCCGACGTGATGGATGCAATCCAGCGGCTGCGCGCCAAGGCGCAAGACAACGGCAAGTTGGAGACGACCGAGCAGCAGACCGTCAAAACCACCAAGGAAGCCGACCAGGAAGTGATCGTGATCGAGCCGGCCTCGCCGGAGGTCGTCTACGTGCCCTATTACGATCCGGCCGTGGTTTACGGCGTCGTGGCCTTATCCCGACTATCCTCCCTACTATTTTCCGCCCCCGGCCGGCTGGGTCGTCGGCGGCGCCATCGCCAGCGGCATCGCTTGGGGGGCAGGCTTCGCCATCGGCAACGCCATTTGGGGCGATTTCGACTGGCATCACGGCAATATCAATGTCGACATCGACCGGAATGTGAACATCAATCGGAACAATGCTCACTACTCCAAATGGGAGCACAACTCCGAGCACCGGCGCGGCGTGGCCTACAACAACGCCGAGGTGAAGAACAAATTCGCCAAGGCGAACATCAATGGCGGAGACCGCAACCTCGATTTTCGGGGTCGCAGCGGCGACCAGGTGCTGAAACCGGGCAGCGGCGATCATCCCAATATCGGCGGAGGGGATCGACCCGGCGGCAAGCCCGGCAACGCGGATCGTCCCAATGTCGGCGGCGGTGATCGGCCTGGCGGCAAGCCTGATGCCGGACAGATTCAGCAAGGATTGAAGGACCGTTCGGACAAACAGGCGGCGCTGCCGAACCAGAAATCCGACGTCGGCAAGGCCAAGGCCAAGGCCAAGGCGAAGGGCGGCCGGGCGGAAATGCCTTCGATCCGAGCGATGGCGGAAAGGCCAAAGACTTCTCCCAGCGCGGGCAGGCAAGTCTCGGCAATCGCGGCGCCAAGGATTTCTCCCGGCCTTCTGGCGGCGGCGGGCAGGCGGTCCGCAAGGGCGGCGGTGGCGGCGGGGCTGCGCATTTCAGTGGCGGCGGCCGTGGCGGCGGCGGCGGAGGCGGGCGTGGCGGCGGCGGCCGGCGTTCCGATATCCGGCTCAAGTCAGACATCGTTCCGCTGATGCGGCTCGGCAACGGACTCGAGCTCTATCGCTTCCGCTACACGGGCGACGACCGCACCCTCTATGTCGGCGTCATGGCCCAGGAGGTGCAGAAAATCGATCCCGCCGCAGTCTCGTACGATCGCGACGGATATTTGATGGTCGACTACGACCGCATTGGGCTGAAATTCATGACCTGGAATGAATGGCTGGTGCTGAACGGCGGGGGAGGAGTCCGATGATGACAAATATAACTCGCCTGCTTCTTAGCGCCGCGTTGCTCGGCTGGGCGGTAGCGCCGGCCTTCGCGCAGGAGAAATTCACCACGCCGGATGCTGCTGTCGATGCACTCGTTAGCGCGGCGAGGTCGGGCGACGCCAAAGCCATTGTCTCCGTACTTGGCCCTGACGGGAATGCTGTCGTCAGTTCAGGCGATCCGGTCGCAGACAGCAATACGCGCGAGAAATTCGTTGCCGCCTACGACACCAAGCACGCGATCGAGCCCGAAGGCGACGGCACGCAGACCCTGATCATGGGCGACGACGATTGGCCATTTCCGATTCCACTCATCAACAAAGCGGGCCAGTGGCAGTTCGATACCGGGGCGGGGCTCGACGAGATCTTGCGCCGCCGCGTCGGCCGCAACGAATTGTCGGCGATCCAGGTCGCGGGCGCGTATGTCCAGGCGCAGAACGAATATGCGGAGCTCGATCCGGCTGGTTTGGGCCGTGGCGTCTATGCGCAGCGAATCGTCAGCCACAAGGGAAAGAAGGACGGCCTCTATTGGCCGACCGCGGAGGGGCAAACCCCTAGTCCGCTCGGCGAACTTGCGGCCCAAGCGTCTGCCGAAGGCTACAAGACCGGCAAGGGGCCAATTCCCTATCACGGCTACTACTACCGCGTCCTCACCCGCCAAGGCACGGGCGCGCCCGGCGGCGCCTACGACTATCTGGTCAAGGGCAAGATGAGAGGCGGCTTTGCGCTGCTTGCGTTTCCCGCCGAGTACGGCAATTCCGGGGTCATGACCTTCATGGTCAATCACGACGGCGCGGTATTCGAAAAGGATCTCGGGCCGAAGACGGCAAAGCTAGCGCGCAAGATAGAGTCGTTCGCGCCGGATCAGACTTGGGCGAAGGTCGACGGCTCGCAGTAGATTCGACGCGAACCGGGAGGGCGCCGTGCTGCGGTTGCTGATGATCGTGTCGGGCGGCTTCGAGGCTATATTCGGCCTATCGACTCTGCTGGCACCGGATATGTTGATCGCGTCGCTGGGAGCGGACGCCACGCAAGCGGCGATTTTTCTGGCGCGCGTGTTCGGGGCCGCGACCTTAGGGCTCGGCACCGCCGCCCTTCTGGCCCGCGATCAGATGGGAACGGAAGGCGGCGTCGCCGCCGCCTATGGGCTAACGCTCTATAATGTGCTGGCCGCGCTTATCATCGTCTGGACGGCGCTGAGCCTTGGCGGCGCGGCGCTATGGAGCACCGGGCTGATCCACGCCGCGCTCGGCGCGCTGTTCGTGTTCGCCCTGATAAAGCGGCGCAGCGCATAGCTAGTTCGATTTCGATTCGCATTTGTTCTGGTCGGACCAGGCGCAGCCAAGCGTGACGTCGGCTTGGCAGATTCCCTTGTCGTCATGGACCGCGCAGGCGTCCCGCTTCTCGCCCGGGCCTGGATAACAGCCGCGATGCTCGCCATCCCAATGGCAGTTTGGAAGGGACAGGCAAATGGCCGAGTCGCCGGTCGCGCATTCGACGGCGGAAGCCTCGAGCGTACCGGCGGCGGTTGCAACCAGCACCATCACGGCAAAGATCATGCGTCGCAAGGAAACCTCCAAATTCGCCAATTGAGGATCAGCGGGTTATGCATCGTTTCCCGGCACCTTGCTAGCCCGGCGAACCGGCGCGGGGGGGAGTTCCGGCCGGGGCGGGAAACAGCCATACACGGCCACAATTCGGGCTTCGCGCCTCTGCCTATTCCCCAAGAAATGGATTTAGGCCAATCTGCCCCCGCGATGAGGTGTTCGGGTTGCGGCGCGGAAAATCCTGACGGAGCAAGGTTTTGCAGCTCCTGCGGGACTCCGTTGCAGAGTCTCATGCCCAAAATGCGGCGAGCTAAATCGCCCGGGGTCGAAGTTCTGTAACGATTGCGGCAGCGCGCTTGCGGTCAAGGACAGCGGAGCTTCCGGTCGAGCGGCAATTTTGGGGGCGACACCGGCGCTGTATCCCGGTGACGACCCTCAGTTCGCGCCGGAAGGTGAGCGCAAGCTCGTCACTGCGCTGTTCGTCGACATCATAAATTCTACCGGGCTGGAGCAGGACCTCGATCCCGAAGAAGCCCGCGCGATCATCGACCCAGCCCTCAAGCTCATGATCGAGGCCGTGCGGCGTTATGACGGTCACGTGGTCCAATCGACCGGCGACGGAATCTTTGCACTATTCGGGGCGCCGATCGCGCATGAAGATCACCCGCAGCGTTCGCTATATAGCGCGTTGAGGTTGCAGGAAGACATTCGCCGACTTGGCGACCGGTTGCGTGCCGAAGGTCGACCGCCAATTCGGATCAGGGCGGGAGCAAATACCGGCGAAGTCGTCGTTCGTTCGATCCGAACCAGCGATTCGCAAACGGAATACACGCCAATTGGCCACACCGTGAATCTCGCATCGCGCGTGCAGACGCTCGCCGACGCCGGATCGATCGTCATCAGCGACGGCACGCGCAAGCTGGTCGAGGGCTATTTCGCGCTGCGCTCGATGGGCGCGGTGCAGCTCAAGGGCATCAACGAGCCGATTAACGTCTACGAGGTCCTCGGCCTGGGGCCCCTGCGAACGCGGTTGGAGAAGTCGGTCGGCCGCGGACTCTCCAAATTCGTTGGGCGCAGCAAGGAGAAAGACAATTTTCGGCGTGCGGCTGAGTTGGCGAAGCCAGGCTCCGGCAGGGTGGTTGCGGTCGTGGCCGAGCCTGGCGTGGGCAAGTCTCGCCTCTTTCACGAGTTTAAGAGCGAGGCAAGTTCGTCCTGGACGGTTCTTGAGGCATTTGCGGTGTCGCATGGCAAAGGTTCAGCTTTTTTGCCGATCATCGAGCTGCTCCATAATTATTTCGGCATTAACGGCGACGAAGACCCGACTTTGCGGCGCGACAGGATGGCGGCAAAGTTGCGTGAACTCGATCCCGCGCTCGAGACGTCGCTTCCGTTCCTGAGTTGGCTGCTCGAGCTGGGGAGCGACGATGAGCGCGTTGCCGGAATGGATACGCACCTCAGGCGCTCGCGCATCTTGGAGGCCGTTGTGGAGCTATTGCTGAGCGAGGCGGGGCGCCAGCGTCTCATCCTAATTGTGGAGGATTTGCAGTGGCTCGATGACGAGAGCCATGCGGTGCTCGATCTGCTGGTAGACCGCATGTCGCAGGCCAGCTTGTTGCTGCTGGTCAACTATCGGCCGGAATATGCGCCGCGTTGGGGCAACCGGCCAAATTGCCGGCAATTGCGTCTCGATGCGCTCGAACCGGACAATGCCGCCGAGATGCTCTCGGCCATGCTCGGTGAGGCCGCCGACCTTCTGCCGCTCAAGCAGATGATCATCGAGACCACGGGCGGCACGCCGTTTTTCATGGAGGAGACTGTCCGGGCACTGTTCGATGAAGGCGCGCTCGCGCGCGACAATGGCGACGTCAGGCTGGCCAAGCCGCTCGCCTCGCTCAGGATACCGCCTACGGTTCAAGCCATCCTGGCGGCGCGCATCGACCGTCTGCACAACGATGAGAAGAATTTGCTGCAAACATTGGCCGTGCTCGGCCGCGAATTCGTGCTGAGCCTGGCTCGGGCCGTGGTCGGCAAGTCCGACAATGAGCTCGAACGGCTGATCCTCAATCTGCAACTCGGCGAGTTCGTCTACGAACAGCCCTCAATCACCGACGTCGAGTACATCTTCAAGCATGCGCTAACGCAGGAGGTTGCTTACAACTCGGTGCTGATCGAGCGGCGCAAGCAATTGCATGAAGTCGTCGGTCAGGCGATGGAGCTCATATATTCGGCATCGCTGGATGAGCATTTGGCCGATCTGGCGCACCATTTTTCACGCAGCAGCAATCCGGAAAAGGCCGTCGAATATTTGCGGCTCGCCGGCACGCAAGCGATGTCGCGCGGGGCCTTGCCGCAAGCCGTGCAGAATTTCGAATCGGCTCTGGGGTTGGTGGAAACATTCCCCGACGGGCAACTGCGCGACCAGTTCGAATTGCAGATCCTCAGTCCGCTGGGCACCGCCTACATCGTGGCGCGAGGCTACGCCGCGCCCGAGGTCGGCCCGGTGTTTCAACGCGCGCGCGAGCTGTGCCAGAAAATCGGCGAACCGCAGCAACAGTTTGCAGTGGTATGGGGCAATTTCGCCTGGCGAGTCGTGCGCGGTGAAATGGATTTGTCGTTGAGCCTCGCGCGCGAGGCCATGGCGTTGGCCGAGCAATACGACGACCCTGGTGTCTGGATGCAAGCGCGGTTCTTGATGGGGCTGACGTTGTTCTATCGCGGGGATTTCGTCGGCGCGCGCGCGCAGCATGAGAGCGCTCTCGCTCGTTACGACGACCGCGAGCGAACGCGATTCTGGGCTGCCCGGGTGGGCGAAGATGCGGGCGTCACCCATCGGTGTTACCTGGCGCTGACTCTGTGGCATCTCGGTTATGCCGATCAGGCGCTGAGATTGAGCTGCGAGGCGTGCGAGCTGGCGCGCGCGATCGACCACCCGTTTAGCCTTGCCTACGCGCAACACCATGCAAGTTGGCTGCGCCAGCTCATGCGCCTTGGCGACGAGACCGTGACGTCGGGCCAAGAGCAAATCCGCTACTCGGCGGAGCGGGGATTTCCGTTGTTCCACGCGACCGGGCTGGTCTACGCCGCGGCCGGCGGCTTGCTGCGTGGCGAAACCGAACGAAGCTTGCTGGAGCTGGTCGCGGGTCTCGACGCCTATCGAGCCACCGGCGCCGCGCTTGCCCTGCCGCATTATCTCGGCATCCTCGGCGAGGCCCTCACCAAGTCTGGTCGCGGGTCTGGGGCCGGGGACTTGCTGAATCATGCCCTGGCGGTCGTGGACCGAAGTAACGAGCGTTGCCATGAAGCCGAGCTGCACCGTTTGGAAGGCGAGCTTGCCTGGCGTGAAGGGAGAGAGCCGGCGGAAGTCGAGAAGCTCTTTCTTCGGGCCGTAGCTGTCGCCAGGGGGCAACAAAGCAAGGCGTGGGAGCTTCGAGCCACGATGAGCCTTGCGCGGCTGTATAAGGGGCAGGATCGGCGGGGCGATGCCCGGGACATCCTCGGCAGGGCGCTCGGCTCGTTCACCGAGGGATTTGCCATGCCAGACCTCCAGGACGCTGAAGCCTTGCTCCAGGGCCTGTAATTGGCGCTTTCGCGCCCGGCGCGGTCCATTCGCCCTATGGGCTGACGTAAAAGCGGCCCGCCGCCACAATTTTGCGCTAATGTCCTGTCCTTGAAGACAATTCCTACGGGTCGGCGTCAAGCTCTCCCGTAAGTGTTGCGTTGAGGGGGAACGTCGTGACGCGGGTCGTGTGGGCCATATTGCTCGCCTTGACGCTGGTGGGCTGTGCCGCAGCGATGGTCCGCAATCCGGTGCCCGTGGCGCTCGAAGGCGACGCCGCCGTCGTCGGCATGGGGCCATCGCAGATCCGCTATTGGGGCGACGAGCTCCCGCCCAACGCTGATGCCATGGTCAAGGAGAAATGGGCGCAAGTCCGCGCCAGCCGTCCCGAAATGCTGACCAGCGGGCGGCGGCCCGTGGTCAATTTTCTGGCGCTGTCGGGCGGGGGGAGCGACGGCGCGTTCGGTGCTGGGGTGCTCGCCGGCTGGACCGCGTCGGGCAAGCGGCCCGAGTTCGATCTCGTGACCGGGGTCTCCACCGGCGCGCTCACGGCGCCGTTTGCGTTTCTCGGCCCGAAATACGACGAGGCCCTCAAAAAGGTCTTTACCGAATCCGACACCAAGGACATCGCCATCATGCAGCCGGTCAGGGGACTGCTCGGCGGCGATTCGCTGGCGAGCAACGCGCCCTTGGCCAAGGTCGTGGCGTTCTATGTGAATGAGGCGTTCCTCGAAGAGGTCGCCCAAGAGCACCGCAAGGGCCGCCGTCTTCTGATCGGCACCACCAATCTCGACGCCGAGCGGCCGGTGATCTGGGACATGGGCGCGATCGCGGTCTCAGGCGAGCCCGAATCTCTCGAACTGTTCCGCAAGGTGCTGCTCGCCTCGGCGGCGATTCCGGCCGTGTTTCCGCCGGGGTTCGTCCAGGTGACCGCGGGCGGCGTGGTTTACGACGAGATGCATGTGGATGGCGGCGCCACGCGCGAAGTCTTCCTGGTGCCCACCCAATTCATGGCCCAGAAGGCGGTGGGGCGCCTCGGCATCAATCCCATCCGCCGCGCCTATATCATTCGCAACGGGCACGTCTCGCCGGAATACAAGGCCGTCAAAGCCAAGACCTTGTCGATCGCCGGGCGCGCGGTGTCGAGCCTGATCAAAAGCCAGGGCGTCGGCGATCTTTACGAGCTCTTCGTCTTCGCCAAGAAAAACGACATCGACTATAACCTCGCCTACATCCCGGGCGATTTTCACGACACCAGCACGCAGGCCTTCGACCCGGTCTATATGACCAAGCTCTACGATCTCGGCTTCGGCCTGGCCCAGGCCGGCTATCCGTGGAAGAAGGTCCCGCCCCGCATGGCCGGGCATTAACGATCCGATCCCGCAAAGTTGGCGCGGCCATCAGCTTGGGCGTTGAGCTTGGGCATTTGCTGGCCTACACCAGGACGGGAAAATCACCCGGAGGGATGGAGAGGATCATGGACCTCGCTGAGTTGAGCAAAGTGGCAAAGGCCATGGTGGCGCCCGGCAGGGGCATTCTCGCCGCCGACGAGTCGGGCGGGACGATCACGAAGCGCTTCAGCGCCATCGGCGTCGACTCCACGGAAACCAGCCGGCGCGACTATCGCGAGTTGTTGTTCCGCTCCGCCAAGGCCATGGCCGACCGCATCTCCGGCGTCATCCTGTTCGACGAGACCATCCGGCAGAAAGCCGCGGACGGGACCCCGCTGGTCAAGGTGATCGAGCAGGCCGGGTCGATCCCCGGCATCAAGGTCGACAAAGGCGCCAAGCCGCTTGCCTTCTGCCCCGGCGAGACCATCACCGAGGGCCTCGACGGGCTGCGCGAGCGGCTGGTCGAGTATCGCGAGCTCGGCGCCAAGTTCTGCAAATGGCGGGCGGTGATCGATATCGGTCCGGGCATTCCCAGCTACGATTGCATCAGCGCCAACGCCCACGCGCTCGCCCGCTATGCCGCCTTGTGCCAGGAGCAGAACCTGGTGCCGATCGTCGAGCCCGAAGTGCTGATGGATGGCGATCACGAGATCGGCCGCTGCGAAGAGGTCACCGAGTTCGTGCTGAAGACGGTGTTCCAGGAGCTCTATTACGCGCGGGTCAAGCTCGAAGGCATGGTGCTCAAGCCCAATATGGTGGTGCCGGGCAAGAAGAGCGCGAAGCAGGCGCCCGACGCGGAGATCGCGGAACGGACGCTGCGCGTGCTGAAGGCCTGCGTGCCGGTGGCGGTGCCGGGCATCGCCTTCCTGTCCGGCGGCCAGTCCGATGTCGAGGCCACGGCGCGGCTCGACGCCATGAACAAGATCGGCGGCGCGCCGTGGCGGTTGAGCTTCTCCTATGGCCGGGCCCTTCAGGCGGCGCCGCAAAAGACGTGGTCGGGCAAGGCCGAGAATAAGGGAGCGGCGCAGGCGGCGTTCGCCCACCGGGCCGAGATGAACGGCCTCGCCACGCTCGGCAAATGGGCGCCCGATCTCGAGAAGAAAGCCGCCTAGGCCCGAACCTAATTCATTGGTTGGTCGGGAGCCTCGGGCGGCGCGACCGTGACCGGCGGCGGCGGGCCCTCGTCGAGAACCTGGGGCGGTGGCGCCAGCGGTACTTTGTCGAGCGCGGTCGTGGTCCACACCACCAGCTCGCTCATGAGCTTGGCGAACACCCCATCAAGGGCGCCCACATAGGCCGCCGCGTCGGTCCCGGTGACGGGTGCGGTGCCCTGGAACGTGCTCGCGTCGATGATCTTGCCGTCCTTATCGAGAAGCTTGGCGACGAAGTCGATCTCGGCCGCGGGCTCCGATGCGGTGGCGATATGGAACTGTCTGATATCGAGGAGCAGCTGGAAGTCGGCGTCGACCCCGTCTCTGGTGCGGCTGATCGAGCGCGGATAGCCGGCATTCTCGAAGCTCTGAATCACCTTCGCCTGGAACAGCACCGGCAGGTTGTCGCCCCAGCGCGCGTTGGCCACCGGCACGCTCTCGCCGTTCGCCGGCTGGAGCAGGATCTTGTCGACGTTGAACCCCATCAGCGTGGTCGGCTCGGGCACCACCAGCAGCCAGCCCGGGACCTGCTCGGGCGGCGGCGGAAAACTGGTCCCGGCGACGAGATCGTAGACCGGGATCTCGCCCGGGGTGCCGCTGCCGCCGACCATGCGCTCCAGCCCGGCCAGGATGCCGTCGACCTTGTCGGAGTTGCGCGCCAGGGCGCCGGCGAAGGTATCGATATTGGCGATGGCGCTGTGCAGCGAGTCGGCGTTTTGCGCCAGGATGTCGTCGACATGCTGGAAGGCGTCGCGCGCCGCTTGGGTCCAGTCCTGCCCGGCCTGCGGCTCGGCGATAAGGGTCGGCGGCGCGCCGTCTTCGCCGCTCACCACCGGCGAGGACGAGGCTGCCGCCTTTCAGCGCCACCGCGCCGCCGCCGGTCAGGCCCTGCGTCTCGATGCTGACCACCGTGTCGCTGCGGATCGGCGTGCCGCGCTCGACGGCGATCATGGCGGTCACGTCCTGGGGCGCATCGGCCTTGAGCCCGAGCTCGGTCACTTCGCCGACGCGCAGGCCGTTGAACAGCACCGCCGACCCGACCAGCAGTCCCGAGACCGAGCCCTGGAACTTGACCAGGTAGGTTTCGCGCTGCGACGAAGCCGCCTTTGTTCTCGAGCCAATAGACAAAACCGAAGCTCGCGGCGATCACCGCCAGCATGAACAGTCCGATCAAGGCGTAACGGGCGCGCGTTTCCATCGATCAGGCTCCTCTCAGACGCTTACGCGCCGGTCAATCAGCATGCCGCCGCGCTTGCCCTGGAAATAGGTCTTCACCCAGGGATGCTTGCTTTCCAGCATGGTTTCAATCGGGCCGTCCGCCACCACCTTGCCGTCGGCGAGGACGGCGATGCGGTCGCAGGCGGTATAAAGGCTTTCCAGGTCGTGGGTCACCATGAACACGGTCAGTCCCAGGGTCTGCTGCAGCGTGCGGATCAACTCGTCGAAATCGCCGGCGGAGATCGGATCGAGGCCGGAGGTGGGCTCGTCGAGAAACACGATCTCGGGATCGAGCGCCAGCGCGCGGGCGAGCGCCACGCGCTTGGTCATGCCGCCGGACAGCTCGGCGGGAAATTTGTTGGCGTCGTCGCGCGAGAGACCCACCATCTCGAGCTTGGCCAGCGCCATCTCGTTCATCAGCCGGGGCGACAACACGAGATTTTCGCGCATCGGGAACTGAACGTTCTCGAGCACGGTGAGCGAGGAGAACAAGGCGCCCTGCTGAAACAGAACGCCCCAGCGGCGTTCGAGCGCGCGGCGCTGCGCTTCGTTGGCCTTGTCCAGATCGACGCCCAGCACTTCGACCGAGCCGTGACGCTTGGGCAACAGCGCGATGATGGTGCGCAACAGCACCGATTTGCCGGCGCCGGACGCCCCGACCACGCCGAGGATCTCGCCTCCGGTCACGTCGAGGGAGAGATGGTCGAGCACGTCGCTGTCGCCGAAGCCGACCACCAGGTCGCGCACTTTGATTACAGGCTGTTGCGGCATCGCCGTCACATTCCGATCGAGGCGAAGAAAATGGCGAACAGGCCGTCGAGAACGATGACCAGGAAGATCGATTTTACCACCGAGGCGGTGGTCTTGAGGCCGAGGGATTCGGCGCTGCCCTTCACCTGCAACCCCTCGGCGCAGGCCACGACGCCGATGACCAGCCCCATGAACGGCGCCTTCAGCATGCCGACCTTGAAGTGGGTGAGCGAGATCGCCTCGGTCAGGCGCGAGATATAGATTTCGGGGCTCATGCCGCCATAGAGCCATGCCACCAGGCCGCCACCATAAAGCGCGGCCATGCAGCCCAGGAAGGTGAGCGCGGGCAGGGCGATGACGAGCACCAGGATGCGCGGCAGGATCAGCACCTCGATCGGATCGAACCCCATGGTGCGCAGCGCATCGATCTCCTCGCGCATTTTCATGGCGCCAATCTCGGCGGTGTAGGAGCTGCCCGAGCGGCCGGCGACCATGATGGCGACGATCAACACGCCGATCTCGCGCAGGATCAGAATGCCGACCAGGTCGACGGCATAAAGCTCGGCACCGAACTTGCGGAAATGGAAGATGCCTTGCTGGGCGATGATGCCGCCGATCAGAAAGGTGATGAGCAGGATGATGGGGACCGCTTGCCAGGCGACGCGGTCGAACTGGTTGACGGTCGACGTGAACCTGAATTCGCGCGGGCGAATGAGCACGCGGGTCGCGGCGACGCCGACCGCGCCGAGCATGTCGGCGAACAGCATCAAATCGCGGCCAACCCCGGCGCCGCCTCGGCCGACGGCGGCGAGGGCGCCGACGATTTTGTTATCGGATGCGGGGGCACGCGGGGGCTCGCGATTGACGCCATGCATCTCCTTGAGCAGGCCGCGGTCGTGCTTGGGCAGCCCGACGATCACCGGCTTGCGTCCCGCCGACGTCCAGGCGCGGGTCAGGCGCTCCAGCAGCCAGGCGCCGAACGTGTCGAACTCGCTGACGCCGGCCATGTCGATGGATACGCTCTTGGCCTCGCGGGCCTCGCCGGCCACGCGATCGACCAGCGTCTCCAATTCGCCCGCATGCGCGGCGGTCCAGGATCCGGCGGCGGCCAGCTCGAGCCGCTCGCCCTTCAATTTACTGGTCAGCAGATTTTCGCCCATGACACGACTCCTCCGGCCCTGTTGACAGGTCCTGTCGAGAGACATTGCCTCTCCGGCGGCCAATGCGCCAGCCTGAGAGAAGGGCGGGCTAGCTGCGGGAAAGGCTGATCGTCACGCTTTTCAGGGCAATGTTTTGGGTCGTGATCGCGACGCTTTGGCTTGAGGCGCTGTAGGAGACCTGCATCGTGCCGCTCACGCCGCCGCTGATCTGGAGGCTGATCCTATTGCTCGAGGCGCTGCCCGAGGCGGTCCCCGAGGCATTGAAGGTGCGCTCCTCCCAGGTGCCGGAGATGCGGCCGCCGCTCAGGCTGAGCTTGCTCCTGATCTCGACATTGGAGGTGTCGCTCTGGCAGCGTATGGCCATGCCGAGCTGCGAGCCGCCGCCGGTGTAGTAGGCATTGCAGGTGAGCCGCTCGCGCCGGCCGTCGTTGAGGACGATCTGCCCGCTGCCGCGCCAGGAGCCCAGCAGCGTATCGAACGCGTTGGCGGCAGCTACGCCCCCCGATGAGGGAGCGAGCATGAACGACGCCGTGATGGCCAAGGCGGCCACGAGGCGAAGAGCGGAATGGCGGGGAATGGTGAATTGCATAGGCCTCTCTTTCCCGCAGTTTGCGTTCAGGAACAAGCCAAGATTGCGATTACAGCGTGATGACACGAGGGCAATCAACACCCTGTGGCCGGCGAATGCGACCGTAACGCGGGCACGCGAAGCGCCCAGCCGCAATCGCTAACTGCTTGTTGTCAGGCGAAAAAGGCCGTCCGGCGAGGGGGGCGTGCCGCGCGCCGCAGGCGCGGCGCCGTCGCCGGTGGCGGCGGCTATCTTCCATCCGGTTTGGCTGTGGAGGTTTTTCGTCGCAGGCCGGCCGACTAGCGTTCCAGCCCATCGTCGGCGCCACATGTGGTCGCGTGATTCGGGCCGTGATCGGGCGCAAGACGTCTTGAGCGGGCAGCGCCGCGGCGGACTAGATTGGCGTGGAGCCCTCCGAACGCTCGACGGGAGCCTTTCGCCATTTCGCCCGAACCCAACATTGCCATCACCTATTGCCGGCTCTGTAATTGGCTGCTGAGGGCGGGCTGGATGGGCCAGGAGCTGCTGTCCACCTTCGCCGAGGAGCTCGGCTCGGTCACGCTGATCCCCGATGACACCGGCGGCGTGTTCGAGGTCAGGCTCGACGGCAAGCTGATCTGGTCGCGCAGCGAGCACGGGCGCTTTCCCGAGATCAAGGAGCTGAAGCAGATGGTGCGCGACGAGATCGCGCCGGCGCGCGATCTCGGCCATGTCGACAAAAAAGGCGGCCAGCCCTGACCGCGCCACGGGCGGCTTGGGTTAAGCTGTTGCGCCCGCTGGTTTTCCTCCGTCGTTACCTCTGGTAGTCGAGGCCAGCCTGCACCACATAGATGCGGCAGCAGCGTCACCAGGAGAGGTCCAAGCCGAAATGTCCCAGCCGGTCGTCGTCACCATCCCCCACAAGCTCGGCAAGCAGGAGGCCGTCAGGCGTCTGCAAACCGGTTTCGGCAATGTGCGCTCGAGCTTCGGCGAGAAATTCGTGGTGCTGAAGGATGAGTGGGCCGGGGACCATCTCGATTTTCAGGCCAGCCTGCTCGGCCAGACCACGACCGGCATGGTCGATGTCGCCGACGATCATGTGCGGCTCGAGGTGCAACTGCCCTGGATCCTGTCGCTGCTCGCCAACAAGGCCAAGGCCCTGGTGCAGAAACAGGGCCAGCTGATGCTGGAAAAGCCGACCAAGCCCACGCGTTCCTAGCGCGCTAGGAAATGGCGACGATGGTCGCTTCGGCAGTGCCGGCTTGCACCATTTCGCCCACCGGCTTCCCCATCAGGGCCTGGGCCACGGGTGACACGTAAGAGAGCGTGCCGAGCGACGGGTCGGCCTCGTCCTCGCCGACAATGCGGTAGGTCTGGCGCCGGCCGTCCTCGCGCTCGATGGTCACGGTCGAGCCGAAACGGACTTCGGCGGCATCGCGCGGCGGCTCGATCACCTGAGCGGTGGCCCGGCGGGAGGTCCAATAGCGCAAGTCCCGGTTGATCTTGGCAAGGCGCGGCCGGTCGTCGGCGTCCTGCGCCGCCGCATGCTCGTGGTGGAGGCGCGCGAGCTCGGCCTCGATCATCTCGAGGCCCTTTGCGGTCACGAGGTTGTGCGAGGAAATCGGGCGGTCCGGCAGGTCGTCATAGACCTCGCCGCCTTCCGCTTCCTTGGTGAAGGCCTTGCTCATGGGGCACTATACCATGCCTCACCCTGAGATTGTGCCGCAACTGCTCCCGCCGCATTCGTGGGCAATTGAAAGCAAATTAGGCAGTCTCCCCTGCCGCCGCCTTTCTTGCCGTGCTAATGGTTTAGGCAAGAGCGCAATTTTGTGCAGAAGCGCCTTGGGGGGACATCATGATCGACGCGGGGAATACCGCCTGGCTCATCACGGCCACGGCGCTGGTGCTGTTCATGACTTTGCCGGGGCTCGCCCTGTTTTACGGCGGGCTGGTGCGCGCCGAGAACTTGCTCTCGGTGCTGATGCAATGTTTCGCCATTGCCTGCCTCGTCTCGGTGGCGTGGCTGGCCGGCGCCTATAGTCTCGCCTTCAGCGGCGGCGGGCGCTTGGATCGGCGACTTGGACAAGGTGCTCCTGCTCGGGGTGCCGCGCGATGCCGTCGCGCCGAACACGACGCTGCCGGAAACCGTGTTCTTCATGTTCCAGATGACCTTCGCCATCATCACGCCGGCGCTGATCGTCGGCGCCTTTGTCGAGCGCATGCGCTTCGGCGCGGTGCTGCTGTTCAGCCTGCTCTGGCTGCTGCTCGTCTATGTCCCGGTGGCGCATTGGGTGTGGGGCGGCGGCTGGCTGGCCCAGCGCGGCGTGCTCGATTTCGCCGGCGGTCTCGTGGTGCATCTGACGGCCGGCATCTCGGCTCTGGTGCTCGCCGTTGTGCTTGGCCCGCGCTCGGGCTTTCCCGACGACGTCAAGCCGCCGCATGCGCCGTGGATGACCATGGCGGGCGCCTGCATGCTGTGGGTCGGGTGGTTCGGCTTCAACGCCGGCAGCGCGCTGACGGCGGGCGGCGACGCCGGCATGGCCATGACCGTCACCCATATCTCGGCGGCCACCGCGACGCTGGTGTGGATCGTCATCGAATGGATGAAGTACGGCAAGCCGAGCATGGTCGGCGCGGTGACCGGGGCGATCGCCGGACTGGCTACGATCACGCCCGCTTCCGGCTTTGTCGGTCCCGGCGCCGCGCTCATCATCGGCATTGCCGGCGGCGCCATCTGCTATGTCATGGTCGGACTGGTGAAGCGCCGCTTCAGAATCGACGACTCGCTCGACGTGTTCGCCGTCCACGGCGTGGGCGGCGCGACCGGCGTTCTGCTTACCGCGGTGTTCGTCGACGCGGCGCTTGGCGGGGTCGGCCTCGCGGAGGGCCGCAGCATGGGCGGACAGTTCGTAATTCAACTCACCGGGATCGCCGCCATTTTGCTATGGTCGCTGGTCGTAAGCTTCGTCATCGCCAAGTTTGTCCAGGCGGTCATCGGACTGCGCGTCAGCGCTGAGACCGAGGAGCAGGGCCTCGACCTCAGAATTCACGGCGAGCGCGGCTACAATATGTGATTGAGGACGAGCCTTATGAAATACATCATTGCAGTCATTCAGCCGCATCGGCTTGACGCGGTCCGCGAGGCTCTCGCGGCCATCGGCGTGCAAGGTCTGACGGTGAGCGAAGTGCGTGGCTTCGGCCGCCAGAAGGGGCAGACCGAGATCTATCGCGGCGCCGAATACGCCATGCAGTATGTGCCGAAGGTGAAGCTTGAGATCGCCGTCGACGACGAGATCGCCGACCGCGTGGTCGAGGCGGTCGGCGGGGCGGCCCGCACCGGACGCATCGGCGACGGCAAGGTGTTCGTGCTGCCGCTCGAAGGCGCCATGCGGGTGCGCACCGGCGAGATGGGCGCCGACGCGCTGTAGAGTACGACCCGTGGATTTCACCGCCTACCGAAGCCAGCTCCTGCAGCAGCGCGAGGGGGAGATCGCGCTTTGGCGATCTGGTGCGCAATTTCTCGCAATGGTTCTTCGACCTGCTGCGCAATTTCGTCCTGGTCGGGCGGTTTGAAATATTTCGACGAGAAGTCGGCCAGCGCGGTGCTGTTCTAGCTGCACGAATTCGCGCTGCTGGTGATCTTGGCCTACTGCCTGTCCTATGCCGACCAATGGTACATCAACCTCTGGGGCTTCCTGACCAACAAGCGCGTGGCCCACTGGCTCAACATGGCGGTCAATCTCGGCGTCGCGGTGTTGCTGTTCTGGGTGATCCACCACGCCGCGTCCGTCATCGTGGCCGAGATTTCCCGCGCCCAGGTTCAAGGCTAACCGGCCTTTGCGCTGGCGCTAATTAGCCCTATATGGGAGTGGGGGGCGCGAGGAGCGGTGACACTGCTCCGAGGGTTCAGAGACATGTTGGACGATATGCCCAAATCCCATAGCGGGGCCCTGGTCGCCCATCCGCAAGACGCCATCGCCGAGTTCACCGGGCGCTCGCCCGCCAAGGCCGAACGCCGGTCGCGCGCGGCGCGGATGAAGATCGTCCGCCCAAGCGCGCTCGGCATGCTGCTGCGGCCGATCGGCATCGCGGTTGGCGTCGTGCTGATCGCCTATGCGCTGCTGTCGCTCGGCACCACCTTCTATCGCAGCTATTACCGTCATCTCGACCACACCGCCACGGTGCATGCCGACAAGAGCGTGCTCGACATCTTCTTCGGCGACAAGAGCCTGCCGCCCGACGCGGTCGATCTCGTCATCAAGGATGTCGACGGCTCGTTGCACAAAGTGATTGCGAGCAAGTCGGAGGCCGACAAGTTCGTCAACGACACCATCCTGATGCTCGACGAGGAGCGGGCGCGCATCAAGCAGGCGGCGCATGAGGACCTCGACCGCAGCTTCGCGCTGGCCTTCCAGGATCGCGAGCAGGCGATCTCGGCCTACGCCGATTGGTATTTCGAGTGGAAGCGCTCCTATGTGGTGCTGAAGGAGACCATCTCCTCCGCCATCACCCGCTTCTTCGAGGCCGGCAAATACGAGTCGCTCAACGAGGCCATCGAGGCCGACGTGAAGGACTACTTCCTGACCAACTACAAGGAGCAGGTGCTGAAGCCCGAGCTGCGCGACCAGACCATCACCAAGGGCGTCGAGCAGGCGGTGCGCCATGCCCATGACAGCTACCGCCGGGTGATCGCCAATGGCGACATGCGGCTCCAGCTGTTCCTCGCCAAGCACACCAGCCATCTCGAGGACATTCCGGCCGCGACGCCGATGACCAACGTCAAGCTCGATTGGGACGCGCAGAAATGGAAGGCGCCGACCTATCTGATGGAGGACCGCGCCTTTGACGGCGTGGTCGGCGTCGGCGCGGCGGCGGCCGGCGGCACCGTGGGCGCGCTGGCGCTCGGTCCCGCCA
This sequence comes from uncultured Alphaproteobacteria bacterium, assembly GCA_963772925.1. Lineage (GTDB taxonomy): Bacteria > Pseudomonadota > Alphaproteobacteria > Rhizobiales > Methyloligellaceae > Methyloceanibacter. The sequence goes on from CAVYZG010000006.1 coordinate 66,161, forward strand.
TCAACCGCGTGCTGGCCCAGAGCTTCGCGCAATTGTCGCGCCGGGTCGCCACCTCGCTCGGCACGCGGCTCGCCTTCGCCCAGCAGGGCGCTGTCGCCGGGACCGTGGTGCAGCCGATGGGCGGCCAGGTGGTCGGCGCGGCGATCGGGGTTCTGATCGGCGCCGCGGTGGATTATCTGGCGAACGCGGCGAACGAGGCGTTCAGCCGCGAGGGCTTCGTCGCCGCCAATGACGAGGCGCTCGACGCCACCATCGCCACCTGGAAATCGGGGCTCGAGGCCAATATCGACACGGCGGTCGACAAATGGTTCGACGACGCCCGCGCCTCGGTGGTGCTCGCCACGAAATAAGCGGGCTGATTTCGGTCGCATTTCCGCCCTTTAGGGCGCTATGCTGCGTCCCAAGGCCAAGAGGCTACGGGGATGGAAGAGAGCGTCAAAACCATAGGGCGGCCGGCCGCCTCGCGGTCGCTGCGCGAGGCGATCCGCAAGGCGCGCCTCGACGAGGCCGAGCGCCTCGATCTGTCCGCCGACCATCGCGACGGCGAGATCGCCCGGCTCGACCTGCTCAAGGCGGAGCTCGAGGCGGTGTTCGCCGAAATCCCCGATCATGACGACCGCTTCAATCTCGTGCTGGTGCCGAGCCGTCCGGCGCGGCTGTGGATCGACCTGTTCACCTATGCGGCGATCGACGACGCGTCCGGCGCCTATCTGTTCGTGCGCAACAGCGAGAGCGGCCGGCGGACCCTGTTCAGCGCGACCAATGTCGCCGACATCGCCGACCGCATCACCCGCTACATGGCGCATGAGATCGTGCGGCGCGAGCGGATCGAGGCGGCGCTGGTCGAGCCCGGCCGCATGGCCCGGCTCGGGGCGGAGCTCGCGCCGTCGGGCGCGGCCATGGGCGTGGTGATCGCGGCCTTCGCCATCGGCATTCTCACCGGCGCGGCGGGGCTGGTGGTCGCGGTGCTGCTGAGCGCGCCTTAAGGCTAGTGCTCCTGAGCAGGCGGCGCTCGCTTTCCCAGACAGGTTCGGGACTGGCGGCGACCGAGCGGCCGACCATCTCGACACGCCAGCCGTCGCCGACCCGCGCGATGCCGTATTCGTTCCAGCGCGCGGCGGGGATGCGGCCCTCGACCGCTTCGGACGCCGACGGCACGCCGACGACGATGGCGGGGCCGGTCGCGGTGTCCAGCTCGTGCACCGTCTGCGCGTGGTTGTGGCCGTGCAGCACCAGCTCGGCGCCGTGCCGCTTCAGCACCCGCGTGAACCGGCCGGCGTCGCGCAAGCCCCGGTGCCAGCCGGCCTGGCGCGCGCAGCGGAGGGTGGTGGATCAGCACCACGCGAAACAGGCCCGCCTGCTTTAGTCGGTCCAGCGCGTTGGCCAGCAGCGCGCGCTGGGCCGAGCCGATCTTGCCCGCGGCGATGAACGGCATGGTGGGATGGCCGAGGACAGCGCGATCAGCGCCACGTCGCCGAACCGGCGCACGAAGGGGAAGCGTTCGGGCGGGGTTGGAAACAGCTTCTCGCCGGCCGCATTCGACTCCATATAGGGGCGCCAATGATGGGTGCCCGCCTTGGGGTGAAGCCGCACATAGGCGTCGTGATTGCCGGGGATGGCGGTGACCTCGGCTCGGCGGTCCGAGATGATGCAGCCATTGTGCGGCGCGGACGAATTCCTCGGGCAGACCGAGATTGACGAGATCGCCGGTCACGGCGATGTGGTCGGGCTTCTGCTCGACGATATCGCTGGTGATGAGATCGAGGATCTCGCGCCGATGCACAAATTTGCGCCCGCGATGCCAATTGACGTAGCCGAGCATGCGCTTGCTCAACAGCTCGCGGCGCTTGGCCTTCGGCATCGGGCTCAAATGAATGTCGGACAGATGGGCGAGGGTGAACACGGTGCGCAGCTTCCGGGGTTTCGACCGTTTTCTACCGTCAGACTAGGCCAATCGATCCAAAGGAGCATCCTTCAGGCGCTCAGCATTGAGCGGCTTGGGCCGGTCGTCTGTCCGTTAACTGAATATTAACCAAGATTACTCAGGGTACAGACGGCGCGGTCTCGCGAAGTCCGCCGCGATTTGTAACGTGGGCTGCCGTACTTCCGCAGCTAAAGCAAGCCTCCTCGTTGGTGCCTCCGGTCCGTAGCTGCCTTTAGATGTGGCGGGGTCGCAGTCCAGGAGTTCCGTCTCGCCGACGGGACTTCGGGGGGCTGGCTATGGGGACCAGGCTTACATCGGCAGCCGCCGCCTTGATCTTGGCGGCCGTGCTCAGCTCTGCGGTCGTCCCGGATCAGGCCTATGCGTTCATTTGCGCCAATGACCCTAGCGGCGCCGGCGGAATAGGGACCGCGACCGACGGCGGAGTCGGCAGCAATACAGCTTGCGGCACGAATACCGACGCCAGCGGCAATGGCAGCGACAACACGGCGGTCGGCAGCGGCGCCACTGCGGTGGGCACCGACAGCGGCAACACCGCGACCGGCGTTAGCGCCAACGCCAACGGCAATGATGGCCATAACTCCGCCTATGGCAATTCGTCCGACGCCAGCGGCGTCGGCAGTTCCAACGTAGCGACAGGCTTCAACGCCAACGGCAGCGGCGAGGGTAGCCACAATGTCGCGACCGGCGATACCGCCAACGCCAGCGGCGAGGGTAGCAACAACAATGCGATCGGCCGCAATGCGAACGCCAGCGGCGACACCAGTTCTAACAACGCTACCGGCACCAGTGCCAACGCCAGCGGCGACAACGCCAATAACGCCGCATATGGCACCAGTGCCAATGCCAGTGGTGATGGTGTGTTGCTCGGCCCTCCGGCCGCCAACGTCGCCATCGGTCTCGATGCCGATGCCAGCGGCGACGGCAGCTACAATGTCGCGACTGGTAACCTCGCGAACGCTTCCGGCCCGGGCAGCAACAACGTAGCTACCGGGCGCGGGGCCGATGCAAGGGGTGAGACCAGCAACAATACGCCATGGGGCATCTGGCGAAAGCGTTTGGCGATGACAGCGTGAATTTTGCCGGCGGCTACAACGCCAATGCCAGCGGCGAGAACAGCAATAACACCGCGACGGGTCCGAACGCCAATGCGAGCGGCGATTTCAGCAACAATGCGGCGATCGGCAATGCCGCCAATGCCAGCGGCGGGGCAGCAGCAATCTTGCTTCCGGCAACATTTCGGATGCCAGCGGCGAAAACAGCGTCAACACGGCCACCGGCGCAAACGCCGACGCCAGCGGCGACACGAGCTTCAACACGGCGACCGGCGCGTCCGCCGATGCCAGCGGCAACAATGCCAACAACGCCGCATACGGTAATGGTGCCAATGCCAGCGGCAATCTGAACAGCGCCAACGTCGCCATTGGCCTCAATTCCGACGCCAGCGGCGACACGGCGGCCGCCAACGTCGCCACCGGCAACGGCGCAAAAGCTTTCGGCGACGGCGGCAACAATATCGCCACCGGCACCAACGCCGACGCGCATGGCAATTCCGCCAGCCACAATATCGCCACCGGCGAGGGCGCGATGGCCTCCGGGAACAGCGGCGGTAACATCGCGACCGGTCAGCTAGCGAATGCGAGCGGTGAGGGCGGCAACAACATCGCAACCGGCGGCAATACTGACACCAGTGGGAGTTTCTCCGCCAACATGGCCAGCGGCCTCGGCGCCAACGCCAGTGGTTCCTTTAGCGGCAATCTGGCGATCGGCAGCAGTGCAAATTCGAGCGGCGAAGGCGGCCTCAACACCGCGGTCGGCATCTCCGCCGATGCGCGCGGTCTCAATGGGCGCAACACCGCGACCGGCGAGGAATCGAACGCCAGCGGCGCTGACAGCCGCAGTTTCGCCAATGCATCGGGCGCGGGGAGCAGCAATATCGCCATCGGCCTAAACGCCACGGCGACCGGCGCCGGCACCACCAACATGGCGCTTGGCTCGGGCGCGTCGGCGACCGGTATCCATTCGATCGCCATCGCCACCGGCGCGGTGGCGACCGGCTCGATCGCGGCGGGCACCAATGCGCTTGCCTCCAACGGCGGCGCGGCGTTCGGCGATGAATCCGAGGCGAGCGGACTGGACAGCTCGGCCATCGGCCCGAACGCCACGGCGAGGCACGCCAACGCGGCCGCGTTCGGCAATGGCGCCACCACCACGCGGGTCAACCAGCAAGTGTTCGGCACGGTCAGCAACACCTACACCATGACCGGCATCGCCTCGGATCAGAGCAAGGCGGTGATCGGCGTGCCGACCCATCTCGTTGCCTCCAATGCGAGCGGTGACCTCGCGTCCTACACCTTCGCCGAGCTCGGCTTGGTTCAACCTACGGATCTCACCAATTTCGCCACCAAAGGCGATGTCGCCGGCTTGCAGTCGCAGATCGATCATCTGGGGAAGCGCGACAACCAGTTGACCGAGGGCCTCGCCGCCGTGGTGGCTTTGGCCCAGCCAACCATCCTGCCCGGGCAGCGCTTCGCCATGCGGGCGGGCTGGGGCGGCTATGACGACGCCAACGCCATCGGCCTGTCGGCGGTCGGCGTCCTGGCCCAGAATGTGCTTCGTCCCGGCTTCGGCACGGTGGCTCTCGACGGCGGCGTCGGCTTCGGCGTGTCAGAGGGTGAAGTGGTGGGCCGCGCCGGCCTCTCATTCGGCTGGTAGGCACGGGATGGCCTGATGCGGGCAGGGCGCAACCCCTTATAATGGCGCATGCAATTCGCCACCGCCCTTTGCGCGGGTGTTCTGCTAGTCGTCTGCTCGGGCGCATGGGCGCAGAACAACCCGGCAGCCAATCAGGCCGCACCGCAGCCGCAAGTGGTGATGCCTGACGCCGAAAAGATCGTGCTGTTGCTGCGTGTCTCGCTGATCACCCTCAACGATGCGTTACAAACCGGCAACTTCACCGTGTTGCGCGATATGGGAGCGCCGGGCTTCCGCGACGGCAATACCGCGGCGCGGCTGTCGCAGTCGTTCTCCGATCTCGCCTCGAAGGGCGTCGACCTGTCGAGCGTCAGCATCATCGCGCCGCAATTGACGGAGCCGCCCGGGCTCGACCAGGCCAAGGGCATGTTGCATCTCAAAGGGTACTTCCCGGGGCAGCCGGTGCAGATCAATTTCGAGATGCTGTTTCAGGCGATCGAGGGGCGTTGGCGCCTGTTCGGGCTATCGGTGCAGCCCGGAGCGCCGACGCCCGCGCCGGCGGCGGCCAAAGCGACCGGCCCCGCCAGCACGGCCGCGAAGAAGAAGTGAGCGGCTAAGCGCATTCCATTTTCCGCACGATGACAGGGTCGTTCTGCTGGAACTTATCCCCGCATCCCACACCTCGCTTATATTCACATCACCTCGTCCTCTGAAGGGGCGCATCATGAGGCGTCGTGAGGCGGGATGAGGTGCGGTGTCCCCGCGGGGCTTGCTTCGCAGGCAAGTCACTCGGGCGGCGCCGGGCTCCCCCCGGGTCCATTACGAGGCCCTGCCAGGAGCTGGCTGACGACTCGCCGGCCTACACCAAACGCTGTCTGGCCCGTTAGACATGGTCCAGGCCGGGCAGCGGGGCAAGGTGCAGCGAAAGCGGGGCCGGCGTACCGAATAGTCGCCGCAAAAGAGCATGCGCTAACGTTAGCGCAGGTGTGTGGCGCATTTTTTGATGCGCTATCGCTTCGCTACTTGAGCGCATGTGGCGCGCCGCGAGGCGCCCGCCGTGTCCGGCAACGGATGCGGAGCTACAAGTTTGCGTCTTTCGGCGCGCCACCCCCTTCGGGGAAAGCCCTCTAACTCGCGTCGAAACGGGCGGCGAGCAATTTTGGGCTGCGTGCGATCACCCTTCTTCGTCATGACCGGACTTTTTCCGGGCATCCAATAGGGTGGTGGAACGGTCTCAGTGCGATTTTCCTGATCGTCACGATTGGATCGCCGGGACGAGCCCGGCGATGACGAAGAGAGGATAAGGCTTCGGCCATCCTTCGAAAGGCAGAAGGATGATGTAGAGTTCGGCCATGAGTGATGAGGCGAGGAAGCAAAGACTGAACCAGAAGGTGAGGGGCAACGCCACGCTGGCCCGGGCCATCAACTCGGTGCTGCGGCCATTCTGGCGTTTCCGCCGCGGCATGACGCTCGGCGCGCAGGGCGCGGTCATCGACGGCGAGGGGCGGGTGCTGCTGGTGCGGCACAGCTACCGGCCGGGCTGGTGGTTTCCCGGCGGCGGGGTCGAGTGGGGCGAGACGCTCGAGACCGCGCTTGGCCGGGAGCTCGAGGAGGAAGTGGGCGTGAGGCTGACCGGCCAGCCGGTATTGCACGGCATGTTCTCCAACTTCGCCAGCTTCCCCGGCGACCATATCGCTCTGTTCGTCGTTCGCCACTGGCAGCGCCGCGAAGATTACCGCAAGCGCGGCGAGATCGCCGAGACGGGCATGTTCGCGCCGGGATCGCTGCCGGAGCGCACCGACCCCGGCACGCGGGCGCGGTTGGCCGAGATCTTCGACCAGGCGCCGATCAATCCGCTGTGGTGATGCGCTTAATCGCCGCCGGCGAGCTTCTTGGTGATCTTGGCCACGTGGTGGCCCTGGAAGCTCGCCAGGTTCAGCTCCTTCTGCGACGGCAGACGCGAGCCGTCGGGCGCGGCGATGGTGCCGGCGCCGTAGGGCGAGCCGCCCTTGACCTCGCTGACGTCGGGCAGGTCGGGCGCGGAGTAGGGCAGCCCGACCACGACCATGCCGTGATGGAGCAAGGTGAAGTGGAACGACACGATGGTCGTCTCGTTGCCGCCGCCGGTCGAGGTCGAGGTGAACACGCTGCCGACCTTGCCGATCAGCGATCCGCCGACCCACAGCGGACCGGTCTGATCGAGGAAGTTCCGCATCTGCGATGTCATATTGCCGAACCGGGTCGGCGTGCCGAAAATGATGCCGTCATACTCGGCGAGTTCCTGCGGGTCGGCGACCGGCGCCGGCTGGTCGACCTTCATGCCGGCGGAGGCCATGATCTCTTCGGGCATCAGCTCGGGCACGCGCTTGATGCTGACATGCACGCCATCGACCGCGCGCGCGCCGTGGGCCACGGCATAGGCCAGGGTCTCGGTGTGACCGTAGGACGAATGATAAAGAACGAGCAGTCGCGCTGTGTCCGCCATCGTTGCCCCCCGCATACCTCACAAAGGGGCGCGGCTCAACCGCCCCTCCTCGCCAGCCCATAAGTTGTAGCAGATTCAAAGATATGGGAAGAAGCGATAAACACCCGGCGAGCCCGCCTGATTTCGGTCGGTCCGGGCACGGCGTAACGGCGGAATGTTTCGCCGGCGCTGGACCGCGATGCCGGACCGTGATACGGGAGCGCCGCCATGTGGACGAGGATCGATCTCAACGGGATTCCCCGACGACGAGGGCGCGCGTTCACCGCGCGAACCGCCTAACCCCTCGCCGTCCGCATTTCTTGCTAAATCGCTTGGGACCGTGTTGCGGTGGAGGGAGCGCTCCCGATCATCCTGTCTCGGACCTTCGACCCCATGTCTTCCTCACGCTTTGATATTCGCCTCGAAACCGACGGCGATGCGCCGGCCCTGTCGCAACTCTCGGCGGAGGCGTTCGGGCCGGGCCGCTTTACCCGCAGCGCCTATCGCGTGCGCGAGGGCATCCCGCCGGTCAAGGCGCTGTGCCTGTGCGGGTTGCTCGACCAGAGATTGGTGGGCGGCATCCGCTTCACCGCGATCCGCATCGGCGATGCCGAGGGGGCGGCGCTGCTTGGTCCGCTGGTGGTCGATCCGCTGGTGAAGGGCCAGGGCTACGGCAAGGCGCTGGTGGTGGAGGGCTTGGCGCGGGCCCGGGACGAGGGCTTCTCGCTGGTGCTGCTGGTGGGGGACATGCCCTATTACGGCCGGTTCGGCTTTCAACCGGTGCCGCCCGGGCAGATTAGTTTGCCGGGGCCGGTCGATCCGGCGCGGCTGCTGGCGGTCGAGCTTGTCCCGGGCGCGCTGGCCGGCGCGGCGGGCGTGGTGAAAGGCTACGCGCGCTAATGGCCTTCGCGGAACCAGGTCGCGGCCAGGAAGCCGAGCAGGAGGCCGAGCGCGAGGAAGCCGGTGAACAGCGGGAACAGGCGCACGCCCTTGACGTGATAGGCGTCGCGCTTGTGCAGCCCGAGCCAGTCGTCGCCATGCATGACTTGGCCGCCGCGGAGCATCACCAGCCGCGGCAGATTGGCGGCTTCGGCATCGTTGCGTCCGAGCCAGAAGCTGCCGCCGCCGGTCTGGTCGAGCAGCGGGGCGAGCGCCTCGTCGCTGGCGGTGACGGCCGAGAGTTCGCGGGCATTGGCGTTGCCGACCGTGACCACGCTGGCGAGACTGCCTGAGGCGATGCGATAGACGCCCTGCTCGTTTGCGGTCATGGCCTCGCGCCACAGACCCCGCTCGCCCTTGTCCAGGGTGATGGTCTCCTCCTTGCCGGACGGCGCGGTCACAATGATCGGATCGACCTGGTCCTTGATCGAGCGGCGCTCGATGGAGAGCGTCTGGCCCTTGCTGGTGGCCTTGAGGGTCTCTTCCTCGAGGTCGGGCTCTTTCATCAGCCAATGGGCGAGCCGGCGCAGCAGGTCGGTATAGGGTCCGCCGCCTTCGTAGCCGCGCGCCCATAGCCAAGCATGGTCGGACAGGAGCAGCGCTACACGGCCCTGGCCGCGCTGGCCGATGACCAGAAGCGGCTTGTCTTGCGCTCCCTTCATCAGCACCTCGGCGTCGAGCGGGTCAGCCTCGACCACACGGAACCAGCGGCCCCAGGACGGTTCTTCGCCAGTCGCACCGGGCAGATCGGTGGTGACGGGGTGCTTTTCACCGAGTTCGGTGAGCTTCGGCTTGAACGGCTCCTCGACCACGCGACCAGAGGGCACGGCAGGCAAGATCTGGCCGAGCGGCGTGCGGTAGAGGCTGAGCGGCGAGGCGTAATCGTCGCCGGCGGAGACCAGCACCGCGCCGCCTTTTTCCACGTAACGGGCGACATTCTCGAGATAGAGCAAGGGAAGCACGCCGCGCCGCTGGTAGCGGTCGAAGATGATCAGATCGAATTGATCGAGCTTCTCCTGGAACAGCTCGCGGGTCGGGAAGGCGATCAGTGAGAGCTGATTGATCGGCGTGCCGTCCTGCTTCTCCGGCGGCCGGAGAATGGTGAAATGGACCAAGTCGACCGAGGCATCGGATTTCAGCATGTTGCGCCAGGTGCGCTCGCCGGCATGCGGCTCGCCGGACACCAGCAGCACGCGCAGATTCTCGCGCACGCCCTCGACTGTGAGCACGGCCCGATTGTTGACGGTGGTGAGCTCGCCCGGCGCGGCCTCGGCTTCGATCTCGACGATATTGGCGCCGGCGTGATCGATATTGACCGGAATCTCGACCGTCTCGCCGACCCGGACATTGCGCATTATTGGCGGCTGACCTTGATGGGTGATGGTGAGCTGGACCGGCGCGGCGCTGTGCGCAGCCGTGGTGTCGGTGACTTTGACTTCGATATCCTGGGCGCTGCCGACGATGCCGAAGCGGGGCGCGCTCAGCACTTGCAGCCTGCGGTCGAACTCGCCGGGCTTACCGGTCAGAAGCGCCTGCACCGGGGCATCGAAGCCGAGCCCGGCGGCGGAGGCGGGGACGTCGTGCACCTCGCCGTCGGTGACCATGATCACCCCGGCGAGCCGGTCAGGCGGCACGTCGGCCAGGGCTTGGGCGAGATCGCTGAACAGCATGGTGCCGTCGCGCTCGCTGTCGGCCGAGGTCGAGGTCGAATGCACCCAGCGCACATCGAGATTGGAGAAAGCCTTGAATCGCTCCTCCAATTCCTTGCGGATCTCGTCGGTCCGCGCGGTGCGGCCGGCAATCGCCTGGCTCTGGCTGTCGTCGAGCACCACGGCGACGACGTCGCTGAGCGGCTCGCGGTCCTCCTGCTTGAGCTGGGGATTGGCGATGGCGAGCAGCAGCAGCGCGTAGCTCAGCAGCCGGAAAATAGCGCCGCGGCTCGAGCGCCAGAACAGAAGCGCGAGCAGCACGGCGCCCAACGCGGCGAGCGCCCACAGCACGGGCCAGGGCACGAAGGGTATGAACTCGATGGACCAGCTCATGGCGTCATTGTCCCAGGCGCTCGAGCAGGGCAGGCACGTGCACCTGGTCGGCCTTGTAGTTGCCGGTGAGCGCGTACATCACGATGTTGACGCCGGCGCGGAATGCCATCTCGCGCTGCACTTCGCCGCCGGGCACGGTCGGATAGATCGGCCGGTTGGCGTCATCGAGCGCCCAAGCGCCGGCCAGGTCGTTGGAGGTAATGATGATCGAGCTGACCCCGTCGGTGCGGCGCGAGCGCTCGTTGCGCTCGGTTTCGTCAACCGGCACGGCCTCGACCCACAGCGAACCGCCGTCCCAGCGGCCGGGGAATGTCCGCATCAAATAGAACGACTTGGTGAGGACGTGGCTTTCGGGCACCGGCTCGAGCGGCGGGATGTCGAGCTGGCCGATCAGGCGGTTCAGCGCCTTGCCCTGCGCGCCGGTGCCGGACAAGGTGGTTTCATGATCGCGCGTATCGAACACGATGAGGCCGCCTTGCTTCATGAAGGCATCGACCTTGGCCAGCGTGGCGTCGGAGAGCGGACTCGCGTCCTCGCGCACCGGCCAATACAGGAGCGGGAAGAAGGCAAGCTCATCCTTGTCGATATCGACCGCCATGGGATCGGCCGGCTCGAGCGCGGTGCGCGCCCGCAGCACCTTGCTCAGCCCCGACAAGCCTTCCTCGCTGGTGCGGTCGATCTCGGGATCGCCGGTGACGACATAAGCGAGGCGCGTGCGCAAAGCCGCCTTGAGCGCGAAATCCTCGGCGCCGGGCGCAGCAGTGGCTGCCGCCTCCTGCGCGTTGGCCGGCTGGGTCGAGGGCAACAGCGCCGCCGCCACCAAAATGATGACGCCGGCGGCAACCGCGCGTCGACGGAACCCGCCGCTCAGCAGCAGCATGGCGAGTATGTCGGTGACGAACAGCGCAATGGCCGCGAGGTACAGCCAGGGCTCGAGCGCCATGGGCTTCTTCAGGATGTAGCCGCTGACGACGCTGGAAGCCTCGATCGCACCGAACGGATTGAGCACGGTCTTAGCGGTGATGAGGTTGAAGGCGTGGGCGGCGCCGGACGGGCCGTAATAGCCGGGCGGATGATCGGGACCGGGCACGGCGCTGTCGAGCGTGTCCGCCGCCAACGGGGCAGCGCGCAGCGTCGGCGGGATCAGCTGTCCGTAGCCGTCAAGAATTTGGAGCGGCGGAAGCGCGCCCGAAGCGGCGTCCCGCTGGGCGGCAGGGGAGGCGTCGATGGCGGCGTCTCCGCCGGTGTCGCTCCCGACCCGGCTTGGGCCTAGCATCACCACGCGCCGCAGCATGTCCACGAACAGACCCGACAGCGGCAGATTCGACCAGTCGGAGTTGGCGGTGACGTGGAACAGCACGATGAAGCCTTGACCCTGCTTCGAGGCGGTCACCAGCGGCGTGCCGTCGGCCAGCGTGGCCCAGACTTCGGCATCGCTCGCCACGGTCGGATCGGCCAGAACTTGGCGCGTCACCTTCACATCGTCGGGGATGGTCAGGCCGCGGAAGGGGCTGTTCTCTTCAAACGCGGCCAGCGGCTGGGGCGTGCTCCAGGACAGCGAGCCGCCGAGCGAGCGTCCACCGCGCCGCAGCGCCACCGGCAGCAATTCGTCGCCGCCTTGCTCGAGCCGCGGTCCGGCGAAGCGAATGAGCACGCCGCCCGATTTGAGCCAGGCTTCAAGCTCTTCCTGCGTGCCGGCGACGAGCTTGCCGATATCGGCCAGCACGATGGTCGAAACCTTCTGATCGACCAGCTCGTGAATGGCGTTGGCAACATTGCCCTCGCTCGGCGCGATGACGTCGGCGTAAGGCGACAGCGCGCGCTGCACGTAATAAAGCGGTGACAGCAGCGGCTGCGCGTCTTCGCGCGACTCGCCCGACACGATGCCGACGCGATGCCATTGCGAGCGGGCATCCAGCAGATAGACGGCGCCGGCCGACCGCTCGCCGGCGATCTCGATGCGGGCCACCTGATTGCGGATCTCGAGCGGCAGTTCGAAATGGGCGGTGGCCTCGCGGGCGCCGTTGCCGATCGCATACGGGGCTTCGCCGAGCGGCTCGCCGCGGCCGGTCAGCGCTCTAACCACGCCCGAGCGCGGGCCTTCGGCCCCGAAAAGAACACGGGCGGCGAGCTCGCCCCCTTCGCCAGAAGCCTGTCCAAGGGCAAGCGCGGCGTCATTCTTATCGGGCCGCAGCACGGCGAGACTGCCCTTCGCGCCGGCGAGCTTGGCGAGAGCGGCGGCGAAGGCTTGAGCGTCGCCATAGTCGAGCCCGTCGGACAGCCACAGCACGCTGTAATCGGTCTTGCCGCCGAGTTCCTTCTCGAGCGCAGCAGCCAGCGCGGCGCGGTCCGGCGCGTAAGGCTCCGGGATGAGGCCGCCGATGCGTTCACGCGCCTGATCGGGACTCAAAGTTTCGCTGACCAGTTGGCCCGGCGCGGTCGGCGCCAGCACGACGGTGCGGCCGTCGCGCGCCGCGCGGTCGATTGCCGCCTCGATCGCCTCGCGCCGCTCCGCCCAATGCGCCGCCGACGCCCAGCCATTGTCGACGACGAGGACCAGGGGTCCGGAGCCGGCGAAGCTCTGCCGCTCGGGATTGAGGACCGGCCGCGCCAGCGCGAGAATGATCAAGGCGGCGAGCAGCATGCGCAACAGCGTCAGCCACCACGGGCTGTGGGCCGGCGTTTCTTCGGTGGTCTTGAGATCCTTCAACAGCCGCGTCGGCGGGAACACCACCAGCTGCGGCGTCGGCGGGGTAAGCCGCAACAGCCACCAGATGGCGGGAAGGGCAGCCAGCGCCGCCAGCACCCAAGGCTGAAGAAAGCCGATCGCGCCGATGGTCATCATGGCAGCTGACCCGCCGCTTTCTCACCACCGGCGTGTTGCCGGGGCGTGCGATAGCGGTAATCACGCTCGAGCCCGGCGAGGCGGGTATGGATCGCCAGTACCGCCTCCTCGGGCGGCCGGTCGGTGTGGTGCACGAGGAACGACCAGCCGAGCCGCCGCGTCACCTCGATGAGGTCGGTGCGGTGGCGCTTGAGCCGTTCCTGGTAGCGCTCGCGCAAGGTCTCGGCGCGGCCGGCAATCACTCGGTCGCGGCCTTCGCTCGAGGCGAACTCGGTCCGGCCGGCGTAAGGCAGCGTCTCCTCGGCGGGGTCGAGCACCTGAATGAGATGGCCGCGCACGCCCTGGGCCGCAATCTCCTCGAACCGATCGGCCATGTCGGCCACCGGCTCAAGGAAGTCGCTAAACAGGAGGCATTCGGAGAAGCGGCTAAGCTTGGCGTTGGGGGGCAGGCTCGCCTCGCTGGTATCGCCCATCATGACCTCGGCGACGCGGCGGGCGGCGGCGCGTCCGGTGAAAGGCGGGCGGCCGAACAATCCTACGCGCTCGCCGCCGCGCGCGAGCAATTCGGCGAGCGCCAGCGACAGAACCACGGCCCGGCTTTCCTTGGTGATCTTGGCGAGTGTCGAGCGGAATCGCATTGACGCCGAGACGTCGACCCACAGCCAGACGGTATGGGCGGCCTCCCATTCGCGCTCGCGCACGAACAGATGATCGGAGCTGGCCGAGCGGCGCCAATCGATGCCTGACCGCGCGTCGTTGTGATCGAAATGACGAAACTGCCAGAAGGTTTCGCCGGGACCCGCGCGGCGCCGGCCATGGGTGCCGTGGGCGACGGTATGGGCGACGCGCTGCGACTCGATGAGAAGCGCAGGCATGCGAGCCGCCAACCCGTGGGCCTCGGCTTCCTCGCCTAAAAAGGGCAGAAGCGTTTTCTCCCGCGCGGCGGCCAAGCTCAGGTCACCCCAGCGGCTCGACCAGCCTCGCCACCATGTCGCTCATGTCGACACCTTCGGCGCGGGCGGCGAAGGTGAGCGCCATGCGGTGCTTGAGCACGGGCTCGGCAAGCTCGATGACGTCGTCGACAGAGGGGGCGAGCCGGCCTTCGATCAGGGCCTTGGCGCGCACGGCAAGCATCAGCGCCTGGCTGGCGCGGGGACCGGGGCCCCAGGCGATCATGTCGTCAAGCTCCTGGTCGATGCCGGTGCCGGGACGGGCCGAGCGCACCAGTTTCAGAATCGCATCGACCACTTGATCGCCGACCGGCAATTGGCGCACCAGGCGCTGCGCCACCATCAGCTCGTCGGCGGAGAGAATGGTCTTGAGCGAGCGCTCCTCGACGCCGGTGGTGGCGAACAGCATGCGGCGCTCGGCGGCGGCGTCAGGATAGGAGACGTCGATCTGCAACAGGAAGCGGTCGAGCTGGGCCTCGGGCAGGGGATAGGTTCCTTCCTGCTCGAGCGGGTTCTGGGTGGCGAGCACGTGAAAAGGGCGCGGCACGTCGTGACGGGTGCCGGCCACGGTGACATGATGCTCCTGCATGGCCTGGAGCAGCGCCGACTGGGTCTTGGGGCTGGCGCGGTTGATCTCGTCGGCCATGAGCAGCTGGGTGAAGATCGGGCCCTTGACGAAACGGAACCCGCGGCGGCCGCCGTCGCCTTCCTCCAGCACTTCCGAGCCGACGATGTCGGACGGCATCAGGTCGGGGGTGAACTGGATGCGCTTGTTCTCGAGCCCGAGCACGGTGCCGAGGGTCTCGACCAGGCTGGTCTTGGCGAGGCCCGGCACGCCGATCAGCAGCGCGTGGCCGCCCGACAGCACCGTGATCAGCGCCAGGTCGATGACGCGCTCCTGGCCGAAAATGACGGAGGCGGTGGTGTCGCGGACTTTCGTGATCTTGTGGCCAACCTCCTCGATGCGATCGACGAGCTGGGCCTCGGTTTGGGCAAGTGTTGTCATGGCTTCAGTTTGGCTCGATCCTGATGGTAGGGAACTATAGGGCCAAAGGCCTTGGAGGTTAGAAACACTTTGGGCGGCAATTCGGTCACAATCTTGTTGGGTCCAAGCTCCTGGCGCGAGCGCTCGCGGGCGAGGCCAAAGTTGCGGTCAGAAGCGATATAGAGATGCCTGACCAAAACAAAAGAGACGCTGTGGTAGCACCGGAAAAGCCCGGCGGCAAACGGCCTTCGGCAGGATTGCCAAAGCTTAATCTTTGCGGGGATATCGGCCTCAAAATCGACCGCGACGGGACCTGGCATTACCAGGGCAGCCCGATCGGCAGGAAGGGGCTGGTTAAGCTGTTCGCCTCGGTCCTGCGCCGTGAAGACGACGGCCGCTATTTTCTGGTGACGCCGGTGGAGAAGGTGTCGATCGAGGTGGAGGCGATGCCTTTCGTCGCGGTGGAGATGTGGCGCCGGGACAGCGGCGAGGCCCAGAGCTCTCATCTTCCGCAGCAATGTGGACGACGAGGTGACGGCCGGGCCTGAGCACCCGATCGGCTTCGAGGCCGGCCCGGGCGGAAGCTTCACCCCGTTCATTCTGGTCCGCGACGGCTTGAGAGCCCGGCTCGCCCGCCCGGTCTATTACGAGCTGGCGGGGCTGGCGGTCGAGCAGCCCGGTTCCGACGCGCCGGGCGTCTGGAGCGGTGGCGCGTTCTTCCGGTTTCCTGCCGCCGGGGGGAGCGGCTCGTGAGGCGGCGCCGCGCCCCTCGCTTTGTGAAGCGCGCGCCGCTATGGTGCGGGCACATTCTCCCGCGAAGAGGTCTGCCCCTCGATGTTGCGCATCGCGCTGATCGACATCCTGCTGTTCTCGCTGCCCTTTCTGATCTATGGGGTCTATATGGTCTCGGTGCGAGGCGTGGCGCCGGCGAATCTGTGGCAGGGCGCGCCGATCTTCTGGCTGTTGACTGCGGGATGCGGACTTCTGCTGGTCGTCATGGCGACGCTGATCCAATTCTCAGGCGGCCAGCCCGGCGGGGTTTATCATCCGCCGACATTCGAGAATGGCGTCATCAAGCCTGGCGAGATCGACTAGCGGCTGCGCACCCATGCCCGAGCCCGCGCTAACGCGCTCCTCCGCGCCTCCGTCGCTTAAGGACGCCGAGTGGCTGAACGCGTCCCCAGACGGGGCGCGTGTTCGCCGCGCTCGCGGCGCCCGGCGTCGAGACGCGCGCGGTCGGCGGGGCGGTGCGCAATGCTTTGCTTGGGCTGCCGGTGACCGAGATCGATCTGGCCACCACCGCGCTGCCGGAGCAGGTGATGGCGCTGGCGCGGCAGGCCGGGCTCAAGGCTGTGCCGACCGGGATCGAGCATGGCACGGTCACCGTGGTTGCCGACGGGGTGCCATTCCAGGTGACGACGCTCCGGCGCGACGTCGAGACCTTTGGCCGGCAGGCGACCATCGCTTTCACCGAGGATTGGGAAGAGGACGCGCGCCGCCGCGACTTCACCCTCAACGCGCTCTATGCCGGCAGCGATGGCGCCGTGTTCGACCCGCTCAGCGGCTATGCCGATGTGGTTGGGGGCCGCGTGCGCTTCATCGGCGATGCCGAGGCGCGCATCAAAGAGGACTATCTCCGCATCCTGCGGTTCTTCCGCTTCAACGCTTATTACGGCAAAGGCCCGCTCGATGCGGACGGGCTTGCCGCGTGCGTGCGGCTGCGCGGCGGGCTGGATCAGCTTTCGGCGGAACGGGTCGCAGGCGAGTTGCGCAAATTGCTCGTGGCTCCTCAGGCGATGCGGGCGGTCGAGGCGCTGTTCGATTACGGGCTGCTGACGCAACTGCTCGGCAGCGTGCCGCGCTTGATGCGCTTTGGCAGACTCGCCGCCGCCGAAGACGCGCTCGGTCTCGCGCCCGATGCGGCGCTCCGGCTTGCCGCACTTGCCGTGTTCGTGCCGGAGGACGCCGAGCGGCTGGCGGCGCGCCTGCGCCTGTCCAATGCCGAACAGGCGGTGCTCGCGCTCGGCGCCGAAGATCATGCCCCGGCGGAGCTTCCCGATCAGGCGGCGGCCAAGCGGGCGCTCTACCGGCTGGGGCCTTGCGCTTATGAGGGCCATGTCCTGCTCGCCTGCCGCGGACGCGGGTGTGTCGCCGCAGGATCCGAGCTTGCTGCAGGCGCTGCAGCTTGCGGATCGCTGGCAGGCGCCCGAGTTCCCTTTGCGCGGCCATGACGTCACGGCGCTTGGGCTGGAAGGACCGGAGATCGGCGTCATTTTGCGGCGACTCGAAGCCGAATGGATCGCGAGCGGATTCGCTCTGTCGCGTGCCGAGCTGCTGGCGCGCGGCGCTTCGCTCAGCCGAAAATCACCCAAGCAAGACCGATAAGGGTGGCCGCGAAGGCGAGCACCACCGGCACCAGCGCGATCTCGATCAACACATCGCGGCCGCTTTCCTCGCCGGTGGCAAGGCCGACCTTGCTGGTCAGGAACTCGCGCAAATTGGTGTCCCTGGTCGGCCAGCGCGGGTCGGCGACGCTGAACGAGGCAAGCAACAGGAACAGCGTGAAGAAGATGGCGAAGAACAGCGTCACCACGGTGAGGTCCCAATCCACCCCGCCGCCGCCGGCGAAGGCGAACCAGGTCACGGCGAGGAACCAGAGCACGGCGCCGATGGCGATCTTGACGACGATCGGGTGAACGCCCGCTTCGCCGGCTTCGCTGGGTTGGTCGTGAGCTTGGGCGGCACGATCAGACATGACAGCCTCCATTGCTGCGCCCCGGTCAGTCAATGTCTCCAACCGATGTGGCGGTGGGAGGTTCCGGATAGAAGCGAGGCTTATCGACGCGGGTCAGGCGAGGCGCTCGATCAGCGCGGTCGCTGCGGCCGGGGCCCTGAGTTTCCCCTCGTGGATGAAGTAGATGAACACATCGCGGGACTTGGCGCTGGGCCGATGGGCGGCAGCATCGATGAGCGGAAGGTCGCTCGGCGCGCCGCCTTTGGCCCACAGTCTGGCGCGCTCGGCCCAGGCGTCGAGCGCCTTGGACGGATAAGCCGCCTCAAGCGCGTCGTCGCCCCGTTGCAGGCGCGCATAGACCACCTCGCCGGTGAGATCGGCGATGTTCGGCCAAGTCTCGGCGTCGGTGAACGAGGCGGTGACACCGCGCTCGCGCAGCAGCGTGACGAAGGCCGGGTCGCCAAAGCTTCGATGGCGCGCCTCAACCACATGATTGAGTTTCAGCCCGTCAAGCTCGCGCGGCAAATGGTCGAGGAATCTGGCAAAGTCATCGCGATCGAATTGCTTGAACGGCGCGAATTGCCACAGCACCGGCCCGAGCTTCGGCCCTAGCTCGGCGAGGCCCGAGTCGACGAAACGCCGGATGAAGCCGCCAGTCCCGGCGAGCAGCTTTTGCTGGGTGACGAGGCGCGGGCCCTTCACCGAAAAGATGAAGCCGTCGGGCGCCGCCGCCGACCATTTGCGGAAGCTGTTCGGGCTTTGCAGCCGGTAATGGGTGGCGTTGATCTCGATCGAGGTGAGCTGCGACGCCGCGTAGGCAAGCTCGTCGGCCTGCTTCAGGCCCTTGGGGATAAAACACGCCGCGCCACGGCGCATAGATCCAGCCGCCGACGCCGACCCGGATGCGCCCCGACTTCGCGGTACTTTCCTGTCTCTTCGTCCCCATGACCTCAGTCATGCCCGGCCTTGTGCCGGGCATCCACGATTTTATTCGAAGACGTGGATGGCCGGGACAAGGCCGGGCATGACGGTAAGTAGGGGGAGCGGGGCTAAAGTAAAGAGCCGCGCCCGGGGGAGGGCGCGGCTCAATACGCGGGGGTACATCACGCAGGGAACGCGAACGACTTCACGCAACTGACGCGTACCGACGCAACAACGGCTACCGACGCAACAAGACCGACGCTACTGACGCAACAGAACCTTATCTGAGCATGACCTTTCCGGAAAACCGGTTCCCCGCTTTTCCGGATCATCGCTCTAGAAGTCCATGTCGCCCATGCCGCCCATGCCGCCTTGAGGCATGGCCGGCGCCTTCTTCTTCGGCTTCTCGGCCACCATCGCCTCGGTGGTGATGAGCAGGCCGGCCACTGAGGCGGCGCCCTGGAGAGCGTTGCGCACCACCTTGGCGGGGTCGATCACGCCTTGCTTGACGAGGTCGCCATATTCGCCCGTCGCGGCATTAAAGCCGAAGGCGTAGGTGTCCTTGTCGGTGATCTTGCCCACCACCACGGCGCCGTCCTCGCCGGCATTCTCGGCGATCTGGCGGGCCGGAGCCTGAAGCGCGCGGCGTACGATGCTGACGCCGACCTTCTGGTCCTCGTTAGCGGTGTTGAGCCGGTCGAGCACCTTCTGGCTGCGGATCAGAGCGACGCCGCCGCCGGGCAGAATGCCTTCCTCGACCGCGGCGCGGGTCGCGTTCAACGCATCGTCGACGCGATCCTTGCGCTCCTTCACCTCGATCTCGGTCGAGCCGCCGACCTTGATCACGGCGACGCCGCCGGCGAGCTTGGCCAGCCGCTCCTGCAGCTTCTCCTTGTCGTAGTCGGAGGTGGTATCCTCGATCTGCTGACGGATCTGGGCGACGCGCGCCTCGATGTCGGCCTTCTTGCCGGCGCCGCTGACGATGGTGGTGTCATCCTTGGTGATGGCCACCTTCTTGGCGCGGCCGAGCATGTCGAGCGCGACATTCTCGAGCTTGATGCCGAGATCCTCGGAGATCACCTGACCGCCGGTCAACACGGCGATGTCCTGCAGCATGGCCTTGCGACGATCGCCGAAGCCGGGCGCTTTCACGGCGGCGACCTTCAGTCCGCCGCGCAGCTTGTTGACCACCAGCGTGGCCAGCGCCTCGCCCTCGACGTCCTCGGCAATTACCAATAGCGGCTTGCCGGACTGCACGACGGTTTCGAGCAAGGGCAGCATGGTTTGCAGGTTGGAGAGCTTCTTTTCGTAAATAAGAATGTAGGGGCTCTCCAGCTCGACCCGCATCTTGTCGGCGTCGGTGATGAAGTAAGGAGAGATATAGCCGCGGTCGAACTGCATGCCTTCGACCACTTCGAGCTCGGTTTCGAGCGCCTTGGCCTCCTCGACGGTGATCACGCCCTCATTGCCGACCTTCTGCATGGCCTTGGCGATCATCTCGCCGATTTCCTTGTCGCCATTGGCGGAGATGGTGCCGACCTGGGCGATCTCCTCGCTCGAGGTGACCTTCTTGGCCCTGGACTTGAGCTCGTTGATGACGGCAGCGACGGCGAGATCGACGCCGCGCTTGAGGTCCATGGGGTTGGAGCCGGCGGCGACCGATTTGGCGCCTTCCTTGACGATGGCTTGCGCCAGCAAGGTCGCGGTGGTGGTGCCGTCGCCGGCGGTGTCGGAGGTGCGCGAGGCGACCTCGCGCACCATCTGCGCGCCCATATTCTCGAACTTATCCTCGAGCTCGATCTCCTTGGCCACCGTCACACCGTCTTTGGTGATGCGCGGCGCGCCGAACGACTTCTCGAGCACGACGTTGCGGCCCTTGGGGCCGAGCGTCACCTTGACCGCGTTGGCCAAAATGTCGACGCCGTGCAGCATGCGCTCGCGGGCGTCTTGGCCGAATTTCACTTCCTTGGCAGACATGTTCTGAACTCCAATCTGGTCGTCACCCTGAGGCGCTCACGGGTCGCGCGAACCTCGAAGGGCAGGGGGGAATTTGGGGTCATGCTCAGAGCGCCGCATGCGGCGGCGACTCTCGAATGACGAAATCGGCTACGCGGCTTTCTTCTTCTTGGCCGCGGTGCCTTCGAGCACGCCGAGAATGTCGCTCTCCTTCATGATGAGGAGGTCCTCGCCGTCGATCTTGACCTCGGTGCCCGACCATTTGCCGAACAGCACGCGGTCGCCGGCCTTCACGTCGAGCGGCTGGACCTGGCCCTTCTCGTCGGGGGCGCCGGGGCCGACAGCGACGATCTCGCCCTGCTGCGGCTTCTCCTTGGCGGTATCGGGAATGATGATGCCGCCCTTGGTCCTGTCGTTTTCCTCGATCCGGCGTACGACGACGCGATCATGCAATGGACGAAACTTCATCTTGGCTTCTCCTCCGGGCAAATGATGATTGATGGGCGTTGGCGCAGCGGTGCACCCCGCGCGTTATGTGGATTCGCCTTTTAGCACTTTCAAGGGGGGAGTGCCAACGTCGCTAGCAATCCTCGGGGCTTGCTGCCAAGAGACTGATTCAATTCGGGAAATGCGCTTGCTGCAACCCCGTCCGTCGATTTAGACTTTTAAGACTCGAATAGACTCGAAAAAGACTGACCATCAGGGGACTGAGCCATGGACAATGGGTTCGTTCACCAGATCGCGGGATTCTCGCTCACCACCGCGGAAATTCTCTATCGATTTCCCGATCATCCGAAGCTGCTGCAAAGCTATATCTGGCAGGACTACGATCTCGCGCCGCGCTTCCCTAAGCTCACCGACTTCCTCGATTTCTGGGCGACCAATCTCGACGGCGCGCTGTACCGCGTGCGCGTGGCCCATCGGCGGCTGATCGCGCCGGCTGAGTTCAGCTTCGTCGAGGGCGAGCTCCGGCTGAACTAAGCGGCCGTTGCCGGCATTCAGGCCGGGACGACCGACACATTGATGCTGTGCACGGCGCAGCTCTCGGCGAGATCCGCCTTCTTGCCGGGATTGAGGGCGTTGACATTGTTGCCGGCCTTGCCGGCGCCGTTCGCCGTCCAACGGCTCTTGTGGGCCAGAATGACGCCCCTCGGCACATCGGCGGAAACGCATAGCCGCAACGTGAGCGCGCCGGTTGGATTGCCGATCGTCACGCTGGCGCCAGGCGCAATCCCGCGCGACCGAGCTTCATCGGGATGCACAAACGCCTCATCCTCGCCGAGCTGCTTGAGGATCTTGGGGTCGTTGCCAAAGCTGCTGTTCATCAGCCATTTCGACGCGGGCGAGAGGAGGCGCAGCTCGCCGCCAACTGGCCGTGCCTCGGCCGAGGCGAACGGCGCCCGAGGCAGCCCAGCATCGCTGAAGGCGCTGCCGGTCAACTCGATCTTGCCCGACGGCGTGCGATAGTCGTGGCGCTCGAATTGCACGACCGGCTCGGCCGGATATTCGATTGTCCCCGCTTCGGCCAGCGTGTCGAAGGTCAGGCCGGGCTTTGCTTGGTCAAGCAGCTTGTCGATCATGCCGGCGTCGGTCTCGAACAGTTCCGGATCGGTCAATCCCATGGCCGCCGCCAGCCGCCTGAAGATGTCCTGGTTAGGCAGCGCCTCGCCAAAGGGCGCAATCGCCTTCACTTGGGCCGAGATGCTGGCGTTGAAATAGGACATGACCACGTCATCGAATTCCAGGAAGCTCGCCGCCGGCAGCACATAGTCGGCATAGTTGGCGGTCTCGGTCTGGAACAGGTCGAGCGTGACTTGCAGCAGGTCATTGCGCTCGAGCGCGCGGCGAAGGCGCCGCTGCTCTGGGCTCGACACGGCGATGTTGTTGTTCCAGGTGACGATCGCTTTGGTCTCGGGCGCTTCGAGCCGGCTCGCCAGGTCCATATGGCTGATCGTTTGCGCCGACTTTGATTTGAGGTGAGCGGCCGTCAGGTAACCGGCGTCGACGCCGCGCGTGTCCCATCCATTGAGGTAGAGGAAACCCGCCCCGTATCTGCCGATATTGCCGGTGGCCGCGGGCAACAGCCCGACCGCGCGCATAGCATTGCCGCCGAACGACTGGCGCTGGAAACCTTGCCCCATCCATAGCAGCGATGGTCCGGCCGCGTAGAGGAGCGCCGCCTGTTCGATCAGGCGAGCCGGCACGCCGGTGATGGCTTCGCCCCATGCCGGTGTGCACGCAGCCAACTGACTTTCGATTTCATCCCAGCCCTGCGCGCGCGCGGCAAGGAAGCCCCGGTCGATACGGCCTGCCGCCCCTATGGCATGCAGCATGGCGAAAGCGAGCGCCCCGTCGGTGCCCGGGTAGAGCTGCAAGTGCATGTCTGCCGCCGCCGCCGTCTCATGGCGAATTGGATCGATGACGATCTTGGGCGCGGGCGTCTCGGCGAGCCAATATTGGTCGATATGCGGCGCCGAGGTCGACGGATTGGCGCCCCAGATCATCACGCAGTTCGAACCGCCGATGGTGCGCGGATCGAAGCCGCGGGTCGATTCTCCGTACATCAACTGCAGCGCCACGTGGCCTGCCTTGTTGCACACCGTATCAGGGTCGACCTCGGTCGCGCCGATGCGGTTGAAGAATCGCAAGGGAAAGGTCCCGGCGATCAGGGAGCAGGTTCCGGTGTAATGGGTCTGCAAGATCGCCTGACCGCCATCATTGTCGCGGATGGCGTTGAGGCGGTTGGCGATGTCGCCGAGCGCCTGGTCCCAGTCGGTCGGCTCGAAACGGCCGATGCCCTTGGGCCCAACCCGCTTCAAGGGTCGGGTCAGGCGCATGGTTGGATCGCGCCACACGCCGTTGTAGCCAATGGAACATTTGCCGCACAACGCGCCGCGGCTGACATTGTGGTCAGGATCGCCGACCACGTTGATGGTGCCGTCCGCCGAAATCTTCACCAGCATGCCACACGCGTCGTAGCAATCGCGAGGGCAGGTGGTGCGGATCGTGGCGGCGCTCTTCATCGGCTTGTCTCCTCACCCAATGTACAAAGTGAGGAAGGTTCCACCAATCTCAATTCACCTGCGCGCCCAAAGTGGGCGAGCTCAGGCTGCACTAGCCGAATCGTTATTCATCGTGATCGCGCCGGCGCGGCATCCTGTGGCAAGCTCGCTTGGCTTGCACCAACCTGGAGCGCGCTCATGTGGCGGTGGCTGACGGTCTTTCTGCTGGGCGGGGTGCTCGGCGCTGCGTTCGGCGTGGCGCTCGGCTTCTTCCTGTTTCCCTTCGTGTTCCCGCCGCCGGAGGCGAAAGACCAGCTCACTCAGACCGAGGCGGGCAAGCTCCTCGCCAAAGGCGAGTTCATCCACGCCAATCCGAGCGATCCGATCCATTACGGCAAGGGCGGCGTGAGCGTGCACGAGAACGTGGTGTACCTCAACGAGGACTTCGAAGTGGGACCTGGTCCCGCCTTCCACGTCTATCTCGTGCCCATCGCGAATGTGCGGGATGCGGGCCAAGTGACCGGCACGATGTTCGTGGATCTCGGCGGCTTGCGCGCGTTCAAGGGCAGCCAGAAATACCCCATCCCGGCCGGCGTCGACCTCGCCAAATTTCCGAGCGTGGTGATCTGGTGCCAGCAATTCTCGGTGCTGATCTCGCCCGCCGACTTGACCTTCGAGCCGAATTCGTGAGCGCTTACGGGGTCGCTCGACCGCGCTCGTCGAAAGCGGGCCCGGGCTCCGCCTGCCCGAACTCGTAGATATGGGCCTGCTCCTGGTCCAGCACCGGCTTCAGCGAGCGGAATGCCTTCGGATAATTATAGAACGGCACGCGCGGGAACAGGTGATGGATCAGGTGGAAGTTCTGGAACATGATAGAGCCAGTTCACGATCGGCTCCATGATCTTGCCCTTCACCCAGAAGATGTTGGTGTCGCGATAGCGCTCATGCACCTCGTGCGGCTTGTGGGTGAGATAGGCGAAGAAATAGATGATCAGCGCCGAGGCGAGGATGTGCGGGAAGATCCACAGCATCAGCACCTCGCGCCAATAGCCGATCACCGACAGGCCAAGCGCGAGCGCCGTAGAAGATCGCGTACATGGCCACGATGTGCAGCGTGAGCGGCCGCATGCCCGGGATGTGGGCGTGGAAGGCGATGTGCCGCCAGAAATAGCGCTGATACCAGAACACGATGGTGAGGCAGCGCCACAAGCACCAGGAACGGATTCTCGACGGCGACCCAATGATCGGGATCGATCTCGGGATTGTTGGTGTCGCGATGATGGGCGAGATGCATGTAGCGGAAGGCTTTGTACTCATGCAGCAGCAGCGCTGCCGCAGACATAGCCGACGAGATGATTGATCCACAGATAGCGCGAGTCCTTGCCGGCGATATTGCCGTGACAGGCCTCGTGCAGCGGCGTCTGGTCGGCGTAGAGGATCAGCGTGTTGAGGATCAGCCCGAGCCAGAGCGGGATGATCCGCATGGTCGCCAAGGTGATGACGAGCGCGAAGGCGGCAACGATGCCGAGCGCCAGCAGCACGGTGGGCCAGGCCACCATGCCTTGATAGGGCTTGACCAAGGTCAGTGCCTGGCGGTCGGCGGGGACATTCGGTGCGTCGCGCGGATTGTCGATATCTGGGCCGACGGCGGTAGCGAAGCTCATGGTCCAAGAGTCCTTCTGCAGTCCCCATAATCGGCGGTTGCCCGGTCGCAAACGCGGACCGGCGCTCTCTTTGGACTCATCCCGGAACGGCTCAATTTTGCGCTGCGTCGCCGCCCCATTCAAGACGCAATTGGACCACGATGCGGCACGCGTTGCCGCAGGGGTAAGACGAGATGTCAAAAATCGTAGGGATTTCTACGGAGGTTAGGCCGTCGCGGCGGATTGGCGCGGAGCGTGCGCCGTGGGTCGCGGTCGCGAACAACGACAAAGCCTGCCGCCCGGCACGCGGCCGGTCCGGCAGGCTGGTGAATCGCAGGCCCGCGTCAGCTACTGACAGAAATAGGGCAGGCCGTCATAGCCGGTGAAGTAGCCGGTGCGCGGCGTTGAAGCTGCGGTAGCGCTGAGCGCAGTAGGTGTACCACTCCGGCGACCATGGCGGCGGCCCGTAGGCGGCGGGACCGCCGTAATAAGCCGGCTCGTAGTCATAGTCGGCTCCACATAGACCTCGCGCGGCGCCAGCGCGCTGCCGACGATGGCGCCGATGCCGAAGCCGAGCAGGCCGGCGCCCCAGCCGCTGCCGCCGTGACCGTGGCCGTAATAATAGCGGCCGGCCTCGGCCGGAGCCGGCAGGGTAAGCGCGCCAAGCCGATCAGCGCCGCAGCGGCGATGGCTTTCAACGTTGGATTGGTCATTGGTCGTGTGTCCGCGTTCGTTAGCGTGATGCCCGCGAAGTGCCGCTAGCGGGCGGGAGGCTCCCCAGGGATTGGGATCACCGAAGTAAGCACTCGATTTTAGGCAAAATAGAGCCGCCACAATGAATTGCCGGTTAAGCAATTGCGGCGCGACGGGGGCAATGGAGCCCGGGCAATAAAAAACCGCCGGGCCAAGGCCCGGCGGTCTCAATCAGTTGGCGTGCGCGCTTGGTTAGGCGAGCTGGACGTTGGCGGCCTGCTTGCCGCGGCCGCGGCGATCGTCCTCGATCTCGAAGGATACCTTGTCGCCCTCGTTGAGGGCCGGCACGCCGCTGCGCTCGAGAGCGGAGGCGTGTACGAAGACGTCCTTGCCGCCGTCCTCGGGCTGAATGAAGCCGAAGCCGCGCGCGTGATTGAAGAATTTCACTGTGCCGTTAACACGAGCCATGGGGGAATTCCTTTCCCGTAGAAGTTTCACACAAACGGGCCATGGGCCCCCGAAAGGGGATCCTTCGGCGTCTTGAGATGTCAGGAAAGGGTCGTGCTCTTTTAGGCGCGATAGTCACTTTGCCGTCGTCCAAGTCCGCGCCCAAAGCCTTGGGCGCCCGGTACCACAAGCATGGGCGATAGTGCCTTGTTTGGCAAGCCCGAAGTGGCCCCGGCGGCATCACAAACTGCGTCGGAATCTAAACGCCAGATGAACGGAAACCTCAGGGAGGGTTCAGCCGCGAAGCCCTAGAGCTTTGAACCTAATGGCGCCGAAGCGCGTCCAAGGGGCAACTCGGAGGCTCGCAACATGTGGAAGATCGCGGTGGTGCTGCTGCTCACGGCTCTGGCCATTCTGATGGCGCGGCTCGCCTATGAGGCGCCGGTGATCCAGACCCGGGTCGGGGTGCTGATCTCGGCCCCGATGCCGGCCCCGCTGGCGCCGCCGCTGATGTATGCCGGGGTGCGGGGGTAGCACTTAAGGCCAGCGCACCACAGGCGGCATGGAGGAGAGGATCGCCTCGACATTGCCGCCGGTCTTGAGCCCGAACAGGGTGCCGCGGTCGTAGAGCAGGTTGAACTCGACATAGCGCCCGCGCCTGATCAGCTGCTCGTCGCGGTCGGCCTCGGTCCAGGGCGTCGCCATGTTGCGGCGGACGATGCTCGGATAGACGTCGAGAAAGGCGCGGCCGACCTTCTGGGTGAAGTCGAAATCGGCCTTCCAGTCGCCGCTGTCGAGATAGTCGTAGAAGATGCCGCCGATGCCGCGCATCTCGCCGCGATGCGGCAGGTAGAAATAATCGTCGCACCAGGTCTTGAAGCGGTCGTAGTCGGCCGATGTCTCGCCGGCGCAGGCCGCCTTCATCGCCGCATGAAAATCGCGCGAGTCGCGATCCTCTTGCGTGCGCCGGCGCATCAGCACGGGGGTGAGATCGGCGCCGCCGCCGAACCAGCCTTTCGAGGTCACCACCAGGCGCGTGTTCATATGCGCGGTCGGCACGTTCGGATTGACCGGGTGGGCGATGAAGGAGATGCCGCTCGCCCAGAAGCGCGGGTCCTGTTCGGCGCCGGGGATCGCTCTCGCGAATTCCGGAGCGAAGGTGCCGTGCACGGTCGAGATGTGGCAGCCGACCTTCTCGAACACGCGGCCGGCCATCAGCGCCATGACGCCGCCGCCGCCGTCGGTCCCGTCCTTCTCGGCGCGCGTCCACGGGGTCTTCACGAAGCGGCCCGGGGCTTTGCCGTCGCAGCCGGGCAGGCCGTCGGCCTCGTCCTCGATGGTCTCGAGCGCGGCGCAGATCTCGATCGCGCAAATGCTCGAACCACAGCCGCGCCCGCTCTTGCCGCGCCGGGCTGAAGGCCTCCGACAGATTTGGCTCTTTCGGTGCGTTCTGGTCCATCGTCCTTGGCCTTAAGGCTCGCCACGGGGCAAGGTCAATGGCATGGCCTGACGGCTCGCGGCATTGATCGGGATCAACGCACGCCCCGCCTGTCACGGGACTACAAGGCGCTGTGCGCCAATTTGCCCAAGTTGCGGGCACTGGACAACCATAAGCCCTGATGCAAGAAAACAGCACCAAAGAAGGCCGGTTCACGGCACGAAGGCGAGGCAAACACCAAGGCGCGTCGGGTTCGGCACCGCTGGAGGCCGAGGGCCGGAGCTTTTTGCTTCGCGCTCATTTTGGTTTGACATGCGCGTTTCGCTTGGAGCCTTAGTTTTTCCACTCATTGATCCAGGAGCTTCTGGCCCGTGGCCACCCACGACACTCCCCTGAATCCTTCCCTGACGGACGACGATGAGCCGACGCGGCGCGACGTCATTCTGATCGCGGCCGGCGGCTTTGCCGCCATCGGCGGGGCGGCGGCGCTGTGGCCGCTGCTCGACCAGATGAATCCGGATCAGTCGACGCTGTCGATGGCCACCACCGAGGTCGACATCTCCCATGTCGAGTCGGGCCAGGCGATCACCGTGATGTGGCGCGGCAAGCCGATCTTCATTCGCCACCGCACCGATCAGGAGATCGCCAAGGCCAAGGACACCCCGCTCGACGATCTGCCCGATCCGCTCGCGCGCAACGCCAATCTGCCCGAAGACGCGACGGCCGCCGACGATAACCGCGCAGCCAAGGATCGCGAGCCGTGGCTGGTGATGATCGGCATCTGCACGCATCTCGGCTGCATTCCGAAGGGACAGGCGGTCGGCGACTACAAAGGCGAGTATGGCGGCTGGTTCTGCCCTTGCCACGGCTCGCAATACGACACGGCGGGACGCATCCGCAAAGGTCCGGCGCCGCAGAATCTGGCGATCCCGCCTTACGCGTTCGAGTCCGACACCAAGCTCAAGATCGGCTAGGGGCGAGCATGGCGCATTCTTCCACCTATCAGCCGAATACCGGCATCGAGCGCTGGATCGACACGCGGCTCCCGGTGCCGCGCCTGATGCACGATCAGTTCCTGGCTTATCCCACGCCGCGCAATCTCAATTATTGGTGGACCTTCGGCGGCATCCTCACCTTCATGCTGGTGGCCCAGATCGCCACCGGCGTGGTGCTCGCCATGCACTATGTGCCGACCGAGGCCGGCGCCTTCGAGTCGGTCGAGAAGATCATGCGCGACGTGAATTGGGGGTGGCTGCTGCGCTACTCGCACGCGGTCGGCGCCTCGATGTTCTTCGTCGCCGTCTATATCCACACCTTCCGCGGCCTCTATTACGGGTCCTACAAGGCGCCGCGCGAGGTGTTGTGGATTCTCGGCGTGCTGATCCTGCTGTTGATGATCGCCACCGCCTTCATGGGCTACTCGCTGGTGTGGGGGCAGATGAGCTTCTGGGCGGTGACCGTGATCACCAATCTGTTCTCATCGCTCGATGCGGTGATCCCGGGGCTCGGCACGCGGCTGGTCCAGTGGATCTGGGGCGGGTTCGCGGTCGGCGGACCCACGCTCAACCGGCTCTACTCCTTGCACTATCTCTTCCCGTTCCTGATCGCCGGCGTCGTGGTTCTGCATATCTGGGCGCTGCATATTCCGGGCAACAACAATCCCACCGGCATCGACGTGAAGTCGCCGAAGGAGACCGTGCCGTTCCATCCCTATTACACGATCAAGGACGGCTTCGCGCTGCTGGCCTTCGTTGTGGTGTTCGCGGCCATGGTGTTCTATGCGCCGAACTTCCTCGGCCACCCGGACAATTACGTTCCGGCCAACCCGCTCCAGACCCCGCCGCATATCGTGCCGGAGTGGTATTTCCTGCCGTTCTACGCGATCTTGCGCGCGATCCCGAACAAGCTGTTCGGCGTGATCGGGCTGCTGAGTTCGATCAGCATCCTGTTCTTCGTGCCGTGGCTCGACACCTCCAAGGTGCGTTCGACCAGCTACCGGCCGATCTACAAATGGTTCTTCTGGGCGTTCGTGGCGACCTGCCTGGCGCTCGGCTATCTCGGCTCGCAGCAGCCGGAGGGGTGGTATCTCGTCCTCGGGCGCAGTCTTCACCGCATATTATTTCGCGTTCTTCCTGCTGATCATGCCGGTGGTGGGCTTGATCGAGCGACCGCGCCGGCTGCCGGGCAGTATCACCGAGTCCGTGCTTGGACCGGAGGGGGCGAGGTCGCCGCCCGCGCCGGCGTCGCACCGGCGAACACCGGCGGAGGTTAGCTGATGAAGCCCTCGTTGATGGTGTTCGCCATGGCATTCGCGCTTCCGTTTGCGCCTGCGGCCGCGTTAGCCGAGGAGGGGCCCGGCGCGCAGGCGAACAGCAATCACGCGCCGGAGATCGCCCATCAAGGCTGGAGCTTCACCCCGCCGTTCGGCACGTTCGACAACGCTCAGCTCCAGCGCGGCTTCCAGGTTTACAAAGACGTCTGCGCGAACTGCCATTCGATGCGGCTGCTGTATTACCGCAATCTCGGCGAGCCGGGCGGGCCCGAATTCTCGCCCAAGGCGGTCGAGGTTCTCTCGTCGCAAGTCCAGGTCACCGACGGGCCGAACGACAAGGGTGAGATGTTCCAGCGGCCGGCCCGGCCATCGGACCGCTTCCGCTCGCCCTTCGCCAACGATCAGTTGGCGCGCGTCGCCAATAACGGCGCGCTGCCGCCCGATCTCTCGGTGATGGCCAAGGCGCGGGAAGGCGGCCCCGACTATATCTATGCGCTGCTGACCGGCTATCACGCGGCCCCGCCCGGCTTCGAGGTCGCGCAGGGCATGTATTACAACACGGCCTTTCCCGGCCATCAGATCGCCATGCCGCCGCCGCTGAGCGACGGCGTCGTCGCCTATACCGACGGCACCAAGCCCACGGTCGACAACTATGCCAGGGACGTCTCGGCCTATTTGATGTGGGCGGCCGAGCCCAAGCTCGAGGAGCGCCACAAGACCGGCACGCGGGTGATGATCTTCCTCATCGTGTTTCTGGTGATCATGTATCTCGCCAAGCGCGCGGTATGGGCCGATCTCCATCATCGCAACCCGACCCGCGCGGCCTAGAGGCCTGCTCGTCCGATAGGGTATAAGGAGCAGCCATGAAGCGCGCTCTGCTTGCACTCACGCTTGCGTTTGGCCTCTTGCCTGCCTTTGCCGGCGACGAGGCTCAGGCCCCGCGCGACATGGTGGTGCTCACCGTCAGCGGGCTGATCGGGCACACCAATCGCGGCCCGTTCGATGCCAAACGCGACAGTCTGCTGGCGTTGCAGAAGGCCGACTTCAAGAACGGCTTTGCCTTCGATCGGGCCACGCTGCTGGCGCTGCCGCAAGGCACGGTGACGGTAAAGACCAATGAGTTCGACGCACCCGCCACCTTCAGCGGTCCATTGCTTCGAGAGGTGCTCGGTTATTTGGAGGCGGCGCAAGTCAGGACGACCTTCGTCGCTCTCAATGGCTATACCGGCTGGCTCGACCCGGACGACATCAAGTCGTCGGACTGGATCCTCGCGCTCTCGGCCGACGGCGTGCCTCTTGGTCTTGGCCAGCAGGGACCGATCTGGCTGCTCAACACGCGCGCTCCCGGCTTCGAGCCTGACGATGAGCATCATGGCCATTGGGTCTATGCCGTGTTCTACATCCGCATCGGCGATTGACGGCGGCGTGAGGGGATCATGACCAAGGCGGTGTTGGGGGTTATCGGCGGATCGGGCATCTACGACCTGCCGGGCCTCCAGAATGTGCGCGAGACGCGGATCGACAGCCCGTGGGGCGAGCCGTCGGCGCCGCTGCGGATCGGCGACATCGACGGACTCCCCGTCGTGTTCCTGACGCGTCACGACAAGGGCCACCGGCTGTCGCCGACCGACATCAATTACCGCGCCAATATCGACGTGCTGAAGCGGGCAGGGGTCACCGACCTCGTCTCGCTGTCGGCCTGCGGGTCGTTCAAGGAGGATATGCCGCCCGGCACGTTCGTGCTGGTCGATCAATTCGTCGACCGCACCTTCCATCGCGCCAGCTCCTTTTTCGGCACCGGCTGCGTGGCGCATGTGTCGATGGCGCACCCGGTCAGCCCGCGCTTGCGCATCCACCTCGCCCAGGCAGCGGAGGCCGAGGGCATCTCGTTCGCCCGCGAGGGCACCTATGTCTGCATCGAGGGCCCGCAATTCTCGACCCTGGCGGAAAGCCTCACCTATAAGGGCCTCGGCTATTCGGTGATTGGCATGACCAATCTGCCCGAGGCCAAGCTCGCCCGCGAAGCGGAGCTCTGTTACGCGACGGTGGCCATGGTCACCGATTTCGACTGCTGGCATCCGGACCATGACGCGGTGACGGTGCAGGACATCATCAAGGTGCTGATGGCCAATGCCGAGAAGGGGGCGCGGCTGGTGGCGCGGCTCGCGCGCGACTTTCCGCGGCTGCACGAGCCCTGTCCGATCGGCTCGGACCGCGCGCTCGACACCGCGATCATCACCGCGCCCGAGGCGCGCGACCCCGCGTTGTTGAAGAAGCTCGACGCGGTGGCGGGGCGCGTGCTCAACGGCTGACGCGAGCCGGTTATGGTAACGGCGGCGCCGGCAGTTCCGGCACCGAGACGCCGATGAAATCGAGAATGCCGACCGTGACTCCGCCGACGATGGCGAAGATCACGGCGTACAGGATAGCGACGATGATCGCCGCCGGTATCGCGGCGATCGACCATTTGATCAGGATCGTGACGATGCGGAAGAACGGAATGTCGATGTCGCGAATGGTGACGAGGTTCGAGCCGTCGGCCATGGGATTGCCCCCCTTTCGGAATGAGCGGCCGGCCGACTAGCCAGCCGCTTGCGGTTCGACTATAGGCTCGAGCGCTTGCCCCGGCGGTTCGAGCCATTGCGGAGATCCAGGAATGAATTTGAGCGCCGATTTCGATCTCAAGGACCTCGTGCGCACGATACCCGACTATCCCAAGCCGGGCATCATGTTCCGCGACATCACCACGCTGCTGGGCCATGCCAACGGGTTCAGGGCCTGCGTCGAACAGCTGGCGCGGCCGTTCCTGGATCGCAGGGTGCAGTCGGTGGCGGGTATCGAGGCGCGTGGCTTTATTCTGGGCGGCGCGGTGGCCGACCGCTTGCGCTGCGGCTTTGTGCCGATCCGCAAGAAAGGCAAATTGCCGGCCAAGGCCATCGGTCAGGACTACGAGCTCGAATACGGCATCGACGTCATCGAGATCCATGAGGACGCCGTGAGCTCGGGCGAGCCCGTGCTGCTGGTCGACGATCTGATCGCCACCGGCGGCACCGCCGAAGCCGCGGTCAAGCTGTTGCGGAAGCTCAAGGCCGACGTCGTGGGCGCCACCTTCGTCATCGACCTGCCCGATCTCGGCGGCTCGGCGCGTCTCGCCAAGCTCGGCATTGAGTGCCACACGCTGATGTCGTTCGAGGGCGATTAGGCTAGCGGCACTGCCGTTTTTGGCGGAGCGGTATCCCAGAGGTTACCGAAGTTGGTACCATTTCGGACAAACCCGCAAGCTGTTCTTCAGCTTCGACATTTAGGATTGCCTCCGATCCGTAGCGCAACCGCTGCGCGAGCCGATATCCGCGAGGTGGTCAATGCCGACGCAATGCGAAGAAGACCGGCTGCGCGCCTTGCGTGAGCTCCGTCTCCTGGACACGCCGCCGAGCGAAGCCTTCGATCGCATCACGCGCTTGGCGAGCCGGTTGTTCAATCTGCCGATCTCCGCCATCTCGCTGACCGACAAGGATCGGCAGTGGTTCAAGTCGCGCGTCGGCGTTGATGAGCCCCAGCTGCCCCGCCACAAGGCTCCCTGCGCGCAGGTCACCAGCACTCGCGATGTGGTCGTCCTACCGGACATCTTGAAGGAGGACTTCTATCGGGACAGCGACTTGGCCAAAGCCGGGATGCGCTTCTACGCCGGGGCCCCGCTCATTACGCGCGAAGGGTTTGGGCTCGGCTCCATGTGCGTGGTCGGTCCCGAACCGAGGACCGTGACCGAAGGGGAGCTGATTGCGCTGAAGGATCTCGCGGCCATGGTGATGGCGCAGATCGAGCTTCGCCACGCGTTCGGACGCATCGATCCGGTGAGCGGACTGCCCAATCGGAACCAGCTGATCGAGGATCTGGAAGACCTCGCCCGCGATCATCCCGGCAAAGATCGTGTCGCCGTGGTGATCGATCTCGCCGATCGGCGTCAGCTGGCGGAAGCCCAGCGTGTGCTCGGGCCGTTCTTCGTCGACGATTTGATGAGGGTCGCCAAGGTGGCGATTTAGCCGTTTCTCAGCGCGGGCAGAGTACTTTATCACGTCGGCAAGACGGACTTTGCGACCGTGCTGAGTGAACCCGATGAGCACGCGCTGCACCGGACCTTGGCCATGATTCAATCGAGCCTTAAAGGCTTTGTCGAATCGAGCGGCGTCCCGGTTGCCATCGATGCGACCATGGGCATAGCGCCGTTCCGCCTCGGCGAAACGCCTGCGCTCGACGTGCTGCGCAAGGCTTATGGTGCGGCGCTAGACGCCCGCGAAGCCGAACTCGGCGTCGAACTTCACTCGCCGCTGAAGGACAAAGAGCACCAGCGCCGGTTCAGCCTGCTGATCGGCATCCGCCAAGCGCTCGCCGCCCAAGACCAGCTCAGTCTCGTCTACCAGCCTCGCATTGACGTAAAGACCGGCTCGTGCGTGAGTGCAGAAGCCCTGTTGCGCTGGCATCATCCGAGCCTCGGCAGCATCAGTCCGAGCGAGTTCATCCCTCTGGTCGAGCAGACCGCCCTGGCGCGCCCCGTCACCGAGTGGGTGCTGAAAACTGCCCTGGTCCAGGCGGCGGCCTGGAAATCGGCAGGGTTCGAGTTTGGCATCTCGATCAACATCTTTGCCGCAAATCTCGAGGAAGAGGATTTCGCCTGGCGTCTCCGCGAGGCGCTGGATCGTCATGGGGTGTCTCCGAGCATGGTCGAGCTGGAGTTCACCGAAGGCGCGCTGATCCGCCGTCGGGCGCGCGTGCTCGAGCAACTCATCGATATCAGAGCCGTCGGCGTGACCTGCGCCATCGACGATTTCGGAACCGGCTACAGCAGCTTCGCCTATCTGCAGAACATCCCGGCTGATGTCATAAAGATTGACCGGTCCTTCATGGGCGGGCTCGAGCGGGAGCGCGACCAGAAGCTGGTGAGGGCCATGATCGCGATGTCGCATGAACTCAACTATCGGGTGGTGGCCGAGGGCGTGGAAACGCAGGAAGCCTACGAGTTTCTGGCCAAGTCGGGCTGTGACGAGATCCAGGGCTATCTGATCTCTCGGCCGCTCTCGCCCTCGGGGTTCGGCAAATGGCTTTCGGCCAGGGCGCGGTCGGGCGGGCAGGAACGCGCCGCCTAAGCGCCGAACGCGCGGCAAGGACTCTCATTCATGAGGCGGCCGTGCTATGGCACGGCCATGAATATCGACGGCAAGCCTTACCGCACCATCTGGCTCAACCCGGACGGACACACGGTCGAGATCATCGACCAGACCAAGCTGCCGCATGTGTTCGAGACCGTGACGCTGCGCACGCTCGATGACGCGGCCACAGCCATCGCCACCATGCAGGTGCGCGGCGCGCCGCTGATCGGGGCGACGGCCGCTTACGGCGTGGCGCTCGCGCTTCGGAACGACGCGTCCGACGAAGCACTGGACCGGGCTTGCGCGATCCTCGCCGCCACTCGCCCCACCGCCATCAATCTCCGCTGGGCGCTCGAGGAGATGCAGAAGGCCGTGCGCAACCAGCCGCGCGACGAGCGCGTCGCCGTCGCCTATGCGCGCGCCGCGGAAATCTGCGACCAGGACGTTGAGACCAACCGCAGAATTGGCGAGCATGGGCTCGGTCTGATCCAGGCGCATGCCGAGAAGAAGGGCGGCGAGACGGTCAACATCCTGACCCATTGCAATGCCGGTTGGCTCGCTTGCGTCGATTGGGGTACCGCACTCGCGCCGATCTATCGTGCTCACGACGAAGGCATCAAAGTCCATGTCTGGGTGGACGAGACCAGGCCGCGCAACCAGGGGGCCTCGCTCACCGCGTTCGAGCTCGGCGCGCATGGCGTGCCGCATACGCTGATTGCCGACAATGCCGGCGGACATCTCATGCAGAAGAAGCTGGTCGATCTCTGCATCGTCGGCACCGACCGCACCACGGCCAACGGCGATGTCGCCAACAAGATCGGCACCTATCTGAAGGCGCTCGCGGCGCGCGACAATGGCGTGCCGTTCCTCGTGGCGTTGCCGGGGACGACCATCGATTGGAGTCCTGACGGACGGCAGCGCCATTCCCATCGAGGAGCGGGGCGGGGACGAGGTTACCCGCATGACCGGGCGCCTGCCGGATGGCAGTCTCGCCAGTGTCGAGATCGCGCCGCCGGGGACGCACGCCGCCAATTACGGCTTCGACGTCACACCGGCGCGGCTGATCACCGGCTTCATCACCGAGCGGGGCGTGGCGCCGGCGACGCCGAACGCCCTGGTGACGCTCTACCCCGAGCACCGCAAGGACCAAGCGGCTTGACATTATAGTGAAAGAAATCCGTTGACCACGCTCCAATCCATAATACCGGACGTTGAGGTGTTAATCGCGTTGGCTCCGGAAGAATTGGGTGGCACGCTGCTAAAGCTTGCGCGGAGCAACCAACAAAATGGAATGTTTCACCCGGGAAACTCCGCCTCTACCTATCTTGGTGGCAGTGTGGCGACACCTGTCCCATCGACTTACCGGAAGCATGAAGCGGAGATCGAGCTGGCTTTAGCCGAGGCTTGGAATTGGTTGCTCGTAACTGGGTTGATCGTTCCAGCACCGGGGTCGAACGGTCAAAACGGATGGATGGTTTTGAGCCGCCGCGCTAGAGCGCTCGTTGAGAACGACTCTTTTCAAGGCTTCAAAGAAGCGGCGGCGTTTCCCAAGCAGATGCTTCATCCCTTGATCGCTGACAAAGTGTGGCTGTTACTTGCTCGCGGAGATTTGGATGAGGCCGTGTTTGCGGCGTTTAAGGCGGTGGAGGAAGCTGTCCGCAATGCCGCGAAATGTAGTCCTTCAGATATTGGCGTACCACTGATGCGAAAGGCATTTGATAAGTGCAAAGGACCGCTTGCGGACCAAAATCAGCCAGAGGCCGAACGTGAAGCGCTTGCACATTTGTTCGCTGGTGCAATTGGTTCCTACAAGAACCCGCACTCGCATCGGACTGTAAGCATCACTGATCCGAAAGAGGCCCAGGAAATGGTGATGCTGGCGTCTCATCTGCTGCGCATTGTTGATGCGCGTAAGCCACAATAGGACCAAGCGGCTCAAGGCCCGGCGCCCACAGTCAAAGGGACGAAATGCTTCGCAAAATTGCCCTGATCGGCGCCATCGCTGGCGCTTCGCTCTTGCCGCTCCCGGCGGCCGGGGACAGCGCTTTGAAAGGAGGCACCAATCCGGGTGGCAAGTACATCCCCTACGGCGGCGACATCGGCAAGTTTCACACCAATCCGGGCGGCAAGTACGTTATCGGGGTTATGGCAGCAAGTTTCACACTAATCCCGGTGGCAAGGACGTTTATCCCGGTTGGTCAAGCGCGCCGCGCTGAGCAAGGTTGCCCGCAAGGAGCCCGAGGCGATGGACTATCAGGAGCTGCTCAAACTCGCGCTCAACTTCGCCACCGCCCTTCTGCTCGGGGCGCTGATCGGCATCGAGCGCGAAAAGCGCAAAGAGGAAGAGCACGAGGTGCGCGGCATCGCGGGCCTGCGCACCTTCACCCTGATCGCCTTGTTCGGCGCGGCAGCGGGTTGGTTGTCGCATGAAACCTCATCGCCTTGGGTGCTGGCGGCCGGGCTTCTGATCGTCGGCGCCTTCGTAGTGGCGGGCTATGTTGTCGCCGCGCGTTCGGACCCTGAATCCACCGGGCTCACTACCGAAGTCGCGGCGGTGGTGGTGTTTGTGCTCGGAGCCATGGTGACGCTCGGCTTCTCGGCGCTGGCCGTCGGTCTCGGCGTGATTACCGCTGCCGTGCTCGCCTATAAGCGGCCGCTGCATGGCTTCGTCGACCGGCTCGGCTGGGACGATGTCTATGCGGGGCTGACGTTGTTGATCGCGAGTTTCATCGCGCTGCCGCTCCTGCCCGACCAGCCGATCGACCCGTGGGGCGCGCTCAACCCCTACAAATTGTGGCTGCTGGTGATTCTGATCTCGAGCCTGTCGCTGGTCGGTTATGTGCTGACGCGCCTGCTCGGGCCGGCGCGCGGCACGGCGCTCACCGGATTGGCGGGCGGTCTCGTGTCGTCGACCGCGGTCACCTTGTCGTTCGCGCAAGAAGGCCGCGACCGGCCGAAAAAATCGGCGGCGCTCATTTGCGGCATCCTGCTCGCCTGGGCGGTGATGTTCGTGCGGGTCATCTTGCTGGTGGCAGTGGTGAACCGCACATTGCTGCCCTACGTGGTCGCACCGTTCGCGGTCATGGCGTTGGCGGCCTGTGCGTTCGCGGGCGTTCTCTATTATCGCGGCGGCGGGGTGGACAGCGGGGCCGGCAAGAAGGGCGTGTCCGTGCGAAACCCGTTCAGCCTGTGGTCGGCGGCGAAGTTCGGTGCGCTGTTTGCCGTGGTCTTGCTCGCGGTCAAGATCGTGCAGGAGCATTTTCCGCCGAGCGGCCTCTATGCCGTGGCGGGCATCGCCGGCTTGACCGATGTCGACGCCATCACACTGTCGATGTCGGAATTTGCCAAGAGCGGAGAAGCCCGCGTCGCGGTGATCGCCATCGTGATCGCGGCGGTGTCCAATACGATAGTGAAATGCGGCTTGGCGTTTGTGATTGCCGGTCGGGAGTTCGGCAGGCCGCTACTCATCGCCACGATCGTGACGTTGCTGGCAGGGCTAGGGACCGCCCTTGTGCTATAGGGTGGGCTTTCGGTGACTGACCGGCGGTTCGGCCCTAGAACTTGTCGTAGGTCACGCAGCAGCAGTCCTTCAGGCCGTCCTGGCGCAAGGTGCAGGAGAGCTTCTCCTCGGCGCCACGGCAGGCTTGGGGCAGGCCATCGGCGGCCAGCCCGTTGCTGCAGGCCGACGCGGTGTAATGCACGCAATTGCCGCCCAATAATTCGGAGTTCGTCGGGCAGCGGCAATTGTCGGGCGGCGTGCCGACCATGCCGTGCTGGCAGGCCGTCGGGTCGGGCGCCGGCCCCGCCGCGCCTTGGCCGAACTCGGCGGGCGCGGCCCTGCCAGCTCCCCTCGGGCATCGCTGCGGGCGGGGATGGCTCGGGCGCCTGCGGCGGGGCGCCCGGTATGGCATTCTTGCCGTATTGCTGCCCGGGCCCGGAGTCGCTCTTGCAGGTGAACCCTTGGCCGAAATTGCCGCACACGATC
This sequence comes from uncultured Alphaproteobacteria bacterium, assembly GCA_963772925.1. Classification (GTDB taxonomy): domain Bacteria; phylum Pseudomonadota; class Alphaproteobacteria; order Rhizobiales; family Methyloligellaceae; genus Methyloceanibacter. Next base: position 105,257 of record CAVYZG010000006.1, read on the forward strand.
TTGGCTTGCAACGAGGCGCCGCCGCCGTCGATGCCAAAAGGCAGGAGCGAAAGCGCAGCCGCGATCGCACAGGCACAAAGCAGACGCATGGCAACTCCTCCGGCCAATTCGCCGGCATAATGGCACAGGAACCGGATCGGAACAGCCATGGGCGTAGAGCGCGTGCCGGCTAAGTGTGCTGAGAAGCAGGAGGAAACTGGATTGGCCCAGAGCGACAGCTCCGGGTGTTGAACTCAGGCACCGGGGAGTTTGGAGCCGGCGGCTAAGGCGGCGGACGCCAAGTTCAAGATGGTGGCGTTCGGTTCTATCCCGCTTTGGCCCGGTGTCCCGAATCGGGCCTCTTGCCAGAGGCCGTTCCTCTTGACACGATGGTGTCATTAAGGCTTGCGCGGGTGGGTGCGTCAGGAGCCTTCCCGAGCGGCTGATAACCGCTAAGGGAGGAGTCCATGGGCCAAGCGCAGGGCCAGCCAGCCCGCAGCGCCCGCTGCATCGCACTGGTTGGCCCCTATCTCAGCGGAAAAACCACGCTTCTCGAGGCCATTCTGGCGCGCACCGGCGGCGTCACCCGGCAGGGATCGACCGCCGGCGGGAATACGGTGGGCAATTCCTCCGAGGAAGCCCGCCATCACGGCATGAGCGTCGAGCTCAATGCCGCCACCGTCGAGTTCCTCGGCGACACCTTCACCTTCCTCGATTGTCCCGGCTCGATCGAATTTCAGGCCGACGCCGCCAACGCGCTCACCGCCTGCGACGCCGCGGTGGTGGTGTGCGAATCCGACGAGAAGAAGGTCCCGGCACTGCAATTGATCCTCAAGCAGCTCGAAGATCGCGGCATCCCGCATTTCCTGTTCATCAACAAGATCGACAAGGCCGAGGCTCGCGTGCGCGATATCGTGCCGATGCTTCAGCCGGCCTCGACCAAGCCGCTGGTCCTGCGCCAGATCCCGATCTGGGAGAACGACATCGTCACCGGCTTCATCGATCTCGCGCTCGAGCGCGCTCATGTCTATCGCGAGCACGCCCCGAGCGAGGTGATCGACATTCCCGCCACGCTCGCCGAGCGCGAAAAGGAAGCCCGCTTCTCCATGCTGGAGAAGCTCGCCGATTATGACGATGAGCTGATGGAGCAATTGCTCGAAGACGTGCCGCCGCCACGCGACAAAGTGTTCGACGATCTCTCCAAGGAATTGCGCGAGGGAGTGATCTGTCCGGTGTTGCTCGGCTCGGCGGAGAACGGCCACGGCATCTTTCGTCTACTGAAGGCGTTGAGGCACGAAGCCCCTTTTGTGCAAACGACTGCTGAGCGGCTTGGGGTCGCCAAGGCGCCGACTTGCGCGTTCGTGGCCAAGACCTTCCACACCGCGCATGGCGGCAAGCTGTCGCTGGCGCGCGTGCTGACCGGGATCTTCGCCGACGGCACCACGGTCTATGGCGGCGCCGACGAGGAGCGCATCTCGGGCGTGTTCAATGTCATGGGCCAGGAGCCGATCAAGCGCGGCGAGGCGATCGCCGGCGAGACCGTCGCGTTTGGCCGCCTCGACACCACTAAAACCGGCGACACGCTCAATCAGGAGAAGGGCAAAAAGATCGCGATCGAGACCGCGCCGATCGCTACACCCGTGTTCGGCATGGCCATCGCCGCCAAGGAGAAAAAGGACGAGGTCAAGCTCACCGCGGCCATCGCCAAGATCATCGAGGAAGATCCCTCGATCTCGCTCACCCACAGCCAGGACATGGGCGAGATGGTGCTGTGGGGGCAGGGCGATATGCATTTGCGGGTGGCGCTCGAGCGGCTGGTGCGCAAATACGGCATCGACGCGTCGACGCGCCCGCGCCAGATCCCCTATAAGGAGACCATCCGCAAATCAGCCGAAGTGCGCGGCCGCCACAAGAAGCAATCCGGCGGGCACGGCCAGTTCGGCGACGTGGTGGTCACCATCGCGCCGCAGCCGCGGGGCGGGGGCTTCCAATTCTCCGACAAGATTACCGGCGGGGTGGTGCCCAAGAACTACATCCCCTCGGTTGAGATCGGGGTGCGCGACTATCTCAACTCCGGGCCGCTCGGCTTTCAGGTGGTCGATGTCGCGGTCTGCCTCATCGACGGCTCCTACCACTCGGTCGATTCCTCCGACATGGCGTTCCGCCAGGCCGGCCGCATCGCCATGAGCGAAGGCATGCCGCAATGCTCGCCCGTGCTGCTCGAGCCGGTGATGGCGGTCGAGATCGCGGCGCCGTCGGAGGCCACGGCCAAGGTCAACTCAATCGTGTCGTCGCGGCGCGGGCAGATTCTCGGTTTCGACGCGCGGCCGAGCTGGCCCGGCTGGGACGTGGTCGAGGCGCGGATCCCCGAGTCGGAAATCCAGAACCTGATCGTGGAGCTGCGCTCGGCGACGGCCGGGGTTGGCACCTTCCACGCCAAATTCGATCATTTGGCCGAGTTGACGGGCAAGGCGGCCGATAACGTGCTGGCAAGCCGCGGCGCCAAGGCGGCTTAGGTTCGGGGGCCCGGGCTCACAGCCGGGTGAGGAGACCCTGCAACTGCCCATCGGGCCCGAAGCCGATCAGCATCGGCTCGGCGCCGGCGAGCGCGATATAGAGGGTCAGCGGCATCAAGGTCAGGTTCTTCAGCGCCGAGGTGAAATTGCCGAGCACTGCGGACTCGCCGAGCGCGGTAATGGATTGTCGGGCCCCGCTCGACTTCGCCGCGGGCCCGGCAAGGATGGCATCCTTCAGGGCGGCGGCCTGGCGCGCCTTGCGGAAATGGATCATGGCCGCCGGAATGAGAAACAGCGTCAGCGCCAGCGCCCCGAGCCGGGGGAAAATCCCGAGCAGCACCGACAAGCCGCCAAGCAACATCAGGAGGACCCCGGCCAAGGTGAACAGCTCGGGCCGCGACGGGAATACCAGCGCGGTGTCGGCCATGGCGCCCTGTCGCGCGCCCGCGTCCTTGCTGCACGCATAGGCGCTGACCACGAACAGCAAGCCGATCGTCACGCGGATGATCAGCGCAGCAATGTCCTCCAAGCCCATGGCAAAGACTCCCCCGGCCGCCGCGGCTGAGACGCCGAATCGACGTTGGCCATTATGCTGCAAGCTTGGCCGGCTGTCAGAGCAGGTCGAATCCAAGCTTCATCACGTCGGTCACCACCAGCGCGGCGGCGATCAGGACGATTGCGAGGAGCAGCGCCAGAGCGATGGCGATGGACTTCCAGGGATTGCGGGTCATGACGGGCTTGGCCGGCGCGAAATCTGGCGAAGCCAACGAAACGCCAGCCATAACAGCACGACGATCACCAGCAGCGTAAAGAGCGGCGCCGCCAGCGCCATCAGCGACACCAAGAGCGATCCACCGAGTTCGGTCGTGGCGATCACCGGATTGCCGAGGGTGCCGGTGAACATGGTGGATTTCGCTCGAAGCACCGCCGTGGTGGTTTGCGTCAATCCGGCGATGCCGCCGCCGGCGATGATCGCCGCCGCCCATTTCACCATCGGCGGAAGGTCGGTGATGACGGCCGCCGCGACGACCGTGCCGGCGACGAAGGCGGCTGGTGTCGCCAAGGTGTCGAGCAGATTGTCGACGCCGGGAATGTAATAGGCGAGAATCTCAACCAGCGCCGCCACCGAGAGCAGGATCACGGCCGGCAGCGTCGCGAGCCAGGCGAAATTGTCGCTCAGGGGAAGGTGACCGGTATAGGCGGCCACGCTCACCACCAGCATGGGCAGGAACAAGCGCAGCCCGGTGGCCGCGGCGAGACCCACGCCGAGCGCAACCGACAGGCCGAGATCGAATTCCGACATGACCGACCCTAGCACGGTCGGATTCCGGCCGCGCTACCGCCCGGGGGCTTGCGGGGAGGGGGCGAATCATGGAAGAACATAATAGGAACTCTAAACCGCAGAGGGCGTTGCCAGGCCATGGCAAGGGTTGCGACAGAGCTGAGCATCGGCGTGATGCGCGTTCGCAGGCGTGCCGTTCCGGCCGGCGTGCGCTTCTGTGCCCTCGATGGCACGGTGCGAGTCATCATCGAGGCCGATAGCGAGGACGACGCGCGCTATCTTTGCCGCGAGATGCGGTTCGAGTTTATCGGCCTGTGCGATCGCTGATCGCGGCCGTCGCCGTTCCGGATTCAGGATTTTGCTTTCCCGCCGACGCTCTCTTTGAGCGCGGCCTTTAGCCCGACCGGCTGACGGTATTTTTTCAGCAAGTCTTTGAACGCTTCGTCGGCGAGCTCTTGAAAGCTCTTGGATCGCCCGCGCGCCACGGCGTCGATCGCAGCCCAAGTGTCGTCATCGAATTGCACGCGCTTTCCGGGCATCGGCGATCTCCTCCGGCTGTCAATCCTTGGCGTCGGAGCGCGGGTTGGCCTGGCGCCAGTCAGACGGGCGCTGAAACGTCCCGCGCCAGATGCCGCGCTTGGCGGCTTGCGCTTCCGCTTCGGCTGCCGCGTAGGGATTGCCGGCGGCGCCGCCGAGATCGATGGCATAGCCGTCGCGCACCATGGCTTCGCCGAGATCCGGCACGCCTTCGGCGCTGCACACCGCCACGATGCGGCCGAAGCGGTCGGTTGCGCGCGCTTCGCACGCCACATTGCCGCCTTTGATGAGGGTGGTCAGCTTGGCCTTGGCGGCACGACCGCATAGCCACGGCTTGCCGTTGGCCTCGTTGCAGCTCTGCTGCAGCTCCGGCGCGTCGATGCCGAACAGGCGATAGTCCGCGCCGTTGGCGGCCGTGAGCGAGTCGCCGTCAATCGATACGATCTTCGCGCCGGGGCCGAAGGGCGGAATCTCGACCCGGCAATAGCGCTCGACGAGGAGCACGGCGATCACGACCAGCGCAAGCGCGACCAGCTTGCCGAGGGCCTGGGCGAGCTGGCGCGACGATTTGCGGTCGTCGGTGGTTTGCGGGTCGGTGCTTCGCGTCACGCGTTAGCAGGTAGCCCAGATTTGCCGCTCAGACGAGGCCTTAGGTGGTGGCAAGGCGCCCCTATTGGCCGCCATCGATGCGCTTGCCGATGATGGCGATCGATTGCTGATAGACGCCGGCGGCGTTCCAGCCCTGGATGGCGGCAAAATTGGGCTCGCCAGGCTGATAGCCCGCACCCCTGACCCAGCCGTGGCCTTTGAGAAAATTGGCGGTGGAGGCGAGGGCGTCTGCTTTCGTGTTGAGATTGATCACGCCGTTGCCGTCGCCGTCGACGCCGTAGAGCAAAATGCTCTTGGGCAGGAATTGCGTCTGCCCGACCTCGCCATGCATGGCGCCGCGGGTTCCGACCGGTGAGGACGCCGCGATCGACGAGCTGCAGCGCCGGCATAGAGTTGGTCGGTGAAATATTCCGGCCGGCGGCAGTCATAGGCCAGCGTGGCGACGGCGGAGAGGGTGGGCTGGTTGCCCATGAAACTGCCGAACGCCGTCTCCATGCCCCAGATGGCGATCAATGGGCCGGGCGGCACGCCATAGCGCTTCTCGAGCGAGGCGAACAAGGCGGCGTTGGCGGCCTTCTTGCCTTTGCCTTGCGCCGCGATGGCGGGACCGCCGCGCTTGGCCATGAATTGATCGAGGCTCAGCTTGAAGCTGTGTTGGCCCCGGTCGGCCCGGATGGTGCCGACCGAATAGTTGGTGGCCATCAGCGCGGCGATGGCCTGAGGGCCCGACGCCGTCGACCCTGGGCCTCTCCGGCGAAGACTCTCTTCCAGGCCTCGAACCCGGCGCTGGTGTTGCCGCAAGGGGCCGCTTCGGCAATACCGCCCATGACACCGAAGAACGCGGCGAGGACCGCCGCGCAGCCCAAATGCTTGTCTAACATGGAGTTTTTCGCGTTCCCTCAAAGGCCTTTGAGGCCGGCCTACTTGTTTGACACTGTTAACCTTAACCATTTTCATAAAAAAGTCCCCACTCTTCTCTGGCGCAGGCGTAGAGTTGTTTGACGGTGATGGTGTTCCCTCTCCATCACCGCCCCCGCAGGGAACTCTCTGGAAGAAGCCCCGATCCCCCCGTACGGGGCTTCTTCTTTTCTGGCCCCGGCAATGCTCTTGCCGCGCGGCATTCTTGAAAAGGTCCATAGACCATGTGTTGCCGGTCTTGCCGCAGCGCGTCTGGCCGGTTAGACGATTGTGCCGCTTCTTTGTGCGATGTCACTTAGCCGCTAGAGGGTGTTCCCATGACGAAGATCTTTCCGCCGCTTGAAATCCCCGAAACGCTTGCCGCCGGCCCAGGGCCGGGGAACACCGACCCGCGCGTGCTCGAGCGCTTCGCCAAGACCGGCGTCGCCGATCACATGCAGAAGGACGTGCTGCGCGGCATGATCGAGGCCAAGCTGATGCTGCGCGAGCTGTGGGGCACCAAGAACGTCTATACCTATGGCGTGGCCGGCACGGGCTTCTCGGGGCTCGATTGCGTGCTGTCCCTGATCCTGCCGGGCGACAAGGTGGTGGTGTTCCCGAACGGCACGTTCTCCGGCATCGACAGCCTCACCATCCGCATGAAGGCGTCGACCGCCGAGGAGCTGGCGGCGGACTCGCTCAATCCGAAGCCGAAAAGCGTGATCATCGTCGAGACGCCGCACGGCCAGTCGGTCGACGGGCGCGATCGTCGACAAGGCGCTGGCCGAGCACAAGCCGATGTGGGCGTTCATGGCCCATTGGGAGACCGGCTCGGGGCGCATCAACGACGTCAAGGGCTTCAGCGACGCCTGCGTGAAGCATGGCGTGATGGGCATCTGTCGATGCCGTGTCGAGCCTCGGCGTCGCCGATTTCAACATCGACGACTATCCGGGCGTGGTGGCCTGGGCGTCGTGTCCGCAGAAGGGCGTGCTGTCGCTGCCGCTGACCTACGCGCCGGTCAGCTTCACCGACAAGGCGATCGAGATGGTCAAGAAGCGCGGCTGCCGCACCTATGTGCACCACCCGATCCTCGACGCGCGCCATTGGGGCATCATCGACGGCAAGGACGTCGAGACGCCCGGCTATCACCAGACGCATTCCTGCTACGCGGTGGCCGCCTTCCACGAGGCGCTGCGCATCATTCTCGGCTATGGCCGCCGCCGCAAGGCCACCGACTACGCCTATCACGAGAAGGCGCTGCGCCAGGCGGTCGAGGCCATGGGCTGCGACGTCACCTCGAACATGACCAGCCTGATCGTGCTCAACCTGCCGGGCAAGCTCAAGGGCAAGGAGAAGGAGCTGGTGCAGGGCGCGCGCGCGACGGGCTTCGGCATCTGGCCGACGCTGTCGGAGCCGGTGCAGGTGCGCATCGGCATTCTCAATCAGCTCAGTCCCGGAGCAGATCGGCGAGATCGCCAGCCGCTTCGCCGACGCCATGCTCGACATGGGCGCCGAGTTCGACAAGCAGAAGGTGATGAACGGGCTCAAGTCCTACTACGCCAAGGCCGCGTAGCGCGTCGGCAGCCGTCAGCTCTTGGACTGCATGTTGCGCATCGCGTCGGCCATCAGCCAGGCGAGCTGCTGGGCCTGAATGCCGAAGGTCTGCATCTGCGTCTGCGCGTAGCGGCTCTGCAGCGTCAGCACTTCCTGCACGTCCTTGGCGCGGGCGAGTTCGCTGGCCAGCGCGAAGGAGCGCTCGGCGTTCTCCTTGGCAAAGGCGATGGCCCGCTCCTGCGCGGCCCTGAAGCCGCTCATCTCGGCGCCGCCCGGGGCGCTTGCCCAGGCGCCCATGGCTTGGGTCAGGAAGTCCATGAACTGGCCGTAGGCCGCGCGCGCCTGCTCGACATTCTTCTCGGCCAAATCGCGCAATTCCGGCGGTATCTCGAACGAAGGGTTCTCTGCCATGGCGTCCTCTCAAGGCCTGCTGGTTGCAATGCGAGCCAAGCCCGCTCCTCTATGGGCGCTAACCTACTGCATTTTTGGGCCGGAAGGAGGGTGTTTGGCGTGGCAAATGCGCGCATTTGGCCCGAAGCTCGTCCCCGTTTGCGGTGTCCAGATCGGCGAAGCGTGCTAGAACCTCCCTTCGGATAAAGAGGGATCTCCCGGATGACATGCAATCGCGCAGCAGCCACCATCTTTCTCGTCTTGGCCCTGCCGTCGGCGGCCTTGGCGCAGGCGGGCACCATCACCAAGGGCATGCAGAACAATTGCGCCAACGACTACAAGAAATTCTGCGGCGATTACGGGCTGCAAACCTCGGCCCTGAATCTGTGCATGAAGAAAGCGGGGCCGTCTTTGTCGCCGGCTTGCGTGCAGGCGCTGGTTCAGGCCGGAAAGGTCACGCAAGCGGACGTGGATAAGATCAAGGCGCAGATGAAAGGGCGGTAGAGCCTCCTCGAGCGGCTGTCTCCAGCCGGCGTCCCTGCCGTTGCTCCACTCCGATCGAGAACAAGGAATTCTGATCATGAAGAGATTTCTCTGCTTGAGCGTGTTCGTGGCCCTGGCGCTCACGAGCACCGCCGCCTTCGCCGCCGACGATTGCGCCAAGATCATTGCGACCGGCCATCCGCAATATCCGGCGATCGCTTTCAAGCAAGGCGACGCTCTCGTCGGCGCCGCGCCGATGCTGGTCGAGACCATCGCCAAGAAGCTCAACGTCCCGCTCGAATCGAAATTCATGGGGAATTGGGCCGACGCCCAGGCGGCGGCGCGCGACGGCAAGGCCGACATGATCTTCGGCATCTACTACAACGACGAGCGGGCCAAATATCTCGATTATGTCCAGCCCGCCTTCATGTTTGACGACGTGGCGATCTTCGTCGCCAAGGGCAAGGCGTTCCCGTTCAAGGGTCAGGACGATCTGATCGGCAAGAAGGGCGTCACCAATCAGGGCGAGAGCTACGGCACCGATTTCGACGCCTTCATCAAGGACAAGCTCGATGTCGCCCGCGCCGACGGCATCGACGACGCGTTCAAGGATCTGTTGTCAGGCAAGGCCGACTATTTGATCGCCGGCTACTATCCGGGTGTCGCCGAAGCCGCCAAGGACGGGGTGAAGGACAAGGTCGAGGTGCTGGACCAGGCGCTGCTCACCGCCGAGATGTTCGTCGCCTTCTCCAAGAAGTCGCCCTGCACGCGCGCTGGCCGACAAGTTCGGCCAGGCCATTACCGAGATGACGACCGACGGCAGCTTCGACGCGATGCTGACCAACGCGACCGCGGAGTGGGACGCCGCACAGGCCAAGCACTGACCAGCCTTAGCCGCGTCGCCATTCCGCCGCGCGCTCTTGGCGCGCGGCGCCTGAATCGCGCCGCGGAACGTTTGGCGGCGGCGCAAGTTCTGTCATCACACATCCAACCTGGTCCCGCGCCTTGCTGGCCCACGACAAGACAAGAGAAGGACAGTGAGATGACGACTGCCAACCAAGCCTACCGCCAAGCCGCCAATTCCCCCGCAGGCCGCCAGGCCGCCGAGGCCGCGAAGTCGGCCGCCGACACCGCCAAGTCGATCGGCGACGACGTCAGCGAGTTCGCCGGCGACGTGTCGCGCCGCGCCGGGCAGCAATTCGGCCGCGCCCAGGACATGGCGGTCGACGCCATGCAGGACGCCGGCGCGGCCATGCGGCGTTACCCGCTGAGCACGCTGGCGATCGTCGCTGGCGTCGGCTTCCTGTTCGGAATGTTCTCGAGCGCGCGCCGCTAGCTCCAAAACCGTCTATAATCGTCCCCAGCGACCCGGCCGCGTGCGCGCGGCCGGGCGATTTGCAGGGGGGGATTCTCATGTTCACAGCCTGGATGAAATTCGCGGCGGACTCCGCGCGTCTCTGTCAGGAGACGCAGGAAGTCATGGGCTTGCGGATGATGAAGCTCGCTCTCGGCGGGCCTGCCGGCCAGCTCGAGGCGCAGCGCATGATCGCCGAGAAGGGCTTCGCCTTCGCCGAGGCGGCCGGCAGTCTAGCCGCGGGCGGCATCGATGGAGCGGGTGGTTCGCCGCTATCGCAGCCATGTCAGGGCCAACAAGCGGCAGGCTGTCGCGCGGCTGACGCAACCGCTAATGACGCGCGGCCCAGGCCGCGTCGACCACCATGGCGGCGACGATCGCTCTCATCATCGCGGTACACAGGGAGGCGCCGCTGGTGGCGACCGCCAGTTCGAGTTCCGGCGGGCTGACGTCCAAAGTGATGGTGAGCGAGTTGAGAGGCGGAATGACGTCCAGCTCCCATCGGTCGGTATGCTCCAGCATCGTCATGGTCTCCCTATGTCCGAGCCAATAAGCTGGGCGCGGAAGTGTGGGGCGGACGCGCTAACCGCCCATTGACGGGAAGGGTGGGATTTGACCCTGTTTGCGATGTTGCAGGTGGAGCCGCCCACACGCGGCGCGTTGTCCTTTTTCCGCCCGCGAAGTCGCCGCTTTTTCGCCCGCGCAGGCCGGATCGCCTCTGAATGGCCTAGCCGAGGCCACGCGCCAGCCGATCTTTCGTCAGGTTTTTCCGTCACTTACCTGGTGCGCGCGAAGCGCGCTCTGGCCGGCTTGAACCTTCGCCGGCCTCTTCCTCCCCAAAAACAAAATCGGAGCATGCATCATGTTTGGAGTGCGTATCATTGCCTTTGCCTGCGCGCTGTTCGGCGCGGCGGTCTCTCTGCCGCTCGATCCTGGCCGAGGCACGGACCCAGCCACCAGACTCCTATTCGCGGTCCGGGCAGAAATCCTACGCCCAGCATCACCGGGGGACTTACGCTCAGCACCACACCCGCAAATCCTACGCGCACAAGTCGCCGCGGAAATCCTACGCGCATAAGTCGTCCGGGAAAGCATCATGCCCAGCTTCAGGTCAAGGCATCGGGATCGGCGAGGGTGGGCCGCGCCCAGCGCGCTGGTGCGGCTGGTGGATGCGGACGCAGAAGGGCGGCGGACCCGAGCTGAACCTCGCCCGGAACTGGGCCAATTGGGGGCGTCCGTCGGGCCCGCAAGTGGGCGCGGTGGTGGTGTGGTCGCACCATGTCGGCATGATCACCGGGCGAGCCGCCAGCGGCCAATGGATCGTGAAGTCTGGCAATGACGGCGGACAGGTGCGAGAGCGGCCGCGCTCGGTGGCGGGCGCGGTGTTCCGCGTTGGCGCCAGCGCCTAGCGAGCTACGCGAATGAGAAAGGGCCGGTTCAGGCTGGCCCTTTCTTTCGATTCACGGTGCGCGATGCCGCAGCGAGTTGCGCTAGCTCGCCCTCTCGATCTGGTCGATGCCGCGCTTCACCTGCGCCTTGACCGGCTCGATCACGTCGGCGGTGACGCGCGTCGACAACTCGCGCATCTCGTCGGCTTGAGCCTTCAGCGTGCTGAGCTGCTTCTGCCAGTAGGTCGAATGCAATTCGACCGTCTCGGCGACGCTCTTGGCGCCGATCAGGCTCTTGGCGAACTCGAAGCCGGAATTGATGTTCCGCTGGGTGATGTCGACCAATTTCCGATTGAGCGCGACGGCGCCCTGGCCGGCGGCGTCGAAGGTCTTTTCCCAGCTCTCCAGAATTTTGTCGAAGGCGTCCTTCGAGCGCTCATAGAGCTCGCGGGTTTGGGCGATGTTCTTCTCGGCAATCACCCGCACCGCTTCGGGCATTTGCCCGTCTTGCGCGAACTGCTCGAATTCCTGGCTGGTCTTGCGATATGCGCGCGCGCGTGTCGGCGGCCATCTTCGCAGGGGTGGACTCGGTCATGGTACGGCCTCTTGGGGTTGAGCAGGGGGAGACCAGCCTTCGGCTGACCTGTAACCTTAACGTTTCAGCGGCCGAAAAGTCACCGCGCGCTCGAACGAAAAGTTGCGATGGGCCGCGCGATGACGGCGGCGGTCTCAGTGCAAGCTGTCACTCACCGCAGCGCCGCAAGCCTCCGTTATGCTTGGCGAACTCATGCACGCCGGGGGCTCAGCCGAGCCTTGCGGGGCAATGCGGGCTGCAACGCTCGGCCGAGCAGAAGCGAGAGATGTTCGGCCGGCCTCTGGTTCTTCCGGTCTTGAACCATACGTTTCCGATGCCGAGTTTCCGTGTTCACTCCGTGAAGAGGCAGACCCAAAATGCGAATCGTTCTCCAGGCTTGCGGGCAAACGTTGACGTTGTGTTCGACCGTGCTCGTGCTCGCCGCGACCAGCCCAGCCAAGGCCGACGACCTCGAATGCGTCAGCACCACATTCCGGATGCTGTCGCCGAGCGACAAAGTCTGCGTCAGCCAGTTCGACGATCCGAAAGTGCCGGGCGTCACCTGCTACATCTCGCAGGCGCGGAAGGGAGGCTGGGGCCAGCCGCTTGGGCCTCAACGAAGATCCGTCGAACTTCTCGGTGACCTGCCGCCAGATGGGCCCGATCGCCGTCGATCTCTCGACCTTGCCCGAAAGCGAGGAGGCGTTCAGCGAGAAGACCAGCATCTTCTTCAAGAAGACGCGGATCTACCGGATTCCCGACCTGAAGCGGAATACGCTGGTCTATCTCGCGATCAGCGCCAAGCTGATCGACGGCTCGCCGGCCAATTCGATCAGCGCCGTGCCGATCATGGCTTGGCCGAAATGACGAAGCGGCGCTACTCGGCGGCTTCGGCGAGCGTAGTCGATGCCGGCGAGATGCTTCTCGGCCTCGAGCGCGGCCATGCAGCCGAGCCCCGCGGCGGTCACGGCCTGGCGGTAGACGTCGTCGGCCACGTCGCCGGCGGCATAGACGCCGGGGATGTTGGTCGCGGTCGAGTGCGGCTTGGTGAGGATGTAGCCGGACGGCTTCATGTCGAGCTGGCCCTTGAACAGCTCGCTCTGCGGCTCATGCCCGATGGCGATGAAGATGCCGTCGATCGGGAGCTTGACGATCTCGCCGGTGAGCGTGCTCTTGAGCGCGGCGCCGGTCACGCCGAGGCGGATCGTCGTGGCCAAGCACCTCGTCGAGCTCGTAGTTCCACATCACCTCGATCTTCTTGTTGGCGAACAGCCGCTCTTGCAGGATCTTCTCGGAGCGGAGCACGCCGCGGCGATGCACCAGCAGCACCTGGCTGGCGATATTGGCGAGATAGAGCGCCTCCTCGACCGCGGTGTTGCCGCCGCCGACCACGATCACCTTCTTGCCGCGATAGAAGAAGCCGTCGCAGGTGGCGCAGGCCGAGACGCCATAGCCCAGAAAGCGATGCTCGGAGGGGAGCCCGAGATAGCGCGCCTTGGCGCCGGTGGCGATGATCAGTGCGTCGGCGGTGTATTCGGTATGGCTGTCGCCTTTGAGCCAGAACGGGCGGCGCTTGAGATCGGCCTCGACGATGTGGTCGTGGATCATCTCGGTGCCGACATGCTCGGCCTGGAGCCGCATCTGCTCCATCAGCCACGGGCCCTGGATCACGTCGGCGAAGCCCGGATAGTTCTCGACGTCGGTGGTGGTGGTCATCTGGCCGCCGGCGTGGATGCCCTGGATGAGCAGCGGCTTCAGCATGGCGCGCGCGGCGTAGATGCCCGCGGTGTAGCCGGCGGGGCCCGAGCCGATGATGATCAGTTTGGCGTGGCGGGTGGCCATGGCGCTTCGTCTCTCACCTGCAAAATGGAGGACAAGAGGTAAGCGCAAGGCTTATCAATCGCAAGCCACGCCCTTGTGAGCGGCGATTTAGCCTTTGGTTTCAAGGCTGAGCGCGCGGCGGATGGCGGAGGCCACCATCTCGGTGTCGTTGATGGGGACGTAGCTCCACGACTCAAGGCGGCCTTCGAACGGACGAGTCGCGCCGCGTTCCTGCATCAGGCGGTGGAAGCGGGCGAGCCTGGCTGAGCGGCCCGGCAGCGCCTGCACATAGACCGGCTTGCCGGTGCCCGCCGCCTCGGTGACCATGTTGACCGAATCCTCGGTGACGACGATGGCGTCGGCAAGGCCCAGAAAGGCGAAATAGGGATTGTCGCCGGCGCCGTCCCACAGCAGGTGGGGAACGTCCGCGATGGCGTGGGCGAAGGCGGCAATGGAGTCGGCGCGGGTCCGGCGCGAGGGCGTCACCAGCAGCGCGGCCCCGCTCTCTTTGGCAAGGCGCGCGAGCTTGGCGCCAAGGGCGGCGGCGGTGTCAGGGGGAAAGCTGAAGGCCTGGCTCTCGCCGCCGAGCAGCACCGTCGACGCGCGGATGGGGCAGGGCCTCGACCCGCCGGCGCAAAGCTCTTGGCCGCTTCGGTCAGGCGGGTGTCGGTCACGCTGTGCACGGCGCCGAAGGTGGTGATGACATTGGGCGCTTCGAAGCCATCATGGACCGGTGCGGCGATGAGGTCGAACAGCCGGGCCGGGACCTTTGGGTTCTGAATGTGAAGCGCGAAGGCGGGCGGGGCGGACAGCCGCTTGATGGCGAGCGCGATGGGCACGCTGCGCCGGCCGATCGAGATGATGAGCCGGGGCCATGGCGCTTCGAGCGGCTCGTTCGCCGCGACGGAGCCAAGCAGGCGCGCGGGCGGCGCCAGCAATTGCAGCAGCGCCGGGACGAAGCGCATGGGCCCGGTCACGCGCACGCGTCGCAAGCTGAAGGGAAGGCCGACCGCCTCCGCCACGGCGATCCCTTGCGCCTCCATGCCGACCGAGCCGTCGGTGATGATCCAGGTCTTCTCGCTCCGGGCCTTCCGGCTGGTGGCGATGAGCGAGGCGGCATCGCCCGCGGGCGGGGCCTTGGCACGCTTCTTGGGGGAGGCCGCCTCTGGCCCGCTAGAATTTTTGGAACGGCTAGAGCTCAATTTCTTTTCGATTCTTTTGGCTGGAGGACTTAAAGTTGCGCGAACGGCGCGGAAGCGGGCCGAATCCCGGTGCCGCCTTCTAGCCCGCTATTCGCCCAACCGTCCAGGGAGGCAAGATGCGTTCAGCCCGGCTCGATGCCACCGATTGGCGAATCCTGCGCGAATTGCAGGCCGACGGGCGCATCACCAATGTCGATCTCGCCCGCAAGGTGGGCATTTCGGCGCCGCCCTGCTTGCGCCGCGTGCGCGCGCTGGAAGAGGCCGGCATCATCAAGGGCTTCACCGCGCTCCTCAACGACAAGGCGCTCGGTTTCGACGTCACCGCCTTCGCCATGATCAGGCTGCACAGCCAGGCGGAGGCCGATCTCATCGCCTTCGAGGAGCGGGCGCGCAGCTCGCCGATCGTGCGGGATTGCTACATGCTCTCGGGCGAGATCGATTTCCTGCTGAAATGCGTGGCGCGAGATTTGAGCGCGTTCCAGGAGTTCATCATTCACGAGCTGACGGCGGCGCCCAATGTGGCGAGCGTCAAGACCACGCTGGTGATCCGCGCCTCGAAACATGCGGCGGGCGTGCCCACGGAACTCGCCGCGGAGACAAAAGCTGCGGCGCGCAGCTGAGGGCGCGCGGCATGCGTGAATCCGAATCCGCCAATCCCGTGCTCGTCGAGGTCATCAGAGGGGCCATCGTCGAGAGCAGCCATTCGGGCGCCATCGCCATCGCCGACACGGACGGCCGGCTCGTGCTCGCGCTCGGCGCTGTGGAGCGGCCGGTCTATCCGCGCTCGGCGGTGAAGGCGCTGCAAGCCATTCCGCTGGTCGAGAGCGGGGCGGCCGACGCGTTCGGTCTTGGCGATGACGAGCTGGCAGTCGCGTGCGCCTCCCATAGCGGCGACCGGGCGCATATCGAGGCGGTGAGAAGCCTGCTGGCCAAAGCGGGGCTCGATGAGAGCCATCTCGCTTGCGGAGCGCATTGGCCGGTGAGCGACAAGGCCACGCGCGAATTGATCCTTTCCGGCCGCCGCCCTGAAGCCATCCACAATAATTGCTCGGGCAAACATGCCGGCATGCTCGCCGCTGCGGTGAAGCTCGGCCTCGATCCGCGCGGCTATGAGCGGCCGGACCACCCGTTGCAAGCCATGATCGCCGGAATCATTTCAGAGACTTGCGGAGTCCGGCTGGACCGCGACGGCATGGGGGTCGATGGCTGCTCGCTGCCGACCTGGTCGCTGCCGCTCGGCGCCTTGGCGCGCGGCTTTGCCCGGTTCGGCACCGGGGAGGGCTTGGCGCCGGCGCGGGCCGCGGCGGCGGCAAAACTTATCGGCGCTTGCTTTGCCGCGCCGGTGCTGGTGGCGGGGGAAGGGCGCTTCGACACCATCGCCATGGGGGCGCTCGCGCCTGATCTGTTCGTGAAAGGCGGCGCCGAGGGCGTGCATTGCGCGGCGCTGCCGGGGCTTGGCCTTGGCCTCGCGCTCAAGGTCGACGACGGCGCCAAGCGCGGGGCGGAGCGTGCGCTCGCCGAAGTGCTGGCGGCGCTGCTGCCGGCGGCGCGGCGCGCGCTGGCCGATCAGCTTGATGGCGAGCTGCTCAATTGGCGGGGCATCAGCGTCGGCCGGATAACCGCCAGCGCCGGACTGCGCGCCGCCCTCGGCGCGGTTGACGCCACGCCGCGCCGCCAAGCTAAACGACGAACGCGGTGAGCGGCACGCGCATTTCCTGATTCATTCCGCGGCCCTAGCGGGCGACGTTGGCATAGACCGCGAGGTTGCCGTAGGCCTCGGCGCTGGCCTGGGCCAGGTCGGGACCGGTCGGGGTGTGCCCGCTCATGGCGCGGATGCCGCCATCCTTGGCGCCGGTGATCAGATTGTTGGTGATCAGCGCGGTGCCCGCCGACGGATCGACCGACACGCCGATGCCGATAAAGGCGTTGCGGATCAGATTGTCGGTCACGCTCACGTCGCGCAGATAGCGGCCCCAGCCGATGATGATGCCGTAGGCGATCGCGCCTTCGATGACATTGCCGGTCACCACGCTGTCGGCTTCCACGCCGATGCCGACGCCATTCGGCACGGCATCCTTGCGGAGAAACAAATTGCGGATCAGGTTGCCTTGCACCACCGCCAGCCTGCCGCCCTCGTTGAAATTGGTGACCGAAATACCGCTCGCCGCCTTGTCGATCAGATTGTTGGCGATCACGGCGCCTTCAAAGGAAAACTCGGCCCACAGCGCGGTCTCGCCGAGCCGGGCGCAGGAATTGCCGATCATCTGACAGTTGGATCCGGAATTGGAGCGGATCGCCGAGAACGCGCAATCGGCGATGCGGTTGCCGCTGACCAGCACCGAGCCGGCGCGAAATACGCTGATGGCATTACCGTTCTGGCCGCTGCCGCCGCTCTTGGCGGCGATGCGCTCGATGCGGTTGGCCGACACGATGGTGGCGTCCTCGCCCGCCGCCGACCGCCACACCAAGATGCCGTTGTCGCCGCAGTCGCGCACATGATTGTGGGCGATCTCGAGCCCGGCCGCATCTTCGCTGAACAGGCCGCCTTTGCGGGCACCGCCGATTTCACAATCCTTGATCCAGCCCGACACCTTGCGCAGCACCACGCCGTTCTCGGCGCTGCCGAGGAAGCGGCAACCGGACGAGATCGAGATGCTTCGCCTCGGCCGCGGCAAGCAGCGCGCCGCCCTCGCCAAGCGGCTTGGCCTCACCGTCGAGCACGAGGCCGGCGAGCCGCACATTCTCGACGCCTTCCAGGCTCAGCAGCGCGCCGCCGTCGCGGTAGCGCAGGACCGATCGGCCCGGCACGCCTTCGATCTGGGTGCCGGATTTGAGGGTCAGGCGGCTGGTCGAATAGATGCCGGCGGGGAGGAACAGCGGCACGCCGGTCTCGGCGGCCTGGTCGGCGGCGAGTTGCAGCGTCGACGTCTGGTCGAGCTCGCCGCCCGCCGGCACGATCCCGTAAGTGCTGAGGGCCTGGGAGGGGTCCGCCTCATCGTAAGCGGCGCTCGTGCGCGGTCCGGCCGTCGCGGCGAGGCCCAGTCCCAACCCGCCCAGCAAGACTTGCCGGCGACCCATACCCATTACTTCGCCATCCTTGCGCCCACCACGGCCTCGTCGCGCGCAAATGCCGAGCCGCTCCCGGATTCCAGCGGCGCGTGAGCGCCGGCGAAGGCGAGCACGAAGCGCACGGTCTCATGCGCGCCACGCAGCAGGTCCTCCGCGCTGAAGGTGCCGCCTTGGCCGGACAGAGGCGGGACATGCACGAACAGAGCCAGGCGAGGCTCCGGTTGCCGGCGGGCCCAGTCGAGCGAGTGATAGTAGAGAAAGTTACAGAGATAGCTGCCCGCCGAACGCGACGTCACGGCAGGGAGGCCGGACGTTCTGAGATGCGCGGCGAGCCTGCCGGCCGGTAGCTCGGTGTCGAGGCGATCGGGTCCTTCGGCGTGGATCACGCGGCCGGCCGGCAAAGCCTGGCTGGCATCGGCGCGCAGCGCGGCGCGGTTATGCGCCGATCGCTCGATGCGGAACGCATTGGCGCGCTCGCTGACGCCGAAGTGAATCATTACATGCGGTTGCAGACTCGCGTAGAGGCGAGGCATGAGCGCGGCAGCATCCCATTCGGTCGGCAATATTTGGACATGCAGCTCGCCATTGAATTCAGGCGATGCCTCGGCGCAGGTCTCGGCGAGCCATGCCGACGGGTTGTCGGCGACACCCGGAAAGGGGCCAAAGCCCGTAAGGAGGACGCGCGGCCTTGCCATGGTTCTGGACTTACCTGGGGCGCGTGCGCGAGGGAAGCGAATTTGGGCCTTCTAGTCGGGGTCCTTAACGCCGGCGAGGCGGCCAAGCTCGTGCGCCGCGGCGGCAGGCGTCATCTCGCCGGCGCGCACCTTGTCCTCCAATTCCTGGAAGTGGCGGGCCGCCCGCCGCCCGCCCTTGAACGCGGCCAGCAGCCGTTGCTCGAAAATCTCGCGCATCCAAGTCGCGGCCTGGTCGCTGCGGCGCTCATTGAGCGCGCCGGATGAAGCGAGCGCCGCGTGCCGCTCTTCGATCTTGGCCCACAGCGAGTCCAATCCATTATTGTCGCGGGCCGAGAGCGTCAGCACTTGCGGGTCCCAGTTATCGTGGCCGGCGGTCAGAATATGGAGCGCCGTGCGATATTCCATCGCTGCGCGATTGGCGCGCTCGACTTGATCGCTGTCGGCCTTGTTGACGGCGACGATGTCGGCAAGCTCGAGCAGGCCGCGCTTGATGCCTTGCAGCTCATCGCCGGCGCCGGGGATCGCCACCACCACGAACACATCGACCATATTGGCGACCGCGGTTTCCGATTGGCCGACGCCGACCGTCTCGACCAGAACCACGCCGTAGCCGGCGGCCTCGGTCAGCGCGATGGTTTCCCGGGTGGCCTTGGTGACGCCGCCAAGACTGTCGCCGGCCGGAGAGGGGCGGATGAAGGCGTTGGGTTCGGCGGCGAGCCTGCCCATGCGGGTCTTGTCGCCGAGGATCGAGCCGCCGCTGCGCGACGAGGTCGGGTCGACGGCGAGGACGGCGACTTTGCGGCCCTGGGCGATGAGGTTCAGCCCAAGCTGGTCGATCAGGGTCGATTTGCCGGCTCCGGGGACGCCGCTGATACCGACTCTGATGGCGCTGCCGGTATGTGGCAGCAACAGATCGAGCAGAGCTTCGGCGCGGGCCTGATCCTCGGGCTTGGCGCTTTCGACCAGGGTGATGGCGCGGGCGAGCGCCACCCGGTCGCCCGCGCGGATGGCCTTGGCGGTCTGGGCGATGTCCTTCTTGGCGCTGTCCTTGCCGTGCATGGCATGCGGCGTAGGGGCAAACCGGCCGAAGCGCAAGATGGACTAAAGCGGAATCCGCCACGCTCGATTCGTCATGGCCGGCCGAAGTGCCGACCATCCACGAATTACATCTAAAAATCAAAGACGTGAAGGACCTCGCAGCATTGAGCCAATTCGGGCCTGTCCGTTCAGCGGCGCAGAACGCCAATCACCCGGCTGGAATAGTTTAAGCGCTCGGCCATGACTTTAACGATATAGGTGAGAAGGGCTTGGGCCAGCGCGCTGTTCTCCCGCGTGAGGCGCTCATAAGCATCGGCGCTCAGCTCGTACAGCACGCTCGGCTCCTCGGCCTGAATGGTGGCGCTGCGCATCTGACGGGCGATGAGGCCCATTTCGCCGATGGTGGTGTGGGGCCCGAGGCTGCGGACGCGGATCAGATGCCCGTCGTCCATTTTGACGATGATGCCGACCCGCCCTTCGAGGATGAAATGCATCGAGCGAGCAGGCTCGCCTTGGGTGGCGATGATCTCGTCCTGGCCGACGTCAAGCCGCTTGCAGAAGAGAGACAGCTGCTCGGCAAATTCGGCGTCGCCAAGCGCTTGGGTCAGCCATCCGCGCAAGGTCCCCTTATCGCCGCCGCCGGCCGAATGGGCCGCAATGACCTCTTGCTCGCATGCCTCCAGCGCACGGTCGAGGTCCGAGGACAGGGTGACATCGTCGGTGACGAAGCCCTGCGCGCGAAAGGCGTTGCGCAGCTCGTTCGGCAAATTGACCAGCACTAGACGGGCGCGCGCATCTTCGGCGGCTCGCTTGATCTGGGTGAAACTATGCATGGCCGAGGAGTCGAGGCCGGTGACGAGCCGGAAGTCGAACACGAGGAAGCGGCAGTTGGACCGGTCGGCGAACAGCGTCTTGACCCGCTCATAGAGCCGGTTGGCCGAGCCGAAGAACAAATAGCTTTGCAGGCTCATGCCCTGAATCTCGTGGCCATGGGCCGTGAGGATGCCAAGCTCGTCAGATCCGCGATCGAGCGTGGAGCGGTATTCGGAGCCGTCGAAGGTGAATTTGACAGCGTCGACCCGGCTCGCGCTGACGGCGAACGTGGCGCAGCCAATGATCACGCCGATCAGGACGCCGGCAATGAAGCCGACCTGCACGATCAGCAGCGCAATGGCCAGTAGCGAAAGATATTCCAGCAGCGAAATGCGCCGGGCGGCGTCGACCAGCCATTCATACATCAGGCTGGCGCCGAGATAGAGCAGCAGCCCGCCGAGCACGAATTTGGGGATCCAAGCGAGGAAGCTCGGATCGACCGCCAGCATCAGCGCCGAGACTGCCGCCACCGCCAGGCCGCAGATGCGGCTGCGGCCGCCGGCGGCATAGGTCAGGCTGGTTCGGCTCAGCGAAATGCAGCTGACATAGCCGCCGAGACTCGCGGCGGCGACATTGGCGACGCCAAGCGTGGTCAGTTCGCGCTGGAGATTCGCCTCGCGCCTGGTCACGAGCTCGATTCCGGTGGTGTTGAGCAACATGGTGATGGCGGTCACGAACATGACGGCGAAGATGTCGGCGCTGAGCGATGGCAGCAGGCGCCAGGGGAAATTGGCGAGATCGCTGAGTTCCCAGGTGGGCGCCAGTCCGACGGCGGTCGGAGCCTTGAACGTCCAGCCCAGCGCCAGAGCGTCGCTCAGCGTCAGCCCGGTGAGCGCGAAGGCGAGATGCGCAAGAACCATCGCGGCCAGCAGCACCCCAGGCATGAGGAGGGGACTGCGTGCACGCCGCAACACGAGATAGAGCGCCAGCGATACCCCCGCCGAAGCCGCAAGCTGCGCCAAGATGGTGGCATCGAACAGCGCCGCCAGGTTGGATCGGCTTAGCCGCCGATCGGTGATGACATGCACGGCGCCGCTCACCATCAGCCAGCCGGTGGCGCTAAGAAAGCCGCCGATCACCGGATAGGGAATGAAGCGGATGGCGCCGCCGGCGCGCGCAAAACCGAGGCAAAACAGCAAGATGCCGGTCAGCGCCGTCGCCACCGCCACCACGATCATCACCGGGGCGAGGAGGTCGTCGGGCGGACCCTCGGCGATCAGCCGCTCGGCGACCGTGGCCGCCAATGTCGCCGTCACCGCAGCGGTGGCACCGTCCGGCGCGGCGATGGCGAAGGGGAGCGAACTGCGGGCGGCCATGAACGCGGCGCTGATGGCGCTGGTGATGAAGGTCGCGGCAATGCCGTAAGCGAGCCAGGGGTTGAGCGGCGGGGCGAATATGAGCGCCGCGAAGGAGAGGCCGTAGGCGACCGAGATGATGCTGGCGGACAGCCCGGCAAACAAATCCCGCGATCGTGCGACGATGTAGCCGGAGACCGGGGCGCTGTGGGTCCAGGCTCCCCCTTTGACGGACATGCCACCTTATCCCTGCGAGGCCTCGTATCGCGCAATTTCACCGGCAACGGTTAGGCCAGAGATATGACAGTTATATCTAATGCCGCTATCTAATGCCCGCGCGGGGGCCTATTCGGCGGCTTGCTGCGACTTGGCCTGCGCCCTTAGCTTCTTCAGCAGGTCGATGGCCGCGTCGGCGATCGGCGTGCCGGGGCCGAAGATCGCCTTGGCGCCGGCTTCGTACAGAGCGGGATAGTCTTGCGGCGGGATCACGCCGCCGACAACAATCATAATGTCGCCGCGTCCTTGCTCCTCGAGCGCCTCGCGCAAGGCCGGCACCAGCGTCAGGTGCCCGGCGGCCAGCGACGACACGCCGACGATATGCACGTCGTTCTCGACCGCCTGGCGGGCGGCCTCCTCGGGCGTCTGAAACAACGGGCCGATATCGACGTCGAAACCGAGATCGGCGAAAGCGGAGGCAATCACCTTCTGCCCGCGGTCGTGGCCGTCCTGCCCCATCTTGGCGACCAAGATGCGGGGGCGCCGCCCTTGCTCGGTCTCGAAACTGTCGATCAGTTCCTTGATGCGGTTCATGCTTCCGTCCATGCGACCCATCTCCGCCCGGTAGACCCCGGTGATCGCTGACACCTCCGCCCGGTGGCGGCCGTAAACCTTCTCCAGCGCGTAGGAAATTTCCCCTACCGTCGCCTTGGCCCGGGCGGCCGCCACGGCGCCTTCGAGCAGATTGCCTTCGCCTGTCTCTGCGCTTCGGGTCAACGCGTCAAGAGCCTGCTGGACCTCGGTTTGGTCGCGCTCCGCCTTGAGGCGGGCGAGCTTGTCGAGCTGCTGGCGCCTGACCTCGCGGTTGTCCACTTTCAGGATGGCGATATCGGCCTCGCTGTCGGGGCGATATTTGTTCACACCGACGATGGTCTGCTTGCGCGAGTCGATGCGGCCTTGGGTGGCGGTGGCGGCCTGCTCGATCATGCGCTTGGGAATGCCGGCGGCGATGGCCTTGGTCATGCCGCCGAACTTCTCCACTTCGGCGATATGCGACAGCGCCCGGGCGGCGAGGTCGTAGGTCAGGCGCTCGACATAGAAGCTGCCGCCCCACGGATCGATGATGCGGGTGGTGCCGGATTCCTGCTGCAGCATCAGCTGGGTGTTGCGGGCGATGCGCGCCGAGAAATCGGTCGGCAGCGCCAGCGCCTCGTCGAGCGCGTTGGTGTGCAGCGACTGGGTATGGCCTTGGGTCGCGGCCATGGCCTCGATGCAGGTGCGCACCACGTTGTTGAACACGTCCTGCGCGGCGAGGCTCCAGCCGCTGGTCTGGCAATGGGTCCTGAGCGCGAGCGAGCGCGGGTCCTTCGGCTTGAACTCCTCGGTGATCAGCTTGGCCCAGAGCAGGCGCGCGGCGCGCATCTTGGCGATCTCCATGAAGAAGTTCATGCCGATCGCCCAGAAGAACGAGAGCCGCGGCGCGAAAGCATCGATATCGAGGCCGGCGGCGACGCCGGCGCGCACATATTCGATGCCGTCGGCGAGGGTGTAGGCGAGCTCGAGGTCGGCGGTCGCTCCCGCCTCCTGCATGTGATAGCCGGAGATCGAGATCGAGTTGAACTTCGGCATGTGCTTCGAGGTGTAGGCGAAGATGTCGGAGACGATGCGCATCGAGGGCGCGGGCGGATAGATATAGGTGTTGCGCACCATGAACTCTTTGAGGATGTCGTTCTGGATGGTGCCGGACAGCTCGGCCGGCGGCACGCCCTGCTCCTCGCCGGCGACGATGAACAGCGCCAGGATGGGCAGCACCGCGCCGTTCATGGTCATCGACACCGACACCTTGTCGAGCGGGATGTGGTCGAACAGCGTGCGCATGTCGTAGATCGAGTCGATGGCGACGCCGGCCATGCCGACATCGCCGGTCACGCGCGGATGATCGGAATCGTAGCCGCGATGGGTGGCGAGATCGAAGGCGACGGACACGCCCTGCTGGCCGGCGGCGAGGTTGCGCCGGTAGAAGGCGTTGGAATCCTCCGCCGTCGAGAACCCGGAATATTGCCGGATGGTCCAGGGCCGCTGCACATACATGGTGGGGTAGGGGCCGCGCAGATAAGGCGCCATGCCCGGCATGCCGTCGAGAAAGTCGAGACCGGCAAGATCGTCCGGGCCGTAAGCCGGCTTGACCGCGATGCCCTCCGGCGTCTGCCACGGCGCACCGGTCGGCGGCGCGTCGCCCGACACGGGTCCTCCGTCGAAAGTCATGTCGACAAATGAGGGTATGCGCGTCATCGGCGCTCAGACCTCGTTATAGGCGACTCGTCAGAATCTCAAGCGTATCACAGCCCTGGTGAAGGAAGCTGCCAACCCCGGCCTCCTTAAGAACGGCCTGGTTCGCGCCGGGCTTGCCGGCGAGGTAGATGTGCGCCGCGCCGGCCTCGCTCAGCGCCTTCGCCACGTCCTCGGCTTCGCGCTCATAGACCTTATCGGACGAGCACAGGCAGGCCAGCTTGGCGCCGGATTTCTTGAATCGTTTCGCGAGGTTGTCGCCCTTTCCTTCCACGGCCTCGATCCCGCCCGACTCGAACAGGCTCTTGGCGAAACTCGCCCGCGCATTGAAATCGGCGGGCCTGCCCGAGACAGGCGAGGAAGATCTTGGGCCGGCTGCCATGCTCGGCGAGATAGACGTCGCTGCGGTCGCGCAAGGCGCTCGAACGGCTCCGACAGCCGGATCGGGGTCAGCGCCTTCTTGCGGACCGAGACAGGCGCTAGCCGCGTTGGCGCCGCCACGGCAACCGCGACCTCGGCGAGATCGGGGAAATCGCTGGTGCCGACCAGACGATCCTCGCGGCGCGCGACATTGGCCTCGCGCGCGGCCCGCACCTTGGCGATTGCGGTCTGGATCGATCCGGACTCGAGGGCGTTGGCCACGCCGCCCGCGCGCTCGATGTCCTGGAACAGCGGCCAGGCCTTGGCGCAGAGCGCATCGGTCAGAGCCTCGATGGCGCCCGAGCCCGCGGCCGCATCGGCGACGCGATGAATATTGGCCTCCTCGATCAGGATGGTCTGGGTGTTGCGGGCGATGCGGCGCGCAAAGGCATCGGGCACGCCCAACGCCACGCTGAACGGCAGCACCGTCACCGCATCGGCCCCGCCGACCGCGGCGCTCAGCGCGGCGATGGTGCCGCGCACGATGTTCCCATGCGGGTCGCGCTTGGTCATCATGCGCCAGGCGGTCTCGGCCGGCGACGAAGGCCGGACGCGGCGCGAGCCCGCAAGCCTCCTCGATGCGCGCCCACAGCTTCCGCAGGCTGCGGAACTTGGCGATGGTCAAGAACTGGTCCTGGTCGGCGGCGAGGCGGAAATAGATGAAGCGACGCGCATCGTCGAGCGCGATGCCGCCTTGCTCCAGCGCGCGGAGATAGTCGACCGCGCAGCCGAGCGCGAAGGCCAGCTCTTGCGCCTCGGAGCCGCCGGCGGCGTGGATCGGACGGCTATCGGCAACGGCCAAGGGGCCCGGCGAAGCCCTGGCTGGCGACGTCGGACACGGTGTTAGCGAACGTGCTGCGCGATCTCGCTCCAAGGCATCGGGCTTTCCCCGGTCGTCGGCGATGGCGCCTAGCGGATCGAAACCGAAGCGAATGTTGACGTTGGCGGGCGCGAGGCCGCGCGCTCTGACGAGTGTGGCGAACAATCCGGCCGCGTGGCGCGACGGACGGCCGAGATCGAGTTCGATGCCGATGCCGGCAGCGAGGAAGATGTCATCGAGCGCGCGCGAGAGGGCGGCACCGCTCGGCCGGCAGGGCATAGCCGTAATCGCCGATCGCGCCCTGGAACACCAGCACCAGCCCGTTGGCGCCATTGTTCAGATCGTCGAGGGTCTGCTTGTTGGCCGCCGCCGGATCGGGCAGATCGATGCGCTGCATGATCGCCCAGGGCTGGCCTGCCGCGCGGCCCTCGATGCGGCTGGCTTGGCTCGGGCGGCCGTAGAGCGGCTCGATGGCGATGCCGTCATAGGTCTCGGACCTGAGCGAGGCAAAGGGCGCGCCCTTGAGCGCCTCTTCGACGAGGGCCTTCCACGCCGCCTCGTCGGCAGGCGCAAAATCGCGGGCGAGGGAGAGTTCCACCATTGCCGTCAAGCCTATAGATACGCTACCGCGCTTTGGGCTACTTGAGCGCTAAGCCGCTCCAAGTTTCCTCCTAACACGAAGCTTTGCCCGCGCGGAAGCCGTGCGGCGCAAGCGGTGCGGCCGTGACCAGCGGCTTTGCGGCGAGGGGCCGGAGAAGCTAGAGTGCCGACCGCAATCGAGGAGAGCACCGAAATGGCGAAGCGCAAGGCAGCGCCCAAGGACGATGGAACCCAGAGCGCGGCGGATGCCAAGGCCCCGGACGACAGCGTCTATATCGGCCAGAGCGTCAAGCCGGAGTCCCTGCCGGAGTTCATCTATCTCCGGCTCGCCAATCGTCACGGCCTCATCACCGGCGCCACCGGCACCGGCAAGACCGTGACGCTGCAAGGCCTGGCCGAAGGGTTTTCCGACCAGGGCGTGCCGGTGTTCTGCGCCGACGTGAAGGGCGATCTGTCGGGGATCGCCGAGAAGGGCGAACCGAAAGGCTGGATCGAGGCGCGGGCCAAGGAGATCGGCTACACCGTCAACTACGAGGCCTATCCGGTGATCTTTTGGGACCTGTTGGGAAAGCAGGGATTGCCGATCAGGACGACGGTGTCGGAGATGGGCGCACTCCTGCTGTCGCGGCTGATGGATTTGAGCGAGGCGCAAGAGGGCGTGCTCAATATCGCCTTCAAGATCGCCACCGACGAGAACTTGCCGCTGATCGATCTCAAGGACTTGCAGGCTCTGCTCGAAGATCTGGCGGCACGCGCCGACACGCTCACTACCAAATACGGCAACGTGACCAAGGCGTCGGTCGGCTCGATCCAGCGATCACTGTTGGTGCTGGAGCAGCAGGGCGGCAGTCATTTGTTCGGCGAGCCTGTACTCGACATCAACGACTTGATGCTCAAGGACGGCAAACGAGCTTTTATCAGCGTGCTTGCAGCCGACAAGTTGATGGAGTCGCCACGGCTCTACGCGACCTTTCTGCTGTTCCTGCTCTCGGAACTGTTCGAGGAGATGCCTGAGGTCGGCGATCCGGACAAGCCGAAGCTCGTATTCTTCTTCGACGAGGCGCATCTCCTGTTCGGGATGCGCCCAAGGCCCTGCTCGAGAAGGTCGAGCAGGTGGTGCGGCTGATCCGCTCGAAAGGCGTCGGCGTCTATTTCGTGACGCAGAACCCGCTCGACATCCCCGACACGGTGTCGCGCCAGCTCGGCAATCGGGTTCAGCATGCGCTGCGCGCCTTCTCGCCGTTGGAACAGAAGGCAGTGAAGGCCGCGGCGACAACCTTCCGCGCCAACCCGGCCTTCGATACCGAAAAGGCGATCATGGAACTTGGCATCGGCGAGGCGCTGGTCTCGACCCTGGATGGCAAGGGCCAGCCGACCATCGTCCAGCGGACTTTGGTCAAGCCGCCGAACTCGCGTGTTGGCCCAATCACGGATGAGGAACGGGCTGCGATCATCAAGGCCAGCAAGCGGGTCCTCGACACGGATTATGCCGACGTCGTCGACCGCGACTCGGCCTACGAAATGTTGCAGAAGCGCATCGCCAAGCAGGCCGACACCGAGGTGACGCAGGGCGAACGCAAGGCGGCGGGGCGGACGACCGGCGGCACGTCGCGGGCGGACAGCTTCTGGACGACGTTCGGCAAAACTTTGGTCAGAACCGGGGTGCCGTTGGTGACGAAAGTGCTGACGGATGCCCTCAAAGGCCGGACCCGAAAAGGCGGCTGAGCCAGGACCTTACCGGGTTCACCGCGGGCCCCATATCCTCCCCTAATCGTGCTACCAGGTCGAACCTCATGATCACGCTCGACGGCATCACCCTCCGCTTGGGCGGACATCTGGTTCTCGACCACGCCACGGCGGCGCTGCCGCCGAAGAGCCGCGTCGGCCTCGTCGGCCGCAACGGCGCCGGGAAATCGACGCTGCTCAAGGTCATCGCCGGAGTCCTCGAGGCCGACGAGGGACGCATTGAGGCTCCGTCCGGCACGCGTATCGGCTATGTCGCGCAGGAAGCGCCCGGCGGCGCCGTCACCCCCTTCGAGGCGGTGCTGGCGGCGGCGACCGAGCGGGCGCTGCTGCTCGAGGAAGCCGAGCACGCGCAAGACCCGCATCGCATCGGCGAGATCCATGAGCGGCTCAACGCCATCGATGCCCATGGCGCGCCGGCCCGCGCCGCCCGCATCCTCGCCGGTCTCGGCTTTCCGGACGAGGCGCAGCACCGTCCGCTCGACAGCTTCTCCGGCGGATGGCGCATGCGGGTCGCCCTTGCCGCGCTGCTGTTCTCCGACCCCGATCTCCTGCTGCTCGACGAGCCCTCGAACCATCTCGATCTCGAAGCCGCCGTTTGGCTTGAATCCTTTCTCAAGTCGTATCGCGGCAGTCTCATCGTGGTGAGTCACGAGCGCGATCTGCTCAATAATGTGGTCGACTACACCCTGCACCTGGAGCGTGGCGGGCTTGCGCTCTATCACGGCAATTACGATTCGTTCGTCCGGCAGCGCAGCGAACGTCAGGTCCAGGCCGAGGCGGCCCGCAAGCAGCAGGAGGCCAAGGCCAAGAAGCTTCAGGCCTATGTCGATCGCTGGCGTTACAAGGCGCACACCGCGCGCCAGGCGCAAAGCCGGCTGAAGGCGCTGGCGGCGATGGGGCCGATCGCCGCCGCGGTGCAGGACGCTTCGGTGGTGTTCGATTTCCCGAGCCCGAAGGAACTCCGCCCGCCGCTGGTGGTACTGGACGACGTCGCGGTCGGCTATGTGCCCGGGTCGCCGGTGTTGTCGGGGCTCGATCTGCGCATCGATCCCGACGACCGCGTGGCGCTATTGGGCCGCAACGGCAACGGCAAGACGACTTTGGCCCGCCTGTTGGCGGGACAGTTGAAGCCGATGTCGGGCTCGGTCGTGGCCTCGGGCAAATTGCAGGTCGGCTATTTCGCCCAGCATCAGATCGAGGAACTGGTTGCCGACGACACGCCGCTCCAGCACATGCAGCGCCTGTTGCCGTCGGCTTCGCCCGGCGCGGTGCGGACGCAGCTCGGCCGGTTCGGCTTCTCGGGCGACAAAGTCAATGTCGCGGTGCGGCAGCTGTCGGGCGGCGAGCGGGCGCGGCTGTCGCTTGCGCTGATCACGCGCGAGGCGCCGCATATCCTGATCCTGGACGAGCCGACCAACCATCTCGACGTCGATGCGCGCGATGCGTTGGTCGAGGCCCTGGCCGGCTTTGGCGGCGCGGTGGTGGTGGTCAGCCATGACCGCCATGTGCTCGGGCTGGTCGCCGATCGTCTGCTCTTGGTCGATGACGGCACGGTCAAGGAGTTCGACGGCAGCCTCGACGATTATCGCGACCTGGTGCTGGGGTCGGGGCAGGGCGGCGGGGCGGACGGTCAGAAGCCCGCCAAGCGCGATCGCAAGGCCGAGCGGCGGTCGTCAGCCGAGCTGCGCGAGCGCCATCAGGTCTTGCGCAAGACGCTATCCCAGGCCGAGGCCGAGTTGGACCGGCTGGCGAAGCGGCGGGCCGAGATCGACCAGTTGCTCGCCGCCCCGAGCGGTAACGGCGGGCCGTCGGTCAGCGAACTGATGAAGACGCGCGCCGAGGTGGAGCGCAACATCGCCGCCGTCGAGCAGCGCTGGCTGGAAGCGACCGAAGCCACCGAACGCGCCCGCGCCGACAATCCAGGGCGGGGATAGACGGCGGATAAGCGTCGCGCGGCGGCCCGCAATCGGCACGCTGGGTGCGGGCCAAATCGGCACAAATCTCCGCAAATGCCGGTATTAGCCCCGGCTATTTCGGGGCGAGATCGTACATCTGCTCGACATGACCCCAATTGATGAGGTGGTCGAACCACGCCTCGAGATATTTGGGCCGCTCGTTGCGATAGTCGATGTAATAAGAGTGCTCCCACACATCGCAGCCGAGCAGCGGCCAGCCGCCGTGAACCAGCGGGTTCTCGCCGTTCGGGGTCTTGGTGATTTCGAGCTTGCCGTTCTTGAGCGCCACCCAGCACCAGCCCGAGCCGAACTGGGTCTTGCCGGCCTCGATGAAATCGTTGCGGAATTTGTCGAAGCCGCCGAGATCGCGGTCGATCAGCGCCAGCACCGAGCCGGGCACCTTCTTGCCGCCGCCGCCCTTCTTCATCCACGGCCAGAACTGGATGTGATTGAAGTCCTGGGCGGCGTTGTTGAACACGCCGGCGTTCTTGCCGAAGCTCGCCTTGACGATGTCCTCCAGGCTCTTGCCCTCGAAGCCGGAGCCGGGCAGCAACTTATTCAAATTGTCGACATAAGCCTTGTGATGCTTGTCATGGTGGTAGTGGAGCGTCTCGGCCGACATGTAAGGCTGAAGCGCTTCATAGTCATAAGGCAGGGGGGGAAGTTCAAAAGCCACGGCAATGCTCCGGCAGTTGCAGAGATGGGAAAAGTCTGCCGGAAGCTAAAGGTTCCGTGCGAGCGAAGCAAGCCAAGCCTCTGAAACCAGATTCATATCGAGCGGCGGGACGGGTGGGCGCGGAGCCCCTGAACTCCGCGCCCGGTGCCGAGGTAGGTTTGCTGATGTCAGTGCAGGGATCTGACGCTGTCGACTTTGAACGGCTTCACCTGAACCCGCGATGAACCGCTCATGCAGCGCTTGCTTCAGGATCGCGGGTCAAGATTTGCCGCCTACTTGATCAGCGCCTGCAGCTCCTTGAATTCCGGCGTGCCGGCACGCTCCAGCCATTCGAACAGGACCATCTCGCTATCGACGACATCGGCGCCGGCCTTCAGCAGGCGGTTCATGGCGAGCTTGCGGTTGACCTTGGAGCGCGAACCGATGGCGTCGGCGACGACAAAGGCCTCGAAGCCCTGCGCCTCGAGATCGATCGCGGTTTGCAGCACGCAAACATGAGCCTCAATGCCGCCGATCACGACCTGCGGACGGCCCTGACGGCGAAGCTCATGCAGCCTTTCACGCAAGGGTTCGCTCCGCAGGCAGGAAAACTCGATCTTGTCGACCACGAAGCCGGCATTGGCGGCGGCCGCGCGGATCGGATCGACGGTCGGCCCCAAGCCTTGCGGGTATTGCTCCGACAGGGTGATCGGCACGCCGAGCGCTCGCGCCGCGCGCACCAGCCGCACGCAGCGCTCGACCACCCGGTCCTTGCCGGAAATCGCCTCGAGGAGCTTGTCCTGGACGTCGACGATCAGCAGCTGGGACTTGTCGCGCGCGATCAGCATGGAAAGCCTAATGTGCCGGGATTCGTGGGTGCGGCAAAGCCTCGTCAGGGCGCCATCCCGGCGATCTTGAGCGCAAAGGCATAGGAAAGCGCCACCTCTTTCAGGCGCTCGAAGCGGCCGGAGGCGCCGGCATGACCGGCCTCCATATTCGTGCGCAGCAGAATGAGCGGATCGCCGGTGGCGAGATCGCGCAGCTTCGCCACCCACTTGGCCGGCTCCCAATAGGTCACGCGCGGGTCGGTCAGCCCGGCCAGCGCTAGAATATGCGGATAGCTCATCGCCCGCACATTGTCGTAAGGCGAGTAGGCGGCGATGGTGCGGTAGTCCGCTTCGCTCTCGATGGGGTTGCCCCATTCCGGCCATTCGGGCGGGGTGAGCGGCAGGCTGTCGTCGAGCATGGTCGTCAGCACATCGACGAACGGGACTTCGGCGATCAGCCCAAGAAACAGATCAGGCGCCAGATTGGCCGCCGCCCCCATCAGCATGCCGCCGGCACTCCCGCCATGGGCGACGATGCGCCCGCGCGCGGTGAACCCTTGCGCGGCGAGAAATTCGCCGGCGGCGACGAAATCGCTGAAGCTGTTCACCTTCTTCGCGCGCTTGCCGTCCTTGTACCAGCGATAGCCCTTGTCCTTGCCGCCGCGAATATGGGCGATGGCATAGACGAAGCCGCGATCGACCAGGCTAAGCGCGTTGGTGGAGAACCCGGCTGGGATGGTCATGCCGTAAGCGCCGTAACCATAGAGCAGGAGAGGCGCGCTGCCATCGAGCTTGGTGTCCTTGCGGTAGAGCAGAGACACCGGCACCGTCTCGCCGTCTTTGGCCGGCGCCATCACCCGGCGGGTCACATAGAGGGCAGGATCGTGACCGCTCGGAACTTCCTGCGTCTTGCGCAGCACGCGGCTCCGCGTGGTCATATCGTAGTCGAACACTTGCGCCGGCGTGGTCATGGACGAGTAGGTGAAGCGCAATATCGGCGTGTCGTATTCGTAGCCGGGCGAAATGCCGAGCGCGTAAGCTTCTTCGTCGAAGGCAATGGCATGCTCAGCGCCGTCGGCGAAGCGGCGCACGACGATGCGCGGCAGCCCGTTCTCGCGCTCCAGCCGCACCAGAAAGTCCTTGTAGGTCACGACGTCGAGAATGAGCCGGCCGGGTCTGTGCGGCTCGATCTCCCGCCAGTTGTCGCGGCCGGGATTGTCGGCCGGCGCCTCGACGATGCGGTAGTCCTCGGCGCCGCCGGAATTGGTCAGGATGATCAGGTGGCCGTCATGATGCTCGACCGAATAATCGTGCTCGGGCTCGCGCGCCGCCACGAGGCGCGGGGTGCGGCCAGGATCGGCGGCATCGAGCAGGCTGATCTCGGCGGTCTCATGGTCATGGACGCTGAGCAGGAGGAAGCGGCGATCCTGGGTCGTGCCGAGGCCGAGAAAATAACCCGGATCGGCCTGCTCTTGGATGAGGGTGTCCGGGCTATCGGAACCGACCGTGTGCCGCAACACCCGGCGCGGCCGGTGTTCTTCGTCAAGCCAGACGTAGAGCAGGGTGCGGCTGTCGGCAGCCCATTCCAGCGATCCGTTGCAGTCGGCGACGCGGGAATCGACCAGCGCGCCGGTGGCGGCGTCGATGACATTGACGGCGTAGAACTCGGAGCCCTTGGTGTCGGCGGCATAGGCCACCAGACGGTGGTCGGGGCTATGGGTCACGCCGGCGATGCGGAAATAGGCATGCGGCGCGGCCAGCTCGTTGCCGTCGAGCAAAATCTGCTCTTCGCCGCCGTCGCGCGGTTGCCGGCAGAACAGCGGATGCTGGCCGCCGACGACGAAGCGCGTGTAATAGGTGAAGGGCCCATCGGCAGCGGGGACGCTGGCATCGTCCTCCTTGATGCGGCCCTTCATTTCGTTGAAGAGCCGCGCCTGGAGCTGTTCGGTTTCGGCCATGACCGCCCCGGTATAGGCGTTCTCGGCTTCGAGATAGGCCCTGATCTCGGGGGCGAGCAGCGCGGGATCCCGCATCACCGCCTGCCAATTGGGGGCGCGGAGCCAAGCGTAGTCGTCCACCCGCGCGATGCCGTGATGCACCGAGGTCATGGGAAGGCGATCGGCGCGGGGGGCCCGCGCGCGGGATAGCGAGTTGCTCATGCTGTGAGGCTTATACGCTGCTCTTGCCGCCCGACTCGTCGGTATCGAGCTCCAAGGCTACACCATTGATGCAATAGCGTGCACCGGTCGGCTTGGGCCCGTCGGGAAAGACATGGCCCAGATGAGCCTCGCATTTGGCGCAACGGACCTCCGTGCGACGCATGAAGAACTTACGGTCTTCGTGTTCGCTTACCGCCTCTTTGCCTACCGAGGCGTAGAAGCTGGGCCAGCCGGTGCCGGAATCAAATTTCGTTTCGGAGCTGAATAGCGGCGCTCCGCAGCAAACGCAGCGGTACATGCCTTGCCGTTTCTCCTCATGATAGGGATGGCTAAAGGCGCGCTCGGTGCCGTGCTGGCGCGTAACGTGGAACTGGTCAGGAGTAAGTTTCTTCCGCCACTCGGCCTCAGACACTGCGACCTTGCCGTTATCCTTGGTATCCACTTTGTCAGCTTTGCTCATCGATGGAACACTTTCGGGTTCGGGTGCATTTGTTCGAGGACAATATAAGCATCGGAACGGATGCTCCGAAGAGCGAGGGCTTGCTACTCACGCAGGCTTGATTTCAGAGGGAGTTGCTTGTGCGATCTGCCGGCTGGAGGGGGGAGAGTTGTCGAAACGGCGGAAACAGCTCTCGGTCAATCTTAATTAAAGATGCGAGCCGGTTTCGGTAAACGAAAGTCTCTGCTTCATTTATCATTTTCCCAGCCTCGCAGTCTTCAGCAGAACAGGTTTATTGCGGTTCCACCGAAAATTGCTTATAGGGGGCAAATGAGCTTAGCTCGTCCATGTCCAACACATTCTGTAGTTGAGAAACATTGTAATTTCACGTCACAAAATCGGCGTAATCTGGTGACTTAAGAGTCATGTGGGCCCGGGAGATGCGCAAGCACCCGCAAATTGGGGTGAGGTGCTTGCTGGACCGGAGATAGTCAGGAACAAGGAGCCATTTTATGGAAGCCAATTTGGAAAAGAACGAACTCGTTGAACTCACCGCTGAGATCGTCTCGGCCTATGTCAGCAACAACACGGTGGTCGCGACCGACCTTCCTGGCGTCATTCACAATGTGTTCGATGCGCTGAGCAAAGCCTCGAGCAGCTCGGGCCAGCCCGCCAGGGAGGAGTTGAAGCCTGCCATCCCGGTCAAGAAATCGGTCACGCCCGAGTACATCATTTGCCTCGAGGACGGGAAGAAGTTCAAATCGCTGAAGCGCCATTTGCGGACTCATTACGATCTGTCGCCCGAAGATTACCGCGAGAAGTGGGGCCTGCCGCACGATTATCCGATGGTCGCGCCCAATTATGCAGCGGCCCGTTCCGACCTCGCCAAGCGCATGGGTCTTGGCCAGCGGCGCCGGTAGCCGGCCGCGAATCGACGCTTATTCACGGGGAGGCGGCGCGCCAATTTTCTTGCCGTGCGCCGGCCTTACACCTCCCAAGATCGGGTAGCCGCCTTAAGTGTTACCACAAGCCTTTGTGACTCTTAGTGAATTTGCCTTTCCCTGCTTGCAAGTCGGGCCCGAACTCCACATAGTCCGATAAAGACGAACGATTCGCGGGTCGTTCAAGGCCTGCGGCAGGGGGATAAAAATGCCGTCCGGACGCGCTTTTCGAGCTCAGCTCGTGATGCAGGGACAGCGCGAATTATTCGACTATTGGCATATATCGGCTGGTGTCCGGCGCATGCCCGCCAGGTCCGATCTCGATCCCCTCAAGGTTCCGAAATTGCTCCCGTGCATCGGCCTGA
This sequence comes from uncultured Alphaproteobacteria bacterium, assembly GCA_963772925.1. Lineage (GTDB taxonomy): Bacteria > Pseudomonadota > Alphaproteobacteria > Rhizobiales > Methyloligellaceae > Methyloceanibacter. The sequence goes on from CAVYZG010000006.1 coordinate 140,246, forward strand.
TCGATGTCAGGGAGGGCCTGGACAAGGCCTCCTTCAGGCTGGCAGGGACGCGGCTGCACGATATCTACGGCCAGGAAATCACCGGCAAGCGCGCCGGCGAAGTGTTTTCCGGAGACTGCGCCGAATATTGGCGCCGCATCCATGATCGGGTGGTGGAGCTGGGTCTACCGCGCCACGGCGTCGTGCGGGGCCCGGCCAAGGACCGCGATCATGTCGTGTTGTTTTGGCTGAGGCTGCCGCTGTCGGAGGACGATGGCCGGGTCGATCGGATCCTGTGTTACGACGTGGCCGGCCCCACCGAGAGCGATCGCGCGACCGAGCGCCCCGTCCTTTGCTATCCCCGCCCTCAGCCGCAGCGTCCGCTGCCGCGGCGGGTGCAATTCGGCTGACGCCCGAGCCGGCCGAGGCCGGCAAGCTCCCCTTTGTAAGCACTCAGCAGGCCGAGATGCCGATTCAGGTCATAGCTCCAATGGCCTGACAGGGCGCGCCTTCGCTCTGCTCTGAGCGCGCGCCGAAGTTTCGCGAGGATGCGGCGGCATCCTTCGGGGCTCGAATCGTCGAGCTCGTGCGGCCAAAGCGCAATCAGCTTCGGCAGGTCGCGCGGTCTCGCGTAAGCGGCGGCGCCCGCTTCGGCGATTGGTCCGAATACGCGGCGAACGGTGGAGCTGCGGCGCGCTCGCCTTGCCGACTTTTCACTCTTACGCGGGTTTTCCAGCACGGGCTCGCCTCCTGTTTGGAGGCTCGATCATGCGCGCGCTCGGAGGGGGTGAGGATTTTCGGGTGATTGGCCGAGCTGGTCAGCAACCTATGTGCCCGCGCTCTTCACGCTCGATCGCCTTGGCGGCGGCGCTTCCGTGTCGCTGAGCGGCGACCTTATCCCCGCCCTGCGCCATCCCTCCTAGAGTGTGCTAGGTATTTATTCCTACACAGCGGAAAGGGAGTTTGACGATGAATGGCGCAGTTCGAGCGGCCGAGAGCAGGGGCTTGGTGAAGGGGTTCAGGGCCCTTATAGGGGTGGGCAAGTCCCAGCTACGGCAGGTTATCGACCCCGCCGTCGCGGCAGTGTTCGAGGTGGATATCCACGATTTGCAGTCGGGGACGCGAGGCTCACCTGCGTGCCGCGTTCGCCCGCCAGGTGGCGATGTATCTCGCTCACGTTGCTTGCGGACTCAGTCTCACCGAGGTCGGCGCCCTGTTCGCCCGCGATCGAACCACTGTTTCGCATGCCTGCACCGTGGTCGAGGACCGGCGCGACGATGCCGAACTCGACGGCAGGCTCGAACATTTGGAACGCGCCGTCGCCGCGCTCATCGATGCGCTGTTCTCACGGCGAGGCTAGACATGACGCGGATCAAGCCGCCGGCCAATCGGCGCGGCGACGCGTTCAAGCCGGCGCCTCAGGCGGGCGACGCGTTCAAGCCGGCGCCTCAGGCGGGCGACGCGAACGATTCCTTCAGAGCGCGGCATCAGCTGCGGACCGTCGGCGAGCGGGAGGTGAACGGCGCGCGGCGTCCGGTCGTGGTCAACGAAGCCGAAAGTCCCCTCGGGTGGCTCAAAAGCCGCAAGGATCGAAACGGCAGGCCGTTGATCACCGACGACCAGTTTCAAGCCGGCGAGCGGCTGCGCGCCGATTATTGGTTCGCCCATCTCAGTCCGCGCGTGACCTCGAACTGGTCGGCGTGCGTCCCATCGCAACGTCTGCGCCGGGCGGCGCCATCAGATGCCGCGGCGTTGCGCGACGAAGTGATCGCCGCCAAGGAACGAGTCGATGCGGGCTCTGATGGCCGTGGGTCCGGAAGTGTCGGGCGTGCTGGTCGATATCTGCTGCGAGCTGAAGGGTCTCGAAGAGGCGGAGAAGGAAAACGGTTGGCCGCAACGGGCGGGCAAAGTCGTTCTGCAGATCGCGTTGACCCGCCTTGCCAAGCATTATGGCCTGGGCAGCAACGACCAGCCGAAGCCGGCAAGACGCGGCGTTCGTCATTGGGGCAGTGAGGACTATCGACCCACGCTCGATGCGTGGCGGTCTGGCGGAGGCGCTGACGGCGAGCCGTGCGGCTAATGCAGCGTGCGCTGGCTGAGAGCGGTCTCGGCGTCGCGTCTGATGCGCTTGACCATGGCCATGAGGCCATTCGACCGCTGCGGGGTCAGATGCTCATTGAGATGCAACAGGCCGAGCTTTTGGCCGGCATCGATGTCGGCGATTTCCGGCCGCAGTCTTGCCCGAGTAAAGGGAGAAGAGGATGGCGATCAGGCCGCGGACGATATGGGCGTCGCTGTCGCCGATAAAGCTCAGGCGCGGGTCGGCGCCGCTCTGATCGACATGGGTCGCGAGCCACACTTGGCTGACGCAACCCTGCACCTTGTTGGCGGCGGAGCGATCGTCCTCGGGCAGCGGCTCGAGCCGGCGGCCCAGCTCGATGACATAGCGGTAGCGGTCCTCCCAATCCTCAAGGAGCTCGAAATCGGCAAGGATCTCGTCGAAGCCGGAAATCCCGCGCGTCTCGCTGAGCGTGTCCATTACTTCAATATAGGCGGGAATAGAGCCGGCTACGACCGGCTTCGGCGCGAAAAATTGGGCGCGCGGATCGAGAGGGAAAGGGCAGGAACCATCCCAATCGCGCGCCCTTGGCAGGCGGGGGACTGCCAAAATCTATTGCGAAGATCAGCCAGACAGTTGCAGGCGGCGCCTAAGTCCCGGCCGGATCGGGCCCAGACCAGGCCTCTTCGCGATCTTCGGGATCGAGCGTGTCGTGCGAGGCGCTCAGGTCGAAGCGCGCCGGCTCGAATGAGCGTGCCTCGGAGCCGCTGGTATCTTCTTCGGCACCACTCTCAGTGCGGCCGTTGATGAGATCCATCAACATGCGCGCGCCGAACTGCGCCTTTTGCACGAATACGCCAAACGCATCCTTGCCCCTGGCACAGGTCTCCGGATTGCGGTCGCAGAACGTGGCGACGTCGTTCACCGCGGCCTGCGCGGTGCCGTAGACCTCACTGCGCTGCTGCGCGTCGGTCGGCAACAGCAGAACGATGATCATCAGCCAGAAGGCTGTTCTAATCAGGAACAGCATTGCTTTGCCCTCTCTGTTTAAAAGCTGCGGCTTTTGCCGCTATCATTCCCCTCAACACGCACACTATAGCGCAGATGAAATAAGGGAGTTTGACTGCAATCAATAAAGTTGATTCGAAAATTCCAGTCGATTCTGTGGCTCATATGATTAGCACTTTAGTAATACTTGATTACCGTTTGCTGTAGAATTGTCTCAAATTTTAGGGAAAGCGCGCATCGAAGCCGCTTTCACGCGATTTCTTGACCATGCTGCACCCGTTTCCGGCATTGAGCCCGCTTTATGCTTCCTTAAGTGCGGGCGACAATAATCAAAACCAAGACAATCGGGGACGCAGCGGTGCTTGGCCCGCTCCGAGATGCGCGTGTTTGGTCGTGACAGTGCAAGAGGGCTCTCAGCCTATTTCGGCTCGCTCGTGCACGATTCCGCCCGCGGCGACGCTTTGACGGCCGCTCGTCATCAATCGTTTATCGCTTCCCATCTGCTTGGCGGCCTGATCGCACTTTGCGTGTTCCCGGTCTATTTGGTGGTCAGCGGCAAGCCGTCGCTGTTCACGGCCGCCGCCTTTCTCTGGCTGTTGTCGCCAATCGGGATCGCGATTTTCTTGTCGCGGACCGGCAAGTTCGCTGCGGCGCATCTGGCCTCGGCGGCGAATTTCGCCGGCCTGGTCACCTATTGTGCCTGGCTCACAGGTGGTCTCGGCTCCTGGCTCATCCCGTGGATGGTGGCCGTGCCGCTAGAGGCTGCCCTCGCGACCGACCGGCGTATCGTCGCCTGGGCGGCGGGTGTCGCCGGCCTTGGCCTGACCGTTCTCGCCGCGGCCCAGGTCCTGGGATATATGCAACCGCCGCAAGCGATGCCGCTGTCGCCCATGCTGCTCGCCTTTATCGGCGCGATGAGCGCAATGGCCTATGCCGCAGCCTTGGCGGTGATGGTCCAGATGGTGCATCGGCAGTCGGAGAACGCGGTCCAAGCCGGCGAGGAGCGTTATCGCCTGCTGGCCGAGAACGCGACCGACATGATCACGCGCCATGACGAGAAGGGCCGCGTCGTCTTCGCTTCGCCTGCGGCCCAGCAGCTTATTGGCGAGGTAGCGCAAAAAGTCACCGGAGACGGATTGTTCGAGCGGGTTCATGTCGCCGACCGGCCCGCCTACTTGACCGCGCTGTCGCGCTCGCTCGCCAACAACGAGCCGATGGCGGTTGAGTTTAGAGTGCGCCGGGCGGGTCCAACCGAAGCAGCGCGCTATGTCTGGGTCGAGATGCGCTGCCGGCCGCTACAGGGGTCGGGAGGCGAGGTGGTGGAGCGTCCCGGGATTGTGGCGATCACCCGCGACATTTCCGATCGCAAGGCGCAAGAAGCCGAGCTCACGCGCACCCGTGATGAGGCGGAGAGCGCAAGCCGCGCCAAGACGCAGTTCTTGGCCAATATGAGCCATGAGTTGCGCACGCCGCTCAACGCCGTGATCGGATTCTCGGAGATTCTCCATCGCGAGCTGTTTGGCTCGCTCGGCGAACCGCGCTACCGCGACTATGCACGGCTCATCCATGAAAGCGGCGAGCACCTGTTGAATGTCGTCAACGATATCCTCGACATGTCGAAGATCGAGGCCGGCAAGTTCAAGATCGTCAAGGAGCCGTTCGACGTGACGTCCCTGATCAAGTCGTGCTGCGATATCATGCGGCACACAGCCGAGCTGCGGTCGCTGTCGCTGATCGTGGATGTGACGCCCGGCATCCCCGAGCTTCCGGCCGACAAGCGCGCCTGCAAGCAAATGCTGCTCAATGTGATCTCGAACGCCATCAAGTTCACCGATCCCGGCGGCTGGGTGCGCGTCTCGGCGCGGCGGATCGGCAAAAACGTGGAATTTATCGTCGCCGACAACGGCATCGGCATCGCCGAGCAAGATCTGCCCAAGCTTGGCAATCCCTTCGTCCAGGCCGATACCTCCTATGACCGGAGTTATGAAGGGGCAGGTCTCGGCCTCTCGGTGGTGAAGGGCTTGGCACGGCTCCATGGCGGCGCCCTCGAGCTGGCGAGCGTGCTCGGGGAGGGTACCATCGCCACGATCGTCCTGCCGCTCGAAGGCGCGGGCAAATCGGTCGAGGAACCCTTGCAAAGGTCGCCTACGGTTTCTGCGGCATGATTGAGGATGCTTGGGCGCTGGGGCCCCGGACGCCGTTTAGCATCTCTTTAGTTTCGGACGCCAAGATGGCCAGGCCGAGGGGCATGACGCGTCTCGGCACGGGGCATCCTTTGAGTTCACGTGAGCGATGGGCGTATTGGCACCGCGACTCGTATTTCTGGCCTTTCTGGGCCTGACCGGCAGCATCATTTACAACGCGCTCTATTTGCAGGATCTGCATAGCGCGGCCGCGGTCACGACGTCGCAGCAGGCGGCGCCGGTTAACGCGGTCGTCGAGATGACGACGCTCCCACCGGTGAGCACCGATCTGCCCGCGTCGGAAGCAGATGAGGGGACCCCCCAGCTCGTGGTCAGGGCGGTGCAACGCGAGCTTGCAACGCGGGGCTTCGATGTCGGGCCCGCGGACGGCCAGCCAAGCGAAAAGACAGAGGCGGCGATCTCGGCCTATGAAAAGGCTCATGGCCTGCCGATCACCGGCGTCGCCACCGACGAACTCTTGCGCAACATCCTTCTTGGCGCTGCCGTGCCGCCTGCCGGCGCGACGGGGTCGGTTGCCGGGGAGGCCATCCGTGCCGACACCAAGGACGTTGCCAACGTGAAGTCGGTGCAGAAAGTCCTCTCCGATCTCGGCTATGCGCCGGGCCCGGTGGACGGGACGCTGGGCAGCGCTACGGCGCACGCGATCAGTGCCTTCCAACATGACCGCAAGCTGGCCGAGACAGGACGGATCACCCCCGATCTGCTAAGCGAGCTGAAGCGCGTCACGGGACGCGACCCGACCAAGATGGCCGCGGAGCGGTAAGCTCCGGCGCCAGGGCCCGAGTTCCAATGCGCATCAAAAGCGAGATCTGGGTCAGGGCGTATATCCGCCGCTGCCAAGCCGAGGCCGTTCCCGTCGCCATCGTGCGGCGTGGGGACGAGGCCGCCGGCGCAATCTTCATCTGCATCGATAGACTTGACGGCACGGTGTTACTCTACGGGCCGGCGCCGGCCGGCCTGGTTGAGAGTGAGACCGACCGGCGGTGGGTGCGCTGCTTGGGCCCTGAGCCGGTGAGCGAGGGCGAGGCCAACGGCTACCTCGCTCGCCAGCGAGACTTCGACGCGGACCTTTGGATCATCGAGGTCGAGGACAGGGCCGGGCGGCATTTTCTCGGCGATGAGGCGGTCGAAGAATGATGGGGACGAGGTCAACCCGACCCGGCGGCGGTTAGGAGTTCGTTAACCTTACCGACGGCTTAATGCTGTTCATGTGGCGTCCGCGATCTAGGCGAAGCGCGAGCCACTGGTGGAGACTGGACATGGGGATCATCCTTGAATTTCGCCGCAGCGAAGAGGCGGCAATCCGGAGCGCAGGCCCGGTCGAGGGCTCACTCGGCGAAATCATCATCTTTCCCGGAGTGAGGATCGACCGCATGGCCACGACCGACGTGCCAGAGCAGGCCGGCACACCGTCGGGCCGGCAGCGTTCAGCGCGGTCGCAAAAAATAGAGGCGTCAGCCGGATTTCGTATAAGGCACGCAGGAGGTGGCTTTTAGAGCCCGTTCGGCGCGATCCGCACGGCTTGGACCCGCCAAAGGCGCCCGGATCAGGGCGATTCCCTCCGTGACCGGCGAGCTGACGACGATGACATCGTCGGACGATTCGGGCGCGTCGACGCTGGCCTCCTCAACGGTCTGATCGGCGGCGGCGATGATGAGATCGATCTCCGCCCGCTTCATATCGGCGCCGGCAACCGAATAGAAGTTCTCGCCCTCCGGCGTGTAGAGCGCAATCAGCCAAAGCTCATCGGCAACCCTGGCGTTGAGCCGCACCGGTCCATTGGCGAGATCGAAGCGGCAGAACGCGTAGCGCACGTCGGGCGCCATCATCGGCATGACCTGACGGCCGGGAGTTGCCGGCGGAAGTTCGATCATCGTATTGGCCGGTCCGAGCGCCGCCAGTCTTGCATGGGCGTTCCTGGGGGCAAGCAAAGGCAGCGTGAGCACGGCCACGATGTGAATGAGGCCGGCAAGCACGAGCCCGAGCACGATGTAGAGTCCTGGAAGCCTTACCCGCATGACTTGCGCTCGATCTTCGGCAGCCGGTCGTTGGGAATCAGGCCGATGCCCGAGGCGTCGGTGTCGCGCGGGCTGTAGATGCGCAGAAGCAGCACGAGGTGCTGATCCGCGGCGCCGCTCGGCAGCCAGTTCTCGGGGCGCGCATTGCGCGACAGGTTGACGCGAAAGGTGCCGTCGGCGTGGCGAAGCATCTCCTCGCTGTTGAAGCTGTAGCGCGCCGAGGAATTCTCGATTAGTCCGCCATACTCGTCGTAGACCGCGAGCGACCACCAGCGCGAGTTGAGCGGAAAGCCCTCGATCAAATATTCGCAGTCCGAGCGAAGGCTGCGCCCCGCGTCGTCGGTACGGGCCGTGAAATAGCGCGCCACGGTCGAGGTGAGGGGAAGCCGGCCGCTCCGCGCAACATGCGCCTTGGTGTAGGGATCGGCATGGGGGTTCCCTTCGCTGACCCAGCCACTCCAGGGTCCCACCTTCGTTGTGGTCAGAGGCGAGCCTCGTTCGATCATGTACCAGGCCGAGCCGATGCCGAGCATCAGAGCCACCACGAACGTCCCGACGAAATAGACCAGGGACCGCATCGAATGGCTGGCTTCTTCGTCTTCACGCCAAGAAGTTGCCTGGGTGGGCGCGAGCACGAGCGGAGAATTTGGCAGGGCACTCGTCAAGCGATTGGTGTCCATCGATGCGCGCAGTAGGGGAGGCGCCTAGTGCGGGGTTGCCGTGCCGTCATCTTGTCCCGCCGACAGAGCGGTCTGGGGCTCAGCCGGAGCATTATCAGGCGGCGGTTGGGGCGCACCACCCGCATTCGATGCCGAGGCCAGACTCGGCTTCGGCGGTGATCCCGCCGGCGCCTCGGCGCGATCCGGACGCGCGTCGCTCGGCGTGAGCGGTCGAGCGTCCTTGAGCATGGAGCTGAGCTTCTCGAGCACCTGCCGGGTTGCAGCGGACATGTCCTTGACACTCTCGGGCGCCGGCCCAACAGACTCGGGATTGGCATTGGCATTTTGCGCCATGGCGGCGGCGATGCGCGCCTGTTCGGCGGCCTGGGCCGGGTGGACAGGCAAGCCCGCGATCTGCGGAATGTTGTCGGTATCGTGCGCTGCCACCATGTAGGCTTTCCACGTCTGGGCCGGGAAACTACCGCCGGTCACCCGCGCCATCGGCGTGAAGTCGTCATTGCCAAGCCACACGCCGGTCACGTACTGCCCGGTGAAGCCTATGAACCAAGCGTCGCGATAGGCCGAGCTCGTTCCCGTTTTGCCGACGGAATAGGTGTAGTCGAGTTGCGCGGCCTTGCCGGTGCCTTCCATCACCACCGCTTGCAGCATCGTGTTCAGCTCCCCGACCACCTCGCGATCGAAAATCTGTTTGCGGGCAGGCTCATCACGATCGTAGTTGTAAACGACGTCACCCCCTGACAGGGTCCGGATCTCCTCGACGGCGTAGGGATGAACCTCGAGTCCCCCCGCGGCGAACGTCGCATAGCCGCCGGTATGCTCCAGCGGCGTCATGCCGTTGTCGCCGAGGGCGAGCGAGCAGGTCTTCTTGAGATGTTTGATGCCCATCTTGGCGAGGTTGGCGAGCACCTTCTCGCGTCCGACTTGAAGGGACAACTTTACGGCGATGGTGTTGATCGACTTGGCCAACGCGACCCGCAGTGTCATCCCGCCGCGATAGCCGCCGGAATAATTCTTAGGCGACCACCGGCCGCAACTGACGGGTCCGTCGCTGACTGACGAGTTGGGGGTGAAGCCGTTCTCGAGCGCGGTCAGGTAGACATAGCTCTTGAAGGAGGAGCCGGGCTGGCGGTAGGCGTGAGTGGCGCGATTGAACTGGCTTTCGCCGTAGTCTTTTCCGCCTACCATGGCGCGCACCGCGCCATCGGGCTCCATGGAGACCAAGGCGCCCTGGTCGAAATTGCGGGATTTGCCAAACTGCTTGAGGGTTTGCCCGAGAGCGTCTTCCGCCATCTTCTGTAGCGACACATCGACGGTGGTGCGGGCGACCAAGATATGATCTTCCTTGCCCAGCATCAGCCGCTGGACCTCTTCGAAGGCCCAGTCGAGGAAATAGTCCGGCGTGTTGCCGTCGCCGCGCTCGACGATCTTGGCAGGGTTCATGCGTGCGCCATAGACTTGGCCTTCGCTCATGAAGCCGGCTTCGACCATGTTGCTCAGGACCTCGTTAGCCCGGGCGCGCGAGGCGGCGAGGTTGACGTGAGGCGCATAACGCGTCGGCGCCTTGAACATGCCGGCGAGCATGGCCGCCTCGGACAAATTCACCTCTCGGATCGATTTGTTGAAATAATATTGGGCCGCCGCCTCGACGCCGTATGAGCCGCCGCCGAGATAGGCGCGGTCGAAATACATTTTCAGAATTTCCGGCTTCGAGTAATGGTTCTCCAGATAGACGGCGATGATCGCCTCTCTGATCTTTCTGCTGAGCGAGCGTTCCGGCGACAGGAACATGTTTTTGGCGAGCTGCTGGGTCAGCGAGCTACCGCCTTGCACGACCTGATCGTGGCGGGCGTTGGCGGCGAGGGCCCGGAACGTGCCCATGACGTCCACGCCGAAATGCTCGAAGAAGCGCCGGTCCTCGGTCGCCAAGGTCGCCTTGATCATGACGTCGGGAATCTCTTCGAGCGGTACCGAGTCGTCACGTAGCAGGCCGCGCTTGCCGATCTCGTTGCCGAAGCGATCGAGGAAGGTGACGCTGTACTCGTCGGAGAGGTTCATCTTGCCTTGCGCGATCTCGAAGGCAGGAAGGGCGAAGGTGGCGAGCACCAACAGGGCGCCGACGCTGAGCGTCAGCCCCTCGCAGGCAAGCTCATTGAGCGCGCGGACGAAGCCTTTGACCTCGAAGCGGCCGAAGAACGAGGAATAGCCGGCCCACCAGTCGCGGAAGCCGATCCAAGAGTTGTAGAGGCCGGAATCGATCCACGAATCGATTTTCAGCCAGTCGATGAGTTTGCCTCGGCGGCTACCTTGAAGGAGATCCCGCAATTTGCCCCGACCTCTCGCGTACGAATCCGTCCCGGGAGATTGGCATCCCCCAATCTACCGCCAGGACGGGCTGATTTGGCTGGTAAACTACACTGTGATTGCGGCGTTTTATAGAGATTTGCAAGCGCGGCAACGGGCGTCGAGTTGCCTCATTGTTTAACGTCGTAGCCGCGCCCCTTCATGCAGGCGACATAGTCCTCGTCGGCCGAGCCTTTGCGAAAGCGGGAAAAGATGCCGGCGATGGAGCCGATGCCCTTCTTCTTGGTCTCCTCCTTGCAGGCGAGTTCCGCGGCTTGGAGCGTATTGCCGGTCTCTTCGGCCTTGGCCGGGCGCTGGTCGACCAGGGTGAAGTCTTTGGGCGCGGGCTCGACCAGGCTGCAAGCCGACGCCAGCGCGCCGAGCAGGCACGCAGCGAGCACCGCCGGTCTGACTCGCGACATGGCCGAACCCCGATCGCCTCTGCCTGACATTAGCGCAATTTCCGACCGCCGGGACGAGCCGCTTCGGCCCTCCCGGCTCTTGCATGGCAGTTGAGGCGGAAACATGGAGCGCGGGGCGCGGTTGGGGCCGTGGGGCACGAGCCGGCAGCGGTCGCGCCCAAGGCCGCACGGGAAGCTCCGCATGCGATCGCGATGGGACAAGGGCGCGCCGGTTGTCACGATCACGTGAGGATCGCGCGTCCGCAAGTTCTCCCCCTCCCGCCGGCATTGGCATAGACTGGCCAAGGAAGCCGCACTCAAGCAGGAGGATCCGCCGGATGCGAACAGGCATCATTTCCGTTGCAACTCTGGTCATGGGACTCACCGCGTTCGGCGCGGTGCACGCTCTGTCCGCCACCACGGCGCTCAGCGCCGATTGCAGCCAGGGCAGCGCGGAGGAGAAGGTCGTCTGCCTCAATCAGAAGATCACGGATCTCGAGGGCAAGCTCACCGAGCTGACCAAAGAGACCCTGAAGTGGAACGACCGGATCACGCTGCTGAACGAAGACATGCGGATTTATCCCCGCTGTCTCGACAATGCCGGTCCCAACGCGCCCGACATCGCCGCCGTGCTGGCCGCCGCCTGCAGCAAAACCCCGGCTCAGACCTGGATGATCCGCAAGCCCTATCAATAGGGTCCGCCCGGCTCGGCAAAAAAGCGCCGCTTTGCCTGATGTTCGGGGCTGCGCCGGAATGTCGCTCTCTGCTCGGGGAACAGGGGGCAACCCCAGGCGTTCCCTAGCTGCCCATCAATGGGCGCATCACGCGACAAAAAATCACTCAGGAGGTGCAGCATGCTTAGGACCATCGCGCTTGCGGGCGCGTTCAGCCTTGCCCTGGCGACCGGCGCGTTTGCCGTGACCGGGCAGTTCAACAATATGTGCGCCGAGGGTCTCGCGCTCCACAAGGAGATCAAGACCGACTGCACGGTGAACTCGGTCTACAAGGGCAAGACCTATTGCTTCGGCAGCGAGGAGGCGAAAAAGGATTTCATGAAGGATCCTGCCGCCAATCTGGCCAAGGCCGAGACGTTCTACTCGAAGCATCAAGGTTAGGGCCGCCGGGGCTTAAGCCCCGGAAGCCCTGAAATTTGGGGCGCTTCACGCCAGGCGCCCCAAGGGATGGCATCGTTAAGGGCCCGCCTCGCGCGGGCCCTTGGCGCATCTGGCGTCTGCTGCATTATGCTAATGTCCCGCCGCTGTCGGGTCAGCGTCTGGGTAAGGTTGGGTGGAGGTCCAATGCCGAAGATCGCGTCGGTCTGTGGAATCATTCTGTGCGTTGCTGCCATGGCGATGCCGGCGCCGGCTCGGGCCGCCGAGCCTGCCGCCGAGGAGGGGGCCGCGGAGCCGCCGCCGTGGCAACCGCCCAAGGGCTATGAGTGCCACGACACCGAATTGTCCGGCAGCGGGCCCGGCTTCAAAAGCTCGCAAGAAGAGTCCGAGGAAGCGGCGCTGGCGGATTGGCTCGCCAAGGCGCAGGCCGTCTATGCCGACGCGGATTGGAAAACGACCAAGGACCCCCGCATGGAATGCGTCAAGCAGGGGCTCTACAGCAAATGCTTCGCGCTCGCCACGCCGTGCCATCCAAAGCCGAAATGAGTGTGCGTGAGCTCCGCGTCACAGGGAACGCCGTCAAGTGGACGGCCATACTCACCGGAGGGTCACCCACGCACTGACGAAACGATGCGCTCTTTCCGCCGACGCGTCGAGGGATAGTTTGGCGATGACGCGCGACCGATCCGATCATGACTAATCAAATTTGCTTGGCGCGGCCACGTCTCCCAAATTCGGACTTGGGGTGAGGGCGATACGCTTCCGCCCGCTCCGCCGCCGACACCAAGATCGCCCGTTGCGCTTTCGGCGGCTGCGGCGCTGTCCCGAGGAAAATTTGCAAGCGCCCGAGCAAAGAGGGCTTGGCGCGCTGCGGCGTTGAAAATGTCATCCCCGAGATCAGCACAAACGCTGTTAAGATCGTTGCCGATTGGAGCTTCGCCTTTTAGCGATAATCGCGTCGGCGCGATGCTTGCCAATAGCGCGGCGGATTGCCGGATGGGCGGGACGGCTGGCCGGAAATGGAGTAACGCAATGCGGACGATATTGATGGCGGCGGTGGTGCTGATGGCGGCCGCCGGTCAGGCCGCGGCGGAAAGTTCCGAGCAAGCGCCGCCGAAATGCGTGACGGCGGAGATCAATCCGGTCACCGGGCACGTGCTCTGCATCAATCCGCTCGGCGCGCCGGTCGAAGCGCCGCCCGAGGAGGCCAAGCTGCCCTGCAAGCAGGACTCCCGCGGCCAATGGACCTGGTCGCCCAACTGCACGCCCGTGCCCGAGGGGATGTGAGCCGGCCGGCCACGCCTTGGCTTTGGCCGATTTTCCGCGCCCGTTCACCAGGCGTTAAGCACAATCTCCGAAGACTGGTCGCGGCTGCTTTCAAGGCGGCGCGCGCCCAAGTTTGATCGCGGATTGGTGATTTGGTCGCGGTTTGAATGGCGCGTCGCGCACCCCATATGTTTGGTTAACAACCTTTCTCGGAGACCTGCTATGGCGGAAGTTGCGAGTTGGGCCCTTCAGCGCGGCGTCTATCAGGCGCTCGCCGGGTCGCTGAATCTGACCACGCTGCTCGGCGGCGTGCGTGTCTACGATCACGCGCCGCAGGCCGCGCCTTATCCGTTCATCACTCTCGGCCAGAGCGTGGTCCGCGATTGGAGCACCGGCACCGAGGATGGCGCCGAGCACGATCTGACCCTGCATGTCTGGTCGCGCTCAGGCGGCAAGAAGCAGGTGCAGGAGATCATCGAGGCGATCAAGTCGGTGCTGCATGACCAGCCGCTGATGCTTCCGGATCACCACCTCGTCAATCTCCGTTACGAGCTGTCAGAGGCGCGGCTCGATCCGGACGGCGACACCTTCCACGGCATCGTGCGCTATCGCGCGGTGACCGAGCCGGCCCAGGCCGTCGCGGCTTAAGTCGACACGCTTCCAAAAATAAGAACATCCTCATGCCCGGCTTTGTGCCGGGCATTCACGTCTTGGGCCACAAAGTAAAATCGTGGATGGCCGAGACTGGCCCGGCCATGACGGTTCTTTGAGTATGAGAGCGCGTGGTGTTGCGCTATAGGACGCTGGTCGTGAGGCACCAGGGGAGGGGAACGGATCGATGGGGCTGTGGGCCAAGTTCAAGGACTTTGCCGACCGCATCGGCGGGGAGGAAAAGCCGGCCCGGAACCTGCGTGAGGACGAGCTGAGGCTCGCCGCCGCGGCGCTGCTCGTGCGGGCCTCGGCAATCGACGGGCAGGTCGACCCGGTCGAGCGCCGCAAGCTGAAGGCTCTGTTGCAGGAGCGTTTCGATCTCGGCGGCGATGAAATCAAGCCGCTGCTGGATGAGGCCACGGCGCGCGAGCACGACTCGGTCGATCTTTACCGCTTCACCAGCGTGCTGTGCCGCGAGCTCGACCAGGCCGGCCGCCAGCGCATCGTCGAGATGCTGTGGGAAGTGGTGATGGCCGACGGCGTGATCCACGAATTCGAATCGAACCTGGTGTGGCGCACGGCCGAGCTGCTCGGGGTCTCGACCCGGGACCGGGTGACGCTGCGCCAGGCAGTCGCCGCCCGCGTGGGCTTTACTTCGACTGACTGAGTGGGTCCGGCAACAGCCGGATGACGGTGTCGGGCGGTTTCGGCCCCATTTTTAATACCGGTCATCCAGTCACAATTGAGGGAGTCCGCTACTTCTCCGCCGGCACGGGGAAGTCGCGGATGTCGGCGGCGGCATCGGGATATTTCGCCGCCAGTTCATCGGCATCGCCGAGCTCGACATCTCTGTCCCGCACCACCACGCCGGGCCATTCGGTGCTCGCGCCCAAGAACCAGCGGCGCTTGCCGGTGATGCGCGCGGTGTGGAACGTTTTGCCGGGGATGAACAGCTGCACCAAATGTCCGCCGACCAGGTTCGGGCCGACCACCACCAATTCGCTCAAGCCGTTCTCGCGCAGCAGCAGCACTTCGATCGGGTCGCCGAGATAATAGTGGTAGAGCTGGTCGTTATCGATGCGGTGCAGCTTCACCGGCGCTTCCGGCGTCACCATGAAATAGAGCGCCGTGCCTAACGGGCGCCCGTCGGCGAACGGCGCAGGCAGGCCGCCGGGGGCGATCGACAGGTCGCTCTTATAGGTCTCGCGCACGAAGCCGCAGGTCTTATTCGGCTCGAGCTTGAGCAGGGTCTTGATCTCCGCGGCGGTCACGGTCTCGGGCATCGGCTTCTCCGGATTGACCAGAGGCAGCTGCGCGTCCTCGACCGGGTCCGATGACCCGGCGGCGGCGAGCGACGGCGCAAGCGTCACCGCGCCGGCCAGGGTCGCCCGCTTGAGAAAATTGCGGCGGCCGATCGGAGGCCGCGATTGTGGGCGATCGGACATCGCGGTCTCCACTCGCATTCGGCCGGGAGTGTCGCCTCGGCGCCCAGCGCCGGTCAACCCGAGAACTCACCAAAGCCCCGGTGATTTTCGGCGGTCTCGGTCTCGCGGCGCTCGGCGTCAAGGTGAACGACACGGCAACGAAAGCGTCAGCCGTGAAGCCGGCAAAGGCCAAATGAGGCGGGCTCTAACGTTCATGCGCCGTTCATGCGACTTGCCATAGGGTCCGGCCAACAAAATAACGGGACCGGACATGTGGCGGGTACTCAAGCCGACGATCGTGGCAGCCTTTGCCGCAGCCATTTTCACGGCCGCGGCCCAAACGGCAGAGCCGGGCTGCGTGGAATGGAGCCAGGCCGGCCCGATCATCCTGCAGAACTCGCTGGTTTCCGCCAATGTCATTTACCAGATGGTGCAAAAGCGGACGGGCGGTAAGGTCGTCAGCCAGGCACTCTGTGACGTGGGCGGACGTTTCGTCTACAAGCTCGTCGTGCTCGGCCCCACGGGCGCGGTCATCAATGTCACCGTTGACGCCCGAACCGGCCAATTTTAGGAGAACGGGCTCCATGTCCGGCACGAAGGAATAGCGGCTTTGCGGCTTCTCGTCGTCGAGGACGATCCAGACCTCAACCGTCAGCTCGTCGCCGCTCTGAGCGATGCGGGCTACGCCGTCGATACCGCGTTCGATGGCGAGGAGGGGCATCATCTCGGCGATACCGAGCCTTACGACGCCGTGGTGCTCGATCTCGGTCTGCCCAAGAAGGACGGCTTGAGCGTGCTCGAGCAATGGCGCCGCGATGAGCGCAAGATGCCGGTGCTCATCCTCACCGCGCGGGAGCGGTGGAGCGACAAGGTCGCGGGAATGGATGCCGGCGCCGACGATTATGTCGCCAAGCCCTTCCACATGGAGGAAGTGCTGGCGCGGCTTCGCGCATTGCTTCGGCGCTCGGCGGGGCACGCTCGCAACGAGATCGAATGCGGACCGCTCCGCGTCGATACCAAGACGGCGCGCGTGACCGTCGACGGCCAGGCGGTGAAGCTCACCTCACACGAATACCGCGTGCTGGCTTATCTCATGCTGCATCGGGACCGCGTCGTTTCCCGCACTGAACTGGTCGAGCATCTCTACGACCAGGATTTCGACCGCGATTCCAATACTGTCGAGGTGTTCATCGGGCGCTTGCGCAAGAAGCTCCCCATCGATCTCATCAAGACTGTCCGCGGGCTCGGCTACTGCCTCTCGGACGCCAGCGATGAGGCCTAACTCGCTCGCCTTCCGGCTGTTCGCTTCGGCCGCGGCGTGGACCCTCGTCGTTCTTCCCGCCACCGCAATCCTCCTCGTCTCCCTCTATCGCCACGCCGTCGAGCGTAATTTCGACGCCCGAACTCAACGTCTATCTGACGAGTCTCGTGGCTTCGACCACGCAAGGCGGCGCGGTCAAGCCGAACGAGCCGACCAGTCTCGGCGAGCCGGTCTTCGGCATTCCCTTCTCCGGCTGGTATTGGCAGATCAAGCCGCTCAACGGAGCGACGCGACCCGAATTCGTGTCCGATTCCCTGCTTGATCAGCAGCTCAAGCTGCCGAGCCAGAATGCTATCCCCCCCGACACCAGTCTGACCCGGCGAGCCTATGCTCAAGGTCCCGAGCAGCAGCGCTTGCGCATCGTCGAGCGCGAGATCAGGCCGGCAGGTCCACAGTCGACGCCTTACTCCTATGCGGTGGCCGGAGATGCCACCGAGATCGATCGCGATCTCGCCGAGTTCACCACCATGCTGATTGCCGCGCTTGCTGTGCTCGGGCTGGGGCTTCTCGCCGCGACCTTCTTTCAAGTGCGCTTCGGGCTTTCGCCGTTGCGCGCCATTCGCCAGAATCTCGCCGCCATCCGCTCCGGGAAGGCCGAGCAGCTCGAAGGCGAGCTGCCTTACGAGATCAGGCCGCTGCAGCAGGAGTTGAATGCGCTGATCGAGTCCAATCGCGAGATCGTCGACCGGGCGCGCACCCATGTCGGCAATCTCGCCCATGCGCTCAAGACCCCGCTCAGCGTCATCAGCAACGAAGCGCGCACGCATCAGGGGCCGCTCGCCGCCAAGGTGGTCGAGCAGGCGGAGATCATGCGCACTCAGATCACGCATCATCTCGACCGGGCACGGGTGGCGGCGCGGTCGAGCGTGATCGGCGATACCACCGAGGTCGATGCCGTGCTTCGCGCCCTGAAGCGGACGGTCGACCGCATCTACGAAGAGCGCGGCCTCGATATCGAGGTGAGCTGCGGCAAGGATCTAAAATTCCAGGGCGAGCGGCAGGATTTCGAGGAGATGGTGGGGAACTTGCTCGACAATGCCTGCAAATGGGCAAGCTCGCAGGTCAGCGTGGCGGCCCAGCAGAAGGAAGGCGCGGCGCGGCTCATCGTGGTGGTCGATGACGATGGGCCGGGGCTGACCGAGGCTCAGCGGGCGAAGGTCTTGAAGCGTGGCCAGCGTCTCGACGAGACCAAGCCCGGCTCGGGACTCGGGCTGTCGATCGTGGCGGATCTCGCTCATCTTTATAAAGGGCGCTTCGAGCTCGAACCGTCCCCCGAGGGCGGCTTGCGCGCCCGGCTCGAGCTGCCGGCCGCCTGATTTCGCCATTTTTCCCGGCCGCAACCTAATTTGGCCAGAATTGTTATTTGTTAAGGACAGAGTGGGACGATTAGACTTACTCAGTCTCTTGCCGGGGCCAACCGCGCTGCTTCCAGGCCGAAGGGGGACGCGATGAGACGAGCAGCCATCATTGCCATTGTCATGCTGCCGGCCTTGCTCGCCGCTTGCGGACCGGGCAACAAGCAGGGCACCGGAACCATCGTGGGCGCGGTGGCGGGCGGCGCCGCGGGTGCTGCCATCGGCGGCCCGAGAAACCGCGGTGCCGGGTTGGCGATCGGCGCGGTGGTCGGCGGCATCCTCGGCAATCAGATCGGCCGGAGCCTCGACGAGGAGGACCGCCAGATGGCGGCGGCGGCCGAATATCAGGCCCTCGAATATGGTCAGGCCGGGCGCGTCGACCCCCTGGGACAACCCCCAGACCCAACATCACGGCCAGATCGTGCCGGGCAAGCCCTACCAGCAAGGCAGCCAATTCTGCCGGCCCTACACCCACACCATCTATATTAGCGGCCAGCCGCAGACGGCACGGGGCACCGCCTGCCGCCAGTCTGACGGCACCTGGCAGACCGTCGGCTAACCCTCCCGCATTTCTCTTGAGTTTCTTCGAGCCGCCCGGCGACATTGCGCGGAATTAACTTCCGCGCCCGCTCGGACCTTGCCCCTCCCCACGCCTTTCCCTATGCCTAGCCCTCCTCTCGACCTAGCGGAGGCTAGCGCTCGCCCGTGCTCATTTGGGTTGTCCTTGCCGTGCCTCACGGCGATCGTGCTCTTCGTCCTGTTGCGCCCGCTTGCCGGCGCGGGGACGAGCCATCGCACGCCGGAGGCGTTCGACGCCGCCGTCTACCGCGACCAGCTCGGCGAGATCGACAGCGATCGCGCGCGCGGCCTGATCGGGGCCGAGGAGGCCGAGGCCGCGCGCAGTCGAAATCGCGCGGCGTCTGCTCGCCGCCGACAGCACGGCGCGCAGCGCCGATCGCGCCAAGCCGGGCGGCACCAGGTCCAAGACGGCGATGATCGCCGTCGGCGCGGCGCTCCCGCTGCTCGCGCTCGGCCTTTACCTCACCTACGGGTCTCCCCGCCTGCCAGACCAGCCGCTCGCCGCGCGGCTTGCAGATCCCGCCAGCGATCGGAATCTCGAAGCCCTGGTCGCCCGCGTCGAGGCGCGCCTCCGGCAGCATCCCGAAGAAGGCGAGGGCTGGGAAGCGATCGCTCCGGTCTATCTGAGTTGGCGCCGCTACGACGATGCCGCCGAAGCCTACGCCCAGGCGATCAGGCTGCTCGGCCCGTCGGCCAAGCGCTCTCCGGCCAGGGCCAGGCGCTCGTGCTCGCCAATAACGGCGTGGTCACCGAAGACGCCCGTCACGCGCTCGAACGCGCGCATGAGCTCGATCAAACTCTCATCGAGCCGCGCATCCTGCTCGCCATCGCCAAGGAGCAGGACGGTCAATTCGCGGCCGCCATCGCCGATTGGCGGGCGATCCTCGACAGCACAGATGGCGAGGCACCGTGGCGCGCGATGGTGGAGACAGCGGATCGGCGCCGCCGAAGCCCATCTTGCCGGCAAGCCTGTGGCGGGGAGCGAGACCCCGGCTTCACCGCAGGCTGATGCAGCCGGCTCAGGGCGGCCCGAGCGGTTCAGACATCAGCCGCGGCTCAAGCCATGAACCCGGCCGAGCGCCAGGCGATGATCGAGCAAATGGTCGGGCGTCTCGCCGCCCGCCTCGACCAAGATGGCAGCGATCTTCCCGGCTGGCTCAAGCTGGTGCGCGCCTATAGCGTGCTCGACCGGAAGGACGACGCGCTGAAAGCGTTGCAGCGCGCCAAGAGCCAGTTCAGCGGCAATGCGCAAGCCATCGAGCAGCTCGACCGGCTTGCGGCCGAGCTTGGATTGAAGTCATGACCCGGAAGCAGCGCAGAGGCGTTCTGATCGGCACCTGTCTCGTCGTGCTTGCGCGTCGCCCTTGGGCTGGTGCTGTTCGCCATGCGCAACTCGATCGTGTTCTTCTATAGCCCGAGCGAGGTCGCCGAGATGAGCGATCGCTCCGGGCCAACGCTTCAGGCTGGGCGGCCTGGTCGAGACCGGCAGCGTGGTGCGCGGGGAGGGAACGACCGTGCGCTTCGTCATCACCGATCGGGCCAAGACGCTTGCCGGTGACCTATACCGGCGTGCTGCCCGATCTGTTCCGGGAAGGACAGGGCGTGGTCGCGGAAGGTACGCTCGAGCCGGACGGCATCTTCCATGCCGACAACGTGCTCGCCAAGCACGACGAGAATTACATGCCGCCCGGAAGTGGCCAAGAAGCTGAAGGCGCAAGGCGTGTGGCGCGGTGATGCGGCGGCAGCCAAGCCGGCGCCGGACGGCACGGTAAACTAAAGCAGGTCGCGAGAGCGGAACGGGAGATGATTGCAGAGACCGGTCATTACGCGCTGATCCTCGCGCTCGGCGTTGCCATCGTGCAGACCCTGCTGCCGCTGCTCGGCGCCCGCCTGCGCGATCCGCAACTTGCCGTCGTCGCCGCTCCGGCGGCGCAGATGCAATTCGTCCTGGTCGCGATCGCCTTCCTCGCGCTGACCACCGCCTATGTCACCTCGGATTTCTCGGTCGAGAATGTCTGGCAGAACTCCCACTCGGCCAAGCCGCTGCTCTACAAGATCTCGGGCGTGTGGGGGAACCACGAAGGCTCGATGATCCTGTGGGTTCTGATCCTCACGTTGTTCGGCGCGGCGGTCGCCACCTTCGGCACGAATCTGCCGCGTCAGCTCAAGGCCAATGTACTGGCGGTGCAGGGCTCGATCGGGGTGGCCTTTCTGCTGTTTATCGTCACCACGTCGAATCCCTTCACCCGGCTAAGCCCGGCGCCGTTCGACGGGCGGGGGCTGAACCCGGTGTTGCAGGATCCGGCGCTCGCCTTCCACCCGCCCTTCCTCTACGCTGGCTATGTCGGCTTCTCCATGGCCTTTTCGTTCGCCGTTGCCGCCTTGATCGAAGGCCGCATCGACGCCGCCTGGGCGCGCTGGGTCAGGCCTTGGACGTTGGCTGCCTGGATGTGCCTCACGCTCGGCATCGCCATGGGCTCATGGTGGGCCTATTACGAGCTTGGCTGGGGCGGGTTCTGGTTCTGGGACCCGGTCGAGAACGCCTCCTTCATGCCTTGGCTCGCCGGCACGGCGCTGCTCCACTCGGCGCTGGTGATGGAGAAGCGCGACGCGCTGAAGGTGTGGACCATCCTGCTCGCCATCATCACTTTCTCCTTGAGCCTGATGGGGACCTTCCTGGTCCGCTCGGGCGTGCTCACCTCGGTGCACGCCTTCGCCGTCGATCCGGCGCGCGGCATTTTCATCCTCGCCATCATGGGCGTGTTCATCGGCGGGGCGCTCGCCCTGTTTGCTTGGCGCGCGCCGCTGCTCGGGCAGGGCGGACTATTCGCTCCGATCAGCCGCGAGGGCGCGCTGGTGTTCAACAATCTTCTGCTGACCACTGCCTGCGCCGCCGTATTCGTCGGCACGCTCTATCCGCTCGCGCTGGAGGCCCTGACCGGCGACAAGATCTCGGTCGGGCCGCCCTTCTTCAATCTCACCTTCGCGCCACTCATCGTTCCGCTGCTCATCGCCGTGCCGTTCGGACCGTTGCTGGCGTGGAAGCGGGGTGACCTCGCGGCCGCGGCGCAGCGGCTGATGGCGGCTGCCTGCCTCGCGCTCGCGGTGATCGTCGCGTTGCTGGCGTTCCGCCAGCGGGGCCCGTGGCTCGCGCCGTTCGGCATCGGCCTTGGCGTTTGGCTCATCATGGGCGCGCTGACCGAGATCGCTTACCGCGTGAAGCTCGGCCAGACCTCCACTGCGGAGATGTGGCGAAGGCTCGGCGGCTCTGCCGCGAGCCGCATATGGGTCGGCGCTCGCCCATGCCGGCCTTGGACTGGCGGTGATCGGCATCGTCGCCACCACGGCTTGGCGGTCTGAGCAGATCCTCGCACTCAGGCCCGGCGAGACGGCCGACATTGCCGGCTACACGCTCGCCTTCAAGGGTGTCGCTCCCCACCAAGGGCCGAACTACGCAGAGCGGGTCGGGCTGTTCGAAGTGACGCGCGACGGCAGTGCGGTGACCGAGCTTACGCCGTCGAAGCGCGACTTCAGCGTCGAGCAAGAGTGCCACCACCGAGGCCGGGATTCATGCAAGCTGGCGCGGCGATCTCTACGCCGTGCTCGGCGATGAGCTGAAGGACGGCGCCTACAGCGTCCGTCTCTATTTCAACCCGCTGGTCCGGCTGATCTGGCTCGGCGCGCTGGTCATGTTCTTCGGCGGCGCGGTATCCCTGTCCGACCGGCGTTTGCGGGTCGGCGCGCCGAGGCGCGCGCAAGCGAAGGCGGCGGCCGTTTCCGCCGCGAAATAGCCATGCCGTCGCGCCGATCTTCCTTCGCTCTCCTCCTGTCGCTGGCGCTCTCCTGCCTCGCGCTGCTCCCCGCTCATGCCGTGCAATCCGACGAGGTGCTGTCCGATCCGGCGCTGGAGGCCAGGGCCCGGACTATTTCGGAAGGCTTGCGCTGCCTGGTGTGCCAGAACCAGTCGATCGACGATTCCGATGCGCCCTTGGCCAAGGACCTGAGGCTGTTGGTGCGCGAGCGGCTGAAAGCCGGCGACAGCGATCAGCAGATCGTGGATTTCGTCGTGGCTCGCTATGGCGAGTTCGTGCTGCTCAAGCCGCGGCTTGCGGCCCCGTACGCTGCTGTTGTGGTTCGCGACGCCGGTGGTATTCGCCGCCGCGCTCCTGCTGATCTTGGTTACTCACCGGCGGCGCAAGGCGGCCGCCCAAGCTCCGGCGCCGCTCAACACGACTGAAAAGCGCCGGCTCAAGCGTCTGCTGGACGAGCAGCAGCGGTTGGGCTAATTGACAGGGGCGAACGCCCTGCCGAGGGCCGATTTTCGCCAGAACCTTACTGAAATTTAATGCCGCCGAAACGGCGGCGTAATCGGCAAGCGCTTATATGTTGGTCCCAGAGCCTCGCTCCGTCGTTGTGCCAGGCCCATCTATGCGGGATTTTCTATTTCCAGGAGAGAGGTGATTCATGAAACTTGACCAGAGCCCCGCTGCGACTGAGAGCCCAAGCTCGCGGAAACCAATCCGCAAGCCCGCGCTCCTCGCGGCTGCCGCCCTGATCGCCACCGGCGCATTGGGGTTGATGCTCGGCAATAGCGTGCCATTCGCCGCCGCCGAGACCGCCACGCAGCAGACCATCGAGACGCCTTACGGCCGCGCGCCGCTAAGCTTCGCCGACCTTGTCGCCAGGGTCAGCCCGGCCGTGGTCAGCATCAACGTGAAGGGCGACGCCAAGGTCGCCGAAAACGACTCGGAAATCCCGGGTATGCCCGACCTTCCGGAGGACAACCCGCTCTACGACTTCTTCAAGCAGTTCCGCAAAGGCATGCCGCAGACGCCGAGCAAGCCGACCCCGAGCCTGGCGCAGGGTTCCGGCTTCTTCATCTCGCCGGACGGCTTGGTCGTAACCAACAACCACGTCGTCGAGGATGCCGAAGATATCACCGTGACGATGGAGAACGGCGACAAGTTCCCCGCCAAGCTGGTCGGCGTCGATCCCCGCACCGACGTGGCGCTGATCAAAGTCAATGCCGAGGGCAAGACATTCCCGTTCGTCGAGTTCTCGTCCAAGGATCCCCGCGTCGGCGACTGGGTGCTGGCTGTCGGCAATCCGTTCGGCCTCGGCGGCACGGTGACGGCCGGCATCATCTCGGCCCATAACCGCGATATCGGCTCCGGGCCGTATGACTATCTGCAGATCGATGCGGCGGTGAACCGCGGCAATTCGGGCGGCCCTAGCTTCGATCTCGACGGCAAGGTGATCGGCATGAATACCGCCATCTTCTCACCCTCCGGCGGCAATGTCGGCATCGCCTTCGCCGTCCCGGCGGCCCTCATCAAAGAGGTGGTCACCGAGCTTCAGAGCCATGGCACCGTCGATCGCGGCTGGCTCGGCGTGGTCATCCAGAACGTCAGCGACGATATTGCCGACTCGATCGGCCTGGCGGAGGCCAAAGGCGCCATGATCACCAAGGTGACCGAGGATGGGCCCGCGGCCAAAGAGGACCTCAAGCCCGGCGACGTTATCGTCGAGGTGAACGGCGAGAAGATCGACGACTCGCGCGACCTTGCCCGCAAGATCGCCGAGCTGCATCCGGAAACGGATGTGAAGCTGTCCATCGTCCGCTATGGCGACAAGCGTCTCGTCGACATGAAGCTGGGTACGTTCCCGAGCAACAAGAAGCTTGCCTCGCTCGAAGAGGATAAGCCCGCTGAAACCGGCGAACAGATGAAGGATCTCGGCCTGTCGCTCGCTCCGGCCACCAAGTTCCCCGGTGCCGGTGACGAGGGCGTGGTGATCACCGAGGTCGATCCTGCGAGCGATGCCGCCGACAAGGGGCTCAAGCCCGGCGACGTCATCCTTCAGGTCGCCGGCATCACCGTATCCGAGCCTTCCGATGTCGCCGCTGGCGTCAAGAAGGCCATGGACGGCGCCAAGTCGGAGAAGGATTCGGTCAAAGTCCTGATGCAGGTCAAAACCGGCGATCAGACGCGCTTCGTGGCGCTCTCCCTGAAGAAGGCTTAACGACGCCTTCTACGCCGGAGGGCGGCGCGGTTTCCCCCCGCCGCGCCGCCCACCCTTTCTCGTCGAGGCCTGTCGTCCCGATTGTTCTGGTTTGAAGAAGCGCCGCCAGGGAGATCTCCGAGCATGCGTGTGCTGGTCATCGAGGACGATCAGGAGACCGCGACCTTTCTCAAGCGGGCGCTGAAAGAGTTCGGCCATGTCGCCGAATATGCCGGCGACGGTCAGGCCGGGCTCGATCTGGCCAGAGCGAACGCCTATGACGTGCTGATCGTCGATCGCATGCTGCCGAAATGCGACGGGCTGACCGTGATCGGAAAGTTGCGCTCCGAGGAGAACCGGACGCCGGCGCTGATCTTGAGCGCTCTCGGCGAGGTCGACGACCGGGTCAAAGGCTTGCGCGCGGGCGGCGACGACTATCTCACCAAGCCCTATGCCTTCAGCGAATTGCTCGCCCGCATCGAGGCGCTGGCCCGCCGCACCTCGCCGGAGGAGGGCAGCACGCGTTTCGTGGTGGGCGATCTCGTACTCGACCGCCTGTCGCACAAGGTGACGCGGGCGGGCGAAGCGATTATCTTGCAGCCGCGCGAGTTTCGGCTGCTCGAATATCTGATGAAACACGCGGGTCAGGTGGTAACGCGCACCATGTTGCTCGAGAATGTGTGGGACTATCATTTCGACCCGCAGACCAATGTCATCGACGTCCATATTTCCCGACTTCGGTCGAAGATCGACAAGAGCTTCGGAAACCCCCTCCTGCACACGGTCCGCGGCGCCGGCTATAGTATCCGTGACAGCGCTCACTAAGCTCTTCCGGACCACTACCTTCCGCCTATCGCTGACCTATCTTGCGCTGTTCAGCGCGGCCGCGATCCTGGCCATCGTCTACATCTATTGGAACACCACGGTTCTGCTGTCGCGGCAGCTCAATCAAACCATCGATGCCGAGCTCAAAGGGTTGGCCGAGCAATACCGGGGAGGAGGGCTCGACCAACTCGTCCGCATCGTGGCTGAGCGCACACAGACCCCCGGCAACAGCCTCTATCTGGTGGCCGACAGCGAAGGCCGCAGACTGGCCGGCAATCTCAGCGCGGTGTCGCCCGACCTGTGGAACAGCCTCGGCCCGGTCGAATTCGTCTATCGGCGCCCGGCGACCGGAGGGGTCGAACGCCGACTCGCCTTCGCCAATGTGTTCAGACTGCCGAGCGGCTACCGGCTGATCGTCGGGCGCGACATCGAGGACCGCCGCGAGCTGGCGCATATGGTCCGGTCGGCCATGCTGTGGGGGCTCGGGGTCATGGCCCTGTTCGGCATCGGCGGCGGCTATTGGGTGAGCCGCAAATTGCTCACCCGCATCGACACGCTCGCCGCCACCACCCGCACCATCATGGAAGGCGACCTGGCCGGACGTCTGCCGATCGACCGGCTCGGGCGACGAGCTCGACCGGCTGGCGGAGAGCCTCAATCTCATGCTCGCGCGCATCGAGCAGCTCATGGCGGGCCTGCGGGAAGTCTCCGACAATATCGCCCACGACCTCAAGACACCGCTCAACCGCCTGCGCAATCGCGTCGAGGGCGCCTTGCGCGAGCCTTACGGCGAACCGGTCTATCGTGAGGCGCTGGAGCGGACCATCGAAGAGGCTGACGGCCTGATCAAGACATTCAATGCGCTGCTGTCGATTGCTCGGATCGAGGCGGGGGCGGGCGGTGAAAATCGTGAAACGCTGGATGTGTCGGCGCTATTGCGTGACGTGGCCGAGCTTTATGAGCCGGTGGCGGAAGAGCGCGGGTTGGTGCTGAAGGCCGAGGCCGACCCGCCGCTGCTGATACGCGCCGACCGTCAGCTGCTCGGTCAGGCCATCGCCAATCTGATCGACAATGCGATCAAATATGGCACGGCGGAAATGGGCAACGGCTCCGGCGCAGCGCCGGAGGTCGAGGTGAGGGCCACCGCCAAGGGTGATGTCGCCGAGATCGTGGTGACCGACCGGGGACCCGGCGTACCGGTTTCCGACCGCGAGCGGGTGCTCGGCCGGTTCGTCCGGCTCGAAGCGAGCCGGTCGGAACCGGGCAGCGGATTGGGATTGAGTCTTGTCGCGGCGGTGGCGCGGCTGCATGGTGGCAGCCTGAGACTGGAGGACAACGGACCCGGGCTCAGAGTCATCCTCGCTTTGCCGATCGGGGGCGAGGCATTTGTCAATGGGGCGCCTCCCCAGGGGCCCATGGGAGCAGAGATCAGGCCAGCGTGACGGCGTTCTTCGAGCGCATCACCGATTGCCCGCGCGTCTTCGATGCGGCGCGGGGCGCCGACGTGCTCGAAAGCCTCACCAAGGCGTTTCGCGCCGCTGACGAACTCGCTCCTGCCGCCGAGCTGATCGGCAAGTCGCCAAAGGTCCGGGATCTGCTCAACGCGACCTTTTCTGCCTCGCCATACCTGACTTCGCTGGCCTTGCGCGATCCGGCCCGTCTCGCCGACTGCCTGTTGCGCGATCCCGACAGCCATCTGACCGAGGCGCGCGCCGCGCTGGCGGCGGCGGTCGGCCAAGCCCCCACAATCTCAGAGGCCATGGCGCTGCTGCGGCGGTTCAAGCACCGCATGGCGCTACTCACGGGTCTGGCCGATCTTGGCGGCGTGTGGTCGACCGAGGCGGCGTTGGAGGCCCTGAGCGCCACCGCCGACGCGGCGCTCGAGCAAGCGACGGCGTTTCTGTTCCGCCAGGCTCGCGAGAGCGGCCAGCTCACCCCGCAAGCCAACGTGGCCTCGCCGGCGCCCGGTTATTTCGTGATCGCCATGGGCAAGCTCGGCGCCTTCGAGCTGAATTATTCGAGCGACATCGACATTGTCGTGTTCTACGACGCCGAGCGCGCCGGGCTTAAGCCCGAGGTCGAGCCGTCGACCTTCTTCGTGCGGCTGACCCGCGATCTGGTGCGTTTGCTCCAGGAACACACCGCCGACGGCTATGTGTTTCGGACCGATCTCAGACTCCGGCCCGATCCCGGCGCGACCCAGATCGCGCTCTCGGTCGAGGCCGGGCTCACCTATTACGAGAGCTTCGGCCAGAATTGGGAACGGGCGGCGCTGATCAAGGCGCGGGTGGTTGCCGGCGATGTCGAGGCGGGCGAGGAGTTCCTGCGTCAGCTTTCCCCATTCGTCTGGCGGAAATATCTCGACTTCGCCGCCATCGCCGACATTCATGCCATGAAGCGACGGGTGCACGCTTTCAAAGGCCACGGCGCGGTCGCGGTGGAGGGGCATGACATCAAGCTTGGGCGGGGCGGTATCCGCGACGTCGAGTTCTTCGTCCAGACGCAGCAGCTCATCGCCGGCGGCCGTCATCTCGAGCTGAGGACCCGCGGCACCATCGAGACACTCGAGCGCCTTGCCGCCGGCGGCTGGATTGCACCGGAAGCCGCCGCGGAGCTCACCGAGGCCTATCTCTTCCTGCGCCGCATCGAGAACCGGCTGCAAATGGTCGGCGATCAGCAGACCCACATCATTCCGGCCGAGCGGGAAGAGCTTGACCGTGTTGCCAGGCTGTCGGGCTTTGCCGACACCAATGAGTTCGGCGACGCACTGCTCGACCAGTTCAAGCGGGTCGAAACCCATTACGAAGATCCTGTTCGAGAAAATTCCCGAGCCGCCGCGGTCAACCCCGAACATTGTCGTCGCTGACGAGAGCGACCCGGCGGCGCTGGCCGGTTTGGAGCGGCTCGGGTTCAGCAACCCGGTGGCGGCGGTCGCGGCCATCCGCGCCTGGCAGTCGGGCCGCTATGCCGCGACGCGGAGCGAGCGCACGCGCGAGCGGCTGACCGAGTTCCTCCCCGTCCATGCTCGATGCCTTCGGCCGGTCCGCCGAGCCCGATCTCGCGCTCGCTACGTTCGACCGGGTGATGGCCGAGATGCCGGCCGGGCTCCAGCTGTTCTCCCTGCTTGCCGCCAATCCGAGCCTGTTGCGGCTGATCGCCGACATCATGGGGACGGCGCCACGGCTTGCCCGCATCCTCGGCCGGCGGCCGCGGCTGCTCGATGCCGTGCTCGACCCTGGCTTCTTCGGCACGGTGCCGACCCCGGCCAAGCTTGAAGGAGCTGGTCGGCGCCGCGCTGGCCGAGGCGAGCGACTATCAGGACGCGCTCGACCGCGCCCGCATCATCGGCCGCGAGCAAGCCTTCCTCATTGGCGTCCGGGTGATCTCGGGCACGCTCTCGGCCCGGCAGGCAGGCGCGGCCTATGCCGACCTCGCCGAGACGCTGATCGAGTCGCTGGCCGAGAGGGTCGAGGAGGAGCTTGTTCGCACGCACGGGCGCTTGCCGGGAGGGGAGGCGGCCGTGCTCGCCATGGGGAAGCTCGGCGGCCGGGAGATGACGGCGGGCTCGGACCTCGATCTGATCGTCGTCTACGACTATGAGGGCGACGGCGCCCAGTCCGACGGGGCGAAGAGCCTGCCCGGGTCTCAATACTATACGCGCTTCACCCAGCGGCTGATCGCGGCGCTGTCGGCCGATACGGCGGAAGGCTCGCTCTATCAGGTGGATATGCGGCTCAGGCCCTCGGGCAATCAGGGCCCGGTCGCGACCAAGCTGTCGAGCTTCATCAGCTATCAGATGGGCTCGGCCTGGACCTGGGAGCATCTTGCCCTGACCCGGGCCCGCGTCGTCACCGGCCCCGCCTCGCTGCGGCGAGCAGATCGGCACCACGATCAAGGAGGTGCTGTCCCGCACGCGCGACCGGGCTACGGTGGCGGAAGACGTCAAGGCCATGCGGGCCAAGATCGCCGACGACAAAGGCAGCGCGGAAGTCTGGGACCTGAAGAACGTGCGGGGCGGGCTTGATCGATCTCGAATTCATCGCGCAGTTCCTTCAACTCGTGAGCGCGGCCGAGCACCCGGAGGTGCTCGATCAGAACACCGAGCTGGCGCTGACCAAGCTCTCGGCGGCCGGCGTGCTGTCTCCCGGCGACGCCGAGATTCTGGTGCCGGCGGCGCGGCTCTATCACACGCTGACCCAGTTGCTCAGGCTCTGTCTCGACAAGCCGTTCGTGGCGGAGGAGGCGCCCCGCGCGCTGAAGGATTTGCTGGCCCGCGCGTCGGACATGCCGGACTTCGCCACGCTCGAAGCGACGCTGACAGACACGCTCGGCGCCGTACATGAGGCGTTCGAGCGCATCGTGGCTTGAAGTGAACGAAGAGAATTAGGCGCTGGCGGCGAGCTTGGGCGCTTCGTCGGCGAGCACCGGCCGGACGGGCAGGGTGCAGGTGACGGTCGTGCCCTGACCTTCGCGGCTGGTGATGCGCAAGGCCCCGCCATGCAACTCGATCAGGGCGCGGGAGATGGCAAGGCCGAGCCCGCTGCCCTGATGGCTCTTGGAGAATTGGTTCTCGACCTGCTCGAACGGCCGGCCGAGCTTGGCGATGTCGGTCTCCGGGATGCCGATGCCGGTATCCTTGATGGCGATCTTCACGTGGCCGCGCGAGCGCGACAGATGCACATCGACGCTGCCGCCATCGCGGGTGAATTTGACGGCGTTTGACAGCAGGTTGAGGAATACCTGCTTGAGCGCGCGGCGGTCGGCCTCCAGCACGAGATGCTGCGGCCCGTGCCGGGCGAGCGAGATATTGCGCTCGGCGGCGGCCTGGCTCACGACCTTCATGCTGTCCTCGACGATATCGGCGAGGTCGATATTGCCGGCGTCGAGCGACATGCGGCCGGCCTCGATCTTCGACATGTCGAGGATGTCGTTGATCACTTCGAGCAGATAGGCGCCGCTGGCGTAGATGTCGCGGGCATATTCCTGATATTTGGGGTGGCCGAGCGGGCCGAACAGGGCCTGCTGCATCACCTCGGAGAAGCCGATCACGGCATTCAAGGGCGTGCGCAGCTCGTGGCTGATATTGGCCAGGAACTCCGACTTGGCGCGGTTGGCGGCCTCGGCACGGTTCTTCTCCAGCGCATATTTCTCGGCGAGATCGACCAGCTGTTGCTTCTGCTGCTCGAGCTCGCGGCGAGAAAGCCTAAGCTCGGCGACGCTTGCTCTCGAGCTGCTGCTCGCTGTCGGCGAGCCGCTGCTGGCTCTCCTTCAGCACGGTGATGTCGGTGCCGACGCTGACATAGCCCCCGTCGCGGGTGCGGCGCTCGTTGATGTGCAGCCACCTGCCGTCCTCGATCTGGGCCTCGTAGGTGCGGCTGTGGTCGTCGTCGGTGCCGGCGACGGCGACGCGCTTGGAGACGATCGGCTCGGAGGCGGCGGCAATGACGTCGTCATAGGGGCTGCCGGGCCGCACCGTGTCGTCGGGCAAGCCGTGGAACTGCTGGTACTTGCTGTTGCACATCACCAGCCGGTTGTCCCGGTCCCACAGGACGAAGGCCTCGGATATGGTCTCGACCGCGTCGCGGAGTCTGGCATTCTCGTCGGCCGAACCGGGGATGACGTCATGGTCGGCGATCACGGCAATGCCGGTGAGCCACGGCTCCCGGTCGTGGACGCCGCGCGTGATGTGACCGCGCAGCCTCAAGCTCACCCAATTGTCCATCGGCGTGCCGCAAGCGGAAGCAGCCGTCGAACAGGGAAGCGCCGCTCGCGGAGCTGCCGGTCGATCTCGCCGCGCAGATCGTCCTCGGGATGCAAGGCCTGAGAGATGGCACGGAAGGCCATGGCCCTGGTCGCGGGGCTCCAGGCCGAGCAGCCGGTACATCGGCGCTGACCAGTGCACGTGGCCGCGGGCGAGGTTCCAGCGCCAGACGCCGCAGCCCGGCAACGCCTCGGTCAGCTCCCTGGTCAGGGCGCCATCGGTCTTCGCGCGCCGCGGTGGGCGCGAGATACCAGAGGCCGCCGGCGAGGAGCGCCAGCACGAAGCCGGTCAACACGAGGAGCGTGATCTCGAGACTTGCGGCCCGCCGCCAATCGGCCAGCGCCGCACCGACCGGCTGGATGAAAGCCAGTTGCGCGTCGGTCTGCGGCACGTTGCGCACGGTGACGATGGCGTCGGTGCCGTCGAGCAGCGTCATGCGCAGCACGCCGGCCTCGGCCGCCGAACGTGGTGAGCGGCTGCTGTGGGCCCAAGATGGTGAGGAGATTGCCGAGCTGCGAGCCATCGAACGGCGCCCGGCCTTGGATTTGACCCTCGGCGTCGGCGAGCAGGATGGCCCGGCTGTCGGCGGTCGCGCCTTTGGGCAGGCTCGCCGCCAGCGCGCTCTGCCAGCCGGCGCTCGAGCTGAGTGTCTTGGTCCTTGAGGCCCAGCGAGGTGTTGTCGGCGATCAGGGAAAGCTGCTGGCGGGCCGCATCGAGGGCGGCGCTCTTGCCGTTGATCAGTTGAGCGGCGAAGCCGATAAAGGCAATGGCGACAAAGCCGGCAAGCAGCATCGGCACGAGGCGGCGAAGCCGCTCGTCGTTGGGAAGGTGACGGCTGACGATCGCGCGGAGATCCTGCCATTGCGGTCCCGCGAAAGCAAATCCCCCACGCGCCGAGCGCGCCCGCGCCATTCGGTTCCCCTCTAACGTTCTCCTGCATCGAGCCGGAGAAGTGCCGCATCTCCGAATCGCCCGAATCGTCATTGGAATCGATGAGGGCGTCGGCTGTCCAGAAGAAAGCTGTGGAAATTCGGTTAATAACCCGTTGACGAGGCGAGACTCTAAGCCGCGCCCAAGGGTTTTTGTGACGATCTCGTAACTGTCGGTGGACAGAGATTTGGCCGCGAGATCCTCGAGAACGGCCTTGGCGCGGGCCTGTCGCCCGGGCTCTAGGATGCGCCAGCTCTCGAATGCGCCGAGCAGGCGGGCGGCAACGTGCGGGTTGAAACGGTCGATTTCGAGCGCCTGGGCGGCGAGAAGTCGATAGCCGGCGCCGTCGGCGCGGTTGAAGCCGGTGGCGTTGGCGCTGGGCGAAGCTGCCGAGCAGCGCGCGGATGCGGTTCGGGTTCTTGAGCGAGAATTTCGGGTGGGAGAGGAGCGCCTGCACCGTCTCGACCGAATCGGGCCGGGCCGCCCGCGCCTGCACCGCGAACCATTTGTCGAGCACCAGCGGCTCGTCCTGCCAGCGCGCATAGAAATGCTCGAGCGCCGCGTCGCGCGCCGGTCCCTGGCACATGAGAGAGGATCGATAGCGCGGCGATGGCGTCGGTCATGTTGGCGGCCTCGCGGTAATGCCGCTCGGCGCGCGCGATCTCCGAGGGCTTCGCCGGTGGCCACCAGGAGATCGAGCGCGGCGCTCCGCAACGCGCGCCGGCCCGCGCTCTCGGGATCGGGCGAATAGGGCCGGGCGGGCACCGTCTGCTCGTAGAGTTCGGCCAAGGTCGTCCCGGCACTCGTGTCCGAGCGTGGCACGCAAAGTCTCGCGGGCCAGGTGCACGGCGTCGGTATCGACCTCGCGGCCAAGCTCCCGCGCGATGTCCGATTCGCTCGGCAGCTTGAGGAACTCGGCGCGATAGGCCGGATGCAAGGTCTGGTCACTGGCCGTGACGCTGAGGGCGCGGGCGAGCCGCGTGGCCTCTTTTCCCCGCACCCGGCTCGTGCTCCAGCCGGCGACGCGCAGCGGCGGTGAGGAGCTTGACGGCGTAGGTCTGCGCCGCCTGCCAGCGGTTGAACGGGTCGCTGTCATGCATCATCAGAAACTCGATCTGGTCCGGCATCGAGACTGGTGGTGAGACGGACCGGCGCCGAGAAGCCGCGCAGCAAGGAAGGGGTCGGCGGCGAGGGGATGTCGCGGAATTCGAACACCTGCTCGCGCTCGGTCACTTCGAGCATGCCGTCGGCAGAGTGGCGCTCCGCCGTCGAGCTTCAACGGAAGCTCGTCGCCGTTGGCGCCGATCAGACCCACCTTGAGCGGGATCAGCATCGGCTCCTTCTTGGTTTGGCCGGGCGTGGCGGCGAGACCTGGCTGACCGACGAGCCGCGCGGTCTTGGCGTGCGCGTCGTAGTCGAGCGAGCAGGCAAGCTCGGGCGTTCCGCTTTGGGTGTACCAGAGCATGAATTGAGAGAGATCGCGGCCCGAGGCGTCGGCCATCGCGTCGACGAAGTCCTCGACGGTCGCGGCCTCGCCGTCATGGCGCTCGAAATAGAGGTCCATGCCTTTGCGGAAGCTCTCGCGGCCGAGCAGGGTCTGCAACATGCGGCACAGCTCGGCGCCCTTCTCGTAGACGGTCGCCGTGTAGAAGTTGTTGATCTCGATATAGGAGGCCGGCCGCACCGGGATGAGCGAGCGGCCCGGCATCTTCGGGAAATTGACGCGTCTTCAGCATGCGCACGGCGGCGATGCGCTCGACCGGCCCGGAGCGGGTGTCGCCGGTGAATTCCTGGTCGCGGAAGACGGTCAGGCCCTCCTTCAGGCAGAGCTGGAACCAGTCGCGGCAGGTGACGCGGTCCCCGGTCCAGTTGTGGAAATATTCGTGCGCGATCACCCCTTCGATCGAGGCGTAGTCGGCATCGCTGGCGGTGTCGGGCCGCGCCAGCACCAGCTTGTCGTTGAAGATGTTGAGGCCCTTGTTCTCCATCGCTCCCATGTTGAAGTCGCTGACCGCGACGATGTTGAAGACGTCGAGGTCGTATTCGCAGCCGAAACGCTCCTCGTCCCAGCGCATGGCGCGCTTCAGCGACTCCATGGCCCAGGCGCAGCGGTCCTCCTTGCCGGGCTCGACATAGATGCCAAGGGCGACCTTGCGGCCCGAGGCGGTGACGAAGTCTGTCGGGCACGCAGGCAAGATCGCCGCCGACCAGGGCAAAAAGATAAGACGGCTTGGGGAAGGGATCGTGCCAGATGGCGAAGTGACGGCCGGTGCCGGGAATGTCGCCTTGCGCGATCGGATTGCCGTTCGACAGCAGCACGGGCGTGGTGGCGCGGTCGGCTTCGATGCGCACGGTATAGACGGCGAGCACGTCGGGCCGGTCGAGGAAATAGGTGATGCGGCGGAAGCCTTCGGGCTCGCACTGGGTGCAATAGGTGCCGCGCGAGCGATAGAGGCCGGACAGGGCGGTGTTCGCCTCGGGATCGCACAGGGTGACGATTTCAAGGGTGAAGGGCTGAGCCGGCACGGCGGCGATGCTGAGCGCGCCGGCGTGAGCTCGTAGTCCGCGGGCGACAGACGCTTGCCGTTCGAGGGCGAGGCTCTGAAGCGTAAGATTTTCGCCATCGAGCACGAGCGGCCGGCCGTGCGTCGCCACTTTGGGATTGGGCCGCAGCCGGAGCTTGGAGGCGACCCGCGTCGCCTTCGGATCGAGCGCGAAATCGAGCTCGACCTCCTCGATGAGATAATCGGCCGGCGCGTAGTCTTTCAGGAGTTTGGGCGTGCGGGCGGGCTGCTGCATGGACTCAAAGACGATCCCTTCGCGCTCGCTTTAGAGGGCGGCGCGCAGGATGCCAAGGCCTGACGGCAATTTTCTGACGGTAAGGGCCTTGCTAGCCGGAGACTTCGCTCATGATGCGGCGCGCGATCTGGGCGAGCTTAGTGAGGTCGTCGCTCAGATTTTCGGGCTCGGACTCGGCATGCTCGACGAACTCCTCGAGCAGTTTCATGAAGATCGGCGCCCGCACGATGACTTCGGCCTGGTGCTCGATGCGATACGGGTCGAGATCATATTCGGCGCCGGGGACGCGCCAGCCGCCCCAATCGCGCTCGGTGGTCACGACCATGGGATGGGTGCCGGGATGCGGGTGATGCCCGCACTGCTCGGCGCTTTTCCAGCGATTGTGGCCCCGCATGACCCGCCAGGCCCCGCCTAGTCCATTGGCGGCGTTGACCTGAAGCGCGAGGGACTCCTCCTCGAGCTCGTCTTGGCCGAACTCGCGGCCCATGCCGCAGTCATACGCGATCTTCATCGGCTCGTCGCAGCCCTTCACCCATTTCGGCACCACGGCCTCGACATAGGCCCAGGTGCCGACCGGTTTGACGAACACGCGTTGAGACTTGTGAAACTTGGCTTTGGCCATGGTAACGCCCTGTTGGGAACCGAAGCTCCGGATCGACCGATAGACCAAAAAAGTTAAAATGGCCTCGCCATGCCGGCCGGCCCCGTCCATTAAGATCTCTTCACCATGAGTTCCGAGCCAGACGCCCGCGCCGCGCCGAAGCTGTTTCTGCCGTCCCGGCGGGCTTCGGCCGTGCTGGCCATGCTTGGTCTGGCCGCGCTCGGCGCCGCGCTCTATCTGCGCTATTTCATTATTCAAAATTCGGCCATCGGCATTGCGTGCGAAGCCGGCGAGGCGAGTTTGATCTGCACGGCGCGGCTGGCGGCGATCTTGATGTTCGTGCGCGGCGCGTTCGGCTGGGTGGCGCTGATCGCCTCGGCCATCCAGTTATGGCGCCCCAATGTTGTGGCCTTCGGCATCGGCCTGGCATTCGCGCTGCTCGGCTTGGTTCTGTACAACACCCGCGTGTCGGCGCTGGCGATCGCACTGCTGGTGCTCAGTTTGGCGCGGCCTTGGCCCGGAGCACGGTGAGAGCGAGCAGCAAGAGCAGGGCCGCGAACACCAGCGCCTGCCAATTGGCGATCCCTTCATTGAGCGTGACGAACACGGCCGAGCCCGTCAGCACGGCGGCCGCCGCGATCTCGGCGCCGCCCGGGCCGGGGAGGGTCCTTGGCGCTCGAGAAAGCGAGGATGGCGAAGGCAGTGACGGGACCGAGCAGCGCGGCGATGGAAAAGTCCTTGTAGCGGGGGTCGAACACGAGGCCGAGTGCCACATGAATGACGGCAACCGCGGTGGCAGCGAGGAGCGCCGCCAGCACCGCCGCCACGCGATCGGAAGCGCGCCAGTAAGACGGGTGGAGGGCACGGGCAAACCCAGGCAGGCGGTCGCCGCGGCCGGCGGCAAAGGCCGCCGCCATCGGCACCACCAGAGCGAGAACCAGCATGGCCACGCCCCGCAGCCGGTCGCCGGACGTCTCGCCCTCGATCGGCAGGTTGACCGCGGCCAGGCCGAAGGCGAGACCGGAGCCGAGCGCGATGCCGGCACAACCCAACTCGCGCCGCCACGACGTCTAGGCGCGGTGACGCGGCGCGGGTGCCCAGCCAGAACGCGACGAAAGCGAGCAAAGCCGCGCCGATGCCGAGCCCCGCCTTCAGCCGCCAATCGGGGTGGTTCGACACCGGCGCGCCGAAGCGGAATTTCGGCTCGAGCCGCGCATCGTCATAGATGCCCCAATAGCCGCCCACGGTGCCTTCCAACAGGCGCTTCCACGGCTGGTCGTAGGCCTCGATCAGGTTCACTTTCCAAGCTCTCCGCCTTGGCGGCTGCGACCACGCCGCTCAAGAACCGCGCCTGGTTGACGGGCGAAGGAAGAGCGCCTTCGCGCATCCGGCCCTGGCTCGGCCAGCCGACCTCGCCGATCAAGATCTCCTTGCCGGGGAAAGCCGCAATGAGCTTGTCCCGAACGTCCCGCACATGGGCGACGGCGTCGTCCGCGGCCACCGGCTCGTCCTCCCAATAAGGCAGGATGTGGATGGTGACGAAGTCGGTGGCGGCGGCGAGCTCGGGCGCCTTGAGCCAGAACTCCCAGACATCGGCATAGGTAACCGGGAGGCCGGAGCGCTGCCTCACCTCTTCGAGATGCGCCTTGATCTCGGCGGGCGGCAGCTCGCCCCTCAGCAGCGTCTCGCTGCCGACGATAAGTGCCGTGATCGTGCCGGGATACTTCCGCGCGAGCTCCAGCGCCGCCTCAACCTCGCGGCGATTGGCGGCGCGATCGCGGTTCAGCCAGATCCCTTGCAGGACATGCAGGCCGAAGGCCGGCGCAAGCTCGGCGATCCGCCCTTGTTCGCCCATGGCCGAATAGGTCCGTACGCAAGAGGTCAAGGCGGAGAGGCGCTCGAGATCCTCGGCGATTTGCCGGTCGGGAATGCGGAGATTCCCGGTGAACGGCGTCTGGTCGCCATGGAACGGGGCATAGGAGATGCACGTTAGCTTCTCGTCGGCGCCAAGCGGCGAGGGCGGCATGGCGACCGGCTTGCCCAAGCCATGCCAGGCGAGGGCGATGGTGCCGGCGACGAGCGCGAGGAGGCCAAGGGAGCGGAGCATGGTGAGACTTGAACCGAGCGGGATGCGACGAATAGCAGCTTCGACGGTACCGCTGAACCAATTCCTCTGGTTTGTGCGTTTGCGAAGTGATAAAGAGAGGGCTTGCCGTTGGACCGCCAGAATTTCGTGGTCAGACGGGTAAATGACCCATTCCTCGCTTGGGCCCCTTTCCATGCTGCGCTGCACTATGTCACCGGCCACCGCTCTGATCGCGGGTGGCGTTTTTCTGCTGTCTTCATGTGCCGCCTTGGCCAGCAATCAGGCGGGGAGCAGAAGCCTCCCGAACAGGCGCAAGCCGAGCAGAAGCAAGAGGGAAAACCCGAGAGCGACCAACAGGCGGCCGAGCAGGCCGCGCAGCAAGCCGCCGACAAAGCCATCCGCGAATATAAGGAAGCGGCCGAGAAGCTATCGAGCTCGGCCGGCGCGCCCGAATGTGTTTGGACCGGGCGGCGCATCGCCAGTTTGCTGTGGCGCGACGACATCGACACCGCGCGCCGCTACATCGACCTTTACGATCGCTTCAACTGCTCCTCGGAGCATTTGAAGCTCGTGTTTCGCTGCGTGATTGAACAGGGGCCCATCGATCCAAAGGCGGCGGACCGGCTCGCGTCCCGTGTCCACGACTGCTGGATCGCGCCAGAGGAAGCAACAACAGCATCGAGCCAAGCGACGGTAGGCGCGACAACAAAACCCGGAACAATTCCCAACTAAAAAAAGTTTAGGGAGGGACTGCAGACGTCTCTGTGGCTTGACGGCCGAGGGGGACAGGGCAGGCCTACTATAATCGAGACCTCAAGAAAATGCGCAACGTCCTTGTCGCCGTTGTGGTCGCTCTTGCGACCGCGACCCATGCCCTGGTGTGGTTGGTCCTGCATGAGCAGGTGTCGCCACCGAACACCAATGGTGCGCTCGCATCCGTCTCCTTTTCACCGATCAATCCGAACAGCGATGCCGAGTACGACAATACCGACGAGGCGCAGATCAAGTCTGACCTCGCGGCGATCGCCCCCTACACGCGCACGGTCAGGACCTATAGCGTTGCCCATGGTCTCGACGCCGTCCCGCAACTCGCTTCGCAATACGGTTTGCGCGTAACGCTCGGCGCCTGGATCAACAATTCTGAAGAGCAGAATGAGAAGGAGATCGAGACCGCCATCGCGCTTGCCAAGCATCACCGCAACGTCGACAGCATCATCGTCGGCAACGAGGCGGTGTTCCGGTCCCAGGCGCTCAACGATCGCGATCCGAACGAAGTCGTGCGCGACTTGATCGACAAGATCCAGCGCGTGAAGCGCGAAGTCTCGGTCCCGGTCACCACCGCCGACGTGCCCAACGTTTGGCTCGAGCATCCGGAACTGGTCTCGGCCGTGGACTATATCGCCGTGCATGTTCTGCCCTATTGGGAGGGAACGCCCGGCGCGCGCGCCGTCGATGAAGCGCTCGGCGTTTACGAACATCTGCGTCGGGTCTATCCCGGCAAACGCGTTGTGATTGCGGAGTTTGGCTGGCCGAGCGCGGGCCTCAACCGCAAGGATGCCGTGCCGAGCCCGCTCACCCAGGCCGGAATCGTACGCGACTTCGTCACCCGGGCAGACGCAATGGGCATCGACTATTCGATCGTCGAAGCCTTCGATCAGCCGTGGAAGACCAATGAAGGCAGCGTGGGACCCTATTGGGGCATCTTCGACGCCGACCGGAACCCGAAATTCGCCTTCGCCGGCACAGTGGAGACGCCGAATTTTCTGTTGCAGATGATGGCCGCGCTCGCCATCGGGCTATTGCTGTCGATCTCGATTTTCGCCATCCCGCGGGCGACCGCGGCGCAAGCCATTGTGCTCGCGATCACCGCCAACGCCATCGGCGCCTGGTCGGCCAACGTGGTCGACTATTGGGTCACCCATTATTTCGTGCTCGGCTCGCAAATTGCGCTGTTCGTCGGCGGGGGATTGCTGGTCCCCCTCATCATGATCATGAGGCGTCGTATCGAAGAGCTGGCGGCCATCCTGTTCGGAAGCAAGCCCCGCCGGTTGCTGGCGCGAGGGGGTCTGTTGCCGGAACGACTGCCGCTGGTGTCGATCCACATTCCGGCCTGCCGCGAGCCGCCCGAGATGCTGCGGCAGACGCTCGATGCCGTGGCGCAGCTCGACTGGCCCAATCTCGAATGCCTGGTGGTTATCAACAACACGCCGGATCCCGCCATGTGGGGTCCGATCGAGGATCACTGCCGGCTGCTTGGGCCACGCTTCAAGTTCCTGCGCGCCGACAAGATGCAAGGGTTCAAAGCGGGCGCGCTCAGGCTCGCGCTCGAACATACCGCGTCCGAGGCCGAGATCATCGGCGTGCTCGATGCCGACTACGTGGTGCATCCAGACTGGCTGAAGGATCTCGTGCCGACCTTTGCCGATCCGGCGGTGGGCCTGGTGCAGGCGCCGCAAGATCACCGCGATGCTTCACGGAGCATCACGCAAGTCGCGATGAACCGCGAATATGCCGGCTTCTTCGACATCGGCATGGTCGAGCGCAACGAGGTCAACGCCATCGTGGCGCATGGCACCATGTGCCTGATCCGGCGCGAGGCGCTGATCGCGGCCGGCAATTGGTCGAGCGATACCATCGTCGAGGATACCGATCTCGGGCTCTTGCTGCTCGAGCGGGGATGGCGCGCGCATTACACGCAACATCGCTACGGCTTCGGACTCCTGCCGAGCGACTTCGCCGCCTATAAGCGGCAGCGGCACCGCTGGGCCTATGGCGGCGTGCAGCTCATCAAGAAGCACTGGCGCGCGTTCCTCCCGGGGCAAAGCCGGCTTACGCCGCAGCAGCGCAGCCAGTTTCTGTTTGGCTGGCTGACCTGGCTCGGCGCCGAGAAGCTCTCGGCGTGGTGATCGCCATCCTGAATCTGATCTGGATGCCGCTGGTGGCCTTCTGGGGCATCGCGGTGCCCGAAGCCGTGCTCACGCTGCCCGTGCTCGCTACCTTTGCCGTGATGCTGGTGCATTTCATGGTGCTCTATCGCACGCGGGTGCGGGCGCCGATCTTCGCCTCGCTCGGGGCGGCGGTCTCGGCCATGGCGCTGCAACTCACCGTGGGGCGCGCGGTGGCCGATGGCGTCATTCGCGACCGCTTGCCGTTCGTGCGCACGGCCAAGGGGGGAGCCTCGCGCTGGTCGCAGGATTTCCCGGCCTTGTGGGAAGGCGTGCTCGGCGGCCTGCTGGTGCTCGGCTCGTTCACGCTTTACCTCACCAACGAGCAGCAGGTGCGCGAGATCTCCATTTTCAGCGCGGTGCTTCTGGTGCAAAGCCTGCCGTTCCTGGCGGCGGTGGGGCTGGCGCTGATCGAGCGCTCGCCGTTCAACGCCTTCGCCACCTGGCGCCGGCTGGCGACGGCCTCGACCTATCTACCGCGCGGACCGGCGCCGACTGCCGGCCCGCCGGCTGGCGATGGCATCGGCATCGTGCCTTAGCCAGGCCGGGCTAGTCGAGATCGGCGTTGCGTAGGCGCAACGCATTGCCCACCACCGAGACCGAAGAGAAGCTCATGGCCGCGGCGGCGATGATCGGCGACAACAGGAGGCCGAAAGCGGGGTAGAGCACGCCCGCGGCGATTGGCACGCCAAGCGCGTTGTAGACAAACGCGAAGAATAGGTTCTGCTTGATGTTGCGCATGGTGGCGCGCGCAAGCTTGACGGCGCGCACCACGCCGCGGAGATCGCCTTTTAGCAGCGTCAGCCCGGCGCTCTCCATGGCCACGTCGGCGCCGGTGCCCATGGCGATGCCGACATCGGCGCGGGCCAGAGCCGGCGCGTCGTTGATGCCGTCGCCGGCCATCGCCACCACCTCGCCCTTCTGCTGCAAGCCCTCGATGATCTTGAGCTTGTCCTCCGGGCGGAGCCCGGCCCGCACCGCATCGATGCCGAGCCGCGCGGCGACGGCCTTGGCCGTGGTCTCGTTGTCGCCGGTGGCCATCACAATCTTGAGGCCAAGTTCGTGCAGCTTGGCGATGGCCTCGGCGGCGGTGGCCTTGATCGGATCGGTCACCGCCACGAACCCGGCCAGCTTGCCGCCGGCGCCGAGAAACATCACCGTCTCGCCGTCCTTGCGCCTTCCCTCGGCGGAGGCGGCGAGGGGGGCCACATCGATGCCGGCCGCCTCCATCAGTCGTTGATTGCCGAGCAGCACCTTGCGCTCGCCGATCCGTCCCGTGACGCCCTGGCCGGTGACGGCTTCGAACCCGCCAACCTTCTCGAGCTTTAGTCCGCGCTGTTCGGCGCCGCGCAGGATCGCCGCCGCCAGGGGATGCTCGCTGCCCGCCTCCAGCGCCGCGGCCATCCGCAGCACCTCGTCGGGCTCGAAGCCCGGCGCGATCTCGACGCCGGTCAAAGCCGGTTTGCCTTCGGTCAGAGTGCCGGTCTTGTCGATCACCAGGGTGTTGACGGCGGCCAGGCGCTCGAGCGCGGCGGCGTTGCGCACCAGCACGCCGGCCTGGGCGCCGCGTCCGGTCGCCACCATGATGGAGATCGGCGTGGCCAGGCCGAGCGCGCAGGGGCAGGCGATGATGAGCACGGTGACGGCGGCGACGAGGGCGTGTGCGAGCTGGGGCGCCGGGCCGAGCAGGTACCAAGCGACGAACGCCAGTATTGCCACCAGGATCACCGCCGGCACGAAATAGCCGGCCACGGTGTCGGCGAGGGCCTGAATCGGCGCGCGCGAGCGCTGAGCCGAGGCGACCATCGCGACCACCTGGGACAACGTCGTTTCCGCGCCGGTGCGGTCGACGCGCATGTCGAAGCTGCCCGTGCCGTTCAGCGTGCCGCCGGTGACGCCGTCGCCTGTGGTCTTCTCGACCGGAATGGGCTCGCCGGTCAGCATCGACTCATCGACCGCGCTCCTGCCGTCGATGACCGTGCCGTCGATGGGAATCTTGTCGCCAGGCCTGACCCGCAGCACGTCGCCGACCTCGACCGAAGCCAGCGGCACGGTCTCGGTCTTGCCATCCTTGAGAACGCGCAGCGCGGTCTTGGGCGCGAGATCGAGCAAAGCGCGGATGGCGCCGCCGGTCTTCTCGCGGGCGCGGAGTTCGAGCACCTGGCCGAGCAGCACCAGTGCCACGATGACGGCGGCAGCCTCGAAATAGGTCGGGATCAGGCCGTGCGCGTCGGCCATCGATGGCGGGAACAGCCCGGGCGCCGCCACGGCCAGCACGCTATAGAGAAACGCCGCGCCGGTGCCGAGACCGATCAGGGTGAACATGTTGAGCCAGCCGGACCGGATCGACAGGAACCCGCGCACGAAGAACGGCCAGCCCGACCACAGCACGGCCGGTATGGCGAGAATGAGCTTCAGCCATTGCTGCGCCTCGGGCGAAACGAACGGCAGCAGATCGACGCCGAACACGTGGGCGCCCATGTCGAGGGCCAGCAACGCCAGCGCGAGCGGCGCCGCCACCCACAGCCGGCGGGTAAAATCGATCAGCTCGGGATTGTCAGTGTCCTCCGGCAGCGCGCCCATCGGCTCAAGCGCCATGCCGCAGATCGGACAGGGGCCGGGCCCTTCCTGAACGATCTGAGGGTGCATCGGGCAGGTGTAGAGGGTGCCGAGCGGCAGCGGCTCCGGCTCGCCCTTCTTGTCGAGATAGCGCTCAGGATCCTTGGTGAAGTTGATGCGGCAGCCTTCCGAACAGAAATGATATGTGTGGCCGCCGTGTTCCGCGCTGGGCTTGCCGGCATGCGGATCGACCATCATCCCGCAGACGGGGTCGGTGGCGACATGAGCTTCGGCGCGGGCTTTGTTCATGGTTTCAAGACCGTTGTGACGCATGCTTCATATAAGGATTCCTGCTGTTTCACACATCGACCCCTAGCATAATGTGAAGGGGGAGATTCGATCCGGGGGGAGGACACCATGCGCTCGTTGTTGATAGAGATCGGTTTGGTGCTCGCGCTCGCCGTAGGTCTCGGCGCCGGCTATATGCTGTGGGGCGTCCCGACCAATTGGTATGCCGTCTCGGATGTCGGCAAGCTCGCCCCCAGCCCGGAAAACGACCTCATCCGCTATGGCCGGGATCTGATCGTCAATACTCCGCGCTATATCGGCAAGAACGCGACCGATCCGGCCATGCGCCTGGCCGGCAACGACCTCGCCTGCCAGAACTGCCATCTGAATGCCGGGCTCCAGCCGTTCGCGGCGCCGTTCATCTCGACCTTCGCCACGTTCCCCATGATGGTCGACGACCAGGTCCTCACTCTCACCGACCGCATCAATGGCTGCATGCGGCGCAGCATGAACGGAACCGATCTGCCGACCGAGGGCCGCGAAATGCAGGCGCTGGTCGCCTATTTCAAGTTCGTCGGCAAGGGTACGCCGGAAGGCGTGCGCGTCGCCGGCATGGGCT
Source organism: uncultured Alphaproteobacteria bacterium (assembly GCA_963772925.1). GTDB lineage: Bacteria > Pseudomonadota > Alphaproteobacteria > Rhizobiales > Methyloligellaceae > Methyloceanibacter. The sequence goes on from CAVYZG010000006.1 coordinate 184,056, forward strand.
TGCGGCCGATCGCGAGTCCGACGACGCCGCCCGATGCACGGCGCGGCGAGGCGGTGTACGTCAAGCTCTGCGCCAACTGTCACAAGGAGGACGGACAGGGCGAGCCGCGCCAAAGCCCCGGCGTGGGCTACAACATTCCGCCGTTATGGGGCGATGCCAGCTTCAATGCCGGCGCCGGCATGAACAAGACCGCCTATGCCGCCTCCTACATTCACGACAACATGCCGTTCGGCATCGATTATCTGACCCCGGTGCTTACCATTCAGCAGGCGTGGGACGTGGCGGCCTATATCATCTCCCGGCCGCACCCACCGGCAACGCCGGAAACCGAATCCGTGCTGCAATAAGGGCGCAGGGCTGCTCAGGCCGCCGAGGCGCGCGCCGCGAACCTGACAATGGCCTGGATCAATTCCTGGGGCCGGTCGAGCGCGAGGAAGTGGCCGCCGCGGTTGAGCGTGGTCATTTGAGCGCTGGGGATCAAGGTGCGGTCGTGCTCGCGCTCTGAGGGCAGTGCCCAATCCTTGCCGCCCCAAATCAGCAGAACGGGAATTTCGATGCGCCCGTAGTCCTTGCTCGCCGTCTCCCAGCTCGCCGAGTTGCGGAGCAGGCTGAGAAACGCGCGATAATGGCCTTGGCGATTCCCCACCCGATACATCTCCTTCATGAGCGCCGGCGAAATGCTGTTGGGGTCGGCCACGCCGCCATTGAGCACCGATCTCATGATGAGGAAATTCCTGAGCCGCATCACCGTCTCGCCGATGAAGGGGACCAGCGCGACATAGTTGATGAACCAGCCGAGCGGCGAACTGCGCGCCATGCCGCGGCCCTTGGCGTAGTCGTAGGGGTTGACGGCGATGACCCGCGCCACACGCGGATTGCGCCGTGCAGCGACGATCAGGGGGATAGATCCGCCGATCGAGACTCCGGCGAGCGTGACGTTGCGAAGATCGAGCTTGGCAAGGAAGCCTTCAACCGCGTCGGCAAAGAAGGCCGCGTCGTAGCGCGCCTTGGGAATGTCCGAATAGCCGTGGCCTGGATAGTCCAAGGCATAGACGGTGAAGTGCTTGGCGAGCTCCGGCACGAGCTTCTCGAACAGGTCCAGTTGGGTACGCAAGGTGTGTAGGAGAACCAGGGTCGGGCCTTTGCCGGTCTTGATGTAGCGCAGCCTGTTGCCCTGGACCTCCACGTACTCGATCGGGATGTTGGGTGCCCAGCGCAGCTTAGTAGGCGGCTTCGGCGCCGGCCTGAGCGCCTCGACGACAAAGGATATGAGCCAGACGACGACACCGACGCCTGCAAACACGATTAGAGCCCAGGCTACCGTATTCATGGAAGCATCCTCCTAGGCGTGGACCATGACGTCGCCACTGCGGTGCAGCTTCGCCAGCGAGGCGATGTGCAGCACGATCGACAGCGGCACCAAAAAGACGGGGATCAATACCATCGGCAGCACGGTCATCAGGTCGCTATTGGGCTCGACCTGGATGGGCTGGAGCGCCGACGGTGCGGTCATGAAGCCGGTGGTAACCGCGACCACAAGATCCAAGATACCGAACGCGTTCCATGCCCTGACGAGGCCCGCCGTGTCGCGCGGGGCCCGGGCATAGGCGAGGGCGACGACCGGGGCGAGCAGGCCGATGGCGATGTCGCCTACGCCGGCCGGCCACGCAAACAGGCCGGGCAGCTTGCCGCTGGCAAAGAGAATGAGGAAGATCACGCCAAGCGCGCGGTACAGCTGCACGCCGACGAGCCATTCTTGCGGCACCGCGTCGATCAGGCGGGCCACCGCCTCCGATCGCCAAATCAGAAATATCCCGATCAGGATCGGCGGCACGATACCGAATTGGATCGTGGGGAGGGCGTCACCTTCCACGTGGTAGACGCCGCTCGCGGCCAATGCGATCGACAGCGCGAGCCAGCCCAGCAGGACGACGGCAGAGACACGAACCGCCCGGGCGCGCTGCGCCATCGGCCAAGCCGCATCGGCGAGGGCGCGATTGAGTCCGTAAAGGATGGTGAAGACGGTCGCCGCGGTTCCGGCGAAGACGAAATAGGGCAGGTAAGCGGGAATGGACATGACACGCCTCCGTGTACGAGTAGCGCATCAACTAACTATAAATTGACAAGTCACTTGTCAATAGCTAGTCACTTGAACTCCTCAAGGGGCTTGGCTATCTAGCGGATTATGGCAAACGAATATGGTGGAGACTGTCCGGTGGCGCGGGCGCTTGACGTGATCGGTGAGAAATGGTCGCTGCTGGTGCTGCGCGATCTGTTCCGCAAGGGACCGCTGCGCTTTCAGCAATTGGAGGAGGGGCTCAACGGCGTGGCGCCCAATACGCTGTCGGCGCGCCTCAAGACCTTGGAGAGTGCGGGTGTGATCGCCACGCGGCTCTATGAGAGCCATCCGCCGCGCTACGAGTATTACCTCACCGACAAGGGCAAGGCCCTCGGCCCGGTGCTGAAGGCACTCTATAATTGGGGCGAGCGCCATGGTTGAGCGCGGCCAGTTGATCGGCTCACAGAGCAATTCCGCCAAAGAGCATAAGCCGTTGAAATCTGACTCTCATCGTTTCTGCGTCGCGCCGATGATGGAGTGGACCGACCGCCACTGCCGCTACTTCCTGCGGCTGATCTCGCGGAGCGCGTTCCTCTATACCGAGATGGTGACGGCAGACGCAGTGCTGTACGGCAATCGCGAGCGCGTGCTCGGCTTCTCGGCTGAGGAGCATCCGGTCGGGCTCCAGCTTGGCGGCAGCGATCCCGTCAAGCTCGCCAAGGCTGCGCGCATCGGCGCCGATTACGGCTATGACGAGATCAATCTCAATATCGGCTGTCCGTCGGATCGGGTGCAGTCGGGGCGGTTCGGCGCCTGTCTGATGGCGGAGCCCGATCTCGTCGCGAAGTCGGTTGCGGCGATGGGGGAGGCTTCGGGCCTTCCCGTCACGGTCAAGTGCCGCATCGGCATCGACGACCAAGACGCCGAGGCCAGCCTCGACCGGTTCATCGATCGCGTGGCGAAAGCCGGATGCCGGAGCTTCGTCGTTCACGCGCGCAAAGCCTGGCTCAAGGGGCTGAGCCCCAAGGAGAACCGCGACGTGCCGCCGCTCGATTACGGCCGCGTCTACCGGTTGAAGCAGCGCCGGCCCGATCTCGAAATCGTGCTCAATGGCGGGATCGAATCGTTGGCGCGTGCCGAGTTACATTTGCCGCAGGTCGACGGGGTCATGCTTGGCCGCGCGGCCTATGCCGATCCTTATCTGTTGGCCGAGGTCGATGGCGCGCTGTTCGGATGGAATGACGGCGCCGCCATCGCGGCTCGACGTGCTCGACCGCTTCGTGCCTTATGTCGAGGTCGAGTTGTCGCGCGGCGCACGTCTCAATCAGATGACGCGCCATATTCTCGGGCTGTTCCACGGCCAGCCACGCGCGCGGGCGTTCCGCCGGCATCTCGCCGAGAATGCTCATCTCGAGGACGCGGGGATTGAGGTGCTTCTGGCGGCGCGGCGCATCGTGGCAGGCGAGGGGCGTTCATTCGCGGCCGCCGCCGAGTAGGGCGCGCTTGCCCTTACTCATCTCGTCATGCCGGGCACCGCAGGTCATAGCTGCGACCCATTCTGTGCCCGGCTATGACGAATCCGAACTAACGCGCGATGCGCAACGCTATTTGCTCAACTCGGCTCGCGTAACGGCTTTCTGCGCTCGGCCAAGGCGATGAGGCCTGGCAGGTCGAGGAAGCGCGCCGTCTGACCGCAATAATCGCGATAGGGCGCGCCGTAGAGCTGCTTCAGCCAATCCTCCTCCACGAGCGCCATCATGACATAGGCGCCGATCATCACGCTGGCGAGGATGATCGTGAATATCGAGTTGGCGCCGATGGACAGGCCGACGAGCCCGACGATCGAGGCGGCATATTGCGGGTTGCGGCTGAAGCGATAGAGGCCGCCGGTCACCAGGCCGTCGGCGCCGCAATAGGTGTTGCCGAGGCCAAGATTGAAATAGCCGCACACGGTGATGAACAGGCCGATCAGCCCCAGCGGCAGGCCCGGGATGAAGCGGGTCCAATCGAGCAGGGGCGTGGCGTTCCAGTCGAGCACGGCGACGATGAAGGTGATGACCATGCCGCCGCGAAACAAACCCCAGAAGGTCAGGCTCTGCCAGCTGCCGGGTTCGGGCGTAGGCCAGATGCGGAAGGGCGGGGCGAGCAGCGTGCGCAACAGCAGAAGATCGAGGGTCACGCCGGCGGCAAGACCCGTGGCGAAAACCCAAGTGATGAAGGACATATCGATCATGGCGCGGGCAAAAAAGCAGAATTCGCTTTGCAGATTTGCGACAGCGCGCTGACGGTTCTATGTCGCTCGTGAAGCCCGTCTAGATCTTCTGATTATACGCGCCGATCTCGGGCTGCTTGGCGAGCTCGGCGTCGATCTCGGCGAAGATCGCCCGCATGTTGGCCTCCGAGGTCGGGCTCTCGACCACCACCACCAGCTCGGGCTTGTTGGACGAGGCGCGCACCAATCCCCAGGTGCCGTCGTCGAGCACGATCCTGACGCCGTTGACGGTGATCAGCTCGCGGATCTTCTGGCCGGCGAGCTGTCCGCCGTTGGCGGCGACTTTCTCGAAATGCTTCACTACGCGGTCGACGACGTCGTACTTCACCTCGTCACCGCAATGGGGCGACATGGTCGGCGACTGCCACGTCAGCGGCAGCGCGCGCTTCAGATCGGCCAGCGACTTGCCGGGATTGCGGTCGAGCATGTCGAGCACCGCGAGCGCCGCCACCAGCCCGTCGTCGTAGCCGCGGCCGAGCGGCGGGTTGAAAAAGAAATGCCCGGACTTCTCGAAGCCGACCAGCGCGCCGGTCTCGTGGCTGTAGCGCTTGATGTAGGAATGGCCGGTCTTCCAGAACAGCGTCTTGGCGCCGTGCTGCTTGAGCACCGGATCGGTGAGGAACAGTCCGGTCGATTTCACGTCGGCGACGAACAGTGCACCGGGATTGCGAGCGGCGATGTCGCGGGCGAGCATCACGCCGACTTTGTCGGCGAAGATCATCTCGCCGTCGTTGTCGACCACGCCGCAGCGGTCGCCGTCGCCGTCGAAGGCGAGGCCGAGATCGGCTTTATGCTCAAGCACGGCGTCGCGCGTGGCGTTGAGCATGCCGAGATCTTCAGGGTTGGGATTGTGGGCGGGGAAATTGTAGTCGAGCTTGCAATTCAGCGGGATGACGGTGACGCCGAGCGCGGCAAGAACCTGCGGCGCGAACGCGCCGGCCGTGCCGTTGCCGCACGAGACCACCGCCTTGAGCGGGCGCAGCACTTTGGGCCGGGCCAGCAGATCGGCGATGTAGCGCTCGGCCATGTTCGGCACGTAGATGTAGCGGCCCGCCTCCGCTTGAGGTCCAAACTCGGCGTTCAGCACGATCTCCTTCAGCGCGGTCATGTCTTCGGGCGCGAAGGTCAGCGGCCGCTCCAGCCCCATCTTGATGCCGGTCCAGCCATTGTCGTTGTGGCTGGCGGTGACCATGGCGACGCCTTCGACCTCCAGCGCGAATTGCGCGAAATAGGCCATGGGCGAAAGGGCCAGGCCGATATCGTGCACCTCGGCGCCGCCGGCCAGCAGCCCGGTGGTCAGCGCCGCTTTGACCGCGGCCGAATAGGAGCGGTAGTCGTGGCCGACCACGATCCGCATCGGCACGCCGCGGCGGCGCATCAGCGTGGCAAGGCCAAGACCGACCGCCTGTAGCCCGAGCAGGTTGATCTCTTCGGGATAACGCCAGCGCGCGTCATATTCGCGAAAGCCGGTCGCCTTGACGAAAGGCAGGCGCTCGAATTCGGCGGTATTGGGAACCAGGTCTTGGCGCGGTTTGGGGAGCATGGGGGCCCTTGCATAGGCGATTTTCGCCAACTCACCAACAGCTAGTGAGGAGGTAAGTTCCGTCACGGTCATTGCACCAGGATCAGCTCGCTGCCCTGCATCTGGAAGCTCTTCAGCCGGGCGAGGAAGCTCATGCCGAGCAGGTTGGTGGCGAGCGCCCCGCGCTCGGCGACCACGGCGGGCACGTCGCGCACGGTGATGTCCTCGACGCGGACGCGATCCAGCGTAATGGGCGCCACGCGCGAGACGCCATTGGCGGTCTCGGCCAGCCCGGAGAAGTCGAGGCTGTGCGGCGAGAGCCCGAGCCGCGTGGCATCCTCATAGGTCAGCACCACCAGCGTGGCACCGGTATCGGCCATGAAGGTCGCTGGGCGATCGTTGACCGCGGCCTCGAGCACGAAATGGCCGCGGGCGTCGGCCTTGAGCCGCACCTCGCCGCCGAAGGCCGGCGCCTTGATCTCATGCCGCGCGGCGACCGGGCGGGCTCCGTCGGCGCCGGGGCCGAACGCTGTTCGGATGTCGTCGACATAATAGAGTAGCGTCGCGCCCAACAGCGCGACCGCGCCCCACAGCAGCGCCTCGTGCAGCACATGTTTGCCGGCCGAACTCATGACGCTCACGCTCCGGACCGGCAATTTCGCGCCGCGCGCTCTGGTCTGAGCATGATCTTGTCGGAAAGCCGGGTTCCACTTTTCCGGATCATGCATTAACCGCGCAGGGTGAGGAAATCGCCGGAAAATTCATAGGAGCGCAGGCGGCTTAAGAAACTCATACCGAGCAGGCTTTGGCTCAGGGCGCCGGGCTGGGCCACCAGCGCATCGACTTTGTCCCGGTCGAGCGGGCCGATGGCGACCTTGTTCAGGCGGACGCGCGCGGCCATGGCCTGACCATTGGCGGTCAGCACCGGCACCTTGTAGGTCAGGGCCTTGGTGTCGATGCCGGCCTTCGCCGCGTCCTCGGGCGTGAGCACGATGCTGGTGGCGCCGGTATCGACGATCATGGAGACCGGCTTGCCATTGACTCGCACCTTGGCGGTGAAATGGCCGTCGAGCCGCTTCCTGATGCGCACCTCGGTCAGGCCGCCGGCGCTCTGCTCGACGGTCATGGCGCTGCCGGGCATGAGCTCGCCGACCACGCGGGCGGCGATCGGAATGAGATCCTCGCGATAGGCGTAGATGGTGACCAGGCCGAGGCCGAGCGCGAGCCAGGTCACGGCGTCGCGCACCATGGCGCCCACACGCCCGCGATAGGTGCCCAACATGCCGCCGCCGACAAACACCGCCAACGCCACCAGCAGCGCCACATAGCCGAACATGTCGGCGTCGAGCCCGGCGATCATGCCGGACTCGTTGGAGACCAGCAGCATGGCGGCGAGTGCGAGAATGAACAAAGCCAGCCAGGTCGTCATTCAGGTCAGCCTTTCGCCTGCTCGCGCTGCCGCATGCGGTCCGGCAGCGCGGCCATGATGGCGCGCCGCTCCCGGTCGCTCATCCCGGTCCAGCCGGCGATCTCCGCGACCGTCCGCCCGCAGCCGACACAGGTGCCGGTCGCGTCGTCGAGCACACAGATATTGACGCACGGAGTCTCCAAAACGGCCCTTTGCCCGGTCGATGGTGGTCGATCTATGTAGGCGCTGCGGCGCCTGCGGGCAATTGCGGGCTGGCTGCTTCCCTTCTCGCTCCATTGTTGCATGCGTAGCAGTAGACATGCGTTCTTCCTTGCCGCGGCGCGTTTGCGTCCGGTTTATGACTGTTTCCCCTCATCGAACGAGGGGGTGGCGCGCCGAAAGACGCAAACGTGTAGCTCGCGATCCGAAGATCGCGCGGGCGCCTCGCGGCGCGCCACATGCGCTCAAGTAGCGAAGCGATAGCGCATCAAAAAATGCGCCACACACCTGCGCTAACGTCAGCGCATGCTCTTTTGCGGCGACTATTCGGTACGCCGGCCCCGCTTTCGCTGCACCTTGCCCCGCTGCCGGCCTGGACCACGTCTAACGGGCCAGACAGCGTTTGATGTAGGCCGGCGAGTCGTCAGACAGCTCCTGGCAGGGCCTCGTAATGGACCCGGGGGGAGCCCGGCGCCGCCCCGAGTGCTTCACTCGCGTCGAGTGAAACCCGCAGGGACACCGCGCCTCGTCCCGCCTCGCAACGCCTCGCGAAACGCCCTTCAGAAGGACGAGGTGAGAGCAGTGTAAGCGAAGTTTGGCTCGCGGGGATAAGGGGAGCAGATAGGTCTGCTTCGTGAGCCAGGGCGGCTATGACTACACTTAGTGGAGTGTCGCCTTAGCATTCGGCTTCTTTCCTTTTCGCTCCGCGTGACACAGCCTCGACGTCTGCTTTCGGTCAAAAAACGGTCAGACGGTCGGCCTGGAAGTCCGCTTTTGACCCACAGCGGACATTGACGTTTGAGAGCGGGCGCACATTTGACGCACAAGAATTTTGCCGGGTTGATAGCTAGACGGCAGTTGCTCTAGGATTGCAACTAACGCCTGCCCAAACCGGATGGGAGCATGAGATTTCTGTGCAATCTGTTCGCCGCGCAGCCGGCACCGAAGCGGAAAACCCTGCACTTTCTGCACATCGGAAAGAACGCCGGAACAGAAATAACCAGATACATCGATCGAATAAATTTAGTATCTGCGGATTTGGAAATCGTTCGTCACGGGCATAATTTCTTTATGCACAGGCTGTGCAAAGTCAATGAGAACCCGGGTTATTTCTTTTCGATCAGAAACCCAATTTCTCGATTCAAGTCTGCTTTCTACGGGAGGAAGCGTCAGGGAAAGCCGAGATACGAGAGGGCTCTGTGGTCGTCCGACGAAGCTTTAGCGTTTAAGGAATTTGACCACGCGACTGAATTAGCTGAAGCGCTGTTTCGACGAGATGATCTTGGTCGCAAGGCCCTGGCAGCAGTAAAGTCGATTAGGCACACCGCCCAAAACCAAACCGATTGGTTCTATTGTTTCGGCCACTTTCTTGACTTAAAGCCGCCGATTGCAATCATTCGGCAAGAAAACTTCAAAGAAGATATGATCAATTTTCAGCGCAAGATAAATTTGCCTGACCCATTTTTGCTTGATCAGAACGCCGTTCTTAGCCACAGCAATAACTACGATGGCACGCCCGATCTTTCGCCGACTGCAGTCGAGAATTTGATGCGCTGGTACTGTCAGGACATCGCATTCTATGAAATGTGCGAGGACTGGATAACGAAAGGAGGAAATTCGCCTCCGACTTAGCGTCTGACGCTTCGAAAATTCTGTCGGAATGGCGAATTGCCCGCTAGCCCGAAGGATTGAGTTCACCATCGTCTAGGGCCAGGCCCAAGACGATACATCGCCGACCGAAGAAGCCGTAGAGCGGCGGTTGAGATGTTCCAGCCGGTGTTGACGGGCGTGGTTTCGGAGGCGAGGAGCAAAGCTGCTCGCTCGCGCGCCTCTCGGGCTTCGTTCTTGCGGTCGAGCAGATCGAGACATCGCGACAAGAGCTGCAATTCCCTCGCATCGTCGGGGCCGAGACGCGATGCCGACTGCAGGGCCTCGACAGCCGCACCCGGATCGCCAGTCTTGAGGTACAGCTCTCCGAGGCGCCGCCAGTGATCCCTCAGAAATGGGTAGTCGCGGACGATCGAGTGGTGCACGGCGGCTGCTTCGGCGAAGCGCCGTCCCCGGCGGTATTGCCGCGACAGCTCCTGCCGCAGTTTGAGATGCTTCGGCGCTTCGGCCAATCCGCGCTGCAGGGACCGCTCAGCGAGGTCTCCGTGACCCATCATCGCGTATGCCCGCGCACGCCAGACCTCGACGGATGGATGCGTCGCAGGAACCACATCGGCCACGTGTTTCATTCGTTTCAGGAAGCCTCGCTGTCCTAGCTTGCGCATCGTGGGCGCGAGTAGGACCAGGCTTGCCAGCGGCCAGGGATCGCGGGCGACCGCGGCAGGGCGGCCTGAATCGCACCTTCGGCGTTGCCGCTCATGGCCATGGCATTTGCATGCTGGCGCATGAACCAGACGGGTTGTTCCGGGTCGATTTGGAACGCGGATCGGCACGCCGCCAGCTCCCGTTGAAGGTCTCCCTCCCGCGCTGCAAGACGCGCATCAAGGCGGAACGCGCGCGCGGGATCGGGTCGGGCCGGCGCGCTCGCCCAATGCTCTTTATGGGCAAGGGCCATCTCCATGGCCGAGCACAGGAGGGGGCCGAGAACCGCGAGACCTGACACCTGCCCGAATGAATAATGCGACCCCTCCACCTCAATGACGTCGACCCCGTCGAGCGCGATCTCACTCCAGCCGGAGGTCTGGTCGGCAAACCGATCGGCCGCGTCCTCCGTCGCCGCAAAATATGTGATCTTACCCGCGTAAAAGGACACAGGCGTCCGTTCCAACGTCCACTTGTTAATCGCCTCGAGATCGGTCGAGGTGGGAATGCGGGCCGTCGCACCGAAGTTCCTGTGGTGAAGATCGGCCCCGCCATCGAGACTGCCGACGAACGCTACCTCTCTCCCCATCGTTACCAACTTCTGCGCGATTGCCACCGCTAGTTTGGCGCCGAACGAGTGCCCGGCCAGCATGAAAGGACCGTCGGGCTGGCTCCGGATGGCGACCCTGGCGCACTCGTCGGCGAGCATGTGCATCGTGCGGGACGGAAATTCGGCAAGCCGGACCTCGCTGCACTCGAAGGTAAAAAGCGCCGGCCCGTCGCCGAGGCTCTTGGCCAGCGTGGGGGCGAAGCCTACGTTGCCCCCCACCCCATAGGCAAAAAGGAGCGGCGGCCGCCGTCCCTCCCGCACCACGTCGAGGCGGGTCGTCCTGCCTTCGCGCCGGGCGGGCTCAATCAGCTCGGCCAGGGCCGCCGCGGTCGGAGCGTGCATGAAGACGGCCGGCGAGATGTTGGCCCCGAGCGTTTGTTCGATTTCGATAAGCGCTTCCATTGCCTTGAGCGAATCGCCGCCGTGATTGAAAAAGTCGTCGCCCGGTCCGAGGTTAGGCCTGCGGAGGATGCGGGCGAGAATCCAAAGGATCTGCTCCGCGGGCTCGGCAGAGCCGGCAGAGGACTGCTGCGGGTCGGCCGGTCGGTCCCCTCCCGGGTACATAGCGGCGAGCGCCGTACGGGATATCTTCCCGGCCGCTGTGGTCGGGAACTCGGTCGTGAAGAGGATGCGCTCCGGGCACATGATCCTGGAAAGCCGGGCTGCGACGAAGGCTACCAACTCGCGTTCCGTCGCAACGGCGCCCTCCTTCAGCCGGACTGCGGCCGCGACCCGGCGGCCAAGCACGGGGTCTGGCTGTCCGAACACGATGGCCCTGCCAACGCAAGGATGGCCGAGCAGCACCGCCTCGACCGGAGCCGGGGCGATCTTCTCGCCGCCGCGGTTAATCTGATCGTCGGCCCGTCCTTCGATGTGGAGGAAGCCTTCAGCATCGATCCGCCCAAGGTCGCCGGTGTGAAGTCGCCCTTTCTCGTCTAGGCGCCGCACTCGTCTGCCGTCCGCCGTCAGACGCGGGTTGATAACGCCACCATGGACGACGATCTCGCCGACGCCGCCGGCTGGGACGGGCCAGCCGAACTCGTCGACGATCGTCACCGTCCATGATGGATTGACACGACCCGCGGCGGAGACGGGACCGCGCGGCCCGGCTGCTGGCGTCATCGCAACGAAGGGCGTTGTTTCCGTCATCCCGTAAAATTGGAACACGCGGGCGGCAAAGACGGCGCCGAGTCTCGCCACTTCCTCCGGCTCGATGCGATCGGAGCCTACGCCGATGCGGGCGACCGGCGACGGAGCCCATCCGTCGTCGACAGCCGCCAGAAGCCCGCGGTGTATCGCTGGCGCCGCGCTGATCCAGGTCGGCCGCAGCGTGTCGATCCAGCGCGGTGCCTCAGTGGCGTTGAAGCCTGGGGCCCACACCACCTCACCCCCAGCCATGAGGACCGGGAGGCTCGACCGCACAACACTGTGCAGGTGGACCATGGGCATCATGCACAGCGCCCGGTCTTCGCTGCCGAAACCGATCCAGCTGCCGAACTCGGTGGCTGCCCGATGCAAACATTCCTGGGTGATAGCGATGATCTTGGGTTCAGCCGTCGTGCCGGAAGTCTGAACCAGGAAGGCGTCATCACCGGCAGAAGCAGGATCCCGCCGGGCCGGCCGCGGCCGGCCGCTGGCGAGGCGAAGGCCGGGCTCATGGTCCGGACCGGCGATAAAAAGAAGGAGATCGCGCTCGCGCGCCAGCCGGGTCAGCACCGCGTTTGGCCTATCGCGCATGAGGATCGCGGCGGCGGGTACCGTCTTGAGGATCTTCAGGTATGCCTGCTGCTCCTCTATCTCATCCACCGGCAGGACGGTGGCGACGGATGCCACGGCAAGATACAGCACCAACGAAAGAGGGCCGTCGGGGAGCGAGGCGAGGACGACGTCGTTGCGGCCGATACCCCAACCGGTAAGCTGTTGCCCGATCGCCTCGATCTTGTGGGCAAGGTCACGATGAGTCAGGGCGAAATCGCCATTCACGCTGCGCAGGGCCGGCGCCTCACCGAACCGTTCAGCCGAAGCGTTAAGCCAGCCTCTGATCGTTAGCGCTGTCATGCCAGGGCGACCACGATCGACCGCTGGTCCGCGAGCGGCCGGCGCCTGTGGGCGATGGGCTCATTGCCGATGAGCAGGATATCGTCCTCCGTTCAATCGAAGACCTGCCCCTCAGCGAAAAGGGCCACTGCGGTGGTAGCGATGCCCTCCGGGCCGGTCGGTGTGCCGACAGTTCTTGGTGTCAGCGGGCGAAGACGAAAAGATAGAGTGGGGGTATGTGAGCGATCAGCGCTGCGGCAAATTCACCGCATTGCGGTAGGCTCCCTCACCTGGCCCTTTTTTGTCAACGTCAATGTCCGCTGTGGGTCAGAACCGGACATCCGCTATCACCCTAACCCTGTTCGCTGGCCGGCGATGCGCGCCTTCGTTGGTTCGCTGCGCGTAAAGCACCAACTCCATAGCCAGACGCTATTGAGAATGCGCGCTGGTTAGGCCCATCTATCTGTTGTTCGAACGGCACCCTTGGCCAGCCGCCGAATGTCAGATCAACCGGCCAGACCCTAAAGGAGAACCATCATGAAGAAGCTCATCCTCGCCGTTGCGCTCGTCGTTGCCTCTGCCGCGCCCGTGCTGGCCGAAGGTTTCCCGAACAGCTACATGACCCGCTAATGCGGGCTACAGCGATGGCCTTCCCCCCGGCCATCACGGTCTTCCCTCCCGAAGGGCGCAGGCTTCCCGGCTTGCGCCCTTTCTATTTGGGGCGAAGAGGCGCTTCGCAGGGGGCCATCTTGTAGTACAACTCCCTCCGCGCTGGGCATGGAACGGCACTTCCGGCCCGTCATTGGTAGTGGATCCAAGAAACACAACTGAGGCGGACATGGCTGACAAGCAGCATGAAGGCGGGGTTTCCTATCGCGCCCCAGGCATCGACTATTTCGAGGACCGCGAGCTCCGGCGCCACGCCGGCGTGTTCTATCTGTGGGCGCTCGGCGTCGCCGCGGTCATCTCGGGGGATTTCTCCGGCTGGAATCTGGGCTTCGCCGTCGGCGGCTGGGGCGGCATGTTCCTCGGCACCATCATCATCACCGTCATGTATCTCGGCCTGACCTATTCGATCGCCGAGATGAGCCCGGCGCTGCCGCATACCGGCGGCGCCTATTCGTTCGCGCGCACGGCGTTCGGGCCGTGGGGCGGCTTCATCACCGGGGTGGCCGAGAATATCGAGTATGTGCTGACGCCGGCGGTGATCGTCTATTTCATCGGGGCCTATCTCACCGCGATCTTCGACACGCCGGCCGCATTCCAGCCGCGTTCTGGATCGCGGGCTACATCATCTTCGTCGGGGCCAACGCCCGCGGCGTCGAGCTGTCGTTCATGGTGACCGCCATGGTGACTTTGCTGGCGATCGCGGTGCTGTCACCTTCTTCGTCAGCGCGATCCCCTTCTTCGATTTCAGCAGATACGCGATGAATATCGGCGTCGATCCGGCGACCGGCGCGGCGGTGGAGCTGCCGGAGGGCAACGGCCCGTTCCTGCCGTTCGGCGTCTACGGCGTGCTCGCCTCGATGCCGTTTGCGGTGTGGCTGTTCCTGGCCATCGAGCAGCTGCCGCTGGCGGCGGAAGAGTTCGATCGATCCCAAACGCGACATGCCCAAGGGCATCATGCTCGGCATGTTCACCCTGATCGCGCTCGGCTTCCTGGTGCTGATCTTCAACCCGGCGATCCCGATCGAGCGCAGTGTGACCGACGCCGCCGGCGTGGCCACCACCGTCCACGGCGCGTTCGCGCTCGGCACCTCGGGCGAGCCGATCCTCGACGGCTTTCGCGCCATCTACGGCTTGAACGCGGCGGGCGCGCTGGCGCTGGCCGCGGTGGTCGGGCTGGTGGCGAGCTTCCACGCCATCATCTTCGCCTCCGGCCGGCAGATCTATTCGCTGTCGCGGGCGGGCTATTTCCCGCATTTCCTGTCGGTCACCCACGGCACCCACAAGACGCCGAACATCGCCCTGGTCGCCGGCGCGGTGATCGGACTCGCGGTGATGCTGGTGGTGTGGTTCGCCATGGGCGGCGAACAGAGCCGGATCGTTCATCGGCGGCGTGCTGCTCAACATGGCGGTGTTCGGCGCGATGTTCTCCTATCTGCTGCAAGGCCTCACCTTCATCCAGCTGCGCCGGCGCTTCCCCAAGATCGAGCGCCCCTATCGCAGCCCGTTCGGCGTGGTCGGGCGCATCGTTGACGGTGATCATCGCGCTGGTGACGATCGGCTTCCAGCTCGCCGACCCGGTCTACCGCACGGGCGTGATCGGCGTGGCGATCTGGTATGCGCTGGCGATCCTCTATTTCGCGATCCGCGGCCGGACGAGACTCGTTTTGTCGCCCGAGGAAGAGTTCGCCCTCAAGCAACGCGAAGGCGGGGTCTAGCCGCGCCGGCACTCATGCAGGTTGGCTCAGTGGGAGGCGGCGGACGGTGACCGTCGCGCCGAAGGTCAGACCTCCAGCTCGTTTCCTTGACGGTGCGGTAGAAGGGCTCGCAGCCGCTCTTAATGCGGTATTGGAATTGTCCATCCCGCTCGAGAAGCTGACACACGACTTCGTAGGGACCGGCGCAGCCTTCCGCGCCGGAAACGCTTGCCAGACGTCTGCTGCCGGAGACGCTGGATTGGGGACTAGGCTCGGGCAATCGGGTCATCACCCTTCCAGGCGGCAGACGCGTCGAGTAGCGGCCCGAGGCGCCATTATGGCGGCGGTCGGCGATATCCGTGTTGGAATAACCGAAGGCCACGCCGGCCCGGGTCGTGGCGTTGAGCGCGCCGTCATAGCCGAACACGAGGCCCCACAGATCGGCGTCGTAACCGCTGACGCCATCCACAGTGCCCTGTTCGATGCGCGAGCCGACCAATTCGCCCCAGCCCGCATTAGGGCGGTAGCCTTGGATCGCCGGATCGTCCTCGTCGAACACTTGCGGACCGCTGTCCCAGCCATAAGGCGTGCCGGGACCGGCGAGGCGGTTGGGCTCGGGGAAGCGGCTGTAATTGTTCGACTTCGGCCCATTCTCGAACTGCACCAGCCGGTTTCTGATCCGGTCGGTCACCATCGAGCTGAACAGGAAGGGAATTTGAATTGCGCGCCGTTGACCTCGGGCTTGAGCTGCTCCGCGGCGATGCGCACGCTCTTGCTCTTGGTGAGCTGCTCGAAGGCGAGGCCGAGCTTGCCCAACTGCTCGTCGTCGCTGTCGCTTTGCAAGAGCGTGTTGAGCGAATTGGCGGCAGGTTTGGTGATGCCTTGATGGCTCGCGGCCATGCTTCATTCGCGCACCAGGGAGCTGCGAGTTCGCTGGGCGGTCATCCATAGAGGCATTCGGCTGCGCTGTGGACCAGTCGCCATCGCGGCACGAATCGCTGAGCGGGCTCGGCGTCGCAATCGGTGCCATGTTTCGCCGTTCGCGGTGAGCGTCGAAGTGCATCTGCCGGCCCTGTCGATAGCAGGCTGGAGCGATCGAACCTCGACGCGCTTCCCAGCGGCAGAGCTCGACGGTGCTGGTGTGTCTGGATAACCCCCGGTCGTGGTATGGCGGCTGCGGCTTCGCGGTCGACCGGCGCTGATCGCAGGACGTACTGCCGGAGCAGCCACACATCGAGCGATGTGCTTATAACGGGAGTTCTCCTGCGTCAGTCATCTGGCGCGCGCCTGCGCGAAATACGTAGCGGTTGGATATTCCATGTTTTCACGCCGATCACGTGAAAACTCCTCATCTGTTCTGAACGACAATCATTCAAATCGTCCATGTCACGTAGGCCTCTTCCCGGGAAAATACAAGCGTCGATCAAATTATGTCGCCGACAACATTCTCGGAGACGTGAATCATCCAGTAGTTTTCGACAGTATGTTTTGAGTAATACTTCGTGTTAAGGGAGCGGCGTGGGCTCAAGCCCTTCCCGCGTTAATGGAAAAAAGGAACGGGACGATTCGGCATGATTGCTGCCTGGCGATCGGGCCGAAAAGCTTCTCCCCGATCCTCGTGGCCGGTCGCTGAAAGCACCGACTCCATAGCCAGACGCTATTGGGAATGCGCGCTGGTTAGGCCCATCTATCTGTTGTTCGAACGGCACCCTTGGCCAGCCGCCGAATGTCAGAATCAACCGGCCAAACCCTAAAGGAGAACCATCATGAAGAAGCTCATCCTCGCCGTTGCGCTGGTCGTCGCCTCTGCCGCGCCTGTGCTGGCCGAAGGTTTCCCGAACGCCTACATGACCCGCTAATGCGGGCTACAGCGATGGCCTTCCCCCGGCCATCACGGTCTTCCCTCCCGAAGGGCGCAGGCTTCCCGGCTTGCGCCCTTTCTGTTTCAGGATTTCGAAATAGGCTAACGCTTCCCTCTGGCGTGCCAGGCGGTGCGCGCGTGTTCGGGCTCGATCTCGCCGCGCTCGGGCACCCGCGGCAAGGCCTCCATCACCCGCTTGCGCGGGAAGGTGATGATGACCTCGGTGCCGTAGCGGAGCTTGCTCTTCAGCTCGAAGGCGCCGTCATGCAGCTCGGTCAAGCCTTTGGTGATGGGCAGGCCGAGGCCGGTGCCGCCTTCGGCGGTCTGATGCGCGAACGAGCCCTGGCCGAAGCTTTTCAGCACGCGCGGGATCTCGTTCTCGGGAATGCCGGGTCCGGTGTCCTTCACGCTCAGGAACTGGCCGCCGGTTCCGGTGCGCCCCAGCTTCAGCGTGATGGTGCCGCCCGAGGGGGTGAACTTGATGGCGTTGGACAGCAGGTTGAGGCAGATCTGGCGGATGGCGCGCTCGTCGGCCCAGAGCTGCGGCAGGTTCGGCTCGAACGTCTCGACGATCTTGAGACCCTTGTTCTCGGCGCGCAGCCGCATCAGCCGGTGACAATCCATCGGCGACCTCGGCGAGATCGAGCGGCGCTTCGTGCAGCTCGTAGCGGCCGGCCTCGATGCGGCTGATGTCGAGAATCTCGTTGATCAGGTTGAGCAGATGCTGGCCGCTCTGATGAATGTCGCCGGCATATTCCTGGTAGGTCGGGATGGTGTGCGCCCCCAGGATCTCCGCGCGCATGATCTCGGAGAAGCCGAGAATGGCGTTCAGCGGGGTGCGCAACTCGTGGCTCATGGTGGCGAGAAAGCGCGACTTGGCGAGGTTGGCTTCCTCGGCCCTGAGCCGCGCCTCCTCGGAGATCGATTTCGATTGCTCGAGCTCGGCGATCAGCGCGTCCTTCTCGGCGCGGAACTCGAGCATGGCGACGACGGTGGCGTTGAGGCCGTTGGTCAGCCAGATGAAGTAGATATGCACGCCGACCGCCATCGCCGCCATCGCCCAGTAGAACGGGTTGTCGAGCAGGGCGAAGCGGATGACGATGGCGATGGTCATCGGCAAGGTGCCGGCATAGACGATGGGCATCACCGTCGAAGCGAACAGCATGCGCATCGAGATGACGACCAGCAGCGAGGCGAAGATGAAGGTGTTGGCGGCCTCGCCCTGGGTGGCGGGACTGATGAAGGCGACCCCGGCCCAGCACACGCCATAGAGGAACTCGGCGGCGGTGATCTTGGCCCGCCACATCGGCGTGGCGGTGTCGTCGCGCGGCGCATTGATGAATTGGCGGCACAGGGCGATCAAGATGCCCTTGGACACGAACACGGTGCCGAGCCAGATCAACAGATCGTGGGCCGGCGCCCAGAACATGGCGCCCATGGCGACGATGACGGCGAGGAGCGGGGTGGTGACGGCGGCGGACAGCTCGTTCCGCACGAACATGAGCAGCAGTTCGTACTCGAACTCCGGCTTGCCACCCGATTTATAGGTGAGCTTCTCGCGAGCCTCTTGCACGCTGCGGGACGAGCGCCGCTTGCTGCTGGCAGCTGCCGGAGCGATTCGCTCCGCCTCCGCTGACACGCTCCCTGACATGTTGACTAGACCCGCACCGAAATGACTGACAAAAAAACCAAAACTCCCAATGGCCTAAGCCGTTGGAAAGCCTTCGCCGGACCCCCTGACGGTCGGCCTAGAACTATCTGCGGAAATCCCTAACGGTGCGTTTACTCTCGCTCCGTGCTGAGACGAGGATAAGATCGCGCCCCATGCGAGTGACCATTATCGGCTGCGGCGATGCCTTCGGCGCCGGCGGGCGCCTGCAGACGTCATTCCAGGTGCGAGCCGCCGCCTCGACCTTCCTGATCGATTGCGGCGCGACGTCGCTGATCGGCATGCGCCGGCTCGGAATCCAGCCGAACGACATCGACACGATGTTCGTGAGCCATCTGCATGGCGATCATTTCGGCGGGCTGCCGTGGCTGCTGGTCGATGCGCTTTATGTCAGCAACCGGACGCGGCCGCTGGTGGTGACCGGGCCGAAGGGCATTGCGGCGCGGTTCCAGACGGCGGCCGAGGCGCTCTATCCCAATATCACCACGGCCAAGCGGGGTTTCGAGCTGAGCTTCGTCGAATATCGGGAGCGGAAGCCACTCGAAATCGGCGGCGTGACGGTGGTGCCGTTCGAGGTGAAGCACCCGTCGGGCGCGCCGCCTTACGCGCTCCGATTCGAGCTGGAAGGCAAGGTGCTGGCTTTTACCGGCGATACCGGCTGGGTCGAGGCGCTATGCGCGGTGGCGCGCGGCGCCGATCTGTTCATCTCGGAATGTTTCCAATACGACCTCAAACTGCCCATCCACCTCGATTACTTGACCATCGACGCCAATTACCAGCGGCTCGGGGCAAAACGCGTGCTGCTTACCCATATGGGGGAGGCCATGCTGGCTGAACATCGGACAGGTCGATAGCGCGCGTTATGTCATCGCCGATGACGGGATGACGCTCGATCTATGAGTGTGGCGCGATCAGCCGAGCTCGAAAGCGTGCTCGCCGCGATCCGGGCCTGCCGCCATTGTATCGAGGCGCCGCACGGCAAGCCGTTGCCGCATGAGCCGCGCCCGGTGTTAAGGGCCAGTCCCACCGCGCGGCTTGCGGTGTGCAGCCAGGCGCCGGGCACCAAGGTCCATGCCTCGGGAACGCCGTTCACCGACCGCTCGGGCGACCGCTTGCGCGAATGGATGGGGGTCACCAGCGACGAATTCTACGACGAAGTCGCGCCTCGCCATCGTGCCGATGGGGTTCTGCTTTCCCGGGCAGGATGCCAACGGTGGGGATCTCCCGCCGCGACGCGAATGCGCGGCGCGCTGGCATGGCGAGCTGTTCGCGGCGCTGCCGCAGCTCGATCTGGTGCTGGCGGTCGGCTCCTACGCGCAAGAGTGGCATCTCGGCGCGGCGGCAGGGAGAAGCTTGCAAGAGACCATGCTCGCCTGGCGGCGGCATCTCAAACGCCGGCAGCGTCCGCGCGTGCTGCCCTTGCCGCATCCGTCCTGGCGCAACAATAAATGGCTGACCGACAATCCGTGGTTCGAGAGCGCGCTGTTGCCGGTGCTGCGCCGCGAGGTGCGGCGGCTGATGTGAAAATCCCCCTTGCGCGCCTTGGAACAATAATCTACTAATCCGATAGGGATTGAGTTATATAGAATTTGATTCCCAATAACGTGGTCTCGACGCAAAGTATTACTGGTAGGCGCCATGCTCGACCGAATGGACCGTAAAATCCTCGACATCCTGCAGCGGGACTGCACCCTGCCGGTGGCCGAGATCGGCAAGCAAATCGGGCTTTCCACCACGCCGTGCTGGCGCCGCATCCAGAAGCTCGAGGAGCTCGGCGTGATCCAGCGGCGCGTGGCGCTGCTCAACTCCAAGAAGGTCAATGTCGGGGTGACGGTGTTCGTGTCGATCACCACCAGCCATCATACCCAAGATTGGCTCGACCGCTTCCACGAGGCGCTCAAGGATTTTCCCGAAGTGGTCGAGTTCTACCGCATGAGCGGGCAGGTCGATTATCTGCTGCGGGTGGTAGTGCCCGACATCGAGCGCTACGACGCCTTCTACAAGAGGCTGATCGGCCGGATCGAGCTGTCCGACGTGAGCTCGGCCTTCGCCATGGAGCAGATCAAGTTCACCACGGCGCTGCCGCTCGATTACGCCATGGAAGAGAAGAAGGCTTGAGACCTCACTCTTTGCGCTCGAGACGCGCGATCAGGCTCGACGTGTCCCACCGTCCGCCGCCCATGTCCTGAATCTCGGCGTAAAACCGATCGACCAGGGCGGTCACGGGAAGCTCGGCGCCGTTCCGCCGCGCCTCCTCGAACACCAGCGCGAAATCCTTGCGGACCCAGTCGACGGCGAAGCCGAAATCGAACTTGCCGCCGATCATGGTCTGCCAGCGATTGTCCATCTGCCAGGACTGGGCCGCGCCCTTGGCAATGGTGTCGATGACCTTCTCGATGTCGAGGCCGGCGCGGGTGCCGAAATGCAGCGCCTCGGCCAGGCCTTCGATGAGCCCGCCGATGCAGATCTGGTTGACCATCTTGGTGAGCTGGCCCGCGCCCGACGGGCCGATCAGATTGATCGTTCGGGCATAGGCTTCGATTATCGGCTTGGCGTGCTGGAAATCCGGCTCGTCGCCGCCGGCCATGACAGTGAGGGTGCCGTTCTCGGCGCCCGACTGGCCGCCCGACACCGGCGCATCGAGCGCGCCGGCGCCGTGATCCTTGGCCGCTTGGTGAAGCTCGCGGGCGATATTGGCGGAGGCGGTGGTGTGATCGACGAAGATGGCGCCGCGGCCGAGCGCGCCGAAGGCGCCATGCTGCCCGAGCGTCACCTCACGGAGATCGTTGTCATTGCCGACGCAACTGAACACGAATTCGGCGCCATCCGCCGCCTCGGCGGGGGTGGCCGCGAGCCTGCCGCCGAACCGCGCCACCCAGGCTTCGGCCTTGGCGCGGGTGCGGTTGAACACCACCAGGTCGTGACCGCGCGTCTTGAGATGGCCGGCCATGGGAAAGCCCATCACGCCGAGCCCGATCCAGGCGATTTTGCTCATGCTGCAATCTCACCGGCTTCGTCATTCCGGCGCAAGCCGGAATCCAGGGGCTACCGGCACCGAGCCTCTCGTCTCTGGATGCCGGCCTTCGCCGGTATGACGGAATCACGAGTTAGCGGCAGACGCAAAAAATGGATGGCCGGGACAAGCCCGGCCATGACGAAGTCTGAGAGTCCGGTAAGCGGAAGAGCCTAGGCGATGGGCGTGTCGGGGAAAGCCAGCTGCTCCCGGGCGCGCCACTCATCGGTGACGTAATTGATGATGAGCGAGGTGCGCACGCCCTTGATCGGGCGCTTCTCGAAGCCGTGGAAGGTATTGTCAGCCGGCACAAAGATCATCGCCGCATTGGGCGCGAACGGCGAGCGGCCGACGCGCTTCTTGTCGGCGTCGTAGATGTCGGTGCCGAGATCGCGGTGATCCTCGTCCTTGGACAGATAGAGCAGCATGGTGAACACCTTGACGCCAAGGTCGCTGTGCGGCTCGAGCCAGAACCCGTCAATGTCCTGGGCGAACTCCATGCGGAGATAGGTGCCGGTGAGGTCGGTGTCGAACACCTGCTCGATATGGCTGGTCACGCGCTCGTCCTGGAAGGCTTGCGCCACCGCCTCGCAGACCGGGAACCGCTTGCGATTGTCGACGTCGAAATATTTGCGCGTGTTGTTGTGCAGCTCGCGCTTGCCGGAGACGCCATCGAGGCCAGGCGCCTCGAACGGGAGCGCCAGGACGTCGTCGAGGGTGTCGACGGGCAGGCACGCCGTGAGGGCCCAATTGCGATAGGGCTGGTCGGCGCGCTTGGCATTGTCGATGCTGTCGATGAAGTGGCGAACGATATCGTCCGCGCCGCTCTTGCCCCGAGGCTCGGCCGAACGCTTGACCGCGACGCTGTCCCTCATGCCGGTCAACTCCCTCTAAAACGATGCAAAACTATGCTGGCCATCCAGCGCCCAGGCGGCCTCATCTCAGGCTCCATTAGCACCCATGGGCCCGGTTCGGCAAACACCAAGGACCGTGCATCCGCGTGGCATCACGCCGCGTAAACCGCCGAAAACCGGCGGAAACGAGCCTTTTCAGTGATAATCCATCCAGCGGATATGGCGCGTCTGCAAATCTTCGGGCGAAGCCTCGTCCTCCTCGGCCGTCATCGAGTCGGAGCGCAGGCATTTCGCGATCAGCTCGAGCAGCGAGGCGTGCAGCTCGCGCTCGGCGGCGAATTGAGGCGGGTTTTCGGCGAGGAACGCGAGGATTTCCCCATAATCAGGCATACGTCACCCCCGTTGTCCCCAGCTTGAAAAGGGTGACGAGCCCGTGTGTCAAAACTTTGGCCCCAGGGGCGCTACCGCGCGCTTACGCACCGAGATGATAGCGGCCGATCAGGCGCATGGGCGTGCGGCCGCCGGTGTCGCCGCACAGCGAGAGCCCGTCAACGGTCACGCCGGAGGCGCAGATCTCCTCCAGCACGGGCCACAGCGCCTGGGCCACCCGTTCGAGATGAGCGGCGTCGAGCGGGCCGGTCAGGGTGATCGAGAAGCGGTACTCGCTCAGCACATAGGGATCGCCGAAGCTCTCCAGCAGCAGGCGCTGATAGTCGCTCAGCTGCGGGCCGGCAAATTCCTCGCGCTCGGTGTCGCTCGGCGGCGCGGCAAAATCCTCGAAGCTCGCGACGCATTGAGCGGCGAGCCAGTCAAGCGCCGGCGTCGCCTCGACCGGGCGCAGCACCAGCGAGCGGCCGGAGCGCGACAGGGTCAAGGGGCCGGTGTCGATCGGCTTCCGGCGAGCGGCGAAATTGATCAGCCTGGTCTTGACGGCATCGAGCCCGATGCCGTCGCGCGGCGCGAACGGGGTCCGGAACTGCGCGTGGAGGCCGGTGTAGCGGCCGGGCGCGACCGCAAGCTTGGCGAAGCTGGTGCCGGAGAGTCCTGCGTCGGAAAACGCCTGCAAGGTGACGCCGTCATTGGCCCGGCCGAACCACGAGCGGCCGAAGGCCGCGAGCGCGGTGCCGGGTTGCGGTGTGTAGCAGATCGCATAGCGGCTGTAAGCCGATCGGGACGAAGCGGCGCCCTTCCGTTGATCGTCGAGATGGGCACAATTGAGCATCGCAGTCTCCCTAGGCGCGCGCATTGATGGCGGCGCGCATGCGAAACGGATAGCACCGCCCTGTGGCGCGGGCGCGTCCGGTTTCAGGCGACAGGAAGGCCGAGGGATGAACACTTAGTGAATCAAATTTTCCGCAACTGCGAACTGGGTGGCGCGCGCCTTTGACAGCGCGACGTTTCACGGGCATGCGTCGTTGCGCCGCGAAGAGGCTGAAGGGGGCACCATGATCGAGCTTTACACCTGGACCACGCCGAACGGGCAGAAGGTGTCGATCATGCTCGAAGAGGTCGGGCTGCCATATCGCGCCCATCCGATCGACATCACCAAGGATGAGCAGTTCGCGCCGGCCTTCCTCAAGATCGCCCCCAACAACAAGATCCCCGCCATCGTCGACACCGAGACCGGCCTCCATCTGATGGAGTTGGGCGCGATCCTGATGTATCTCGCCGAGAAGACCGGCAAGCTTTGGCCGCAGGACTTCCCGACCAAGTGGCGCGTGGTCGAGTGGCTGATGTGGCAGATGGGCGGGCCGGGGCCGTTTCTCGGCCAGGTCCATCATTTCGTGAAGTTCAATCCGGGCAAGAGCGCCTATGCCGAGGAGCGCTATGCCAAAGAGGCGAAGCGGTTATGGCGCGTGCTCGACCGGCGCCTGGCCGAGGTCGATTATGTCGCCGGCGACTATTCCATCGCCGATATCGCGATCTGGCCGTGGATTTCGCGCTTCGCCTGGCAGACGGTCGACTTCGCCGACCATCCCAACGTGAAGCGCTGGTATTTGGCGATCGCTTCGCGCCCGGCCGTGCAGCGCGGCTTCGACGTGCTGAATGAGGGCCGCGCCATTCCCATGCCGTGAGCCGCTGCAAGAAATGCTCGGGCTGAACCGGAAGCGGAGCAGGGGAAGGGGTGCTGGAAACCGGGAATAGGAGTGATTTTGGCGCCGATCGCGTCCGGCCTTTGCTCGGCAAGCGAAGTGGATGCTAGTATGCGCCACGTTGGCGTAACGCGCTCGCGGCGGAGCGTTGAGGAATCCCATGGCGGGGAGATTGGGAACCGTACAGGGCCTGGTGCTAGGGCTCGTTGTGGTCGCTTCAGGCTTGGTCGCCCTGTCCTGGGCGTCGAATGCCGAGCCCTGGCGCGAGCGCCGGGCCAAGACGGCGCAAGGCGCGCCGCCCGTTCTTCTTCCTAAGACCCAGTCGCACCCTGAGACACGGCCCGTCCGCATGCGCGATGAAGCGGCGGCCGCCTCGTGCGGCGAGGACGAGCGCTGGTCGGCCAAGCGCGGCGCTTGCGTCTGCGCCACGGGGCTCAAGCGGGAGAGGGGGGCTTGCGTCACCGAGGGCCCGGTCACCGCGGTCAGAGATTCCAACGCGGTGCCGCCGAGGCCGGCAGAGGCCCCGCCGACGCCGGAGCAGGTCGAAGCCATAGCGCGGTCGCAAAAGTGCCTGGCCGAGCTCGGTTATTATAAAGGCGCGGTCGACGGCAAGCGCGGCAAGGAGACCTGGACGGCCTATTGGCACTTCAAGCACGATCACGATCTCGGTGGTTACAGCAATCTGCTCGACCCACCGGTGCAGGAAAAGCTCACGGCGCTGTGCCAGCAGAAGGCGGAAGAGACGGCTCGGGCGGCTATTCTGGCCGACCCGCTCTATCAGCCGGAAGGCGAGGAAGCGTCGGAGACGACCGAGCCCGATGCCGACACGGCGGCGTTGGCTTCCGCTGACGCCGACAGCGAGCAGGAGCCGGCGCCCGAGCCAAGGGCCCGGCTCGATCTCGATTGCCTGTCGCAGGATCTCATCGCCGTGCTGCGCCGCGCCCATGGGGTCGGCGTGGCGGTCAAGCAATGCGAGCACGCTTGCGTGCCTGCACCCAAGGGGCTCGCCCAGACCCAGCTCGACGAGCTGCAAATCAGCAGTGGCGTGGTGTGGTGCCGCGCTTGCGTGCCGATCGACGGTCATCTCGCGCTCGAGGACGTGCGGCGCATCGAGCGCGCCGGGAATGTCGAGATCTGCGCGACGCCGCCGCACCAGCTGGCGAAATACGGGGAGGGGGTCACCGATGGCCTCCGGTCCTATATGCGGGTGCGCGAACTCTACCGGGCGTTGCCGCCGGCGCTCGAGGACCCCGAGGCGGTCGCTGTCATCATCGGCAACCGCAGCTACCAGAAGCTGCCGCGCAGCGTGACGTCTTATAATGACGCCGACGCGGTCTATTCCTTCCTCACCGAGCATCTCGGCTATCGGCCCGACAACATCATCGATGTCAGGGACGCCAAGAAGGCCGATCTCGAACGGGTGTTCGGCGCCGAGCCGGGCTTCGAGGGCGAGCTGGGCCGTCTGGTCCAGACTCAGCCCAATGCCAGGGTGCTGATCTATTATTCGGGGCACGGCGCGACCGACGGCGCGCAAAGCGAGACCTATCTCCTGCCGGTCGATACCGAATCTTATCGGGAGGAGAGCGCCGGCTACAAACTGTCGACGCTGTACGCCAATCTCGCCCGGCTCGACGCCAAGTCGGTGCTGGTGCTGCTCGAAGCCGAGTACGGAGAGGACCATGGCGCCTATGTGCTGCCGCCTAACCTGCCGGAGATGAAGATCACCGCGTTGCCGCGGGCGCCGGTGCCGGCGCTCACCGTGCTTGCCGCCGCCGACCGCGGCCAGCGCACGCTGATCGACGTGACCTACGATATTGGCCTGTTCACCCGCTATGTGATCGAGGGACTGGCCGGCGGCGCCGATCTTGCTCCGGTCGGCAATGGCGATGGCGAGGTCGACAGCGCCGAGATCTATGCCTATACCGCCGCGTTCGTCGATCTGGCGGCGCGGAAGACCTTCGGCGTGCTCCAGCACCCGGTCTATTCCGGCGCCGCCACCAGCGTGCTGACCAGCGCCCGCAGCGCGCCGTCAGGGTCCGACTGAAAAACCGCTTTACAAGCTGGCTAGGATTTCATACGGGACCACTCGGCTCGGAGGCGGTTTCGCTCGAGGGCAGCACTGACATCGGCAATCTCGTGTGGGAGTAGACATGGGATGGACGTTTTCACTTCTGCCGCGGAGCTTCTACGTCATCGCCGCCCGGAGCGGCCAGTCGTAGCCTTGAGGCCGCATGCCGCGCGTCGCGCGGCGAACTGGTTCCTCGCCAATTTCCCCGGCCGCGTGCTCTACGCCGCGAAAGCCAACGACACGCCCAAAATCATCGAGGCGCTGGTCGAGGCCGGCATCCGGTCGTTCGACGTGGCCTCGCTGGTCGAGATCGAGCGCGTGGCGCCGATCCCCGACGCCGAGCTCTATTTCATGAATCCGGTGAAGTCGCGGGGCGCGATCGCGCGCGCCTATCGCGCGTTCGGGGTCCGGAGCTTCGCCTTCGACAGCGACGAGGAACTCGACAAGATCGTCGAGGAGACCGGCGGAGCGGAGGACCTGACGCTGTTCCTGCGCGTGGCCTGTCCCAACACCCACAGCCTGATCCCGCTCGAGGGCAAGTTCGGCGTGTCGCGCGAGGAGGCGCCGCAGCTGCTGCTGCGGGCGCGGCAGATCGCGCAGCGGCTCGGCATCACCTTCCATGTCGGATCGCAGGCGGTCGTACCGGCCGCGTTCGGCGAGGCGCTGGAGCAGATCGGCCAATTGATCGTGGAGTCGGGCGTGATGGTGGACGCCGTCGATATCGGCGGCGGCTTTCCGAGCCGCTATCCCCATTCCGACCCGCCGGAGCTCTCGAGTTTCATGGAGGAGATCGTGCGGGCGGCCGACGAGCTGGCGGTCAAGCATTCCTGCGAGTTGTTATGCGAGCCGGGCCGCGCGCTGGTGGCCGAGGCCGAGTCGGTGATCGTGCGGGTCGATGCGCGGCGCGGCAATGCGCTCTACGTCAATGACGGGGCGTTCGGCACGTTGTTCGATGCGGCCTATTCCGGCTTCCGCTTCCCGGCGCGGCTGATCGCCGGCTCGCGCCGCCGGACCAAGCCGGTCGCCGATTTTGCCCTCTATGGGCCGACCTGCGACAGCTCCGACTTCTTGCCGGGGCCGTTCGTGCTGCCGGCCTGCGCGCGCGAGGGCGACTATATCGAGATCGGCCAGATCGGCGCCTATGGTCGGGTGTTGGGGAATCGTTTCAACGGCTTCGGCGAATATGATGAGGTGATCCTCACCGACGAGCCGATGCTGTCGATGTATGGTGCCGCCGAGGAGCCCGCCGAGGTCGCACTGAAGACCGCGCGGGCTTAAGCGCCTGCGGGCCCGCTCCCCAAGCCCTCCGCCAATGCCGAGCCGCCCGCGGCCCTAACGAGACTATGTGCTGACGGTCGCCGCAGCGGCGGCTAAAGTGTTGCGGCTGGGCCCAATATAGGCGCCATGAGGGAGCACTTCATGACTATCGATAATCTTGAGACCGTCTGGGCGCCGCGCGTGCTCAGTGTCCTGCGCATCGTCGCCGCGCTGCTGTTCTTCGAGCATGGCACCACCAAGCTGCTCGGATTTCCGCCGTCGGATCATTCGCCGGAGTTTCTATCCTTGTCCTGGATCGCCGGGGCGCTGGAATTGGTCGGGGGGGCGCTGCTCATCGTCGGCTTGTTCACGCGGCCGGTGGCCTTCATCCTGTCGGGCGAGATGGCCTTCGCTTACTGGATGGCGCACGCGCCGCGCAGCCCGTTCCCAGTCGTGAATGCCGGCGATGCGGCCATTCTCTATTGCTTCGTGTTTCTGTATCTCGCCTTCGCCGGCGGCGGGCCATGGAGCCTCGATGCGCTCCGGCGGCGAGGTTCATGATCGCGAAAAAGCCTTTCGGCGGCCATCACGCAAAAGGGCCGAACTCTTGCGAGTCGGCCCTTCGTTGAGATGGCGACACGGGGTCGCCATCTCGCCAGCTCGCGATGTCAAATCTTGCGGGCGCGCTCCGCAGTCTGCACGGCTTCTTCGTGATACCAGGCGCCGCCGGCGGCGACCCTGGCAATGCGCGGCATCGCAGAGTTCTCTACCGGCATAGCCTCATCGCGACGGCCGGCGAGGGCCGCGCGGCCGCCCGTGGGGAATTGATAGATCTTGGCCGACTGCTGATAAGAACTTGCCGTCATTGTTTTTCTCCATTTGTTTTTGTGCGCACACATGAGTGCGTGATCCGCACATAAGGTTCCCATAGCGGAGTCGTAAGAGCGTTTGCACAACAAATTTGCGTAATGACTACTATTTCAGCGATTCGAATTCTGCATCTCCCGGCGGCATCGGTTGGGCGTCCGCGCGCGAGGGTTCCCCCATCGGTCAACGTCCTCCGGTCGCGTTAGCGAAGTCGCGGAATTTCCTGGCTAAAAATCGCCTCGAGGCGGCGCCGCGGGCGTGCCGCACGCGCGCCGGCCGCGGCGGCCTGACCCTGGCACAGTTGATGCTTGAAGACCCAAGCCATTGGCCGCCATGCGTCGTTGGCGACGTAGGGACTCCGTCACATTCCGCTGCAACAGATCATGAAGGATTCGCGATGACAAAGTACAAGCTCGAGTACATTTGGCTCGACGGATACACGCCCACGCCTAATCTGCGTGGCAAGACCCAGATCAAGGCGTATGACAGCTTTCCTTCACTTGAAGAGCTTCCGCTGTGGGGCTTTGACGGTAGCTCGACCAAGCAGGCGGAAGGCCGCAGCTCCGATTGCGTCCTGAAGCCGGTCCGCGTCTTTCCGGACGCCACGCGCAAGGACGGCGTGCTGGTGCTGTGCGAAGTGATGATGCCGGATGGCGTCACGCCGCATCCTTCCAACATGCGGGCGACCATTCTCGACGACGATGGCACCTGGTTCGGATTCGAGCAGGAATATTTCCTTTACAAGGACGGCCGCCCGCTCGGCTTCCCGGCCGACGGTTATCCGGCGCCGCAGGGACCGTATTACACCGGCGTCGGCTACGCGAATGTCGGCTCGATCGCCCGCCAGATCGTCGAGGAGCATCTCGATCTGTGCCTGGCCGCCGGCATCAACCACGAAGGCATCAACGCCGAGGTGGCGAAAGGCCAGTGGGAGTTCCAGATTTTCGGCAAGGGGTCGAAGAAGGCGGCCGACGAGATGTGGATGGCCCGCTATCTGTTGCAGCGGCTCGGCGAGAAATACGCCGTCGACGTCGAGTACCACTGCAAGCCGCTCGGCGACACCGACTGGAACGGGTCGGGCATGCACGCCAATTTCTCCACCACCTATCTGCGTGAGGTCGGCGGCAAGGCCTATTTCGAAGCGTTGATGGCGGCGTTCGAACAGAACTGCGCGGAGCACATCGCGGTCTATGGGCCGGACAACCATTTGCGGCTGACCGGCAAGCACGAAACCCAGGCGATCGACCAGTTCAGCTATGGCATTGCCGACCGTGGCGCGTCGGTGCGCGTGCCGCACAGCTTCGTGAGGAACGAATACAAAGGCTATCTCGAAGATCGCCGTCCCAACTCGCAAGGCGATCCCTACCAGATCGCCTCGCAGATCCTGAAGACGATCGCGTCCGTCTCGGCCGGCAAGATCAGCGCCGCCGCGTAGAACGGGCACGACGCACGACTTTGGTGCCAATCGCAGGGGTGGCGTGAGCGGTCCGAACCGGCCCTCGCGTCACCCGGCGGGCTCGCTCCACCAAACTCCGAAACGCGACGCGCCGGCTGCTGCCCTCGGCGCGGCGATGGCTGCTGTGTGGGGTGGAATGGTGGGCGGTACTGGACTCGAACCAGTGACCCCTGCGATGTGAACACAGTGCTCTACCAGCTGAGCTAACCGCCCGATCCAAGTTTGCGGCGCAGGGCGGTCCGGCCGCCATGCTCTGGTGTGAGGGATTTAGCGATTGGCTTCCCCGTAAGTCAAGGAAGCGTCCGAGAGACGGCCGCGCCCGGCTTTACTCCGGCGGCATCGCCGCGAAGATGGTCAGCCCGGGCGGGATGACGGCCCAGGCCGGACGGCTGCGAGTGAAGATCGCGATCCTCGGCTGGAACGTGGAGGGATCATCCAGGGTGCCCGCGTAGAGGGTGAAGGAGTTGTCCTTGCCCGCCACGCCGCCGAACACCAGGCTGCCGCAGAGGGGGCAGGTATTGCGCACCGCGTCCCGGCCCTTCGCCGACTTGGAGGTGAATTTGAGGGTCTCGCCGCTGAAGCGAACCGCGCTGCTGCCAAATCCCATGAACGGGATGAAACCCGAGCCGGACGCCTTCTGGCAGTCGGTGCAGTAGCACAGGCCGGCATAAAGCGGCTCGCCCTGCGCTTGGTACCGGAGCGCGCCGCAGAGACAGCCCCCGGTATAGTCCGCGCCGTGGGCCAAGCTATTGCCCCTTGGCGACCATCTGGCTGATGGTGGCGAGGGTGGCGCTGGCTTCGTCGACTTTGCCCTCGGTGCAAAGCGCATCGGCCTCGTCGAGCATCTGGTTGACCTTCTCGGCGTCGGCCTCGCTCAGCGCGTTCGCCTCGATCTTGTCATGCACGGTCTCCTCGACCGCGCTGAGCTGCGCGCTGCACTCGCTGTCCCCCATCTCTTCGTCCTGCGCGTAGGCGCCTCCACCGATGAGGCACATCATCGCGAGGCCGAGCACGGCACGTCTAAGCATCTGTCTCTCCCTGACTAATGTTTGACCGATCCCCCAGGAGGGCATGCAAGAAGGTGCTTCGACTCTATGGCTCTTCGTTGAGAGCGGCCGGGTGGAATTATGCCCGATCTGCGGCGGGATTGAGGCGATTTGGCCGTTGCCGGCGCCGCCGTCAACGCCGAATGAGCTGCTCGAGACGCGCACTCCAACTGGTCGTAATGGTCGAATATGGCGTCGGGGCGCTCGGCGCAGGGGGGCGGGGGACCGTAGCCGAAGCTTGACCATCAGATCGGGATGCCGGCCGCCTTGGCGGTGGCATAAAGTCGATGTCGCTGTCGCCGACCATGACCGCCGTCTCCGGCGCCCCCGGCAAGCTTCATCACGCCGGTCAGATGAGCCGGGGTCGGGCTTCGACACCGGAAACGTGTCGCGTCCGGCCAGACCGGAAAAATAATGAGCAAGATCAAGCGCTTCCAGTAACTTGCGGGTGAGGCTCTCGCGCTTGTTGGTGCAGATGGCCAGCGTGGCGCCGCGCGCGGAGAGGACGCTCGAGCGCGGCCACGGCGCCGGGAAAGGGCCGGCTCTCATTGGCGATGTTGGCCTCGTAATGGATCAGGAACTCGGCCAGCATCTGGTCGACGTCGTCCCGGGCGCCCGCCAGGCGCAGCGCCTCCTCGATCATCACCCGGGCGCCGTGGCCGACGCAGGAGCGGATGGTGTCGGACGCGACCGGCTCATGCCCGCGCCGGGTCAGCCCGTCGTTGAGCGCGTGGGTCAAGTCCGGCGCGGTATCGACCAGGGTGCCGTCGAGGTCGAACACGATGGTGGCGTCCTTGAACATGGCGCTCTCTGTCACACGCGCCTTGCGGCCTGGCAAGCGGCGGCGTAGAGAGCGGCGGACAGGGCTTGGCCGCGAGGGCTCTCATCATGGTATCGAGGGGTTTGTCGAGCTGAACTACGTCATGATGGGCGGCCTCAAGGGCTGACCCTATTGAAGAGGGGCGCGTGGCCAGAACCGACGAGCTCAAGGAAAGCGCCGCCCGCGCCGCGCTCGATCTCGTCAGCGACGGGATGCGCCTCGGCCTCGGCACCGGATCGACCGCGGCCCGCTTCGTCGCGGCGCTGGGCGAACGGGTGGCGGCGGGCCTGAACGTGATCTGCGTGCCGACCTCGGAGGCGACGCGCGCGCAGGCCGAGCGGCTCGGCATCCCGCTCACCACGCTCGACCAGACGCCGCAGCTCGATCTGACCGTCGACGGCGCCGACGAGATCGACGACCAGCTCCGCATGATCAAGGGCGGCGGCGGCGCGTTGCTGCGGGAGAAGATCGTGGCGACGGCCTCGGACCGCATGGTGGTGATCGTGGACGAGAGCAAGCTGGTGCCGTCGCTTGGCCTGTTCCCGCTGCCGGTCGAGGTGGTGCGGTTCGGTCTGATGGCGACCATGCGGCTGATCGAGGCCATCTCCGCCGAGACCGGATGTCACGGCTCGATCATGCTGCGGCCGGGGCCGGGCGATGCGCCGTTCGTCACCGACCAGGGCAATCTCATCCTCGATTGCGCCTTCGGCAGCATCCCCGAGCCGGAAGTGCTCGCCTTCTCGCTCGAAGCGCGGTGCCCGGAGTGGTCGAGCACGGGTTGTTTCTCGGGCTCGCGGATTTGGCTATCGTGGCCGACAAGAGCGGCGTGCGAGCGCTGCGCCGCGCAGGAGCCTGACGTCTGGTGGCTGAGTACGACTACGATCTGTTCGTCATCGGCGCCGGGTCCGGCGGGGTGCGCGCGGCCCGGCTGGCCGCCGAGCTCGGCGTGCGCGTCGGCATCGCCGAGGAATATCGCGTCGGCGGCACCTGCGTGATCCGCGGCTGCGTGCCGAAGAAGCTGCTGGTCTATGGCAGCCGCTATGGCGCCGATTTCGCCGGAAGCCAAGAATTTCGGCTGGACCTGCGAGGGTCTGCGGTTCGACTGGCCGACGCTGATCCATAATGTCAGGCGCGAGGTCGACCGGCTGAACGGCGTCTATGCCCGCATCCTGGACACCGCCGGCGTCGACAAATTTCTCACCCGCGCCGTGCTGGAAAGTCCGCATGAGATCAAGCTCGCCGACCGCGACAAGGCGCTGTCGGCCAAGACCATCCTGGTGGCCACCGGCGGTCACCCGATGATCCCCGACCTTCCCGGCAAGGAACATCTGATCAGCTCCAATGAATGTTTCGAGCTGGAGCAGTTGCCCGACGAGCATCGCGATCATCGGCGCCGGCTATATCGGCATGGAGTTCGCCTCGATCTTCAATGGGCTCGGCGTGGCGGTGACCGTGCTCTATCGCGGCGACCAGATTTTGCGCGACTTCGACATGGAGCTTCGCGATGGGCTGGCCGAGGCCATGCGCAATCGCGGCGTTGATCTCAGGATGAACGCCGACATCGCATCGATCGAACAAGACGGGCAGGGCTACCGCGTTCATCTCACGCGCGGCGATTCCGTGGCGGCCGATCTGGTGATGGCGGCCACGGGACGCGTGCCCAACACCACCGGGCTTGGGCCTGCAGCAGATCGGAGTTCGAGCTTGGCTGGGACGGCCGCGTGGTGGTCGACGCGTTCTCGAAAAGCTCGGTGGACAATATCTATGCCGTGGGCGACGTGACCCATCGGATCAACCTCACCCCGGTTGCGGTCCACGAAGCCAACGCCTTCGCCGAGACGCTGTTCAACGACCAGCCGACTCCGGTCGATCACAGCTTCATCCCGACCGCGGTATTTTCGCAACCCGAGATCGGCACGGTTGGGCTCACGGAGGAGAAGGCGCGCGAGATGTATCGCAGCGTGGACATCTACAAGGCCCATTTCCGGCCGCTGCGCGCCACGGTCGGCGGCCGCGCCGAGAAGATGCTGATGAAACTCGTGGTCGACATGGCGACGGACAAGGTGCTCGGCGTTCATATTCTCGGCTCCGACGCCGCCGAAATCGTGCAAATGGCGGCGATCGCGCTCAGGCTCGGCGCGACCAAGGCGCAGTTCGACGCGACCATGGCGCTGCATCCGAGCGCGGCGGAAGAACTGGTGACGATGCGCCACAAATGGGAAGCGCCGGCGCCGGTGGCGGGATCCGATGCGGCGGCTTGAGGACAGAATTGCGCTGGTGACCGGGGCGGGGGCGGGAATCGGCCGCGCCATCGCCGAGACCTTCGCGCGCGAGGGCGCGGTGGTGCATGTGGCGGATCGCGACGGTGCGGCGGCGAACGAGGTCGCCGCGACCATCGTCAAAGCCAACGGCGCCGCGACGGCGCACGACGTCGACGTGACCGACACGAAGCAGGTGCGGGCGCTGATGGCGGCGATCGGCGAAGCCCATGGCCGGCTCGATGTGCTGGTCAACAATGCCGGCGTGGGCGAGCGTTCCGACTTCCGTCATCTCGACGACGAGGCCTGGGACCGGGTGTGGCGCGTCAATCTCGACGGCACGGTGCGTTGCGCGCGCGAGGCGTTCGATCTGCTGAAGGCCTCGGGCAAGGCGTCGGTGGTCAATCTGTCCTCGATCATGGCGAGCAAGCACACCCGCCAGATGGCGGTCTATTCGGCGACCAAGGGCGCGGTGTCGGCGCTGTCGCGCAGCCTGGCGGTCGAATACGCCCCCTATGGCATCCGGGTGAACACGCTGCTGCCGGGCTATGTCGAGACGGCGCTGATCGGCCGCTATATCTCCAATCCGATGATCGCCAAGGCGCTGCTCACCCAGACGCCGCTCCGGCGCTTCGGCACGCCGCAGGACATCGCCAATGCGGCGCTGTTCCTGGCATCCGACGAGGCGGCCTACATCACCGGCGCCGCGCTCAATGTCGACGGCGGCATGGCGACCACGCTGTGAAATGACCGGCATGGCCAGCAGGGCACTGACAAAGGTTCAGACCGCGCTGAGCGCCGTTCTGCTCGGCGCTGTCCTTAGTGCGCCGCTTGCGGCGGCGGACGCAACGGCCGAGATCACGGCAGCTCTGTCCAATTGGACGGAGGCGTTCAACGCCGGCAAGACCGATAAAATTTGCGATCTGTTCGCGCCCGACGCCCGCGCCGATGTTCGCGGCGTCAAGGAGCGCGATCACGCCGCGATCTGCGATTTGCTCGTCCGATCGCTGAAGGACGACACGAAGCATTACAGCTATGCGATGGCCATCAAGGAAGTGCTGGTGTTCGGCGATGTAGCGGTGGTGCGGCTGGTGTGGACGCTCACCATCAAGCAAAAAGATGGCGCCAGCATCGAATCGGTCGAGCCGGGAATGGATATCTTCCGCCGGCAGGACGACGGCAGCTGGAAAATCATCCGCTACATGGCCTACGAACGCGAGTGAGCCTGGCGAGCGTTAGGCGCTCTTCATTCCAGCCGGCGCCGAAGCGGCGCGAGACTGCGCCGGCGGCATCAAGGTTTCTTCCATGATGCCGTCGACCACGGCCACCAGCGCCGCCTGCTCGCTGCCGCCGAGCTTCTTCACCGCGTCAAAGCGGGCGAGCTGCCGGTCGGCGCTGGTGCCGCGCTCCAGGATCTTGCGGGCGTGCAGCACCTCGGCGACGCAGCCGAAATAGGCGGCGTCCTCGGCCACCAGATCGAACAATTCTTCGAGCAGATGAGGGAAGGGCACCACCGCGCCCTTGCCGAAATCGACCAGGCCCTGCTCGACGCCGTAGCGCTGCGCACGCCAGCGGTTCTCGCGCACCAGGAAGGGCGGGTAATGGCGCCAGCGCTGGTTCTGCCGGCGCAGCCGGTAGAGCATGCGCAGGATGCATAGATAAAGTGAGGCGATGGCGATGCCGTCGTCGATCAGCGGGCAGACATCGGTGATGCGCATTTCGAGCGTCGGGAAGCGCGCCGAGGGCCGCAGATCCCACCACAGCTTGGTGGCGTCCTCGATCAGCCCGGCACTGACCAGAAGCTCGACGGTGCGCTGATACTCGCTCCAGCTCGAGAACTGATGGGGGAGGCCGGTGCGGGGCAGCTCGTCGAACACCGACAGCCGGTACGATTTGAGGCCGGTCTGCGCGCCCTGCCAGAACGGCGAGGAGGTCGACAGCGCCAGGAGATGGGGCAGGAAATATGAGGCTTGATTGAGGAGGTCGATCCTGAGCTCGTCGTCCTCGATGCCGACATGGACGTGCATGCCGCAGATCACCAGCCGCCGCGCCACGTGCTGGAGATCGCGGGCGAGCACGTTGTAGCGCTCCTTGTCGGTGTGCTGCTGGGTCGACCATTCGGCGAAGGGATGGGTCGATGCGGCGATCGGCGCCAGCCCGAACTCATCGGCGATGCGGCCGACGGTGCCGCGGAGATGGACCAGCTGGTCGCGCGCCTCCTGCACCGATCGGCACACCTTGGTGCCGACCTCGATCTGCGAGCGCAGAAACTCCGGGCTGACTTGGCCGCGCAGCGCCTCCTCGCATTTGGCAAGCAGCGCCGGCGGCGGCTCCGGGGCGAGGTCGCGGCTGTCCTTGTCGACGAGGAGATATTCCTCCTCGATGCCGATGGTGAAGCTGGGTTCCTTGATCGCCATGGCGCGCAATGTGGCACGAATGGCAAGGCTGACGGTAGGGGCCTAGACGAGGCCCGCGACGATCACGCCGACCAGATAGGCCATGGCCGCCGCGGTGATGCCGATCAGGAAGGTCTCGGTTCCCGCTCGCCACCAGGGGGCCGGCGACCAATAACTCCGCAGTGAACCGATGGAGAAAAAGGTGACGCCGGTCATCGCGGTGGAGGCCCAGATCGAGGCGGGTGCGCCGATTACAAACGGCAGGAGCGGAATCGAGCCGCAGAGCAGAAAGGCGAGGAAGGTCAGCAATGCCGCCTTGCCGGGCGATCGGCTGATCGGAGGCAGGCCGTGCTCCTCGGTCATCATGGTATCGATCCAGCGTTCGCGCTGGCCGGTGATCACATCGACGGCGCTGTCGAGCGCCTCGCCCTCGAAGCCCTTGGCCTGAAAGATTTGGCGGATCTCCTCGCGCTCGCCCTCGGGCGCTATGTCGACATGCCGCTCCTCCATGCTGCGCACCTGCTCATATTCCTCGATTTCCGCCTTGGTCCCGGAATAATTGGCGGCGGCCATGGAGAAGCCGTCAGCGAACAGGTTGGCGGCGCCGAGGATCAGCAGGGCGTTGGTGGAGAGTTCCGCCCCCACGACTCCGGCCACCACGGCGAAGGTGGTCACCGTGCCGTCGATGCCGCCATAGACCCAATCGCGCAGATAGCTGATGCGCGGCCCGTCCTTGAGCCGCTTGGCGATGTCGCGCGGGTGGTGGCCGTGCTCGAGATGTCGGGGGTCCATGAAGGCTCCTTGCCGTGCGTTAAGGGATATGTGGCATGGTCGAAGCGGGCAGGCAATCAAGCCGGATGCCTAGCCAGGGTTCCGTCAATCGCCTATATAGCGTTCACTTTTCGAGGAGAGCTTTGATGGCACCGCGTTGGAGCCCAGACAGTTGGCGCTCGCGGCCGGTCGAGCAGGTTCCGGCCTATCCCGATCAGGCCCAGCTCGATCAGGTCGAGCAGCAGCTTGCGACCTTCCCGCCGCTGGTGTTCGCCGGCGAGGCGCGCGAGCTCAAGGCGAAGCTCGCCCGCGTGGCCGCGGGCGAGGCCTTTCTGTTGCAGGGCGGCGATTGCGCCGAGAGCTTCGCCGAGCACCGCGCCGACGCCATCCGCGACTTCTTCCGCGTGTTCCTGCAAATGGCGGTGGTGCTCACCTATGCCGGCGGCTCGCCGGTGGTGAAGGTCGGACGCATCGCCGGTCAGTTCGCCAAGCCGCGCTCGTCCGCCACCGAGACCCAGGACGGCAAGGAGCTGCCGAGCTATCGCGGCGATATCGTCAACGGCATCGAGTTCACCGAGGCGGCGCGCGTGCCCGATCCGCAGCGCATGCTGATGGCCTATCGGCAGTCAGCCGCCACGCTCAATCTGTTGCGGGCTTTCGCCCAAGGCGGCTACGCCAATCTCGAGCATGTGCATCGCTGGAATCTCGGCTTCGTCAAGGACAGCCCGGCCGGCCACCGTTACGAGGAAGTCGGCGAGCATATCGCCGAGACGCTGCGCTTCATGCGGGCCATCGGGCTTACGCCCGACAATGCGCCGCAGCTCCGCACCACGAGCTTCTACACCAGCCACGAGGCGCTGCTGCTCGGTTACGAGCAGGCGATGACGCGCGTCGATTCCACCTCCGGCGACTGGTATGCGACCTCGGGGCACATGCTGTGGGCGGGCGACCGCACCCGCCAGCTCGATCATGCCCATATCGAATATCTGCGCGGCATCAAGAATCCGATCGGCGCCAAGATCGGCCCCGGCCTGGCGCCGGAAGCGCTGCTGACGCTGATCGACGTGCTCAACCCGCAGAACGAGCCGGGACGGCTCACGCTGATTTGCCGCTTCGGCGCCGACAAGGTCGCCAAGCATCTGCCTGGCCTGATCCGCGCCGTCGAGCGCGAGGGCAAAGCGATCGTGTGGGCGTGCGATCCGATGCATGGCAACACCATCAAGGCGGGCAGCGGTTATAAGACGCGGCCGTTCGATCTCATTCTGTCCGAGGTCGAGACCTTCTTCGACGTCCACCGCGCCGAAGGGACCCATGCCGGCGGCATCCATGTCGAGATGACCGGCCAGAACGTGACCGAATGCGTGGGCGGCGCCAAGGCCGTCACCGAGACCGATCTGTCGGACCGCTACCACACCCATTGCGATCCACGGCTCAATGCCGACCAATCGCTCGAGCTCGCCTTCATCGTGGCCGAGAGGCT
The DNA here is from genome assembly GCA_963772925.1 of uncultured Alphaproteobacteria bacterium. Lineage (GTDB taxonomy): Bacteria > Pseudomonadota > Alphaproteobacteria > Rhizobiales > Methyloligellaceae > Methyloceanibacter. Next base: position 222,765 of record CAVYZG010000006.1, read on the forward strand.
GAAGCGCGAGCGCGACGGACGGCCGGAGCCCGAGATCTCGATCGCCGCCGGCGAGTGACCCAAATTCGACTCGTCATGCCCGGCCGAAGTGCCGGGCATCCACGAATTTCCTGTGAAGCGAAAGACGTGGATGGCCGGGACTAGCCCGGCCATGACGAATCCAATTCGAAAGCTTTCGGATTAAATTCCCTGTCATGGCCCATGCGATCAAGGACAAGTTCACGCTCGCGCTGGCGCAGCTCAACGCGGTGGTGGGCGATATCGAGGGCAATCTGAAACGAGCCCGCGAGGCCCGCGCCCGCGCGGCCGCGGCCGGCGCCGACCTGATCGCCTTCACCGAGCTCTACCTCACCGGCTACCCGATCGAGGATCTGGTGCTGAAGCCTGCGCTGCAGCGGGCGGCGCAGGTGGCGCTGGAGTCGCTCGCCCGCGATACCAAGGACGGCGGACCGGCCGTGCTGATCGGCCTGCCATTCGCCGACGGGCCCTTCGTCTACAACGCTCAAGCTCTCCTGGATCGAGGGCGCATCGGGGCGCTGCGCTTCAAGAACAACCTCCCGAACTACGGCGTGTTCGACGAGAAGCGGGTGTTCGCACCGGGCCCGATGCCGGCGCCGATCGACTTCCGAGGAATCAAGCTCGGCGTGCCGGTATGCGAGGATATCTGGAGCGAGCAAGTGTGCCGGGCGCTCGCTGACGGGGGCGCGGAACTGCTCATCGTCCCCAACGGCTCGCCCTATTGGATGGACAAGCATGACGTACGTTACGGCGTGGCCGAGATGCGCGTGGCCGAGACCCGGCTGCCGCTCGCTTATGTCAATCAGGTCGGCGGCCAGGACGAGCTGGTGTTCGACGGCGCCTCGTTCGTACTCAACGAGGATGGCGCGGTGGCGGTGCAGCTGCCGGCCTGGGAGGAGGCGCTCGGCATCACCGAGTGGCGGCGCGAGGGCGGACGGTGGCGCTGTCTGCCGGGCCCCATCGCCGAAATCGAGGAAGGCGACGCCGCGAACTACCTCGCCTGCGTCACCGGCTTGCGCGACTATGTGACGAAGAACGGCTTTCCCGGCGTGGTGCTCGGGCTCTCGGGCGGCATCGACTCGGCTTTGTGCGCCACCATGGCGGTCGATGCGCTGGGCGCTGGCCGCGTGCATGGGGTGATGCTGCCTTACACCTACACCAGCACTGAGAGCCTGGCCGATGCGGCGGCGACCGCCGAAGCGCTCGGCATCCGCTACGACATCATGCCGATTCACGACGCGGTGGCGGGACTGACCCAGGGCCTGGCGACGGCCTTCGCCGGCACCGAGCCGGGCGCCACCGAGGAAAATTTGCAGTCGCGTGCGCGCGGCACCATGCTGATGGCGCTGTCCAACAAGTTCGGGCCGATCGTGCTGACCACCGGCAATAAGTCCGAGGTCTCGGTCGGCTATGCCACGCTCTATGGCGACATGAATGGCGGCTTCAATCCGATCAAGGATTTGTACAAGACGCAGGTCTATGCGCTGGCGCGCTACCGCAATCGCGCGCGGCCCAAGACCTGTCTCGGCCCCGACGGCATCGTCATCCCGCAGAACGTGATCGACAAGGCGCCGACCGCCGAGCTCAAGCCCGGCCAGCGCGATCAGGACACGCTGCCGCCTTACGACGTGCTCGACGACATTCTGAATTGCCTGGTCGAGCTGGAAATGCCGCTGCCGGAGATCGTGGCGCGCGGGCATGCGCCGGAGCTGGTGAAGAAGGTCGAGCGCATGCTCTATCTCGCCGAGTATAAGCGGCGGCAGGCGGCGCCGGGGGTGAAGATCACCGCCAAGAATTTCGGCCGCGACCGCCGCTATCCCATCACCAATAAATTCCGCGAGAAGCTCTCGCCATGAGCGTCACGGTGAGATTCGCGCCGAGCCCCACCGGACGGATTCACGCCGGCAATATCCGCACCGCGTTGCTCAATTTCCTGTTCGCGCGGCGGACAGGCGGGCGGCTGATCCTCCGTCTCGACGATACCGACCGGGAACGGTCGACGGCGGAATTCGCTCGCGGCATCGAGGAGGACCTTCATTGGCTCGGCATCGACTGGGCCGACAAGGTGCGCCAGTCTGACCGGTTCGACCGGTATGCCGAGGCTGTCGAACGAGCTGAAAGCGGCGGGACGGCTGTATCCGGCCTATGAAACGCCGGATGAGCTCGAGCTGAAGCGCAAGCGCCAGCTCGCCCGCGGCAAACCTCCCGTCTACGACCGCGCCGCCTTGAAGCTGACGGCGGAGGAGCGGGCCAAGCTCGAAGCCGAAGGGCGCAAGCCCCATTGGCGCTTCAAGCTCGAGCAGCGCGACGTGGTGTGGGACGATCTGGTGCGCGGGCGCCAGCATGTCGACGCCGCCTCGCTGTCCGATCCCGTGCTGGTCAGGGAAGACGGCAGCTATCTCTACACGCTGCCCTCGGTGGTCGACGATATCGACCTCGGCATCAGCCAGGTCATTCGCGGCGAGGACCACGTCGCCAATACCGCGCCGCAGATTCAGCTGTTCGAGGCGCTTGGCGCAGAGCCGCCGGCGTTCGGCCACCACAGTCTCCTGGTCGGCGCAGACGGACAGGCGCTGTCGAAGCGCGACCGCTCGCTCGCCATCGAGGGCCTGCGCGCGGAAGGGATCGAGCCGCTTGCGGTCGCGAGCTACGTCGCGATGCTCGGGACCTCCGATGCGGTCGCGCCGCATGCGAGCCTCGACGATCTGGTGCCCGGATTCGATTTCAGCAAATTGTCGCGGGCGCCGGCGCGGTTCGATCCGCATGAGCTTCGCCTGCTCAATGCCAAGCTGCTGCACATGCTGCCGTTCGGCATGGTGGCCGACCGGCTCCGCGCCATGGGCGTCGCGGGCGGCGAGGCGTTTTGGGAGGCGATCAAGGGCAACCTCGCCGTGCTCGCCGACGCCAAGACCTGGTGGCAGGTGGTGCAAGGCCCGCTCGAGCCGGTGATCGCCGACACCGTTCTGTGCGCTGCGGCGGCGGGGCTGCTGCCGGCCGAGCCATGGGACGACACGACCTGGTCGGCCTGGTCCGCCGCCGTCAAGCAGGCGACCGGCGCCAAGGGCAAGGCGCTGTTCCAGCCCTTGCGGCTGGCGCTGACCGGCCGCGAGCATGGGCCCGAGCTCAAGCTCTTATTGCCGATGATCGGGCGCGCTCGTGCGGCGGCGCGGCTTGAAGGCAGGCGCGCGTAAGGTCGGCTATTGCGGACCGAACGGGGAGGCCGGCGGCGGCGCGGCGGGCCTGCGCTTGACGATGGTCGACTGCCCGGCCGGGTCGACGGCTTGCGCAGCCGGATCGGGCGCAGGCGGCGGCGCGGCGGCTTCGACGGTCGGGGGCGGGGCGGGCTGCGCGGGTGGCGGCGCCACGGCTTCAACCGCTGGCGGCGGCGCCGGCGGCTGTTGGGCCTCCGGAACGGCGGCCGGCACGGCTTCGGGCGCGGGCGCAGCGGCCGGCTCGTTGCTGCCGGTCACCAGATCGAGCCCCTGCGGATCGCCGGTTGGCGCCGGCGCGGCGGCTTGCGGCGCGGGCGCTGGTGCGGCGGTGCCTTTGGCCGGTTTGCCGGCGGCGTCGGTTTCGGCGTGCTTGTTGGATGCCTCGATCTCGGTCGGATTATATTCGGCCTGCTTGCAGGAGCAGCCCTTCACGTATTCCTTGCGAAACTTCAAGGCCACCGGCAGGTCCATATAGGCCGAGCCGTTCAACGACACGGCCTGCTCAATCTCCTGACCCGGATTGCGATAGACGTAGAGCTCGGCCGGCGCCGCGCAGTTCGACTGGCATTGCTGCGCGTCCTGGCCGAGCAGGCTGCCATAGGTGGAATAGTGGATGGGATAGAAGAAGCCGTCGCATAGCCTGACGCAAACCGAGCGGTAGCGGCCGTTGGAATCGATGCTGCGATAGATCGGCGACTGCTGCTCCGGCTCTTCATCCCGGCCGCCGCCGAAGAAGTCGAACAAGCCGCCGCCGCGCCGCGGCTGCTGCCGGGCCTGGCCGCCGCAGCCGCTCCGGGCGAGCGCGTCCTGAAGCTCGGCCTGCCGGCGCTTATTGCCGCCGCCGCCGACGATGTTTTGGCGCTGCTGCTGAAGCTGGGTGAGCTGACGGCGCGAATCCTCGACGCGATCATTCATCTTCAGGCATTTCGGGCTGCGGACCAGGCCGCGACCGAAGATGAAGAAGCTCTCGAAGCAGCCGGCGTCCTCCATGGCCGCGCGCGTGCCTTGGAACACGCGGTCGGCCTGGGCGATCTGCTGGTCGATGCGGGGCAGTTCGTCGCGGTTGCCGCCGCCGCCCTGGGCGGAGGCAAGCTCTTGCTGAAGCTGCATGCAGCGGATCTGCTGCTCGCTCACGCCTTGCGCCAGGCTGTCGCCGCCCATGACCGCGGCGCCGCACAGAACGAGCATGGCAAGGCTAGAGCCGCCGCTCGGACGCGCCGACGACGCCACCACGCGCCAAAGACCGCGACAGACGCTCACGATTGGTTCCGCTCCCCGAGGTGCCGCCAAACGCATTATGCCCGGCTAGATTCCGGGGTCAATGAGGCATGAATAAGATGGGTTGCTTGACGCTCCCGGCAATTGCCGCCATAAGCAGTGCCAAGATGATGCAAAAGCAACCCATCCTTATGATTTCCTGCGGCATCATTCCGAGCTAGCAATAGAAGCTCGCCCGGGTCGTTCTCCCTTTACCATCACTTGGAATTACGCGAACGCAAGGGCGGGCCTCAAGCCGAAGGGGCTTGGTCAGTCGTGCTTAGACTTTACAACACGCTCACCCGCAAGAAGGAAGACTTCCGGCCGCTCGATGCCGGGAACGTCCGCATATATGTGTGCGGGCCGACGGTCTACGACTTCGCCCATATCGGCAATGCCCGGCCGGTGATCGTGTTCGACGTGCTCTACCGCCTGTTGCGCCAGCTTTATGGCCCCGAGCACGTCACCTATGTCCGCAACATCACCGACGTCGACGACAAGATCAACGCGCGCGCGGCGCAAGATTATCCCGATCTGCCGCTCAACGAGGCGATCCGGCTGGTCACGACCAAGACCACCGAACAGTTCCACGCCGACATGGCCGCGCTCGGCGCGCTCGATCCGAGCGTCGAGCCGCGGGCGACCGATCATATTGCGCAGATGAAGACGATGATCGAGCGTCTGGTCGCCAATGGCTGCGCCTATGTGGCCGAGGACCATGTGCTGTTCGACGTCGCGGCGATGAAGGATTACGGCAAGCTCTCCGGGCGCTCGCTCGACGAGATGATCGCCGGCGCCCGGGTCGAGGTCGCGCCCTATAAGAAAGACCCGATGGATTTCGTGCTGTGGAAGCCATCCAAGCCGGGCGAGCCGTCATGGCCCTCGCCGGCCGGGATCGAGACCAAGGGGCGCCCCGGCTGGCATATCGAATGCTCGGCCATGGCGGCGGCCCATCTCGGCGACACCTTCGACATCCATGGCGGCGGCATCGACCTGGTGTTTCCGCATCATGAGAACGAGATCGCGCAGTCGCGCTGCGCCAACCGCACGCCCATCATGGCGCAGGTGTGGATGCATAACGGCTTCCTCCAGGTCGAGGGGGAGAAGATGGCGAAGTCGGCCGGCAATTTCGTCACCGTGCATGAGTTGCTGACGACGAGCAATTTCGGCGGTAGCGATTGGCCTGGCGAAGCAATCCGGTTCGCCATGCTGAAAACGCATTATCGGCAACCGCTTGATTGGACGCTGGTTGGTCTTAACGAAGCTCATAAGACGTTGTGGGAATGGTACGGCGATATCGAAGGCAAGGAAGCAGCGCCAGGCGTGTCAGGACCGGTGCTCGATGCGCTGTTGGACGATCTCAACACGCCGAAAGCGATAACTGAGCTGCACAGGCTGCATAGCGGCGGCCACTGGGACCATCTTCGTGCCGCGCTCGGCTTTCTCGGTTTCTCCGGCGAACGAGCGAACATTGGGAGAACGGCTTCTGCTGCTGGAAAAGCGTCTCTGAGCTTTCACGCCGAAGCGGTGGGCGAGCTGGTCGGCGCGCGCAATGCCGCACGCGCGGCTAAGGATTTCAAGGAGGCGGACCGCATCCGCGGCGAGTTGGAAGCCATGGGCATCATCCTGAAGGACGCCAAGGACCCCAAGACCGGCGAGCTCACCACCACCTGGGAGGTCGCCCGATGAAGCCGTTGCTCGGCGATTTGCCGTTCAAGAACTCGCGCGGCGTCTATATGGCGATCAAGCTCGCCGTGCTCGCGCTCGGCGTGCTGCTGGCGCTGCATTTCCTGTGGGGCGTGGTGTAGAGGTAAGTCATGACCCGCGAACGGATCTCGCTCTACGACACCACGCTGCGCGACGGCGCGCAGACCCATGGCGTCGACTTCTCGGTCGAGGACAAATGGCTGATCGCCGAGCAGCTCGATGCGCTCGGGCTCGACTATATCGAGGCGGGCTATCCCGGCGCCAACCCGACCGACACGCGGCTGTTTGCCGAAGCGCGCCCGCTCGGCCACGCCAAGCTCACGGCGTTCGGCATGACCAAGCGGGCGGGCCGCTCGATCGCCAACGATCCGGGCTTCCAGGCGCTGCTCGCCGCCAACACGCGCGCGATCTGTCTGGTGGCCAAGTCATGGGACTTCCATGTCGAGGTGGCGCTCGGCATCAGCCTCGATGAGAATCTCGCCGGCATCAAGGAGTCGGTCGAGGCGGTGGTGGCAAGCGGACGCGAGGCGCTGCTCGACTGCGAGCATTTCTTCGACGGCTACAAGGCCAATCCCGACTATGCGCTTGCCTGCGCCCAGACCGCCTTATGCGGCCGGCGCGCGCTGGGTGGTGCTGTGCGACACCAATGGCGGCACGCTGCCCGAAGAGGTCGAGGCGATCGTCGGCGCGGTGGTGAAGCATATCCCCGGTGACCGGCTCGGCATCCATGTTCACAACGACACCGACAACGGCGTGGCCAATTCGCTCGCGGCGGTGCGGGCCGGCGCGCGCCAGATCCAGGGCACGCTGAACGGGCTCGGCGAGCGCTGCGGCAACGCCAATCTGACCTCGATCATCCCCACGCTGATGCTGAAGTCCGATTACGCCGAGCGGTTCGAGACCTCCGTCACGCCGGACAAGCTCCGCACGCTGACCCATGCCTCGCGCGTTCTCGACGAGGTGCTGAACCGCGCGCCCAACCGGCACGCGCCTTATGTCGGGGAATCGGCCTTCGCCCATAAAGGCGGCATCCATGTCTCGGCCGTGCAGAAGGACCCGCGCACCTACGAGCATATCCCGCCCGAGGCGGTGGGCAACCGGCGCCGGCTGCTGGTCTCCGACCAGGGTGGCCGCTCCAACATCCTCGCCGAGCTGGAGCGCATCGGCATCGTCACGCCGAAGGACGATCCGCGCATCGCGCGCCTGCTCGAGGTGGTGAAGGAGCACGAGGCGGTGGGCTATGCCTATGAGGCGGCCGAAGCCTCGTTCGAGCTGCTGGCCCGGCGCATGCTCGGCAACGTGCCGCAATTCTTCGAGGTGGATTCGTTTCGCGTGCTGGTCGAGCGGCGGCACAACGCGCTGGGCGAGCTGGTCACCGTGTCGGAGGCGACCGTCAAGGTGCGCATCGACGGCCAGAGCGTGATGTCGGTCGGCGAGGGCAACGGCCCGGTCAACGCGCTCGACAATGCGCTGCGGAAAGATCTCGGCCCGTATCAGAGCTTCATCGCCGATCTCGACCTGGTCGATTACAAGGTCCGTATCCTCACGGGGGGCACCGACGCCGTCACCCGCGTGTTGATCGAGAGCCGCGACGGGGCCGGCAACCGCTGGTTCACCGTGGGCGTGTCGCCGAACATCGTCGATGCCTCGTTCGAGGCGCTGATCGATTCCATCAATTACAAGCTGATCCGCGACGGCGCCCCGGCGCCTTAATTGGCCGGGCTGGCGCAAGAATAATGGCGGCGACCGTCCGCTTTAGGTTGCCCCGTTCAATTTCAGATATAAGAATTGCGCCTGCCAAGGGCATTGGGAGCCACGATTGCGCGATGCGGGGGCTGGTAGTCGCATTTCTGCTGTTGCTGTGCTGTTCGCCGGCCTTCCCTCAGGTGGTGCCGGGGGGCGGCGGGCCTGGGCATGGCAATCACGGGGCCGGCGGCGATAGCGGCGGGCACGCGATCGACTCGGACAAGCCCGCGGCCGAGGAGGGACTGAGCGGCGGTCAATGCGCCGGCGTGTCGGGCGGCACGGTCGGCTATTATGCCTGTCGGGCGAGACTGGCGGCGTTCGGCTCGGTCGAGCGCGCCATCGTCACCTTCACCGCGCTGCTCGCGCTCTCCACCCTGTTGCTGTGGATCTATACCAGGCAGGTGGCCAACGCCGCCAAGATCGCCGCCGAGCATCTGCCGGCGGTCGAACGAGCCTATGTGTTCGGCGGACCGACCGACCTGTTTCTGCTGCACGATCAGGCCAGCGTGCGTCTCGCCATGCAGAATTACGGCAAGACACCGGCGGTGATCCGCGGGTGGCTGGTCGAGTTCGTGGCCCAGGAGCCGCGCGGGGCGAAGCCCGGCTACGACAAGTCCAAGAAGACGGTGACCAACGAGATTCTCGAACCGTTCAAGCTGTTCTCGCCGCCGACGGTGTTCCGCTCGGAAATCGCCGCGCCGTTCTTCATCGTGGGCTACATCGCCTATGAGGACGTGTTCCGGCAGTCGCACACGACGCGGTTCTGTGTCGGGGTCGCGCGCGACGGCAAAGCGGCCTTTGCCGGCCATCCCGAGTGGAACGTGTTCGACTAGGGTTGGGTCCGGGAGCTCGGCGCAATCTCAAAATTTGGCGGAGATTTCCGCCTCGACTTGCGGGTCGCTCGCGGCGAACGGGCCGAGCGCCTTGTCGATCATGGGAATGATGTCGTCGACGCGATCGGCCACCAGCAGGTTGAGCGCAAGCCCGGGGCGGATGAAGCCCTCGGCGCTCATTGCGTCGAACAGGACGAGCAGCGGGTCCCAGAAGCCCTCGATATTGACCAGCACGATCGGCTTGGCGTGCCGGCCGAGCTGCGACCAGGTGAGCTGCTCGACGAATTCCTCCAGCGTGCCGAGGCCGCCGGGCAGCGCCACGAAGGCGTCCGACTTGGTAAACATCAGCTGCTTCCGCTGATGCATGTCGTCGACCACGATCAGCTCCTGGGCCTCGATCAGCATATGCTCACGCTCGCTCAGGAAGCCCGGAATGATGCCGGTGACGTGGCCGCCGTGGCTGAGCACCGAGCGGGCGATTTCGCCCATGAGGCCAAGGCTGCCGCCGCCATAGACCAGCCGGATGCGCGATTCCGCCAGAATGCGCCCGAAGGCGCGGGCCGTTTCGAGAAAAGCCGGGCTCTTGCCGGGCCCAGAGCCGCAATAGACACAGATGCTTTGCAGGCTGGAAATGGTGTGCGTGTCATTCATAGGGTTCATCTGCCATTCGGCCTGCTGGGCGTCAACAAAGGAGCCTCCGGCGTCAATGATGTGGCGGGGCGTTGGACAATTCGCTAGGTTTCAGCCCAATTCGGCCCGGTTTGACGTTTTTTTGCCTTGGGTCGCGCGTAAGATAAAAATGAGTGTCGGCGAAGGAATACGGAATGATCAGCAGCAAATATCTCGGGATCATGGCAGTTCTTGTGGCGGTCGGGGCGATCGGACTCTGTCCGAAGCCTGCGCCAGCCGCAGAAAGCGTGCCTGGAGACAAGAGCCTCATCGGAAATCAGGGCGCGTCATCGGACGCGGCCGGCGACAGCGATGCCGAGCCGCATGTGCCGAGGTCGCCGCTCAGGCTGAACGAGATCGACTACAAGGACGCCGGCAACGGGGCCGGCAAGTTGACGGTTGCCGGCATCGCCTTGCCGGGGAAAGAACTCTATCTGTTCTTGGACGATCAGCCTCTGGCCAAGGCGGTCCCCGATGACGGCGGCCAGTGGAGCATCGAAAGCCAGATGACGCTCGACACGGGCCGGCACACTTTGCGCGCGGATCAATACGACGCCGACACCAACATGTTGGCGGCGCGCGCCACCGTCTCGATCGAGCGCGCCAAGCCAGGCTCGGAGGATGCACCAGCGGAGTCTTCGCCGCCTAAGGCGGCGACACCTTAGCGGCGGAGGACGCGACAGCGTCGGCGAAGGGATGAGGGAGTGATCGGCAGGAAGGCCATCGCCATCATCGTGGCTCTCGGGGTCGGCGTATTGGCCGGCCTTGGAGGAATTTACCTCTACCAGCAGGGCGCCCTGCTTCCGCTCGGCAGCGGACAAGACATGGCCGCCACCGGCGATCGTCCGCCGCAAGCGGCGGCGCCATCCGAGCCGCAGGCGGCCGCTCCGGCCGAACCGGCGCCGCAGGTGCAAGCGGAGGCCAGCGGCGCCGTCAAGCCAAACGCCGATCCGACGGCGGTGCCGAGCTTCGATGTGGTGCTGATCCAACCGAGCGGCGAGGGCGTGATTGCCGGCCGGGCCGCGCCCGGTTGGGAGGTCACCGTGCAAAGCAAGGGCACCAAGGTGGCAACGGCCACGGCCGACGCCCAAGGCGAGTGGAGCGCGGTATTGGACAGGCCGCTTCCCGCCGGGGACCATGCGCTCTCGTTGAAGATCACCTCGCCGGACGGCACGCGCGCGCTGTCCTCGCAAGAATGGGTGAATGTCGAGGTCGGACAGGCCGGCGCGAGGCCCGCCCCAGCGCTGCCTCAAGGCGACCCACCGGCAACCACAGCGTCCGTACCCGGCGCGCCGCCCGCCGCGCCCAACGCGGCGCTGGCCCTGACGGAGCCCCAGGGCGGAGCACGCGCGGTGACCGCGGCCACCGAGGCGGCCATGCCCGCGCCGCCGGCCTCGAAGCCGACCTCGTGTTCCAGACCGTCGACTACGCCGACACCGAATCGGCCATCGGCAGCGTGTCGATCACCGGCACCAGCGATCCGGGCGCGACCATCTCGGTCTATTGCGATAACGAGCCTCTCGCTACCGTGCGCGCGGGCCGCGACGGCGTGTGGCGCGTGGTGGTGGAGAAGAAGCTCGGCACTGGGCAACATAATTTCCGTGCCGAGCGGATCGACGCAGCCACAGGCAAGGCTTCAGCGCAGGCGTTGATCGCCATCGAACGGCTGGTGCCCAAGCCGGCTGAGGTCGCGGCCAAGGAGACCGCGCTCAAGCCCGCGGCCCCAGGGTCGACGCCCTCAGCGCTGCAAACCGCCCAGAAGGAAGTCTACACCATCCGCCGGGGCGACACGTTGTGGGCCATCGCCAAGCGCTATCTCGGCAGCGGCTTGCGCTACACCACGATCTTCCAGGACAACCGCGAGGTCATCAACAATCCGGACCTGATCCTGCCGCAGCAGCAGGTGAAGGTCCCCACACCCTGACGCGCTTGGCGGGGCGGGGCTGGGAGCCTATATAGACGGCTAACAGGGGCAGCGCCCGGTCGCTGCCCTTTTTGCCGCGCCGCCGAGGCGCCGATAGAAACGATTTTTGATGCAAGACCGGCTGCCGCAATCGAGAAGCGATGCCGTGCTGCGGGCACGGACGGGACATTTGAGCGTCCTGCGCGAGCTTCTGCCCTATGTCTGGCCGGCCCACCGGCCCGATTTGCGCTGGCGCGTGATATTCGCGCTGTCGGCGCTGGTGGTCGCCAAGGCCATCACCCTGGCCGTGCCGATCGCCTACAAGACGGTGGTCGACCTGCTCACCGGCGAGGCGAGCCCGGGCGAACTTGCCGGGCTGTCGGCGCTCGGGCTGGCGGCCATTCCCGCCGTGCTGATCATCGCTTACGGCGTCGGCCGGGTGCTGATGGTGCTGTTCGCGCAGTTCCGCGATGTGTGGTTCACCGCGGTGGCGCAGAACGCGGTGCGCCAGCTCGCCAACCGCACCTTCCGGCATCTCCATGCGCTGTCGTTGCGCTTCCACCTCGAGCGCCGCACCGGAGGCTTGAACCGGGTCATCGAGCGTGGCGTCGACGGGCGTCGACACCATCGTGCGCATGGCGGTGTTGAACTCGATCCCGACCGCGGTCGAGCTGGTCATGATCGCCGGCCTGGTCGCCTATTATTTCGGCTGGATCTACGTGCTGGTCGTGGTCGTCACCGTGGCGCTCTATGTCTGGTTCACGTTCTGGGCGAGCGAGCGGCGCATCTCCATCCGCCGCGACATGAACGAGTCCGACACCGAGGCGCATTCGAAAGCGGTCGACAGCCTGCTCAATTACGAGACGGTCAAATATTTCGGCAACGAGGAGCTCGAGGCGCGCCGATTCGATTCCTCCATGGCGCGCTACGAGCGGGCGGCGATCCGCACCTATACCTCGCTCGGGGTGCTCAATACCGGCCAGGCGGTGATCTTCACGGTGGGGACGGTGGTCTGCATGCTGCTGGCGGCGCGCGACGTGACCAGCGGCGCACTCACCGTCGGCGGCTTCGTGATGATCAACGCCATCCTCATGCAGCTCTATCTGCCGCTCAACTTCATGGGCATGGTCTATCGCGAGATCAAGCAGGGCCTGATCGACATCGAGACCATGTTCGCGCTGCTGCACGAGCCGGCGGAGATCGTCGACCGGCCGGGCGCCAAGCCGCTTCAGCGTCAAGAAGAGGCGAGATCAAGTTCGAGCACGTCTCGTTCGCCTACGATCCCGAGCGGCCGATCCTGAAGGACGTCAGCTTCGAGGTGCCGGCGGGCAAGATGGTGGCCATCGTCGGCCCGTCGGGCGCGGGCAAATCCACCATCTCGCGCATCCTGTTCCGCTTCTACGAGCTGTCCGGCGGCCGCGTGCTGATCGACGGCCAGAATATCAGCGACGTGACGCAGGCCTCGCTCCGCGCGGCGATCGGCATGGTGCCGCAGGACACGGTGCTGTTCAACGACACGATCGAATACAACATCCGCTACGGCAAGCCCGATGCGAGCCCGGCCGAGGTGCGCGAGGCGGCGCGGCTCGCCCAGATCGACGATTTCATCATGACGCTTGCCGCACGGCTACCACGCGCTGGTCGGCGAACGCGGCCTGAAGCTGTCCGGCGGCGAGAAGCAGCGGGTGGCGATCGCCCGCACCATCTTGAAGGCGCCGCCGATCCTGATGCTCGACGAGGCGACCTCGGCGCTCGACAGCCATACCGAGCGCGAGATCCAGGACGCGCTCGAACGGGTGGCGCGCGAGCGCACCAGCCTGGTCATCGCCCACCGGCTGTCCACCGTGGTGCATGCCGACAACATCATCGTGCTCGACCAGGGCGAGATCGTCGAGCAGGGCACGCATCCCGAGCTGCTGGCCAAAGGCGGCCTCTATGCCAGCCTGTGGGCCCGCCAGCGCGAGGCCGACGAGGCGCGCGAGCGGCTGGCGCAGGCGCTCGACGAGGATGCGCTGCCGGAATCGCGCGCGGCCGAGCGCCTCGAAGACGAGGCGCTGGCCTCGACATGATGTAAGCGGCGCCGCGCATGAACGACCGTCACAGCCTTCTCGACACCATTCTCGGCGCGTTTGTCCCCATCCACCCCGATGGCTACAAATTCGTCGCCGGCGCGGCGCTCGCCACGCTGATCCTGTTCGCGCTCGCGCCGCCGCTCGGCTGGCTCGCGCGCCATCGCCACGGCGTGGTGCGCCTATTTCTTCCGCGATCCCGGAGCGGGTGACGCCGGCGCGCGAGGGCCTGGTGGTGAGCGGCGCCGACGGCAGGATCGCCACCATCACGCGCGCCGTGCCGCCGCGCGAGCTGCAAGCTCGGCGACCGAGCCGCTGACGCGCATTTCGGTGTTCCTGTCGGTCTTCGACGTGCATATCGTGCGCGCCCCGGTCGGCGGCCGTATCGTGACGCAGCGCCTATGTGCCGGGCGCGTTCCTTAACGCCGAGCTCGACAAGGCGAGCGAGGAGAACGAGCGCCACGCCCTTGTCATCGAGACGGGAGACGGCCGAGAAGACCGGGCTCGTGCTGATCGCCGGGCTGATCGCGCGGCGGATCGTGACTTTCGTGGGCGAGGGGGCTAGCGTGGCCCAAGGCGAGCGCGTCGGGCTGATCCGCTTCGGCAGCCGGGTCGATGTCTATCTGCCGGCCGGCGCCCGCGTTCTCGCCGAGATCGGCCAAACGGCGATCGGCGGCGAGACCGTGCTGGCGGAGTTCGCGCGCAGTGAGGAGGCGGCTAGAGTTGAGTTCTGTGTTAGGCGCCGAGGCGGCGGAGGAATAGCGCCATGTTTCCTCCCTTCGATCCCGACCGGGACGAACGCAAGCGGCGGCCGAACGTGTTCGCCCGCGGCCAGGTGCCGGTCAGGGTGCTCATTCCCAACATCTTCACCCTGGTCGGGCTGTGCGCCGGGCTGACCGCCATCCGCATGGGCATCGAGCATCGCTGGGACCTGGCGGTGGCGGCGCTGGTGTTCGCCGCGGTGCTCGACGGCATCGACGGGCGCGTCGCCCGGCTGCTCAAGGCCTCGTCGCGCTTCGGCGCCGAGCTCGACAGCCTCGCCGACTTCGTCAATTTCGGCGTGGCGCCGGCCATCATCATGTTCAACTGGGCGCTCGAAGATCTGCACAGCCTGGGCTGGATCGCGGTGCTGGTGTTCGCGGTGTGCTCGGCGCTGCGGCTGGCGCGCTTCAACGTGTCGCTCGACCGGACCGATACGCCGGCCTGGAAGAGCAATTATTTCGTCGGCGTGCCGGCGCCGGCCGGCGCCATCATCCTGCTGCTGCCGATCTACGTGCAGGATCTCGGGCTTGCATGTGCCGAGCCTGACGCCGCTGGTGCTGTTCTATACGCTCGGCATTGCGCTGCTGATGGTCGAGCAAAGTGCCGACCTTCTCGGGCAAGCTGATCGGGCAGAGGATCGCGCGCGAATATGTGCTGCCGGTGTTCGTGGCCGCGGCGCTGTTCATGGCGCTGCTGGTGACATTTCCCGCGCTCACGCTGGCGGCCGGTTCGGTGACCTATCTGGCGATGATCCCGCTCTCCGCCTATCGCTATCTCGCCGAGGAGCGCAAAGCGGCCAAGGCCGCCAAGGCGCAGACCGGCCAAGGACACGCGGTCGAAGAGCGGGCGGAGCGCCCGGAGCCGCCGGTCATCCGCCCGAACTTCAAGGGCCAAGCCATGAAGCAGCGTCTGTCCACCTATCTCCGCCAGCTCGAGGCCGAGAGCATCCACATCATGCGCGAGGTCGCGGCCGAGTTCCGCAATCCGGTGATGCTCTACTCGATCGGCAAGGATTCCTCGGTGATGCTGCATCTGGCGCTCAAGGCGTTCTATCCGGGCAAGCCGCCGTTCCCGCTGCTCCATGTCGACACCACCTGGAAGTTCCGCGAGATGATCGCCTTTCGCGATGCCGAGATGCGGCGACTCGGGCCTCGATCTCATCGTCCATACCAACGAGCAGGGGGTGAAGGACGGCATCTCGCCGATCACCCATGGCAGCGCGCTCTATACCGACATCATGAAGACCGAGGCGCTCAAGCAGACGCTCACCGAGCACGGTTTCGACGCCGCGTTTGGCGGGGCGCGGCGCGACGAGGAGAAGTCGCGCGCCAAGGAGCGGGTGTTCTCGTTCCGCAATATCGCCCAGAATTGGGACCCGAAGCGGCAGCGCCCGGAGCTGTGGCACATCGCCAACACCAAAATCGGGCCGGGGGAGAGCATGCGGGTGTTCCCGCTGTCGAATTGGACCGAGCTCGATGTGTGGACCTACATCTATCTCGAGGACATTCCCGTGGTGCCGCTCTATTTCGCCGCCGACCGGCCGGTGGTCGAGCGCGGCGGCACGCTGATCATGGTCGACGACGACCGGCTGCCGCTCGACGCCAACGAGAAGCCGGAGATGGCGCGGGTGCGGTTCCGCACGCTCGGCTGCTATCCGCTCACCGGCGCGATCCGCTCCGAAGCGGCGACGGTGCCGGAGATCATCGAGGAACTGATCGCTACGCGCTATTCGGAGCGCCAAGGCCGCGTCATCGACCACGATCAGTCGGGCTCGATGGAGAAGAAGAAGCAGGAGGGTTATTTCTGATGCCGCGCCTGAGCGTCGTCGGCAGCAGGGGGACCGACGCCAGCGCCCGGGTCGATGCCCGGGTCGCGGCGGAGGAGGATCGCAGCCTGTTGCGGTTCCTCACCTGCGGCAGCGTGGACGACGGCAAGAGCACGCTGATCGGCCGGCTGCTGTACGATTCTCAGTTGGTCTACGAGGATCAGATGCAGAGCGCCACGCAGGATCAGCGCCGGCGCGGGCAAGGCGGCGCCGCTCGACCTGGCGCTCCTGATCGACGGCTTGCAGGCCGAGCGCGAGCAGAAGATCACCATCGACGTCGCCTATCGCTATTTCTCGACGCCGCGGCGGAAATTCATCGTCGCCGACACGCCGGGCCACGTGCAGTACACGCGCAACATGGCGACCGGCGCATCCAATTGCGACTTCGCCGTGCTGCTGGTCGATGCGCGCAGCGGCATCCTGACCCAGACCCGCCGCCACGCCTGCATCCTGTCGCTGCTCGGGATCGGCAAGGTCGCGCTGGCCGTCAACAAGATGGATCTGGTCGATTTCGATCAGGCGCGGTTCGAGGCGATCGCCGAGGATTTTGCCGGCATTCGCGCACGAACTCGGCTTCGAGCTGCGTGACCGCCGTTCCAGTCTCGGCGCTCAAGGGCGACAACGTGGTCGGCCCGAGCGCGCATATGCATTGGTATCG
Organism: uncultured Alphaproteobacteria bacterium; assembly: GCA_963772925.1. Lineage (GTDB taxonomy): Bacteria > Pseudomonadota > Alphaproteobacteria > Rhizobiales > Methyloligellaceae > Methyloceanibacter. The sequence continues at coordinate 239,424 of CAVYZG010000006.1, forward strand.
CGGGCCGACGCTGCTCGGCCATCTGGAGACGGTCGATGTCGGCCGCGACGCGCGGCGAGCAGCCGTTTCCGCTTTCCGGTGCAATGGGTGAACCGGCCGCATCTCGATTTCCGCGGCTATGCCGGGACGGTGGCGAGCGGCAGGATCACGCGCGGCGAGGAGGTGGTGATCCACCCGTCGGGCAAGCGCGCGCATGTGGCGCGCATCGTCACCGCCGACGGCGATCTCGATCAAGCGCAACAAGGCGATGCGGTGACGCTGACCTTCGCCGAGGAGGTCGATGTCAGCCGCGGCGATGTCATCGCCGCTGCCGAAGGCGCGCCGTCGGTCGCCGACCAGGTCGCGGCGCGGCTGATCTGGTTCGACGAGGAGCCGATGCTGCCCGGGCGGGCCTACACGTCTGAAATGCGGCTGCCAGACCATGACGGCGACCGTCTCGTCCCTCAAATACAAGCTCAATGTCGACAATCTCGACCATGTCGCCGGCAAGACGCTCGAGCTCAACGAGGTGGGGCTATGCAACCTCACCACCGCCAAGGCGCTGGTGTTCGATCCCTATGCCGAGAACGCCGACACCGGCTCGTTCATTCTGATCGACCGCTTCACCAACGCCACCGTCGCGGCCGGCATGATCGAGTTCGGTCTGCGCCGCGCCACCAACGTCCAGTGGCAGGAGCTGTCCATCAACAAGGCCGCGCGGGCCGGGCTCAAGGAGCAGAAGCCGTGCGTGTTGTGGTTCACCGGCCTGTCGGGCGCCGGCAAGTCGACCATCGCCAATACGCTGGAGAAGCGGCTGCACGCCATGGGCCGCCACACCTATCTGCTCGACGGCGACAATGTCCGCCACGGCCTCAACAAGGATCTCGGCTTCACCGATGCCGACCGGGTGGAGAACATCCGCCGCGTGGCCGAGGCGGCCAGGCTGTTCGTCGATGCCGGGCTGATCGTCATGGTGTCGTTCATCTCGCCGTTCCGCTCGGAGCGGCGCATGGCGCGCGATCTGTTCGACGAAGGCGAGTTCATCGAGATCTTCGTGGATACGCCGCTCGAAGTGTGCGAGGCGCGCGATCCCAAGGGGCTTTACGTCAAGGCGCGGGCCGGGCTGATCGCCAATTTCACCGGCATCGATTCGCTGTACGAGCCGCCGGAGAAGGCGGAGCTCAAGCTCGACACCAGCAAGGCCACGCCCGAATCTCTCGCCGAGACGGTGCTGGGCGAGCTCCGGCGGCGCGACCTGATCTGAACAGAACTGGCCGCAGCCGCCAACTCCCCCCGATTGGTTTCCCTCGGATAAGCGGCTGCGACCGTCCTGGCACTAGTCGGACGGACCTGATCCCGAAAGACTAGCGAGGATCTTCAAACGTTCGATGGCCTTGGCGTTGCCGTCTTGCGACGCCCGCTGGTACCAGCCGCGCGCTTGCGCCGGATCGCCGTCCATGCCGCGCGTGCCGAGCTTGGCCAGCACGTCCCGATCGAAGGTGCGGGCGAGCTGGTAGGCCGCCTCGCCGTCGCCGCGCTCGGCCAGATGAGACAGGAGCAGGCGGGCCGCGGCGATATCGCCGATGTCGAGAAGCTGGTCCGCCCGGTCGCGCAACATGGCGGAATTGGCCGGAGCCGCAGGCTGTTCCGCGGCGTGCGCGCTCGGTACCACGCTGGCCAGGGCCGACGCCCAGGCGGTGTCAGCGGCGGCGGCATAGGCCTGGGCGGGGGGCTCGACCCGCAACACGAAGTTTCGCCGCGCCTGCGGCCCGTCGCCGGACTCCAGGGCATAGACCTCGAGCGGGTAATCGCCCGCGGCGCTCTTGCCGAGGCTCAGAGTGAGATCGTGGAGATACTCGCCCTTCACCAGCCACGAGCCGCTGCCGCTGTCGCGACCGGCGGACAATGTGGCCTCGGCGGGAAGCCCGCGGATCAGGAGATAGCGGGCATGGCTCGGCGGCAGCAGCGCGCCAAAGGCGATCTCACGACCGCTAGCGGCGAGGATGGTCTGCGGCGCCGATAGGGTCGCGCTCAAGGAGTTGGGCGGGGCGGCAGCGATCCCCGGCACGAGCAGAGGCTCGCTCTTCGCGGCGCGATTGGTCGCGCTCGCGATCTCGAGCGGTTGCGGAATGCTCTCGGCCGGCTTCTGCCAGGCGATGGAGGTCGAGTGGGCGGCGGGGGGTTGATCGCCGTCGGCCGGCCGCGGGCCGGTCATGCTGGCGATCAGCACCAGGCCTCCGACCGTAAGCACCGCCGCCGTGGCGATGGACCCGGCGACCAGCAGGCTTGCCTGGCGTTGGCGCCTGCGAAACTCGTTCATCAGGGTCTGCACATGGACTTGCGGCGCGGCGATCCACTTGTCCGGATCGAGCGGGATGCCGGCGGTGAACACCTCGTCGTCGAGGTTTCTGTCCTCGACGCCGTCGTCCCAGGCCGTTTCGGGGTCTTCCTCTAGGGGGAGGTCTGCTTCCTCCGCCGGCTCCTCGCCGAATTCGTCGAGATCGGCACGAGGCGAGTTCGGGTCGCCCATCAGAACCTCGAAGGCGGGGTAACTGTCCTCCACGGCGGCGAGAGCATCGAGCCGCGCCGCCAACGGCGTCGGGTAGCTGATGCTCACCGGCCCTTGCATCACGCTGGCGATGGCGCGTGACAGGGATAGAACGCTGTTCCGATCCTCGAACGGCTCGGCGTGATGCGTGCTCAACAACGCTGCGTGCAGCATTGCATTCGCTCGATGGACCGGGTGCCAATCAGGCTGCTCGGCCAAGGGCGTCGTGCGACCGCTCATGGTCTTGCTCCCTTCGCTCGCCCGCGCGAGTGCCCGCGCGCGGAACTACGCCCCCCGTTCCCCAGCGGCGCGCGCTCGTGCCCCGAAGCGCGCCGTTGTACTGAACTGCTCAAACCCTCCTTCGTTCCGTCTTTCCCTCTCGGGCCGCGTTTATTGCCCGTTGCCGCGCTGCCATTCGATGAACCGCTTGAACAACGCCTCTCTTTGCTGCTCGCTCATGACCGAGCTATCCGGCAGCCCGGGCGTTTGGCCGGCATTGGCGATGGCCGCCATCGGCTTGGCCGGCTCGCTATGCTGTCCGGCGAGCCAAGCCTCGGCCGCGCCGTTCCGTTTGAAGCCGGGCAGGCTGGCGGCGAGATTGACCTCGCGCCATTTGGGATGGCGGCCTTGGGCCTGAAGTTCGGCGAAGCGCGGAAACACGGCGCCGACGAAGCGGGCAACCCGTTCGGCGGCGCCCGGATCGGACTTTGCCCGCGCCGCCAGCAGCACCATGCCGGTGGCGAGTGTGGGCAGCTCGGCGCCCGCCTGAAGGAGATTGGGATAGTCTGCGGCGTCGAGGCGGGTCGGCAGATAGGCCGCCGCGAGCGCCGGGCCGAAGGAAATGGGCAATAGATGAATGCCGGCATTGGCCGGAATGGCGCCGATCAAGGGCGACGGCTTGCCGCCGACGATCACCATGGCGGAAATCGCGCCCTGCTTGAGCCGTTCGACCGCGGCGGTGGCGTCGAGGCTCGCCGGCTCGACCTTGAGCCCGAGCGCCTGGAACAAGGCGGCGGCGGTGACGGCCGAGGCTGATCCGGCGGGGCCGAAATTCACCGGCCGGCCGGCCAGCTCGGACAGGCTGGCGATATCGCTCCTGGCCAGGACGTGGATCTCTTGCGGCGAGAGCCTGGCGACCAGCTCGAGTTGGTCGGTGAGGCCGGTGTCCTTGGCGGCCTCGGCGGCCAAAGCGTCGGTCGAGACCAAGGCCAGATCGACTTCGGTGTCGTTGAGGAGAGAGGCGAGATTGCCGGCGCCGGCATCGCCCAGCATGGGGAGCACGCGGAGCTGCCCGCTCGGTGGGAACAGGCTGGCCATGTCGGCCGCAAGCATGGTTTCGGAGGCGGCGGCGCCACCGGCGATCAGGCCGAGCCAGGCCCGCGCGGCTTTGTCCCGAGCATTATCGTTGCCGGCGGCATGGACGCCGTCGGCCGCCAACAGGCCAATCAGAACGAGACAAAGAAGAGAAAGTACTCGACGCAACACAACACCCCGTTTCCCTGCTCGGCGACCGCCGCACGAAAAGCGTCTTCTGACCGAGCCCTGTGAGCCCGGAACTTCGTGACAAGGATGGGTGCCGCATCGGCGAGACCCTCCGCCCGAAGCCCGGGAGCACGTGGCTCCTGGCAAGCGTTCGTGTTGCTGTGCGTAAGCCCCGGGTCCAGGGCATGAGGCTTTTTGTTGTTGGCTCCGACGTTAACCGTCGAGTGGGGCGTCATGTCGGCCTCAATGCGGCGAAGCCGGGGCTAACGCCATTTCCAGCGTCCGGCGCAGTGTGAGGAGGCGCACAAAGGCACCATCCGGCCAGACCCATCTCAGGCTCAGCCAAGGCAATTCCGCCATGGCGCATGTTTCACAGGAGAGAACAGATGAAACGCAATAGCCTGATTATGGGCACCGCCATTGCCGCCGCGGCTTCGGCCGCTCTGGTTCTGGCCTCGGCCCATGCCGAGCCGGCCGCCACCGGCCACGAGGCGGCGATCAAAGCCTGCTCGACCGTCAACCCCGCTCAGCCGGTCAGTGTCGTCAACGCGGTCGACGACGGCAGCGGGATCGGCTTCAGCCTGGTTTGGCTGAATGACAAGGACGGCAATCTGTGGATGTGCGACGCCGACACCGACGGCAACGTCTATGTCTACTCGCTCCTGACCGGCGATCTGCTGGAAGGGGCCGGTGGCGAGCTGATCGGCCTCCAGCTGACCGCCGATGGCGGGTTCGAGGGCGAGCCGCAGACGATTGCCGAAACGGTCTGCGTCGCCCATCTGGCCGATGGCGGCAAGGTGCTGGCCAGCGCGTCCGACGGGCTCGAGGTCGATCCGGGCTTCATCATCTTTGTCCAGGACAATGCCGGGGCATTCCATCTCTGCAACGCGACCGGCGACGCCATGATCTGGGCGTTCGAGCCGGTCGGCGACCCGCTGACGTTCCCGACGCAGGTGAGCTAGGGCGCTACCCGGAGGATGGTCGGGGTTCGCGCCTCGGCCATCCCTCGTTCACAGAGGCTGACAGCGACGGCGCGGGCTTATGCCCCGCGCCGGTGCCGTTCCGGCACCAACTCGCCGGCAAGCTCGTCGATCATTCGGGCATAGATGCGGTAGGCGAGCGTGTCCAAACCGAGCCTGGCGGCGAGTGCGCTGGGCAGAATGTAGCGGGCATAGAGCGCGCGCAGGCGCGCATTGCGCGCCTCATGCGGCAAGCGCGTCAGGATCAGCGGGGCAAGCTCATAATAATTGGCGATGTCGCCCGCGCCGCCCGGCCTCTTGGCCAGGATGTCATCACGGTAGCGCCGGAGCGTGCGCAGCTCGAAGCAATCGTCGTCAAGCCCGAGCGCTTCGCAACAGGCGGTGGTGATGAAGCAGCCTTCGGGTGGGGTGCATTGGTCGTCGGCCGCGAGCTTGGCTAGCGCCTCCCGGCGCTCCGAGGCCCAGTCCAGACCCTTGCGCAAGCTTTCGCAGTCGAGCTTGAAGCGGCATTCCTCCTGGTCGCCGAGCTTGATCGCCATCTCGATCGACTTCTCCTCCCGGAACAGAGGCGCGCTGGCCAGCGGCAGTACGATGCTCACCTTGTCGTCGAAAATGTCGGTGCAGTTGCCGCAGAGCGGCTCGTCGATCGCCACCGTGCCGTCCCCGGTCCTGACCATCAGCCGGTTGTCGGGCTTGATGAGGAATTTCTTGGGCAGCGGTGTCTTGTCGGAATCGCCATAGACCACGATCTTGCTCTCGAAGCTCGCGGCGATCTGGATGCCGATGCGCAGGTCGCAGGAATTGGCATTGACGAAGCCGACCTCATTGATGCGCGCGCCGGCTTGGGCATTGGTCGCTTGCGCCTTCCACGGACCGAACGCCTTCGAACTCGAAGCAGTCCTTCTTGGCCGCGAAGGCGCGCCGCACGGGTGAGAAGCGCACAGCCGCCGCGGCGCCAAGAAGAAGACCGAGCGCCCGGCGGCGCGTGTGTTTGAGCATGGACCGACCTTCGTGCGTGGTGAGGGGCGTTTCGCTGCGGACACTAGCAAAGTGGGGGGCCGAGCGGGAGGGTGATGCCAAGATCACGGCCAATGCGCGGCAAGCGGAGAATCGGCTAGGATTCAGCCTCCTGAGCCAGGGATAGACCCGTTTCGCAGGGAAGGCGGAGGGCTATGGCTGGGCTGACCTGGGGGCACGCTTTCCGCCCCGTGCTTGTCCTTGCTCTCATCGCCTCCGGCTTTGGGCTTAGCACCCGCTCGCTCGCTGAAGGCGCGAGCGGCAACGACGGGGCGCCGACCCCCTATCCACTTCCCTCCAGGGCCAAGGAAGCCTACAGCCCGATCGGGGAGGGGTTCGAGAGCCCGATCGACCCGCGCGAGCATCTAAAGGGGCCGGCGCCATATCGCGATGAGCGCGAGGCGCAACTCGAGGCCCAGCGAAAGTCCCGCCAGGTTCAGGCGCCATTCTTTCGCGATACCGATCTCAGAGCGAACAGCCGGACCTACTGGTTCGACGAGGACGCGTTCGGCAACGGCACGCCCAAGGCGCTGACGACCGGCGGCTCTCTCAGCTATCAGTCGGGCTTCGCCGCCGACTTTCTCCAGCTCCGCAGCGTCCTCTACACGACCCAGCCGCTTTATGCGAACGACGACGCGGGCGCCACGATCAATCTCACGGAAGACGGCGATCAAATCACCACGCTCGGCCAGATCAACGCGCGGATGAAGTTTGCGCAGCAGGAGCTGACCGTGGGGCGTCAGCTCGTGCGCACGCCCTACATCAACCCCTATGACGTTAGGATGATTCCCCTGACCTTCGAGGGCATCGTGCTTCTGCCGGAACGGCGGCAGGATCAGGCGCTCGACTACATCGCGTCCTATCTGTGGCGCTACAAGCCGCGCAACCAGGCCGACTTCATTCCTTTCAGCGAGGGGCTCGGCGTCGAGGAAGATGAGGGCGTGCTCATCACCGGCATCCGCCGGCGCACCACGACTTGGAACTACGGGCTCACGAACTATTGGATCAAGGACACGCTGAATACGGCCTATGGCGAGATCGACTATCTGTTGCCGTTCGGCGGCGGCGAGGGCCAGCCGAGCTTCCGCATCAGCGTCAACGATCTCGACCAGAGAAGCGTGGGGGCGGACCTGATTGCCGGCGCCCCCTACCAGACTTATCAGGCCTCGGCGCGGCTCATCGCCAGCTATCGGAATTTCGTGCTGACCGGATCGCTGTCGCGCACCGGTGACGGGGCCGACATCCAAAAGCCGTTCGGCTTCAGCACCGCGTTCACGTCCATGATCGTGACGTCGTTCAACCGGGCGGGCGAGCAGGCCTACCTCGCCGGCCTCTCCTATGACTTCGCCGATTTCGGGCTCGATGGCCTCAAATTCTATGTGGGGTGGGGCAGGGGCACCGATATCGTCGACCCTTCGACCGGGGCGCCCGTGCCCGACCAGTCCGAGGTCGATCTCCGGCTGTCTTACGAGCCTCATCGCGGACGGCTGCAAGGGCTTCGCGTCGAAGTCGACTATATCGATTTGCATCAGATCGACGCCGGGCCGAGCGACGACCTCACGCAATTCCGCGCCATCGTGAACTATTCGGTGCCGCTCCTGTAAGCCGCCCTCGCCACCAGCCCTTCGTGCAGAAATCGTCCGGCCGGCTAGGGCCGATTAACCTAGCCGCGGGAAATAGTCGCCGGGCTAGGGGCGGTTAAACCCGTCCGCAACGCCCTTGGGACGACCCTCGATGCCAAGACCGGCTCAGCATCGAGCCGTTGAGGGGCACAGTTATGAGATATGCATCAGATCGCTATCGGCCCGAGCTGCATTACATGCGCGGGCCTGGGCCAAAATGGCTTGAGAAGCATGCTGGTCGGTCGGGCGCGATTGTCGTCCCGAGCGAACATCACCATGCCGACGCCACGCCGATCCGCCGCATCGAATTGACCCTGCGCCGGTGGCTTCCGGCCAAATGGCGTTTCGGTCATCGGACCAGCCACGACATGATGTGGGACCCGGCCGATCGGCTTGGGCCCTGGTCGGTATAACGGCTCGGCCTCGGTCGCGCCGGTAAGGTCAACGCCCCGAGGCTTGGCGACGCTTCGCTTCGGTGGCGAGGGTCTCGGCCGCCGCGTTGACCCTGGCGAGGACCTTTGAGTCCTTGATGGATTGCTTCAACTGCGCGCAGGCGCTTTCCGCCGCGCTCAGCTCCTTGTCGCTGACATCGCCGCCGGCGTTGAGCGTGGTGGACGGGTCCAGGCAGCGCGACAACGTATCGCCGGCGGGGGCGGCGGCTGCGGCCGGGGCGCCCTGCAGCGCCAGGCAGCACAGAGCGAGGGCAAGAACGGAACGCGTCATGGGGTCCTCCCGATCTTCTTGAACCGGTAACTCATGGCGCGCGGCGTTTCCGGGCACCATTCCGCCAATAGCCGCACAGGCGGGAATGGCTGGTGGACTTGGATTCGAACATGGCGGCTGAGCAATCTCAATATCACCCTCGTGGGGTCAACCCTGCCTTTTGCCCGTCCAGGAATGAGTGGCGGCATTATCGTCGGTCCGCCATTCGCCGGAAAACTCCGAGCAGTCGGCGCTGAAAGTCGCCGTCAACGTTCCGGTCCCGAATTTGGAGCGCCAGCGAAAAGTGATCGAGCGCGGTTGGTTTAAGACGGCTGATGACAACGTTCCTTCAACCAACTCATTTTTGTACGTGAAAGAGTATGTTCCATCCACAATCGCATCGTGAACATTGAAGCGGGTTTCAGACTTCAGCTTCTCTCCCGCCACTTCAAGTTCCCCACCGAACTTTCCTTGCACACATCCAGGCCAATCATCTGAACTCGCGTTGAAGGAAGCGGCGAGGAAGGCCGCAATAGCCAACGTGATCATTAGGCTGACACGCATTGCCAAACTCCTTAGTGATTGGACGGTCACTCGGTTTTGAGGCCAAACCGATAAGGCTTCAACGACCAGATTGGTCCGGCATAATCGACACCAATTCTCGCTGACCGAATTATCTGGTTGCGCGAGGGTCGTGGGCCTTCACTGAACCAGACTCCTGTCTTCTTATTCGCCACTTTTCCATTCAAGTCGCCGTTGATCCCCAGTGCCTTAGTCAGCCGTGCGGGACCAACGATGCCTTCAACAGCCCTAATCAAAACGGCAGCGGGATAGTCGCCTGGACCTGTCACCACGTTGAGCATCCAGTGCACCCCGTACACAAAGTATACGTAGAATGAACCGGATGGACCGAACATGGCCTCGGTGCGTTTCGTACGGCCTTTGGATGCATGTGAAGCTAAATCCTGAGGACCGATATAGGCCTCAGTCTCGGTGATGACGCGCGCGTGGATTTGATCCGACGCGTGCAGACGGCAACCGATCAAATCTCTCGCGACCTTCAAGGCGGTTCGATCAAAGAATGCCGCTGTGAGAATCCTGTCGCGGCCTGACGGATCCATCTTGTTTTTGGATAAGGTCATGGATCTTGAGGCGTTTCAGCGACGGCCAATCGTTGTCGGCAAACTCAGCACTTTTCGCGGAAGGTTGAGTGGTTGGGGGACTTGGATTCGAACCAAGACTGGCGGAGTCAGAGTCCGCTGTCCTACCGTTAGACGATCCCCCACCAGCACGAAGGTGGATGTTGCAGTTCCGGCTTGCAAGACGCAGACGGCCGCCACTTTGCCGTTCTAGCCGCAGCCAAGCGGGGTTGGCAAGGCTCCCCGGATCGAGCCGGTTCGGGTAGGAGGTAGCGGTCCTTTACCCTATCGGCCAAGATGTCGCACGACTCTCTTATAAAATTGTTCGCCACCTTTTAACTAGAACGGCAGCAGCACGAGTAGCCACGCAAACACTTACGCCAGGCCATGCAGACCCTTTCGCCACCAATTGGCCGCATCGGGGCGGCGCTCAGAGCGCTGCGGCAGACGCATGGGCGCGGTACCGCGGGCGATGTCGTCGCCCTGGGCGCCAAATGCCTCCACAGCGTGGTCGCTCAACTCGCCGAGGATGGAGTTCCGCGGGAAGACTTGCAGCCTTTGCTCGATCTCGAAGCGCATCTGCGCCAGTCGATGGCGATGTCGTCAGGGCGGGGCGTCCCCAATCGCCGCAAGCGACAGCCGCCGAGCGACCGTCTGCTGGCCCGCGGCGCGGCCGTGATCGATCTCCTGATCAAGGCCGGTTCCGAGGAAGGCGAGGCGGCCCAGATCGTCATGCGCCGGCTGTTAACGGCCGGCGTTCCGGCCCTGGAGCGGGGCGGCGATGCGCGGGGCTGGAAGCGTCTGCTCGAATGCCGCACCGCCCTCATGCAAAAGTCCGCGTCCCGCGAGGCCCAGCTGGAATATGAGGAATTCGCGCGTGAGATCGAGGCCATTCCCGCCGGCGAGCGGGTGAGCCGGGTGCTCGGCGACGAATTGTGGGACCGCCGGCGCAACGCGCGCTAGGGCCGAACAAACCCTGCCTTGCTATTGCGGTTTCGGCTTCGCTGTCGGCTTGGGCGCCGGTGCAGCCGGCTTCGGCGGTGCGCTGCGGGCATCGAGCTTGGCGCCGATCTTGGCGATGCTGCCTTCAAGCTCCGACAGAGTCTGCGTGATACCGGCCTTCAGGTCGGACATCTGCTTGCCGATTTCGGCATTGGTGTTCGTTTGGTCCAGGCCAGGGCCGGCGCGCTCTTGCTTCAGCGCGGCAAGCTCGGTTCTGATGCCGCCATACGACAAGGCGACCACAACAAAGATGGCGGTCAAGAGCGCGAGCACGGTCCATTGATAGGCGGTCCACGCCATCGCCTCTTTCAAGGCGGCGTGACTCATGTCCCTGGCGCCGTCGCCGATGTCCGCGAGCTTCGCCCGCAAGCCGTGCCGATCATCCCCAAAGGCTTCGTGTGTCATGGCTCTCCCCGTCAACGAACCATCGCAGACGCCTATTATAGCACCCGGCGTCAGGCGGGCGCAGCAGCGTGGAGTCGGTTGGACGTGGTGCGGGCCTTACCGGCGGCTTGACGGGCTAAGTGCAAGGGGCCTTAATTAAGCCGACGTGCACCGGAAAAACCGCGCAGTTTTGGAGACGCCGAGCGAGCTAAATGCAAACGAAAACAGATGCGCCTGAGAAAATCACGCCCCCATCGGAGTCAGCCGCAAGCACTCTCCTAAAGACACTCCGGGTCGACGCCACAATGAGCAAGATCGAGCGTTCATGCCCTCACTGAGATCCCGCATGAGGCTGCTTTCACGGTTTCTTCCGTGGGCGTCGAGAAAAGATGTGGGATATATAGGCTTTTGCGTTTCCTTTCCCAAGTCAGGCCGCACTTGGCTGCGGGTTATGCTGGACGAGTGCGGGGTTCCCCTCAAATACACCCATAACGGTGCGCGCCACAGCAAGCCCGTCCCTTTTGAAGCCTTGCGACTCTGCGGAGAGCGATATTGGGACAAGCCGGTGGTATTCTTGTCGCGCGATCCCCGCGACACGGCCGTCTCGGGCTATTTCCAGAAAGATCTTCGGCGCGACGGTTACGCCGGCACAATCAGCGACTTCATTCGCGACCCTCTGCACGGCGTGGAAAAGATCGTCCGCTTCAATCTTACTTGGCTCGAACGCGGCTCATGCCTCGGCGACTTTCTCCCCATCACCTACGAGGCCATTAGCGCGCAGCCCGTTGACGTGTTGCGAATGATCATCACGTTCGTCGGCTCAGGGCGCTGCAATCAGGACCTCGCGCGCGTCGTCGCCAACAACACTTTCGACAACATGCGGCGGCGCGAAGCTGCCGGTGATGGTCGTTCGCTAACCCGGCGCGATGTTGACAACCCCGAATCCTACAAAATGCGGCGCGGCAAGGTCGGGGGTTATGTGGATTACCTGTCGGCGAGCGATATCAGCTTTTGCCAAAAGATTTTAGATCGCTACCGCTATTTCGAAACGATCTCTAAGTTGCCCACACATAACAGTATCCCAAACATATAATGGCGGACCTGCCATTCCACTCAAGCTTATGACCTCGGGCGCCGCGGCGCAAAGACGCAAAGTCGTCGATTGAAATGGTGCGCCCGGCACGGCTCGAACGTGCAACCCCCAGATTCGAAGTCTGGTGCTCTATCCATTGAGCTACGGGCGCTTTGCGCTTGCCGTAACGGCCAGGGCAAGGCGCGCGGCGCGTATTCTACGCGATAACGGCGCCGCTCAAGGCCATAGCACGAGCCAACTCCGAACAAGCTGCTTTACCTCGAACAATAGCTTGATAGATTAGTCACATAGGACCAACACACCGGACGCTGACCGCGCTCAGACCGTGACGGCGTGTTCCGGGGGTTAGAGGTTAGCATCGTGAATGGGCCGAGCGGCAATGCCCGTCCGGCTGCCATAGCTTCGCGTGACAGCAAGACCATGCGAAGCGAGACCGGCGACGGCGAGGGCGGTGGCGGCCCGGCGCAAGTCGCAGCCCGTGCGCGTTCGACCGCGCCGGCCGATGGCCTCCGGGTGGCAGCCCAGGGCAACAATGATGCAAGTGCGCCAGCGTCGGCGCCCGCGCCGCTCATTTATGGCGCGCTCGATCTCGGCACCAATAATTGCCGATTGCTGATCGCCAAGCCCTCGCGCCGGGGCTTTCTCGTCATCGACGCTTTCTCCCGCATCATCCGTCTCGGCGAAGGCGTGCTGAGCTCGGGTCGGCTGTCCGAGGTCGCCATGAGCCGCACCATCGAAGCGCTCAAAGTCTGCGCCGAGAAGATGGGACGGCGCGCGGTGACCCGCTCGCGGCTGATCGCCACCGAGGCGTGCCGCATCGCCGCCAATAGCAACGACTTCATCGAGCGCACGCGGCGCGAGACCGGCCTGTCGATCGAGATCGTCACCCAGGAGACCGAGGCCAAGCTCGCGGTGTCGGGCTGCGCCTCGCTGATCGACCGCAATTGCGACTATACGCTGGTGTTCGATATTGGCGGCGGCAGCTCCGAGTTGATCTGGCTCGACCTGGCGCGGCTCGACCGCCCCTGGCGCCGCACCCTGCACGACCGGCTCGACGTGCAGGCCTGTATCGCCGCCTGGACCTCGTTGCCGATCGGGGTGGTCAGTCTGGCCGAGCGCCATGGCGGCCGCGAGGTCACGCCGGCGAGCTACGAGGCCATGGTGGCCGACGTCATGGCGAGCCTTCAGGACTTCGAGAAGAAGCACCGCTTCGGCGCGCGGATCGCCAGCAAGCGCGCCCATTTCCTCGGCACCTCGGGCACCGTCACCACCATCTCCGGCATTCATCTCAAGCTGCCGATGTACGATCGCTCGCGGGTCGACGGATGCTGGCTCAGCGAGCGCGACGTGCGCACCGTTTCCAACGATTTGATCGCCATGACTTACGCCCAACGCGTGGCTCAGCCCTGCATCGGGCATGAGCGCGCGGACCTGGTGCTGGCGGGCTGCGCCATCCTCGAGGCGTTGCTCCGGATCTGGCCGTGCCAGCGCTTGCGCGTGGCCGACCGGGGATTGCGCGAAGGCATCCTCGCCACGCTGATGGCCGAGGACGGCCACGACCGCCGCAGCTACCGCCAAGCCAGCGGGCCGCGCGGCAAGAGCGGCGCTCGGCACGGCCGCTAGAGCTGCGAGGCGGGCGCCTCCTCCTCGACCGCAAGCGGACGGGCCCGCGCCGACAGGCTGGCGCCGGCCTCCTTGGGCAGCGACGCGAAGATCAGCGCCGAGCTGGCCGCGATCGCCGCCACCAGCAGGAAGGCCAAGGGGAAGTCGCCCGCCACGACGCTGGCGTCGGACCGGCCCATGCGCTCGACTTCGAGCACCAGCGCGCCGAACGCCACGCCGGCCGAGAGCGACAATTGCTGCACCACGCTGGCGAAGCTCGTCGCCCGGCTCATGGCCTTGGTGCCGATATCGGCATAGGCGATCGCGTTGATGCTGGTGAACTCGAGCGACTTGAAGAAGCCGCCGACCAGCAGCACGGCGAACACCACGGCATGGGGCGTGCCGGCAGTGAACAGCGCGATGGCGGCCAGGAAGCAACTGCTCACCAGCGCGTTGGTCACCAGCACGCGCTTGAAGCCGAAGCGGCGAATGATCGGCGCGGCGGTGGTCTTCATGGCAATGGCGCCGACCGCGCTGGCAAAGGTCAACAGCCCGGACTGGAGCGCGTTCAGGCCGAAGCCGAGCTGGAAGAACAGCGGCAGGAGAAACGGCATGGCGCCCACGCCGATGCGATAGACGAAGCCGCCAACCACGCTGGCAAAGAAGGTGTCGACCTTGAGCAGGTTGAGATCGAGCAACGGCGCTTTGGCCACGCGGGCATGGCGCACATAGAGCCAGCAGCCGATGACGCCCGCCGCCAGCAGCGCGGCCACCACCCAAGGCGGGAACAGCCCCTGGCCGATGGTGGTGATGCCGAAGGCAAGCCCGGCCAGCCCGATGCCGGACAGAATGAACCCTTTGATGTCGAGCGGCGGCAGGCCTTCCTCGCGGATGTCGGCGATATAGCGGGTGGCGAGAACGATGCCGAGCAGCCCGACCGGAATATTGATCCAGAAAATCCAGCGCCAGGAGATGAAGGTGGTGATGAAGCCGCCGAGCGGCGGTCCGATCACCGGCCCCATCAGGGCCGGCACTGTGAGCCAGGCCAGCGCCGAGATGAGTTCGGCTTTCGGCACCGTGCGCAGGATGACCAGGCGCCCGACCGGCACCATCATCGCGCCGCCCATGCCCTGGACGATGCGGAACAGAATGAAGTCGGGCAGGCCTTGGGCAAAGCCGCACGCCGCCGAGCCCAGCGTGAACACGACGATTGCCGCGCGGAACACGGTGCGGGCGCCGAAGCGGTCGGCCATCCAGCCGCTCAGCGGAATGAACACGGCCAGCGACAGCAAATATGAGGTCAGCGCCAGCTTGAGCGCGATCGGGTCTTGGTGAAGATCGGCGGCGATGGCCGGCAACGAGGTGGCGATCACCGTCGAATCCATCGTCTCCATGAAGAGGGCGACGGCGACGATGAGGGTGACGAAATAACGGGGCATGTGGCATGGGTTAGAGGGCGTACAAGGCGCACATGGGGCGAGGGGGCCCCGAGCGTCAAGGCCAGGGGGCGGATCGGGTGATTAACGAATGGTAAGGCCGACTAAAGGCGACGGCGGGAAGGGTTCGGGCGGCGCGCGCAAGCTCGCGGTCAGGGTCCGCACCGCCAAGGGGCGGAAGATCGGCTCGACCCGCTGGCTCCAGCGTCAGCTCAACGATCCTTACGTGGATGAGGCCAAGCGCCGCGGCTATCGCTCCCGCGCCACCTTCAAGCTCGCCGAGATCGACGACAAGCATCTTCTGCTCAGGCCCGGCATGATCGTGGTGGATCTCGGCGCGGCGCCGGGCGGCTGGAGCCAGCTCGCCGCGCAGCGGGTTCAGCTGATGGCGGGGAAGGGGCAGGTGATCGCCGTCGACCTGGTCGACCTGGAGCCGATCTCAGGGGCGACCCAGCTCGCCCTCGACATGACCGATCCCACGGCGCCGGACCGCATCCGCGAGGCCTTGGATGGGCAAAAAGCCGATATCGTGCTGTCGGACATGCATGCCTCGTCGACCGGCCACAAATCAACCGACCATCTGCGCAGCATGGCCCTGGTTGAGGCCGCGCTCGATCTCGCCGAGGACATTTTGGTGCCGCGCGGCACGTTCCTCGCCAAGGTCTTGCAGGGCGGGGCCAGCCGGGAGCTGGTTGCACGCCTCAACCGTTCCTTCGCCAAGGTCCGCCACGTCAAGCCTAAGGCGAGCCGTGCCGACTCGGCCGAGATGTATGTGCTGGCCACCGGCTTCCGCGGCGCGTCCGCCGACTAGGCCGCGTATTCGATGTCGTCTTTGTAGACATCGTAGGCTGCCTTGTATTCCATCACGCGGGCGACCTCGGCGATGAAGGTCTCGTCGTAGCCGGCGCGGCGCAGCAAATGGAAGCCCATCTCCATGCCCGAGGCGATCCCGCCGGCAGTGACGATCCGCCCGGCATCGACCACGCGGGCGCGGGAGATACGGCAGGCCGGCGCGATCTCGGCCAGCCGCTCGATCGGCACCTTGCCGAAATTGGAGGCTTCGAGCCGGTCGGGCTCCTTGCGATTGGTGGCCGGCTTGCCGTCGAGCAGGCCCATCGCACCGTAGATCCACGAGCCGGTGCACACGCTTGTAATCAGAGTCTTTTCCGGCAGCGCGCGGATGTAGTCATGCAGCCGCCCGTTGCGTGTCTCCTGGCGCGTGCCGAAGCCGCCGGGAATGAGGAAGGCGTTCATATCGGGCTGGTCGAGGAAACTGTAATTCGGCACGACGGTGAAACCGGCTTGCGCCTGCACGGGATGCATCGCGTCGGCGATGAGGAAGGCGTCAAGCTCGGGATCGAAGCGCCGCGCCACCGAGAACACGCCATAGGGCGCGGCGAAGTCGACGATCTCAGCGTCCTTGAACACATAGATGCCGAGGCGGAAGCCCTGGGTCTTGGGATAGCTGCGATGGCTGGTCATGATCTCTGTCCTTCAGGAGCGTGCAAGGGGGCGCCGCGCAGGCGCGCATTCTCGGCTTCGAGCTGGGCGATGCGGGTTTTGAGCTGGTCGACCACCGGGGCGACATCCTCGGCGAACAGCATGTGCGGGATGTGCTGCGGGCAATTGCTGTCCCACGCTTCGACGGTGAACAGGATCGCGGCCTCCACCCGGGCCTTGTAGCCTTCAGGGAACAGGCGGGCGTTGAGCGCGGTGTCCTGCTCGACCACGCGGGCGGTGCCCCAGATCTTCACCCGCCTGCGGGTGGCGTAATCCATCAGGAAGATCATGGCGCGCGGATTCTCCGCGAGGTTGCCGGTGGTGATGTATTGCCGGTTGCCGGCGAAATCGGCGAAGGCGAGCGTCGTCTCATCGAGAACGCGCAAGAAGCCGGGCGGGCCGCCGCGATGCTGGACGTAAGGCTGGCCGTCCTTGCTGGCGGTTGCCAGATAGAACGACCGCGCTTGCGCGACGAAGGCGGCGAGGCTCGGCTCGATGGTGGTGGCGAAGCCGCCCTTCTGCTCCATGCGGGCATAGGCCGGGCGCGAGCCGCGCCGTTCCTGCACGGTCTTGACCGCAGGCGAGAAGGCGATGTCCGACGACGCTGCCATGACTTTTTGGTCCTGATGGCTGTCCGGCTTCGGCGTGTCGGTCCGAAGCCGGGGATTGCCTGCCGCCACGATTAAAGGCTCGCCACGGCGACGCCGTGGATGCGGCTCCAATTCTTGTCGGCTTTGGCGAGATTGCCGGCGATGTCCTTGGACCATTCGGCCTGGATGTCGCCGTTGAGATTGAGATAGAGCCTGCCGTCGACGATCTTCCAATAACGCGGATCGCCGTCGAACTTCTTGCCGAGCGCGGTGCCATAGGCGCAGTAGCCGCCATAGGCCGGCTCGTATTTGGCGGGGTTTGCCTTGAACGCGTCGAGATTCGCCTTGCTGGCGAAGCGGTAGGTGCCGCCGCCATGGGCGACGGCGTGGGCGTCCGAGCCGAATACGGGTCTACCGTCGGTGAACAAGGCCACGACATCGTAGCCGTGGACGGCAAGACCGGGCCCGGCCAGGGTCCCGCCTGTCGAGACATTGATCTGATCGGTGCTCGGCGCCGAGCAATGGCAGAATCAGCGATTTCCACATGGGGTGCTCCTTAGGGTTCGAGGGCCGGCGCTCGCGTGGCCGGCCTCCCTTAAATGCGCCCTTTCCATTTCCGGCAGTAGTCGATAAGAATGGGAGATATTCTTCCAGTTTCCGGAATAGTACCATGGATCGGCTCGCCGCCATCAAAGTGTTCGTCGTCATTGCTGAGGCAGGCAGCCTGTCAGCGGCGGGCCGCCGCCTCTCCATGCCATTGCCGACCGTCAGCCGGCATCTCACCGCACTCGAGGACCAGGTCGGGGCGCGGCTCATCACCCGGACCACGCGGCACCTGGCGCTCACTGAACCGGGCCGTCACTATCTTGAAAGCTGCCGGCGCGTTCTGGCCGAGCTGGATGCGGCGGAGCAGCGCCTGGCCGGGGGACATGACGAGCCCAGCGGCGAACTGGCGGTAACCGCGCCGGTGGTGTTCGGCCGGCTGCATGTGCTGCCGATCATGATCGAGTTTCTCGCCAATTTTCCCCGCGTCACCGCGCGCATGCTGCTGGTCGATCGGGTGGTCGATTTGATCGAGGAGGGGCTCGACGTGTCGGTGCGGATCGGCGCGCTGCCCGACTCTTCGCTGCTGGCGACCCGGGTCGGCGCCATCCGCCAGGTCGCTTGCGCCAGCCCGGCCTATCTTGCCGAGCGCGGCGTGCCGGCCGCGCCGCAGGAGCTGTCGGGTCACGCCTGCATCAGCTTCACCATGCTGTCGCCGCCGGACGTTTGGCGCTTTGCCGGGCCGAAGCCGCAACAGCTTGTGACGCTCAAGCCGCGCCTGATCGTCAACACCGCTGAGGCGGCCATCGACGCCGCCAAAGCGGGGCTCGGCATCGCGCGGGTGTTGTCCTATCAGGCGGCCGCGTCCCTGGCCGAGGGGTCGCTCCGATTGATCCTCGAGGATTTCGAGCCTGAAGCGTTCCCCGTCAGCCTGCTCCACCGGGAGGACCGCCTGCCGCAGGCCAAGGTGCAGGGTTTCATCGCGCTCGCGGCGCCGCGCTTGCGCCAAGCCCTCAAGCCGGGCAGCGCCGGCGGCCGATAGCTCACGGCTTTGTTCCTACCGTCACACTGCGGAGCAATGCTAGTTTGCCGGCCGCCTCTTCCGCCCAAGGAGCGAGTCATGAATTCTCGAAGTCGTGAAGGACTACTACGGCAAGGTCCTCAAAAGCTCGAAAGACTTGAAGACCTCGGCCTGTTGCGACGGGGGCGGCGTGCCGGCCCAGCTCGAGGCGCTGCTCGCCAATGTGCATGAGGAGGTCCGGGCCAAATATTATGGCTGCGGCATCGTGATTCCATCGGCGCTGTCGGGCTGCCGGGTGCTCGATCTCGGCTCGGGCTCGGGGCGCGACGCTTATCTCATCGCGCAGCTGGTGGGAGCGAAGGGCGAAGTGGCCGGCGTCGACATGACCGACGAGCAACTGGCCACCGCCCAGGCGCATATCGACTGGCACCGGCGGCAATTCGGCTATGAGCGCCCCAATGTCAGATTCCTCAAAGGCTATCTCGAGAAGCTCGATCAGCTGGGTCTCGAGCCTGCCAGCTTCGACGTGGTGGTGTCGAACTGCGTGATCAATCTCTGCGTCGACAAGCTCGCGGTGTTGCGCGGCGCCTATCGGCTGCTGAAGCCCGGCGGCGAGCTCTATTTCGCCGACGTCTATAGCGACCGGCGGCTCTCCGAGGAGATCAAGGCCGATCCCTTGCTGTATGGCGAGTGCCTCGGCGGTGCGCTCTATTGGAACGACTTCCTGCCGATGGCCAAGCAGGCCGGCTTCCTCGACCCGCGGCTGGTGACCAGCCGGCCGATCACGGTCGAGAACGTGGCGATGCGGTCCAAGCTCGGTCAGGCCAAGTTCTTCTCCGCCACCTACCGGCTGTTCAAGCTCGAGGGGCTGGAGCCGGCCTGCGAGGATTACGGCCAGGCGGTGGTCTATAAGGGGACGGTTGCCGACCAGCCGGACGCCTTCGCCCTCGATGGCCATCATCTCGTCGAGCGCGGCAAGGTGTTCCCGGTGTGCGGCAACACCTGGCGCATGCTGGCCGACACGCGGTTCGCGCCGCATTTCGATTTCGTCGGCGACTTCGCGACCCATTACGGCATCTTCCCCGGCTGCGGCACGTCGCTGCCGTTCGCCAATTCTGATGCGCCGCCGGCGAAATCGAGCAGCCCCTGTTGTTGATGAAGCGTAACGGGGAGGGGGGAGAATGCAGTTCGATCTGACGCGCCGATTGGCGGCCGAGGCGCTCGGCACGCTCATTCTGGTGATGGCGGTGGTCGGGTCCGGCATCATGGCGGAGAAGCTTGCCGGCGGTAATCAGGCGATCGCGCTGCTCTGCAACACGATCCCGACCGGGGCCGTGCTGTTCGTCATCATCACCATCTTCGCGCCAGTTTCCGGCGCCCATTTCAATCCGGCGGTGAGTCTGGTGATGCTGGTCCGCGGCGAACTCGATGCTTCGACCACCGCTGCCTATGTCGTCGTGCAGATCGTGGGGGGCTGCGCCGGCGCGGTGCTGGCGCATCTGATGTTCGGCCTCGACCTGATCCAGATCGGGTCGACGGCGCGCAATGGGGTCGGACAATGGGCCGGGGAGTTCATCGCCACGTTCGGGCTGATCGCCACCATCCTTGGCTGCGTCCGCTTCAAGCCTGACGCCGTGGCCGCTGCGGTCGGCCTCTACATCACTTCCGCCTACTGGTTCACCGCCTCGACCTCGTTCGCCAACCCGGCGGTGACCATCGCCCGCAGCCTGAGCAATACGTTTGCAGGGATCGCCCCCGGCGACGCGCCGGGCTTCGTGGCGGCGGAGCTGGCCGGCGCGCTGGCGGCGGCCTATCTATTCGGCTGGCTGTTCGCCTCAGCCGCCCCGCATCGGGCCGAGCAGCAAAAAAAAGAGCCCCGTCACGGACGGGGCTCTCGCTAGAGTTTAGTCCTGCAGACAGGCTTGATAGCGGCGCAACCAATAGCCGCTACCGATGACGGTGGCCTGACGCTTGAGCCAGCTGCAATCGCCTGACTAGCCGTAATCGGCATAGTCTCCGCCATAGACGAAGAAGCTGCCGGGGAAATAGCGGTTACGCGCGTGATCGAAATCGGCCCGGCCGAAATGATCCTTGTCGAAGTGGCCATTGGGATGGCCGTTGCCCTCGAAATGGGGTCCGGCGCCGGGGCCGCCAATGGAGCCTATATGGTTGCCGCTGAAGTGGGCTCCGGCGTCGCCCATATGGTCGCCGCCACCGCCGCCGAAATGGGCGCCTGCGCCACCGCCTCCGCCACGCACGAGCGTGAGTTCGCCCTCGGGCGTAAAGGCACCGGCAAGGTTGGCAGGCGCGGCGATCGCCGCTGTTGAAACCAAAAGGCTGGCCGCAAGGGCCGTGATGACCATGACCTTATTCATGGCGAAACTCCTATTCTTTGGTAGACCTCCCGCCGACCTGGCCGGGCTAATGCGGAGGTCACCGCACTGTTCCAGGGAAGGGCTTTGAAAGCTGTTTTGCCGCAGGCGGGATGCGGAAACCAAGCGCTCAGGCGCAAGCTTCCCAAACCCCCCGCAAGCTGCTAAAGGAGCACGCCAACCGGTGGCGGCCTTTTGCACCGCGCAAAAGGCCTGAAGCCCCCCGCGAAAGGTTGGCCGATGCCCGACGGGCAGACCCCTGATAACAAGCAATTTTCCGACGGCGCCGTCGCGCTGACCTTCGATGACGTGTTGATCCGGCCCGCAGCCTCCAATGTGCTGCCGAACGAGGCCGATGTGTCGTCCCGCGTCACCCGCTCGATCTCGCTCAATATCCCGGTGATCTCCTCGGCCATGGATACGGTCACCGAGGCCAAGCTCGCCATCGCCATGGCGCAGGCCGGCGGCATGGGCGTGATCCATCGCAATCTCGAGCCCGCGCTGCAGGCGGCCCAGGTCGCCCAGGTGAAGAAATTCGAGTCGGGCATGGTGGTGAACCCGGTGACCATCCATCCCGAGGGGACCCTGGCCGACGCGCTCAAGCTGATGGCCGACTATCAGATCTCCGGCATTCCCGTGGTCGAGCCGGCAGCCAATGGCGGCCGCGAGGGGAGATTGGTCGGCATCCTCACCAATCGCGACGTCCGCTTCGCCACCAACCCCAAGCAGCGCATCGCCGAGTTGATGACCAAGGAGAATCTCATCACCGTCAAGGACGGGGTCGACATGGAGGGGGCCAAGCGGCTCCTCCATCAGCATCGCATCGAGAAGCTGATCGTGGTCGACGACGACTATCGCTGCATCGGGCTGATCACGGTCAAGGACATCGAGAAGGCGAAATTGCATCCCAATGCGTGCAAGGACGATCAGGGGCGCTTGCGCGTGGCGGCGGCGACCAGCGTCGGCGACTTGGGCCTCGCCCGCACCGAGCATCTAATCGATGCCGGCGCCGATCTGATCGTGGTCGACACCGCCCACGGCCACTCCAAGCTGGTGCTCGACGCGGTGCGCCGCATCAAGCTTCAGTCCAACGCCGTGCAGGTGATGGCCGGCAACGTGGCGACGGCGGACGGCACCAAGGCGCTGATCGATGCCGGCGCCGACGCGGTCAAGGTCGGCATCGGGCCCGGGTCGATCTGCACCACCCGCATCGTGGCGGGCGTCGGCGTGCCGCAATTCACCGCTTTGTTGGAGGCGGTCGAGGTCGCGCGCAAGAGCGACATCCCGGTGATCTCCGACGGCGGCATCAGATATTCCGGCGATCTCGCCAAGGCGCTCGCCGCCGGGGCGGACTGCGTGATGCTCGGCTCGCTGCTGGCCGGGACCGACGAGAGCCCGGGCGAGGTGTTCCTTTATCAGGGCCGCTCCTACAAGGCCTATCGCGGCATGGGCTCGATCGGCGCCATGGCGCGCGGCTCGGCCGACCGCTATTTCCAGCAGGAGATCAAGGACGCGCTGAAGCTGGTGCCGGAAGGCATCGAAGGGCAGGTGCCCTATAAGGGCCCGGCGGCCAGCGTGCTGCATCAGCTGATCGGCGGCCTGCGCGCGTCGATGGGCTATACCGGCGCACGGACGCTGCCGGAGTTCCACGAGCGCGCCGAGTTCATCCGCATCTCGACCGCGAGTTTCCGCGAGAGCCACGTCCACGACGTGACCATCACGCGGGAATCGCCCAATTACCCGCGCGAGGGGTAGCGGCGGCTACTCGATGCCGAGTTTCTTGATGTCGTCGAAGATGCCGGGCTCGAGCTTCTTGGCGAAGGCGAGATCGGCGGCCCCGTCGGTGGGCTGGCCTTTGCGGCTCTTCACCACGCCGCGGCCGACCAGCGCCGACGGATCGTTCTGGTGCAGCTCGAGCGCCTTGTCGAAATCGGCTTCGGCCTTGTCGAGGTCGTTCTTCAGCACGAACACCCAGCCGCGGTCGATATAGCCCTTGGGGCCCTCGGGCTCGATCTTGACCACCTGGTCGTAGTCGGCGACGGACAGGTCGTACTCTTTCCGTATCCGATAGAGGTCGCCGCGCTTGGAATAGCCGCTGGCCGCCTCGGGCTCGAGCGTCACTTTCTGGTTGAACGCGGCAAGCGCCTGATCGAGATCGCCCTTGTCGCGATAGACCATGCCGCGCAGCAGGAAGTAGTCGCCGTGCTTGGCATCGAGCTTGATGGCCTCGTCGAGATCGGCGATGGCCTTGTCGTAGTCCTTCTTGGCGTCGTAAGCCGCCGCCCGCATGAAGTAGGAATTGGGCTTGGTGGCGTCGATCTTCACCGCCTCATCCATCTCGGCGATGGCGGCATCGAGATCGCGGACGGCGGAGAACGCCATGGCGCGCACGCTGTGGGCCCTGACCAGCTGATCCTTGTCGGTCGCGCCCGAGCCGATATAGGCGGCGCAGCCGTCAAGCACCTCTTTGATGGAGCCGTCGCCGGTGAAGCAGGGATTGGTCTCTTCGGCTCGAGCCTGGTTCATGCCGGAACAGGCAAGCGCGCCGGCCAGGACGGCACAGGAAATGACGCGGGGGGCGCGAAAGCGCATGAAAGCCTCCTTGGGAATTCCGGATTTATCCTTTGGGGCTAGGTTTAGAGAAGGCGCGGGGGCCTCGTCAATTGAACTTCCGTCCATGATTACCGCGCGATTTCGCCGGTCAATCGGCCCGCTCGACCCGGTATCTGATCTGGTAATCGTCGCCGTCGCCGCCCTTGCGGGGGGAGGCGGGCGGATGGTCGTCGATAAAATCGACCTGCTGCCACAGTCCGAATTCCGGCGAGGCCGAGGGATTGCGGTCCAGGTTGAGCATGAATAGCCGGTCCGGCTCGCCCGGCAGGCGCAGCACGAGAATGCGGCTCGCGGTGCGGAAATAGAGGTCCACGCTCCCGGCGATGACCGGCCTGCCTTGCTCGGTCCTGGTTCCGGTGAGGGTGCCGGGCATCTCGTTCTTGTCGGTGTTGAGGTCGACGCGCACGCCCTCGAGCCCCGCCGGCAGCACGGTACCTGCGGGGAACCGAAGCTCGAAATGGAGTTGCGGCGGCGGACCGTTCCGAACCAGCACGTCGTCGGTCAGGGTAAAATAGCCAATGACCGCGCCGTAGATCGCGGCGACCAGCAGCACGGCCGTGACCAAGGCGCCGGCCATGGCCGCGATGCTGCGGTGGGCACCGCGTTGATGCAGCGCCAGCCAGGCACCGAGACCGAAGCCGACCAGCGCGCCGAACGGTCCGATGGCGAAGAAGGCGAGCATGGCGCGGGCGCCCTCGCGCGCCGACATGCCGGACAGCCCGAGCAGGAAATCGGCGATGAAGCCGGTCGAAAGCCAGAGGATGATGCCGCCGACCAGCCCGCCAATCGCGGCCAGACCATACGTGACGAGAGATTCGGCCGATCGGCCTCGACATGGCTTCCCTCAACCCCTAGACACGCCTAAAGCATTATATCCCGCGCCGCGTTGCCGCTCGCAACCGGATGGCGGGCATTCGGAGTGCGCCATGTCGATCCAGGCTATTTTAATGCCGCTATTCGTGCAGGTCGCGCTGACCTTCGTGCTGCTGTTCTGGATGGGAGGCCTCCGCTACCGCGCCGTCCGCACCGGCCAGGTCGAACCGGAAAAAGTCAGGCTGCGCGAGCCCAACTGGCCGCCGCGCGTGCTGCAGATCGCCAACGCCTACCATAATCAGCTCGAGCTGCCGGTGCTGTTTTACATCGTCATGCTGCTGGCGATGAGCACCAAGACGCTCGACGTCGTCATCTATGTGCTCGCCTGGATGTTCGTGTTGGCCCGGATCGCCCACGCTTACGTCCATGTCACCTCGAACCGGCTCGACCGGCGCACCGGCGTGTTCGGCATCGGCGCCATCGCGCTCCTGCTGATGTGGGTGATCGTCATCGCCCGCATCTTGTTGTTCAACCCGGTCTGATGACCCCAGCGGCACGGGCGAGCGCGGCCATCGAGATTCTGGCCGACATCGAGGCGCGCAAGCGTCCGGCCGCCGAAGCGTTGAAGGATTGGGGGACATCCCACCGCTTCGCGGGCTCGGGCGACCGGGCGGCGATCGGCAATCTGGTGTTCGACTGCCTGCGCGGCCGCGCCGCGGCGGCTTATGCCATGGCGGATGCGGGCCCGCGCGCGCTGGTGCTGCGCAGCTTGGTCACCGGCTGGGGCATGAGCCCGGAGGAGGTCGCCGCCCTTGCCGGCGCCGGCCCCCATGCGCCCGGGCCTCTGTCGGCGGACGAGCTGGCCGGCCTCGGGCGCGCGCTTCCGGCCGATACGCCCGCTTATGTCAGGGGCAATTATCCGGAGTGGCTCGCACCCGACTTCGAGCGCGCCTTCGGCGCCGGTGCGGCCGAGCAGGGGGCGGCACTGGCCCGCCGCGCGCCCGTCGATCTCAGGGTGAACACGCTGAGAGCCGATCGCGACAAGGTGCTGAAGGCGCTGCGCCGGCTCGAGGCCCAGCCCACGCCCCACGCGCCGGCCGGCGTCCGCATCGAACAGGCGCCGGGTCCCGGCCGGAGTCCCCATGTCGAGGCCGAGCCCGGCCACGGCAAGGGCTGGTACGAGGTGCAGGACGAGGGCTCGCAGCTCGCCACGCTGCTGTCGGGCGCGCATCCACGCCAGCAAATCATCGATTTGTGCGCCGGGGCAGGGGGCAAGACCCTGGGCCTGGCGGCGCTGATGGCGAACACTGGCCAGCTCTATGCCTATGATTTAGACCGCATGCGCTTAAGGCCGATCTTCGAGCGGCTGAAGCGGGCCGGCGTCAGGAACGTCCAGGTGCTGCCGGCGGGCGACTCCGAAGCCCTGGCCAAGCTCGACGGCAAGATGGATCTGGTGCTGATCGATGCGCCCTGCACCGGGTCCGGCGTGTGGCGGCGGCGCCCCGACGCCAAATGGCGGCTCTCGCCCCAGATGCTCGAGGCGCGGCTCGCCGAACAGCATGTGGTGCTCGATGACGGAGCGAAGCTGGTCAAGCCGGGGGGCCGGCTCGCCTATATCACCTGCTCGGTGCTGCCTGCGGAGAACCGCGACCAGGTCGACGCCTTCCTCGCCCGCCAGCCCGGGTTCAAGATCGTGCCGTGGCCGGAGCTGTGGGAGCAGGCGCTGCCCGGCGTGACGCCGATCCCGTCCGCTGACGGCTCGGCCGAGACGCTGCTGATGACGCCGCTCCGCCACGGCACTGACGGCTTCTTCGTCGCGGTGCTGGAGCGCTCGGCCTGACCAAGTCGGAACGGCCGATTTTCCGGTCATTCGCTGGCCTTTATGGTCATGGCCTCGCATAGCGGGCGCGGCGCCTTGGTCAGCTTGAAGACCTTGTCGTCGGCGCCGCCCTCCAGCTCGACCGCCTCGCCGTCGCCGCAGCCAAGCGTCATGCGGATGCGGTCGATGCGCAGCAGGATCGTGCCGCTCCGGCCGGCGACGGGCTCGATCTCGATGCCCCCGCCATCGCAATCCACGCCGCAGCCGATGGCCTCGGCCGAGGCGCAGTCGCCGCTGGCATAGAGCGTCGGGTCCCGGCGCCGGCGACGAAAAAAGTTGGGACCGCGACTTCTTTAACACTTGAAATTGACAATGATGTCGCTGAAATGACTCGCGCTTTTGACGGACAAGAGTTGGCGATCCTCGCTAAGACCGATCCCTCGAAAGCCTGGAGGGGACGCATATCCCATGAAGTTGCTTAAGGTCGAGGCCGAAGAGCCACCCAGTCGCCCGACGGCGACATCTCAACTTCTCACCAAACCACAACGCCCTATCAAATCCATCTCGTCCGCTGCGGCCGACCGCCTCGAGGCCGTCGTCGTGCGCATGGAGCGCTTCCCCATGGGGCCGCTCTCCCGCGCCTTCCGCAAGCGCTACTATCCCGAGGTGGAGGCCGCCCAGTGGAACGACTGGCGCTGGCAGGCGCGCAGCCGCATCCGCACGCTGGCGGAGCTCGAGCGCATCTTCGTCCTGTCGGACGACGAGCGCGACGCGGTGACCCGCCATCAAGGCTCGCTGCCGCTCGGCATCACGCCGTATTACGCCAGCCTGATGGCGCGCGAGGATGCGGCCGAGCCGCTCCGCCGCACCCACATTCCGGTCGGCACCGAATATCTCAAGACGCCGGGTGAGGCCGACGATCCGCTCGGCGAGGACGGCCATAGCGTCGTGCCTGGGCTGGTGCATCGCTATCCCGACCGCGTGCTGTTCCTGGCCACCGGCTTCTGCTCGACCTATTGCCGCTATTGCACCCGCTCGCGCATGGTCGGCGAGCCGGGCGGCGATTATTCCTTCAGCCGGCCGCAATGGGAGGAGGCGCTCGACTATATCGCCGCGCACCCGGAGATTCGCGACGTGCTGATCTCGGGCGGCGATCCGCTGACGCTGTCCGACGAGCGGCTCGATTATCTGCTGGGGCGGCTCAGGGCCATCAAGCATGTCGAGTTCGTCCGGCTCGGCACCAAGGTGCCGGTGGTGCTGCCGATGCGGGTGACGCGGGCGCTGATCCGCGTGCTCAAGAAGCATCATCCGCTGTGGATGAGCCTTCACTTCACCCACCCCACCGAGCTTACGCCCGAGGTCACCGAGGCGACCTCACGCCTGGCCGATGCCGGCATTCCGCTCGGCAGCCAGACGGTGCTGCTCAAGGACATCAACGACAGTGTCGAGACGCTGAAGACGATGTTCCACGGGCTGCTGATGCGCCGGGTGCGGCCGTACTACCTCTATCAGTGCGACCCGATCTCCGGCTCGTCCCACTTCCGGACCAGCGTCGACCGGGGCCTCGAGATCATGCAGGGCTTGCGCGGCCATACCACCGGCTACGCCGTGCCGACCTATGTGATCGATGCGCCCGGCGGCGGCGGCAAGATCCCGCTCATCCCCGACTATGTGGTGGGGCGCGAGGGGGACGATCTGATTCTCCGGAACTTCGAGGGCAAGACCTACCGCTACGCCGATCCCGACGGGACGGTTGGCGCCGACCGGGCGCCGCGCGCCGAGCCAGTCTGATGCGCGTCGCTCTGATCTACGATCTTCGCGACGACTATCGGGTGCTCGGCTACTCCGAGGAGGAGGTGGCCGAGTTCGATACTGTCGAGACCATCGATCAGCTCGCCGGCGCGCTCAAGGCGCTGGGCTGCGAGGTCACGCGGGTGGGCCGCGGCCAGGCATTGGCGGCACGACTGGTCGAAGGCGATCGCTACGATCTCGTGTTCTCGATTGCGGAGGGACTGAAGGGGCGGTCGCGCGAGGCGCAAGTGCCGGCGTTGTGCGAGCTGTTCGATCAGCCTTATCTGTTCTCCGACCCGCTGACGATGAGCGCCTGCCTCGACAAGGCGGTGGCCAAGCGGCTCATGCGTGAGGCCGGAGTGCCGACGCCATCTTTCGCCGTGGCGGAGCACAACGCCGACGACGTCGCCGACTGGGCCGATTTCCCGGCTTTCGTCAAACCGCTGGCCGAAGGCACCGGCAAAGGCTGCGAGGCGGCCTCCCTGGTTCAGACGCGGGGCGAGCTGCGCGAGGCGGTCACGCGGGTGATCGCGCGCTATGGCCAGCCGGCATTGGTCGAGCGTTATCTGCCCGGCCGCGAGTTCACCGTCGGCATTGTCGGCAACGGCCCCGACGCCCGCGTGCTCGGGGTGTGCGAGATCCTGCTCCGAGCCAATGCCGAGGCCAATGTCTATTCGCTGCAAAACAAGGAGCTGTGCGAGGAGCTGGTCACTTACGCCCCGGCCGACGACGCCGAGGCGCGCCTCGCCGGAACCCGCGCGCTCGAAGCCTATCGGGCGCTGGAATGCCGCGACGCGGCGCGCATCGATTTTCGCTCCGACGCCAAGGGCGAGCCTTATTTCCTCGAGGCCAACCCGCTGGCCGGACTCAATCCGTGGCATTCCGACCTGCCGATCCTCGCCGCGCAGAACGGCATCGATTTCGTGGCGCTGATCGGCCTGATCGTCGATGCCGGCCTTGCCCGTTATGGGATGAGCCGGCAGGGCCGGTCCTCAAGGCGGAAAAGCGCCTGATGCCCGGGGCGGGGGCCTTCATCCCGGTCCTGCATGCGGCGACGGAAAGCCGCCCCGACGAGATCGACACCATCACGGCCGCGAACTCGGTCTCCGGCGCGTTGGCGCGGCTCGGCTTCGCCACCGAGGTGATCGGCCTCGATCCCGATCTGGCCGGGATCGAGGCGCTGCTGCCACGTCGCCCGTGCCTCGTGTTCAATCTGGTCGATGCGGTCGGCGGCGACTGCCGGCTCGCGCCGATGGTTCCGGCGCGGCTCGATGCGCTGGGGCTGCCTTATACCGGCGCCGGCACCAGCGCCTGGCTCGACACGCTGTCGAAGACCGATACCAAGCAGAAGCTCGGGCAGGCCGGGCTGCCGACGCCGCAATGGTCGGAGAACGGGGAGGGACTTCCCGCCGACCTCCGCGTCATCGTCAAGCCGGTGTGGGAGCATGGCTCGCTCGGCATCGGCCCCGCCTCGGTGGTGCTCGGGGCCGACGCGGCGCGGGTGATCGTCGAACGCACCCTGCGCTGGGACACCGAGCATTTCGCCGAAGCCTATATCGACGGGCGCGAGTTCGCCGCCGCGATGATGGAGCGGCCGGACGGGGTCGAGGTGCTGCCGATCCGCGAGACCGTGTTCCAGGGCTTCGAGGACGGCGAGCCGCTGATCACCGATTACGACGCCAAATGGACGCCGGGCAGCCAGCCCTTTCTCGGCACGCCGCGCCGCTTCGGCC
Source organism: uncultured Alphaproteobacteria bacterium (assembly GCA_963772925.1). GTDB lineage: Bacteria > Pseudomonadota > Alphaproteobacteria > Rhizobiales > Methyloligellaceae > Methyloceanibacter. The sequence continues at coordinate 269,205 of CAVYZG010000006.1, forward strand.
TCGAGCAGGAGGAGCCCGCGCTCGCCGCGGAGCTGATGCGGCTCTCGTTGGCCTGCTGGGAGCTGTTCAGCCTCGGCGGCTATGCCCGGGTCGATTTCCGGGTCGATCCCGAAGGCGCGCCGTTCATTCTCGAAGTGAACATGAATCCCTGCATCAGCGACGACGCGGGGTTTGCCGCCTCGGCCGAGGCGGCCGGGCTCTCCTATGACCAGATGATCGCCCGCATCGTCGATGACTCGCTTGGGCGCTTGCAAGCCACTGCCTGACATGCTTCGCATCTAGCCATGCTTCGCATCCGCAAAGTGGCCGACGCCACGACGGCGGCAAACCGCTCGGCCATCGAGGCGGCGCAGAAGATCATGCGCGAGCAGTTTCCGGGGATGCCCGATTACGACATCGCCAAGATGCCGTCGCAGCTCGGCAACCCGCTCAAGCACCGCTTCGTGACGCGGCTGTTCGTGGCGGAGAACGCACGCGACCAGACGCTCGGGCTGGCGCTGCTGCTGGACGCGCCCGATATCGGCTTCTCCTACCTCGAATTGATCTCGACGGCGCCCAACCGCATGGGCCGTGGGATCGGCGCGGCGCTCTATGAGCGGGTCAGGGAGGAGGCGAGGGCGCTCGGCACCCAGCTCTATTTCGAATGCCTGCCGGACGATCCGGCGCTCAGCCCCAACCCCGAGATCCGCGCCAACAACGCCTCACGGCTCAAATTCTATGAGCGCTACGGCGCGCGGCCGATCGCCAACACCGCTTACGAGACTCCGGTCAAGCCCGAAGCCATCGACCCGCCTTATCTCGTGCTCGACCCGCTCGGCTCGAACGACCTGCCGAGCCGCGACCAGGCGCGCAAGGTGGTCCGCGCCATCCTGGAGCGCAAATACGGGCTCGGGCCGGAATATGTGCAGATGGTGGTGGATTCGATCAAGGACGATCCGATCCGCTTGCGCGAGCCGCGCTACATCAAATCGCGGCGGTCGCTGAAGGGCGAGGTGCGCGCCGCCTCCGAGCCGCGCATCGCGCTGGTGCTCAACGCCGAGCACACGCTGCATCACGTCCAGGAGCGGGGCTATGTCGAGGCGCCGGTCCGCATCCGTTCGATCATGGCCGAGCTCGATCCGTCGGGCCTGATCGAGAAGGTGCCGGCCAAGCGCTTCTCCGACCGGTATATCCGCGCGGTGCATGACGGGCGGCTGGTCGACTATATCCGCAAGGCCTGCCTGATGGCCGGCCCCAAGAAGTCGATCTACCCTTACGTGTTCCCGCTGCGCAATCCCGCCCGGGCACCGAAAGACGAGACGGTGCTCGCCGGCTATTACTGCATCGATACCTTCACGCCCCTCAACCAGAACGCCTATCTGGCGGCGCGCTCGGCGGTGGACTGCGCGCTCACCGCGGCGGAGAAGGTGCTGGAAGGCTCCGCGCTGGCCTACGCCTTGGTGCGGCCGCCGGGCCACCATGCCGAGACCAGCGTGTTCGGCGGGTTCTGCTATTTCAACAATGCGGCGATCGCGGCCAATTTGCTGGCGCGCTACGGCAAGGTGGCCATCCTCGACATCGACTATCACCACGGCAACGGCCAGCAGGAAATCTTCTACAACCGCGCCGACGTGCTCACGGTGTCGATCCACGGCCATCCGAGCTTCGCCTATCCGTATTTCACCGGTTTCCGCGACGAGACCGGGATCGGGCCTGGCGCCGGCTACAATCTCAACATTCCGCTGGCCGAGCACATCACGCCGGAGCAGCACAAGACTGCCGTGGCCGAGGGGTTGCGGCGCGTCAGGCGGTTCACGCCCGCTTATCTGGTGGTGTCGCTCGGCTTCGACACGGCGCGCGGCGACCCGACCGGCACGTGGTCGAACCGGGGCAAGGATTTCGAGCAGCTCGGCCGCATGATCGGCGAGCAGGGCTATCCGACGCTGGTGGTGCAGGAGGGCGGCTACCGGGTGCGGACGCTCGGCACCAATGCGCGGAATTTTTTCGCCGGGCTGGTGGCCGGCCATTCGGCCGCGCGAAAGACGGCGCCGCCGCTCAGCCTGAGCACCGGTCTCACCAAGACCGGCCACCGCGAGGGGCTCGAATGGCGCAGCGCGGTGATGGACGAGGATGTCGGGCGCGTGCGCTCGCTGGTGGTCAGCACCGGTTTCTTCAACGCGGCCGAGGTGGACGTTGCGGTCGATCTGGTGACCGAGCGTCTGACCAAGGGCATCCGCTCGGGCTATCATTTCGTGCTGGCCGAGCGCGGGTCGAGCCTGGTGGCCTATGCCTGCTATGGGCCGATCATGGGAACGCAAGGCTCCTACGATCTTTACTGGATCGCGGTGTCGCCCGATGAGCAGCGGCGGGGGCTCGGCGCCCAGGTCTATGGCCGCGCCGAGGCGGCGATGCGCAAAGCCGGCGCCAAGCATGTTTATGCCGATACGTCCTCGTCGGACCGCTATGCCGGCACGCGCGGCTTCTATCAGCGCATGGACTTCCATGAGGGGGCGCGGCTGCCCGATTTCTATGCGCCCGGCGACAGCAAGATCGTCTACGTGAAGGCGCTCGAGCCGCTCACTTCGAATTAGCTTCGATGACAGTAAGACCGAAGCGGGTCGGCGTCGCTTTCGCCAGACCGAGGCCCGCGTCTGCCAGCAGCGCCCCGAACTCGGCAGGCTACGGGCGCGGCCGCCGGTGATGGCCATCATATGCAGGTCGAGCATGATGGCGGCGGGGTCGTCGGTGGCGCGCTCAGGCAAGATGCCGTTCGATGATGACAAGCCGCGCTCCGTCGGCCATCGCCGCGCGGCAATTGCGAAGGATTACGGCAGCGCCTTGATCGTCGTAGTTCTGGAGCACGCCCTTCAAGAGATAGAGATCGCCGCCCGCCGGGATATCGGCGAGCAATCCAGCATCGGCGCCGTCGAGCTGGACCACCCTGTCCGACGCCGAAACGCCCAGCGCCGCGAGGACCGCTGCGGTGTCGGCTTGCGTCTCCTTGGCGAGATACGATTTGAACAGCGCGCCTTGCGCGGCGTTGTCGCGGCGCCATTCCGCAACGCTCTTGCCGAACACCTTATCGAAGGCAGGCGTCCCGGTTTGCAGGGTGGACACCAGCTCGGCCCAAGGGCGCCAATAGTGCCCGACCACGATCTGGACCTTCTCGGCCAGCCGCGCCGGAGAGTCCGATTTCAGGCAGTGGCCGCTCGGCGAAAGTGCGAACGCGCCGTCGCTGCGCTCCGCACAAATTCCGATGGTGCAGAGCCCGCGCAGGAAACGGGTGAGGTGAGGGGTCGAAAGTCCGAGTGCCGCCGCCAGTTGCTCGGGCGTCAGCGGCCCCGCCGCCAGCATATCGGGCAGGCCGAGCCTGACCGCGGCATGGAGCAGGGCCACCTCGTGATAGGCCTCGATGTGCCGGCGCAGCCGATCCTCGAAGCTGTCCTGTTCGGCCGTGGCCATGCGCTCGCCCCCGCCAATGCCTGGCTTTGCATAAGCCAATTTGAAGTCATTGCCGACTCGAAGACGCTGCTATAACCACCCGCCATGACGGTGCAAATGACCGAGTTCGACACAGGAATACCGGGACGGGGCCGAGGACGACGCGGTCGACCCGGCCCAGGATCGCGTGCTGATCGTCGATTTCGGCAGTCAGGTGACCCAGCTCATCGCCCGGCGCGTGCGCGAGGCCGGCGTCTATTCCGAGATCGTTCCGTTCGACAAGGCGGAAGAGGCGCTCGGGCCGGTTCCGCCCAAAGCGATCATTCTGTCGGGCGGCCCGGCATCCGTGCATGAGACCGGCACGCCGCGCGCGGCCGCCGCGATCTTCAATGCCGGCGTGCCGGTGCTCGGCATCTGCTACGGCGAGCAGGCCATGGTGGCCGCCCTCGGCGGGGTGGTCGAGGGCGGGCACAATCGCGAGTTCGGCCGCGCCGAGCTTCAGATCATCGACGATACGCCGCTGTTCGACGGCGTGTTCCAGGTCGGCGAGCGGGCGCCGGTATGGATGAGCCATGGCGATCGCGTGACGCGGCTGCCGCCCGGCTTCCGCGCCGTGGGCATCTCGACCGGCGCGCCGTTCGCGGCCATCGCCGACGATTCGCGCCGGCTCTACGGCGTCCAGTTCCACCCCGAAGTGGTGCACACGCCGAAAGGCGCCGCGCTGCTCGCCAATTTCGTGCAGACCATCGCCGGCTGCGCCGGCGCATGGACCATGGCCCATTTCCGCGACAGCGAGATCGCCCGCATCCGCGCGCAAGTGGGCGAGGGCCGGGTGATCTGCGGGCTGTCCGGCGGGGTCGATTCGGCCGTCGCCGCGCTGCTCATCCACGAGGCGATCGGCGACCAGCTCACCTGCATCTTCGTCGATCACGGCTTGCTGCGCCAAGACGAGGCCGAGCAGGTGGTCGCGCTGTTCCGCGGGGCCTACAACATTCCGCTGGTCGCGGTCGAGGCGGGCGCGCGCTTCCTCGACGCGCTGCACGGGGTCACCGACCCCGAGGTCAAGCGCAAGATGATCGGCAAGCTGTTCGTCGACGTGTTCGAGGCCGAGGCCGACAAAGTCGGCGACGTCGAATTCCTGGCGCAAGGCACGCTCTATCCCGACGTGATCGAGAGCGTGTCGCCGACCGGCGGCCCCTCGGCCACCATCAAGTCGCATCATAATGTCGGCGGATTGCCCGAGCGCATGCGGCTCAAATTGCTCGAACCCTTACGCGAATTGTTCAAGGACGAGGTGCGCGCATTGGGGCGCGAGCTAGGGCTGCCCGACGCCTTCGTCAACCGCCATCCGTTCCCGGGCCCCGGGCTCGCCATCCGCATTCCGGGCGAAGTGACCGAGGAGAAGCTCGCCATTCTGCGTCAGGCCGACGCCATCTATCTCGACGAGATCAAAAAGCGCGGGCTGTACGACAAGATCTGGCAGGCCTTCGCCGTGCTGCTGCCGGTGCGGACGGTGGGGGTGATGGGCGACGCCCGCACCTATGATTTCGTGTGCGCGCTGCGCGCCGTCACCTCGACCGACGGCATGACCGCCGACTATTACGACTTCTCCCACGATTTTCTGGGCGCGGCGGCGCGGCGCATCATCAACGAGGTGCGCGGCATCAACCGCGTGGTCTACGACATCACCTCCAAGCCACCCGGCACGATCGAGTGGGAGTAGGGACCCGGATTAGCCCGGCCACGCACAAATATCCGCCGGCGCCAAGCTACCCTCGGGCCGCCGTGACCCGGATATGCTCAATTTGGGCATTTCAGCGCGCCTGAAAATCGGCCCAGATGCTTGCCCGTTGCCCGATTAGCAAGGCCACACAACTGCTTAGTAGATTTCCCTTCACCGATATGGCACCCTCTTGGCGCTGCGCCGGCATTCGTGTGTCTCCCAACCGGCGCGGTGTGTAATGCGTAACGGGGGTTCAATGTCAAACAAGACACGTATCCGCGTCAGGTGCGATGGCGAGTTGCTGAGCTGGTGGGGCGAGTGGCTCAAGGCCCTGGATGCCGAAATGGCAGCCAATGACGGGCAAGAAGCCGAGCGGCGCCATGAGCGCGTCGAAGTCATCCAGCGAACGATTGCCCATACGCCGGCCGAAGGATTGCTGGGTGTCGGCGTCAAGCTGGCGCTCGCCAGCTATCTCGAAGGTTTCGCCGATGGCAGCGACGGCGAACTTGGCAGGTCGGCCTATTTCGACACGCTGAGAATGGTGGATCGCGATTTCGTCGCCGAAGCCGAAGCCGTCTTGAGACGCTGTAGCGAGAGCGAGCGAGAGCTTACCTAGGCGCTCGTGGGGTAGGCCGGTGCTTGGAAGCGGGTGCCACGCGCAAGGCCGAAAGGCCTAGCGCGTGGCAACCAAGGGGCTAAGCGACGCCACTAGAGGGCTATTTTAGTGACGCCACTTCTGGGGCGCCCCCGAAGCGATAAGTGAGCACGCCGCGCACGGTGTGGATGTCGATGTCATCGAAATCCGCCGACGCAAACTCTTGAATGTCGCGGCCGATGCCGAGGTGCCGCTTGATTTGATAGCACTCGGCCTCTTCGCTTGAATTGCTGGCCGAAATCTCCCTGGAAGTGGCTCCAGCGATATTCCAGTTTGAGCGCCCAGGGCCCGCGTCCGAGCTTGGCTTCGGCGCCGCCGCCGAGGCTGAAGCCGTCGACCGAATCCGGCAACGCCAGCGCGATTTTGGTCGGGTTTGAGAAGTTCGAATGCGGGATCACGCCAAACGAGCCCAAGGGATCGTCGATCGAGACGTTGACGTTCGCGTTGTCCAACTCGGCGTGGGTGTAAGCCCCGAGGACGTAGAGGAGCGTGCCCGGTGTGGCAAGCCAGCCTAGCCGGCCGCCCACCGAGATCGACCAGTCCACCCCGAGCTCAGCGTCGGTTGTCAGCTTGCTGAGCGGCAGGTCGATCGGCGGAAAATGTTTCAGATCGAACTTCAGCGCCGACGAGGTCTCGTCGTGGCCTTTGGCGCTCAGGTCGGAGTACCAATCGGCATCGACGAAAGCGCCGATCACCCAACGCGGAGCGAACTGCTTATCATAACCGAGTTGGACGGTGCCGAAGAAGCCTTCGTCACCGAGATCGAAACTCGAGGCCTGGCTTTGGAGCAGGGTGGCGAAGGGCGCAAACTTCTTGTCGTGCCTCTCTTCGCACTCCTTTTTGTCCTTGTCGCTTTTCTTGACCTTGCAGAAGCCGATCTCATCGGTGCGCGAGGCGGAAGAATTGAGGCCGGAGTCGAGAAAGCCGATACCGCCGCCGCCGCCGACGTAAAATCCTGTCCAGCTTTCCACCATGGTGGGCTCGGGTGGCGCGGCACCAAGATCCGCGGCTTGGGCCGATTGTGCTGCTGCGACAGCAATTCCTGCGAGCAAAGCAAGTCGCATTGACTGCATGTACGGCATAGTTACCCCCTACCAGAAAAATGCCGAGGAGAAACAGTATCTAACTAGATCGTATGCTCATCTTGGATGAGGATAGCAAAAATCGCCCGCGACGCATCCTGGAAAAACACGAATAAGAAGGAATTTCCGACGCTTGTGTCTTATCGGTTACAGTAATGTCTTAACTCTTGGATGTGTTGGCGCAAACCGGAGCATGGCGGCAAGGGTGAGGGGTTAGCTCTCTGACCCGGCTACGCCGCCGACGCGGCTTCGCCGCTTACGCCTCACCGCGCATCAAGAGATGCGCGTGCCGGCGGAAAGCGCTTTCCCACGCGGGGGCGTGGGAATTTCTGAGTGGATCGCGTCCGGCGAGCGCATGTCTGCTGAGTTTCATGCTCAGGGACCATCGCGTGGGAGTAGACTAAGCGCCATGGCACTCCTGATCGCGCTTCATGTCCTGGCCGTCACCGCGTGGGTGGGCGGCATGTTCTTCGCCTATGTGGTGCTGCGCCCGTCGGCGGGGCCGCTCGAGCCCGAGACGCGGCTCGCGCTGTGGCAGCGCGTGTTCGGCAAATTCTTCCCGTGGGTGTGGTTGAGCATCATCGTCCTGCTCGCCAGCGGCTACGGCATGATGTTCGGCTATTTCGGCGGCTTCGCCGGCGCCGCGCCCTATATCCATGTCATGCAGGCCATCGGCATCGTGATGATGCTGCTGTTCATGCATCTGTTTTTCGGACCCTGGCGCCGGTTCAGCGCGGCGGTGGAGCAGGGACAATTCCCGGAAGCCGCCAAAAAGCTGGCTCAGATTCGCCTTATCGTTGCGCTCAACCTGATGCTCGGCCTCCTGACGATAATCATAGGCGCGAGCGGCCGCTTCTGGTAACTCGGCGTCAGATCGGATGTCCGCGTGGCATCGCTCGCCTTCCCAGCCCTCGATGCCAGGGGGCTGCCAACCCTTCGGAGAGATTTCGATGAGCTATAAGAAGTCGCAGCCTCAGTTCGCACGGCGGCCGGGTAAGCGCGTATTGATCGGCGAGACTCGGGAAGAAGAAGCCGCGCGGCTGGAAAAAGAGATCGCCGCTCATCCGGTGACGAAATGCGAACCGGGCGAGCGCCAGCCGGCCTCGTCGCGGCCGGGCTGGAGCAACAAGCCGTTCATTCCGCAGAAGGATCTGACGGTCGCCGAGGGCATCGCCAAGAAGATGATGCGCAAGCCCTGATTTTGCCTGCCAAATTTCGGTGAACCTCCTGAGCCGACATTGCGTCGAACCATCTGAGACGACGCGACAGGCATAGGGAGGCGGCAATGAACGGCAGCGATCTCGTCGACAAATTGGCCGAGATGCAACGGCAATATGTCGATGCACACAGGCCGCGGCGGTCCATCGACCAATATCGCGAACGTCACGCCCGGCGCCATCCTGAGCGAAATTACGACGGCGAGCCGCATGTTTCGCAATACCAGGCAAGGCAGTAGCGAAGCCTGGTCCTCTCGTTCCAGTTGACGGGGCGGCCGTGGGTAAGGTTTGCTCGCCCTGCGGCAACCAAGGGGGAAATCATGGATTTCAAGCAATTCTATTTGTCGGCCCAAGGCCGGGTGAACCGGCAGCAATGGTGGCTGAAGCTGGTGCTGCCGGTGTTCGTGATCAGCATCATTTTGGCTTTTGTCGACATGGCCACCGGAAATTTCGACCCGCAAAACGGCGTCGGCCTGTTCAGCAGCATTTTCGCGCTGGCCGTGCTGATCCCCGCCATCCTGGTCTATATCAAGCGCTTCCACGACCGGGACAAATCGGGCTGGTGGATATTGATCGGGCTCATTCCGATCCTCGGCGCGATTTGGCTGCTCGTCGAGCTTGGCTTCCTCGCCGGCACGCCCGGGCCAAATCGGTTCGGACCGCCGCCGTCGGACTGAGGCAACACCAACAAATGAAGGCTGAGGCGCGGCAATGACGCTGCTCGTCGTCGGCATTGCCGTGTTTCTCGGCCTGCGGTTGCTGTTGACCTTTTCCGCCTGTGCGACCGGTCTTTTCTGGTGTGGCCCCAATCGCTCCTGATCGGCGCCGCGCCGCTGCCGCGATGAGGAAAATAAGCGGGTTCCGGCCCGTTTTTTGCACTGCAAAAGGCCTTATATATCTGCCATAAGTCCGAGGCGCTTAGCCCTGTCGAGGAGCTTAAAGACGTGTCGAAGGAATTTGCCCTGAAGCGGGTCACCGCACCGGACATCCGCAACCGCAAAGGCGCCGCGCCGATCGTGGCGCTCACGGCCTATCACGCCCATACCGCGCGCATCATCGACCCTCATGTCGATATGCTGCTGGTCGGCGACTCCCTCGGCATGGTGATGCATGGCTACGAGACCACCGTGCCGGTGCCGCTCGAACTCATGATCATGCACGCGCAGGCGGTGGTGCGCGGCTCGACCCGCGCGCTGGTCGTGGTCGACATGCCGTTCGGCTCCTACGAGGAGAGCCCGGCGATTGCCTTCCGCAACGCCGCCCGCGTGCTCAAGGAAACCGGCTGCGGCGCGATCAAGCTCGAGGGCGGCGTGCATATGGCCGAGACCATCCGCTATCTGTCCGAGCGCGGCATCCCGGTGATGAGCCATATCGGCATGACGCCGCAATCCATCAACACGATCGGCAGCTTCTCCCCCCGCGGCCGCCTACGCTCGGAATGGGCGGCATTCGAGGCTGACGCCAAGGCGATCGCCGATGCCGGCGCGTTTGCCGTTGTGCTCGAGGCTCTCGCCGAGCTGCTGGCCGCGCGCATCACCAAGCAGATCGACATACCGACCATCGGCATCGGCGCGTCGGCCGAGTGCGACGGGCAGATCCTGGTGCTCGAGGACATGCTCGGTCTCTCGCCGCGCGTGCCGAAATTCGTCAAGGAGTATGCCCAGATCGGCGCCGGCATCGAGGCCGCCGTCACGGCGTTTGCCAACGAGGTCCGTAACCGTGCCTTCCCCTCCGCCGACTACACCTATCCGATGTTCGAGGAGGGCGCCGAAGCCACGAAAAAGGCCAAAATGACGGGCAGTTAGTCCGCTCGGCCGCTCGATTGCCGCGCTGCGCGAACGGGAGCCAAGGCTCTTTACCTTGCGCCTGCCAGGCGCCTTCACTATACGCGGGACAGAGAGGAACAGCGTAAGGGTCCGATCAGGACCGGCCGCTTTCCCCGCCGTAACCGCCAAGTCAAAGAGTTTATTGCCGATGACCGACCGTGATTCCTTTCTGCGTGAGGTGGACGAGGCGGTCCGCCAAGATCGATACCAGCAGCTTTGGGACAAATACGGCATCTATGCCTTGGGCCTCGCCGTGGTCGTCGTGGCTTGTGTCGGCGCCTACAAGGGTTGGACCTATTGGCAGCAGCAGCGGGCGCAGGACGCGGGCGCGAAATTCACCCAAGCGTTGAGCATGGAGGACGGCGCCGACGCGGCGAAGTCCCGCGAGATGATGACCGCCTTGGCGGAGAAGGGCCCCGAAGGCTACCGCATGCTGGCGCGTTTTCAACTCGCCGCAGCGGAGGCCAAAGCCGGCGAAACCGACAAGGCGGTCGCCGATTACGATGCGCTGGCAACCGATTCAAGCGTCGATCCGATTTTGCAAGGCCACGCCACGCTGCAGGCGGCGGCGCTGCGTCTCGACAAGGCTGACTACGCGGAAATGGAGCAGCGTCTCAAAGGTCTGATCGCACCCGACAGCGCCTGGCGATTTTCCGCCCGCGAGCTGCTCGGGTTGTCCGCCTACAGGCTGAACAATATGAGCGAGGCCGAAAAGCAATTCAGTGAGCTGGTCGGCGACCAGGGCACCCCGCCCAATTTGCGGGAACGCGCCGATATGATGCTCGCGCTGATCGTGGGGTCGCCGCAGGCCTTGAGCACCACGGCAAAATAGCTTGCGTGAAGCGAAGGGTGGCTCGAAGTTGCACCCGGTTGGAAGGGGAATTGGCATTCGCCTGCTTGGCGCCGGGGTCTCGGCGGTCCTGGCCGCGAGTCTTGTTGGCTGCGGCAGCAGTGCGCTGTCGTCGCTGTCCAAGTCCGTTTCTAATCCATTCGCCAAGAAGGAAGTGCCGCTGCCCGGCGAACGCATTGCCGTCATTACCGACTCGACCCTGGTCAATGTCGATCCGGCGGCAAAACCGGTTCAGCTTCCGCCGCCTCAGGCCAATGCGTCCTGGTCGGAGCCGGGCGGCTCTCCGTCCAACAATCTCGGCCATCTCGCCTTGGGCGACCAGTTGCGGAAAGTGTGGGCCGCCGATGCCGGCACGGGTTCGTCCTCCAGCGGACGGCTGAGCGCGGTGCCGCTGGTCGCCGACGGCAAGGTGTTCACCCTGGACGCGGCGGGCACCGTATCGGCCTTCTCCTCGGCCAGCGGCGGCAAATTGTGGAGCACGAGCGTCACACCCGAGAACGAGAAGAGCAAGGAGGGCTTCGGGGGCGGGCTCGCGCTCGACGGCGGCCATCTCTTTGCCGCCACCGGCTATGGCACCGTGATCGGCCTCGATGCCGGCAACGGCGCAGTGTTGTGGAACAAGCGGATTGGCGAGCCTATTCGCAGCGCGCCCACCGCCGCGGGCGGCAAGGTCTATTTCGTGTCGGCCGGGAATATCCTCTATGCCCTTAACGACGCCGACGGCGAGCAGCTGTGGACGTCGCGCGGCTTGCCGCAACCGGCCACGCTGCTCAGCAATGTGAGCCCGGCGGTGAGCGGCAACCTCGTCGTGGCGCCGTTTCCGGCCGGCGACATCATCGCCTTCGACGTCGCCAGCGGCAAGGCGGCCTGGCAGGAGTCCCTGGTGCGTTCGAGCGAAAACTCGGCTTCGGGAATCCTTGGCGACCCGGCTCGTCCGGTGATCGACCGCGGTGTGGTGTTCGCGGTAAGCCATGGCGGCAAGATGATTTCGGTCTCGCAGTCATCCGGCGAGCGGCTGTGGACGCGAAACATCGCCAGCACACAGATGCCATGGACCGCCGGCGACACCGTGTATGTGGTCGATCTCGGCGGCAAGCTGGTGGCGCTCGCCCGCGCCGACGGCAACGTGCGTTGGGTAACAGAGCTCCCGGCGAGCACGCGGTGGAGCGGCCCGGTGCTGGCCGGCGGCAAGCTCTGGCTGGTGTCCTCGGATGGGCTGGTGGTGGGCGCCGATGCGCATAGCGGCCAGGTGACGAGCCAGATCGATCTCGATACGCCGGTTTTCGTCACGCCCGTTGTGGCCGGCGGCCGCATGTATATCCTTGCCGACAACGCTTCATTGATTGCTCTCAACTAGGATCTCCGTGAGGAAGCGCTCGGCGCGCCCCGGCAACTTCCGCTCCGAAGGGACCAATGTCTTTCACCGTCGCCATTGTCGGACGGCCGAATGTCGGCAAGTCCACCCTGTTCAACCGGCTGGCCGGCAAACGGCTCGCGTTGGTCGACGACCAGCCGGGCCTTACGCGCGACCGGCGCGAGGCCGAAACGACGCTTGGGCCCTACACCGTCACCCTGATCGATACCGCGGGGCTCGAGCCCGGGGACACGGGCCTTACCTCGCGCATGCGCCAGCAGACCGAGGCCGCCATCGCCCAAGCCGACGTCGTGGTGTTCCTGATCGATGCGCGGCACGGGTTGGTGCCCGCCGACGAGATTTTCGCCGAGCTGGCGCGCGGCTCCGGCAAGGCTGTGGTTCTCGCCGCCAATAAATGCGAGGGCCGCGCCGCCGAGCCCGGGATCTACGAGGCCTACGCGCTCGGTCTCGGCGAGCCGCTGCCGATCTCGGCCGAGCACGGCACCGGCATCGGCGAGCTGAGCGAAGCAATTCAACATGCTGTTCAGGCTTGCAGCGGCGCCGCGCCGGACCAAGACGGCGTGGCCGAGGAACTCGGTCCGCATCCTTTGCGGATCGCCATCGTCGGCCGCCCGAATGTCGGCAAGTCGACCTTGATCAATGCGCTGCTCGGCGAGGAGCGCATGATCACGGGGCCCGAGGCCGGCATCACCCGCGACGCGATCGCCTCCAGCCTCGAATGGGAGGGCCGCTCCCTGCTGCTGTTCGACACGGCGGGGCTGAGGCGCAAGATGCGGGTCGAGGGGCGCGCCGAGGAGCTTTCCGTCGGCGATGCGCTCAAGGCGATCCGCTTCGCCGAGACCGTGGTGCTCTTGCTCGACGCCGAACAGCCCTTCGAGAAACAGGACCTCCAGATCGCCGACCTGATCTCCCAGGAAGGACGCGCGCTCGTCATCGCCGTCAACAAATGGGATTTGGTGCGTGAGCGCCAGAAGCGTTTGGCCGCGTTGCGGGAAACTTGCCAGCGGCTGTTGCCCCAAATCAAGGGCGTGGCGCTCGTCCCGGTCACGGCGCTGACCGGCAAGGGCCTGGACCGGCTGATGGAGGCGATCCTCGCCGCCGACGCGTTGTGGAACCGGAGGCTGCCGACCCATGCACTCAATCAATGGCTGCACGAAGCCGTCGAGGCGCATCCGCCTCCGGCCTTTTCGGGCCGGCGCATCAAGCTCAGATATATGACCCAAGCCAATGCGCGGCCGCCGACCTTCGTGGTGTTCTGCTCGCAGCCGAAGGGGTTGCCCGACTCCTATTCGCGCTATCTTGTGAACGCCTTGCGCGAGAGCTTCGATATGCCCGGTGTGCCGATCAGGCTGAACTTGCGCAAAGGCGCCAACCCGTATGCATGAGGCTGCTCGAGATGAGCGAGGACGGCGTCACCGAAGTCTATTTCTACCATCTGGAGACGCGGACGCTCGACGACGTGCTGCCGACCCTGCTCGAACTCTCGCTCAAGCGCGGCTGGCGCGCCGCCGTGCAGGCGGCGAGCGAGGAGCGCGTCGCGGCGCTCGACACGCTGCTATGGACCTATCGCGACGAGAGCTTCCTGCCCCATGGCACGGCCCGGGATGGGCGCGCGTCGTCGCAGCCGATCTACCTCACCGCGGGCGACGACAACCCAAATGAGGCGCAGGTGCGCTTTCTGGTCGACGGCGCCATGCTCGCCGACGCCGCGCCTTACGCCCGCGTGGTCTATGTGTTCGACGGAAGCGATCAGGATGCGGTGGCTCAAGCGCGCCAAGCCTGGCAAGCGGCAAAGGCGCAAGGATTGGCGGTCAGCTATTGGCAGCAGGGGGCCGACGGCCGCTGGGAGAAGAAGGCCTGACAATTAATGCTAACGGCCCGCCATTCGCCTTGTGACTGTCACGCACGACCGCTATAAGCGCCACCTTCCAGGCATTAGAGGGACTTTTTGGCAATGGCCAGTGAACGCACGCTTTCGATCATCAAGCCCGACGCCACCGAGCGGAACATCACCGGGCTGATCGTCGCGCGCCTGGAGGCCGCCGGCCTGCGGGTGATCGCCCAGAAGCGGGTGTGGTGGAAGAAGAAGGATGCCAGGAAGTTCTATGACATTCACAAGGATCAGCCTTTCTACAAAGACCTCATCAATTTCATGACCTCTGGCCCGATCGTGTTGCAGGTGCTGGAAGGCGAGAACGCCATCGCCAAGAATCGCGAAGCGATGGGGGCGACCAATCCCGTCGATGCGGTGGCCGGTTCGATCCGCAAGGATTTCGGCGTGAATTTGCAGCGGAACTCGGTGCATGGGTCCGACAGCGCCGCGACCGCCAAGCGCGAGATCGCCCTTTGCTTCAAGAAGGCCGAGATCGTCGGCTAGGGACCCCGCTTCCGGCGGTGTGCTATTAGAGAACCCGTCATGAGGATGGCACGGGCCATAGCTGGTATTGCCGTGCTTCTCGCGGCCCTGGCCGTGCCGACGCTTGCCGTCGCACAGAGGGAAGCGGGGGAAAACGAGCTTCGCGCCGCCAAGGCGCTGGATGCCATCCGCGGCGATCCGTTGGCGCTGCATGTCTTTCTCAAGCGCATGCCAAAAGGCGCCGATCTCCACAATCATCTTGACGGCGCGGTATACGCCGAGACCTTCATCCGCGTCGGCGGCGAGGACGGCCTCTGCGTCGATCCGGTCGCCAAGTCCTTCACCAAATCGCAGCCGATCAAGTCAGGCGCCGAGCCGGCTCCCGTGTGCGAGGCCGGCGATGTTCCCGCTGCCGAAGTCCCGAAGAACCAGCATCTCTACGACGAACTGGTCGACTCGTTCTCCATGCGCGGCTTCGTCCCTTCAGAGGGCGCGACGGCGCACGACCATTTCTTCGGGACCTTCGCCAAATTCGGTGGCACCGACCCGCGCCACACGAACGAGTTTCTCCACGAGGTGACCACGTGCGCCGCCGCGCAGAACGAGCAATATCTCGAGCTGATGGAGACGCCCACCTGGCACCGCCTCAACGACATTACCAAAGACGTGGCGTGGCGCGAAGATTTGGGCCCGCTTCGGGACGAACTGCTCGCCAAGGGATTGGCTGAAGACGTCCCGGCGGCCCGCGCGTTTTGGGATGAAGCCGAAGCCGTGCGGCGTGCGCGCGGGCGATGCGGTCAATCCGATGAAGCGCCCGCCTGTGGGGTCAAGACGCGTTACATCTATCAGGTGTTCCGCAACACGCCGAAGGAGCTGGTGTTCGCTCAAACCGTGTTCGGATTCGAGCTGGCGGCGGCCGACCCCCGCGTGGTGGCGATCAATTTTGTGGGCGGCGAGGACGACTATACGTCCATGGCCGACTATGCCGAGCACATGCGCATGATCGGCTTCTTGCGCGAGCTTTATCCCGAGGTTCATGTCAGCCTGCATGCCGGCGAGCTGGCGCCGGGGCTGGTGCCGCCGGAAAGCCTGTGCTGCCATGTCCGGCTCGCGGTGGAGCAGGCGCGGGCCGACCGCATCGGTCATGGCGCGACCGTGATGTACGAGGACCGGCCCTATGAGCTGCTGAAGAACATGGCGGACAAGGGCGTGCTGGTCGAGATCAACCTCACCAGCAACAAGGTCATTCTCGGCATCGAAGGCAAGAGCCACCCCTTCGCCACCTATCGCAGCTACGGCGTGCCGGTGGCGCTGTCGACCGACGATGAAGGGGTCTCGCGCATCGATCTCACCCACGAATATGTCCGCGCGGTCGAGACCTTTGGTCTCAGCTATGCCGACCTCAAGGAGCTCGTGCGCAACAGTATCGCTTACAGCTTCCTGCCGGGGCCGAGCCTGTGGGACGACAAAGGCGGCTATGCGCGGTTCGTCCCCGACTGTCTGAGGCGCAGTTCCGGGCCCGGACGAGCCGTCCCCGCCATGCGCATCCTTTCTCGCCGCGAGCGAGAAGGCGGCGCAGCAATGGGAGTTGGAACGGCGCTTTCAGGCGTTCGAGGCCGGCCTCTGAGCCAGTCTAACCGCAATAAGCAGCCGGACGTTAGCTGAGCGCGCGGATGCGGAAGGGGAGGCCGCCTTTGGGGCACAGCGTCACGGTGGCGTGGATCTTCGCCGGCACCGGACCGGCATATTCCGGGGTGAAGCGGCGCAGCAGCTGCACCAAAGCGAGCGTGTTCTCGATCTGCGACAGCGCGCCGCCGATGCAGGAGCGCTTGCCGGCGGCGAAGGGCAGGTAGCTGTATTTCACCCGCTTCTTGGCGCGCTCGGGCGCGAACCGCTCGGGATCGAACTTCTCCGGCTCGTCCCAATATTTCGGGCTGTGGTGGGCGATATAGGTGAGGATCACCACCTTGTCGCCGGCCTTGATCTTGTGGCCCTCGATCTCGTCGTCGCCGGCGGCGATGCGGATCAGCGCCCAGATCGGCGGGAACAGCCGCATGGTCTCCTGGATCACCATGCGCGTGTAGGAGAGCTGCTGCACCTCCTGCCATTGCGGATCGCGCTCGCCGCACACGGCGCGCGCCTCGGCCCTGATGCGCTCCAGCGCCTCGGGGTGCTGCGACAGCAGATAGAGCGACCAGGCCAGGGTCAGCGCCGTCGTTTCGGTGCCGGCCCATAGATATTGCTTCATCTCGTCGATCACCTGCTGGCGATCGAATTCGGGGAAGTTGGGATCGGCTTCGGCCGCCTCCAGCATCTTGAGCAGCGTCTTCTCGCGATGCTCGAGCACGTCGGCGCCGATCACGGTCTCGGGGATCGAGCCCCAGATCTCCATGGCCTTGGCGGCTTCGTCCTGGGTGATCTCCTCAAGCTCGCCGCGCACGTTCTTGAGGCGGATGCGACTTGTGGTTCATCACGTCGGTATAGGTCTTGACCTGGCCGAAGACGAAATGCGGGTTGAACGGCATCTCGCGGTCGAACAGCGCCTTGCACACCATCTCGGCGGCAAGCGTCCAGGTCTCCTCCACCATCTCGATGGTCTCGCCGGTCGAGGCGAACTTCGCCCAGCGCGCCATCTTCGAGTTGATCGCCGACATCAGATAGGGGAAGTAGTCCTCGAACATATGCGGATGGAAGGCGGGCTGCTGCGGCGCGCGGATCTTCTGCCACAGCGCGCCGTCGACGGTGATCATGCTCTTGCCGAAGATGGGGCGCAGCCCGTCGAAATATTTGACGTAGTTGTCGGCGTTCGACACCAGCACGCGCTCGGCATGGGCCGGCTCGGACAGCAGCACGATGCGCTGGTTCTTGAGGTTGATGGGGATCACGCCGCCATATTTCTCGCTGAGCGCCATGAGAACCTGCATGGGGTTCTCCTGGTTCAGGAGCGGACGTCAGCTTGAACCAGATGCTCTGCTCTTCGCCGAGCCCATGCGATGGAGAATAGGCGACCGTCATATCCGCCATTTACGCCTTCCCCCTTGCTCCCTGCTCTTGGTTTCGGGGGCCAGCCTGCTCCTGCAACCGGCCGCCAAAGCGAGGAAAGCCGCCGTGTCGCTCGGTAAGCAGACGCGAAATTGCCTCGAATTAGGCCAGTCTCTAGCATCCGGCCGTCGGCATTGTCTATCACTGGCACGCCGCACATCTTGCGGTGCGACATGCCGTCCCGTCCAGGCCCCGATCTTACGGCCGTTAACAATTTCAATCAAAGCGCTTCGTCGAGGGGGGGCGAAAAATAAGGGGCCTGGTCGTTGATCTGTGTCATTCCGACCACAAGCTCGCCTTCCACCCGGACCGCGCCGGAGGCGACCAGGCCGAGCGCGTGGGGATAGAGGCGATGCTCGGCCTGCAAGCACCCGGGCGGCGAGGCTGTCCGCGGTGTCGCCGGGCAGCACGGGAACGGCGGCCTGGGCCACGATCGGGCCGGTATCCATCTCGGGCCGCACGAAATGCACGGTGCGAGCCGGTGATCTTGACGCCCTCTGCCAGAACGCGAGCATGGGTGTGCAAGCCCTTGAACGCGGGCAGGAGGGAGGGGTGAATGTTGAGGTGACGGTTCCACCAGCGTGCGCACGAAGCCCTCCGTATGGAGGCGCATGAAGCCGGCATTGCAGAGGAGCTCTACGCCGGCCTCGCGTCAGCGCCGCGTCGAGCGCGTCGTCGAAGGCTTCGCGCGAGGCGAAGTCCTGTGTGGTCGATGACCAGCGCGGGAATGAGACTCGCCTCGGCGCGCAGCAGACCTTGCGCGCCGGGCACGTTCGACACCACGAGGACGATCTTGGCGGGATAGTCGGGGGCTTTGCAGGCCTCGATCAGGGCCTGAAGGTTGGAGCCCCGGCCCGAGATGAGGACGCCGACCCGCTTTTTCGTCACGACGCGCTCCGAGCAAGCTTGCCGGTGTAGCGGACCGGCTGCGCCGCGACCGCGTTCGCCAATGGCGCCGATCACTTTCGCCTCATCGCCGAGATGTCCGAGCACCGGTTCGACGTCGCCAGGGCCGACGATGACGATCATGCCGATGCCGCAATTGAACGTCCGCAGCATCTCGTCCTGATCGAGCCGCGCTTCCTGCTTGAGCCAGGCGAACACCGGCGGCAGAGCGAACGCGCCAAGGTCGATCTCGGCGGCAAGACCGGGCGGGAGCACGCGCGGGATGTTGTCGGTGAGGCCGCCGCCGGTGATATGGGCGAGCGCTTTGACGGCACCGGTTCCGCGAATCGTTTCAAGGATCTGCCGGACATAGATGCGAGTCGGCGTGAGCAAGGCCTGGCCGAGCGACGTGCCCGGCGCGAACGGCGCGGGGTCGTTCCAGCGCAAGCCCGGTTTGTTCGACCACCCGGCGCACCAGCGAGAAGCCGTTGGCGTGGACGCCGGTGGAGGGCAGCGCGAGGATGACGTCGCCGGCGGCGATGTCCGTGCGCGGCAGCAGCGATCCGCGCTCGACCGCACCCACGGCAAAGCCGGCGAGATCGTAGTCGCCCGGCGCGTAGAGCCCCGGCATCTCGGCGGTCTCGCCGCCGATCAGCGCGCAGCCCGCTTCCTGGCAGCCTCTGGCGATGCCGGCGATGACCGTCTCGGCCACGCCGAGGTCGAGCTTGCCGGTGGCGAAGTAGTCGAGAAAGAACAGAGGCTCGGCACCCTGCACCACGATGTCGTTGACGTTCATGGCGACGAGATCGATGCCGATCCCGTCATGGAGGCCGGTCTCGATGGCGAGCTTGAGCTTGGTGCCGACGCCGTCGGTGGCGGCGACCAGCACCGGGTCCTGAAAGCCGCACGCCTTGAGATCGAACAGGCCGCCGAATCCGCCGAGGCCGCCGAGCACGCCGGCGCGTTTGGTCTTGGCCGCGAGCGGGCCGATGGCCTCAACCAGCGCGTTGCCTGCGTCGATATCGACGCCGGCATCGCGATAGGTCACTTTAGTCTTGTCCGTGGGAGTTGCGGGCACCGAACCACTCGGGGTGCAGGATCAGGCGATTTGGCATAACAATCGTGCCGGGCGAGGCCCGTCAAGGCGGAAAGGCCGTGCGTCCGCCACATTCGCAAGCTTTACCGGGGTGAAGATCGGGCCCGCTTCGGGTGATACGGTAGAGTTGGACATGGTGTTGCGGCATCTGAAGCGTTTGGCGCGGGGGGCGGGCCTCCTGCTGCCGCTCCTGGCCTTGGCAGTCTGGGTCAGCAGCCCGGCTCGGGCCGCCGACAGTCTCTATGACGTCGCCAAGATCTCGGTCGACATCACCGCCCAGGACGCCGTCGCCGCGCGGGACCTGGGCATGGCCGACGCCCAGATGCGCGCCGTCAAGATCGTGATGCAGAGACTGGTCCCGTTGAGCGCCCAGGAGCAACTGCCCGAGCTCAGCCAAGAGGACGTCGAAGGCATGGTCAATGGGGTGTCGATCCGCAAGGAGCAGAACTCGACCACCCGCTACATCGCCACCCTCGATGTCAGCGTCAACGAGCAGGCGGTCAAGCAGCTGCTGCAAGAGCAGGGGATCGCGTATAGCGAGGAGCGCGCGCCGTCGATCTCGCTGCTGCCGGTCGTGATCGCGGGAGACAGCGTGAAGAGCGAAGGTGCCGAAGGCTGGCGGCAGGCCTGGGAGGATCTCGATCTGTCGCACAGCATGACGCCCGCCACCATCCTGCGGCCGCGCCAGGATCTCGATGTCGGCCACCGTCAAGGCCGTGCTCGCCGGCGATGCCCAAGCGCTGGCCGCGATGCAAGGCGATTACGGCTATGGGCCGCTGGTCGTCGCCGTGGGCGAGGCCGCCGACGGCAATTTCGTGACGCGGCTGGCCGGGCGCCGACAGCGTGGGCGCGATCAATTTCGGCCGAAGCGATACGCTTGGCGGCGACGCCAAGGCGACCGCGCGCGAGGCGGCTGCGACCGCCTTTGCGATCATCGAGAACCGGTGGAAGGTCAGCCAATCCGGCGAGTGTCCCGCCGACCGAGGTGAACTACGCGCCGCCGGGCACCGAGCCGGTGCCGGGAGCGGCCGGGGAGGCGCCGACCGCCGGCCGAGGTGCCGCGCAATGTGGTGGCCCAGGTCGAGTTCTCCGGCCTCAAGGATTGGCAGGACATTCGCGGCAGGCTGATGAACGTGGCCGGAATCCAGGCGCTTGAGGTCAATTCGCTGTCGGCGCGGGCAGCCTCGATCACCTTCGACTATGCCGGCTCGCTCGGCCGACTGCAGAAGGAACTCGACCAAAACGGGTTCGTTTTCGACGAGAGAGAGGGGACCTTTGTGCTGCGTTCGCGCTAGGGTGGGCGCCCCGGGCAACGGTCACGCCCGCTGCTCGAATTCTGCTAAACTCCGGGCTTGGAGGTCCGGCCGCCGCAAGGCGCGAACGGCCTCCGGGAGGAGCGCTGGTGAATATTCCCAATAGCCTCACGCTCGGGCGGATCGTGCTCGTTCCGCTGATCGTGTGGCTGATCATCACCCACGAGATGCAGGCGGCCTTCCTGCTGTTCCTGCTCGCGGGCCTGTCCGATGCCGCCGACGGCTTTCTCGCCAAGCGCTTTGGCTGGAACAGCGAGCTCGGCGCCTATCTCGATCCGATCGCCGACAAGGCGCTGCTCGTCAGCATCTATGTCACGTTGGGTTTCGCCGGCCATTTGCCGGCCTGGCTCGTGATCGCGGTGGTGAGCCGCGACATCCTCATCGTCGGCGCCGTGGTGCTGTCGTGGATGCTGTCGCGGCCGCTCAGCATGCAGCCGCTGCTGATCAGCAAGGCCAACACGTTTTCGCAGATCGTGCTCGCCGGTCTCGTCCTGGCCGAACTCGGGCTTGGCCTCGGTCTGCATGAGCTGATCGATGTTCTGATCTGGGTGACCGGCGCGCTCACCATCGTTTCGGCGGCGGCCTATTTCTGGTCGTGGCTTGGGCATATGGCGAGCTACGAGCCGGCGCCCGCGCCGCTTCCGCCTCGCCAGAGGAAAGGGGCCGTGGACCGGCCGCAGGGTTCACGGGCCAGGGCTTCGTGACGCTCGCGCAACTCACGCTCGACCTGCCCCATCGCGCGGCGCTCGGCGCGGAGGATTTCCTGGTCAGCGACTGCAATCTCGCGGCCGTCAGGCTGATCGATGCCTGGCCGGAATGGCAGGACCACGTCCAGCTGCTGATCGGCCCCGCCGCCAGCGGCAAGACTCATCTCGCCAGAGTGTGGCAGGCGCTGTCGGGGGCGCAAGCGCTCGACCCTGACCATCTCGGCATCGAATTGGTCGACGCCATGAGCGCGGGGACCCCGCTCGTGGTCGAGGATGTCGACCGCCGCCTCTATGACGAGAAGGCCCTGTTCCATCTGTTGAACCTGGCGCGGGAGAACCGGCTGTTCGTGCTGCTCACGGCGCAGAGCGCACCGAGCCGGTGGGGCTTCGCGCTGCCGGACCTCATGTCGCGGCTGAACGCGGTGCCCGCCGTCGAGATCGGGGCGCCCGACGAGGCGCTCATTCGGACCGTCATGCTCAAGCATTTCGCCGACCGGCAGCTCGATATCGATCCCAAAGTGCTGACCTATCTTGCGCTGCACGTGGACCGTTCGCTGGCGGCGGCCGCCGCCGCCGTGGCGGCGGTCGACCGCGCGGCGCTCGCCACCGGGCGCAAGATCAGCCGCCAGCTGGTGATCGAGGCGCTGGCGGCAGCGCCCGCGCCCGACTAGAGGCGGAGGCCGGTTGGCGTCGGCCGTAACGCAAGTGATACAGTTCTTGGGGTAAAATTCGCTCGAGGCGGCGCCTCCATCGCGGAGGCGGTAGAAAAACACTTGATTTTATAAGAGGTTACCGATGAGTTTGCCAGAGAAGGTCGAGCGGCTCGAACCGAGCCCGGGCTATCGCCGCCTTCGGCCCGAGCCGCTTTTTCAACCGCGAGCTGTCGTGGCTGCAGTTCAACCGCAGAGTGCTCGAGGAAGCCGAGAACGAGCGCCATCCGCTGCTCGAGCGTCTGCGCTTCCTGTCGATCTCCGCCTCCAACCTCGACGAGTTCTACATGGTGCGCGTGGCGGGCCTGCGCGGCCAGGTGCGTGGCCGGCATCGAGACGCCGAGCGAGGACGGACTCACGCCCGGCCGAGCAGCTCGACCGCATCAATCGCTCCGTCGCCGAGCTTACCGCGGAGCAGCAGGAAAACTGGGTCACGCTCGAAGCGCTGCTGGCCGAAGCCGGCATCCACGTGCTGAGCGCCGATCAGCTTTCCGACGCCGAGCGCGCCTGGCTCGAGGACCATTTCCTCGACCATATCTTCCCGGTGCTGACGCCGATCGCGGTCGATCCCGCCCATCCCTTTCCGTTCATCCCGAATTTCGGCTTCACCCTCGGGCTTGAGCTGGTGCGCGAAGGCTCGCTGCGCACCATGCACGCGCTGATGCCGATCCCGCCGCAGCTCGACCGCTTCATTCGCCTGCCGAGCAAGGGCGACGCCAAGGAGCCGATCCGCTTCATCAGGCTCGAGACGGTGGTCGGCATCTTCGTCTCCCGCCTGTTTCCGGGCTACCGGGTGAGGAGCCAGGGCGCCTTCCGCGTGCTGCGCGACAGCGACATCGAGGTCCAGGAGGAGGCCGAGGATCTGGTGCGGCTGTTCGAATCGGCGCTGAAGCGGCGGCGCCGCGGCTCGGTCATCAGGCTCGAGATCGAGGCCTCGATGCCGTCGCGGCTCCAGCGCTTCGTCATGCAGGAGCTGAAGGTCTCCGAGCGCGAGAGCTTCGTGCAGAAGGGCCTGATCGGGCTGACCGACACCAATCAGCTGATCGTCGCCGACCGGCCCGACCTCAAATTCCAGCCCTTTGTCAGCCGCTTCCCGGAGCGCATCCGCGAGCATCAGGGCGATTGCTTCGCCGCCATCCGCAAGAAGGACATCGTCGTCCATCACCCCTACGAATCGTTCGACGTCGTGCTGCAATTCCTGAAGCAGGCGGCGGCCGATCCCGACGTGGTGGCGATCAAATGGACGCTCTACCGCACGAGCAAGACCTCGCCGATCATCGAGGCGCTGAAGGAGGCGGCCGAGGCCGGCAAGTCGGTGACCGCGGTGGTCGAGCTGAAGGCCCGCTTCGACGAGGAGGCCAACATCAAATGGGCGCGCGATCTGGAAAGCGCGGGCGTCCAGGTGGTCTACGGCTTCATCGAGCTCAAGACGCACGCCAAGCTCAGCCTGATCGTGCGGCGCGAGCGCGGCGAGCTCATCACCTATTGCCATGTCGGCACCGGCAACTATCACCCGGTCACCGCCAAGATCTATACCGACCTGTCGTTCTTCACCGCCGACCGCACCATCGGCCACGACCTGTCGCGCATCTTCAACTACGTCACGGGCTATGCCGAGCCGGCCGAGCTCGAGGCCATGGCGGTGTCGCCGCACGGCATCAGGGCGCGCATCCTCGACCATATCCGCGAGGAGATGTACCACGCCAAGGCCGGGCCGGCCCGGCCGCCATCTGGATGAAGATGAACTCGCTGGTCGACGCCGAGATCATCGATGCGCTGTACGAGGCGAGCCAGGCCGGGGTGGAGATCGACCTCGTGGTGCGCGGCATCTGCTGCCTGCGGCCCGGCGTCCCCGGTCTGTCGGAGAATATCCACGTCAAGAGCATCGTCGGCCGCTTCCTCGAGCATTCGCGCATCTATTGCTTCGGCGCCGGTCATGGCCTTCCGAATCGGAAGGCAGTGGTCTATATCAGCTCTGCCGACATGATGCCGCGCAACCTCGACCGCCGCGTGGAGGCCATGGTGCCGATCAAGAACCCGACCGTGCACGAGCAGATCCTCGACCAGATCATGGTCGCGAATCTGAAGGACAATCTGCAAAGCTGGCGGGTGCGGCCCGATGGAAGCTCGGAGCGGATCTATCCAGGAAAGGACCAGGAGCCTTTCAGCGCTCAGGACTATTTCATGACCAATCCGAGCCTGTCCGGCCGCGGCACGTCTCTCGCCGAGAACATGCCGCCGCGCTTCACGCGCCTGGTCGAGACGGGCTAAGCGCTCGAAGCCAATCGCCATGGTCTTGAAGAACGATCGGACTCCCGTCGCGGTGGTCGATATCGGCTCGAATTCGGTCCGCCTCATCGTCTATGAAGATTCGCGGCGCGCGCCGGCGCCGGTGTTCAACGAGAAGGTGTTGTGCGGGCTCGGGCGCTCGATCGCCACGACCGGCAAGCTGGCGCCGGACGCGATCAAGCGCGCGCTTCGGGCGCTCCGGCGCTTCCGCGCCCTGATCGACCAACTCGGCGTCAACCATGTCGAGGTCATCGCCACGGCGGCGGCGCGCGAGGCCACCAACGGGCCTGAGTTCATCGCCCAGGCCGAGCGCATCCTCGACCGGGAGATCACCGTGCTGTCCGGCACCAAGGAGGCCGAGCTTGCCGCGCTTGGCGTGGTGTCCGGCATCCATGCCGCTGACGGCTTCGCCGGCGATTTCGGCGGCGGCAGCCTGGAGCTGATCGATGTCCGAGGCGGCAGGCTGTCCGACGCCGCCACGCTTGCCGCTCGGAGGGTTGAGGCTGATCGACGCCTCGGGCGGCAGCCTGAAGAAGGCGCGCGAGATCGTCGATGCCGAGCTTGGCAAGGTCGACTGGCTGGAGAAGGGCAGGGGCCGCGACTTCTACGCCATCGGCGGCACCTGGCGGGCGCTGGCGCGCCTGCACATGACGCAGACCAACTATCCTTTGAGCGTGATGCACAATTACCGGATCAACGCCGACGATGCGCTGCGATTTGCCGCTCTGCTCGATCACCAGTCGCAGAGTTCGCTCGCCGGCATCCGCGACATCTCCAGCGCGCGGCGCGAGACCATCCCTTACGGCGCGCTGGTGCTCGAGCGGCTCATCAAGCAGATGAAGCCGCGCTCGGTGGTGGTGTCGGTGTTCGGCATTCGCGAGGGCCTGCTCTACAGCCTGCTCAGCGAAGAGGAGCAGCGCAAGGACCCGCTGATCGCCGCGTGCGACGACATTGCGCGCCGGTGGTCCCGCTCGATCGACAGCGCCTACGAGCTATGCTTCTGGACCGATGCGCTGTTCCGGGCGCCGGGTCCGACCGAGACGCCGGAGCAGAGGCGGCTGCGCCATGCGGCCTGCCTGCTGTCCGATATCGGCTGGCGCGCGCATCCGGACTATCGCGGCATTCAGAGCCTGAACCTGATCGCGCACGGCACCTTTGTCGGCGTCGATCATCCCGGCCGCGCCTTTCCTCGCGCTCACCGTCTATTACCGCAACGAAGGGCTGGTGAAGGACGAGCTGAGCCAGAAGCTGATCGAGCTGGTCGACAAGGACATGCTGAAGCGGGCGCGCATCCTGGGCGCCGCCTTCCGCGCCGCCCATATGGTGTCGGCCGCGATGCCCGGCGTGCTGACCAACACGCCGATCAGCTATGAGGGCAACCGGCTGATCTGGACCTTGCCTGATCCCTATTCCAATCTCGAAGGGGAGCGGGTCGAGCGCCGGTTCAAGGACCTGGCCAATCTGCTCGACCGCGAGGGCGAGATCAGGGTCGGCTCCTCGTTCCAGCTCGCGGCGAGTTGAGGATGTTCTTAGGGGATGTGACCTGTCATGGCCGGGCTTGTCCCGGCCATCCACGTCTCTACATTGCAGCTAAGTTCGTGGATGCCCGGCACAATTCGGCCGGGCATGACGAGTGTTTGACAGCTTTTGATCATCGAACCAACGATTCGATCCATAAATGGCAGAAGACCTCTATTCCGTACTTGGCGTGGCGAAGACCGCGAGCGCGGCGGATATCACCAAGGCCTATCGCAAGCTCGCCAAGAAGCTGCATCCCGACCTCAATCCGGGCGACAAGGCGGCCGAGGAGAAGTTCAAGAAGATCACGGCCGCCTACGACATTGTCGGCGACGAGGAGAAGCGCGGGCGCTACGACCGCGGCGAGATCGACGCCTCCGGCCAGGAGATGCCGCAGCAGCGCTATTACCGCGAATATGCCGGCGGCGACGAGGGTGCGCGCTATCGCTCGACCGCGGGCTACGAGGATATCGGCGCGTTCAGCGATCTATTCGGCGATTTGTTCGGCGAACGCGGCGCAGGCATGCGGGGCGGCCGCCGGCGGCCGGCGCTTCTCCATGCGCGGCCAAGACGCGCAATATCGCCTCGATGTCGATTTCCTCGATGCGGTGAACGGCACCAAGACGCGCATCACGCTGCCAGACGGCGGCCCGCTCGACGTCACCATCCCGCCGGGCGTCACCGACGGCCAGGTACTCAGGCTGAAAGGCAAGGGCAATCCGGGCGTCGGCGAAGGCGGACCCGGCGACGCGCTGATCGAGATCAGCGTCAGGCCGCATCCGGTGTTCAAGCGCGAAGGCGACGACATCGTCGTCGAGGTGCCGATCACCTTCGACGAGGCGGTGCTCGGCGGCAAGGTCGAGGTGCCGACCATCGCGGGCCGCGTGTTCGCCACCGTGCCGCCGGGCTCCAATACCGGGCAGACGCTCCGGCTCAAGGGCCGCGGCATCAAGCGCGGCGCCAAGGCCGGCGATCAGCTGGTCAAGCTCAGCGTGGTCATGCCGGAGCGGATCGATGAGGAGCTCAAGAGCTTCGCCGAGAAATGGCGGGAGGCCCATCGCTACGATCCGCGACGCAAGCTCAAGGAGCAGGCCTGATGCTGACCGAGCGGGAGCTCCTGGCCAGAGTGCAACGCCTCACCGTGACGCGGCTCAGGGTGTGGGTGGCGCAAGGCTGGATCAAGCCGGCCGATGAGGCGGCGCAGAGCTTCTCGGAGGCCGATCTGGCCCGCGCGGCGCTGATCTGCAATCTCGAGGATGAGCTTGGATTCGCCGAAGAGGACGTGCCGGTTCTGCTCAATCTGATCGACCAGATCCATGGGCTTAGGGCGGAGCTCATGGGCGTGCTCGACGCGCTCGAAGATCTGCCGCCCGACGTCCGCGCCACGGTGCGGATGCGGATCACCAGAAGCCGGGAAGGCGGAGAGCGCTGATGAAGTCCGATCGGCGGCGCCGATCCTCTTCCTGCTGGCCGTGGCGGCGCTGACCTTCGTGAGCGTGCGCTTTTGGCTCGGCCGGCTGCCCGGCGATCTCATCATCGATCGGGGCGGTGTCGTGATCTATGCGCCGATCACCACGGCGGTGATCGTAAGCCTGCTGCTAAGCCTCGTCCTTTGGCTTTTCCGCCGCCGCTGAGCCGTCGGGCGCGATCACCGCGACCTCGCCCTTTTTGATGGCGAGCGCCAGTTCGCCGCGCTTCAGCGCCAGCGCGTCGTCGCCGAACAGCTTCTTGCGCCAGCCGCGCAACACCGGCACGTCGGTCTCGTCGGAGCGGGCGATCTCCTCGAGTTCGTCGCCGGTGGCGATGAGCTTCGGCGCCACGCCGTGCCGCCCGGCGGTCGACTTCAGCAGCACGCGCAACAGATCGACCACGGCTTGCGCTTCGGGCGGCATCGGCTCGCCGCGCTCGATGGGCGGAATGGTGTTGGGGTCGCGCTCGAGCCCTTTGCCCACCGCTTCGAGTACGGCCCGGCCGCGCACGGAGCGGGCGAAGCCGTTATGCAGCGTGCGCAACGAGCCGAGATCCTCGGCCGTGCGCGGCGCCTGGCTGGCGATGTCGTACAGCGCCTCGTCTTTCAGGATGCGGGCGCGCGGCACGTCTTGCGACTGGGCCTCGCGCTCGCGCCAGGCGGCAAGCTCCATGAGCACGGCCAGCGCCTTCGGCGTCTTGATGCGCATTTTGAGCCGCCGCCATGCCTTTTCGGGATGGAGCTCATAGGTGGCCGGGTCGGTGAGCACGCCCATTTCCTCGTTGAGCCAGCTCGCCCGCTCCGATTTGTCGAGCTGGGCCCTGAGCTTCGGATAGAGGTCGCGGAGATAGGTGACGTCGCCCAGCGCATAAATCAGCTGGCGGTCGGAGAGGGGGCGCCGGCTCCAATCGGTGAAGCGCGAGGTCTTGTCCAGGTTGCGGTTCAAGAGCCGCTTCACCAGCATCGAGTAGCTCACCGCCTCGCCGAAGCCGCACACCATGGCGGCGACCTGGGTGTCGAAGATCGGATGCGGGATCACGCCGCGCCAGGTGGTGAACGATTTCAATGTCTTGCCGCGCCGAATGAAACACCTTCAGCACGCGCTCATTGACCATCAGCTCGAAGAAGGGCGTGAGGTCGAGGCCCGGCGCCATGCTGTCGATGAGAGCCTCGGTGCCGTCCGAGGCGATCTGGATCAGGCAAAGTCGCGGCCAGAAGGTCTGCTCGCGCATGAATTCGGTGTCGACCGCGACAAAGGGTGCGCTGGCCGAGCCGCGCAGCAGACTTCGGCCAGTTCGTCGTTACGAGTGATGAGGTTCATGGGGGGCGGGTATAGCCTAAGCGTGCGCGCGAGGCCAAGGGGCGCTAAGGCTCAAATATGCGTCAACCGCATCTTGCGTTGGCGGATAGGGGGCCCGGCGGGACTTTACTGCGTGCCGGGCAGGGCGACAATCTGGCCTCCGAGGCCTCAGACTTTCGCCTGGCGGAACCCGTGTTGGGGCTGGGCTCCCTGCTCGGCAGCTCGGCATGGCGTGGCTGGACGGCAGCGAAGCGTGCATCAAGGATGAGACGACCGAGAACAGCGTCACCACGCCGGCGACCGCCCATGCTGCCAGGGGTAGGCGCGTCCTCACGGGAATCGTCCCTGGGATAGTGAGCATGGTTCTGTTTCCCTCGTTAGCGTCTGATGTCCAAACGCGTTCAGACGGGCATCGTTCCAGCCGGCCGGTGCTTGCCTTGACAAGGCCCGCCCTCCCATGCGCTGTTCCGCGGCGTTTCCCGTTAATTCCTTCGCACCTTGCCCGGACTAACCATGCACGACTATCGCACTCACACTTGCGGCGCGCTTCGCAAAGACGACGTGGGCAAAACCGTCCGCCTGTCGGGCTGGGTGCATCGCGTGCGCGATCACGGCGGGTTGCTGTTCATCGACCTCCGCGATCATTACGGCCTCACGCAAGTCGTCGCCGACCCGCAATCGCCGGCCTTCAAGGACGCCGAGAAGCTGAAGCCGGAATGGGTGGTGCGGATCGACGGCGAGGTGGTCGCCAGCACGCCGGAGACGGTCAATCCCAATCTGCCGACCGGCGGGGTCGAGGTCAGGATCAAGTCCATCGAGGTGCTGTCGGAAGCCAAGGAGCTGCCGCTGCCGGTGTTCGGCGAGCCGGACTATCCGGAAGAGACGCGGCTCAGATACCGCTTCCTCGATCTCAGGCGCGAGAGCCTGCACGCCAACATCATGAAGCGGCAGGCGATCATCTGGTCATTGCGCCATCGCATGCGCGAGGCCGGCTTCTTCGAGTTCCAGACGCCGATCCTCACCGCGTCCAGTCGCCTGAAGGCGCGCGCGACTATCTGGTGCCGAGCCGGGTCCACCCGGGCAAGTTCTATGCGCTGCCGCAGGCGCCGCAGCAATTCAAGCAGCTGATCATGATCGCGGGCTTCGACCGCTACTTCCAGATCGCGCCCTGCTTCCGCGACGAGGACGCGCGCGCCGACCGCTCGCCTGGGGAGTTCTACCAGCTCGACATCGAGATGAGCTTCGTCACCCAAGACGACGTGTTCAACGCGGTCGAGCCGATCTTGCGCGGGTTGTTCGAGGAGTTCGGCGGCGGCAAGCCGGTCACGCCGAAATTCCCGCGCATTCCTTACGCCGAGGCGATGCGCAAATACGGCACCGACAAGCCGGACTTGCGCAACCCGATCGAGATGCAGGACGTGACCGAGCATTTCAAAGGCTCGGGCTTCAAGCTGTTCGCCGGCATGATCGACATGGACGTCAATACCCGCATCTGGGCGATCCCGGCCAAGAGCGGCGGCAACCGCGCGTTCTGCGACCGCATGAATGCCTGGGCGCAAAGCGAAGGGCAGCCCGGCCTCGGCTATATCTTCTTCCGCGACGGGGAAGGGGCAGGGCCGATCGCCAAGAATATCGGTGCGGAGAAGACCGAAGCCATCAAGGCGCAGCTCGGACTATCGAATGGCGATGCCGTGTTCTTCGTCGCCGGTCTGCCGAGCGAGTTCGCCGAGTTCGCTGGCCGGGCGCGGGTGAAGATCGGCAGCGAGCTTGGCCTGAGCGCGACCGACCGCTTCGACTTCTGCTGGATCGTCGACTTTCCCGATGTATGAGTGGAACGAGGAGGAGAAGCGGATCGACTTCTCGCACAATCCGTTCTCCATGCCGCAAGGCGGGCTGGAGGCGCTCGAGACGCAAGGACCCGCTCGACATCCTCGCCTATCAATATGACGTGGTCTGCAACGGGATCGAGCTGTCGTCCGGCGCGATCCGGAACCACAAGCCGGAGATCATGGAGAAGGCCTTCGCCATCGCCGGCTACCCCAAGGAGGAGCTGGAGAAGCGGTTCGGCGGCATGCTCCGGGCGCTGCAATATGGCGCCCCGCCGCATGGCGGCATCGC
Organism: uncultured Alphaproteobacteria bacterium; assembly: GCA_963772925.1. Taxonomy (GTDB): domain Bacteria; phylum Pseudomonadota; class Alphaproteobacteria; order Rhizobiales; family Methyloligellaceae; genus Methyloceanibacter. The sequence goes on from CAVYZG010000006.1 coordinate 300,155, forward strand.
GCCGGGCATCGACCGCATGGTCATGCTGCTCTGCGGCGAGGAGAATTTGCGGCAGGTGGTGATGTTCCCGATGAACCAGCAGGCCGAGGACCTGCTGATGGGCGCGCCGTCCGAGGTTTCACCCAAGCAGTTGAAAGAACTGCATATTCGCGTTGTCCCGCCGCCCAAGGGTTAATTATGTCGCCGCCGGAAAGAGATCGTCTCGGCCACTCCAACTGTTGCCTAAATGCCGAGTCATTCCTTACTCTTGGCGGCAGTCGCTGACACGAACTCATAACGGATCATGGCGATGGGAGGGGCGGGTATGTACAAGTCTTGCTTCATGCGCGTCATCGCGCTCGGCGCTTTTGCCGTTCTCAGTCCTTGGCGCGGCAAAGGTTGAAGCGGCCTCGGTCAACACTGCCGATTTCATCGCCGCCTGCACCGCGGACCCGAGCATCACCGACGATGCTGCGTTCGACGACGGCAAGGTCACGCCGAAGGCCTATTGCGAGTGCATCGCCGGCGAACTCGGCAAGAACAATCTCACCCAGAAGGACGTCGACATGCTGACCAAAATGCACAATGAGGAAATCAGCGACGAGGACGTCGCAGGCTATCCGACGCTCGAAGATTTGCTGAACGCAAACGAGAGCTACGAGGATAGTTGCAGGAAGAGCCTGGGTCTTCCGGCCGGTGGCGATACCGACATGCAGGAAGAGCCGACGGAGGAGGAGGCGGTGCCGGAGGAGGGCGAAGCCCCGGCGGAGGATGACACCTCGCCGCCGGAATAAGCCAGTCGCGTAAGCCCGACCCGGCGCGAAGGCAGCAAGAGCTCACGCGCGCGCTTCGTTTGGGCGCGGGCGGCAGCGATCCCGATCCTGTATAAGGTGAGCGCCGTGCGGCGTGTTGCGCGTGGCGATTTGTCGTGCAAACCGCCAATCATTTGCACGTGCGCCCTATAGCGCGTTGCAATTCGCGGTTAACATGCCGGGAAGCCGCCGGAGGATGGAACGCCAAAAAAGCGAACAATCGCATGTCCGGCGGTGGAACCGCCGGCGCGGGAGGCCTCTTTCCTGGAGTGACGGGTCGAAAGGACAGGGACCATGAATTTTGGCGAACATGTCTTCCTCTATTGCGAACGCGGCACCAACCCGGCGCTGCTGGCCGAGCCGATCAATGCAGTGAGCAATGTCGCGTTTCTGTTGGCGGGCCTGATCGGCCTTCAGCTCGTGATGTGGCGACCTCCGGAGGAACGCAGCCCCGACCAATTCCTCCTGCCGGTGCTGGTGCTTGTTCATCGGCCTCGGCAGCCTGGCCTTCCATCTTTACGCCGATCAGGGGACCTCGCTTGCCGACGTCCTGCCGATCAGCGTGTTCATGCTGGTCTATCTCGGCTTTGCCCTCAATCGCTTCCTCGGCGTGCCGCCCGGCTTCACGGTGCTGCTGGTGATCGGCTTCGCAGCGATCGTGGCGCTCACGATGCAGATTCAGTGCTGGGCAAGGGGCGCATCGGCTTCCCTGGCGCCGCGCTCAAGGACGCCAAGCCGTGCCTCAACGGCAGCCTGTTCTATCTGCCGGCACTGGCGGCGCTGATCGTGGTCGGGTCTGATCCTGCATGAGCGCGGACAGCAAGCGGCACCCTGGCTGCTATGGGCGGCCGCCATCTTCGCCGTCTCGCATCACGCTCCGGTCCCTCGATCTGGCGCTCTGCGACAAGGTCCTGATTGAAGGCCGCAAAGTCGGCACCCATTTCGCCTGGCATATCCTGAACGCGCTGACGCTGTTCCTGCTGCTCAGGGCGAGCCTGGATGCTGGCCCCGTGTCGGTCAGCGAAACGGCAGAACCCGCCGAATTAGCGCCAGCCCAGGAGCCTAAAATCCTGAGCGGAGGGTTGGCATCGAATCCCGGAACCGAAGGCGGAGAAGAAGTCGTTGTTTCCGGCTTAGGAAACCCTCCATTGTCCTCAGGTTAGGTTCGGCGCGTCAGAAGCGGACGTGGTGGAACTGGTAGACACACAGGACTTAAAATCCTGAGGCCGAACAGCCGTCCGGGTTCGAGTCCCGGCGTCCGCACCATTTGCCCGGTCTCACTGCCGAATGCGCACTTCCTGCGGCGCGGTGTTCGCCTGGTCGAACAGGATGAGCAGCCGGATGTCCTGATCGGTCGCTTCCAGCACGGTCATGGCCTCGGCGCGCGTCGGCTGATCGGTTTGCGGCGGCACCAGCTCCTGTAAATTTGCTCCGGTCTGATCGACCACGAAGATGCGGTAGGGGATTTCCGGTCCGGAGGCCGCGCCGGCCAGGATCAGCAGCCTGCCATCCGGCAAGAGCGCGAGGTCGCGGATGCCGACATCGGGGCCGAGCGCCACTGGTATCGTGTCGAGCAAAGCCGTCGCCGGCGCAGGCTCGCGGCCGGGCTTGAACAATTCGTCGACATTGGCGCGGACGATGAAGGCCCGGCCGTCGATCGACGGCGCCCGCAGGCCGAGGAAAAGGTTCTCGCCCTGGACGGCGATGCCTTCGATAGTGAGTCCCTTGCTGTCCGCGTCGAGCCCCTTGCCGAAAAAGGCGCCGGCGTCCGTGACGCGCGGAAGCAGGTCGGACAGCCGGTAAGTCGTTTCGACCGCTTCGTGCATGTTGCCGCCGGTCAGGACATTGCCGGCTTCATCGACGGGCCTTCCCTCCTGGTCGACGCGAATGCGCGCGAGGATGAAAGTGGACAGGCGGAATTTGCCCTTCTTGCGCGAGCAGCCATGCGAACCCACGACGTAAAAATAGGGCGCGGCATAGGCCACGCCCTCGCCGTCGAGCTCTTCGAAGTCCTCGGTGATCCGTGGGCACGGGACGGATCTCGGCCGAGAGCCCACCGTTTCCGGGTCTGGGGTTTCGCCGATCAGGCGAATTTCCTCGCCGGCGTCGATTGTCCCATCCTGGACGGTGGCGAACTGAGCGGATCTGGGTTTCGTCGTTCACGGCCAGGCAGCGATAGGCCGTTCCTTGCGCGCTGGGGATGCAGGCGATGCCGCTCAAATCCGCCGGACCTTCCCCGTCGAACGCGGTTTCGACCTGGTCGTCCGTCACGTCGCTCTCGCCTATGGTCGGCTGCGCGCATGCGGCGACGATTCCGGTACCGGCAATCAAGAGCACCGTCCGCCAACCGAACATGACCATGAGAGCTGCTCAGTCCTGCTTTGGGTCTAGGGCCTATGGCGGCGGGGGCAGGCGGTTGACAATATCGCGGATCGGCTGGGTCCAGGCGACATCGCCGGTGCTCAAGTCGATCGCCTTGATCTGGAGCGGCTCTCCACGGCGCCTTGCTCGGTCTGGCGCAGCTCGGGCCCGCTGACGGTGACCAGCAGCGTGCCGGTCACGAAGAACGGCGCGAAGCGGACATGCGACTTGGCTTGGCCGAGGCGCTCGCCGGTTGCCGCGTCGATAGACGGTCCACACATATTTGTCCCACGCCGTATCGTCGGCGACGCGCTCGGGGTGCATGACGTGGCGGCCGTCGGCGGAGCGGAATTGCGGCTCGGGCACGCCCGGCGACGCTGGCCGGCGGCGCCGCCTTGTGCGGCGCGCAACGCCCGGCGTTCAGCTCCGCTCACGCCAAGCCGCTTGCCCGTCACTTCGCCGGATTTGAGGTCGAGGCGGAACGAGCCGGAGGTCACGTCCATCTCGCCGCCCTTCTTCTTCCTCCTCCTCTTCGAGGACGCGGCGGCCGCGCGGCTCGTCGCGGCCGGGCACCGGGGCCGCCTCGTCGGGCAGCACCTCCTGGCCCATGCGCACGCCGCGCAACGGACGCTCGGCATATTCCCACGCCACCGCGGCTTCACCGGTGACGACGCGGGCAATCGCCTTGAACGAACGGTTGGGCGGACTCGACGATCATGGCGTTCACGCCTTTGGGCAGCTCGACGCTTTGCTGAACCTCGGGGCGGCCATCGTCGGCGCGGTGTTGAGGGTGACGATCCTGAGCGCGCGCTCGCCGGCCTTCGGCTCGGCCTGGCTGACCAGGAGATCGCCCGACACGGTGAGCGGCTTGGCCGCTTCGCTCGAGCGCCACAGCTCGTTGCCTTGCGCAAGACCGACGGCGGCGATGCCGCCTTCGGGCTTCATCACATAGGCTTCGATTGTGGTCGAGGCTGACGACGACGCCGGGCCGGAGCTCGAAGCTCTTCACCGGCGCTTGGCTCCGCGCCGCGGGAAGCGGCAGCAACGGACGCTGAGCGCGAAGACGAAAGCGAGGACATGCACAGGTGCTTTTCGCATGGGATTAAGGCCCTTGCTTGAAGTCGAGAATCCAGGCGCCGCGCCCGTGAGTGCCGGCGAGCAGGACGCTGATCTTTGGGCTCCATTGCAGCCGATAGACCGGCGCATTAGGGAGGCCTGAGCCGAGCTTGGTCCAATCCGAATAGTCGGGGCCGGAAGCGGCGAACACGCCTTCATTGGTGCCGACCACCACCGAGCCGCCATTGATATCGGGGCTGTAGATCACCGAGCGCAAGATATCAGGGTCGTAACTCGAAAGATTGCCGCTCACCTTGGTCCAACTGGCGCCGCCGTCGCCGGTGCGAAAGACATCGGCGAAGTCGATGACGAAGGCCGTGTTCGGGTCGTTGGGATCGATGGCGATGCCGGCGATCGCCCTGGTGCCGGGATAACTCGCGGCCCGGACCAGAGGCGCAGGCGGCGGCGCGTTTCGGACATACACGCGCTTGCCGGCGCCGATATAGAGCATGTCGGGATTGCCGGCGCCGCCATAAGCCACCGCCTCGGCGCCATTCATGGTCAGGGGCGGTTCAACCTCCTCGATCGTGTCCCCTTGGTCGGACAATTCATAGACCTGGCGCGCACCGCCGATGATGAGGCGCCTTGGATCGACCTGGTTGAGCTCGAGCGGCGTATAGAACTGACCTTCGAATTTCTCGCCGCTGGTGCCGACCACCGCCAGTTGCGGGTAGTCAAAGCTCTGGAGGGTGTTGGTGTCGTCGAAGTTCAAACGGGTGAAGCCTTCCAGGCTATAGTTGCTGACATAACGGATCGAGCGGCCCGGCGTGCTGGTGACGTCGATCGCCACCACCCCGCCGTCACCCTCCAATATGCTTTCCCAAAGCCGGTTCAGACTCTTCGCTTGATGCGGGGCGCCGGTATCCTGCGCGCCGCCGAGGATCGTGTGGGTGTTGGCGTCCCAGGCGGCCGAATGAAACTCGGTGACTTGCAGATTGCCGTTCATCGAGAACCAGTCGCCGTCGGCGCTGCGCGGATTGGTGCGGCGATAGATGCCGCCGTCGTCGACCTCGATCAGATCGCCGCTCGGCGACATCACCAGCCCGCGTGAGTCGGCGTGGGGGGCCGTCATCGACGCGGTGCCCTTATGGGTGAGCGGCGTGGCCTGCTGGCCAGGCGGCAGCGACGCGTCAATGCGGAATAGCCGCCCTGAATAGTCGCAGGCGCCCAGCGAATTGGGCCAGCTCGGCACGGGCTCGTCGTAGCATCCGCTCCGCGGGTCGGCCGCCGCCCCTTCGTCAAATGACGGCTGACGGTCGCCGCCGATATAGACGATATTGGGATTGGTGGCGTCGGCGGCGAGGGAGAGATGAATGCCGGCTTGGCCGCCGGGATGGAGACCGAAGGCGACGCCGCCCGCCTCGACGGTGCTGGGCAGATCGAGCGCCGTCCAGCTCGTTCCGCCGTCGGCAGACCGGAACAGGCCGGCAAGCGCGGTGGTACGACCGGTCGAGTTGGCGATCGCGACATAAAGCGTGTGGTTCGGGCCGACCGCGAGCTTGAGGTTGACCGTGTTGCCGGTCAGGACTTGGTCGATCGCGGCATCGCTGATCTTGGTCCAGCTGGCGCCGCTATCCAGGCTCTGGAAGATGCCTTTGGCGCCGGCATTGGTGTAAAGCCGGGCCGGGTCTTCGGGATCGGAAGCGAGATCCAGGGAGTAGCCGTTCGGCAGCCCGCTATCGGGCGCGCCCGAGATCTTCTTCCACTCTCCATCCGCGAAACTGCGGAACAGGCCCTTGTCGGAGGCGACGGTGATGATCACGCCGCGCGGCGCCACGGCGACGATCTGCGCGTTGCGCAGCAGCTTGCCGCCATCGCTCACCTCCCAGCTCGCGCCGCCATCGGTGGTGCGCATCAAGCCGATCAGGGCGGTGCCGGTTCTGTTGTTGCTGCTGTAGCGGCCGGTGCCGGCGACCAAGGTTTGAAGACTAGCGTCGGTGGGATCGAAGGCGAGCGCGCCGATCGAGAGCGATCTGGCGTCGTCGGTCAGCGGCTGCCAGCTTGGCGTGGGCGACATCGCGTCGGTGGTTTTCCACACGCCGCCATTGACGGCGCCGACATAGACGATGTTCGCGTCCGCGGGATGCGGCGCGGCGATCCGGATCGCGCCGGCCACGGGCCGATCGGCAATGTTCTCGACCTGGCCGGACGCGGTGGGGGCAGGGCCTTGAGGGCTCCAAACCAGGGACTGAGCGACAAGCGGAGTGCCGAAACCGCAAAGCAGGGCGGGGAGGACCAGCCCGCGCCAACAGATTGATCGCAACACCTTGATCAACGACGCGGATTCCACAGCTTGGTCCAAGTATCGCGAAAAAAGCTGACCGCGGACCAAGAAATTGTCAAGTTAACTCCCGACAACTTCACTATGCGCTGGTGGGGCGCCTGGGTTGTGGCTGCTTGGGGCAGGGCGAATGGCCGGCAATATCTTCATCAATTATCGCCGCGATGACGACGCAGGTTTCACCCAAGCCTTGTACAGCCGGCTCGAGCAGGCCTTTCCCTCCGAGAGCCTGTTCATGGATGTCGACAATATCGCGCCGGGGCTCGACTTCGTGCAGGTGCTGAACGACGAGGTCGCGCGTTGTGACGTGGTGATCGCGGTTATCGGCAAGAACTGGCTCGGCGCCACCGATGAGACGGGCCAGCGCCGCCTCGACAATCCAGAGGACTTCGTGCGCATCGAGATCGAGTCGGCGCTGGCGCAAAAGAAGCGCGTGATCCCGGTGCTGGTGAACGACGCGAAGATGCCGCGCTCGACCGAGCTGCCCGAGAGCTTAAAAGCCTTTCGCCCGATGCAACGCCGTTCGGCTGACGCATGAGCGATTTCGCGCCGACACGGCCGGTCTGATCAAGTCGCTCGAGCAGGTCCTTGAGGAGACCGAGGCGGCGCGGCAGACGAAGGGCGCGGCGGCCGCTCGTGATGCGAAGACGAAAGCGAAGGCGGAGGCAGAGCGTCTCAGGCAGGAACGGCGTGAGCAATCCCGCAAGCGCAGAACCAAGCCAGCCTGGCGAGCGCAGCGGCCTGGTGAGCTGGATCGCCGAGCTGCCGTCCGAGATTTCCTGGCTTGTGCCCGTCGCCCTAATGGCCATCCTCCTTGTGGGATGGGTGTTGTCGGGGCGGATGTTCATGTTGAATGGCGGCTTGGGCTGGGGCCTGTGGTCGCTGCTCTACGCTGCCGTGGGTCTGCTTGCGGTTGGCGCCGCTCTCTTTCTGCGGCGACGGACGCTTGGCGGAGCCGAGCTCGCGCTCTGTTGGTTTGCCGCGGCCACGCTCTACGCAATCGCCGCCGTTTCGATTGTCACTTGGCTCGATCTTTTTGGGACGACTTATGCAGGACCTCCTGACGTCGGCGCTTCCCGTTTTGGTGGCAACCACGCTCATTGCCGTCCGGCATAAGGCAATTGGCGGGCTCGAGTTCGCTGTCTACTGGTTTGGCGTCGCCTTGATCCTGTATTGGGGAATTCTACCACTCGCGGCCAATTCGGGCTGGTTGCCCGCGGCGGCTTGGTCCTATTTCAACGATGTCTTTGGCTATCGGACCGCCGGCATCATGCTCGCCGGCGTGGTTATTGTTTCAGCTTTGGTCCTCCTCCTCGCAAGAGCGGCTTTGCGGTGGTCGAGACTGAGCGGGCCCGAGCTTGCCGTTTACCTGATCGGCATCGCCTACATGCTCTATGTCGCCGTGCCGCTTACTCAAGCGCCCGTCCCGGCCTGACCTGTCGCCCGATCGGAAAACCCAATCGACAAGCGGGCCTCGCCTTCGTAGGCTGGTGTGAACCAGCCTCCATCAAGGAGGTCATAAGCCTAGGGGAGGGTGTTCATGAACGAGCAGCCGCAGCGCAAGACGTTCTTTGGCGGGTGTCCGCATGACTGCCCCGACACCTGCGCCATGATCTACGAGGTCGAGGACGGCCGACTGATCGAGGTCAGGGGCAACAAAGAGCACCCCATGACCCGTGGCGGGCTATGCGTGAAGCTCAAGGACTATCACGACCACCACTACAATCCCGACCGCGTGCTCCATCCCTTGCGCCGGGTGGGCCCCAAGGGCTCGCGGCAATTCGCGCGCATCTCTTGGGATGAGGCGATCGCCGAGATCACCACGCGCTGGAAAGAGATCATCGCCAAATACGGGTCGCAAGCGATCATGCCCTATTCCTATCTCGGCAATGAAGGGCTGGTGCAGGGGCTGACCGCGGGCGATGCCTTCTTCAATTGCATGGGCTCGACGGTCAACGAGAAGACGTTCTGCGCGTCGGGCTCGTCCACCGCGTGGCTGCTGACGGTCGGCCCGACCGGCGGGGTGGACCCCGAGAGCTTCGTTCATTCCCGCTATATCGTCATCTGGGCGTGCAATTCGATCTCCACCAATCTCCATCACTGGCCGTTCATCCTCGAGGCGCAGAAGCGCGGCGCCAAGGTGGTGGTGATCGACTCGTACCGCTCGCGCACCGCCAAGCAGGCCGACTGGCACATCATGCCGAAGCCCGGCACCGACGGCGCGCTGGCGATGGGCATCATCGCCGCGCTGATCGAGAACGGCCATGTCGATCAGGAGTGGGTGGACAAGCACAGTGTCGGCTTTCCCGAGCTGGCCGAACGCGCGGCTGAGTTCACGCCGGATTATGTCGAGCGCGTAACCGGCGTTGCGGCGCAAGATATCGCCACGCTGGCGCGCGAATTCGCCACCATTCAGCCTTCGGTCATCCGCATGGGCGTGGCGCTCGAGCGCCATGCCGGCGGCGGCCAGACCATCCGCGCGGTATGCGCGATTCCGGCGCTTGCCGGCTCGTGGCGTCATGTCGGCGGCGGGCTGTTGCAGATGCCGCTCTGGGAGTTCCCGGTGGACTGGGCGCGCGTGTCGCGGCCGGACTTCATCCGCGAAGGCACCCGCGTGGTCAACAATCTCCAACTCGGCCGGGCGCTGGTCGGCGACATGAAGCTCGATCCGCCGGTCATGGGGCTTTACGTCTACAACACCAATCCGGTGAGCCAGGCGCCCGAGACCAACACCATCGTGCGGGGGCTCAGCCGCGAAGATCTGTTCTTCGTCACGGCGGAGCATTTCGTCACCGACACCGCCGCGTACGCCGATATCGTCTTGCCCGCCACCATGGCCGGCGAGCACGACGACATGATGTTTTCGTGGGGGCACTTCTATCTCACCATCAACGAGAAGGCGATCGAGCCGTGCGGCGAGGCCAAGTCGAATGCCGAGATCTTCCGGCTGCTGGCGGCCGGCATGGGCTATGACGACCCTCAATTCAAGATGAGCGACATGGAGCTTGCCGAGCATTATGTGCAATGGGACGCGCCGCAGATGGGGGGCGTGGGCATGGACCATTTCCGCCAGCACGGCTATTTCCATCTCGCCGTCGGCACGCCCGACGATCGCCTGCCGCATGCCGAAGGCAAGTTCCCGACGCCGTCCGGCAAGGTCGAGTTCCTGGTCAAGGACGCCAAGAACTTCGTCGCCCCGCCGTTCCGCATGATGTACGAGCAGATGCAGTCGGGCGAGGATGTCGACCCGCTGCCCGGCTATGTGCCGCCGCGCGAGAGCGTCGCGACCAATCCGAAGCTCGCGGAGCGCTATCCGCTCAACGTCATCTCGCCGAAAAGCCACGGCTTCTTGAATTCCTGCTATGCCAACGAGACGCACAAGATCAAAGGCCAGGGCGAGCAATTCGTGATGATCAGCCCGAAGGATGCCGAGACGCGCTCGATCCGCGACGGCGATCCGGTGCGCGTGTTCAACGACCGCGGCGATTTCGAGGGGCTGGCGCGCATCACCGACGACGTGCGGGACGGCGTGATCGTGGCGACGCTCGGCTATTGGCGAAGCCTCAACCGCTCCGACGGCTCGGTGAACTCGATCTCCTCGGCCGAGTTCTGCGGGCTCGGCCGGGCGCCGACCTTCTCCGACAATCTGGTTCAGGTGGTCCGCGTCAATTGACGCGCGGGCGTTAGGGGTTTGAGGAAACAGATCACCGTCATGGCCGGGCTTGTCCCGGCCATCCACGTCTTTAGGTCGTGGACGGAAATTCGTGGATGCCCGGCACGTAGCCTGTGCTCGGGTCGGCGAAGCCGGACCCGAGTGGCCGGGCATGACGATTGGATGGATTGAGCCAAAATGGGTTACTCGGCGACTTGCGCGGCGCCCTTGGCAGTCACCTCTTGGAGGACGGTGAAGCCCTCGAAGTCGGGATGGCCGAGATAGAGCGGCTTGTGGGCGCCGGTGCCGCCATGCGCCTTGCGAAACGCCTCCGACCGGGTCCAGTCGAGAAATGCGGCTTCAGACCGCCACAGCGAATGCGAGGCATACAGCACGTGGTCGTCGCGCTCGGGGCCTTTCAGCAGGTGAAAGGCGAGGAAGCCGGGCACGTCCTTGAGGTGGCTGTCGCGGGTCAACCAGACCTGCTCGAAGTCGGCTTCCGCGCCTTTGCGCACTTTGAAGCGATTCATAGCAATGAACATGCTTGCGTCCCTTGGTTATGGGCCCAAACCTAGCCGGGAAAACCCGAAACTATAGGATCATTTGACCGATTGGGCCGGCATCGGGCAGCGGCAATTGACCGCCGTCAATACTGCGCCGCGGAGCTCGTTCCTATATAACCAGGGACCTGATCCCCCGCCAAAGGAGACCTGCCATGAACAAGGACGTTAAGGAGCGCCGCAAAGCGCCGTTACAGACACCGACCGATCTCGGCGACAATGCGCGGCGCGACATCTCCGGCGCGCTCAATGCGCTGCTGGCCGATGTGTTCGCGCTTTACCTCAAGACCAAGAATTTTCACTGGCATGTCAGCGGACCGCATTTCCGCGACTATCATCTCATGTTCGACGAGCAGGCGGACCAGCTCTTCGCCATCACCGACGATATCGCCGAGCGGGTTCGCAAGATCGGCGGGACCACGCTGCGTTCGATCGGCAATATCGCCCGGCTTCAGCGCATTCCCGACAACGACGCCGATTTCGTCGATCCGCTCGATATGCTGGCCGAGCTCCGGTCCGACAATCAGGCGCTCATCACCTCTCTTCGCGAGGCGCATGATGTGTGCGACGAGGAGAACGACGTGGCGACCGCGAGCCTGATCGAGAACTGGATCGACCAGGCCGAGCGGCGCGTCTGGTTCCTGTACGAGGCCGGAAGGCGCGGCGATTCGAGCGGCCATTGAGGCATACTGGAACCTGTCACGCCGGTTGCGTCGCGTTTTGCCTATCAACCTGGAGCAAGAGCATGAGCAATCGCCTGCTGTCTGCCCTGGCCGTTGTCGCCACCTTGGCCCTTGCGTCGTGCGGAGCGCCAAGCACGCCGGACTTCGTGAAGAGGGCCGCCATGAGCGATCTGTATCAGATGGCGGCCGGCAAGGTCGCGAGCGAGAAGGGACAGTCGGAGGCGGTGAAGCAATTCGCCCAGTTGATGGTCGAGGCGCATGGCAAGACGAACGAGGAGCTGAAGGGCATCGTGCAGGCCGAGAAGCTCGACGTGGAGCTGCCGTCCCGGCTCGACCGCAGGCGCCAGAAGTTGATCGAGGCGCTGAACGAGGCCAAGCCCGAGGATTTCGACGCGCTCTACGCCGAGCAGCAGGTCAAAGCCCACGACCTGGCCGCCGGGTTGTTCGATGAATATGCCGAGGAAGGCGGCAATGCCGCCTTGAAGCAGTTCGCCGCCAACACGCTGCCCGCCATCAGGCAGCAGCGCCGCGAGGCCGAGAAGCTGCCGCAATAGGGTTCCGGGTGCACGGCCTGGTTTCGAGGCCGCCACCCTTCGGGTGCGCGGCATCTTCGCGGTGAGACGGTGCCCGGGAGATTTGCCTTCGGCGCGGTGTCTGTATAGGAACGGGGTCCCGCAGCCAGCCCGCATGTTTCATGCCCCTCATTCGGCGAGCCCGCACGACCTTCCAACGCTTTGCCGAGTCCGAGGCTTCGGGCGGCCTCGTGCTCATGGCGAGCGCCGCGCTCGGGCTGGTTGTGGCCAATTCGGCGTTTGCCGGCAACTACAGCGAACTCCTGCATATCGAAGTCGGCGGCCTCAGCGTCCTGCATTGGATCAATGACGGGCTGATGGCGCTGTTCTTCTTGCTGGTCGGGCTCGAGATCAAGCGCGAGATTCTCGCCGGTGAACTCGATAGTTGGCCGCGGCGCGCGCTGCCCTGCATTGCCGCGCTCGGCGGCATGCTCGCGCCGGCGCTGATCTTTTTCGCCATCAACTGGCAGAGCCCGGAAACATTGGCGAGGGTGGGCGATCCCGACCGCCACCGACATTGCCTTCGCGCTCGGCGTGCTATCGCTGTTCGGGTCGAGAATTCCGAACTCGCTCAAAGTATTCTTGACCTCGCTGGCGATCATGGACGATCTCGGCGCCATCCTCATCATCGCGATCTTCTTCGCCTCCGATCTCTCTGTCGGGGCTCTCGGGGTGGCCGCGCTGGTCACGGCGGCGCTGTTCGCGCTCAATTGGTTCGGGGTTTGCGGCTCGCGCCTTATCTCCTGCTCGGCGTGGTGCTGTGGGCGGCCATGTTGTTCTCAGGCATTCACGCCACGCTTGCCGGCGTGGTGCTGGCCATGACCATCCCGCTTGGGTCGCTGGGCGAGGAGGATGGCGGCGAGGAGGATGCGAGGGCTCGCCGCTTTGTCACCTCGAGGACAAGCTCGGGCCGTGGGTCGCGTTCCTGGTGCTGCCGGTATTCGGGTTTGCCAATGCCGGCGTCTCGCTGGCAGGGGCGAGCATGGAGTCGCTGCTGGCGCCGCTGTCGCTCGGCATCGCCGCCGGCCTGTTCTTCGGCAAGCAGATCGGCATCATGATCTCGGTGTTCATCGCCAGCAGGACCGGGCTCGCGCAGCTGCCCGCCGGCGCCTCATGGCGCGAGATCTACGGTGTGGCGTTGCTGTGCGGCATCGGCTTCACCATGAGTCTTTTCATCGGCTTGCTGGCGTTTGCTGATGCCGAACACGAATCCATGATCAAGCTCGGCGGTGCTCACCGGCTCGCTGCTGTCGGCGTTTGCCGGCGCCGCGATCTTCTCCAGGGCAAACGCCCAACCGCAAGCTGATCGTCACGCTTGTTGGGCGCCGTCCCGGTAGAGCCAGTCGAGGCGCTGCAAGGCGCGTGTCCTCGTTCCGCCGCTCGAGCACCAGATTGCGAGCCAAGCGCAACGGCCCGCGCAGATGGTAGAGCCAGCCATAGCGCCGCGACAGACTCTGGACGCGGGCAGCGCGCGGCCGCCGCAGCGCCTCGTAACGGAGGAAGGCGGCGGTCGGATCGCCGGGCCGCTCCGCGAGGCAGGCCGAGAGCGTGACCGCATCCTCGATGGCGAGTGCGGCGCCTTGCGCCAGGAACGGCAAGACCGGGTGCGCCGCATCGCCAAGAAGCGTGACCGGACCCTTGCTCCAGTGGCGCAGCGACGCGAGGCGATAGAGCGACCAGCTGCGCCAGCCTGCGGCCCGTTCCAGCAACGATTTCGAATCCTTAGACCAGCGGGTGAAACCGGCGAGCAAAGTTTCGATGCCGTCCGCCTGGTTCCAGCCTTGGCGTTCGGCGCCCCCTTCGGTGACGGCCACGACATTGAGATCTGCGCCGCCGCTGACGGGATAGTGCACGAGATGGGTTCGGGCCCGAGCCAGAGACCGACCACCGGGGCGTCGAACGGGGCAGGGAGGTTGCCGCGCGGCACGCGCGCACGCCAGGCGGTGGCGCCGGCGAAGCGCAAGCCGGCTTCGGGCATGATGCGAGAGCGCACGGTCGACCACAGGCCGTCGGCGCCGATCAGGCTCGCGCCCTTGGTCTCGCCGCCAGTGAGCGTTCGGGCCACGACACGCACCGCCTTCCACGCCGATCGCCTCCAGCTCGAAGCCTGGCCTCAGCGTGACGGGAGCGAGGCTTTGCGCCGTGGCGCGCAGCCCGGCATGGAGGTCGGCGCGGCGCAGCGTCACATAAGGGGCGCCGTAGCGCTGCTCGGCGTGCTTGAGCGGCACCGATGCGAGTTTGCGGCCGGAAATGCCGTCATAGATCGAGATCGCCTCGGGCCTGAAGCTGTGTGGCGTGATCGCATCGCAGCACGCCAAGGGCGCCCAGCGCCCGCGTGGCATTCGGACCGAGCTGGATGCCGGCCCCGGCCTCCTCGCTGAAATCGGAGCGTTCGAGGAGTTCGGTCTCGATCCCGCGCCGGCCGAGCGCGATGGCGGTGGCAAGGCCGCCGATGCCGCCGCCGGCAATGAGCACGCGATCTCCCCGCCTGGCCATGAGGCGGCCTCAGGCCGCCGGTGCGCCTGGCGGGGCGGTGGCCACATAGATGCAGGACGGCGGATCGCTCTCGGTCGCCTCGAGCGCGTGGTCGTGCAGGAACAGCGTCGAGCAATAAGGGCAGACGATCTGCGCCTCGTGCCCCATATCGAGATAGACGTGGGGGTGATCGTGAGGGGGCGCCGCGCCCATGCACTGGAACTCCTTGACGCCGATCTTGATCCGGTCGACGCCTTGGTCGTTCACCATATGGGGTACGAGCGTTTGAGCCATGGCGGTCGTTCTTCTTGTCTCTCGCTGGAAGATCTCGGCGAGCATAGTGACCCTGAGGCCAAAGCGGTAGATCAAGAATGCAGAGCTTCGACTCGGACGGCGTGAGGATTGCCTATAGCGACGAGGGGGAAGGGGAGCCGATCCTCCTCCTTCACGGCTTTGCGTCCAATGTCGCGGCCAATTGGCGCGACACGGATTGGCTGCGCACGCTGCGCGAGGCCTCCCGCCGCGTCGTCGCCGTCGACAATCGCGGGCACGGGCAGAGCGAGACGCTGTACGATCCGAGCCTGTATGGCGCGCCGGCCATGGCCGAGGACGCACGCCGGCTGCTCGACCATCTCGGCATCGCCCGGGCCGATGTGATGGGCTATTCGATGGGCGCGCGCATCGCCGTGTTTCTCGCGCTGGCTCATCCGGAGCGGGTGCGCAGCCTGATCCTGGGTGGGGCCGGCATAAATCTGGTGCGCGGCATGGTGGGAACCGGCCCGATCGCCCGCGCGCTCGAAGCGCCCCGCATCGAGGACGTGCCCAACGACACCGCGCGCAGCTTCAGAGCCTTCGCCGAGCAGACCGGCAGCGACCTCAAGGCGCTCGCCGCCTGCATGCGCGGTCCGCGCGAGAAGATCACGGTTGAGGATCTTGCCCGCATCGCCATGCCTACGCTGGTTGCCACCGGCAGCAGGGATGTGATCGCCGGCTCGGGCGAAGAGCTTGCAAGGCTCATTCCCGGCGCCCACCTCCTTGACATCGCGGGCCGGGACCATATGAAGGCGGTCGGCGACGCCGTTTTCAAGCAAGGTGTGCTCGACTTTTTAACCAGCCGGGCTTAGTTCAGTGGTCTAAATGACTGGTCAGCCCCAGAATCCTGAACGGGGGCAGTTGAGGTTCCGATGCAAAAGCCCTTCGCGGCGACGCAGCCGCAAATCAAGAGCTACGATCCGATTTGGAGCCAGGTGCGGCGCGAGGCTGAAGAGATCAGCGCGAGCGAGCCGGCCCTGGGCGGTTTCATCTATGCGACTGTGCTGGACCATGCGCGGCTGGAAGATGCCGTCTGCCATCGGCTCGCCCGCAGGCTCCAGCATTCGGCGCTCGATTCCGGGCTGCTGCACAAGACGTTCCATGAGGTGATCGCGGCCAATCCGGCGCTCGGCGAGGCCTTCCGCGCCGACCTGATGGCCACCATCAAGCGCGACCCGGCCTCGGGCCGCCTGATCGAGCCGTTGCTCTATTTCAAAGGCTTTCATGCACTTGAGGCCTATCGCATCGCGCACGCGCTGTGGAAGGCCGGCCGCAAGGACTTTGCCCTTTATCTTCAGAGCCTGATGTCGCGCTTCCTCCAGGTCGATATTCATCCCGCGGCGGTGATCGGCAAGGGCATCATGTTCGATCATGCCACCGGCATCGTCATCGGCGAGACCGCGGTGATCGGCGACAATTGCTCGATGCTGCACGGCGTCACGCTCGGCGGCACCGGCAACGAGAAGGGCGACCGCCATCCCAAGATCGGGCGCGGCGTCATGATCGGCGCGGGCGCCAAGATCCTCGGCAATATCAAGGTCGGCGACTGCGCCCGAGTGGCCGCCGGCAGCGTCGTGCTCAACGACGTACCCTCCAGGCGAACCGTGGCGGGGGTGCCGGCGCGCGAGATCGGCTTTGCCGGCTGCGAGGAGCCCGCGCTCAGCATGGATCAGATGTTCGTGGGCGACGATGACGCCGCCCGCGACTAGCCGCCGGCGGCAATTTGGCCCGGAGTCTCGGGCTTGGGGAGTTTTTCAGTGACCCGGGACGAAATCCTTAAGCTCGAGCGCTATCTCAAGACCATGTTCCGCCTGCCCGACATCCAGGTCCGGCAGCGGCCGCGCAAGGAGGATTCCGCCGAGGTGTATATCGGCGAGGAGTTCATCGGCGTGATCTTCCGCGACGACGACGAGGGCGAGATTGCCTACCAGTTTCAAATGGCCATTCTCGATTACGACCTCAAAGTCTAGCCGGAGCGTGCCGTCCCGGCACGCCTGTTAACTACTTCTTTAGAATTCGCGGAGGGGCTCGACCCCCCTGGCTAAAGTGCTCGCGGGTGTGGAGCACGGTGGCGAGGGGCCCGGATGCAATCCCTGGCGGTCTATCTCTATGTGATGGCGGTCGGCTTCGTGGCCGCGGGCGTACTGGCGAGCTTCGTTCAGCTCGTTTCGGGCGAGCCGATGCGCTTCGGCGACGAGCCGAAATCCCTGCTGGCCTCGATCGGCGGCGTGCTCCTGCGCGTGCTGGCCGGTCCTGCCATTCTGATGCGCAACGCTTGGCGTGGCTTGCAGCTCCAAGCGCGTCCCAAGATCTGGTTCGGCCTGTCCGCGGCCATCGCGGCGGTGTGGAGCCTGTTTTCGGGCGCGGTGCTGCTCGATCTGATCCTGAACCTGTAACCCTCATCGAGGCCGAAAAAAAAGGAGCCGGCCCCTTTGGGAGGCCGGCTCGAGTAAAGGCCCGGTGGGGTCGGGGATGGGTGGGGGATGTTCACCGGGCCTTGCAAAGTCTCCCAGACGGGGTTTTGGGGGTCGAACTGCTCCTGCTAATGGCTGTTCGAGGCTGACATCGCGGTTTGCGGCACGCTGTCAGGCGGCAACAGCGAAATCCAAACCAGCGGATTCTTCTCGGACTGCCGCTTGACGAAGGTGTAGGGCGTCTCGGCCCAGCGCACGACATCGCGGCGCTTATTGTCGAGCACGAAGTCGCCCTTATCGGTGCGGACCGTCAGAATCGCGTGGCCTTCATTGTTCTCGTCGCGGACGACCGTGATCAGGAGGGCGCTCTCCGGAAAACCGTGCTCGATGAGCGTGCGGCGCTTGAGCAGCACGTAATCCTCGCAATCGCCCTTGCTGGCGCTGGGGTAGGCCCAAACTTCGGGCTTGCCGTACAGCTCGAGATCGGTGATCGGAGCGACCGCGGCGTTCACATTGCGGTTGACCTCTTCGATCTCGCGGAACTTGGCGGCGGTGAGCTGGATCTGGTCGGCGAAACGACGAGCCGGACGGCATTCGGGCTGATGGTCCCGGCAAAACGTCACATAACCGATCGGCGGCAAGGTATCGCCGAACGACGTCATGAACGCGATCTTCTGGACCTGCGGCGCCGGCGCCAGGCTGATCGCATGATCATTGGTAGCATCAGCCGGCATGGACGAAATAAACATCAAGAAGGCTGAGCCTACGACAAAATGTTTCATTACACCCCCCGTATTGTTGGGTGCACTATGGCAGTAAGGTTTTGAAATCCCGATAAAAGAAGAGATCGGTTTGGAGTAGTATTGGTAGGGTTTTTTTAGTGAGAACTACTCAAACCTGAATGTTCCGCTGTTAGCTAAAATTTTAGACAATTGAGAACAAAGCGTGATTGTGCGCGGGCCGCAACGGGTTTCAGCGCCCTAGAAGGCGCCGCGAGTGGAATCGGAAGGGGCGGAAGCGGCTAGCCGAAGGTGCGGGCGAGGCTGTCGGGATCTTGGAGCTCGACAAATTGCAGGCCCACGCCCTGGTCGTGGTGGCGCACAACGCGGCCCCGCATGCGGCCGAGAATGACCACCGTGTCGAGCGGCGGCTTGACGGCGGTGGCGACCGAGGCGCCGCTCAACGAAACGTCGATAACCCGGCAATTATGCACGTCGCCGTTCGGCATGATCAGCTTGGAGGCGTTGATGCGGGGCACGACACGCTCGTGCTTGCGCTCCTCGCCGAGGCCCAGGCTCTTTTGGTTGATGAGCCAGGTCAACAGATTGGCAATGCGCTCGCGCTTGTGCAGGCTCGCCAGGATGCGCACGGCGAAGCCGCCCTCGAAGTTCCGCGACACCACGCCTTCGATCCGGCCGAGATTGTCGAGATAGGCGACAATGCGCTCGCCGTCGTGGCAGGCCACCGGCGCCAGCAGGGCCATGCCTCCGGCCGACATATTGACCACCTGGCACGGAAATTCTTGCTTGTCTTCGCGCATGAAGCGGCCGAACACGCTGACCGGCACCCGGCGATGCCGCCGGCGGTCCGGCACGATCTTTGGCCGGTTCGAACGGCGATCGAGGCGCTCGCGGCGTTCCCGTTGGGGGTCCGCGGGCGCTCCTTCCTCAAGAGTTGGAACAGTCATCCAATGGCCGGGGCGCGCTCTGGTTGTATGGCTGGTGCAGGTTCGCCCCGACAGTGTAGCCGGGTTTCAGTTAAGGAACGTCTAAGCCCGGCCCAAAATGGTAATTATCCGTATGCGTCCTTTATTGGGGCGCCGGGTTAGTCGCCCTCGCCGAGGCCGCGCTCGAGCACGCGAAAGCGCCGGCTGGCGAGGCTGATGACCTCCGCGCCCCCTTGGGCCATGAAGGCCGGGGTGCCATCGGGCCAATGCAGGTTCAGTTCGATGATCTCCTGGCGCACCAGCGGTTCGGCGCCCAGCCAGAACGGCGGCTCGATCGCGGTGATCGCGCCGAGAATGCGATTGATCGCATCGCCGGTGTGGATCAGCGGCAACAGGACGAACTCGAAGCTGGCGTGCCGCTGGGTGGCGGTATAGGCCTTGAATCGGCCATAGCCGACCGCGGCGTCGCTGAGCACGGTGTGGAGCAGGGAGGAGACCGCGTCGCGATCCGCGTCGTCCCACAAACCCAACAGGTCGGCGCCTCTCAGCTCGCGCCCGAACTGCTCGCAAATCCGCGTGCCGGCCAGCCGAAAGCGGCATCCGAGCAGGCCGGCGCCTTCGACAATGAAGGTCTCCGGCAACAGGGCGGCGATCTTCGCCGGCTCGACCTCGAACCGGCGGGGGGCAAAGCGCCCATTGCGCACGCGATCCCAATACGCGTAAAGCTGCAGGCTCGTTGGCTGCTGCATTATCCCACCCGACACCAAACGCTACACCGTACCCAAACGCGCGCCCAACCTTCCGCCACGCCAAGGTAAACATCCCTCTTTGGCACAAAGGCTGAGCTTCCAATGCTCGTGGACCAATTTTGCAGGGAGTGTGCCAGCGTCCGCGGAACCGCGTATGGAGCGGGCTCCTGTCGGCCATTATGGTTTCCGCCGGCGGGGATGCGCGACTTTCGAGGGTCTCTCTGACATGGCCGCGTCTGAACCCATCCTCAACATTCCGCGCAGCGTGGCCGGGGTGGCAGCGTTGCTGATCGGCGTGCAAATCGTCAGGGGGCTGTTGCCGGACGAATTGGATCTCACCTTTCTGCTGGCACTCGCATTCATTCCGGCGCGCTATAGCGGCGCCGCGCTCGATCTGCCGGGAGGCTATGTCACCGCGGTCACGTCGTTCGTGACCTACATGGTGGTGCATGCGGGCTGGGTGCACCTGGTGGTGAACTTGCTCTGGATGCTTGCGTTCGGCAGCGCCGTGGCGCGGCGCATGGGCGATCTCGGATTTCTCGCGTTCTCGGTGTTGTGCGGCATCGCCGGGGCGTTCACCCATCTCTTGTTCCACTATGGCGACATGGCGCCGGTGGTCGGTGCCTCGGCGGCGATCTCAGGCCAGATGGCGGGCGCGCTCAGATTCATCTTCAGGGCGAAGCGTCTGCCAGGGCAGCGCACGCCCGATTTTCTCGGGGCGCCGCTGATGAGCCTGGGAGAGACCCTGAGCGACAAGCGGATCGTCGCATTCATCCTGTTCTGGGTGGCGCTCAACGCCTATTTCGGCCTGAGCGCGGTCAGGATCGCGGGTGAGGCCGGCAGCATCGCCTGGGAGGCCCATATCGGCGGGTTTCTGTGCGGCTTGCTGATTTTCGGCGCCTTCGACCAGGGCAAGCCCGCGGAGGATAGTTCGCAGCCCTCCTAGGCGCTTGAATTCCCGGGGCTTCCCCAAACTCTTGCGCGTCTTTCGCGTCCGGGACAGAATGTCGCAGTCAACGGGACCAAAGCTCCCGGGACTGGAGGAGACGCGTATGAACGTCGCTGCAATTCTGAAACAGAAGGGCCGGGGGGTGTTCACGACCGCGCCCGACACGCCGCTGCTTGAAATCACCAAGCTGCTCGGCATGCATGGCATCGGCTGCATTGTCATTACCGCCCCAGACGGCAAAGTGATCGGCATCGTGTCTGAGCGCGATGTCGTGCGCGAGATTTCGCGGGCTGGGTCGAAGGTGCTGAAAGACCCGGTCGAGCAGTGCATGACCAAGACCGTGGTGACCTGCCGCGAGGCCGACACCATCGACCGGCTGATGGCGGAAATGACAGCGCACCGGTTCCGTCACATGCCGGTGGTTGAAAGAGGCCGGCTGATCGGACTCGTGTCGATCGGCGATGTGGTGAGAATGCGGATCGCCGAGGCGGAGATGGAAGCGGCGGCGATGCGGGAATACATCGCCACCGGCTAGGCCTATCTATTTGAGCATGATCTTGCCGGAAAACCGGTTGCAAGTTTCCCGGATCATGCTCAGGCGGCGAGCGCCCGCACCGCGGCCTTGATCTCGTCGATCTGCTTCTCGGCAGCGCGCTGACCGAGTTCGATCGCCTCGCAGGCGCGATGGAAGTCGAACAGTCCGAAGTCGCCCAATTTCGGGCCGATGGTGATGTCGGGCGGATCGCCGGCGAGGCGCGACCGCGCGATGCGGTCCTGAGTGATGTGGATCGCATCCATCATCACCGCCGACATGCCGGGCGCGCCATTGCTTCTGCCAAAAATCTGCCGATGCAAAAGATGAACGGCGGCGCGGCCATTGCTGCCGAGCAGCTCAGCGCCGTCAGTAGCCGTCGGCGACTCGGCGAAGGCTCCCTGATCGTGAATCACGGCTCCCTTGCTGAAGACGTCGTTGCTGAGATTGACGGCGATGACGATGCGGGCGCCGAGTGCGCGGCATACCGAAACCGGGATCGGGTTGACCAATGCGCCGTCGATCAGCCAGCGGCCGTTGATCTGCACGGGACGGAAAATGCCGGGCAGGGCGAACGATGCCTGGAGCGCATTCACCAGGCTGCCCTTGTCGAGCCATACCTCGTGCCCGGTGCCGAGCTCGGTGGCGACCGCCACGAATTTCCGCTCCAGGCGCTCGATGGTGAAGTCGCGCAGATGCTGCTCCAGCCGTGCGTTCAGGCGCTGGCCGGTGATCAGACCCGAGCCGGTGAAATTGATATCGAGGAAGCCAAAAATGCGCCGGCGGGTCAGCGTACAGGCGAAGTCCTCCAGCGCATCGAGCCGGCCGGTGATGAAGCAGGCGCCGGCCACCGCGCCGATCGACGTGCCGGCGATGATATCGGGCTCGAGCCCCGCGGCAACCAGGCTCTTCAGCACCCCGATATGGGCCCAGCCGCGCGCGGCCCCGCCGCCAAGGGCAATACCAATGGTCGGTCTTGTCGTACTCACCATGGACAGGGCCCAGGCCGCAGGAGGTCCGGCCGGTTAAGCCGCAGGCGACCATCCTTCGAAAATTCAATCGGCGGGGCCGCATGCGGCGAATCTAGCCGCGGAACATATTACTCCGAACTCTTTAAGGTTCCCTTTGCGGCACCAGCATGACGGTAAACGGAATCTGGATCGAACTGTCGCTCCGCGTCGACGAAACGCAGCGACAGTGCGCCGCGGGGTTCGGCGCCGAGCGGGACGACGCGATAGAAGCAGGACTTCCGCCCGGTGTGGCAGGCGGCGCCGGTGCCCGCGGTTTCCACCTTCAGCCAAATCGCATCCTGGTCGCAGTCGGTGCGCAGCTCGACGACGCGCTGAACGCTGCCGCTTTCGTCGCCTTTGCGCCACAGGCGTTCGCGCGACCGCGACCAATAATGGGCCTCGCCGGTGGCGATGGTGCGGGCCAGCGCCTCTTCGTTCATATAAGCGAGCATCAGCACCTCGCCGGTCGCGGCGGAGGTGGCGACCACCGGCAGCAGACCGTGGGCGTCGAATCGCGGCGCGAACACGGTCCCTTCCTCGCTATCGGCTTTGCTGCCGGGGGCCGGGAAAACGGTCGGCTTGCTCACCGCGATCTCCTTCGCGGGGCCGGACGTCAGCCGCGGCCGCGTTCGGTCGCAAGCATCATGAAGCGCGCCTGCTGCGCCGGATCCTCTTTGAAGATGCCGGTAAACTGGGTGGTGATGGTGGCGACATTCGGCTTCTTCACGCCGCGGATCGACATGCATTGATGCACCGCCTCGATCATCACCGCCACGCCTTTGGGCTTGAGCGCCTTGTCGATGGTCTCGGCGATCTGGGCGGTCATGGTCTCTTGCGTCTGCAAACGGCGCGCGAACACGTCGACCACGCGGGCGAGCTTGGAGATGCCCACCACGCGGTCGGTCGGGAAATAGGCGACATGGGCCTTGCCGACGAACGGAATCATGTGGTGCTCGCAATGGGAGTGGACTTCGATGTCGCGCAGCATGACGATGTCGTCATAGCCGGCCACCTCGTCGAAGGTGCGCGACAGCACCTCGAGCGGGTCCTCGCCATAGCCGGCGAAGAACTCGTCATAGGCGCTGGTGACCCGGCGCGGCGTCTCGCGCAGACCTTCGCGGTCGGGATCGTCGCCGGCATAGGCGATCATGGTGCGGATGGCCTCCTCGGCCTGCTCACGCGACGGGCGCACAATGCCGGGCCCGCGGCCGATTTCGGCCTGCGGCCTGGTCCGCAGCTTCTTAACGGTAGCGTCCATGAGATCTCGGAGCTTTCCTTGCCTAGCCTAACGCGTAAGGGCCCGGGGCCGTTCAGTCATCTTCAGTTGGGATAGTATAACCCGCTCGTCAACAACCGATCGAGGCCGTTGCCGCTCGCGCCCTCTCATTCTTGGCCCGGGCTGCATATATAATGCGTAAATTCAGCCTGCAAGGCGAGCCTGATCCCCGAGACCCATGACCCTGCCAGAAGACATCTATAGCCAGCGCATCCTGGAACTTGCCGCCGCCATGCCGCGGACGGCGCGGCTGGCCATGCCGGAAGCCACGGCAACGGCCCATTCCAAGCTGTGCGGCAGCACGGTTATCGTCGATATCGCCATGGCGGGCGATGTGGTGACCGACTATGGCCAGAAGGTGAAGGCCTGCCTGCTCGGCCAGTCGGCCGCTTCGGTGATGGGCCGCGAGGTGATCGGGTCCACCGCGGCGGAGTTGCGCGCGGTGGGCGCCGCGATGCGGAAGATGCTGAAAGAGGGCGGGCCGCCGCCCGACGGCAAATGGAGCGATCTCGCGGCGCTGGTGCCGGTGCGCGAGTACAAGGCGCGCCATCCCTCCACCCTGCTGGTATTCGACGCGGTCGAGGATGCGATCGCCCAGATCGAGGCTCGGCGCGCCGCGGCGTCACGGTCGCAAGCGCATGTCTAAGATAGTCTCCCGGGCGGAGAGCGGATCGGTCGGTGCGCGGATCGCCAAGGCGGTGCTGCTTGCGCCGATTGCGGTCTACCGGCTCACCATCTCGCCGCTGCTGGGGGTCAACTGCCGGCATCTGCCGAGCTGCTCCGATTATGCGCGCGACGCCATCGACAAGAACGGCGCCTGGAAGGGCGGCTGGCTCACGCTGGCGCGGCTCAGCCGTTGCCATCCCTGGGGCAGCCACGGTTTCGATCCGGTGCCCGACCTCAGCGGCACGCACCACCCGTTCGCGCCGTGGCGCTATGGAAGCTGGATCGGCCCCCGTGACAGCGGCATGAATTCCGGCTAAAACGCACGCCTTCAATCGATCTCTTACCTGCGCTGGTACGCAGGAGTGAGAGGAGCAGATGACATGTCGCAAATCTCCCTGACATTTCCCGATGGCGCCAAGCGCGCGGTGCCTGCCGGCACCACCGGCCTCGACATCGCCAAGTCGATCTCGCCCTCGCTCGCCAAGCGCACGGTGGCGATGAGCCTCGACGGCAAGCTGGCCGACCTCGCCGCGCCGATCACAGGCGACGCCGCCATCAAATTCCTCACGCGGACCGATCCCGAAAGCCTCGAGCTGATCCGCCACGACGCGGCCCATGTGATGGCCGAGGCCGTGCAGGAGCTCTATCCCGGCACGCAAGTGACCATCGGCCCGGTGATCGAGAACGGCTTCTATTACGACTTCGCGCGCGACGAGCCGTTCACGCCCGACGATCTGCCCAAGATCGAAGCCAAGATGCGCGAGATCATCGCCCGCGACTCGCCGTTCAGCTGCGAGGTCGTGGAGCGCAAACAGGCGAAGAAGCTGTTCAAAGAGAAGGGCGAAGTCTTCAAGCTCGAGCTGATCGACGCCATTCCCGAAGGCGACGACATCAAGATCTATTCGCAACGCGAGTGGCTCGATCTCTGCCGTGGACCGCATATGACTTCGACCGGCAAGGTCGGCAAGGGCTTCAAGCTGCTGAAGATCGCCGGCGCCTATTGGCGCGGGGATTCGAACAACCCGATGCTCCAGCGCATCTACGGCACGGCGTTCGCGAGCGAGGAGGACCTCAAGGCCTATCTCACCCAGATCGAGGAAGCCGAGAGGCGCGACCACCGCCGCCTGGGCCGGGAGATGGATCTGTTCCACTTCCAGGAAGAGGCGCCGGGCGCGGTGTTCTGGCACCCCAAGGGCTGGGCGCTGTTCCAGGCGCTGATCGGCTATATGCGCCGCCGCCAGCAGGCGTGGGGCTATAGGGAGGTGAATTCACCCGACATGCTCGACCGCACGCTGTGGGAGCAATCGGGTCACTGGGAGAAGTTCGCCGAGAACATGTACATCACCGAGACGCCGGACGAGCGGATCTATTGCTGCAAGCCGATGAACTGTCCGGGCCATGTGCAGATCTTCAAGCACGGGCTGAAGAGCTATCGCGACCTGCCGCTTGCGCATCGCCGAGTTCGGCAAGGTGCATCGCTACGAGCCGTCCGGCGCACTGCACGGATTGCTGCGCGTGCGGCACTTCACCCAGGACGACGCGCATATCTTCTGCACCGAGGAGCAGATCACCGAGGAATGCGTGCGGCTCAACGAGCAGATGCTGTCGATCTATCGCGATTTCGGCTTCGAGGACGTGCTCATCAAGTTCGCCGACCGGCCCGACAAGCGGGTCGGCGCCGACGCGGTGTGGGACAAGGCCGAGGCCGCGTTGAAACGCGCGGTCGAGGCTGTCGGCCTGACCTACGAATTCAATCCGGGCGAGGGCGCGTTCTACGGACCCAAGCTCGAATATGTGTTGCGCGACGCCATCGGGCGGGACTGGCAGTGCGGCACGATCCAGGTCGATCTGAACATGCCGATGCGGCTCGGCGCGTTCTATATCGGCCCAGACGGCGAGAAGGCCGTTCCGGTGATGATCCATCGCGCCATGTTCGGCTCGCTCGAGCGCTTCACCGGCATTCTCATCGAGCATCATGCCGGGCATCTGCCGCTGTGGCTCGCGCCGGTGCAGGCCATGGTCGCCACCATCGTGTCGGATGCCGACGATTATGCCGAGGAGGTGCTGGCGGCGCTGAAGGCAGCAGGGCTCAGGGCCGAGGCCGATCTCCGCAACGAGAAGATCAATTACAAAGTGCGCGAGCATTCGCTCGCCAAGATCCCGGTCATGCTGGTGGTCGGCAAGCGCGAGGCCGAGGAGAGCACCGTGTCGGTGCGGCGGCTGGGCAGCCAGGAGCAGCAGGTGATGAGCCTGGATGCGGCGGTCCGCATGCTCACCAGCGAGGCGGTGCCGCCGGATCAGCGCACGCACTCTGCCGCGGCGGCATAATAATACTCAAACCCGTCATGCCCGGCCTTGTGCCGGGCATCCACGAATTTCGCTACAGATTAGCAAAGACGTGGATGGCCGGGACAAGCCCGGCCATGACAGATGAGATTTGATGCGTTCATCACCAACCATCCTGACCATCGGGCATTCCCGCCACTCCCTTGAGCGGTTCCTGGCGCTGCTAGAAGCGGGGCAGGTGACGGCCGTGGCGGATGTGCGCTCGGCGCCGGTCTCGCGCTTCTCGCCGCAATTCAACAAGAGCGCCTTGGCGGCGTCGCTTGCGGCGCAGAACATCGGCTATGTGTTTCTCGGCAAGGAGCTGGGCGGCCGCCCCGAACAGGCGGAGCTGTATACGCAGGGGAGAGCGGATTACGAGAAGATGGCGGCGTCGCCCGATTTTCGCGCCGGGCTGGCGCAACTGATGGAAGCGGCGGCGCAGAATCGAGTCGCGGCTATGTGCTCGGAGGCAGACCCGCTCGACTGCCATCGCTGCCTGTTGGTCGGGCGCGCTCTGGCCGAGGCCGGAGTCGAGGTCGGGCATATTCTCGGCTCGGGCGAGATCGTCAGTCACGGGGCGGTGGAGGAGCGGCTGCTCCAGCTCCAACATCTCGCCGACGACGACTTGCTGATGGGATCGCGGCAGGAGCGCCTGGCCGAAGCCTATCGCGCCCGCGCTCGCAAAGCCGCATACGCGCGACCGCACAAAGCTTAGCGGCGAGCGAAGTGCTCCGTCACCCCGGCGAACGCAGGAGGGCAGGGGCCGCAAACTCGGAGCCTGTCGCCCTGGATTCCGGCTTTCGCCGGAATGACGACAGTGTGGCGAGCTTTCCCCACAAAATCCCCGGCATCCAAATGTCGCTTACATTCGGCATCACCTCGTCCTCTTAAGGGGCGCTGTCGCGAGGCGTTGCGAAAGCGGGACGGGGTGCGGTGTCCCTGCGGGCCGGCTTACGCGAGCTGGCTCCCGGGGCGGTGTCGGGCTCCCCCCGGGTCCACTACGAGGCCCCGCCAGGAGCTGGCTGACGACCGTAAGGTCTATTTCAAACGCCGGCTGTCGCCTCTCTCGACGGCGAAGAGTTCGCGGAGAGAGGAACCCCAACAGGACAAAGGACGGCGGCGGGACACTTACGGCGAAAGCGGGGCCGGCTCCGGATAACGTCGCAACTGGCGCGCTGCGAGGCGCCTGCCGTGGTCCGCAAGGATCGCGGAACCATAGGTTTGCGTCTTTCGGCGCGCCATCCCCCTCATGTCTCGCGCTGTCGTGCGGCGAGAAAATTTGTGCTGCGTTAAATCGCATTCATTCGTCATGCCCGGACCAGCCCGGCAATGACGAAGAAAAGAGGGAACGACGAGAGAGGTAGGAGAACCGATGCGCCTAGCGCGAGGGGCGGAGCAGGACGCCGGGATTGATCAGCGGGGCATTGGGGTCGGCCGGCTTGGTCGGCGAGAAGCCGTCGAAGGCCGCTCCCGCTCCCGCTTCCGGCGCTGGGGCTACGCCGTCGCCGGCCACGACGCCGCCGGCCGGCACGGGCGGGGGCTCGGGCGGATCGGTGAGCGCCTTGAGCTCCTCCGGCGAGGTCGGTCCGTCGTCGACCACCACCTCGACCTGCTTGGGCTCGCCCAACTCGATGCTGAATTTGCGCGTGTAGCTCGAGCCGCCATGGTCGGCGACCACGGCATAGCTGCCCGGCGCCAGAATGTGGGTCGGCAACGCGCCGGCATTCTCCTTCACCACGTCGCCGGCCGAGGTGAGGATGGTCCATTTGGTGTCGGCCAGCGCCTCGCCGCCGAGCGACTGGACGAGCTTGAAGGTGGTCTTCGAGCCGGTCTGCTTGAGGGTCGCCTCGGTGACCTTGCCGGGCTCGACCGTCACGTCGGCGCGCACCTTGGCGTTGGTGTCGCCATAGAGGCTTTCGATGCGGTAGGCCCCGGCATTCAGCCGCGTGACGATGCCGGGCTTGGCGTTGTGGAGAATCATTTGCCGATTGCCGAACTGATCCTCCTCGTCCGAGAGGATGTCGAAGCGAACCGCGCTGTCGGTCAGCGCTTCGCCGTTGGGCAGCACGGCGGCAAGCTTCAGTCCGCCGGTGTTGAGGACAAAGGTTTCCTCGAGCGAGCGGCCACTCTCAACTTTGATCTTCTTGGTGAGATTGGAGAGGCCGTAAGCGGCATTGACCAGATATTCCCCGGGAACCAGCGCGGCGGTCGGCATGGCCTCGCGGTGGGTGCTGAGCAGCTTGAAGCCGCTGCCCTGCGGCGAGGTCTTCGACGCATAGACGCGCCAGGTCAGCCCGGCCTGCAGTCGCGGCCCTTGCTCGCTGACCAGGGCTTTGAAGGTGACGGGGACCGGCAGTTGGATTTGCGGCGCGCTCGCCGGTCGCGGCCGTGGCGACAACGGCCGGCGCGGGCGGCGGTTCGGGCGGGGCGATCGGCACGGATTGCACGACTTGCACCGGAGGCGCGTCCGACGCGGGCGCGGGGGGCTTGTCGGCGGGAGCGGGAGGAGCGGGACTGGGGAGAGAGGATGCGGATTTATGCACCGCCGTCTCGCGGCCCGCTTCCTCCGCCGGCGGCGCCGGCGCGGCGGCGGGTTTGGCCGACTTGGTGCTGAGATCGATCGGCTTGGTGGCGGTCGCGCCCGGCGGCAGCGCCTCTTCGACCGTTCCGGTCTCGGGTGCTTGAGGCGCCTCGGCCGAAAGCCTGGGCCTCAAGGTCGATGGGCTGGGCGGTCGCCACCCCCGCCGGCAGCGACGCCATCTCCGGCGCGGCTTGGCCGGCC
The DNA here is from genome assembly GCA_963772925.1 of uncultured Alphaproteobacteria bacterium. Taxonomy (GTDB): domain Bacteria; phylum Pseudomonadota; class Alphaproteobacteria; order Rhizobiales; family Methyloligellaceae; genus Methyloceanibacter. The sequence goes on from CAVYZG010000006.1 coordinate 329,327, forward strand.
TCGGCGGCGACGGCTTGAGCCGGCGACCCCGGCGCGGCGACGGCATCGAGCGCGTTGGTCAGTCCTTGCTTGAACTCGCCTTCATTGGTGGCGACGGCGAAGGTTCCGCCGGTCGCCTCGGCGAGGCAGCTCAGGGGCTTCATGTCATCGGCCTTGTCGGTGAAGCCGACCACATGGATGCGGAGCGACGGCGACTTATCCTTCAACGCGGCAGCGGTCGCGCAGATATCGGCGTCGCAGCTGTCGCCGCCGTCGGCGATGAGGACGATGTCGAGCCTGCCTGGCGTGGGCGCGGACTTGGCGGCGTCGCTTATCGCCGCGGCGACGGGAGACTGACCTTTCGGCTTGATCTGTCGAGCAGCTTGCCCTGCGTGGCGAAAGTGAGTTCACCGGGCTTGGCCAGGACTTCGCTGTCGGCGCAATTCGAGGCCTTGCGATGGCCGAAGGCAACGAGCCCGAACGACAGGCGATCGCCGTAAACTCCCAGCGCCTGGCCGAGCGCGGTCCGCACCGAAGAGATCTTGCTGGCGCCGCCGATCTTGGCCGCCATGCTGCTCGAAGCGTCGAGCACGACGATGGTGGGGGTGGGGGCATCTACGGCTGCGGCGGGGCCCGCTCCAAGCAGAGCGGCGGGCAAAAGCAAAAGCCTAAGCCCCGCGCAGCATGTCCCCCTCATGGTGATCGCTCCGATCAATCGGCCGCAAGCTGTTATACCCCGTTTCCGGCACGCACAACGGGCCGAAAATCCGTTGAGAATGAGGCCGATTTGGGGTGCTTAGGCGGGTCACCGCGCCTCCCGCCTTGCGCCCTTCCGGCATTGTTCGGGACCGGTTTTCAGGATAGGAACGCGACCTTCCCCCATCGCCTCCAGGCCATGACCAATCCAACCCTAGACCTCCTGCTTGCCCGCCGCTCAGTGTCCGCCAACGCCCTGGCCGAGCCCGGCCCGAACCCGGCGGAACTCGAGCTGATGCTGAGGGCTGCCTCGCGCGTGCCCGACCACAAGAAGCTCGTGCCGTGGCGCTTTCTCCTGTTTCAGGGCGAGGCGCGCGCCGCATTCGGCAAGGTTCTCGCCGCGGTCTGCCGCGCCGAGGAGACCGACCCCGGCGCGTTCCGGCTCGAGAACGAGGCGAACCGCTTCTTGCGCGCGCCGCTGGTCATCGCCGTGATCTCGCGCGTGGTCAAGAATCCGGCCGCGCCGGAATGGGAGCAGATCCTTTCGGCCGGCGCCGCCTGCCAGAATCTGATCGTCGCCGCCACGGCGCTCGGCTATGGCGCGCAATGGATCACCGAGTGGTGCGGCTATAGTCCCGGCATACGCCAAGCCCTTGGACTTGCCGACAACGAACGGGTGGCCGGTTTCGTCTATATTGGCACGCCCAAGGAGAAGCCCGAGGAGCGCGAGCGGCCGGCGTTGGCCGAGATCGTCGCGGCCTGGCGTCCGTAACGCCGCCGGAAAGAGTTCGATGTTCTACGACGCGGTCGCCAATAGTCATGGTCTCACGCTCGATCCATTCAAGGCGCTGGTCGCGCCGCGACCGATCGGCTGGATCTCGACGCTCGGCCGGAACGGCGTCGTCAATCTCGCCCCCTACAGCTTCTTCAACGCCGTCTCCGAAGACCCGCATTTCGTGATGTTTGCCTCCGGTGGCCGCAAGGACAGCCAGCGCAACGCCGAGGAGACCGGCGAGTTCGTCTGCTCGCTCGCCACCTACGATCTGCGCGAAGCGATGAACCGCACCTCGGCGGCAGTCGGCCCGGAGGTCGACGAGATGCGGCTGGCGGGGCTTACACCCGCGCCGTCGCGATTGGTGGCGCCGCCGCGCGTGAAGGAATCGCCGGTCGCGTTCGAATGCCGCTATTGGCGGACCATCGATCTGCCGGGGCGGGATGGCTCACCGAGCGGACATGCCATCGTGCTCGGCCAGGTCGTTGGCGTGCACATCGCCGACGAAGTGATCATCGACGGCAAGGTCGATGTCACCAGGCTCAAGCCGATCGCCCGGCTGGGCTACGGCGATTATGCGGTGATCGACGAAGTGTTCACGCTGCCGCGGCCGGGCGCGCACGGCGCAGCTCAATAGCCGAACTGCTCCGCCAGGATGCGCTCGGCGAGGGTGTGGCCGGGATCGAACATCATGAAGATATCGATGCCGCTTTCCTCCATCACCTCGACCTTGATCACGTCGCGGAACTCGGTGTGGTCGGCCACGGCGCTGACGGGGCGCTTGTCGGGCTCGAGCACCTCGATCATGACCTTGGCGTCGTTGGGGAGCAGGGCGCCGCGCCAGCGCCGCGGGCGGAACGGGCTGATGGGAGTCATCGCCAGCAGCGGCGCATTGATCGGCAGGATCGGGCCGTGCGCCGAGAGATTGTAAGCGGTCGAGCCGGCCGGCGTGGACACCAGCACGCCATCGCAAATGAGCTCGTCGAGGCGGACCGTGCCGTCGACCGAGATCTTGAGCTTGGCGGCCTGGTAGATTTGCCGGAACAGGGATGCCTCGTTGATGGCGAGCGCCTCATGGGTGGCGCCGTGCTCGTCGTGCGCGGTCATGCGCAGCGGATGGATGATGGTGACCTCGGCCTTGGCCAGCCGCTCCTTGAGGCTCGTCTCGCGATAGTCGTTGAGCAGAAAGCCGACCGAGCCGCGATTCATGCCGTAGATCGGCACGCGGCTATTGAGATGGCGGTGCATGGTCTGCAGCATCAGACCGTCGCCGCCAAGCGCGACGATGGCGTCGGCCTGGCCGGCCGCGGCATTGCCGTAGCGCTTGGCCAGCTTGGCGAGCGCCGCTTGCGCCTCTTTGGTCTCGCTGGCAACGAAGGCGATTTTATCGAAGCTAACCATGGTCCTGTCGCGGCGCTTGGAGCGGGCTTGAGCAGCGGGCACTATAAATGCGACCGTGCCCGGCAAATGCAAGTCTCTAGAATTAGGGGCGAATGGTGAATTCATGGCGAACGACGAGCGGCCGGTCCTGATCTATACGACCTTCCCGAGCCTGGAGGACGCGAAGCGAGTGGGCGATGCGCTGGTGGCGGCCCGGCTGGCGGCCTGCGTCAACATGTTTCCCGGCATGATCTCGATATTCGAGTGGCAGGGCGCGCGCGAGGAGGCGAGCGAGGTCGCCATGATCGTCAAGACGCGGGCGTCGCTGACCGAGGCCGTGCTTGCCGAGACCAAGCGGCTCCATCCGTACGAGCTGCCGGCGCTGCTGGTGCTGCCGACCGAGGGCGGCAGCGCCGAATATTGCGGCTGGATCGCGAGCCAAACAGCGCGGCCAGAGCCGAGATGAACGACGACGCTTTCGTGCTCGCCATCGATCAGGGGACGACCAGCACGCGCGCCGTCCTGTTCGACCGCGAGGGCCGGGCGCGCGCCATCGCACAACTGCCGCTCACGCAGATCTATCCCGCGCCGGGGCAGGTGGAGCACGATGCGGAGGAAATCTGGCGATCGGTGCTTCACGTCGGCAACGCCGTGCTCGGCGAAGCCGGGGGAGCCCGGTCGCGGCCATCGGCATCACCAATCAGCGCGAGACCACGTTGGTGTGGGAGCGGGCGACCGGCAAGCCGCTCGCCAACGCCATCGTCTGGCAGGACCGCCGTACCGCCGAACTGTGCGCGGAGCTCGCCCATGAAGGTTGGGGCGCGCATGTCGCGGAAGCGACCGGGCTCGTCATCGATCCTTATTTCTCGGCGACCAAGCTTGCCTGGCTGCTCAGGAACGTGCCGGGCCTCGACGCCCGCGCCGAAGCGGGCGAAGTGTGCTTCGGCACCATCGACAGCTTCCTCCTGTTCAGGCTGACCGGAGGCAGATCGCACTTAACCGACGCGACCAACGCCGCCCGCACCAAACTCTTCGATATCAGAACCGGCCAATGGGACGACCGGCTGCTCGACCGGCTTGGCGTGCCGCGCGCCATGCTGCCGGAGGTGCGCGACAGCCAGAGCGAGTTCGGCCACACCGAGCTTGCGCATTTCGGCATCTCCATCCCAATCACTGGCGTGGCCGGCGATCAGCAGGCCGCGGCCTATGGGCAGGCTTGCTTCACGCCCGGCATGCTCAAGGCGACCTACGGCACCGGCTGCTTCGTGCTGGCCAATACCGGCGCGGAGAAAGTGGCGTCGGCCACGCGCATGTTGTCGACCATCTTCCATCAGCTCGAGGGGCGACGGACCTACGCGCTCGAGGGCGCGATTTTCATGGCCGGCGCCACGGTGCAATGGCTCCGCGACAGCCTCGGTCTCATCGCCTCGGCCGCGGAGAGCGAGGCCCTGGCGCGGGATGCCGACCCCAATTCGGGCGTCTATCTGGTTCCCGCCTTTCAGGGACTGGGCGCGCCGTTCTGGGATGCGAGCGCGCGGGCTGCCATTCTCGGGCTGACGCGCGCCGCATCGAAGGCCGATGTCGTGGCGGCGGGGCTGGAGGCGGTCGCCTTCCAGACCCGCGATCTCCTCACCGCCATGCGGCAGGACATGGCGGTGAGCGGCATTCCGGCGCCGGCCGCCTTGCGGGTCGACGGCGGCATGACGGCGAATGGTTGGCTGATGCAACGGCTCGCGGACATTCTCGGCCAGCGCATCGAGGTGGCGCAGAACCCCGAGACCACGGCGCTGGGCGCGGCCTACCACGCCGGCCAGGCCGTTGGTTTCTTCGGCGACGCGGACGAACTGGAGAAGGCCTGGGCCCCGGCGCGGGCGTTCGAGCCGAGAATGACCGAGACCGAGCGGGAGGCGCGCTATGGCGGCTGGCTCGATGCGGTGGCGCGCGTGAGGTCGCACGGCGCGTAAGCGCCTCGGCGCGGATTAACCACGCCGAGCGGTTGTTGGCGCGCGACGGCGGTGCCGCCGTTAACCCGATGAAATTGATGTTTTGGCACGGTTCCGCTTGGCGCTTGCGGCATGGCGCTTGCAGATTGCGTTCATCCCATAAGCCGGAGGACGGCGTGACTTTGATCGACCGGCAATCGCGAAGCGTGGCGGCGCGGCCCCCATCAGTGGCGCAGCGCGGGGCCCACGAGCCGTTCGGCGGCATGCTGCGGCGCTGGGCGCTTGGTCTGCTGTGGAGCCTCAAGCCGCCGCGGCTCTACGGCGTGCCGGCGACGCTGGCCATGCTCGCCAGGCATTATGCCGGCCATGGGCTTCCGCCCGGCGCGCTGCCCGATCCCGACACGGCCTTGACCCATCCCGACGGGCTGGCGGGCATTTGCACCGATCTGAGCGTGCCTACGCTGATGGCCGCCTATGCCAAAGGTCTTTTTCCGTTCGCCCATGTCGGACCGCAGAAATGGTGGGCGCCATCGCAGCGCATGGTCTGCTCGCCGGACGACGTTCATATCGCCAAGACCACGCGGCGCCTGCTGCGGCTCAAACAGTTCGAGGTGACGTTCGACACTGCGTTCGACGCCGTGATCCGGGCTTGCGCCGAGCCCCGCGCCGGACGGCCGCGCTTGACCTGGATCAGGCCGGACATCATCGAGGCCTATGACGCTCTGCACGAGGCCGGCTACGCGCATTCGGTCGAGGTCTGGGATCGGGCCGGCAAGCTGGTCGGAGGGCTTTACGGGGTCGCGGTCGGCAACGCGTTCGTCACCGAATCCATGTTCGCGCGGCAGCCGGACGCGTCTAAAGTCGGCCTCGTCACGCTTAGCGCGCATTTGCAGAAATGGGGCTTTGTGCTGAACGACGGCAAGCGCGATAGCGGCCATCTGCGCAGTCTGGGTTTTACCTTGATGCCGAGGGCCAAATTCAATGCGCTGATGGCCAGCGCCAGCAGCGAGCCCGGCAGGCCCGGCAGATGGGCGGTGGATAAGTCCATCGACATCGCTCAATGGACTCCGCAGGCAAGCCCAGTCTAGCGTCGGGGCAGGGCGGCTTTTATAGTATCGTCACAAGACCTTCATAGAGTGCCGATCAAATTCGCCCGACCGGAGCCAGGAGGCAGGCGCATGACGATGGCTGCAATCGACTTCCAACTTCTCGCCAATGCGGGATTTCCTCCCGCTTCTTATCAGCCGGGCCAGATTATCTTTGCCGCGGGCGACAAGGGCGACAACATGTACGTGATCCGCTCCGGCGAGGTCGAGGTCGAGCGTGACGGCAAAATCGTCGAGACCCTGTCGGCCGGGGGCATATTCGGCGAGATGGCCCTCATTGACGGATCGCCGCGCGCGGCCACGGCGCGCGCCAAGACGGCCTGCGAGGTTGCTCCCATCTCCGAACGAAGCTTCCTGTTCCTGGTGCACGAGACGCCGTTTTTCGCCATCTCGGTGATGCGCGCGCTGGCCGAACGCCTGAGGCGTTCCCCGGCTTAGCGCGGCGCTTCCGAGCGGCGGCTTGCCATTGCGGCCGTCGCCAGCCATGATCGGGCAAACGTAACCGGAAGCTTCCCCCATAACGCCCTTGTCGCTGCTCGCGAATCTGGCGCTCCGCCGCCCGCGCAATATCGAAGCCTCAACGCTCGGTCGGGACGCCATGGCGGGCGCCATCTCGGCCGTGGTGCAGATCGCCTATTGCATCTCCTTCGCCGCCCTCATCTTCACCGGCGACCTTGCCGGCGGCTTTTCGCTTGGCCTGGCCGGGCTGATCATGGGCACGGTGGTCACCTGCGTGGTGATCGCGGTGACCTCCACCTTCTCGCCGGTAATCGGCGGTCCGGAACTCTCCGGCCGTGGCGGTGATGAGCGTGCTGGCGGCCTCGATCGCCACCGCGCTCGCCGCCAAGGGTGCAAGCACCCCGACCATCATCGTCAATGTGCTCGTCGCGCTTTCGGTCAGCACGTTTCTGACCGGCATCCTGCTGTATGGCGTCGGCGCGCTGCGCCTGGGCCAGTGGCTGCGCTTCATTCCCTACCCGGTGATCGGCGGCTTCCTTGCCGCCTCGGGCCTTCTGCTCATCACGGGCGGCATGGAGGTGGTCACGCAAACCAACCTGTCGCTGTCCCCTTCGAGCTGGGAGGTCCTCTACTCAAATCTCTATGGCCCGCAAATTCTGATTGGCGCGCTGTTTGCCGTCGCCATCCCGCTGCTCGGCCGATGGGTCCCCAATTATCTGGCATTGCCGGTCGCTTTCTTCGCCTTCCTCATCGTTCTCGACGGCAGCCTGTTTGCCCTGGTCGGCGACGACACGGTGCGCAGCGCCTGGTTCCTGCCCAGTCTCGGCGAGCTGACGCTATGGTGGCCGGCCGGCGCGCTCCTGGGGCAACAGGTCGATTGGGGTGTGATCGCCGCGAGCAGCGCCGAGATCGGCTCGTTTTGCGGCGTCATGGCCATCGCGCTGTTGCTTGACGTTTCCAGCCTGGAGGTGGCGCGGCAGAAGACCGCCGATCTCGACCAGGAATTCCGCTCCAACGGCCTCGCCAATCTGCTCGCCTCCGTGTTCGGCGGCTTTGGCGGGCTCGCTGTCGATGAATGCCTGCCTGTTGCTCGACGAAACGGGAGCGACGACGCGATGGGCCGGCGCCATCGTCGGCGTGGTCTGCGCGGCCATATTGTTCTCCGGCGCCGATGTCGGCAGCTTCGTGCCGAAGACCATTCTCGGTGGGATGCTGGCTTATCTCGGCGCGGTGATCATTATCGAGCTCTGGGAGGCGCCGGCGCAAAGCTCGTGGACGGAATGGGCGCTGACCGGGTTGATGACCCTGGTCATCATCAATTTCGGATATTTCATGGGCGTCGTGGTCGGCGTCATCGGCGCCTGTTTGATGTTCGCGCTGAGCTATAGCCGCATCGGCGTGATCAGGCGTCACCTCACGCGCCAGGAGTTCTCCAGCAATGTCGAGCGCTCGCCGGAGCAGACACGCCTGCTGCGCGAGGAGGGCAAGCGCGTCCATGTGTTTTGGCTGTCGGGCTTCATCTTCTTCGGTTCCTCCAACGGACTGTTCGAGCGCATCAAGGGCACCATCGAGGGCCAGCGGGAAAAGCCGGTCGGCTATGTGGTGCTCGACTTCAGCTCCGTGCCCGGACTCGACACTTCAGCGGTGCTGAGCCTGGTCAAGCTGCGCAACTATTGCGAGGAACAGGACGTCACGCTCGGGTTCTCGGGCTTGAGCGAGAGCATGCGCGTGAGTTTCGAGCGCGCGGGCTTTTTCGGCAGCACGCGGTCGCACCAGGTGTTCGGCAGCCGTAACGAGGCAATCGAGTGGTGCGAAGACATGCTCCTCATGCATCACGAGGTCGGCGCCGCCTCGACCCACAGCTTCGAGAGCTGGCTGGCGTCGGAATTCGGCGGCACGCTCGATTTCGCGCGCATCGCCTCGTACATGGAGCGCCAAGAGCTGAACAACGGGGAGTTTCTGTTCCATCAGGGCGAGCCCGCCAACTCGGTCGTGCTCCAGGCCTCGGGCTGCGTCGCCATCACCATCATCGACGAGCATGGAAGACCGATCCGGCTCAGGCGCATGATCGGCCACACGGTGGTGGGAGAGATGGGCTTTTATCGCGGCGTGCCGCGGACGGCGAGCGTAGTGGCCGAGGAGCCGACGGTGATCTACCGGCTGACGCAGAAGGCCTTCGATCAGATGCAGGCCGAGGACCCGACCGCCGCGGCGGCGCTGCACAAGCTGATCATCAGGCTGCTGTCGGATCGCCTGGAATTCGCCAATCGGGAAATCTCCGCGCTGCTCTAGACCGCCGCTGCGGCGATGAGCACGGCGACGATGGCGAGATAGGTCAGCCCGTGGAGCAGCTGGTCGGTGCCGAGCGCATGCCAGAAGCCGCTGTTCTGCGGGGTCCAGCTATTGCGGCGGGTGATCTGCTCCTTCGCCCAATCGATGTGATAATGGAGCACGAACTCGCCGAGGGCGATGGCGCCGGCCATCAGCAGGGAGCCCGGAAGCAGCACCAGATAGACCAGCGGCGTGAGGGCGACATGGATGCCGGCATGGATGACGCCGCCTGGATGGCCGTAGGTCCCTTTGTTCAAATATTGATAGGCGTTCTGGAGATAGAAATCGGCGACCGCGTGCTTGAACATCAGCACGGCGACGGCGGCAAGGGCGAGGAGAGCGATCTGAGGCATGCTATTTCGACATGGCCTCGGCCGTGCCGTCCCAGTGCGGTGGGGGAGGGTTGATCCGGAAATAGTCGATGCGCTCGCGATAGAGCGCGTAGAGCCGATCGAGGCGTGACGTATTCAATTTCTCGCATTCGCGGCTAAGGGCTTCGGCCGCGTCCCAGTCCTTGGCGCGGAAGCGGGCGAGAAATTCTCCGTGCCGCTCGGCCAGCGCGATGAAGCCCGGCGATTGCTTGAGCGCGCTGTCGCCAAGCAGGGCAAAAATCCGCGTGGCCTCGGTCTTGCCCTTCACCTTCAAGAGATCGAGCTCGAGGAAGGCGAAATCCGGCGCCCGTGCGGTGGTGGACTGGCCGACCACGGTGCCGACATCGTAGGTTTTCGATTGTCCTTCGAGCCGCGACGCCACATTGACGTTGTCGCCGATCACCGAATAGTCGAAGCGCGTGTCCGAGCCAAGATTGCCGACGCAGCAAACTCCGGTGTTTAGGCCGATGCCGAGCTGCACCGGCTTGAACGGCCTGCCTTTGGCTTCCGCCTCGTCGCGCCAGCGCTCGTTCAGGGTCTTCATCTCGCGCATCATGCGCAGCGCGGCGCTGCAGGCATGGGCCGGATGCAAGTTGTCGTCGAGCGGCGCGTTCCAGAAGGCCATCACCGCGTCGCCCATGAACTTATCGATGGTGCCCTGCTCATCGAGAATGATGTTGCTCAAGGGGGTGAACAGGGAATTGAGGAAGCGGGTGAGCTCCTCGGCGTCGAGACCTTCCGAGATGCCGGTGAAGCCGCGCACGTCACTGAACAGCAGGGTCATGTCGCGGGTCTCGCCGCCGAGCTTCAGCCGCGACGGGTCGTCGGCGAGCCGCTTGACCAGCGCCGGGGCCATGTAATGCGAGAAGGCGTGGCGCACCCGGTTGCGCTCGCGCTCGGTGCGCAAGAACACCACCAGCGTGCCGACGAGATAGATCGCGGTAAGCGCGATGGCCGGGTAGATCGGATCGACCAGCCAGCCAAAGGCGTCGAAGGCATACCAGGAGATGCCGATCACCGCGGCGACCGCGGCGCCGCCGAGCACGGCGCTGCCGAGCGCGCCCATGCGATAAATGAGGAAGGCGATGACGAGGCCGAGCACGAGAATATAGAGGAGTTCGGCAGGCGTGGCGAAATCCGGGCGTTGCAGGAAGGCGCCTTGCAAGATCTGCTCGATGGCCTGGGCATGGAGGGAGACGCCGGGAACCGAGGCTTCGAGCGGCGTCGCTCTCAAATCGAGCAGGCCCGCCGCGCTGGTGCCGATGATCAAAATTCGCCCCGCGAGCTCGTCGGCGCCGATCTCGCCATTGAGCACTTTCCAGGCCGGCAAATAGCGATCCTTGGACTCCGGGGTGAACCTGATCCACATCTGCCCGTTGGCTTCGGTCGGCACCTCGAAATCGCCGACCTTGATGCCGACGATGCCGGTCTTCTCGCCGAAAGCCTTCTCGCCGCTCGCGCCCGAGGACTTTACGACAAAGGTCGATGCGCCTTGGGCGAGCCTCAGTATGTCGGCGACAAAGGAGGGATAGAGCGTGTCGCCGACCCGGATCAGCATGGGCATGCGACGGATAATCTGATCGTGTTCGGGGATCCAGTTGAGCGAGCCTGCGCCTTTCGCCTGGTCCTGCAGTTCCTTGAGGCTCGCCGCGGCGCCGGGATAATAAGGAGCGAACAACTTCGGATCGTCGCCGCCATGGGCGAAGCCGGCCTTGGTCTCGGGGATGGACGTGCCTTGCGGCGCGGCGATGAAGCCGAGCTCCACCGGCGCCTTGCCGATTGCCTCGGCGAACACCTGGTCGTTGGAGGGCAGCTTCTCGACTTCCTCGCGCAAGCCGGCCAGCGCCTCAGAGTTCGGCCAGAAGCGCAAAGTGTTGGCGGGCGACATGCGGTCGGGCTCGGGAAAGACCAAGTCGAAGCCAATCACGGCCGCGCCACTCGAAGCGAGCTTGTCCACCAGATCGGCGAGCACCGTGCGCGGCCAGGGCCATTGGCCCACCGCTTTCAACGAGTCCTCGTCGATGTCGACGATGCGCACCGGGAGAGCAGGATCGAAGGCGCGCGGGTTGACGCGCTGATAGGCGTCGAACACGAGCGACCTCAGCCGCGCGACCGGGGTAGGATCCCAGACCCGCAAGGCGAGCGAGGCGATGATCGCCGTCCCCACGATGAGGGCATAAAGGAAACGCGGACCCATCCGTTGCTTGACTTTGCCACCTGGAAGACAGCGCCGGACCGGCGCGCGAAGCGAGACCCTAGCCAATGGCGCTGGTCGGCTCCAGTGTCATGTTTCCCAAGCCGAACAGGCCGTTAGGGGCGCTTGCGGCGATTAGGCCGGACCCAAGCCGCGACCGCCCAAAGTCTTGGCCGGGCGATCCCGCGCCGATGAGGCAAACCCTGCCGGGGTTACGCTTCACATCCATGTGTCTTGTGCCCGTTTGCCGGCGTCGAGGGGGCCCGGGCCAGCTAACATTTTGGCCGAATTGCCGGGCACTTATCCCCGCCCCGGCAACGCTGTGGCATATTGGGGCGTTCATGGTCCGGTCACACAAAAGGCTTTGGGCACCTAGGCTATGCAGTTAGGCTTGGCAAGGACAACGACTCACAGCGGAGCGCAGATCATGCGTCTTCGGGTCGTCGTGACGGCGGCTCTAGCCGGTCTCTGGCTGTTCTGCGGCAGCAGCTCGCAGGCGGCCAGAATGTGGCTGCCGAAAACCGACAATCCTTATTGCGACATCTCGACCTACACCCTGCGCGATATTCCCGAGCAGGCGATGTCCATGCTCGATTCAAACGGCCGCCCCCTGATCGTGGTGAACGGCCGGACCCTGGTCGATGAACCCGCCTATGGCCGGTTCCTGCTGGCACATGAATGCTGCCATCACACGCTCGGTCATGTCGGACGCTACAAGGAGGACCTTGGCCATGTCGGACCGCAGCCGTTCTTCTATATCGCTCCGGCGCTGAAGGAGATGGAGCTCGAGGCCGATTGCTGCGCCGTGCGGATGCTGAGATTCAAGCACGAGACCGACAGCATCGAGTCCGCCGAGGAGGCGATGGTGAGCTTCGGCGAGTCGCCGACGGGCGCCTATTACCCGACCGGAAACGAGCGGGCGGACAACATCGCCAAATGCGCGGCGCAAGACTGAGAACGGCGCCCCCAGCCCGGTTGGAAACCCCTTCCAGGCCTTTTGTCAGCGAAGTTTAATGTTGCGGCAGGCTGGCAGCATTTCCCGGTGATCGCCATATTTTCGCTGCGGCCGGCGCGCGGCCGGCAAGACCCCCTTCATCTGAGGCCGTCCGGCCTGTGCTAGGGTGAAGGTCCGTTCGTTGCGCGGAGAGGCGACTTTGAGCAGCCGAACACAAGTGGCGGGCCTGCTGCGGTGGAGACCGGTCCGGTCCCTGGCGATGGTCGCGGCCTGGGTCGGCTTGGCCGCTGTTCTTGGCGCTGCCAGCGCGGCTGACGCCGAGCCGGCCGGCAGCGCTTCCTTGCGCGTGTGCGCCGATCCCGACAACATGCCGTTCTCCGACGCGAAGGGCGGCGGCTTCGAGAACAAGCTGGCCGAGCTGATCGCCGAGAAACTCGATGCCCGGCTGGAATATTCCTGGTTTCCCGAAGCGACCGGCTATGTGCCCAACACCGTGGGACGGGAGGCGTGCGATCTGGTGATGGGCTACGCGCAAGGCACCGGGCTGATCGAGGACACCAACCCCTATTACTACACCTCCTATGTGCTGATTTACCGCCAGGACGATGCTAGTCTCAAAGGCGTCGACGCTCTGTCCGATGCGCGCCTCAAGGGGAAGAAGATCGGGTTCTTCGCCCGGACCCCGCCGGCGAGCATTCTCGCCATGCATGGCCTGGTGGGCGGCGCCAAGCCGTTCGAAATCAATGCCGATGACAGCGCTTCAAAGACGGCGATGACGATGATCGCCGAGGTCGCCTCGGGTGAGCTCGACGCAGGACTGCTGTGGGGACCGGTTGGCGGTTATTACGCGCAGCGCGCGGACGTGGCGCTCGCGCTCGTGCCGCTGGTGAAGGAGAACGCGGGGCCGAGCACCATCTACGGCATCACCATGGGCCTGCGCCCGAACGAGCCGCAGTGGAAGCACACGATCAACAAGCTGATCGCCGAGAGCCAGAGCGAGATCAACGTGATCCTGGAGGGCTATAACGTGCCCTTGCTCGACGAGAAGGGCAATTTGATTACCGCCGCAGCGGAGCGCTGACCGCGGCCCGCAGCGCGATCAGACGCGCCTCACATCTTGCACAGGCTGTCGGGCTCATCGATGCCGAGCGTGTCGACCTCGATCTCCGGATGGCTCGCATGCGGGAAGCCGCGTTGCGGGGAGAAGGAGACGGGGACCTTGTCGGTGGCGATGATGATCGGCTGGCGGAACTGACCGTCCCAGGGCCGGAACTGCTGCTTGATGCCCTTGAACGGAGCGAGCTGAAGCTCGGGTCCGTGGATGAACGCGTCGACGGTGGCGAAATCCCCGTCGGCGTTGCGCGTCACCGCCTCGCCGATGGCGCGGGTCGCCACATAGGCCTGATAGTCGATCGGCCGCATCAGGCGATGAAAGTCCTTCTCGAAATTATTGTTGGCCTGGGTCGCGCCCCATTTCTCGTGGCCGGCGCTCCAGGTGGTGGCGATGAGGCCCGTCGTGCCCGCCACCGGGCGCGGATCGGCGCCGCCGCGATAGGGCATGAAGGGACCGAAGATCTGATCCTCGTCGGCGACCACGATGACCTGATAGTCGGCGGCGGCGGGCAGGGTGGCGTTCAGGCTGGCCTGCTTGCCGGCAAGGCTCTCCTCGTTGGCCGGCGGAATGGTGCCGATATCGTCGCGGCGGCCGCCTGAAGTGTCCTTGTACTCGCGCACGTCGACAATGGTGGCGCCGGTGCGGCCGGCGGCGCGCTTGATGGCGTCGGCATAAGCGAGGTCGCCCGGCGTCGAGCCATGCACCAGCAGCCAGTTGGTCCATTTCATGGTGACGAGATATTGCGCCAGCGCGTCGGCGAGCATGTAGCGGTCCGGCACGATATGCATGACATTGGCACGGCAGTTCTCTTGCCGGAGCGACACATCGGTGGCGCTGATATTGAACAGCAGGACGTCCTTGCCCTTGGCCCAGTCGGCCATCTTGAGCAGCGTATCGGCCGAGGCGTCGACCACGATGTAATGGTGATCGCTATCGAGGAGCTTCTGCAAGGCCTCGACCGCCTTGTCCGCCGAGGAGACGGTGCTGACATCGAGACTGTAGTCGTGGCCGGTGAAGCGGCCGCCGGCGTTGTTTTCCTCGATGGCCATCTTGGCTCCGGCAATACCGGCATCCTTGGGGTCGACATCGAGTCGCGAGACCGGCCGGGGATGCTCGGCCATCTCGCGGAGATAACCGATCTTGATTGCCGTCATGGCCGGCGATTGCGGCACCTGAATCATGACGCCGCCTTCGTTTCCTTTGGCGGTGCCGTCTTCGCTGGCGGGAGCGGCGGGCTCCTCGGCCCTCACCAGCGACGGCGAGGCCAGCGTCAACCCTGCCAGCAGCGGAAGCGCGGCGGCGAGGCCGACGACGGACAGGGGTTGCCCGAAAAAGCGGCAGGAGAATCTGGACGAAATCTGCATGGTGGCGGGACCAATGACGCGAGGGATTGCGCCGGTTGTCAGTTGGTTGGAACCCGGGCCTGGGGCTTGCTGGCAAGGGACGCAAGAGCCAGCCCAGCGATGTCGGCGCATGGTAGCGATAAAGAAATAGGCATTGCAAGGTGGAAACCAGGCCGGGAAAGTTTGGTACCACCACAGCGCGCCGGCACCTCGACGGTGGCGGGAGGGATGCGCGGGGAAACCACTCGGCAAGGTTACCGATAGCGCGCCGAGCCCGGCTTACGAGTTGTGGAAATCTTCGCCGTCAACCTCGCCTCGTGCGGCGGCGTGATATGGTGCGGCCATGGATTTCTCGACAGGGTCGGCCATACGCTTCGGCTGGGAGACGTTCAAGAAGCGGCCGTGGTTCTTTGTCGGCTCGACCGTGGTCATCCTGCTCGCCTCCGGGTTGATCAACGCCTTCACCACCGCCATCGATAGTGCGATGGGCGGTTCCGTTGAAGAGCCGTCGATCGTCGGCATCGTCATCAATCTCGGCCTCGGCACCTTGCTGAGCATGGGCGCGACGGCGTTCTATCTCGCCGCGCACGACAATCCCGAGACGGTCGACCTGACAACGCTGTGGCATCCGCAGCCATTCTTGAACTATCTCGGCGCGTCCATCCTGTTTGGCCTGGCCGTCGCCGCCGGATTTGTTCTGCTGGTCGTGCCGGGGGTGATCGTCGCGCTGATGTTCATGTTCACCACCTTTATCGTGATCGATCGCACGCTCGGTCCCATCGAGGCGATGAAAGAGAGCCATCGCATCACGCATGGCCATAAATGGACGCTGCTCGGGTTCAGCCTGATGCTGGTGCTGATCAACCTGCTCGGGATTCTTGCGCTGGTCGTCGGCCTACTGGTGACGATCCCGGTGTCTTCGCTGGCGCTGGTCTCCGCCTATCGCCAGCTCGGCGGCCGCACGCCGCCCCCGGACGCAGCCATGATAGCGCGCGCCGCTTAAGGCGAGGGCAGGGCTTAAGCTGACTTTGGGAACTATTCGGCGGGCACCAGCGGGCGCGTCGGCCTTCACGGCTTCGGCGGCGTTGCGCGGGTTGCGGTAGACGAAGGGCGTCGGCGGCTTGGCCGCTTCGGCGCGGGCAAGCGCCACCATCTCGCCGTGATAGGGCGACAGCGCGCAAGCGGGGTCGGTGTTGGCCGCGTCGCCGGTGATCGCCATGGCCTGGCAACGGCAGCCGCCGAAGTCGATGTCCTTGAAGGCGCAGGAGCGGCACGGCTCCTTCATCCAGGAGGTCCCCCGGAAGGCGTTGAAGGCGTCGGAGTTGAGCCAGATGTCGAGCAGCGGACGGTCCTGCACATTGTCGAAGCTGAGCGTCTTGATCGTTTCGGCCGCATGACAGGGAAGCACTTTGCCGGCCGGGGTGATGTTCATGAAGCCTTTGGCCCAACCGCCCATGCAGGGCTTCGGGCGCTTGGCGTAGTAGTCGGGCACCACCATGTCGATGGTGAGCACGCCCTTCAGGCGTTCGCGTTCGCGCTCGACCAGTTCAATCGACTCGATGGTCTGCTCGTAAGTCGGGATCAGCGCCGCGCGGTTGAGATAGGCCCAGCCGTAATATTGCACATGGGCGATCTCGAGCCGCTGGGCGCCGAGCTTGATGGCCAGCTCGATATAGCGGCCGACATTGTGGATGTTCTGGCGATGGATCGGGGCGTTGACGGTCAGCGGCAGGCCGAGTTCGGTCACCCAGCGGGCGACTTCGAGCTTCTTGGCGGTGGCGCCGGGATAGGCGCCGATGCGCTCGGCATTTTCGGCATCCACGTCCTGGAATGAGATCTGGACGTGATCGAGCCCGCGCTTGGCGAGGTCTTCAAGCCGCGGCCGGTTGAGGGTGACGGCGGCGGTGATCAGGTTCGAGTAGAGGCCGGCATCGGAGGCCGCCGAGATGATGGCCTCGAGGTCCTTGCGCGCGGTGGGCTCGCCTCCGGAGAGATGCACCTGGAGGATGCCCATCTCGCCGGCCTGCTTCATCACCGAGCACCACATCTCGGTGGAGAGCTCCTTGTTGACGCGCTCAAGCTCGATTGGATTGGAGCAATAGCTGCACTGCAAGGGACAGCGATGGGTCAGCTCGGCGAGCAGTCCAACCGGCGCGCGCGCGCACAGCAGCGCTTGCGTGTCGCCGCTCACGCCTTCGGTCGGCTCGTCGTCGACGACAAGCGTTTCGCAATGTCCGTTGGTTCTGAGCTCCTCGGTCATCCTTTGATATATCCCTTGTCGGCCAGGCCCTGGAGCAGATCGAGCACGTCGGCGCGGATCACGTCCGCCGGTGCCGAATATTCCTTGGCCAACGCCGCGACGATATCCTCCACGCTTCGTTTGCCGTCACAGAGCTGGAGCACCGAGACGGCGGTTTGATCGGGCGTCAGCACCCGCTCGGGCGCCAACAAAATCCATCGGCCTCGCCCCGCGTCGTGGCGGAGCTTCAGATAGGCCGGCAAATGAGGCCGCGTCTCCCGTCCGACAATGAGGCGTGCAGGGGACGTGGCTTCGGTCATGCTTTAGCCGGCACGAAGGCGCCGGGCGGGATCAGCCCGGGCTCGACATAGGCGTAGTGCAGCGCATCGAGCTGCGCCCAAAGCACGTTCGTTTTGAATCGCAGCGCGTCGAGGGCCGCGGTCTGCGACTTCAGGCGTGCGCGCGTTGCGCTTGACATAGTCGAGCGCGAACGCGGCGTCGTCCGGCGCCTGGGTGAGGCGGCGCTTGAAATATTGCATCACCTCGTCGCTGATGAAGTCGTAATTCTCGAGCATGCCCGAGATGCGCTCCCTGTGGATCTTGGGCGCGAACAATTCGGTGAGCGAGGAGGCAACCGCCTCGACCAAAGTCTTCTCCCGCACGAAATTGACATAGGCCTCGACGGCAAATCGCGTCTCGGGCAGCGCGCCCTTGGTGGAAATGACGTAGTCGCGGTCGAGCCCGAGTCCGCCGGTCAATACCAGCCAGCGCTCGATGCCGCCTTCCTCCTCGCCATAACCGTCATGGTCCATGATGCGGTGGATCCAGTCGCGCCTGAGCTGCCGGTCGTGGCAGCGGCTCATCAGGGCTGCGTCCTTGCGCGGCACCGCCGCCTGGTAGCAGTAGCGGTTCAGCGCCCAGGCCTGCACTTGGCCCTTGTTGAGCTTGCCGCCATGCAGCAGGTGATGAAACGGATGCTTGTCGTGATAGCGCTCGGCGCCGATGGCGCGAAGCTCCTGCTCCAGTTCCTCGGGGCTCATGATTTTGGTCATGGCTTGTTTCCTCTTGCTACCCGGACGATGGGGAATCCGAGTAGTCCTCCCTAGAATTCGCGGCCTTGATGCACGTCAACGGCTTTGCAACCAGCCGGCATCGGGACGTATTGCCACGCACTAAATATAGGAAGCATGAAGCAGAATCGCATGATCCGCACATGAACGCTAGCTGGATACCAGATTAAGAAAATCTGAACGGGATATTTGGCAAGGCGCTTCAGCGGGGTGGGGCGCGCAAACGCGAAACGGCGACCAGGCTTCCGCCGGATCGCCGTTCGCAGTGTTTTCCGAGAAGAGAGACCGGATTAAGCGCGATCCAGCTCTGCCGGCAGGTAACTCGTTACCTCCATGCCGGACTCCGTCTCGTCAATCGTCGGCTTTTGCCACTCACGCATGGTAGCTCTCCTTCCGCGAGTTAAGCCTAGCGTCGGCCGGTGCAGCCAATGGTTTGCGAACCCGGATAAGGCCGCCCAGCTCCTGCGGTTTGAATATGGTTGCCGCCCATGATAATTTCCAATCGTATTTCCTTATAGGAAGCATAAGCGGGCCTTATCGGTATGGTGTCCCTCCGGCAGCTGCGCTATCTCGAATCCCTGGCGGAAACCCGCCATTTCGGTCACGCCGCGCAAGCCTGCGCCGTCAGCCAGCCGGCTCTGAGCATGCAGATCAAGGAGCTCGAGGACGAGCTCAGTGTGAGCCTGGTCGAGCGGCGTAAGTCTGGCATCGAACTGACCGCGCAAGGCGAGGAGATTGCCCGCCGCGCACGCACCATTCTCGCCGCGGTGCGCGATCTGCTGGACTACGCCAAGCATCAGGAAGGGGTGCTGTCGGGCGCGCTGAAGCTCGGCGCCATCCCCTCGATTGCGCCCTATCTCCTACCGTCGGCGCTGCCGGAGCTGCAGCGGCGCTTTCCCGCGCTCAGCCTCCAGCTTCACGAGACTATGACCTCCAACCTGGTCCACGAGCTTCTGGCCGGGACCCTCGATCTCATCCTGGTGGCGCTGCCGGTCGACGACCCCGAGGTCGAAACCTTCCATCTGTTCGACGACCGGTTCATTCTCGCCACCAAGGCGACCAAGCGAAATCAGCGGCTCCGCCATGCGAACGCCGAGATGCTGGCCCATGATCGCCTGCTGTTGCTCGAGGAGGGCCATTGTTTGCGCGACCAGGCGCTGTCTTACTGCCACATGGTGACGCCGGAGGCGCGCGAGAGCTTCGGCGCATCGAGCCTCGCCACCATCGTGCAGATGGTTGCCAACGGCTACGGCGTTACGCTGTTGCCGGAGATGGCGATCGCCAGCGAGATACATGCGGGCGGCGACATTCGCCTATTGCGTTTCCGCACGCCGGAGCCGAAGCGCGAGATCGGACTGGCCTGGCGCAAGACCTCGCCGCGCAAGCGGGACTTTGTCCAGTTCGGGGAGTTGTTGCGCGAGGTCGCGCCCCGGCTGGGAAAACAAGCGCTCAAGTAGCCGGAGCGCGGTAGCGTGGTGTAACGAGGGAGGCCTGCGACGCTCACCATCCAAATTCTCGTAGTTGCGGTGTTGGCGCTCTATGCCAAAGCCGGCGCCGTCGCGCTCAGGCGTCCGGTCTCCGATTATTACGTGGCGGGGCGGCTGGTGCCGGCCCTGTTCAACGGTGTGGCGATCGCCATCTGTCTTATTCCGGTGCTCGCCTTTGCCGGCCTGGCCGGGGCGCTGAGCCAGGGATGGGACGGTGCCACGCTGCTGGTTCTCGGCGGGGCAGGGGGGCTGCTGGTCATTGCATTCTTGCTGGCGCCTTACCTCCGCAAGTTCGGCGGTTACACCGTGCCGGATTTTCTCGGCGAGCGGTTCGGCGGCAGCGGGGTCAGGCCGCTGGCCGTACTGGCGGTGATAGCATGCTCGTTTCCGGCGCTGGCGTTGGCGCTGGCCGGGTTGAGCGTCATCGTTACGCGCCTGTTCGGTATCGATCCGCGGCTGGGGATGGCGACGGCCGTCGCGATGCTATTCCTGTGCAGCTTCGCCGCGGGCATGCGCTCGGCCAGCCTGACGCAGATTCTCCAATACGCCGTTTTCCTTGCCGCCTCCTTGGTCACTTTGGCGATCCTGGCCGGGCAGCAAGGCGCTTTGCTGCCGGCGCTTGACGACACTCTGCTCGACCGGGCTTTTGCGGCGTTGAAACTGGAGGCATTCGCCGCTCCGGACGCCACCAACCGCTTTGCCTTGCTGTTCTGTCTGGCGACGGGGATCGCCTCGCTGCCGCCGCTGCTGATGCGAAGCCTGGTCACGCCGTCAATCGAGGAGGCGCGGAGCTCGTTTCTGTGGGCGTTGCCCTTTGCCGCGGCGCTGTGCCTGGTCGCGGCGCCTTATGTCGTGCAGTTCGGCACGATGCCCGACGAGGCAGCCGACATGGCGGCGATCCTTGCCTTCGGCCTCACCGCCATCGGCGCGATCGCGGCCTTGCTCGCCATCGGCAGCGGGCTCACTCTCGCCATTGCCAACGCGCTGTCTGGCGACGTCTATTATCAGAGCGTGCATCGCACCGCCTCGACCGAGCAGCGCATCCGGGCGGCGCAGGCGGCGATCGTCCTGGTTGCCGGACTGGCGGCCTGGGCCGCGATGGCCGCGCCGGAGTCCATGCTGGCTATGACCGGTGCGTCGTTCTCGCTTGCGGCCAGCACGCTGCTGCCCGCTCTGCTGCTCGGCATCTGGTGGAAGCGCGCCACCGGCGAGGGCGCGCTCGCCGGCATGCTGGCCGGACTCGCGGTGTGTCTCTATTACATGCTGGCGCCGCGCTACATTCCGTTCGCCTTCTACGAGTCGTCAGGCTTCCTCTCGAACGCCACGGCTGACGAAGCCGCGCACTACGCGGCGCTGAGGCAGAGCTATTACCTGGTCGACGAGGGCGCGCGGGCGGCGGCGCTGGCCGCCTGGGAGGAGAGCGCCCGGGCGGTCGCCAATTGGGGAGGGGTCAAGCGGGACTTCGCCGCTCTGTTCGCCGTGCCCATCGGCATCGTGGTGATGATCGGCGTCAGTCTGTTCACGCCGGCGCCGTCGCGGGACGTGCAGAGCTTCGTCGAGGATCTGCGCAAGCCGTCGGTCGCCTGACCGAGCCTAAAGCTTACTGAGCGTCCGGATTGGCCGCGGATTGCGACGAGGGCTGGTCGTCGCCGAGCACGCGGAAGGAATCGCGGAAGCGCTCGGCGTCATCGTCGGTGGCGTGGCCCCGGTCGCCGGCAGTGACCAGCATGTAGATGCGGTCGCCGGCAGGAATCACATCGATCAGGTGACTGAGCTTGCCCTTGCTGTCGTCGGCGATCGCCTCAAAACCTTGGCGGCCGGCGATGGTCGCTGGCCCCCTTTTGCGCAAGCGGGATTCGCTGCCCTTGGCGTAAGCATTCACCAGCTTGACGTAGGAATCGCCATCGGGGCTCGGGCCCTTGCCGGCCGGATATTCGAACACCACCACGCTGTAGACGGTGTCTTCGCCGACGCTCACCTGGAAATCGTATTGGAGCAGCGGGTTCTGCCCTTCGACCGGCGTGCTCGTGGTGCTGGGCTTGCCGGGGAACGAAACCGCAAAGCCGCGCTCGGCCGACTGGAACTCCGTCCATTGCGGTTCGTCGGGGGCCGCTTGCTCTTTGGGCTCTTCGGCCAACGCAGCCGGCATTAGCGCGGCAAGGAACACCACGCTCAAGGTTGCGTTGCGGATCGACATCGCCGGCTCCCCTCGTCGCGTTTCGCTCGAATCGGCATCTTAACCGATCCGGCCCGGGGGTTCACCACAGAGGTGGCCCCCGCAGTCTCAGCCTTGCGGGGAGGACTTCAAAGCCTTTTCGTACATCGCCTCGACGTCCTTCTTGAGCGCGCGGCGCGTATCGGGGCGGAGATAGAGCATATGGCCGCCGGCATATTCCTCGATGGTGATCGGGCTTGCGCCTTCCAGCGGAGTCAGCTGGTTCACCAGATAAACCGGCGCCAGATAGGGAGTGATCAGATCGGTATAGCCGGTGGCGATGAGCACTTCGAGCGCGCGGTTGGCGGCGCGGGCGTTTTGAATATCTTCGAGCGCGCCGGCATAGCCTTGCCGGGTCGGGCTCGTGCCGAAATCCCATTTGCCGCGCACCTCGCGATTGAGCAGCCGGTAGCTGGCATCGGTCTTGAAGCCGAGTTCATCCTGGGCATATTGCACGAAGGCGCTCGTCCAGAGCGGGACGGTTGAGTCGAGCACGGGATCGGGTCCGTGCGGCCAGGCGCTGGCGGGGTTGGGATCGGGGCCGCCGATGCTACCGTCATAGCGGCTCAGCACTTGGCCGTTGGCGCGGTCGAATTCCTTGATGAACACGTTGGGCAGGATGCGCGCGAAATTCCGGCGCACGATGTCGACCGGAAGCCCGGTCAACCGCGCGACCGTGTCGCTCGCGGTGTCGCTGCCTTGGGCCGAGCCCGACGCCAGCGCCACCAGGTAGTCGTTCAGCGCATAGTGCTCGGCGTCTTGCAGCGCGGTGGACAGGGCTTCGCGCCCGGTAATGCCCTTGCTCTCGAGATTGACTGCCGCATAAGAGGGGAGGGCGAGCGCCCAGGGCAGCGGGTCGTAGTCCTCGCCGTTGAGCAGCGCAAATTCGAGCGCGGGCGAGATCAGCACCAGGCCGTTCGGCGAGATGCCGCCGGTCTTCTGCAACGCGCGGGTGATGGTCGCGGCACGGAAGCCGCCATAGCTCTCGCCCGCGAGAAAGACCGGCGACGACATGCGCCCGGCACCGGTGAGATAGAGCCGGATGAAATCGGCAAGCGACTCGGTGTCTTTTTCGACGCCAAAGAAATCCTCTTCCTTCTTGCCGTCGCTGACCCGGCTGTATCCGGTGCCGACCGGATCGACAAACACCAGATCGGTGAAGTCGAGCCAGCTCGAGTCGTTGGCGACGAGGCGGGAGGGTGGGCCAAGCAGCTCTCCCTTGGCGTTCACCTCGACTGCTTTCGGCCCGATCGCGCCGAGGTGCAGATAGGCCGAGGCCGCGCCGGGGCCGCCGTTGAAGACGAAGGTGATCGGCCGCTTGGTGTCGTGCGGCTCGCGCGTATAGGCGACGTAGAAGATGCTGGCCGGCGCCTTGCCCTGACCGTCGCCGAGCGGAAGCAGGCCGGTCGTGGCGGTGTAGGGGACATCGACCCCGGCGAGCCACAGGCTGTGTTGGGTGACCGAAACCGGCGGCAGCTGCGCGGCGGCGGGTTGATCGGCGTCCGGCTGGGCCTTGTCGCTCGCAGCCGACGATTCCGCTGCCCCCGTCTGCGGCGCCGGGGCCGCATCATCTGCCAGCGCGCCTGCGGGGAGCACGAACAGCGCGAGGAGCGCCCCGATCTTCAGGGCGCGGCAGAGTAGGTTCAAAGGCTCCGTCACGTCGTGCTCCTGTGTGGGGTGGCGAAGGGTGGAGACGGTCGGTTCCCGGAAAGGTAGGAGCGGGGCGCGCGGGAAACCAGAGGAGAGGCTCGGCAAGCGTGACAAAGAGGCCACCTCGCTCGCCGTTCGGCGGTTAAGACTATAAAATGGTAGGCTAATATGGGTTTAGCCGCTAATGTGAAGGCTCGCGCAGAGCAGCCAGCCAGCAATCTTGGCTGAGTACCCCGGCGTTCCCCGTCTCCGTGTCCTCGCCGGGAGCGGCATTGCGCAGCGCCCCTTATGGCGCAAGGACGTCCGGCAGCCTTATGAGGCCTCCACGGCTGGGGGAGCCGAAGCCTCGTCCGGCGACGTTGAAGTCCCCTAGGAGGCGCGTGGTTACATAAGTCTTGTGTCACATGAGGCTCGCCATGGACCCAGGTTTTAGGGGAGCCGCTACGCATGGCCAGTCCGATGCGTGAGAAGCGCACATGGCCTCCGCAGGACAAGGATTCTGACGGAGAGACCGTTGCTGCGTTCGAGGCCGCGGTCGCCGTTGTCAAGGAGACGGTGGTCAGGTCGGGCGAGGTCCTGGTCTCGGCGAAAGAAGATCTCAGCGATCATCAGCGCTGGCTCAAAAAGCAATCGGCAGCGGTCGAAGCAGACCGGGAACGGCACGACCGCTGGCTGCACCGTCAACGCGATCGCCAGGAGGCGCAGCTCCGGCGGGAGCAGACGCGGACGCGGCGGCGGGCCAAGCGCCAAGCGGTGGCGCAATCGATCAGGGGGACGGTGTCGGCCGTGTCCTTTGCCGTGCGGTCGGCCCTGTGGCAGGTGGTCGCCGGGACGATGGCCGGCCTCAACTATATCGACGGGCTGGCGGCAAGCGGCCTGCGCTGGGTGGGCGCGTGGCTCGGCTATTTCTGGCTTTATGTGGCGACGGCAATTCGGCGTGGGTTGAGCTTTGCCGGCAGGCAGGCGCGCGCTCTCGCGCTGACGCTTGGGATGCTGGCCTCGGCGGGCGCGGCAAAGATCGCGGCGAAGACGCATGTTGTGGCGCCGTCGGTGAGCAATTTCCTGTCTGTGTGCTTCGGCGGATTCGCGGCCAGGGCCCACGATGCGTCGCACGCGATCGGCCGAGGGGCCCGGGCAGGCCTGTCCGGAGTTTCGGCCAGAGCCGACATGCTGGCGCGCGCGGCGGGGGAGAAGCTGGGGCCGGCTCTGTCCTCGCTCGGCGCCAGGGCGCATGAGCTTGCGCCGGCGCTGACGGGGCGGATCGTCGAAGCTGGGGCGGCGGCCGGGAATTATGCGAGGGGAGGCGCGTCGCGCGCCCAAGCCTTGTTGGCGCGCGCCAAGGCCCCTCGGGTTGACGCCGAAAACGCGGTATCCTCATTGCGAGGGGCAGGGAGATTTGATCTGAGTCAGATGCTCATCATCGCGGGAGCTCTGTTGCTGGTGTGCGGCGGCCTGATGCTGGGCGGCGGCTTCATGCTGCGCGCCAAAACGCCGGGGTCATCGCCCGTTACCGCCGCCACGGCCGCCGAGCCCATCGCCTGGCTGTTTGAGCATCCGAGCCTGCCGATCGAGGAGCGTGAGGTGTTCGTGGTCGACGCAACGCCCGACGGGCTACGCATC
Organism: uncultured Alphaproteobacteria bacterium; assembly: GCA_963772925.1. GTDB lineage: Bacteria > Pseudomonadota > Alphaproteobacteria > Rhizobiales > Methyloligellaceae > Methyloceanibacter. The sequence goes on from CAVYZG010000006.1 coordinate 354,251, forward strand.
AAAGGCTTCGCCATCGGCGGGGTGAACATGTCGGAGGTTGCGCTTGGCTCGCTCGGCGGCGTGATCAAGCCAGATGGACACGACCAAGATCTCAAGCTCGAGCTCAGCGTCGAGCAGCCGGAGCAAGAGTCCGACGCAGCGCACGCTCCGGAGGCCCCGGCCGAGCCTGCTGCGGTTCTGCCGGACGGGGCGATTCCTTCGCAGGCGCCGTTCAAGCTGGTGTTTCTCTTCCCGGATGGCGGGATGGCTCCGCAAGAGGTCGTCGCGGCCTCTGGCGGCCTCCTGCTCAAAGTCCACTACGAGATGGATGGCAAGCAGAGATCCCTCATCAAATATTTGCCGACCTCACTGCTGGAGGAGCAATTGGCAGAGATTCAAGCGGCGGCCAAGGGATCCTAGTCTGCTCGCCACCCTCCGCAGCAATCCTCAAAAGCAATTGAGCGATCGGGACGGGCAGCCCCTGATGCTGAGACACGCCTTGAAATTGGTGCAGCACCGCAGGCTACAGCCGGCGATCTCGGCAGAGGGGTCTAGCGCCGTGGCGGTGCACACGCTACTACAGGAGCGGAAATCATCGTTGCAGACGCGGATGCTCTGACTGCCGGCGCTGCAGGCCGATTGGCTGGGCTTGAGCGACTGGACGGGAGGAATAGGGTTGGTCGTTTGAGCCTGCACGCTCCCTGCCACAAGCAAGAGCATGACGGTGAGGGCCAACAGCAGCATATTTCGTCATATCGTTTCCCGCCCCCAGGCGACCCTTGCGCCGCGGCCCCAAAGCGTCTCTCTAGATGGCTAAGCCCGTCAAGCCCAACTTGCTCGCCGGCGTTCATCAATCACCAAACCGCCAAAAAGGCGCGCCAGGTTGGCAGGCGTCAGCGAAGGAACCAGAGCTTTGCGCGTTCACCTCATCGCTTTGATCTTGCTGGTGCCGATTGCGGCCATGCAAGGCTGCGCCACGAAGGACCCCGCAGCCCTGGCGGAGGAGCACGCCAAGACGGAGAGCGACGACGATGGCGCGTGCCGGGACAAGGGCGCAGCGGACAGCAAGGCTTACCAAGCGTGTCGCGAGAGCCTGGCCAATGCGCGGGCGCAACAGAACGCCGTTCGGTATCAAAAGGCGCGGGACTTCGACCGTGTACTCGGCGCCGGCACCGAAGGTCAGAACGGTTATTGAGCAAACGGCGCGTCATCCGCCGCGACGCTGGGCGATAAAGAGGAGAAGGGCCTGTCTTGCCGGTTTGGGCCTAGGCGCTCGACAAGTTTGGTCATCTCATAGAGCATCGCGTGGGCATTTGGGCCCGGCGGCCTGATGAGCCTAGCGACCAATGTCCGTGCTGTTCTTCGATCCCAGGTGCCCACAGCCCTATAGCGCGCGGACTTTCGGGCAAAGCGCTCTCGGCGGCACCGAGGCAACCACGATACGCGTGGCGGAGGCGCTGGATGCCGTCGTGGTCCAGCACAATCGGATCGAGGCTGACGGGCGGTATCGCCCACCCGGGACATGCGGCGGTATTGGCCACGTTGTTGTCTTGCAGGACACGCAATCAATCGCGCAGCTCCGTGAGACTTACCCGCGCGCGCGGTTTTACCTGTGGGTCCACAATAGGATCACTCCGGGTTCCAAGCGGGGTCGGCTGCTCGTGGCAGCCGCCAGCCTGCTATGCGATTTGGAGGTCACGATCGTCTGCGTTTCCAATTACCAGCGCGCGGATGTCGAAGCGACCTTGGCGGGAATGCCGCGGCGCGATCGGATCAGTACGCGGACGATCTATAACGCGGTCGACGATCAACTTGTCCCCGATGGCTCGCCCGTGGATCCGTCAAAGCTCATTTTCTTTTCTTCACCCGACCGAGGGCTGGCCTACACGCTCGATGCGTTCCAGGCGCTGCGGCGACGCATGCCCGACCTGCGGCTGCAGGTCGGCAACCCCGGATATAAACACCGGCAGTTCGCTCCGGTCGAGGGTGTGGAATGGCTCGGGCCCCTGCCGTTCACGCGCATCATCCCGGCCGTGCGGACGGCCTTATGTACGTTCACCGCGAATTTTTCGCCCGAGACCTTCGGACTGGTTTATGCGGAATCGAAGGCCGTCGGCACGCCGGTGCTAGCGAATGATGTTGGAGCGGCGACGGAAGTGCTCAATGACCCCGCGCTGGTGTTGCCCGTTACCCGCTTGCAGCGTCTCTACGAGAATTCTCGCTATACGGCATTCGCGGCCTCGCCTGTTGAGGCGCCTCGCCGATCGAATCGGCGTGTTCGACGCCTATGCCGAGCGCATCTCCGCCTGGCGCGCGGGGGCACGGCCGCGCGTCGGTCCGGACCCGCGATTCAGTTTGACGACCATCGCCGAACAGTGGCGGAGCATGCTCTCGGATTGAGTGGGTCTGAGCCGGCAGCCCGTGTCGGCCGGAACACGGCTAGGTGGAAACGCTTGATTTTTTGGTGCCGGGTAGAGGATTCGAACCCCTGACCTACTGATTACAAATCTGGGGTTTGGCCTTTCCGTTAGTGTCAACGTTCCTCCTAGAAGCGCTGTCTTCCGACGAATTCCGTTCCGCGTGTTTCCAGTTTGTTCTTGCTGTTTCCTCTCGACGCGCTTACTATGTGCTTACTAGCACCCCTAGGTGAGGCCCTACGTTGGCCGGTGATGGCCCGAAGGGGAGGATGCAGAATGGCTAAGGGACGCATTACAAAGCGCACGGTGGACGCCGCTAGGGCCTGCAAGGCTGACAACTATGTGTGGGATGGGGAACTCGCGGGCTTCGGGCTCAAGGTCACGCCGGCAGGCCGCAAAATTTACCTCGTGCAGTACCGGCTAGGCGGCCGCAAAGGACGGACGCGGCGCGTCACCATCGGCCAGCATGGGGAGCTGACGCCGGCAAAGGCGCGTACCGAGGCCAAGCGCTTGCTTGGTGAGATTGCCGCTGGACGAGACCCTGCAGCCGAGCGCGACAATGCAAAGGCCGGGAAGTCGTTGGCTGTGGTGCTCGAGCAGTTTATGGCTGAGCACGTCAGGCCCAAGCTCAAAACGAGCACGGCTAGGGAGTACGAAAGGACGACTAGGCTCAATATCCTGCCGCGCATTGGGCGACGACCCATCGGTGAACTAAAACGCCAGGACGTTGCCAAGCTGCACCACGAGCTCCGTGATACGCCTTACCAGGCCAATCGAACGCTGGCGCTGCTCTCGAAGTTCTTCGGATGGACCGAGAAGCACGGGCTTAGGTCCGATGGCTCTAATCCCTGCAAGCATGTCGAGAAATACCGCGAAGGGCGGCGTGAGCGCTTCCTGAGCCACGCCGAGCTTGGCCGCTTGGGTGACGCCTTGCGGGAGGTCGAGCAAGCCAAGGCCTGCTCCCCGTGGGTCGTCGCCGCAATTCGCCTTCTCACGCTTACGGGGGCACGCCGAAGCGAAATCCTGACGCTGCAATGGGAACACGTCAGCGAGGAACATGGCTGCCTCATGCTTCCCGATTCCAAGACGGGCCGAAAGGTTGTTCGCCTAAGCCCGCCCGCACTGGCTTTGTTGCAAGCCACTCCCAGGCTAGAGGGCAATCCATACGTGATTTGTGGAGAGAAACCCGGGCGCCATCTCGTGAACCTTGAGAAGCCCTGGCGCCGCATTCGTTCGGTAGCCAAACTCGATGACGTGAGGCTGCATGACTTGCGTCACTCATTTGCGAGTGTGGCTGCGTCAGGAGGACAGAGCCTCGTCGTCATCGGCAAGCTGCTCGGCCACTCCCAGCCGGCAACAACAGCGCGCTATGCCCACCTTGCCGACGATCCAGTGAAAACCGCCGGCGATGCAGTGGGCAAGCACATTGCCGCGGCAATGGATGGTCGAGCGAGGGGCGCGGTTTTCACCTTACCGGGTCGCGGAAGCTAGCTCGTAAGCTTGACCGGTGACTCTTCACCGGGATGTCCGCTTTACCGCTGAAAGCAGACGCTTTCTGATGCGCGGCCCATGTCTGCTATGTGCCACAAAGGGGACTCAAAGCGAGCATCTGAGGTAGGTCCTGAAAGCATACCACCTGTTCCAGTCATCCGCCTCGCCCCAAGGGAGCTAGAGGCAGCGCTCAAAGAGAGTGTCGCGAGCGGTCTTGAGCGTAGAGTGGTGCCTGTGGGGCCAGTGCAAAATCGGCCCCTCTCTTCGAGAGCCTACTAACGCCAGCGCCCGCGGTTCACGTACCCGCGGTTCACGTACCCGCGGTTCACGTACCCACGGTTCACGTATGAGCGGTTCACGTACCCACGGTTCACGTATGGGCGGTTCACGTATGAGTACCCGCGGGAATCGACGCAAGCCACGCCATTCCAGTAGTGATATGTGCCAGGGCAGTAGCGTCCGCCATAGTAACTCCCAACACCGACACCGTAACGCCGGACACCGACACCGTAACGCCCGACACCGACACCGCCATAGTGACGCCCGACACCGCCATAGTGACGGCCGACACCACCACGGCCACCGCCGCGACCGACAAGCGTTACGATACCGGGAGTGGCGTCGCCTCTCAGAACGGGCACGGAGGTTGCCTGTGCCGATCCCGATACAAGACATGTGGCTAGTAGAGTGGCCGCCATGGCAGTCACCACAGTTAGCTTGGTCCTCATGGGTCAAACTCCTTAAAGCAGGATGGGGGTTGGGACGCTGGATGCGCCTGCTTTGCCGGTAGGGAATACCCGGCACCACGCGCACCATATCGGTTAGAGGGGGTCCTCTCGACGTGCGTGTGCCTGCCCCTACAAGCTAATGGGAAGCCCTGCAAATAACTGTTCAAAATTGCTCACCCGCCGATTCTTCGCCGGGCGGCACCCTTTGTGATGCCGGGAGTCTCATGCAAGACCATGTTCAACAATGCTATGGACGATGATGCAGCGCCTCGCAGCTGAAGGCTCCGCTGCATCGAAACGTCGAATAAGGGCTCTCGCTGGTACCAATCAGCAGCCGCCGAACCAAATGCCGAAACGTTCGGGCCCCCCACGCCAACGCCGCCCCCGCCAAGGTCGACGACCCCGACACCCGCGTCGCCAACGCTGGCGTGCTTCTGTAGGTGTGCTGATTGCAGCGTTTATAGCGGTGGCGAGCGTGGTTAAGCCAACTGTCATTCCAACCGTCGTTCCCACCGCGCTGATGCACCAAAAAGATGCGATCGTCACGGCCGCGACAGTTCGAGCAACTACGCCGCTACGGCCCGGTTCCGCGACGTTATTCTTGTCGTCAGGCATAGAAAACTCCGGATACTACGAAAGACAGTATCTGCCAAATCTCCCTGGCGGAAGATTATGTCCGATTTGCCCTATAGCTCGGCGCTAAGCCTTCTCTAATGCCACAATGGACATGCCAGGGACTAGGAGTTCTCACGAACGCACGGGCTCCGACTTAGCTTTTTTCCGCCCAGACGCCGGCTCTGGCGATGGCAGAGTTTCGGTCGGACGATAAACTTTCACCTCCGGGCCAACCTCCTTGGGGGAGATTTTGTCCCAGCCGGAAATCGAACGGCGCACGTCTTCAAGACCGGCCTTCCAAGCTTCATCGATAGTCGCGCGGGAAAATTCGTAGTCCTTCACGAAGCCCGAGCGAGAGGGGCGCGTATTGATCAGGCGAATAATCAGCCAACTTCTGTCGGGGCAGGCGGCAGCCAGTTTCTGCGCGTCAGGATCAGACTTCAGGTGGGGTGGCAGCCTGCCTAGCAGCCCACGGCTTGCGGAAGCGAGCTCGCCCATTTCCTGTATCCGGGCGATGTTGAAACGGCTCCGGCTCGCATACTGGATGTCCTTGGCCCGTTCCGACACGTCGCCCAAATTCCGTGGTAGCTCTCCTTGGGCGTTGAAATTATCGACCTGAATGATGCGGGCGGTGGGCAATGGTCTTTCGTCCACCACATAGGTGATTGGCGTGTTGGTTACCACGCCGCCGTCCCAGTAGTGTTCCCCGTCGATCATCACCGGCGGGAAGCCAGGCGGCAGAGCGCCACTGGCTCGGACATGGTCCGAATGGATGGTCGTATTCTTGGTATCGAAATAGGTGGAGGTGCCCTTGCACACGTTCACGGCACCCAGGGAAAGGCGCACCTGCCCGCGATTGATCAAATCGAAATCCACTAGCTCTTCTAACGTGGCCTTGAGCGGAGTTGTGTCGTACACACTCAGGGCGGCTTCGGTGCCGTCCGCGGCGAATGACGCTGGTGGCACTCGCGGCCTGTAGAAGCCCGCGACGCCGATGGTGGCTGCTGACATCGCCGCCATGTTGTTCGCGGCGGGTCGAAGCCAGTCGAGCCAAGCCGGCAAGGGAGGCCCAACATTTACTGAGATTCGCCGCCAGAACTCACGCAGTCGCTCGACCCGCCGCTCTGGCGGGTTGCCGACGATCAGCGCCGCGTTGATGGCTCCTATGGAGATGCCGACGACCCAACTAGGCTCCACCTCCGCTTCGACGAGGCCTTCATACACGCCGGCTTGGTAGGCTCCAAGCGCACCCCCGCCCTGTAGCAGCAGAATCTCGTGGTCGTACTTCATGCCTTACTCTTCCTACGAGGGAGCTATCGCGCCCGCGTACGCGGATGCAGCAACAATTACCTTTTTAAGATTCTCGGTACTGGCGTAAAACGAATAGACTAGGCAAATTTTGATGGCTCCGCTGCTTAGAACCAGGTGCCAACGTCGACCGTGAAGATCCACCCAGTGCCGCCGACCACATACGGAACTGCCGTGTAGCCGACTGCGGAACGGTCCGTGTAGAGAGCCTGAGCGTTCATGCGCACCTCCTTGTAGCCAAAAGGAAAGTACGTCAATCCTGCTGCAAAGTCCCACGGGTCTCCATACTGACCGAAAATCTTTGATGTTGAAAGATAGGCCTGCAAATAGTCCGGTTTGAGCATGGTCGACGCGTACAGCTGGAACCCATGATCGAACAGGTTGGTTACAGGTATGTCTCCGGTAACCTTGAAGTCATCCAACCATCGGAAATAATACTCTCCCTCAAGCGACCAGCCCCTCCATTTTAATCCAGCGTCCAGGTCCAGCATTTGGTATGTCGCTACGTCGATGTTGCCACCCGTGTTGAAAGCATTGGGTTGGAAGAGCAGCGTTCCATCCGAAAGGCGTATCTGACTGTTTTCGAAAGCGTTGACCCCTGGTTGCTCCTGCGCATCCTCAATGCTGAAGGTGTAATGGACCCCCAATAGCGTTGCGAGTTTCTCGTGTTCCTCATAATCGCCGAAGCCTTTACCCGGCCCGAACTCACCTGTCGTCGGCATCCAGTAAAGCATGCTAGAGACCGTACACAGACAGTTATCTAACTGGGTGGCGCTGACGCCAAGGGCGCTGAGATTGCCGGCCCAGGCCACTTTGTAATCCAGTTTTTCCGTAAGCTCTCCCTCCGCCATGTATCCTTGTATGTACGATCCGCGGAAGTATTCATCTGCCATCGAGCGATGGTCGATCCTGAGCCAGTTCGGGAATGACTGAGTGGTGGATCGCGTTGTAGGCAACGAAAAGATACCGGCCGTTGATTTGAAAGCATCAGAGAATTTATAGCTGATATTGCCGCCAACCACGACTTGGGCAGGGTCACCCTGGCTCACGTTTTGCGTCCAGGCATACCAAAAGTAGCGGAAGCGCTCGTCAAACAGCCATCCGTGCAGAATAACTTGAAGTCTATTCAACTGGATGTCTTGTCTCCGATCGATCTCAAAAGTGCGCCCAAACGCATCCGTGTAGAAGGGATCCAAGTCCAACTGATTCAGGTAGCGTATATAGCCCTTTGTCGAGAAGTCGACTTCCCCGTTAGGTCCGCGAGCGAGAACGAAGCCTAAAGGGGCCTCGTAGGGAAACCCCATGACTTCCTTAGGGGGACTTCGTTGGTCCCCGGATTCGTAGGGACTGCCGCCCGGGGACGCGAGCGCCGCCGTAGAGACTGCCGCAGTAGAGGCTGCCGCCGTAGCGGCTGTAGCGTCCGAGTCCCCCTGCTGAGTGCGTTCATCCGGCGAGGGAGTGACGCCTAAGCTCGCTTCAAGCGCTGCGATCCTCGCGTCAAATTCGGCGAGTTGCTGCTGCATGGATTGCTGCATTGTCAGGATCGACTCTTGCAGATCCTTTTTCGTGCGGAGCAGCTCTTTCAGCTGATCGACACGCTCACGCTGAATGTCCGCGGAGAGCGGCGGAGCCGTCGTCTGCGCCTGCGCTAGGCCAGGCGCCATCAATAGGATCGGAAACAGGAGCCCGAACGACCGATGGTCTCGCACCAGAATGGCGAGCGCTTCAAGCCTCAGGAGCTTGAGAATAGCGGCCGAGAAAGAAGTGTTAAATGACGTCGAGCCGCCGGGCAAACGTTTCACGATGCCGCGCACGACCGACCAAACCAATTTGTCGCGCGAACTAAAAACTTCGACCGCTCTGCCTACTCGACGCACGCAACCCTCCACGCATGACGTAACCGGGAGGCACTGCACTACACGTCTCAGTCGCACTGCATTCAGTCAGCATAGTATACTCTAATTGCTGCTTCCCGGTTCGACCCGGTGAATGATTTTAGGTCACTGTGGCAAATCCGGCACAGCAGAAATGCCCAACCAGAGCAAAGGTGCGTCACGGCACTACCATCCCTGGAACTCGAAACCCATGCCGAGCTCAATAGCCTCGAAACGCCCTTTCGACCAAGCTCGCGACACTCTCGTTTTGGATGCTCGAACTAGCGATGCGGATTTTGCTCTGTTGAGGTCGTGGTTTCGCGATCTTTTGTTTGGGCTTTGGTCTTTTCACACTGCTTGAACGCGTTGGCTTTGGTGCAGCGAGAGCCACTCGCGTGGGGCTAGGCAAGTCTTGCACTGCGAATCGCGTCTGGCCGGGACCTCGGATCGGCTCGAGATAATACCTCTCGTAGATCCATCCTTGTCGCAGTGTCACGGGATCTGAAACTTTAAACCAGCCTTGCCCGTAACCGATTAGTTTCAATTCTGTGCCGACCGGATAGAAGTGTGTAGTAGGGGAAGAAGCAGACGGACCGGCATGCAACCGAGCGGCGCGTGACACTACGAACCAGATCGCCTCAATACCTTCCAATGGGACTGGCGTCTCAAATAAGTCACCGGTAACAGGCAAGGACGCCGGCCCCTTTCCAATCTGGTCCTCGTCGATTGCTGAGGCCGCCAATTTATCTTTTGAAGTAGGCTGGCCGTCGAAATATTGCCTGGGGGTCTGCCTATAGGGTTTGGGTGTAACGGCCTCATTTTGCTGATGGGCGGCCTGAGTGGCCAATGAGGCTCGCCGATCTTGACCGAGAGACCGGTAAGGAAGGTAGGGCCCCCACACACTCAAGCGCCGCTGTTTCGGCTGAGCTTCGCTAACGACGGTATTTTCGGCAATGCCGTCGGGGATACGGTTATCGATAATAACTAGAAGCGTGTAAATGACCGCGCTCCCAATGCTCAAGAACTGCAGGAACCATTTCATGGCCAGGTCTCCCCACCCGGCCCCCGTCACTAACTTCGATTGAGCGTCTCGAATTCAAAACCGACTCAATATCAGTAGCTCCGTTATGCGCGTCGGCTTCAGAAGAGAATGCAAGCGGGCATACAAAGCTCAACCACAGCACCTGCCTTTGAGTGCTCGTCCGATTAGGCGTGATGGTACGGTTCAGCAGGCGCAGGAAGCACACCATCAACCTTGCTCGCTTCCGCGTATGGCCGTGTCTGTTTCAGCTCGGCAGCGAGCACTCTGGTCAGCAATTCGTTCTGCGTCCTCAGCAGGAGCTCGATCGCACGGAGCCGCTGCACCATGTCCTGCAGTACGTTGTCCATTTGACGTTTTCCTTGAAGCCACCTTACCTTCGTCATCAATTCCGAGTAGTTTCCCGGCTTCCAAATGTAAGGTGCTACGCAATTTTCCGAGCCGTCTTGGCAACGGCTTGTTCCACAGGCTGATAGGCACTACGAGCCAGATCGACGTACATCTCACCGATCTTCGATGCCTGGGCCACGTAGGCTTCGAAAGCCTTCTTGGAGCAAGAGAGGCTGGAAGCTGAGGTCGAAACCTTCTACCAGATTTGTCGCTGCCTAGCAGGGGCGGGCCGAAAGGCAATTCCCCAAAGAGAGGCGGCATGAGCTATTGCCCGCTCGATCTGGTTGAAGTCCTACATCAGTCGCTTTGTCGCCTATCCGTCAGAACATGCGGTGGTGGCGCATGCGTTATGGATAGCCCACACCCACCTGATGGATCGCTGGGAGTTTACGCCGCGCATTGCGTTTAACTCGCCAGAGAGAGGATCGGGCAAGACGCGGGCACTAGAGGTAACGGAACCGCTAGTTCCTAATCCAGTCCACGCCGTCAACGTCACGCCCGCTTACCTGTTTCGTAAAGTTGGCGACGAAGAAGCCGGACTACCGACGATCCTTTACGACGAAGTCGATACCCTCTTCGGCTCCAAGGTGCAGGATACCGGCGAGGTTAGGGGGCTGCTCAATGCAGGTCATCGCCGAGGAGCCGTCGCCGGCCGCTGCATCGTCATCGGCAAGAAAGTGATGACGGAGGAAATACCGGCCTATTGCGCGGTCGCGATTGCTGGGCTTGGGAACCTCCCCGACACAATCGCCTCGCGCTCCATATTGATTGATATGCGGCGGCGCGCACCGGATGAACAGGTCGAGCCGTTCCGTCATCGCCTCCATGCGATGCAGGCAGAGAGCACCAAAGAGGCTCTTGCAGATTGGTGCGCTGGAATCTCTCTCGGTGAGCCGGACCTGCCTAAAGGCATCGAAGATCGAGATGCCGACTGCTGGGAGCCGCTATTAGCCATTGCCGACGCAGCGGGCGGGACTTGGCCCACGCGGGCGCGCGCCGCGGCTGTTGCCCTTGTAGCACGATCGGCCGAGCGCACACAGACGAGCGGCGTGCAACTCTTGAGTGACCTTTATGACGTGTTCGGCGGCGAGGACAAGCTGGCGACTGAAACTATCCTGACCGGCCTCATTGCGCTGCCAGAGTTGGCATGGGCGGACGTCTACGGCAAGCAGCTAAATGAGCGGGGGCTCGCCACGCGACTCCGCAAGTATAAGGTGGTCCGAATTGGTGGCGCTACGCCGCGAGGCTATGCGGCTGCTGACCTGGACGATGCTTGGAAGCGGTATGTCCTCCCGACCCGCCGGGAAGCGCAACAAGCGCAACAGCGCAACACGCAGCAGACCGCAACGCCAAGCGCAACAGAAAAGGTCGCAGAAAGCGGCGAGGGATCAGGCCCCGTTTCGCATGTTGCGGATGTTGCGCTTTTTCCGGGAGGGCAGGGACATGTTGCGGATGGCGCCCGCGTTGCGCATGCGGCCTTCGAGGAGCGCGCCGCCATCCTCGAATATGATGGCGGACTGTCCCGTGCGGAAGCAGAGGCAGGTAGCGTCAGAGGAAATGCCGGACATCCCACAATTCCTCGATAGGCGAGTAGGCATCAGATGACCCAATTACACGGAAGCGAGAGGACTTGGCGATGAGCGCAAAGAAACCTGCTGCTGGCGAGAAGAAGGCTAGGGTTATCGTTGCAAAAGATCCAGCCTCAGAGGCCGGCAAACTAAAAATGGTCGGCGGCTCAGCGTCAGACGATTGGAACAAATCCTCGCCAATCAGACCATTCAGACGCTCTGGCTGAGACACTCGGATGAGGAGACGCTTGATCGACAACTGGCGGCAACCACGGCTGCTCTGATCGGTATCGGACCTCGAGACGAGCTCGAAGGCATGATCGCTGCGCAGCTGCTGGCGGCGCACAATGCGGCGATGGAGTGCTATCGTCGGGCGATGCTGGGCGAACAGACGTTTGAAGGACGACGCGAGAACCTGAACCAAGCCAATAAGCTGTCGCGAACCTACGCGACACTCCTAGAAGCGCTAAACCGCCATCGCGGCAAGGGACAGCAGAAGGTCACGGTCGAACATGTCCATGTTCACGCGGGCGGTCAGGCAGTGGTCGGCATGGTCGAGACCCCCGGGGGAGGGGATCAGGCAAAATCAGAGGATCAACCCCATGCAAAGCAAATTACCAATGCATCTCAGCCAGAGATGCGGGGCGCGGACGCGAAAGAAGAGCCGCTGCCAATCGCCGGCAATGCCGAACGGTCGATGCCGCATGCACGGCGGAAAGTCATCGGGCGCTCCGAAGGGTAATCGCAACGCGTGGAAGCACGGTCACTACTCGGCAGACGCTATCGCTATGCGGAAGCTGGTCAGGCAATTGCTTTCGGATGCGAGAGACACAGTAGAGCGCTTCTGAGGCTCGAAATTGCGTGCTAGTGCTTACTATGTGCTTACTGAGCAGAAATCGGCGCCTAAGTGTGCGCCTAACTAATTGATTTCACTGGTGCCGGGTAGAGGATTCGAACCCCTGACCTACTGATTACAAATCAGCCGCTCTACCACCTGAGCTAACCCGGCATCGCAGTAGCTCAACGAGTTAAGCGCCCAGCGCGCCGAAGGCAAGCCGGCGTCAGAACCGGTAGCTCAGGTCGCCAAAGACGCCGAAGCGTTCGCTGGTGAAGTCCTTTAGTGGCACCCTGGTGTCGAAATGGATGAACTCGGTGATGCCGCCGACTGCGGCATACCAGTAGCGAACGCCGGCGCCGGCCGACCAGCCCGGCGTGATGTCGTAACGCAGCGCCGCCTCGAGCTGGTAGCCCCAGCCGAAGCCGTGATCCTCGATATTGGGCGGACGGCCGAGATCCCCGCGCAACAAATGGCTGTCCTCGTTCATGACATAGGTGACCGGCAGGATGGCGGCCTCGCCCATCACCGTGAATCGATCCCAGAGCTTGGCCTTGACCTCGCCGCCGAGCCTGAGCGCCGACCACATCGCCTTGTTCTTGATGACCTCGGTGGAGAAGGGCACGACGACCGTGCCCGGCGCACCGCAGACTGCGCCACCGACATCGTCCGCGTTGCAGCGGACACCATAGGCTGTCGCCGTCTCCTGCCAATAATTGTAACCGATGAATGGACTGAGGGAGAGCTTGCTCGGTCCGTCGATCACCGTGAAATTCTGACCGACATCGATCGTGCCGTAGATCAGACTCTCGCCCTTGACCGTGCTGAACGTGTCGGAAAACTTGACCTGGCCGGCGTAGTAATCCTCGTCGTCGAGACTGCCGCCGCTCAAGCCGCCGCCGCCGATGAAGCCTTTGGCGAACGTGTCGGTCTCGTTCCGCGCATACCAGAAGAACTCGCCCGAATACCCGTCCATATTGTCGTATTTCAGCACCGAGGTGGGGTTGCCGAGCGCCGGGTCGACCTTGCTCGAGTTGAAACTGAAATGCGTGCTGCCGACGCTTTGCCAGTAGCGCATGCCGACCTCGAACCGGGGCTCCAGCACGGGCGGCAGCGGAATGGCGTAGACACTCGGCACTTGGTAGATTTCTGCGCGCGCGGCGGTGGCGCTGGCAACAGAGGCGGCGGCGCATGCCGCGAGAAGCAAGCCTTTGCGCATGGAATGCCCCGCCCCGCGCCTCGGTGGAATGAGCCTTCGCTCACGACCACATTGCCCGCGAGGTGGTTAAGGCAGGATTAAGAGATGTCCCGCATCAGGACAGAGCAGGGCTATTTGCGGCGGCTGGCCAATATGCCGGCGACGAAGGCGATGGCGAGCAGCGTCACGGGGCCGACCTGCTGCATGGCCTTGCCGACGCCTTGATCGAGCATGCCCACGCCTTCGCTCGCAGCTGCCATCGGGCTCGCCGCCGCTTGCGGCTTGCGCTTGCGCCCGAACAGGGGAAGCGTGGCGAGGATCAGAGCGCCAAGCAGCGCGAGCGCGGCCGCGACGATGCCGGCGGCCTCAGGCGGCGTGAAGCCGTAGGACAGGATCAGCGCCTGATAGGCCGCGACCAGGCCGAACACGGCGGCGGCAATCAGAATGACCACCGCCACCGCGATCACGACCGCCTGCTTGAGCGAGCGTTCGACCGTTTCCTTGATGCGCAGGCCGATCTGCAGCGATGAGAACAGCGCGAGCGCCGAGCGGAGCATGGAGCTTCGCCTAGCGACGCGTGAAGACACCAAACAGGAAGCCGAGGCCCGCCGCGATGGCGACGGCCTGGAGGGGATTGCGCCTGATGGCCTCTTCGGCCTCATAGGCGGTCTCCATGGCCTTGTCCTGCGCGCGGTTGACCTGGCCCTTGGCGATGCGGGTCACGGTGCCGGACAGGTTTTGCAGGTCGGCGCGAATCGCGTCGATCTGATTGGCAAGATCGTCGGCGTCGCGGGGGCTGGCGCCGGCGCGCTTGGCGCCCGAGCGGATATCGCTATCGGTTGATGACATGGGAGAGTTTCCTTCCTGGAGAAGAACATTGGGGGGCGGCGATTACATGGGCAACTCTGTTCGGGAGCGCTTCGTTCCCTATCGTTACGCGCGATACGGCTCCATGCACTTAACCTGACCGGTGCGGCACTGTCACAGTCAAGAGACGTGTACGTGGGCGTGTTCCTTTACACGACAAAAGTTGCCGGAGGCTTGCTTCGGGCACAGCGGCCTTCTAGACTTTCGCTTCTGCCGAGGGATTGCTCAGGGGGGACGAGCATGGGCTATCGCAGGCTGGGCCTGGCCGCTGTCGCCGCCGTGAGCCTCGTCATCGCCATCGCCGCGAAGCCGGAGCCCGCCAGGGCGACGGGCGCCTTGGCGCTGGCGACGACCCATGCCGGTCTCGTCGCCACGGCGCCTGCCGAAGTCACCGGCCCGCTGCTGATCGCGCATTTCCGGCGCACGCAGTCTTTTTATTGCTATCCGAAGAATTATTGGTGGTTCTACCGGCCGTACACCACGGCCTATGACGACCATGCCCGCTGCATGCCGTATTTTCATTATTTGGAGCCCGGCCGGGGCGCCAAGTCCGAGCGCTACATCAAATAGCCTCGCGCGCCGCCCAAAAGCGGGGCGAAAGACAAGCAAGCGTTAACCCTACCGATACCTGAAGGGCTTAGCTTCGAGGCGCCTTCCTCGACGACTTCAGGCGGGGAGGTTGTCCTCTAGTGGAGTCGCAAGATGAAAATCGTGTCCAGTTTCGTCGCAGCCCTTGTGCTCGCTGCCGGCGCCAGCTTCGTGGCGGTCGATGACGCCAATGCGGGGTGCTACGGGGCGCCATCCGGCGCGTATCTCGTGCCCGCGCCCAATCCGATCCCGTTGCGCCGCCTCAAGGTCGTTCCCGCCCCGGCGGACGTCGCGCCATGCGGTCCCGGTTACGTCAACGGGGCTGCCGCCTATGCCGCACCTCCGCCTTGCGGCCAAGGCGGCTGCGGCGGCACGGCCTTCGTCTATTTCCCGCAGCGGTTCTACGCCTATTGGAAGCAGCCCGGCTACACCGCCTGCTACCCCGGACCCGGGAATTGCTACTGGCGCAGGGACTGCTGGTACGATTCGTTCGGACGCCGCTTCTGCAATTAGGCCAGGGCGATGGCGCGTCCCTAGCGCGCGTTGCGGCTCGCCCAATGCAGCGCGACCGCGGCCGCATTCGAGACATTGAGGCTCGCCAGCGCGCTTTGCGTCGAGATGCGGCAGACGAGGTCGCAATGGGTCGCGCGTGAGCTGGCGCAAGCCTCTGCCCTCGGCGCCGAGCACGAGCGCAAGCGGGCGGGTGAGTGAGGCGGTCTCGAGCGCCTCGCTGCCCTCCTCGGCAAGCCCCACTCTGAGAAAGCCGCGCTCGCCGAGCTCGGCCAGGCTCTGCGCGAGATTCTTGACCAGGATGACCGGCACGAGATCGAGCGCGCCGCTGGCAGCCTTGGCCAACACGCCTTGCAGGGGAGGGCTGTGCCGCTCGGTCATGACCAGGCCCGAGGCGCCGAAGGCGGCGGCCGAGCGCAACGCCGCGCCGACATTGTGCGGGTCGGTGACCTGGTCGAGCACGAGCAGCATGCCGCTGTCGTCGACCGTCGTCGAGCGCGACCGGCGGCAGCGGCTCGGCTTCGAGCGCAATGCCCTGATGCACGGCGTCGGGGCCCAACAGCCGGTCGAGATCTCTCGGCGTTACCGACTTCTGGCGTCAAACCGCGCTTGGCCAGGAGAGGGCCCGAGCCGCTGCGCGGCATTCTCGGTGGCGAGAACCCTCATTACTGTGCCGCTTCGGATTGGCGAGCGCAGCTTCGACCGCATGCAGGCCAAACAGCATCACCTGGTCGGCGCCCTCGCGGCGGGGGGCGTGCCTCGGCTTGCCCCGCCAGGCGGGCTTTCCGGGCTGATTCGGCCTTTGAGTTCGACGCCGCATGACGAGCGAGACTTTCTGATAAGGAAAGAGCACTGAACCCGCTGAGGAGTCCGGGAGAATTCCGCTCTAAACTCCTGATTTACAGTTGACAGAGCCTAAAGCGCTACCCATAAACCAGTCATGGCGGACCCTGCCGGCCGACGGCGGGGCGTTTTTGCTTGGTCACAATCACCAGTCAATCCATCTTCGCTCAAGGAGGGGTGCCCGAGTGGCTAAAGGGGACGGGCTGTAAACCCGTTGGCTATGCCTACGTAGGTTCGAATCCTACCCCCTCCACCAACCACTCTTTAATAAGCGAGATGGATGCGGGTGTAGCTCAATGGTAGAGCAGCAGCCTTCCAAGCTGAGGACGAGGGTTCGATTCCCTTCACCCGCTCCAGCAGGTTAGGCCGCCGAGTGCTTGATATGGCAGTGAAAATGGCGGCTAGATACGAGATTTGGAGCAGGCGATAGGAGTGTAGCTCAACTGGCTAGAGCACCGGTCTCCAAAACCGGGGGTTGGGGGTTCGAGTTCCCTCCACTCCTGCCACGATTGAGGCGAGAGCCGGACGTATTGAGGACATGGCGGTTTCCGCCGCAAGGACTAAAGATGGCGAGGACGAATCCCTTCGAATTTCTGCAGCAGGTGCGCACCGAGGTGGCCAAGGTCACCTGGCCGACGCGCCGGGAGACCGTGATCACCACGGTCATGGTGCTGCTGATGTCGATCGCCGCCGCGCTGTTCTTTCTCGCCGCCGACTGGATGTTGAGCACGGTCGTCACGTTCGTTTTGGGTTTGGGCCGGTAGGGGTCACGAGTTCATCCGATGGCAAAGCGCTGGTACATCGTCCACGCCTATTCGAACTTCGAGCGGAAGGTCGCCGAATCCATCAAGGAGCGCGCCGCCGCAGCCGGACTCGCCGACATGTTCGAAGAGGTGCTGGTGCCGATGGAAGAGGTCGTGGAAATGCGCCGCGGCCGCAAAGTCAGCTCCGAGCGAAAGTTCTTTCCGGGCTACGTGCTCGTGAAGATGGATCTCAACGACCAGACCTATCACCTCATCAAGGCGACGCCGAAAGTCACCGGCTTTCTCGGCACCGAGAACAAGCCCATTCCGATCACCGACGAGGAGGCCGGGCGCATCCTGCAGCAGGTGCAGGAGGGCGTCGAGCGGCCGAAGCCGTCGGTCACCTTCGAGATCGGCGAGCAGGTGCGCGTCGCCGACGGGCCGTTCGCCTCGTTCAACGGTCTCGTCGAGGAAGTCGACGAGGAGCGGGCGCGGCTCAAAGTGGCGGTGTCGATCTTCGGCCGGGCGACGCCGGTCGAGCTCGAATATGCACAAGTCGAGAAGCTGTAGGCGGTGAAGCGGGAAGCGCGGGAAGAGTTCAGCGAATGGCGAAGAAGATCGACGGTTACATCAAGCTCCAGGTGCCGGCAGGGCAGGCCAATCCGTCGCCGCCGATCGGACCCGCGCTCGGCCAGCGCGGCGTCAACATCCCGGAGTTCTGCAAGCAGTTCAACGCGGCGACGCAGAAGCTCGAGCCCGGCTCGCCGATTCCGACGGTGATCACCGTCTATGCCGACCGCTCCTTCACCTTCGAGATGCGGACGCCGCCGGCGTCTTATCTGCTGAAGAAGGCGGCCAAGATCGGCAAGGGATCGAAAGAGCCCGGCCGCACCATCGCCGGCACGGTGACGCAGGCGCAGTTGCGCGAGATCGCCGAGGTCAAGATGAAGGATTTGAACGCCAATTCCATCGAGCAAGCGATGAAGATCATCGCCGGTTCCGCCCGCTCGATGGGCCTACAGGTGCAGGAGTAGACGATGAGCAAGCCCGGCAAACGCTTCCGTAACGCGTCGAGCACCGTCGATCGCGAGAAGCTCTATTCGATCGAGGACGCGGTGAAGCTGGTCAAGAACGCGGCCAAGGCGAAGTTCGACGAGACCATCGAGATCGCGATGAATCTCGGCGTCGATCCGCGCCACGCCGATCAGATGGTGCGCGGCGTCTGCGCGTTGCCGCACGGCTCGGGCCGCAAGCTCAGAGTCGCCGTGTTCGCCAAGGGCGCCAAGGCCGAGGAAGCCAAGAAGGCGGGCGCCGATGTGGTCGGCGCCGAGGATCTGGTCGAGCAGGTGCAGAAGGGCGTGATCGATTTCGACCGCTGCATCGCCACGCCCGACATGATGCCGCTGGTCGGACGCTTGGGCAAGGTGCTCGGGCCGCGCGGACTGATGCCCAATCCGAAAGTCGGCACGGTCACCGCCGATGTCGCTCCCGCCGTGCGCGCGGCGAAAGGCGGCGCGGTCGAGTTCCGCGTCGAGAAGGCGGGCCTGATCCATGCCGGCGTCGGCAAAGCGAGCTTCAGCGAGCAGGCGCTGGTCGAGAACATCCGCGCCTTCGCCGATGCCGTGATGAAGGCCAAGCCGTCGGGCGCCAAGGGCACGTTCCTGAAACGCGTCGCGGTCACCTCGACCATGGGGCCTGGCGTGAAGATCGAGCCCGCGAGCCTGCGTTGGAGGCGCGACGGGCTAAGTAGAGTTTCGGGACTGAGTTTTCAGTCCCGAAGGGTCGCTTCCGATCGAAGCGGTCCAAACCTGTCCGAGATTGCAGGTGCGGGTGACCGCTTAAGCCCTTCGGGCCTGCATGAGACGGGAGACGAACGGTTCTACGGTGGCGGACTACGGCGCAACCTGGAGATCGGTTTGAACCTCGTAAGTGGCTCTTGCGCAATTTGGCGCGCGGGCGGGACAGGCAACAGAGCGCCGCTCGGACGAGCGGGGCGGCTTCTTGCCTTGCCCCTCGCGTCTTGCGGCACGGTGTAGCCGAAGGGGTCTCGAGCATGTGCTCGCGGCCCGCAAACAGACGGAGTGAGCATGGAGAGAGCAGAGAAGCGCGAAGTCGTGACGGCGCTTCACGATGTCTTCGCCAAGACTGGCGTGGTCGTCGTCGCTCACTATGCGGGCCTGACCGTCGCCCAGATGACCAAACTGCGCAGCGAGATGAGAAGCGCTGGCGGCCAGGTCAAAGTGGCGAAGAACAGGCTCGTCAAGCTCGCGCTCGAAGGCACCGACGCTAAGGGCATCGCGGATTTGCTGAAGGGGCCGACCTGCCTCGCTTATTCCGCGGACCCGGTAGCGGCACCGAAAGTCGCCGTCAAATTCGCCAAGGCGAACGAGAAGTTCGTGATCCTCGGCGGTGCGATGGGCACCACGGTGCTGGATGCCAAGGGCGTGAACACGCTTGCCGACTTGCCATCGCTCGACGAACTCAGAAGCACGCTGATCGGTCTCATTCAAGCGCCGGCGACCAAGATCGCCCGCACCCTGAGTGAGCCCGGCGCCCAGCTGGCGCGAGTGTTCGGCGCTTATGGCAACAAGGCAGCGGCGTGACGCCGGCCAAGATCTAATACGAGAGTCAAACCTACGAGGATAAGTCGATGGCAGATTTGCAGAAAATAGTAGACCAGCTTTCCAGCCTGACGGTGCTCGAGGCCGCCGAGCTGGCGAAGATGCTGGAGGAGAAATGGGGCGTTTCGGCCGCGGCCCCGGTGGCCATGATGGCCGCAGGCGGTGGCGCAGCCGCCGCGCCGGTTGAGGAGCAGACGGAGTTTACCGTCGTCCTGACCGGTGCTGGAGCGCAGAAGATCAACGTTATCAAAGAGGTACGGGCAATCACCAGCCTTGGCCTGAAGGAAGCAAAAGATCTCGTCGAAGGCGCGCCCAAGCCGGTCAAGGAAGGCGTGAGCAAAGACGAGGCGGCGAAGATCAAGAAGCAGCTCGAAGCCGCCGGAGCGACCGTCGAGTTGAAGTAGCCGGTGGGTTGAAAGACGCCCGGGCGAGCCCCATATAGCGAGGTTCGCCCGGGCCAAAACCCACCAAACATTGTGACGTGACGTTTCGCCAGAATCTCCGCTTTCACCCAGCGGGAATTCCGGCGAGCCGTCGCGACGAGCCTAAGAGGACCACATGACGCAGCAGACTACGAATGGTCATAAGCGCTTGCGGAAGATGTTCGGCAAGATTCATGAAGTTGCCGAGATGCCGAACCTCATCGAGGTTCAGAAGCAGTCCTACGATCAATTCCTGATGGTGGATGAGCCCGAGGGCGGGCGCCTGGACGAAGGCTTGCAGGCGGTGTTCCGCTCCGTCTTCCCCATCAAGGATTTCGGCGAGCGCTCCCAGCTCGAATTCGTGCGCTATGCCTTCGAGCCGCCGAAATACGACGTCGAGGAATGCCAGCAGCGGGGCATGACCTATGCCGCGCCGCTCAAGGTCACGCTCAGGCTGATCGTGTTCGATGTCAACGAGGAGACCGGCGCCCGCTCGGTCAAGGACATCAAGGAGCAGGACGTCTACATGGGCGACATGCCGCTCATGACGATGAACGGCACCTTCGTCATCAACGGCACCGAGCGCGTCATCGTCTCGCAGATGCACCGTTCGCCGGGCGTGTTCTTCGACCATGACCGCGGCAAGACCCATTCCTCCGGCAAGCTGCTGTTCGCCGCGCGCATCATTCCCTATCGCGGCTCGTGGCTCGATTTCGAGTTCGACGCCAAGGACATTGTCTATGTGCGTATCGACCGGCGCCGCAAGCTGCCGGTGACGACGCTGCTTTACGCGCTCGGGCTCGAGGACGAGGAGATCCTGTCGACCTTCTACGACCGCATCATGCTCAAGGCGACCAAGGACGGCTGGCGCATGCCGTTCCGGCCCGACCGTTTGCGCGGCATCAAGCCGACCAGCGATCTGATCGACGCCAAGACCGGCAAGGTGGCCATCGAGGCCGGCCGCAAGGTCACCGCGCGTCTCGCCAACAAGCTCGCCGACGAGGGCCTAAAGGAGCTGCTGGTCAGCGACGAGGACCTGCATGGCCGCTATCTGGCGCAGGACATCGTCAACATGGAGAGCGGCGAGATCTACGGCGAAGCGGGCGAAGAGCTTGACGAGAAGGTGCTCGACACGCTCAAGGAACTCGGTCTCAAGGAAATTCCGATCCTCGACATCGACCACGTCAATGTCGGCGCGTTCATCCGCAACACGCTGCATGTCGACAAGAATTCCAATCCCGAGGAGGCGCTGCTCGACATCTACCGCGTGATGCGGCCGGGTGAGCCGCCGACGCCGGATGCCGCGGCGACGCTGTTCAAGGGCATCTTCTTCGATTCCGAGCGCTACGATCTGTCGGCCGTCGGCCGGGTCAAGATGAACATGCGTCTCGACCTCGACGCTCCCGACACGGTGCGCACCTTGCGCAAGGAGGACATCCTCGCCGTGATCAAGACGCTGGTCGGCTTGCGCGACGGCAAGGGCGAGATCGACGACATCGACCATCTCGGCAACCGCCGGGTGCGCTCGGTCGGCGAGCTGATGGAGAATCAGTATCGCGTCGGGCTGTTGCGCATGGAGCGCGCCATCAAGGAGCGCATGAGCTCGGTCGACATCGACACGGTCATGCCGCAGGACCTGATCAACGCCAAGCCGGCGGCGGCCGCGGTGCGCGAGTTCTTCGGCTCGTCGCAGCTGTCGCAGTTCATGGACCAGACCAACCCGCTGTCGGAGATCACCCATAAGCGGCGCCTGTCGGCGCTAGGCCCGGGCGGTCTGACGCGCGAGCGCGCCGGCTTCGAGGTGCGCGACGTGCATCCGACCCATTACGGCCGCATCTGCCCGATCGAGACGCCGGAAGGCCCGAATATCGGCCTCATCAATTCGCTGGCGACCTTCGCGCGGGTGAACAAATACGGCTTCATCGAGAGCCCGTATCGCCGCGTGGTGAAGGGCAAGGTGACGGACGAGGTGGTCTATCTCTCCGCCATGGAAGAGGCGCGCTACATCATCGCCCAGGCCAACGCCAAGCTCAATCCGAACGGCACCTTCGCCGAGGATCTGATCGTGTGCCGGCATGCCGGTGACGTGGAGCTCGAGCCGCCGGAGAAGGTCGATCTGATCGACGTGTCGCCGAAACAGCTGGTGTCGGTCGCGGCCGCGCTCATTCCCTTCCTTGAGAATGACGACGCCAACCGCGCGCTGATGGGTTCCAACATGCAGCGCCAGGCGGTGCCGCTGATCACGGCCGAAGCGCCGCTGGTCGGCACCGGCATGGAAGAGGTGGTGGCGCGCGATTCAGGCGCGGCCATCGGCGCTCGCCGTACCGGCGTGGTCGACCAGGTGGACGCGACCCGTATCGTCATCCGCGCCACCGAGGAAACCGATCCGTCGAAGTCGGGCGTCGACATCTATAATCTGCGCAAGTTCCAGCGCTCGAACCAGAACACCTGCATCAACCAGCGGCCGCTGGTGCGCGTGGGCGATCACGTCCAGGCGGGCGAGATCATCGCCGACGGTCCGTCGACCGATCTCGGCGAGCTGGCGCTCGGCCGCAACGTGCTGGTCGCGTTCATGCCGTGGATGGGCTACAATTTCGAGGACTCCATCCTCATCTCCGAGCGCGTCGTGCGCGACGACGTGTTCACCTCGATCCATATCGAGGAATTCGAGGTGATGGCCCGCGACACCAAGCTCGGGCCGGAGGAGATCACCCGCGACATCCCCAACGTCTCCGAGGAGGCGCTCAAGAATCTCGACGAGGCGGGCATCGTCTATATCGGCGCCGAGGTCAATCCGGGCGATATCCTGGTGGGCAAGATCACGCCTAAGGGCGAGAGCCCGATGACCCCGGAAGAGAAGCTGCTTCGCGCCATCTTCGGCGAGAAGGCCTCCGACGTGCGCGATACCTCGCTCAAGCTGCCGCCCGGCGTCTCGGGCACGGTGGTCGAGGTGCGCGTGTTCAATCGCCACGGCGTCGAGAAGGACGAGCGCGCCATGGCGATCGAGCGGGAGGAGATCGAGCGGCTCGCCAAGGACCGCGACGACGAACTCGCCATCCTCGACCGCAACGTCTATGGCCGCCTCAAGGACGTGCTGATGCACAAGGTGGTGGCCAAGGGCCCCAAGGGCATCAAGAAGGACGCCAAGATCACCGAGGCGCTGCTCGATGACGTGGCGCGCAGCCATTGGTGGGAGGTCGCGCTCAAGAACGAGAAGGCCATGGCCGAAGTCGAGGCCATCCGCCGCCAATATGAAGAGGCCAAGAAGCGGCTGGAACAGCGTTTCGTCGACAAGGTCGACAAGCTCCAGCGTGGCGACGAGCTGCCGCCCGGCGTGATGAAGATGGTCAAGGTGTTCGTCGCGGTGAAGCGCAAGATCCAGCCCGGCGACAAGATGGCCGGCCGTCACGGCAATAAGGGCGTGATCAGCATGATCGTGCCGGTCGAGGACATGCCCTATCTCGAGGACGGCGGCACCATCGACATCGTGCTCAATCCGCTCGGCGTGCCGAGCCGCATGAATGTGGGCCAGATCCTGGAGACCCATCTCGGCTGGGCGTGCCGGGGCTTGGGCCGCAAGATCGGCGATGCTCTGGAGGCTTACCACCAGAGCCACAAGTCGAAGCCGCTCAAGGAGTTGCTCAAGACCATCTACGGCGACGACAAGGTCGTGGCCGCGCTGAAGGAGGATCAGCTCATCGAGGTGAGCGAGAGCCTGAAGGGCGGTGTGCCGGTTGCCACGCCGGTGTTCGACGGCGCGCATGAAGGCGACGTCACCGAACTGCTCAAGGCCGCCGGTCTCGACAGCTCGGGCCAGGTCACCCTGTTCGACGGGCGCACGGGCGAGGAGTTCGAGCGCAAGGTCACGGTGGGCTACATCTATATGTTGAAGCTCCACCATCTGGTCGACGACAAGATCCATGCGCGCTCGATCGGGCCTTACAGCCTGGTTACCCAGCAGCCGCTGGGCGGCAAGGCGCAGTTCGGCGGCCAGCGCTTCGGCGAGATGGAGGTGTGGGCGCTCGAGGCGTACGGCGCGGCCTACACGCTGCAGGAGATGCTGACCGTCAAATCCGACGACGTGGCGGGCCGCACCAAGGTCTACGAGGCCATCGTCCGCGGCGACGACACGTTCGAGGCGGGCATCCCCGAATCGTTCAACGTCCTCGTCAAGGAGATGCGGGCGCTGGGCCTCAATGTCGAGCTGGTGCAGCCGAAACCCGAGGATCAGCCGACCAGGGCGAGATTGCCGCGCCCGGGGGCGGAATAACCTCAGCCCTGCGTGGGGCGATTGACTAGCGGAATGCGACCAACCGAAGGGCGGCCAGACCGCCCGGTGGGAGACAAGAGAATGAACCAAGAAATCGTCAACCTCTTCGGTCCTCAGGTCCAGCAGCAGAATTTCGATCAGATCCGCATCGGCATTGCGAGCCCGGAGAAGATTCTGTCCTGGTCGTATGGGGAGATCAAGAAGCCCGAGACGATCAACTACCGCACCTTCAAGCCGGAGCGCGACGGGCTGTTCTGCGCGCGCATCTTCGGCCCGGTGAAGGACTACGAGTGCTTGTGCGGCAAGTACAAGCGCATGAAGTACAAGGGCGTCATCTGCGAGAAGTGCGGCGTCGAGGTGACGCTCGCCAAGGTCCGGCGCGAGCGCATGGGCCATATCGAGCTCGCCGCGCCGGTCGCTCATATCTGGTTCCTGAAGTCGCTGCCGTCGCGCATCGGGCTTCTGCTCGACATGACGCTCAAGGATCTCGAGCGGGTACTCTATTTCGAGAACTACATCGTGCTCGAGCCGGGCCTCACCACGCTCAAGCCGCTCCAGCTGCTGAGCGAGGAGGATCTATCTCAAGGCGCAGGAGGAGTTCGGCGAGGATTCGTTCACCGCCGCGATCGGCGCCGAGGCGATCCGCGAGCTGCTCAAGGGTCTCGATCTCGAGAAGATCGCCGCCGATCTCCGCGTCGAGATCGCCGAGTCGACCTCCGAGCTCAAGCCCAAGAAGCTCGCCAAGCGGCTGAAGGTGGTCGAGGCCTTCATCCAGTCGGGCAACAAGCCCGAGTGGATGATCCTGACCGTGGTGCCGGTGATTCCGCCGGAGCTCCGGCCGCTGGTGCCGCTCGACGGCGGCCGTTTCGCCACCTCGGACCTGAACGATCTCTATCGCCGCGTCATCAACCGCAACAACCGTCTGAAGCGGCTGATGGAGCTGCGCGCGCCGGACATCATCATCCGCAACGAGAAGCGCATGCTGCAAGAGGCGGTCGATGCGCTGTTCGACAACGGACGGCGCGGCCGCGTCATCACCGGCGCCAACAAGCGCCCGCTGAAGTCGCTGGCCGACATGCTGAAGGGCAAGCAGGGGCGCTTCCGCCAGAACCTGCTCGGCAAGCGCGTCGACTATTCGGGCCGCTCGGTGATCGTGGTCGGCCCCGAGCTCAAGCTGCATCAATGCGGCCTGCCCAAGAAGATGGCGCTCGAGCTGTTCAAGCCGTTCATCTATGCGCGGCTCGACGCCAAGGGTCACGCCGCCACGGTGAAGCAGGCCAAGAAGCTGGTCGAGAAGGAGAAGCCGGAGGTTTGGGACATCCTCGATGAGGTGATCCGCGAGCATCCGATCCTGCTCAACCGCGCGCCGACGCTTGCACCGCCTCGGCATCCAGGCGTTCGAGCCGGTGCTGATCGAGGGCAAGGCGATCCAGCTGCATCCGCTCGTCTGCGCCGCCTTCAACGCCGATTTCGACGGCGACCAGATGGCGGTGCACGTGCCGCTGTCGCTCGAGGCGCAGCTCGAGGCGCGCGTGCTGATGATGTCGACCAACAACATCCTGCACCCGGCCAACGGCTCGCCGATCATCGTGCCGAGCCAGGACATCGTGCTCGGCCTCTATTACCTGTCGATCGCCATGGACAACGAGCCGGGCGAGGGGATGCTGTTCGGCAACGTGGCCGAGATCCACCACGCGCTCGACGCCAAGGCCGTCACCCTGCACGCCAAGATCAAGGGCCGGTTCATCACCGTCGACGCCAAGGGCAAGCCGGTGTCGCATGTCTACGACACGACGCCCGGCCGCATGCTGCTCGGCGAGCTTCTGCCGCGGAACCCGGAGGTGCAGCTTCGATCTCGTCAACCGGCTGCTCACCAAGAAGGACATCTCCAACATGATCGACGTGGTCTATCGCCACTGCGGTCAGAAGGAGACGGTCATCTTCTGCGACAAGATCATGGGCTTGGGCTTCTGCCTATGCCTGCCGCGCCGGCATTTCGTTCGGCAAGGACGACATGGTGATCCCCGAGACCAAGGACGCCATCGTGCAGAAGACGTCCGACCTCGTGCGCGAGTACGAGCAGCAATATAATGACGGTCTGATCACCCGCGGCGAGAAGTACAACAAGGTGGTCGACACCTGGACGGAGTGCACCGAGCTGGTCGCCAAGGAGATGATGAAGCGCATCTCTTCGGTCCAGCGCGATCCCAAGACCGGCCGGGAGAAGCCGATCAACTCCATCTATATGATGTCGCATTCGGGTGCGCGCGGTTCGCCGGCCCAGATGAAGCAGCTGGCCGGCATGCGCGGCCTGATGACCAAGCCGTCGGGCGAGATCATCGAGACGCCGATCATCTCCAACTTCAAGGAGGGGCTGTCGGTGCTCGAGTACTTCAATTCGACCCACGGCGCGCGCAAGGGCTTGGCCGACACCGCACTGAAGACCGCCAACTCCGGCTATCTCACCCGGCGTCTGGTCGACGTGGCGCAGGACTGCATCGTCACCGAGGACGATTGCGGCACCACCGAAGGCATCACGGCGCGCGCCATTCTCGAGGCGGGCGAGGTGACGGTGTCGCTCGGGCAGCGCGTGCTCGGCCGCACCCCGGCCGAGAACGTCAAGAATCCGTCGACCGGCAAGGTGGTCATCAAGGCCGGCGAGCTGATCGAGGAGGAAGAGGTCGAGGCGCTGGAGAAGGCGCGTGTGCAAGAGGTGCGCATCCGCTCGGCGTTGACCTGCGAGACCCGCAACGGCATTTGCGCCAAGTGCTACGGGCGCGATCTTGCCCGCGGCACGCCGGTCAATCTCGGCGAGGCAGTCGGCGTCATCGCGGCGCAGTCGATCGGCGAGCCGGGCACGCAGCTCACCATGCGGACCTTCCATCTGGGCGGCGTGGCGTCGTCCAAGGTGGTCGATCAGTCCTCGCTCGAGTCGAATTTCGACGGCACGGTGAAGATCAAGCAGCGCAACGTCGTCAAGGACTTCGCAAGGCCGCCTCATGGTCATGGGACGCAATACGGCGTCGTCGCTGCTCGACGAGGACGGCACGCGAGCGCACGGTGCACCGTATTCCTTACGGCACGCATCTGCGCGTCGATGACGGGGTCAAGGTCAAGCGCGGCGATCGTCTCGCCGAGTGGGATCCCTATACCCGTCCCGGTGCTCACCGAGATCGAAGGCATCGGTCGACTTCGAGGACTTGGTCGAAGGCGTGTCGGTCAGCGAGCGGCGCGACGAGTTCGACCGGCATCACCAACAGCGTGATCATCGACTGGCGTGCGTCGCCGCGCGGCGCCGATCTCAGGCCGGCCATGGTGATCAAGGACAAGAAGGGCAAGATCGGCAAGCTGTCGCGCGGCGGCGAGGCCCGCTATCTGCTGCCGGTCGATGCCATCCTGTCGGTCGAACCGGGCCATCAGGTGACGGCCGGCGACGTGCTCGCCCGCATTCCGACCGAGAGCGCCAAGACGCGCGACATCACCGGCGGTCTGCCGCGGGTGGCCGA
Organism: uncultured Alphaproteobacteria bacterium; assembly: GCA_963772925.1. Taxonomy (GTDB): domain Bacteria; phylum Pseudomonadota; class Alphaproteobacteria; order Rhizobiales; family Methyloligellaceae; genus Methyloceanibacter. The sequence continues at coordinate 382,063 of CAVYZG010000006.1, forward strand.
GCTGTTCGAGGCGCGGCGGCCCAAGGACCACGCCATCATCGCCGAGGTGTCGGGCACGGTGCAGCTTGGCCGCGACTACAAGAACAAGCGGCGCATCACCATCACGCCGGAGGATGGCGCCGAGCCGGTCGAGTATCTGATCCCCAAGGGCCGGCATCTGCGGTGCAGGAGGGCGACCGCATCGAGAAGGGCGAGTTCCTGCTCGACGGCCATCCCGCGCCGCACGACATCCTGGCCATCAAGGGCGTCGAGGAGCTGGCCAACTATCTCGTCAACGAGATCCAGGAGGTGTACCGGCTGCAGGGCGTCACCATCAACGACAAGCATATCGAGGTGATCGTCCGGCAGATGCTGCAGAAGACCGAGGTGGAAGATCCGGCGACCACCGAGTTCCTCAAGGGCGAGCAGGTGGACCGGCATCGACTTCGAGGACGCCAAATGCGCTGGTGGTGGCGACAGGCGGCAAGCCCGCGACCGGTCAGCCGGTGCTGCTCGGCATCACCAAGGCCTCGCTCGCAGACCCGCTCGTTCATCTCGGCGGCGTCGTTCCAGGAGACCACCCGCGTGCTGACCGACGCGGCGGTCAACGGCAAGACCGACACGCTGGAGGGCCTCAAGGAGAACGTTATCGTCGGCCGGTTGATCCCGGCCGGCACCGGCGGCACGCTTGACCCGGCTGAACCGGATCGCCACCCATCGCGACGATCTGATCCTCGAGGAGCGGAAACGCGCCGCGGCGGAGCGGCTGGCCCAGGAGGACGAAGAAGCGGCTGAGGAGCAGGAGGCGTCCTAGGGATATCAACGGCGACGCCGGAGGTCGGAAATTCGGGGGAGGCCCTTAGGCTCCCCCGTGATTTCCACCAACTGAATTCGGC
>CAVYZG010000007.1:0-44345 GCA_963772925.1 uncultured Alphaproteobacteria bacterium
GAGGCGGCCGCCAATGGTGAGTTGCAGCTTGAGCGTTTCAGGCACTTTCGGGCCGCCGGCAGAGACGAGAATGGCGTCGAACGGGGCCTGGTCGGGCCATCCCATCGTGCCATCGGCATGGATGATCTCTGCATTGGTGTAGCCGAGCCGCTCGATCCGCGCGCGGGCCTGATTGGCCAACACCTCATGCCGCTCGATCGCATAGACCTTGCTGGCGATGCGGCTCAGCACGGCCGCCGCGTAGCCGGAGCCCGCGCCGACCTCGAGCACCTTGTCGGTGGGCTTGAGCTCCAGCAGCTCGATCATGCGGGCGACGATGTAGGGCTGCGAGATGGTTTGCCCGGCCTCGATGGGGAGCGCCGAATCCTCATAGGCAAAGTCCGCAAGATGCTCCGGCACGAAGGCCTCGCGCGGCACTGTGCCCATGGCCGCGAGCACCAGCGGATCGCGGATGCCGCGCGCTGCCAGATGCCGCGTCACCATGATGGCGCGGTCGCGCGCGTGCCGGTCCTCGCGGCCGGCGAGCTTGGCGTTGGGGGAGGCCATGGCAGCTAAACTACTGGAAAGCCCGGTCGTTCTTCCTTGATATGAATCAGGAATCGCGGTCCCGCAGAATCCCGTCATGCCCGCCACTCGGGGTGTCATTCCCGCGAAAGCGGGAATCCAGTAGTCGATGTGCGCAGTTGTCTGTGGCAGCCGGGGTTACTGGATTGCCCGGTCAAGCCGGACAATGACAAGACGTCGTGGATGGCCGGGACAAGCCCGGCCATGACGGGACTGAGTTTTCGGGGTTGCGGTCTAATTGATCTCCCAGCTCACCCTGACGCGCACCTCGACCGAGGCCGTGCCGGCCTCGATCGGCACCTCCTTCGCCGAATCCATGCGGGTCGCCATCGGCGCATAGCGCGGCTGATAGGAGCTTTCCTCCTCGGTGATGCTGAGGATCTGGCCGAGCCCCACGCCGGCCGCCTCGGCATAGAGCTTGGCGTTGTCGGTGACGTTCTTCAGCGCGAGCTTGCGCGCCTCGTCCTTCAGCGCCTCGGGCTCTTCCACGCCGAACTCGATGGAATCGATCTGGTTCGAGCCGAGCGTCACCACCTTGTCGAGGATGGCGCCGAGCTTCTTGATGTCGTGCAGCGTGATGCGCACCTGGTTGGTGACGCGGTAGCCCACGACCACGCGGCGCGGCTTGCCTTCGGCTTTCACTGTCGTAGACGGGGCCGACCGAGAAATTGACGGTCTGGATGTCCTTGGCGTCGATGCCGTCGGCCTTCAGCGCCTCGACCACCTTGGCCATCGCTTCGGTGTTCTGGTCGAGCGCCTCGCGCGCGGTCTTGGCCTCGGTCGTGACGCCGGTCGAGATGTCGACCTTGTCGGGCGTGGTTTTGACCGCGCCCGACGCCGAGAGTGAGATGGTGCGCTTGTCCGGCTCGTCATGGGCGAGCGCGGGCAGAGCTTGGAGTGGGGCGAAGGCGAGGAGGGATAAGGCGAGGAGATATTTCGGCGAGGGGAGGGGCATGGGGATTCCCGAGGGTGGCGGCACCGTTCACGAGGATTGCTTGGGCGAGCCGGAAGCGCAAATTAACTTCCGGCAATTCGCAGGCCCGCCGAACTCTGCTATGAGGCGGGAATCCGCCACGAGCAGGGCGGATCCGCCTGGCCGCCCAGCGCGGCCGGAGCGAGAGCAGGGCCCGTAGCTCAACTGGTTAGAGCCGGCGGCTCATAACCGTCTGGTTGGAGGTTCGAGCCCTCCCGGGCCCACCATATTTTCAATGGCTTAGCTGAATAGTTCTTTCTGAAGGTCTTTTACCTGCTACGTATCTGCTACATCGCAGGTCTTGCGCCGTGTTCGCGACGATGCGTCTATATCGCGCTCTGGGCCTGCCACGCTGCTCGCGGTCAATGTCCGCTTTGGAGCACTTTGCGGACTCAGGTCAGAGGTCGCGCCATGTCCGCTTAGTGCCATAAGCGGACTGAGGTATTCCGAGATCTCAATCGGTGGCGCTTTGATCACTCACTAAGTTTATTTGTTCCTTAGAGGCGCGCGACCAAAAATTGCCACGCTAAAATGGTTAGAATCACTTCACAAAGAGGGATTCTGCGAACGGAAGCAGTGCAGCGATGCGCTGCCGTCCGTCAGGCGGCACATTTGGCAGACCGGGGGCACAGGTCATGCCGCATTACAACACTGCATTCACGATTGACGCTGGTTCATGGCATCACACCACGCGCAGAGCGGAGCCGCTCTGGCGCTCGTGGTGTAAGTCACCAATTTGGAAGTCGATCAGAAGGCACAGGCTCGCCGAGGAACCGCGGTGCCGGCACTGTGCAATTGAGGGTCGAACTGTAGCTGCAAGCCACGTCGATCACATCACTCCTCACCTCGGTCAGTGGTTACTCTTTTTCAAATACGAGAATACCCAAAGCCTGTGCGCTCACCACCACAACATGCACAAGCAACAAGAGAAGCGCGGCAATACCGCCACCCACCGGCAGAGCGGTTGGATGGTGCTTGGTCTCGAGTTTAAGGGCAGCAAGCTGAAGGGCCGCCCTCCCCAAGGCGGCACACCTTCTTAGCGCCTAGCCCGCATGACCCGCGAGGCTTTTTCTTTCGGGATTCGTCAACTCTGTTTTAAGTGAGGGCCTAGGCGGCGTTGGTCCGGGCGCCTGAGGTTGCTAAACGCTCTGCTTATCGTGCCACTCTAACCCCATGGCCTCGTAAGCCTCAGTTTGTGCCGCGAGTTGTCTGTACTGCATGAAGGTCACTCCGTTGAAGCTGAACGGCTTGCCGGTCGCCGGGGTGTCCGGCCCCCAGGCCCCCGTATTGGTGCCGGCGAAGGTCCATTCAAACGCGACGCCATTCGCGCTTTCGATCGGCTCGCCCCTCATCTGCCAAGTGAGATCAGGCGCTGCCGTCACGAACAGCTTGATGACCTTGTCACGCGCTGCATCACGCCCTTTCTGCGGATCCCCGACGGTGACGTCGAGATAGGTGACATCATCGGCCATGAGTGCAGCCGCGGCGTCCGCGTCGTGGGCGTTCCAAGCCGCCAAATAAGCATCAGCCACCTGGCGCGGAGTCATATCTCGTGCGAGCGCTGTGGTTGCTACCACCGCCAGCAATGCGCCAATCACCCAACCTCGATACCGCATGGTCTTTACCTCCCTTTCAAGCCCTTACTCAAAGGCACGTTAGCCTGCCTCGCCAACGACCCACCGGCAAGGGGCGAATAATCCCTACGTGCCAATGCCCGGGCATACTAAGGACTGCCCTGCCGACCTACCGAGCAGGCTAACTCTTGGTAAGGCGCTCACAAGCATCCGGGGCGCATACAATTCCGCTATGGGCCATCAGCTCGGCAGCTCGGCCGGCGTGAGGGTCTGCTTAGTGCCACAAGCAGACATCCGGCCTTTAGCCATTGGTTCGATATGCTAGCCGTTTTGTGTGGGAAAAGCCGTTCCAAGATCTAGAATTCCTAGCCACCACGGTACCACCGAACCAAAGGATGCTGCAGCAACACTCGACAACATGGCCCACTATTCGATCGGCTCGGGCCGGAGAAATACCTGTCGTCACGGCTTGAACGTCGCTCCATGGATGAAGACTGCGATTTAAATGGTCTAAAGGCTTGCCGGCTCGCGGGAGTCCTGATCGCAGCCTTCAGTCTTTCCTGTGATGGGAACCCGCCACACCCGCCACACGGGCGGTCCGCACCCGCCACACGAGTCTCCCAAGAGATGCTGAACGACGCGGCCAGCGATGCCACAAACTTCCTTCACACCAACGGCAACTACAACCAGAACTCGCTATTTCGCAGGCGCGCAGATCAACACTGCCAATGTCGTCAAACTGCATCCAGCCTGGGTCTTCCAAGTCGACGTACACGAAGCACTCGAGACCACACCGATTGTGGTCGATAACGTGATGTACATCACCACTTGGGCCAATCACGTGTACGCTTTGAACGCCAAGACCGGCGAGCAGTACTGGCATTACCAACACGAGATGGGGCCGGTCACGACCTCCTGCTGCGGGCATACTAATCGCGGCGTAGCGGTCTATGGCAACAAGCTCTATATGGGCACGCTCGACGCAAAGTTAATCGCGCTTGATGCGCGTACGGGCGGCCTAGTATGGCAGACCGAAATCGCCGACCCCCAGCTCGGCTACGCCGAAACGATGGCGCCGACGGCCGCTGACGGGAAGATACTTATCGGCATTAGCGGAGGTGAATATGGCATTCGCGGCTTCGTGCGGGCCTACGATGCCGAAACCGGGAAACTCGTTTGGAATTTCGATACGATCCCCGAAGACTCAGTTGGCGTTTGGGCGACACACGACGCCATGGGTCGCGACTTGCATCGCGATATAGCCGCCGAGAAGGCTCAGTACGCCCAAACCGGCGATCCTTACAAGACCCTCGGCGGGGGTGTTTGACAGAACCCGGCCATCGACCTCAACACCAAACACGTCTATTTCGTGGTAGGCAATCCATCTCCCAATTTCGACGGTTCGGTACGGCCAGGGGACAATCTCCTCACGGAGTCGCTGGTTTCGATCGATCTCAACACCGGCAGATATGTTTGTCATTTGCAATATATTCCTCATGATGTCTGGGATCTGGACGCGGCAAGTCCGCCAATTCTGATTGATGCAAAGGACCAGAACGGCAAGATGATCCCCGCTGTGATCCACGGCGGCAAGATCGGGAACATCTTTGTCCATGATCGTGAGGATTGTCGTCTCATTCGCGCCTCCGAAGCCATGGTCGACCAGGAGGGAATGTGGGCTCCGCCGAGGCCTAAAGGGGTGCGAATGTTTCCGGGCTCCAACGGCGGCGTGAACTGGTCGCCCATGGCCGTGAACCCCAAGCTAGGCCTTGCCTATGCGATCAATACGCATCAAGCGAAGACTTATTATTCCGACAGCACACCATATCCGGGAGGCAAATTGTGGCTTGGTGGATCTACTAAATTGGTGTTGAGCGAAGAGCAGCACGGCAACATTACCGCGGTTGACTACAACACCGGCAAAATCAAATGGGTGGTGAGAACGGCACAGCCGATGATAGGAGGTGTGCTGGCCACCGCCGGTGGCCTTGTCTTCGCGGGCGAAGGCAGCGGCTGGTTCAAAGCGTATGATGCTGAACAGGGCAATGTGCTCTGGTCTTTTTTTGCCGGTGCCGGCGTCAACGCGCCGCCCGCCTCATATTCGGTGAATGGCAAGCAATACGTTGTCGTTGCGGTCGGCGGAAATCAGACCTTCGATTTCAAGCGCGGCAACAACATAGTCGCCTTCACCATCGATTGAGCATGGCTGGAGGCGATTTCGCTTTCTAAGCTGTCAATCCCGAGCGTTCGTCGGTGCGATGAGGTTCGTTCGCTCTTATCGTCTTCTGTCGGGTCCTCGCTGCTTTTCAATTTTATTAAGCGGATTGCGCTTGCTAAGGTGTTGACCACTTCGCCTTTGAACAGCTTGACCTCCTTGGACGACTAATGAGTTATCGCGTCATACGTTATCATCCAAAATACGATGATGAAATCGCAAGCTTGCAGACCGGCTTGTGGAGTCGTGACCTTGCGACCAACTCCGCCTACCTCTGTTGGAAATATGAACAGAACCCGTATCTCAGCGAACCGCTGATTTATCTAGCCCTGGAAAATGACCGCGTAGTCGCCATGCGGGGATTCTACGGCGTACAATGGGACATTGGTCGGACCGGGCAGACCGTTAGCTTACCTTGTGCGGGTGATACCATCATCGTTCCGGAACATCGCCGGCGGGGCCTGTTGCGCCAAATGTTGCAGTTCGAAATGACCGACAGCGCCTTGGCTGCCTTTCCGTTTGCATTGAGTTTTAGCGCCAGCCCATCCGTTTATTTCTGCTTGTTGAGCGAAGGCTGGCGGTCGATCGGAGCCTATAACGCTCTGGAGCGCCCCTCCCCTCTTGAAAAGCTCCTTAAATCGAAACGACTCAAAACGTGGGTGCAGAAGCACAAGGTTACCATCAACAAGATTTTGCGAGCGGCCTCGCATCTGCACCGGTCTTCCTCATCGCTCCGCCACATTCAGACATCCTCGGAACCGCGCGCGGAAGACATGGCGATGCTTGTCGCGGAATGTTAGTCACCTTCGCACTGATGTGCCACGATCAGCAGCCGTTTATTCGCGACGCGGTACGAGCAGCCTTTGCCCAGAATTACGAGCCGCTCGAAATCCTCATCTCGGACGATTATTCGACGGACGGCACGTTCGATATCATTCAGGAGGAAGTCGAAGGGTATGAGGGCCCTCATTCAATTCGGGTCATCAGACAAAGCCAAAATATCGGTTTCGAAAGTTGGTTTCGTGCCGCCGAAGCCGCCCACGGGGAACTAGTCGTGGGGGCCCATGGCGACGACATCTCCCTTCCCGAACGCACGAGATGCTTGGTCGAGGCCTGGCACGCGACCAACGCTTCGCTATTGAGCTCAAACGCCGAAATTATCGATGCCAACTCTTGCGTCGTTGGTTTCGTGAATGATCCCAAGAGAGAGACCCAATGGCTCTCTGCCGCCGAGCTCGCGCAATGCGGCTACGACCCGCGTATGCATGGCGCAACCCTGGCGTGGCGGCCGGACGTGTTCCGCCGCTTCGCCCCTTTGACGGCATCGCGCCTAGGCGCGGCCTATGATCACGTGTTGCCCTTCAGAGCCGCCATGTTGAACGGCAGTTATTACCTGGCCCAGCCGCTGGTGCGCTGGAGAAGTCCATGCAAAAAATTCGGGGATTCAGAGCTCAGACCGCACTCGAGGACCACTTGTCAAGAGTGAGACCGCAAGTGCCTACAATCTGGGGGCCAAAATATGCATGCTTGACGATCTGGACTATGTCGCCGAGCAACCGGGTGAACGCGGCGAGCTCCACGACCTGCGCGAACAGCTCGTAGCGCAAATCGTGAATCTGTCTAGACGCTTCACCTTTAAACGCAACGAGCTGATCGCGGCGGGAAGCAGACCCACTTGGATCAGCAGGGCCGAAATGGAGGGGCGTGCCGACTATGGCAAGGGGTATGGCGAAGCAAAGAAAGCGGGCCTTGGATCGAGGCTTAACCGCATGCGCCGGCAATTGGCTAAAAAGGGTTCGCCGAATGTTGGCGAAGATTGACAACAGCGCGGCTCTTTTGAGGCCATCCCCTCGAAAACGATCTTCCACACTGGAGTAACCGCGCCAATCGATTGACCGTTAGCCGCGGTCCAGCGGTGCTCACCCCGGCGGCGCTGGCTTCATTCCCCTTGGGTCTTGATCCTCGTCAAGGTTCCCGCGCCGGCGCGCGCTCATGGTGCTTCCCATCAGCGGCAGGGATTCTCGACCATGGCGGCCATGCTCGAACGCGACGAGTGGAAGGCGTTTTCCGACGCCATGGCGCTCGTCGCCGCGGGCCTTTTGACCCTGGTCGGGCTTGATCCTGGCGGTGGCCGGCAAAGACCCGGTCGATGGCCTTTCACGGCTGCATCCTGCTCGGTGCCGCCGGCCTCGCCTTCCTTTATATCCTCACGCAGATGATCGAACGCGCAGAGCCCCGCGCGGAGGCGGGCTATGCCGACGGCGTGATCCGCGCCGGCGTGATCGCCACCGTGTTCTGGGGACTGGCCGGCTTTCTGGTCGGCGACATCATCGCCTGGCAGCTCGCCTTCCCGGCGCTCAATCTCGATCTGCCTTGGACCAGCTTCGGGCGCTTGCGGCCGCTCCACACCTCCGCCGTGATCTTCGCCTTCGGCGGCAATGCGCTGATCGCCACCTCGTTCTATGTCGTGCAGCGCACCAGCTTCGCGCGGCTCGCGGGCCGCTGGTCGCCCTGGTTCGTGTTCTGGGGCTACCAGCTGTTCATCGTGCTGGCCGCCACCGGCTACATCCTCGGCGTCACCCAGTCGAAGGAATATGCCGAGCCCGAATGGTACGTGGACCTGTGGCTGACCGCCGTCTGGGTCGTCTATTTCCTGGTCTTCGTCGGCACGCTCGCCAAGCGCCGCGAGCCGCACATCTATGTGGCGAATTGGTTCTACCTCGCCTTCATCGTCACCGTCGCCATGCTGCACATCGTCAACAATCTGGCGGTGCCGGTCTCGCTGCTCGGTTCGAAGAGCTACGTGATCTATTCCGGCGTGCAGGACGCCATGACCCAGTGGTGGTACGGCCACAACGCGGTAGGCTTCTTCCTCACCGCGGGCTTCCTCGGCATGATGTATTACTTCGTGCCGAAGCGCGCCGAGCGGCCGATCTATTCCTACCGGCTGTCGATCGTTCATTTCTGGTCGCTGATCTTTCTCTATATCTGGGCCGGTCCCCACCATCTGCACTACACCGCCCTGCCTGACTGGGCGCAGACCCTCGGCATGACCTTCTCGATCATGCTGTGGATGCCGTCTTGGGGCGGCATGATCAACGGCCTGATGACGCTGTCGGGCGCGTGGGACAAGCTCAGGACCGATCCCGTCATCCGCCTGCTCGTGGTCGCCGTCGCGTTTTACGGCATGTCGACCTTCGAGGGGCCGCTGATGAGCATCAAGTCGGTCAATGCGCTGTCGCATTACACCGACTGGACCATCGGCCATGTGCATTCCGGCGCGCTCGGTTGGGTCGCCTTCATCACCTTCGGCGCGCTTTATTGCCTCGTGCCGTGGCTGTGGCACCGCAAGGCGCTCTACTCGCAGCGCCTGGTCGAATGGCATTTCTGGATCTCGACGCTCGGCATCCTGCTCTACATCACGTCGATGTGGGTGTCGGGCATCCTGCAGGGCCTGATGTGGCGCGCCTACGATTCTCTCGGCTTCCTCGAATATTCCTTCGTCGAGACCGTCGAGGCGATGCATCCCTTCTATGTCATCAGGGCGATCGGCGGGCTGCTGTTCGTCATCGGCGCTGTGCTCATGGCCTACAATCTCTGGCGTACCGCGCGCGGCGATGAGCCGGTCGACGCGGCCGAGCAGCCGCGCATCGCCGCGGCGCCGGAGTTCCGCCCCGTGCCGGCCGAGTAGGGGAGCGGTCGATGGATTGGTCCAAACATCAAGTCCTGGAGAAGAGCTCGATGCTCTTCTTCTGATCGGCATTCTCATCACCGTGGCCATCGGCGGCCTGGTCGAGATCGCGCCGCTGTTCTGGCTGAACTCGACCATCGAGAAGGTTCAAGGCATGCGGCCCTACACGCCGCTCGAGCTTGGCCGGGCGCGACATCTATGTCCGCGAGGGCTGCTATCTCTGCCACAGCCAGATGATCCGCTCGCTGCGCGACGAGGTCGAGCGCTACGGCCATTACAGTCTCGCCGCCGAGAGCATGTACGACCATCCGTTTCAATGGGGGTCGAAGCGCACCGGACCCGACCTCGCGCGGGTCGGCGGCAAATATTCCGACGAGTGGCACGTCGCCCATATGACCGACCCCCGCGCCGTCGTGCCGGAATCGGTGATGCCGGGCTATCCCTTCCTCGCCCAAGCGCGAGCTCGACTACGGCGACATCGCCGAACGGCTCGAGGTGCTCCGCCTCGAGGGCGTGCCCTATACCGACGAGATGATCGCCAATGCCAAGGCCGATCTCGAGCTGCAGGTCGACCCCAATGCCGCGGCGGTCAAAGACTTCCTTGCGCGCTATCCGAAGGCGCAGGTGCGGCAGTTCGACAGCGACCCCAGTTATGTGTCCGAGCTCGATGCGCTCATCGCCTATCTGCAAATGCTGGGGACATTGGTCGACTTCGCCACGTTCGACGCCGCCGGTCCCAATCTGAGGTGAGGGCTTCGGCCATGACCTATGAGCAAGTGGCATCGATCACCCAAGTGGCAGCGCTTCTGCTGTTCGTCGTGCTGTTTGTCGGCGTGCTGATCTACGCCTTCTGGCCCGGCAACAAGAAGCGCTTCGAGCGACGCCGCGCGGCTTCCATTGGAGCAAGACCCTCCCGAAGACGAGAAAGACGACTAGGCCATGGCCAGCAAACGGAGCGAGAGGGCGGACGAGGCCGAGACCACCGGGCCACGAGTGGGACGGCATCAGAGAGCTGAACAAGCCGCTGCCCAAATGGTGGCTCTATACGTTCTACGCCTGCGTGGTCTGGGCGGTCGGCTATTGGCTGCTCATGCCGGCGTGGCCGTTGGTGTCGAGCTACACCAAAGGTTGGCTCGGCTACAGCCAGCGGGAGACGGTGGCCGAGGAGCTCGATCAGGCCAAGGCCGGCAAGGCCGGCTTTCCGGCAACAGATCGCCGCCAGCGATCTTGCCGCCATCAAGGCCGATCCCGAGCTTCTGAACTTCGCGCTGGCCGGCGGCGAGGCGGCGTTCGGCGACAATTGCGCGCCCTGTCACGGCCGCGGCGCGCAAGGCGCGTTCGGCTATCCCAATCTGCGTGACGATTCCTGGCTGTGGGGCGGATCGCTCGACGCCATCCACCAGACCATCACGCATGGCATTCGGGCCAACGATCCCAAGACGCGCACCAGCCAGATGCCGGCCTTCGGCCGCATGGGCCTGCTCAACGCTACACAAGTCAACGACGTCGCCGAATTTGTGCTGTCGCTGTCGGGCCGTGCCGCCGACAAGGCAGCGGCGGAACGCGGCGCCAAGATTTTCGCCGACAATTGCTCGCCCTGTCATGGCAAGGACGGCAAGGGCAATCAGACGCTCGGCGCTCCGGATCTCACCGACGAGCTTTGGCTCTATGGCGGGGACAAGCCCACAATCGCCGAGACCATCATCAATGCACGCAACGGCGTGATGCCCGCTTGGGTCGGGCGCCTCGATCCGGAGACGATCAAGGAGCTTGCCGTCTACGTGCATTCGCTGGGCGGCGGTCAGTAGTCGAGGCGGCTGAGACATGTTGATGACAGAGGCACCTGGACCGATCGAGCGGGCCGCGGACCGCCATGACGTCGAGGCGGCCCCCGGGATCGTGCAGAGCGACATTCCCGCGGTCGCCGGCGCCAACCGCCCGCTCTATGCCGAGCGCGTCAAGATCTACCCCAAGGAAGCGCATGGCACGCTTCCGCACCGCCAAATGGATCGTCATGGCCGTGACTCTCGGCATCTATTATCTCGTCCCCTGGCTGCGCTGGGACCGTGGACCCTATCTCCCCGACCAGGCCGTGTTGATCGACCTTCCCTCGCGCCGCTTTTACTTCTTCTTCATCGAGATCTGGCCGCAGGAGTTCTATTACGTCACCGGCCTGCTGGTGCTCGCCGCGCTGGCGCTGTTCCTGGTCACCTCGCTGGCCGGGCGCGTCTGGTGCGGCTACACCTGCCCTCAGACGGTGTGGACCGATTTGATGATCGCGGTCGAGCGCTTCTGGCAGGGCGACCGCAACGCGCGTTTGCGCCTCGACAAAAATCCCTGGTCGGCCGAGACCCTGTGGCGGAAGTCCGCCACGCATGTGACTTGGCTTGCGATCGCGATAGCCACCGGCGGAGCCTGGGTGTTCTATTTTGCCGACGCGCCGACGCTCGCCCGCCAGCTCCTGACCTTCGAGGCGCCGGCCGCCGCCTACCTCTTCCTCGGCATTTTCACCGCCACCACCTATGTCCTGGGCGGCCTCGCTCGCGAGCAGGTCTGCACCTATATGTGCCCCTGGCCGCGCATTCAGGGTGCGATGTTCGACCGCGATTCGCTGCTCATCTCCTATCGCACCTGGCGCGGCGAGCCGCGCGGTCCGCATAAGAGCGGCCAGTCCTGGGAGGGCAGGGGGGATTGCATCGACTGCCGCCAATGCGTCGCGGTGTGCCCGGCCGGTATCGACATCCGTGACGGCCCGCAACTCGAATGCATCCAATGCGCGCTGTGCATCGACGCCTGCGACGACATCATGGACAAGATCGGACGGCCGCGTGGTCTGGTGGCCTACGACACCGTCCGCAATCTCGATGCCGCCGGCACCCACACCGTCCCCATCAACCTGCTGCGCCCCCGCGTGATCCTCTACGCCACCGCCATGGTTATTGTCGGCATAGTGATGCTCACCGCCTTGCTGGTCAGGCCCGATCTCGACGTCAGCGTGCTGCACGACCGGAACCCGCTTTACGTGAAACTGTCGGACGGCGGCTTGCGCAACGGCTACACCATCAAGCTTCTCAACAAGCTCTATCAGCCGCGCTCCTTCAGCATCGGCGTGACCGGTCTGCCGGGCGCCTCGCTCAGCGTGATCGGTCACGAGCAGGAAGCGAATCCGGCGGTGACCGTCCCGCCAGACGAGCTTCAATCGCTCCGTCTCTATGTCACGCTCGACCAGGCTGACGTGGCCGCGCTGCCGGAGCCTGCCACCGAGTTTGCTTTCGTGGTCACCGACCTTGCCGACCACCTCGCCGTCGAGCATAAGGCGACCTTCCAAGGACCGGAGCAATGACCAAGCAAGGGTTCCTCGCCGACGGGCTCAAGGGGCACCATGTGCTGATGGCGCTGGTGGGCTTTTTCGGCGTGATGCTCATCGTCAATGCGATCTTTGTATACTTTGCGCTCGCCACCTTCAGCGGCGGCGATACCTCGAACCCCTACCGCAAAGGCCTCGACTACAACGAGACATTGGCGGCGGCCGAGCGGCTGGCCGCACGCGGCTGGCAGGGCGAGGTCGGCTACGACGACAAGTCCGGGCGGTTGAGCCTCACGCTGCGCGACCGAGAGGCCGCTCCGGTCACTGGGCTCATCATCGAGGCGATGCTGAGCCGGCCGGCGACCGCCAACGAAGACCGGGCTATCAAGCTGACCGAAGCAGAACCCGGGATATACGCCGTGACCGTCAAGCTCGGCCCGGGTCTATGGGTGATCTCGGTCGCCTCGGGCGAAGGAAGCGACGCCAGCGACCCGGTCTATCGTCTCAAGCATCGCCTCTTCGTCGCGGAGCGGCCATGACCGCCCATCTGCCCGCCGCCGGGCTGGTCATGGAGGCTACGCCCGCGGTCCCGACCGCCACCCTCGTCCTCGCCGTCGACAACATGCATTGCGGCGGTTGCCTGCGCTCGGTCGAGCGCGCCGCGCTTCGCATTCCGGGGGTGAGCAGCGCGCGGGCCTCGCTCACCGCCAAGCGGCTGACAATCACCTACCATCCGGCCCAAGCCGGCGAGGTCGACCTGATCGCCGCTCTCGACCAGGTCGGCTTCCCCGCGGCGCCGATCGAAGCGGCCAAGCAGGATCGCGGCGACGCCAGGCAGAAATATCTGCTGCGCCGGGTGGCGGTGGCGGGCTTCGCCGCCATGAACATCATGCTCATCTCGGTCGCGGTGTGGTCGGGAACTGCGAGCGACATGGAGCCAAGCCTCGCCGGCGCGTTTCGCTGGCTGTCGGCGCTGATCGCGCTCCCGACCGTGGCCTATGCCGGTCAACCGTTCTTCGGCTCGGCCGTGGCCGCGCTCAGAGGCGGGCGCCTCAACATGGACGTGCCGATCTCGCTCGCTGTTCTGCTCGCGACCGCGATGAGCCTCTATCAGACCATGCTCGGCAATGAGCAGGTCTATTTCGATGCCGCGGTCGCTCTACTGTTCTTCCTGTTGGTCGGTCGGTTTCTCGACGAGTCCTTGCGGGTCCGCGCGCGGGGAGAGGCGCAGAACCTGTTGAGCCTCCAAGGCGGCACTGCTTCGGTGATCGCGGCCGATGGCTCATGTAGCCAAGTGGCGGCGCACGCGCTCCGCCCGGGCGATCTGTTGCTGGTCGCCGCCGGCGAGAGAGTGGCCGCCGACGGTGTCATTACATCGGGCCGAGGGCAGATCGACCAGAGCCTGATCACCGGGGAAACTGCACCGGTTACCGCCACGCCGGGGACGCAGGTCTATGCCGGGACACTGAACCTCACGGACGTCTTACGGATCGAGGTCACGGCCGCCGACAGCGCCACGTTGCTCGCCGAGATCAGCCGCCTCATGCTGGCGGCGGAACAAGGCAAGGCGCGGTACCGGAGACTCGCCGACCGCGCGGCGCAGATCTACGCCCCGGCCGTGCACGGCCTCGGGCTGGCGACGCTCCTCGGCTGGCTGTTGCTCGGCGCCTCCTGGCAGACCGCGCTGACCTACGCCATCGCCGTGCTGATCATCACCTGTCCTTGCGCCCTGGCCCTCGCCGTTCCGGCCGTGCAGATCGCCGCCGCGAGCCGCCTGTTCCGCCAGGGCATCATGGTCAAATCGGCCGACGGTCTCGAGCGCCTGGCCGAGACCGACCTGGTGGCGTTCGACAAGACCGGCACCTTGACGCTCGGCCGCCCTGAGCTGCTGGATGAGGACGAGATTCCCGACACTGTGCTGGCGGCAGCGGGCGCGCTTGCCGGATCGAGCCGCCATCCTTACGCCCGCGCCATCGCCGCCGCGGCGGAACGGCGCTGCGGGAAGGTGGCGGCCGCTGCCGGAATCGAGGAGCGCTCCGGTGAGGGACTGTCGCGGGTTTCGGCGGAGGGCGAGGAGCGGCTCGGCTCGGCGGCCTGGTGCGGGGCGGAGAGCGGAGGCGAGAGCAGCGAGGTGTGGTACCGGCGGGGCGCCGAGCCGCCCCGCCACTTCCGCTTCGCCGACGCGCTCAGAGCCGATGCGGCCGAAACCGTCGCCGCCCTGAAGCGCCGGGGCTATGGCGTAGTGCTGCTCTCCGGCGATTGCGCCGCGGTGGTCGAGGACATCGCCCGCCGGAGCGGCATCGCGACGTGGCGCGCCGGGCTCAAACCCGCCGACAAGATCGCGTGGCTCGAAGCCAGCGCGAAGGAGGGCCACAAGGTGCTGATGGTGGGCGACGGGCTCAACGATGCCCCGGCGCTCGCCGCGGCGCATGCCTCGATTTCGCCGGCGAGCGCCGCCGATATCAGCCAGCGCGCCGCCGATTTCGTGTTCCAGGGCAAGAAGCTTGCGCCCGTGCTCGAAGCCACAGCCACGGCCAGACGCGCGCGAGTCATGGCCTTGCAGAACTTCACCGTCGCCGCCGGCTACAACGCGGTGTGCGTGCCGCTCGCCATGGCGGGATTTGTCACCCCGCTCATCGCCGCCATCGTCATGTCGACCTCATCCATCCTGGTGACCCTAAACGCCGCGCGTCTCGCCGGAAGGGGACGAGCATGACCGCGCTCGCTTGGCTGGTTCCGGTGGCGCTGTTGCTGGGCGGCGTCGGGCTTGCGGCCTTTCTATGGGCGCTCCGCTCCGGCCAGTTCGACGATCTTGACGGCGCTGCCTATCGCGCGCTCGAGGACGAGCCTCCCGATCCGTCTTAGCCGGCGCCGTCTCGGCTATGGCACCGGGACCGATGTGCCTCTGGGGTCCCGGCCGGCCTTAGCCAGGGTGCGGCGTCTCGCGCGGAAGGATGCGACCGCAAACCAGGCAAGCCAAAGCGCGAGGGGGATGAAGAAGGCGACGATGGGAATGCGGCGCAGCGAGATGAGTAATACGTCCATCCATGCCGTGTTCCGCGTCTTCACGTTCAGTCCCTGAAGCTTCAACGCCTCGGCGAGCGACGCGACCCAGTCCGCGCCCGGGCTGACGGCTCCGAGCAGGTTGGCGTAATCCAGAGTCCAGCCATTGATTTCATCCATCCCGCTGTCGGCGATCAGCCCGACACCGCTCGGAACGGTGAAAAATTCCGTCCAGCTGCGCAAGCCGCCCACGCAAATTTCGCGGAACACGAGCGGAAACTTTATGCCGTAGGTGGAGCTCGCCGCGCCGATCGCTTGCCAGAACTCGAGCTTGCTCGTGCCTTTGGGAACGGCCCAGTCCGGCGGCTCTCCGTTGTCGCCCGTCTCGAGCATCTCCTTCATCGCGGCGGCGGCGCCTGCTTGCGACAGATCGGCATTGACCCGCGGAATCAAGGCCATGTCTTTGCCGCCATGGCTGTTGGTGATCAGCACGATGTCGAGCGTGTTGTTCGGGTAGAGGGCGCCCACCGAGAGGAGGGCGGCGCGAAGATATTCAGGGCGCGAGAGGGGCGAGGTGGCAAGGATCGCGTTGGCGGCGGGCGGCACCGGCTGAAGCGCCTGCCGCTCGGTGCTGCCCGTCTCGGCCCGATACAGCAGAAATTGCCCGTCGAAGGCGAGCGCATTGGTGAAGATGGCGAGATCGAAACCGAGGCGCTTGGCTTGAAGCTGAAGAGCCTCGACGTCGCGTTGGATGAGGCGCGGAAAGTTCTCCGCGTCGGAGACGACGCTTGCGGCCACGATCGCGGCCCGCGGGCTCGAGCTGCTGCGCAATACCGAGAGCAGAGCGGCGTAGTTTTCTGATTGAATTGCCTGGGTGGAGGTCTCGTCGCCGTAATAGACAAGCAATCGCTGGCGGGGTGCAGGCTCGCTATTCGCCGGCACGGGCGGCGCGAACAGGCCGAGGCCAAGGAGAACGACGATCGTCAGGATGCGAACTGCGTGACGACGCTCGCCATGAGCGAATGGCTCGAACCAACTGGCCATGCTTGGCAGCGCTATGGGCTCACTTCCGGACACAATCGAAATGCGGCGCAAACAAAATTACCCGCGCAGGCGCGTATCGCTGGGCGATCGACAGCAAATATTAAAGTCAGCCGCCTTCAGACGCCAAGATTGGCAGTTACCATACCTTGGTTGGTGCCTGCCTCGCACTGGGCCGGCGGATCCTCTGCGGTTGCAGGCCCCGCCATGAACAGCGTAAGTCCAAGGACGGCGATCACAAGCGAGAGGCCAAAAAGCGCGTATTTACCGCTACGACCCATATCCCCCTCCTAACCCTCAAGCTAACCCCGATACTCTAGACCATTCGTTTTTATAGGCAACCGGATTTGCTTATAATCCCGTATCGTCCGTACTATTCCTTCGAAATCGTCATCTTCCTCTTGGTCTTAGGCTGCAAGGATTTCTTCGTGGATCGTTCGGACCCGCTCAATTCTTCGGTTCGTTTCCTTGAAATCTTCATCTCGTCTCCAATTGACGTCCTGCCGGAGCGCGAGATTGCCGAGCGCGCGATTGCCCGGCTCGACGGCATGTGGGGTGCGCATGTCCGGCTGCGTGCGGAGCGCTGGGAGCGGCGTCACTATCAAGCCGCCAAGAGTTTTCAGGAGGCGATCGGCACCATGCGTGCCTTCGACCTCGTCATTGGCATCCTGTGGAAGCGTATCGGCAGTCCGTTGCCGCCCGACCTGTTCCGTCGCGACGACGGCACGGCCTATCAAAGCGGTACGGTGTTCGAGCTGGAATCGGCGCTCGCGGCCAGCGAGGCTTCGGGAAAGCCGCTCGTCTATCTCTTCCGCAAAACGGCTCCGGTCCAGTTCGCCGCCAACACCGTCGATGAGGATCGCCGCCAGCATGACGCGCTGCTGGCGTGGTGGGAGCGCACGGTGCGTGATGGCGAGGGCCATTTCCGGCGCGGCTACCAGGAATTTGGCGAAGCCGAAGCGTTCGAGCAGAGCCTGGAGACTTTGCTTGAGGGACATTTGCGCGAAGCGGGCCTCATCCCGTCCGGGGTCGCGTGGGACATCAGAACCAAAGGCTCGCCCTATCCAGGCCTGGTCCCCTATGACAGCACCTACAAGGCGGTGTTTTTCGGCCGCGGGCTGGCGACCGCCAATGCCATCGAGGAATTGAAGATTGCCGCCGGCCGGGAGGCGCCGGTGCTTCTCATCGTCGGTCCCTCGGGCTCGGGCAAATCCTCTTTGGTGCGCGCCGGCCTGATGCCGCAATTCACCGGCTCCCACCTCTCGGACGTCGATTTCTGGCGGCAGATTCTGCTCGAGCCCGCGGCCGATCCGATCCTTGCCTTCGCGCAGCGCCTCTATGCCCCCAATGGTCTCCCCGAGCTCGCCGAGGGCCCGCAAAAGACCGCTGAATCCTTCGCGATCTTGGCGCGCCAATCGCCGGAGGCCGCGGCGCAGGCGATCAAATGGGGGCTCGAGCGGGCCGGAAGCGCGGAGCAGCGGAAGCTCGGCGGCGGCAGGCTGCCGGCGGGCCGGATCCTGCTCGTTCTCGATCAGCTGGAAATCCTGCTCGACAGCCCTAAGCGGAGCGAGCTCGCCCAGCTCGCGCGCGCCCTCGTTGCAAACGAGACGGCGTGGATCGTCATCACCCTCCGCAGCGATCGCTACGAGGACTTCCAGCGCGACGCCGATTTCGTCGAATTGAGAAAGCGGAGCGCCCTGTTCGACCTGCCTCCGCCCGGCGCGAGCGAGATTGCCGACGTGGTGAAGGGGCCGGCGCGCTCGGCCGGACTGGTGTTCGAGGAGCGCGACGGCGTGCCGCTCTCCAAAATCATCAGCGCGGAGGTGCGCGGCGCCGATGCGCTGCCCTTGCTCCAAATGACGCTGGCGCAGCTCTTCGCCGCGCGCAAGGGCGACACACTGACCTACGAAGCTCATGAGACGATTGGCGGACTTGAAGGCGCCATTGCCGCCCACGCTGAGACCATGTTCGCGACCGTTTCGCCGCAAGGGCAAGCTGGACTTGATGCGCTGCTTCGCATGCTCGTGTCGGATATCGACCAGGAAGGCCGCCTGACCGTCCGCACGCCCGATCGCGCCGCCCTCATCGCCGCCGGCGCCACCGCCGAACTCGTGGACAAGATGACCGAAGCGAGGCTGCTCGTCAGCGCGGACGGGACCGTGCGCGTCGCGCACGAAGCCCTGCTGCGCCGCTGGCAGCGGGCAACCGGCAGCCCGGCGCTCCAACCGGAAGCGATTCACCTGCGGCGGCAGATCGAGCCGAATTTCCGCATCTGGAACGAGACGCGGCTGGAGGCCGACCTCTTGCAGCGGGGTACGACCCTCGCCGCGGCCGAAGACATCGTCAATAAACATCCGGGAGCGCTTCCCGCCGAGCTGACCGACTACATCAAGCGCTCGGCCGACGCGACGGCGGCGCGCTCACGCGCCGAGGAACTGCGCGCCGAGCGCGAAGCCCGCAGAGCGCGGCGTCAAACCTATGCCGTCACCGTTGTGGCCCTGCTGCTCGCGGCGCTTTCGGTGACGATCTACCGGCTCTACGAGCATGCCAGCCGCAATTTCCTGCTGGCGCTCCTGACGCGGACCGACCAGTACCTCATCGACGGCATGCCGTCGCATGCGTTCGCCATGGCCGGCAGTTTGGGGGCGTCCGGCCTGCTCGACCGGGCCTTGGCCGCTGTCGGCCTGTCCGATGCGAACAGTGACGAGGCCGTCCGCCTGCGCACCATCAGCCAGATCACGGAGCCCGCCAGCGCCGTTCCCGTGCGCACGCTGGTTCGCGAGAGTCCCGCGAATGCAGCGGCTTTTTCCGTCGATGGCACCAAGTTCGCGATCGGATACGGCGACGGCAGCATCATGGTGGGCCGCGCCGATCGCACCGGCATGGACACGAGCCTGGAGGGGCACACGGGCCGAATCTGGTCCGTGTCGTTCTCTTCGGATGGCCGCTATCTCGCCTCAGCGTCCACCAATGAAGCCTTGCTATGGGATCTCGAGCGGGGCGAAGCGCAGCCGCTCTGCGGTGGAGGCGCAAATTTCACCGATATTGTCTTCGATCCGCAGGGCCGCTATCTGGCATGGTCGTCGCGGGACGGGCTAGTCACGGTGCGGGATATGACGACCTCGCAGTCCCAATCGTTCAAAGACCAGACGGCGGCATCGGCGGTCGCGTTCAGCCCCGATGGCGCGCTTTTCGCTTACGCGGGCGACGATGGCCTCATCATCGCTAGGAGGACCGCTGACTGGAGCCTCCGGAACACGGTCGAGACGAAGGCGGCAGACCTGGTCAGCATCGCTTTCGGCCATGATGGCAAGACGCTCGCAGCCGCGACCCTGAGCGGCCCGGTCGATGTCTGGACGCTGCCCGAAGATGGCGGCGAGAGTTCGCGGACACGCGTCCCGGTGCGAGCGGAGAAGCGTTGGAAGATCAAATATTCGCCCGACGGAGCGATCCTTGCCATCGGGTCGTGGGATGGCACCGTCAGTTTCTGGGATGCGAGCACGCTGCAATATCGCGGCACGATCGACGGCAGTGACGAACGCGTGAACGACATCGCCTTCGCCGGCGGCGGGCCGCTCCTGCTGACCGTCAATGAGAGCGGCGCCGCGCGCTTTTGGGACGCCGCGGCGGTCAGGCCGATCTTCGCCGGCGCGAAGAACGACAGTCGGGAAACCCTCGTCGGCCGATACAGCGCCGACGGCACCAAATTCGTAGCCGGCGGCAAGGATGGCATGGCCAATCTCTATCGCGTGGATGCGAGCGGCCGGCTCCGGCTGGTCTGCGGGGTGAAGCATGACGATTTGGTCATCAATGTCGCCATTTCGCCGGACGGTTCGCGCGCGGTGAGCGACGATCGCGGCGAGGACGGCGTCAAGCTCTGGAGCACCAAGTCCTGCGAGCCGATCGACAAGCCCTTCAAGATGGAAAGCGCGGCCGTCCAAGCGATCGCGCTGAGCCCGGCCGGTGATCGGATCGCCTGGTCGACCAAGACCGGCACCATCTGGCTCTCCCCCCTCGATGGTTCGGTTCCGCCAGCCAAGCTGCCCCCGCTGCACACGAACCACGTCTGGGAGCTCGACTTCAGCCCCGACGGCACGCTTCTCGTCTCGGGCGGCGCTGACGGCAAGGTCCTTCTCTGGAGCGTGGCTGACGGCAGCCTGGTGCGGACGCTTCGCGATGGCGGGCCGGCAATCTTCACCATCCGCTTCTCGGGCGACGGGAAGCTCATCGCGGCGGGCGGCGGCGAGGACCAGATCCAAGTTTGGGACGTCACCCGGCCGAAAGGCCAAGAGCTGGTCACCGAGCTTCCGGCCGTCGGAGGCGCCAATCGGCTGGGCTTCAATCGCGACGGGACCGTTCTCGGCTTTGGCAGCGACGCGCGCTACATCTCGATGTGGTCGACATCCAGTTGGGATAAAATTTTCCAGCTCAACGCCCTCGTGGGCGTTCGCAGCATTTTCGATATCCATCCGCTGCGCGGTGACCTCGCCTTCGACGGGCAGAACGGGATGATCAGCGTTCTACTGCGCCAAGACCAGGCCAATGCGCCCCCGCCAAGCGGTGCAGTGCTGCGGGGCATGGATGTCTTCTTTGACGACCTGCCGGTCAATTTCGGCACGGCTCAAACCACCGCGACCATTCATGCCGCGCCCAAATCCTGCGAGGCGCCAGGCTGAGGCCTGACCGGTCGTCACGCCTCATCGTCACCCGATAGATCGAGCAGCTCGGCGACGAGCGGACTGGCCGGGTGGGCCATGACCTGTTCGACCGTGCCGGTTTGGAGAATTTGCCCGCCGTTCAGCACGCACATGCGGTCGGCCAGCCGGATCACGTCGTCGAGATCGTGGGTCACCAGGATCACCGGCATCGACAGCTCGCGGCGAAGCTCACCAAGCTCGCGCCGCAGGCGGCGGCGGGTTACCCGGTCGACGGCGGAAAACGGCTCGTCCAGCAACAGCGCATCGGGCTTGCGGGCGAGCGCCCGGGCCACCGCTACGCGCTGCTGCTGGCCGCCGGACAAAGCGGCCGGCCGGCGATCCTCGAGCCCATTGAGATGCAGGCGCTGGAGCAAAGCGCGGGCCTGATCGCGGCGCTGCTCGGGGCGAACATCGCCGAGCGCCTCGATGACATTCTCGGTCGCGGTCAAATGGGGGAATAGCGCATAAGACTGAAACACCATGCCGACCCGGCGTTCGCGTGCCGCCACGCTGATGCCGGCATCGCCATCGAACCAGAGCGATCCCCGACACGCGACCCGCCCGCTTTCCGGCGCGTAAAGGCCGGCAATGGCTCTGAGCGTGGTCGACTTGCCGCTGCCCGATGGGCCGACCAGCGCCAGGATCTCGCCGGGCGCCACCGCGAAATCGACTTGGAGGGCGATCGGGCCGTCCTGCCGGAGCCTGACCGCGAGGCCGGTGCGCGTGGCCGCGTCACGCATGACGCCGCCCGATACGCTGCGACAAAGCATAGCTGAGCGCGATCGCCGCGATCGAGATCAGCAGCAGCAGCGCCGCCATCCGTCCCGCCGCCACATCGTCGAAGGCTTGCACCCGATCGTAGATGGAAATGGCGACCGTCTTGGTCTCGCCCGGGATGCTGCCGCCGACCATCAGCACCACGCCGAATTCGCCCAAAGTGTGGGCGAAGGTCAGCACCATGCCGGTCAGAATGCCGGGCCAGGCAAGCGGCAGCTCGATCCGGCGCATCATGCGCCACCACGACATGCCGCAGGTCGCGGCGGCATCGCGCAAGTCGGGCGCGATGGCCTCGAAGGCGCGCTGGATCGGCTGCACCGCGAACGGGATGTTGACGATGACCGAAGCCGCCAGCAGTCCCTGGAACGAGAAAACGAGCGTGTGGCCGAACAGCCGCTCATAAGCCTGGCCGAGCCACGATCCCGCGCCGAACGCCACTAGCAGATAGAAGCCGAGCACCGTTGGCGGCAGCACCAAGGGCAGGGCCAGCGCCGCCTCCACGATCGGCTTGCCGCGAAACCTTCGCACCGCCAGCCAGCGCCCGAGCGCGGTGGCCAGCGGGATCAGCACCAGCACGGTGAGGCCGCCGAGCCGGAGCGAAAGCCAGAGGGCGTCCCAATCCATCTGGCCGCTCAGGACAATTCGCCGGGCAGCACGAAGCCATAGCGGCGCATGATGGCGCGGGCGCTCGGGCCGCGCATGAAGTCGTAGAAGGACTGCGCGGTCGCGCCGGCGCCCTTGAGCAGAACCATGCGTTGGTTGAGCGGCTGGTGCCACTCTTCGGGGATCAGGGCATAGCTCCCGAGCTTGGACACGTTCGGCGACAGCGCCAGCGAATAGGCGATGATCCCGCCTTGCGCCGCGCCGGACGTCGCGAACTGCGCGGCCTGCGCCACGTTCTCGCCGTAGACCAGCCTGTCTTTGATCGCGTCCCACAAACCCGCATGGCGCAACGCCTCCTCGGCGCGGCGCCCATAAGGCGCATGATCGGGATTGGCGATGGCAAATTTCTTCAAGCGGCCGTCGGCCAACGCCGCCTTGAGGTCGGCGAGCTCGCCGTCGACTTTCAACGGCGAGCCATGGGGCGCGATGATGACGATGCGCCCCCTGGCATAGAGCGTGCCGTCGCCGATGGTCAGGCCCTTGGCGGCAAGGTCGAGCACGAACTGCTCGTCGGCCGACAGGAACATCTGGAAGGGCGCGCCCTGCTCGATCTGCCGGAAGAAATTTCCCGAGGAGCCGAACGTGAGCTTTACCTCGCGCTTGGTCTCCGTCTTGAAGGTCTCGGCGATCTCGGTCAGGGCGAATTGCAGGTCGGAAGCGGCCGCCACCACCGGCACGTCCTGGGCGCGCGCCGGCGCCAATCCGCCAATGCCGAGCAGGGAACTGCCAAGGAACGCCGCCAGGCACAGCAGTCTCATCGTCGTCACTCCTCAACCGATATAGCCTTTTGGCCATATCGCTCAAAGTGGGCATGCCAACGGCGATGTCGTCAACCGGAAATATCGCCTCGACCGCGCTGACCTAGTCGTGCGCCTTGCGCATCACCCGTTTCAGGGCCGCCAGATCGGCGGCGATAGCTTGGGCGCTCGCGTCTTGCATGCGCCGGTAGCGGGCCAGCACCTCCTCGCCGAGCGGGGTGAGGTGCGCGCCGCCGCCTGACTTGCCGCCTTTGACCGCCTCGACCAGCGCCTTGGCAAAGCAGCCATTCATGGTGTCGATCAGCAGCCAGGCCTGCTTGTAGCTCATGCCCATGCGCCGGCCGGCAGCCGCGATCGAGCCGGTCTCGCGGATTCCTTCCAGCAAATCGGCCTTGCCGGGGCCGAGCGCGATATCACGGCCGAGCACCACGCGCAGGCGCGCCAGGGGTCCAGTTGGATCAGATGCCATTCACGCTGTATGGCGCACGTTATGGCCTGGGGCAATTGGCCACTCCAGCCGCCGCGAGCGGGTTTTTTCACCGGCAGCATGCGGCTTTACTGCCTCGCGAGGTTGTGTTGCTGCCCGTCCCATGCTTTCTTTCCCCGCCTTTTCGGGGAGACTGCCTCTATGCCGAGTTCCAGCGCGCGCAAGGCCAAGACCGGGCGCGCAGGCGCAGAATTGTTCGAGAACGTCACCAGCCCTTTTTGCGGGACGTTGCCCGACGATCTCACGATCGAGCGGACCGACACGGGTCTCAAACTCGTCAATAACGGCTGTAACCAGTCGGTTGCGGGTTTCGAGCGCAAGCTCCCTCCCTCCAGCCCCCAAATCGGTGGCAAGGACGTCGATCTCACCAGGGCCGTCAAGGAAGCCGCCAAGCTCATTGGCAAGGCCAAGCTGCCCCTGTTCGGCGGGCTCGCCACCGATGTCGAAGGCATGCGCGCGGTGCTGGCGCTGGCCGAGCGCTCGGGCGGCGTCGTCGATCACGCCTTGAGCGAGGCGCAATACCGTAACTTCAAGATCGTGCAGTCGACCGGCTGGATCATGTCGACCCTGACCGAGACGCGCAACCGCGCCGATCTCATCATCATCGCCGGCAGCGACATCCATGCACTCCACCCCCGCTTCTTCGAGCGCATCGTCTCGCCGCCCGACTCGATGTTCGACGTGACGGCGCCGAAACGCACGGTGGTGTTCATCGGCAACGGGCTCGACCGCTCCGGCGCCAAGGGCTCGCGCATCGGCAAGGTGATCACGCTCGGTTGCGGCAATGAGCGGGCCGGCGACGTGGTGGCGCTGCTCAGAGCGCGGATGCGCGGCTTCACCATCACGGCGCCCAAGATTGACGGCGTAAAACTGGCCGAGATCGACGCGCTCGCCGAGCTGTGCCGCAACGCCAAATACGGCGTGGTGGTGTGGGCGCCGCCCTCGCTCAATTTTCCCTTTGCCGACCTCGCCGTCGAGCAGTTTACCGGCCTGGTCAAGGACCTCAATCAGACCACGCGCTTTGCCGGGCTGGCGCTCGGCGGCGCCGAAGGGGCGATCACCGCCGCCGCCGTGTGCACCTGGATCAGCGGCTATCCGCTTCGCGTCAGCTATGCCAGCGGCGCGCCCGACTACGACCCCTACCGCCACGCCATCGGCCGGATGCTGAAGGAGGGGGAGGGCGATCTGTTGGTGTGGACCGCCTCGATCTCGCCGAGCCTCGTGCCGCCGCCGACCAAAATTCCCACCATCGTGCTCGGCACGCCGGGTCTGGCGCTGGCCGGACCGCCCGCGGTGTTCATTCCGGTCGGCACGCCGGGCCTCGATCATGCCGGCCGCCTGGTTCGTGTCGATAATGTCGTGTCCTTGCCGCTCAAGGATCTCGGCCGGGCGGATCTGCCGCCGGTGGCCGATGTGCTTTCGGCCATCGAAGCGGCGCTTTAGGTCCGGGAGCCCCACGCATGCTGATCAAGCTGACAGGCGGCAAGGTCTACGACCCCGCCAACAAAGTAAGCGGCGAAATCCGCGACATCTATGTCGAGGACGGCAAGATCGTCGCCGCCAAGCCCACTGCCCGGCCCGATGCGACCTACGATGTGAAAGGCCGGGTGATCATGGCCGGCGCCATCGATCCGCACACCCATATCGGCGGCGGCAAGATGACCATCGCCCGCATGCTGTTGCCCGAGGACCATCGCGGCGATCCGGTCACCCGCACCGAGCTGACCCGCGCCGGCTCGGGCCGGTCCGTGCCCTCGACCCACGTCACCGGCTATCGCTATGCCGAGATGGGCTACACCGCCTGTTTCGAGCCGGCCATGCTGCCCGCCAATGCCCGCCAGGCGCATATGGAGCTGGGCGACACGCCGATGGTCGACAAGGGCGCCTTCGCCATGCTCGGCTCCGACGATTTCTTTCTGCGCCAGCTCGCAGCCAAGAAGGATTTCGAGGCGATCAAGGATTACGTCGCCTGGACCATGCATGCCGCGCAGGCCATCGCCGTGAAGGTGGTCAATCCGGGCGGCATCAGCGCCTTCAAGTTCAACCAGCGCAAGCTCGATCTCGACGAGGAGCACGTCTATTACCACGTGACGCCGCGGCAGATCATCCAGACGCTCGCCCGCGCCTTGCAGGAGCTCGGCGTCACCCACCCGCTGCATATCCACGGCTGCAATCTCGGCATTCCCGGCAATATCGAGACCACGCTGGCCACGGTGCGCGCCTCCGAAGGCCTGCGCATGCACATGACGCACACGCAGTTCCTGAGCTACGGCACCGAAGGCGACAGGAAATTCTCCTCCGGCGCGGCGCGGCTAACGGAACTCGTCAACAAGACGCCCAACGTCTCGATCGACGTGGGCCAGGTCCTGTTCGGCCAGACCTGCACCGCCTCGGGCGACAGCATGCGCCAATACGCCATCGGCAAGAGCGCCAATCCCAAGAAACCGGTGATCATGGACATCGAATGCGATGCCGGCTGCGGCGTGGTGCCGATGCGCTATCGCGACAAGAGCTTCGTCAACGCCATGCAATGGGTGATCGGGCTCGAGACCTTCCTGCTGTTCGACGATCCCTGGCGCATTTTTCTCACCACCGACCACCCCAACGGGGCGCCGTTCTTCTTCTATCCGCATCTCATCAGGCTGCTGATGGATAAGAGCTTCCGCAACGACATGTTGCAGAAGATCAATCCGGACGCGCAGGGCCAAAGCGAGCTGCTCAAATCGCTCACGCGCGAATACACGCTGGACGAGGTCGCCATTCTCACCCGCGCCGGCCCGGCCAAGAGCTTGGGCCTGGCTGATCGCGGCCATCTCGGCATCGGCGCGGCCGGCGACATCACCGTCTATCGCGACGATCCCGACCGCGAGGCGATGTTCGCCACGCCCGAATATGTGTTCAAGGGCGGCGAGCTGGTGGTCAAGAACGGCAAGGTGGTGAAGGTGGTGCAGGGCGCGACCCATGTGGCGCGGCCCGATTACGACAAGTCCATCGAGAAGCCGTTGAAGGACTATTTCGAGCGCTACCACACCATGACGATGGAGAATTTCAAGCTCGCCGACGACGAGATCATCCGCGGCGACAAAGGCTCGATCGTGGTGCAGCCGACCGGCGCGCGCGCCGCCTAGGCCCCTCAATTCGAGGGCTTGGGCGGGCGGCCGAGAATGTCGAAATCGGCTTCCTGGAGATGATATTTCTGCATGATGCTGGAGGTCTGCGCCAGCGCGCGCTGGCAGGCCGCATGCGCCGCCTGCTTCTGCGTATCGTCGATCGTGCCGCCGTCCGTCACCTTGTCGGCCGTGTCGTAGCAAATCTGAGCATCCTGGGCGCGCGCCGGCTCGACAGCGCTGGCATAGGCCAGGACGAACAGACAAAGCAGGGTCAAATTCCGGGCAAGCATGTTGGTCTTTCAGGTTTTGGCGACATTTGTCCGGTTATTTAGGGTCGGGCGGGCGCTTCCGCGATGCCCGCTGGCAATTTTTGTTGAGGTCCGGGCAGCAGGCCGGCCCGGAGAAAAGGGAGACTATCGATGCCGCAGGCGGGACCCTTGCTGGAAGCCCCCATCCAGCTCTCCAAATTGCTGCAGATCGGGGTGAACGATCGCCCCCACGAGGCGGCGCTGGTCTCCATGGAGGGCGTGTGGTCGTGGGCGAACCTCGACCAGGCGACCAGCCGGCTCGCGGCCCACTATCTGGCGCTCGGCTTGCAGCCGGGCGACCGCGTGGCGTCGCTCATGCCGAACCGTACCGCGCTATTCGTCCACTACCTCGCCTGCTTCAAGGCCGGGCTGGTGCTGACCCCGCTCAATTATCGCTACACGCCGCCGGAGATCGACCACGCCCTCGATGTCAGCGCCGCCAAAATCATCCTCGCTCACGCCGAGCGCGCCGAGGATATCGCCGCGAGCAAGGCTTCCAGCCTGCCGCTCGGCGTCATTATTTACGGCGACGAGACCGGCAAGGGGCCGAGCTTCGAGGCGCTGCTCAAAGCCGAGGCGCCTGCGGCCGCTCTGCCCGACCCCGGCCCCGATGCGCCGGCCGCCATCTTTTTCACCTCCGGCTCGACCGGCCCGGCCAAGGGCGTCACCCATACCCACGAATCGCTCGGCTGGATCTTTGCCAGCGCCGCCTTGGCGTTCGAATTGACACCGCACGACGTGTTGCTGCCGGGCTCGTCCTGCTCCCATATCGGCGGCTTCGGCTTCTCGTTCTCCGCGCTGTCGGCCGGCGCCCGCGTGGTCGTCGCCAGAGGCTTCGATCATGACGAGATCGGGCCGCTGTTGCGCACCACAAGGCCGAGCCTGCTGTCGATGCTGCCCACCGCGCTGCTCCATCTCATCCGCGAGCACGACATGACCACGGCCGATTTCGATTCGCTGCGGCTGTGCCGCTCCGGCGGCGACAAGGTGCCCGCCGAGCTCGAGAAGGAGTTCATTGCCCTCACCGGGCATCCCGTCAGCGAGGGCTACGGCATGACGGAAATTGGCCTTGCCGCGCTCAATCCGCCGATGGGCGTCGACAAGCTCGGCTCGATCGGCCTGCCGAGCCCCGGATTCTCCTTTTCCATCCGCGACGGCCAGGTGCGCGAACTCCCCGCCGGGCAGGAGGGACGTCTCTGGGTCCGATCACCGACGCAGAGCCCCGGCTATTGGAACGATCCCACGGCGAGCGCCGAGGTCGTTCGCGATGGCTGGTTCGATACCGGCGATGTCATGAAGGTCGATAGCGACGGCTATTTGTGGTTCTGCGGGCGGCAAAAGCAAATCATCGTGCATGACGGCTCCAACATCTCGCCCCAGGAGGTCGAGGATGCCTTGCTCGGTCATCCTTCGGTGGAAAGTGCCGGGGTCATTGGCATGCACGATCTCATGCATGGGGAGAATGTGCGGGCCTATGTCGAGCTGAAGCCGAAGGCTAAGCGGCCGACCGCCGGCGAACTGATCCAGTTCGCCCGTCAACGCGTCGGCTACAAGGCCCCCGAGGAGGTGGTTATCCTCGATGCCATGCCGCTAAATCCGACCGGCAAGGTCGATCGCACCGCCTTGAAGAAAATGGCAGCCGGCGACCACGCCCATCACATTTAGCGTCAGCCCCATTTCTTGCCGAGCGCAGCGAGCCCGGCAGTCTTGAGATCGGCCGGGCTCATCACGATCCTCATCCGGACCTCGGCGTCGAACTTGAGAAAGAACGGCTCGGCGACCCTTGGCACGTCCGAAGGGCTGGCGAGGTCGACCACCATCAGCACCGCTCGCATGCCGTCCTCCTCGGTGAAATAGACCGCCTCGGGCTTAAGGTCCTCCACGATCTTTTGCAGGGTCTCCCCCGCTTTTCCGCTCCGCACCAGCGCGTTGAACGGCTCGGTGGAAAAAATGACGTTGAGCAGCATCTTCATAAGGTCGTCCTTCCTCGTTTGTCGTTTCACCCCGCTACCTCAACCCTATCCTCCGGGATCGCGGCAAGCAGCCGTGATCCTTTAGCAGCGGAGGTGAGTGCGAGGGAAGCGAGGCCAATTTCGCGAAAAAAGCGCACCGAATTGACTAGGGCCCTGGCCAAAATAGGCCTAGCGTTGCCTATCGCCTGTCGAAGCCCCGGACGCAGGCGGCTAGGAGAGATGATCGCGCTCTTGTCCCACTGGATTGAGAGCCGTGTCCCAGACCTCCCCATCTTTCGGCCGAAATCGGCTTCTCGCGGCCTTGTCGTCCGCCGATCTGGCTCTGTTGCAGCCGGACCTCGAGTCGGTGTCGCTGGAGTTGAGGCAGGTTCTCGAAACCGCGAACGAGCCGATCACGCATAGCTATTTCATCGACCACGGTCTCGCTTCGATTGTCGCCGGCAATGGAAATCAACGGCGAATTGAAGTCGGACTCGTCGGATTCGAGGGCATGACCGGCCTGGCCGTCGTTCTCGGCAACGACCGTTCCCCCAATGAGAATTTCATGCAGGTGGGCGGAGACGGCCGGCGCATAAGGTCCGACCGGCTGCGGGTGGCGATGCAGGAAAGTCCCTCATTGCAACGCGCCTTGCTCAATTTCGCCAATGACTTCATGAACCAGATTTCAAGCACCGCGCTGTCGAATGGCACATCCAGCATTGAAGAACGCCTGGCCCGATGGCTTCTCATGGCGCATGACCGTTTGGAGGACGATGCGATACCGCTCACGCACGAGTTCCTGTCGCTGATGCTTGGCGTGCGGCGTGCCGGCGTCACGGTTGCCCTGAACGCACTGGAACGTAAAGGCGTGATCCGGCTCACGCGCGGTCAGATCTCCGTCATGGACCGCGAAGGATTGAAGGCGAGCGCCAATGGCGCTTATTACGAGCCGGACATGACGGTCGCATAGGCGACACCCCGGACCGATCAGTCCAACGCCGCAGCCTCGAGCAAATCGTCGCGGATCGCGGCCAGCACCCTCGAACCCTTTTCGGCCGAAGCGAGCGTGGGATCGCCGAAGCTGCCGCTCGGCGCGTAATTGGGCGCAGACGGGTCGTCGGGGGAGAGCGGCCCG
This sequence comes from uncultured Alphaproteobacteria bacterium, assembly GCA_963772925.1. GTDB lineage: Bacteria > Pseudomonadota > Alphaproteobacteria > Rhizobiales > Methyloligellaceae > Methyloceanibacter. The sequence continues at coordinate 30,256 of CAVYZG010000007.1, forward strand.
CGCGCGGGACCCGTGGCCGAGAACGGAAAAGGTTCAACCCGCGCCATGTCGACCAGCCCCGGCGCGATCGCCAACATCAGCGAGGTCTCGATCTCATCGGCATGGGTGCCGTAGGGCTGCTGCTTGATCTCATCCGCGGTCTTCTTGAAGCGCGGCCCGGCAAACAGCTTCACATGACGGATCCGCGAGGGCTCGCGCGACGCAGCGATGGCCGCCTCGACCGGCGCGATGGTGCTCAGGCCGGTATCGAGGATGATCACCCGGCTTGCGCCGTACCCCAACAGGCCATCGGCGATCTCGGTGACCACGGCCTGGAAGGTCTCATTGGAAAGGCTGACACTGCCGGCATAGGCGACGAACGCCGGATACGCGCCGTAGCTGAGCATCGGCCAGATCAGCGCATCGATCTTGTCGGCCAGCACACGGGCAAAATAGGCCGCGAACAGCTGATCGGTGGCCATGGGCATATGCAGGCCGTGCTGCTTGGCGCCGGCCCCGATCGGCAGGATCGCCGCGGCGCCGGCTGGCAAGCCGCGTCCTTGACCTGGTCCCAGGTGAGACCGGCGACCTCATGCGGTGACGCGTCGCGCTTCATCAGGCAGCCTCGGCCGGGCCTTACGCCACGATCATAGCGGCAAGCGTCTCCAGCCGGTCAGCCTCTTCCGCCGGTTTGTCCCAGCGGATGCGGTGGACCCGGGGAAAGCGCATGGCCACGCCCGATTTGTGCCGGCTCGAGCGATGCACCGAATCGAAGGCCACCTCGAACACGAGCTTGGGCTCGACCTGGCGGACGGGGCCGAAACTGTCGACCGTGTGGTTGCGAACCCAGCGGTCGAGCTCCTTCAGCTCCTCGTCGGTGAAGCCGAAATAGGACTTTCCCACCGGCACCAGCTCCTCCTCGCCCGCCTTCGCTCATCCGCCAGGCGCCGAACGTATAGTCCGAATAATAAGACGAGCGCTTGCCGCTGCCGCGCTGCGCATACATCAGCACGGCGTCGATGGTGAGCGGCGCCCGCTTCCATTTATACCAATGGCCCTTGGGCCGGCCGGCGATATAGGGGCTCATCCGGCGCTTGAGCATCAAGCCCTCGATGCCGGTTTCGCGCGCGCCGGCCCACAAGTTTCTCGAGCTCCGCGATCGAGGCGAAGTCGACCATGGTGGAAATGTCGGTGCGGTCGGGCCATGGGCCCGGTGCCACGCCTCGAGCCGCGCGCGGCGCGCGGTGAAGGGCAGCGCGCGCAAATCCTCCTCGCCCTCGAACAATATGTCGTAGAGGCGGATATGGGCCGGATGCGATTTGAGCATGGCCCCGGTCACGGTCTTGCGGTTGAGCCGCTGCTGGAGATCGTTGAACGGGGCGACCTCGACCCTTCCGCACCACCAGCAGCTCGCCGTCGAGCACCACGCCGTCCGGCAGGGCCTCGACCACATCGGGAAAGGCGCCGGAGATGTCGTCGCCGGTGCGCGAGAACAGCCGCTTCTCGCCGCCCTGATGGGCCGCCTGCACGCGGATCCCGTCCCATTTCCACTCGGCGACGAAATCCTCGGCCGCGATCGACTGCAACTCCCTGTCCTCGATCTGATGCGACAGCATCAGCGGCCGGAACGTCGCCCGGCCTTCCATGTCGGGGCGGGGACCGGTGCCGGACAGCCAGGCGAACAAGCTCCTCATAAGGCGGGCTCAGCCCGTGCCACACCTCCTCGATATCGGCGAGCGCCACCCCGGACCACTCGGCCAGCGCCGTCTTGGCCAGCCGCGCCGACACGCCGACGCGCAAAGCGCCGGTCATCAGCTTGAGCAGAGCCCAGCGGCCGGTGGCGTCGAGCTGATCGAGCCAATTGGCGAGCAGGGCAGGGACATGGGTCGGGGGCGCCGCCTGCAACGCCTCGACGAGAGCGGCGAGCCGGGGCGGCTTGCTGCGCGCCGTGCCGCCCGGCCAGATCAACGCGATGGTCTCGGCGGTATCGCCGACATAATCGCGCGATAGATCGAACAGCACCGGATCGACGCGCGGCCCGAGCAGCTCGGCCAGGATGCGCCGCACCGGCAGCCGGAAGAACAGCCCGTCACTCAGAGCGGCCAGCGCGAAGCCGCGGTCGGGATCGGGCGTGGCGGCGAAATAGTCGGCCAGCAGGCGGAGCTTGTCGTTGCGCGACGGCGTGTAAGCCAGCCGGTCGAGCAGTTCGGCGAAGTCCTTCACTGGTCCTCGTCCTCGCGGCCGACCAGCGCCAGCGCGCGGCCCTTTCGCCCGATCGTCTCGATGTGATGCAGCAGCGCGTCCTCGCGGCCATGGGTGACCCACACCTCCTCGGCGCCGGTCTCGGCGATGGTCGCGGTCAGCTCGCGCCAATCGGCGTGATCGGAGATCACCAGCGGCAGCTCGACGCCCTGCTGGCGTGCCCGCGCGCGGACCCGCATCCAGCCCGAGGCGAACGCGGTCACCGGGTCGGGCAGGCGGCGCGACCAGCGGTCGGCGAGCGCCGAAGGCGGCGCGATCACGATCTCGCCCTTGAGCTCGTCGCGCTTGGCGCCGGTGGCGAATTTCAGCGGGCCGAGGCGCACGCCGAACGATTCATAGAGCGCGCAGCATTCGACCAGCGCGCCATGCAGATAGATTGGGCGTTCGTAGCCGGCCGCGCGCAGCAGCGCGATCATCCGCTGGCGACTTGCCGAGGCCATAGGCGCCGACCACATGGGCACGGTCGGGGAACTGCGCGCGCGATTTCAGCAGCTTCGCCACCTCTTCACCGGCGTCGCCATGCTGAAACACCGGCAGCGCGAACGTCGCTTCGGTGATGAACAGATCGCACGGCACCAGCTCGAATGTGGCACAGGTCGGGGTCGGCGGCGCGCTTGTAGTCGCCGGACACCACCACGCGGGCGCCCTGCCATTCGATCAGCACTTGCGCGCTGCCAAGCACGTGGCCGGCGGGGAACAGCGTTACCGCCACGTCGCCGATGCGTGATCCGTTCGCCGTAAGCGGCGGTCTGGGTGCCCGATTTGGCCGGCGTCCCGAGTTCGGAGAGTCATCACCGCCAGCGTCTCGCGCGTGGCCAGCACGTGGTCGTGTCCCGGCCTGGCGTGGTCGGAATGGCCGTGGGTGACCACCGCGCGCTTGGCGCCGCCATAGGGGTCGATATGGAAGCCGCCGGGCCGGCAGTAGAGGCCCTTGCGATCGACCGTCAGCCAGCTGTCGAATCGCCCGGGTCTCATTTCTTCCTGCGCTGTGCTGAACAAATCACGATTTTAGCGGTCTCCAGCCGCAAATTTCGCACCTGTAATTGTAGTGTACGGGGTTGTACGCCATGCAGTTGCTAAACCTTTAATAGGGACGGCGCCCAACCTGCAGCATAGTCGAGGCGATGCGGCGGGCGGGATTTCGCCTTGCTGGGTGGCGTCATCACAGGCGTCGGGGCTTGGCTTCGCGGCTGCGGAGCGGGGGGACTTTTGTCCCTTGGCCTGTGCCTGACCGCTCCGGCTTCGTCCGCGGCGCAAGACGCACCCCGCACCGAATATTTCACCGGCTTCGAAGTGAGCGACAACTACGCTAGCGCCTATGTGGGCGGCGGCTACGCCTTCGGCAAGGCAGGCCTCTACGACGAGGGTTGGCGTGTCCGCGCCGTGGGCGCCTACGGCCGCTATCACTATGACGGCGCGCTTGCCGTCGATGGCGTCTACCTGCCGACCCTTTTCGAGGGCCAGAACGGCTTTGCCGCGGCGCTGGTCGGCTATGAACTTCGGCCTCGGCGGTCTCATCCTCAAGCTGTTATGCCGGCATCGAGGCCGAGGATCAGCATATCGTCCCGCACGACCCGAACAATTCGGTGCAGGGCAGCGCACTCGGCTTAAGGCTGCAAGCCGAGAGCTGGCTCGATCTCTCCGAACGAATGTTTGTCTCGGCCGACGCGACTTACGGCACCGCGTTCCAGGAATATTGGGTGCTGGCGCGGCTCGGCTATCGTCTGCGCGAGCGCTTCTCGCTGGGGCTCGAAGGCGGCGCGCTCGGCAACGAGGAATATAACGCCGCACGTGGCGGCGGATTCGCGCGCGTGAATTTCCGCGCCATGGAAGTCACGCTGTCGAGCGGCTTCACCGGCAATTATCTCGAAGACGAACCGAGCGTCTATGTCGCGCTCGGGCTCTACCGGCCGTTCTGAGATTTCACTGCGGGAAAAAGTGCACTGCCGGCCCCGCTCCGGCAGTGCTTGCCTCATCGGCTGCCAACCTTGACGGTCAAACGGAAACCGTTGGTCAAGGCGGCGTCGCCCTCTTGTGTGTGCATTCTGTGTAAGAGGGATGTCCCGAGGGACACTCTCCGGCAGCAAGCATGACATGAACAAGACAAAACGCAAACACGAGTTCAGCGTTACCCGCATTTTCTTTTTTGCGTAGCGCGCGTCAGTTGAGACTTGACGTGCGGCGTCGGCAACACGGTCGGCGCGAGGGTTACGGCGTCGCTTGCGTGGGCGGCGTCGGTGTCTTGCGGCTTGGCCTCGACGATGGCCGGCTTGCCTTGACCGGGCGCCATCGGCCCGCGCCATTCGGCGAAACGCTTCTGCAACTCGTCGCCATGCGCGTTCCACCAGGAATCGTCGAACTTAAGCGCCTTCTTGAAGTTGTCGGGCGCGGTGGGGAGAAACGCCTTCATCTCGACATCGATCACGGGGTGCTTGCCGACCAGGTCGAGCGCCGATTTTCGCATTGGCCCATAGGCGATTAGCTGCGCTTGGGCCGCAAGCCGCGCGGGGTCGGTGGCGAAGCTGATGAAGCGCATGGCGCCGTCTTTGTTCTTGGCCCCTTTGGGGATGGCCCAGAGGTCGAGGTCGTAGATTTGGCCGTCCCAGATCACGCCGACCCGCTGACGATCGCCGACCGCGGCGCGGAAGATGCGGCCGCTATAGCCAGCCGCCATCACCACCTTCCGTTCCAGCAGCCAGATGATCGGCTCCTGGGCGGCGCCCCACCAGTAGATCTCGCTTTTGATCTTATCCAAGGCCTTGAACGCCCGGTCGGCGCCCTCCGGCGTGGCAAGCGCGGTGTAGACATCGGCGGGGTCGACCCCGTCGGCCAGCAGCGCCAGTTCGAGCGTGTAGCGCGCGCTGTCGGGCAAAGCGCGCTTGCCGGGGAATCGCTTGAGGTCGAGCAGGTCGGCGATCTGCGCCGGCTGAGCCTTGCTGAAGGCTTGGCGGTCATAGGCAATCGCCGTCGACCAGGCGACGCTGGCTACGCCGCACGAGGACAGGGCGCCGGAATAGAAATCCTGCTCCGCGCTTTCGCCCGAAGGCGCCGCGCCGAGGCTCGCGGCTTCGATCGGCTCCAGCAGTCCGTCATTGCACAGACTGCCGAGCGTCGCCGCCGAGACATCCACCACGTCGACCGTGGGCGCGTCGCCGCCGATCATCGCCTTGAGCTTGGCGAGCGTGCCGTCATAGATCTCGGTCGAGACGCTGGTGCCGGTCTCCTTGGCGTATGGCTCGAAAAACGCGATCTCCTGCGATTGACTATAGGCGCCGCCCCAGGTGGCGATGCTGAGCGTGTCCTCCGCCAAGGCCACTGCCGACGCGCTGACACTGGCGGCAAGGAGCGCCGCCAGCGCGCAGCGCCGGCCACAGGCGGTAGCGATCGCGAGGCTTCCGCAAAGATAACGATGAAATTTCCCAAACACTGTCATGCTCTCAGTTGAACCACATCTTCCGCGAGGCTCAGCGCGGCGAAACCTGGCTGGCTGCCGGGTTCGCCTGCACCGACCCATCGCCAAGGGTTGGCCGGTCTGCGCGCCGTATCATCGGCTGCGATAAGGCCCCGCTGATGGAGATCCGCGGCGGGGTCTCCGAGCTCAGCTGGGACGCATTCAGCGGCTGCGCGTGATCGGCGACAAACAAGTTCCAATCGATCGTCTGCTGACCCAAATCGACATCCCCCGAGCCGGAAATCAAGCCGCGACGCGTTTGCATGTTGAACGTCTCGCACCAAATGTGGCCGGTACCGAGGCGGCATTCGGCGTTGAGCTGATCGAACAAGGTAACATTGTTCGTGCTCCAGCCATCGCCGTCCAGAGGGCCCACCGCCGTCAGCAGGCGGGCCAAATCGACCGGAACGGCCCCGTTTTGGACATTAACTTTGACTATGCCCGCGACGCCCTGAACCAGCTCCGCATAATTACGGCCCTCGGTCGAAAGCTCGGCCTTCAGCCCGCCCGTCCCGCTGACCGGCACCTCGAGGGCAAACTGCTTCAAGCAGTCTTCGACCGGCACCTCCGAGACCCTCGCCATGAAGGTGGCTTTCGCCACCTCTTGCGACATATCGAGACCGACGCGGCCCGTCGCCGAGCCGCCACACAACTCAAGCTCGCCGACTTCGCCCGTCACCACGCCTTGTTTGGCGCTGATGGTGAAGCTGCCGCGGCCGAGCGTGACGGCAGGAGCGGTGATCTCCCCCGCCGAGATGCGCAGATCGGCATCGAAATATTTGAGCAGGGGTTGATCGCCCGGTCCGGCTTGCGCCGCGGCCCCGGTCTCTGCCGGCACGCCGCCGCCGAGATAGGGATCGAGCGCGAGCCGATCGAAGGCGAGCGTGCCATCGATCCGCGGGCGTTCGCCCGGCGTGATCGCCAGCAGGCCGACCGCGCTGTTGCCGTCAAGCGTGAATGAGCCGTCGTCGAAGGTCAGCGTCGTCCCGTTCCAATGCGCCGCGCCGGATGCCGACAGTTTTTGCAGACTATCGCCGGCCGGCAACGCGACGCCGGTCCATCTCAGAAAGTCGCGGGCATTGGCCATGTCGGCTTGCACATCGCCGTCGAACTGAAGCCCATTGGTGAACGCGGCGACGCCTGTGATCTTGGCCGCCACCGGCGTCGCGGTGAGGGTCAGGTCGACCGGGATGCGCAGCCCGTCCGCGGTGTCGGAGGGGCGCCGCATTCAAGCGCGAAGCGGACGGTTTCGCCCCTGAGCTGGAAGGAGCCGAAACTCGACATCGCTCCGGTGCCGGCGCGGACGTCGAAGCGTGCGTCGATCTTGGTGATCGTCTCGGTGCCCGAAGCCGTTGGCACGTTGAGGGTTCCGTCGCGCACGCGGAGCACGCCGACCGGCGCGCCGCTGAGCAGGTTCGCCACCCGCGCCTGCATCGTCTGGTCGGGCCCCATGACCAGCGAAGGCGCCTCCTTGAGGGTGATCTCCGGCCTGATCAGCCGCATGGCATCGACCCTGATGCGGCCAAGCAGGAGTTCGGCGAGATCGAGCGAAATCCTGGCATCGCTCGTGGTGATCGACTTCACCAGCGGAAGGCGCGAGGCATTGGTGAGCTCGAACCCGCTCTTGATCGCCACATCGGGGAAGTACTGGACGCGCAGCGGCCCGGTCAGCTTGACCTCGCCGCCGGTCCAGGCCGGATAGAGCGTCGGTGACGCGGTTGGCGAGGCGCGTCGAATCGCCGAACTGGCGCGGCAGGATCGCAAGGCCGACAAGGATAAGGGCAATCAGCGCCGAGAAGAAGCCATTTCCAAGGGATTTGGCGCGGCTTCATGCGTCCCGACCCACCCGTTCCGGACGTGAGCCTGCAAGCCGAGGCCCCGTCCTGTTTCCATTGCGTTAAGACCCCGTCTTTCTATCCCGATTGGAGCGAGATAGCGAGACCAACGCCCGCATTTTGTTGCTGATTACGACAGGCGCAGGGCCCATTCAGGGCCCGTCCCGGCCGCCGCCGGCCGGCTCATCGCGGCGCCCGGCCTGCTCCCCACGATGATCCCGTGCAAGAGCAGGACCGGTGCCAGGCTGACCAGCACGATGGTCAGCGCCGACAGCCCCGCCTCTTCGTAGCGATAGAGCGACACCAGGGTGAACACCTGCGTGGCCAGGGTGTCGAAGTTGAACGGCCTGAGCAGGAGCGTGGCGGGCAGCTCCTTCATCGAATCCACGAACACCAGCAGCGCGGCGGCGCCGAGCGCGGGCCGGAGCAGGGGCAGATGCACCTTGAACAGCATCTGGCTGATGGTCGCGCCTAGCGTGCGCGCGGCGGCATCGATATTGCGCGAGACCTTGCTCAGGCCGGCCTCGACCGCGCCGAGCGAGGCGGCGAGGAAACGGATGGTATAGGCGAGCACGATGGCAAAGGCGGTGCCCGACAGCACCAGCCCGGTCGAAACGCCGAACAGCGAGCGCATCAGCGCATCGACGGAGTTGTCGAGGCCGGCGAGCGGAATGAGCAGGCCGATGGCGAGCACCGTGCCGGGCACCGCATAGCTGATCGCGGGCAGCGTGCTGGCGCCCTGAATCGAGCGTCGAGCGGGTCTGCCGCCGCGCATAGGCCAGCACCACGGCGAATCCGACGGCAAGCACGGCCGCGGCGGCGGCCAGCAATAGGCTGTTGAGCGCGGCTTGCCAGAATTCCGGCGCCAGCCCCGCCGCCACATGGGCGAGCGCGTCGTGAACGAGCACGCTCGCCGGCAGCACGAAGCCGAACAGCACCGGCAGGGCGCAGGCGAGCGACGCCAGCAGGCCGCGCGCGCCGCCGAGCGTCTCTTCCGGCAGGTCGCGATATTTGCCGGTCGTGTGATGGAAGCGGCGCTTGGCCCTGAGCGCCCGCTCGAGCAGCAGCAGCGCAGCCACGAACAGCAGCATGACGCAGGCGATCTGCGCCGCGCCGGCCAGATTGTTGCGGTCGAGCCAGGTGTCGTAGACGGCGACCGTCAAGGTCCTCACGCCGAAGAACTCGACCGCGCCGATATCGTTCAGCGTCTCCATCAGCGCCAGCGCGACGCCGGCCGCCAGCGCCGGCCGGGCCAGCGGCAGGGCGACTTGCCAGAAGGTCTGCGCCGCCGTGCGCCCGAGCGTGCGGCTTACCTCGAGCACGCATACCGACTGCGCGATGAAGCTCGCCCGCGCGGTGATGTAGACGTAAGGATAGAGCACCGCGCTCATCACCAGGATCGCGCCGCCGAGGCTGCGAATGTCGGGGAACCAATAGCTCCGCGCGTCGCGCCAGCCGAATAGACTCGCGCAAGGCCGTCTGCACCACCCCGGAATAGTCGAGCAGTTCGAGATAGGAATAGGCGATGATATAGGTCGGGATGGCCAGCGGCAGGAGCAGCAGCCACTGGAAATAGCGCCGTCCCGGGAAGCGGTACATGGTGACCAGCCACGCGGTGCCGGTGCCGATCACCAGGCTCAGTGCGCCGACGCCCGCCATCAGCAGCAGCGTGCGGCGCAGCGCCCCCGGCAGCACATTGGCGATCAGATGCGGCCAGGTATCGCCGCTCGGCTTCAGCGCGATGAAGGCGATGGCAAGGATCGGCAGCAGCGCGATCAGCGAGATGAGGAACGCCGCGGCCGACCAGCCGAGATTGCCGCTCTCTTTGAGCCGCGCCAGCCGCCGGCGCAGAGGAGGGCGCCGGGCCGCAGCGCCGCCGGCCAACGCCTCTCCGTTAGCGGCGTTCGCGTGAGGCCGTCCCCGCCTCCCTTGCGCCCGCTCGCCATCAGCGCCGCGACCGCGTCAGGCGACAGGCGCTGATCGGCCTCTTGCAGCACGTCGGCAAAGGCATTGGCGGCATCGAGCACGGGATCGACCAGGTCGGAGCCGGTGAGCGCCAGCGCGCAGGCGCGCATGGCCGGGCAGCGGTGATGCTGGGAGGCGGCGATCAGCGAGATCGCCATGCACTCGTCGGCGCAGAACCCGGGACAGCCGACCGGGGAATATTCGATTCGACGCGAGGCCGTGGCGCGCACCGCGCTGCACCCAGCAGGCAAGCTCGGTCACCGCCCGCTTGGCCCGCTCGGCGCCGAGCGCCCGCGCATAGGCGTTCCACCCGTTCTCCCAGCAGGCGATGTCGCCAGTGTCGTAGCCGGCGAGCCAGCAGCGGAAGCCCATGCCCACCAGCCATTCCGCGCCGGTTGGTGGCGCCACGGACAGCCGTTGCGCGCTTGGCCGATCGATCTTGTTGTAGAAGCTCATTGTCGCCCCCTCATGAGCTAGGACCTTCGTCGAAGCCGACCTTGTCGACCAGTTCGCTCGCCTTCTTGCGCAAACCGGCGATCTCGTTGAGCGAGATCGGGTCCGGCTTGAAGTCGCCCCACGACTTGACCAGCGGCGACCACTTCACGCCGTCCTTCACCGGATATTCGTTGTTCACGTCGGCATACATCTCCTGGCCTTTGTCCGACGCCAGGAATTCCACCAGCTTGACCGCGTTGTCCTTGTGCGGCGCGTATTTCGCCACCACCGCGCCGGAGACATTCACATGGGTGCCGCGATCGCCGGAGTTGGGGAACAGGATGTTGACCGAGTTCGCCCACGCCTTCTGCTCGGGCTCCTTATCGTTCTGAAGCATGACGCCCATGTAGTAGGTGTTGCCGACGGCGAGATCGCATTCGCCGGCATAGACGCCCTTGACCTGGAGCCGGTCGTCGCCGGCGGGCTTGCGCGCCAGATTGGCCTTCACGCCTTTGAGCCATTGCTCGGTCCAGTCCTCGCCGTGATGGGCGATCATCGAGGCGATCAGCGCGACGTTGTAAACATGCTGGCCCGAGCGGATGCAGATCTTGCCGCGCCATTTCGGGTCGGCCAGGTCCTCATAGCTGATGCTGTCCTGCTTCACCCGTTCCTTGGACGCGTAGACCACCCGCGCGCGGCGGGTGAGCCCGAACCACTGGTCGTCCGCGGCGCGATAGGCTGGCGGGATGGCGGCATCGAGCACCGGCGAATGGATCGGCTGCGCGATGCCGGCGTCGGTGGCCTGGGTGAGATTGCCGACATCGACGGTGAGCAGCAGGTCGGCCGGGCTGTTGCGCCCCTCGGCCTGGATGCGTTCGATCAGACCCTTCTCGGCGAAGATCACATTGACCTTGATGCCGGTCTCCTGGGTGAATTCCTTGAGCAGCGGGTCGATCAGGTAAGGCTGGCGGTAGGAATAGATATTGACCTCGCCAGGCTCGGCGGCCTGAACGCAAGGAGCGGCGAGGACAGGGGAGAGAAGCGCAAGCGCCAAGGCGCGCGCGAAGCGAAGCGGCATCGATTTCCTCCAATGGCCGAGGTTCAAGGCCCCGGTATCGGACTGCAAGATTTCCCCCAAAGGCACCGCCCCGGGGGCGCATTTCTTCGCTTAAGGCTTGAATGCCGTGAGTGTCAACAAGATTATCGCAATCTAACCAACCTTAGAAATCTTCTAATCTCTATGACTAAAGTATAATAGAGCATAACGATAGAACAGCCGTAAGACAATGAAAGTATCCAAGATAGGAAGTTTGCAGGAGTGCTGTGCCGGCGCAGTGGTTTCGCAGACGCATAGAGATATGAGCGCCGCTGCGGCCAGTTGCCGCCGCTTACGCCGGCGCGCCCGAGGTGAACAGACGCTCGGCCGGAAAGATCACATCGGCCGAGGTGCCGATGCCCGGCTCGCTCGACAGCACCAGCCGCGCGCGATTGGCATCGACCAGCGCCTTGGTCACCGGCAGGCCGAGGCCCGTTCCGGTCTGCTTGCGCGGCGCGGTGTCGAGCTGGTGGAACGGCTGCATGGCGAAGGCGATCTCGTCCTTGGTCATGCCCACGCCGTTGTCGCGCACCCTGATGCGCATTTCGCCGTCGACCATGGTGCCCGACACGATCACCTGGCCGCCTTCCTTGGTGAACTTGATGGCGTTGGTGAGCAGGTTGAGCAGGATCTGCTTCAACCGCGTGGGATCGGCGACCACGCTCGGCAGATCGGGCGCCAGCGAGGTGCGGAGCACGATGCGCGCGCGCTTGGCCAGCGGCTGCAGGCTGGCCGCGCAGTCCTCGACCACCTCCGGCACGTCGACCGCGGTGAAATTGAGCTCGAACTTGCCGGCTTCGATCTTGGAGATGTCGAGCAGGTCGTTGAGCAGGGACAGCGCATATAGGCCGCTATGGTGGATGTCCTCGACATAGCCGGTGTAGCGCTTGTTGCCGATCGGGCCGAACCGCTCCTGCAGCATCAGCTCGGTGAAGCCGATGATCGAGTTGAGCGGCGTGCGCACTTCGTGGCTGACCTTGGCGAGAAAGTCGACGCGGCCGGACGGCGGATCGGCTTCCGGCGTGGGCGTGGGCTTCTCGATCGCCGCCGCCGCCGCCGGCGGGGCAGGTGGAATCTCCTCATCGAGGCTGGTCTGGTCGATCAGGCGCAACAGCTTGAGGTCGTGCTCGGCATCGAGCGGACTGACGGCGAAGGCGATCGTCACCCGGCGGCGCGAGCGGGTCAGCGCATCGACCGCGGCGCTGCGCTCGGCGCCATTGGAGCGGGCCAGGGCGGCGCCGTCGGCGAGAATCGCATCGAGCCCGCCGGCATCGATCAGCTCGGCCGCCGAGCGATAGCCGAAGGCATAGGCGAAAGCGGTATTGACGTGAATGAGCGCGCCGTGCTCGAGGATGCCGACCGCCGCCGGCATTGCCTCCAGCAGCATCTTCAGGCCTTGCGGGGTGAGCTGAAGCGTGTCGCTCGGGTTTGCCGCCTCGGCCGCCGCACCGGGCACCGAAACCACCCGGCCCTCTAGCGCACGGGCGATATGCTCGAGGGCCTCGCGGTCCCCTTCCAGCCCTTTCAGGCGTTTATGCAATCTGAGGTCGGCCATAGCGGCCCTCACTAAGCAACAGGACAGAGCGCGTTCGGTCGCCTTGGCGCCAGGAATGGGCGGTGGCCACGTCCGCACGCCCCAGTTCTGGGGCGCTTGCTCGAACTCATCCACTAAATTTAGGCGAATTCGGAGTTTTTCCTAGAGCGAAACCGGAAACCTTCGTGTTCAGGGCTAAAAAAGTGCTGACGCCGCCCGATGCGGCCTTGTCCCTTTGCAACGCAGCAATTATATTGCAGTGCAACAAAACGCACTGCGGCAACCCCTTCCCCGCGACCGGGTCTAGCTGCATTCCCCAAGGCAAAATTATGTCCAAGCAGAGGTGCTGACATGAGCGAGACCTATTCTCCCCAAGCCGCCGCCGAGCAGGCGCGCGACAGCTTCCGTAAAGCCGCCAAAGAGTTCGAGACCTTCAAGCTCGATACCACCGTGCCTGAGAGCGTGCGCGCTCTCGCCGAGAAGACGGTGAACCAGAGCCGCGAGGCTTACGAGCGCGGCAAGGATGCCCTGGAAGAGGCCATCGATGCGCTCGAGCGGTCGTTCGATGCCGCCGGCCAGGGTGCCACCGCCTTCAATCGCAAGCTTATCGACCTTGCCCAGCGCAATTTGAATTCCGCCTTCGATCTCGCCAAGAACCTCGCCGGCGCCAAGAACCTCGCCGAGATCGTCGAGCTGCAGTCGGCCTTCATCCGCCATCAGTTCGACGTGTTCGCCAGCCAGGCGAGCGAGATCAGGGCGCTGACCGAGCAAGATTGCCGCCGACACCGCCGAGCCGATCAAGAACCAGGTCTCCCGTTCGCTCGAACTCGATCAAGAAGGCGTAACGGTCGGCCTCCCTCGCGCGCGGACGATCGAGCGATTGAGAGGGTCGTGCTGCAAAACGGCCTGGGGTTCGCGCCCCGGGCCTTTTTCTTAGTCTAGGCCCGCTCGATTTCGGCTGTCGTTCAGACCTGGTCGGCACGGCGACCGGCGGGGCGCGCCCCGCTTGCAACGGCTGCGCCCTCCGCTTAGGTTCGCCCGAGGCTTGGCGATAGGCCGCTGTAGCTCAGTTGGTTAGAGCGCTTGACTGTGGATCAAGAGGTCGGTGGTTCGAATCCCCCCAGCGGTACCAGCCTAATCGAGCAGACGCGCCCAACCGCCAACAACATTGGCGCTCACCGCTGACTATGACGAGCCGGGTTTAGCGGTCCCCGCGTGCCCGAATGTGAGCGTCAGGGTTAAGCACCGCGTCTGCAGAGCAAGAACATAGCCAGGAAAAGAAGGGTCGCGCCGACAATCTCACCGCTTTCCTCGGCGATTACCTCCAGGCTGTAGCAGTCTTGGTTGCCGATGGTGCGGCAATATCCTCCGACCATTTCGATCCCAATTGCCGCCAAGATTTAGATTCCGCCGGCCACGACCACCCGCCAACGAATGTCAGCGGGCAGCGCGCGCACGAAGCGCGCGTACAGCGCACCGACAACCAAGCAAAGCACGGCGTACGGTATGACCCAGGAGTAACGTAAGAACCCA
>CAVYZG010000008.1:0-79650 GCA_963772925.1 uncultured Alphaproteobacteria bacterium
CGGACTTTTCTCAGCGGGTTCGGCGCACTCCGCTTTCGGGGGTGAGGCGGACCCCCTATAATGGCTCAGCTGATGCCCTTATGACTTATTGATTTCCCAGCGCGTCAATTGTGGGAGGTGCAGAATGGGCGACAACAACACCCTCTTCCAGGGGCATCCTTTCTATCTGGCCCTGTCGATTTTCGATGCGGCTGTGCGAACCCCATTGAACATTGCTGCTGCCTTCTGGCGTCCTTGGTTCACGGATGATGGGAACAAGAAAGTGCGGACCCAGCAGGACGCAGAAGGCCAGGAGGTGGAAATCTCTCTGCCGAAGACCGAGAATCAACTCGCAGCAATCCCGCAATCAGCGGCAATGCCGGAGGAAGTCGACCGCACCAAGCGCAAGGACAAAGCACCGAAGCCACCAATGAAAAAAACGGCGGCGGAGAAAAAGCTTAAGCCACCTGCCAAACACACGTTGAAAGAAAAGCTCGAACTGGAAAGAGAAGAACAAGCCCAAAAAGACGGAGCGGTTGCGGCAAACTTCGACAGGCGAAAGAAGCAGCCGAGGGGCGGAAAAGATCACCTAACAACGGCCACAGCGGGACGAGGAGTCACTCTACGCCGATCCTCGTCGATGCCCGTTCCTAGCTTTGAAACTTCTGCGGATTGAATTGAGGGGCAAAGGGGGTTTCGAATGAATGATTTGCACGCGACTGCCATTGCGGCGATCTTGTCTTGTTGATTTGCGAGTGAGGCCAAAGCGGATTAGGTGCCTGCACGTTTGCGATGCCATCAGTGCGAGCGAGTGGGTATATGTCCGTTCATGGCACTTAGCGGACTGTTTGAGCAGGCTCGCCGCATGTCTGCTTTCGGGGGTAGAGCAGACATTCTCTAATGCTCATTTATGAGTACCCGGCCTAGGACCAATCGACCTCCCGCTTGCGCCGCTTCTTTTCGGCCCATTCCCAGATTGAGAAGCCAGGTTCGTAGCGAATGCTGCCGTCCGGATTGGCTATGAGGATTGCTTCGCCGCTTGGCTTGGGCTTGGGAGGCGGTACGGGCTCGATGTCGCGGAAGCGTGTCGCCATCACCCTGAAGGCATCGGCGCCGTGTGACGCCCAATCGTGGCGCGGCTTGTCGCGCCAGCTGCCGCGCTCGTCGTCCCACTCCTTGCGGTAAGCGCGCAGCGCCTTGAGACCTTCGGCGCACGCGGCCGCATCGAACTCGCAATGCGGCAGGGTTGCCCGCACGGCGGCGATGCCGTCGTCCAGACTGAGTGTCGGCACGATGCGCGGGTAGCGCCCGGTGTACTCTGGAACATCTCTCGTGCGAGACTTGCCCGATCCCCACTCTCTGTTCGCGCCGTCGTGCGGCCAGAAGCGTGTCGCCGAGCTTCCAGCCGCGCTCGATCGCCATGCGATTGACGATGTCGACGTAGTGCTTCAGGCCTTCACCGCTGTTCGCGTAGTAGCCGACGAGGCGGTTCTTGGTGCCGAGCCGCTGCGCAAACCAGATCGTCGTCTCGTCGCCGATGCCGATGTCCCACGCGGTGTCGACCGGCACGCCCTCGATCGCGGGAAACTCGCCGATGCGTCCTTGCAGCTCGGCCGCGGCGAGAAGCTCGCCGTAGTACGCACCCTCGATGCTCGCCTCGAATGCCTCCTCCGGTGTCGAGGGGTATTCGCGCTTCATGTCGGCAAGCTGCGTCTCGGCCTTCTTCTGCGTACCAAGCCTGCTGCGCCGGCGTGAGCACGATGCCGGCGGTCGCCTC
Source organism: uncultured Alphaproteobacteria bacterium (assembly GCA_963772925.1). Lineage (GTDB taxonomy): Bacteria > Pseudomonadota > Alphaproteobacteria > Rhizobiales > Methyloligellaceae > Methyloceanibacter. Next base: position 1,757 of record CAVYZG010000008.1, read on the forward strand.
GAGCTTGGCGAAATATTTTCGTGAACTGCTCGTCGATCACGACGCCGGTCGGGATCGATCGCGTACTCGGGTGCCTTCCACCAGGGGAAGAAGTTGAACTTGAAGTCGAGCGGCGTGAGCGGCGTGCCCATGCGCTGCTTGGTCTGCGCCTGCTCGCAGAGATCGTAGAAGTGACCCTCGCGACCTTCGGCGGTGCTCTCGATGAAGACGACCTGTCCGGCCTGGACGGTGTTCAGCGCGCCGGTTCTGATCTCTCGCGCCTTCTCGGGGAAGCGCGCGCAGAGCTGTCCGTACTCCTGAGACGTGCAGATATTGCAGCGTGCCGGATCGCATCGAGGTCGAGACGCGGATCGCTCGAGTTGTTGGCGAACTCGAGTTCGTCGGCGGAGTCTCGGACGATCGGACGCGCCGCCTTCAGCTGGTCGGGCAGGTGGTCGTAAGGAAACTTCACCTTGTCGCGGAAGATCACTCGCGCGTCGTCCAGGCGGTGCGCGATCGTGCCGGCGCGAATGTTCGAGTTGAACAGGCATGCATCGAGCATGAAGAGCTGCACGAAAGTCGTGAAGCCAAGCTGACGCGCCTTCAGGATCAGGTTGCATTCGTGCAGGCCGTCAAGCAGCGCCGTCTGCGCCCAGTTCAGGCGGAAGGGGATCTTCTTCCCCGCCTTGTCCTGGATCGTGTAGAGGTTGTTCAATCGCCAGGAGCGGTCGGCTAACTGCGAGCCCTCGTGCAATTCCAGTGCTTGTTCCATCAATCATCCTCAACAAGTTCGCGAGAGTGTCGCCGGCCTCGACGGTGTTGCGCGCATCGATTGCTTGCAGCCGGGGGTGGGTGTACGGGCGCAGCGGCTTGCGCCCGCATGCCCGCCTCTTTCATGTGATCCTGGTCGCCCTCTTTTTCCCACTGCTTCCAGTGATGGCGCATTATCTCCAACATGATTTCGAGGGGAACCGGATCGCCACTTTCGAACGCCGCCTTGACGACGGCGTAACTCCTCTTTCGGTTCTGGCTCCCCGGCTTGCGCCCAGCGCCTGATCGACGTCCACCGCGTGGCATCAGATGCCTTGGAAGGCGGCTTCGTCCATCTTGCCGCCGCCGGCGCGGTCTACGCCGGCCGTTATCAGCGGGGACCCCCCCGTCATCGCTGGCTGCCCGGTGGCCTCCTCGACCACTCTGTCGCCAAGCAGGGCATTGCCGGCCACTTTGACTTTGCTCATTGCACCTTCTCCAGTCTGAGATCTGCCTCAACCAACTCACGCACGACATAAGCCTTGCTCCGGTCGCGCTCCGCCGCCCGAGCCTCGAGCTTGGCGTGCAGCCACCGCGGTAGGCGCGGTCATCTACACAGGCCTCTCGTGCTCTCCCAGCTTCCTACTCAATTGCATTGTTCCTTCTCACTGCGTTGCTCCTACGCACTGTGAGACACGCTAAGGTGATTTGGGCCATTTCACCAAGAAAAAACATGGGTAGGACAGTGGCACTCGCCACTCAAGTTGCTTTGAAAAACCAGCACGTCCTTTGATTTCGTGGGATCGAGTAGCGGAGCGCTCGTCCGCCTAACCTAGCCCTAACCGCGCCGCGGGGTGCTTTCAAAGCTTAGATTTCCCGCCCCGGCTCACAGGCAGTTTGGTTCCGTTGACTTCTCGACACGCACCCCCTGAAAGCCCTTGTGAGGTGCAGCCTGTTCGGAGTTGGACAGGGTGTGTCCGATGTAAGAAGTAAGTATGTGCGGACGAACCCAGTCCAACGTCCGGACGAACCCAGTCTCAGAACGGGATCTCTTCGGCGAGCTTTGCCAGTTCCTCCTGGCTCACGTCCGGGTTCTGCTTCAGCCACTGCTCGCGATTCAATGCGAGGCGCTTGTTGTCCAAGCCGGCACGCGCCAGATCCTCATAGGTGAAGTTGTGCGGGTAAGGTCCGTAATAGACCCTACCGATACAGTAGGGCTCGTCGTTGTCGTTTGCTGCGTCAGTGGTCATAGCCAGTTCTCCTTCGGTTGGTCTTTTATCTCCGCCGCAATCGCCAGAGCTTTGGCCCGGCGGTAGTAGTAAGTGCTTTTCTTCATGCCAGCCTTGACCCACGGCTCCTCGCTTTTGATCGAGGCCAGATACTGCGCTCGGCCCGGTTTGCCAGCCTTGCGGCGGGCGAGCATCTTGCGGTGCGCGTCTTTCGCTCGGCGAAGCTCGGCAAGCTCGTCCTTGGTCTTGTCAATCGCCGGGACCGTGTAGATGTGGTTGGTTTGTTGCTGCTCGTAAGTGAACTGCACCCGCTCGGCGATCTCTCTAGGCTTGGGGAGGTGGTCCTGGTCGAGAAGGATGTGTTCGAGGTACTCGCTGTTGGCAGGCGGCAAGCGACCAGCGCGGCAGCAGCGCAGCATGTGTCGGAGTTCGCCGACATGCTTGTTGAGCCATCCTTGGTAGCTCTTGCTGGAACGCCGGCGACCGGCTCGCCGCCTACCCATTCGCCGCGGCCTTCTGCATCGCCTTGGCGTAGGCGATCTGGCGTGACCTCACCCAGGACTGCACCTCCGGTCCCGGCACCATGGGCTCGACGTTCGAGATGGCCGGCCAGTGGCCGAACTTTGCCTTGTACTGATGCGCGGCCCATCCCGATTTGTAACCGCGCTGCATGGCAACGCCGAGGAGTTGGCGCTGCCAGTCGTTCTTCATGGCCGGCGTGTAGTGGTGAGGATGCAGTTTGCCGTGCCGGTCGAGCCGAGCGAGCTCGCCGTCGATAACCTCGAGATGTTCGCCGCGGCGCTTCGGCATGAAGCCGCAGTTGGGACATGGCTTGCCCGCAGTGCGGATCGCATTGCACTCGGTGCAGGTCAGTAGCTTGCGCTCATGGTCTGGACCGTCGGTCAACTCGCGCTGCGGCGTGATTGCCTTTTTGTCTTCTTCGAGGGTCCAGCACACCGGGTCTTCAACGAAGCCGTGCTGGAAGGTGGCGCCGGCATGATCGAGAACCAGGCAATGATCCTTGCCCGGTGCCGGACGGAGACCGCGCCCGACCATTTGCCGGTACAATCCCATCGACTTGGTCGGTCTCGCCAGAACGATGCAGCCGACATCCGGCAGGTCGAAGCCTTCCGTCAGCACCATGCAATTGACGACGACCTCGATGACGCCGTCGGCGAGCCGCTTCAGCGTCGCGTCACGATCGTCCTTGGGCGTCTGGCCGTCGATATGCTCGGCCTTGATGCCGGCCCTGACCATCTCCTCGCAGATGTGGATCGAGTGCGCGACGGTGGTCGCATAGACGATCGTCTTGAGGTGACGCGGGTTGAGCCGATGCCAATGCTCGACAACATCTCCGACCAGTGCGGCGGTATCGATGCGGGCGGCGAGTTGCTTCTCGACATAATCGCCGGCCTGGATGCGGACGCCTTTCAGATCTGGCGTCGACGGCGCGTAGACTTTGGTCCGAACCAAATAGCCGAGCGCGATCAGTTCCTCGACCTGTGGCCCCTCGATCATCTCCTCGAACGCATTGCCGAGACCACGGCCATCGCGCCGGGTCGGCGTTGCAGTCATGCCCACAATCCGCGCTTCCGGGTATGACTCGAGAATCTTGCGGTAGGTTCTGGCTCGGACGTGATGGGCCTCATCGACAAAGATGAGGTCGGCATGCGGCAGATCCCGGTCGCCACGAACGTGGCGGCTCCACAAAGTCTGCACCGTGGCGATCTGAACCGCCGCCATCGGTTTCGGCGGCTGGCCGGCAAGGATGAGACCGACGCCAATGCCGAACGCCTCGAATTTCTCCTTGGCCTGGAACACCAACTCGCGCCGATGCACCAGCACCAGGACGTGCTTATTCTCGGCGAGTCTCGACGATGTCGGCCATGATGACGGTCTTGCCGCCGCCGGTCGGCAGCACAATGAGCGAGCAGCGCCGTCGGCGTATGCGCACGCGCTCGACGAGGTCGCGCTGATATTGGCGGAGGTCGATCAAGCCGACCTCCCCGCTTCCATTTCCAGCGCCGGCTTCGCGTCGTCCATCAGGAGCAGCGCCACGCCCACATCACTAAAGAGGTCTTGCAGACAAGGGTCGCTCGGTAGTGCAGCGCCAAGCTCGAGGAGCGCATCGCGAGTGCGCGCCCAATCGAGCGCGCGGCTCATGTCCTCCGGTCGCTCGACCTCACCCTGCTTCAGGCGAAGTGCATCGAGCGCCGTTTTCCTCGCGAGCGCATCTGGGAGATCCCACTCCGCGAGTGTTTTGATCGCGAAGCGAACGGCGTCTTTGAGCTTGATCTCGTACTCAGCGACACGACGCGCATGCTTGCGCCCGGCCTCCGCAATGCGGTCAGCCTCTCTGCCCATGGTACTCATGGCCGCCGCCTTGCGGGAAGCCAAGCGCCATCTTGCGCGGTGTAATGGTTGTTGCTATCTGGGAAGAAGATCGGCGCCCATGCAGATCTCAGTTCCCGAGCCCCGGCGTCACAAGCGCCGGGGTTTTTCTTTTGCAGCATCACGCAGCAGCGTCACGCTCGGCGATGCGATCAGCCATCCACCCCGAGATGTCCTTGGAGAGCCAAGCGACGACCCGGTCAGAAATCTTGACCGGCTTAGGGAAGCGACCCTCTGACACGTACTGGTAGATGGTGCTGCGCGAGAGCCCAGTGAGTTGCTCGACCGCTACACGGCGCAGGAAGCGCTGGTCGTCGTCTGTGTGGGTGATCATTCCGAACCTCCTTGTCGTGTTCGACAGGGTTCGGAAGCTACAGCGGTCTATGCCCGCAATTGACGGTTGCTCAGTACACGGCGCAAGCAAAACGACTGAGTTTTAGTTGCACCTACTCGTCAGGCTCTTGCCAGCAGCCTTCCTTGAAAACTAAGCCACGGCCTCCGTGCTTGGCTCCCTCTGCCGGATCAGTGATCATTCGCTTGTATGGCTTCTTGAACGTTTCGGATGCACGCTGGCAAGCGAGCCACATCATGCCCTGTCTGTACCGTTCGTTCTTTCGCCAACCGACAACAGCCTGTCGCGTCTTGTTGACAATCTCAGCAATGCGAGCGGGGGGCAGATCAAAGCAGATTTCGTCTCGCTCAGTATAGTGCCACTGCTCCAGCCGCGCGCCTTTCCACATGGCAACACTCAAGTCTGGACGCTTGCCGCGCCCGGCGGGTTTTTTCCGCGGTCTTGCCATCAGGCTGCGCCTCGGATGGGGGTTACTTTTGCGCCCTCCTTGGCCGGCAGGGAGGCGCCGTACTTCGCCCACTCCTCCATGAGCCGCCGTCGCTTCTCAAGCGCTGTGGAGCGGCGGTAGCTCGCCTCCGCCTTATCTTTGATCTGATGGCTCATCGCATGCTCGATGACCTCGCGGGCGAAGCTCGAGCGATCACCCGCCCAGTCACGGAAGGTAGAGCGGAAGCCATGAACGGTGAGCCCCTCATCGCCCCGCATGCCCTTGAGCAGTTCGAGCATGGCCATATTGCTCAGGGGGGCTTTGGCCTTGGCGCCGGGGAATACATAGCCGCCACGCTCCCGCGGGAGTGCCTTGAGTACCTCCAAGGCGCGCTTCGACAGCGGAATTTCAAAGTCTTTGCTGGTCTTGTGGCGGCCGTCTGACACCGTCCAAACGCTAGTCTTGAAGTCGATCTCGCTCCACTTTGCCCCTATTGTGTCGCTGGTCCTGGCCACGGTCAGAATGGTGAACTCAAGCGCCCGGGCTGAGATGCTGTCGCGCTCGCGTAGCTCCGCCATGAACTGCGGCACTTCCTCAAACGGCAGGGCCTCATGGTGCTTGACCCGTTTACTTGCGCCTTGCTGGGGGAGGGGCTTGCCGTCCTTCACCCACTGGATAACGCGCTCGATTCGCTGCTTGACGCGGCTGGCCGTCTCGATCTTCGTCGTCCAGATGGGGGTGAGTGCCTCAGTGATGGCTGAACCATCGATCGCCAAGGCGGGGCGGCTGCCCAGCGTGCGGTAGGCATAGGCCTCGAGACTGCTGCTCCATTGTGCCCGATGCTTCTCGTTTTTCCAGGTTGGGGAGTGCAGCACGATGAACTCTTTAGCTGCATCCTTGAACGTGATGCGGCTTAGGGCGTCCGCTCTTCCCTGGTCGCGCTGCTGGCGTCGAGCCTCGATTGGATCGATCCCATCAGTGGCCAACTGACGCAGTTTGCGCGCCTTCTCCCGGGCCTCCCCGAGGGTCAGATCTCGGGCTCTCCCGAGTCCCATGTCCCGCGGCTTGTTCGTGACCGTGGAGCGGTAGACGCGAAGGATCCAACTGAACGTCTGGTACTTTTCCGACCCGGCCAGATAGAGGCCGCCACCGTCGTGGTGCAACCCCCACTGCTTATTGCGGATAATAGTGTTGACCTTCTGAGAACTGAGGAGGTTCGTCTTCACTTTCGACCCAAGCTCCTACCCATGGTTTGTTTCTGGAACATATCGGACGCTTCCGGATAGGTCCAGACACAAAAAGGGTGGAAATCCTTGGATGTTGTGGGTATTCAGGAACACATCGGACAATGACGGACGCTAATGAGTTGGCCTCCGTCTCCGCCATTGTTTTGAGCCTTGCGCCGGCGCCGTTAGCGCGCCGGGTGCGGGTCGCCGCAGTTCCTCGTCACAATGCGGCCTTAACCGGAGGGATGATGACGAGAATGCCGCCAAGTACCGCCAACCGAATCGATCCGCGCCTAGACCCTGTGTTCGTCGAACGGGAGCGAAACCGGTTTGCCGCCCGAGCGCTCGCCTTTCTCGTCCTGCTGAACGGCGCGGGCGCGCTGATCCTGCTCTCGATCCTGGCCCGGGCACAGGAATCGACAGTCGAGCCCAAGCTCGCCGCTGCGATGCTGTTCTTCAGCGGCGGCGCCATCGCCGCACTGCTGAGCTCGTTTATCGCTTACATCAACCGCACGGTGACGATGGAGGCGCCGGAGCGCGCCAACTTGCGGCGCGGCCTGCAAATCCTTGCCATCCTGGTTGTGGTCGGCAGCGCCGCCGCATTCATCACCGCCATGAACATGGTGGGGGCGGCGGCCTCCGAAAAGTCGAGTTCCCACCCGAAGGGACCGCGGGAGCAGCGCGCGCCTGCCTCGCGGCCGAGCGAAAAAGTCCAGCTGCCTAAGAATATCGGCGCGCAGGGCGATACAGGCCCCGGGCTTCCGTCCGATCTGGCACGAGAGCCGGCTTAGGGCGGTCCGGTCATCTTGCGGGTGAAGTCGTCCCAAACCTGCTGCAGGCCGACGGTCAGCTCGTCCAGTCTTTCCCCGACCACGGTCCAGTTCACCATGCGGGTGCCCTGTAACGGATCGGTCCTGGAATCGGCGATATAGGCGGCGCCGACCGTAAGCAACGCTCCGATGATCATGCCAAAAATGAACCGCATCCCGCCCTCTCGATATTTTCCCGATCATAGGCCGCAAAGCGCAAGAGAGGAAGTTGCTAGCGCAGGCATTTCGGAGACGCTGAGCCTGAATTATTTGCCGTCGGCTGGGGTGACGCCATCGCGTAGGGCGAGACGCCGGGCGGTTGCGAGGCCGGAGGTCAGCGCGCCCTCCATGTAGCCTGCGAATTTGTAGCAAGCATGTTCGCCGGCGAAATGAAGACGATCCTCGATGCCCTTGTGGAGGATCGGTCCCATGCTTGTCACCTCGCCGGGCGCGGCGAAGGAATAGCTCGCCTTGGTCCACGGCACCGCCGGCCAATCCATGAAGCGGCTGGCCACGAACGCCTCGGCATAATTCGGGTAGCGCGGCTTGAGCTCTTCGGCATAGGCGGCATCGCGTTCGGCGGCGGGGATTGCACGCATGGCATCGGCACCGGGCCCGCCGGAATAAGCGAGCATGCCGGCGGGACCATCGCCCTCCTGTCCCGCGGTCAACTCCCAGGTGGCCTGCACGTTGCCGTTGCTGAGCGATTCGGGCGACAGATTATCGTCCAGCCAGAACCTATTTTTCAGCGAAATCAGATACTTGACGTTATGCCCCATTTGCGGCCGCAACGTCTCCGGGAGCGCGGGCTCGAAACGGATATTGTCCCACACCGAGGGGGGCACGGTCAGGATCACGTCGTCGCCGCTGAAGGTCCGGCCGTCGGCGCAAGTGACCACAACCCGGTCGGCGCCGATCGTCACCGCGCTTGCCGGCATATTCAGCAGGATGCGCTCGGCGCCGATCTCCGACGCAAGTCGCTGCGCGAGTTGCTGGTTGCCCCCCTTGCAATGATAGACCTCCGTCTCGGTCCAGTATTTCTCCATGCTGCCGCCTTTGACGGCGGCGAGCAGAGCGAGATAGCTCTGCCGATCGGACGGCACGCCGGTCTCGGAGACGAAGTCGGCGATGATCGCCTTCTTGGCGATCTCGGGCGCGTCGACCGACGTGACCTTCTCGGGAATGGTCATCAGGTCGAGCGTCTTGGCGTTCGGGCTGTCCCATGGCGTGTCGTCAAGCACGGGTCCGGCATCGTCGCCGATGGACGCCAGGATGTCGTCGAGTCCATCCCAGAGGGTTTCCGCTTCGCCAGCACTCAACAGCTTGCCGTCGATGACCACGGGCCAATCGGCGCTGGTATCGGGGACCTGGAGCAGTTCGAGCCCGAATTTCTTGGCATAGGCAGCCCATAGCGGGTGATTGCCGCCGATCAGCTCGCCGCCGCCTTCGACCCAACGCCCGGGCACGAAATTGTCGAAGCTGACAACCCGGCCGCTTACGCGGTCGCGGGCTTCGAGCACGGTCACCTCATAGCCGGCTGCCAGCAGCTCATGGGCGGCGGTCAGGCCCGACAGGCCCGCACCAATGATGACGATCGACTTTCCCGAGGGGCGGCGGCGCTGCGCGAGCACGCGCGGGCCGCTTAACAGGAGCGCCGTGCTTGCCGCGACCGAGCCTTTGAGAAAGTTGCGCCGCGTCACCGCACGGATCGGCGTCCCGAAGCGCGACCTAAGGCGAGCAGACAGCGAGCGACGCATGCGGCAGTTCCCCTGGTGACTGCCGCATTGTCGCGTAAGCCGCCTCCTGTTTGAAGCGGCTTGTGGGCCTAAACCGCAGAGAGCCGGGCTTTTAGGCGTTGGCGGCGTGCGGCGCGGGGCGATCGGGCCGTCGTGCCGCACCCGCCGGAGCGGGCTCCAGGGCGGCCTCGACCGCGTCGTCGACAGTGGACAGCCAGACGAACCGCACGGCATTGCGCGCGGCCTCGGGCACGTCCTCGAAGTCCTTCTTGTTGCGCTCGGGCAGCAGCACGGTGGTGATGCCGGCGCGCACCGCCGCCAGCACCTTGTTCTTGACGCCGCCGATCGGCAGCACCAGCCCGCGCAACGAGATTTCGCCGGTCATGGCGATGTCGCTCCGCGCCGTGCGCCCGGTGAGCAGCGAGGCCAGCGCGATGAACATGGCGACGCCCGCACTCGGGCCGTCCTTGGGGATGGCGCCGGCCGGAACGTGCACGTGGATGTCGGACTTCTCGAACAGGCCAGGGTCGACGCCGAGCGAGGACGCGCGCGCCTTGGCCAGGCTCAGGGCTGCTTGCGCGCTCTCCTTCATGACGTCGCCGAGCTGGCCGGTCAGGATCAACCGGCCGCTGCCCGGCACCCGCGCCGCCTCGACGAACAGAATGTCGCCGCCGGTTGGCGTCCAGGCCAGACCCGTGGCCACGCCGGGCACGGATGTGCGCATCGCCACCTCGCTCTCGAAGCGGCGGGCGCCCAGGATGGCATGGAGCTGATCGGCGCCGATCCGCAAATGGCCGGTATTGCCTTCGGCCACGCGCATGGCGACGTGATGGAGGATCGCGCCCAACTCGCGCTCGAGATTGCGCACGCCCGCCTCCCGCGTGTAATCGCGGATGATGGCGCGGATGGCGTCCTCGGTGATCTCGGCCTGCGCGGGCGCAAGCCCGGTGGCATCGAGCTGGCGCTTGACGAGATAGCGCTTGGCGATCTCGACCTTCTCGTCCTCGGTATAGCCGGGGAGCTCGATCACCTCCATGCGGTCGCGTAGCGGGCCCGGAATCTGGTCGAGCACGTTGGCGGTGCCGATGAACATCACCCGCGACAGATCGAACGGCACCGCGAGATAGTTGTCGCGGAAGGTCGCGTTCTGCTCGGGATCGAGCACTTCCAGCAAAGCGGCCGAGGGGTCGCCCTGGAAGCTCGCGCCGAGCTTGTCCATCTCGTCGAGCATCATCACCGGGTTGCGCGTCTCGGCCTTGCGGATCGACTGGATCACGTTGCCGGGCAGCGCCCCGATATAGGTGCGGCGATGGCCTCTGATCTCGGCCTCGTCATGCACGCCGCCCAAAGAGAGCCGCACGAATTTGCGGCCCATGGCGCGGGCGATCGACTGGCCGAGCGAGGTCTTGCCCACGCCGGGAGGGCCGACGAAGCAAAGGATCGGGCTCTTGCCATCGGGCTTCAGCTTGCGCACCGCGAGATATTCGAGGATGCGCTGCTTGACCTTGGGCAGGCCGTAATGGTCCTCGTCGAGGATGCGGCGCGCTTCGGCGATGTCGATCTGCTCTTCCGACAGGATCGACCAGGGCAGTTCGATCAGCCAATCGAGATAGGCGCGGACCATGCCGTGCTCGGCGCTGGCCTCGGGCATGCGCTCGAGCCGCTTCAGCTCCTTGAGAGCCTGCTTCTCGGCTTCCTCGGACATGCCTGCCTTGGCAATCGCCTCGCGCAGATCGGCGATCTCGGCCTGGCCGTCCTCGCCCTCGCCGAGCTCCTTTTGGATCTGGCGAAGCTGCTCGCGCAGGATGTGCTCGCGCTGCCGGCCCGACAGCGACTCCTGCGTCTGCTCGCCGATCTGCTTGGACAGCCGCAACACCTCGATTTGCTGGGCGAGATAGCGCAGCAGCTTGTCGAGGCGCTCGGAGACATCGAATGTCTCGAGCAAGTCCTGCTTCTCGGCCGGCGTCAGATCCGAGACATTGGCGATGAAGTCGGCGAGCGCCGACGGCGACTGGATCTGCTCGATGGCAGAAGCAATCTCGGTGGGCATGTTGGGGAGCAGCGAGACCGCCTCGCGGGCGCGCTCCTTCATCTGGTGCATGCGCGCGGCGATCTCGGTGGAATAAACTTCGGCCTCGCCGACCTCGTCGACCCGGGCCACCAGGAAGGGATAGCCCGGCAGGAACTCGAGCACGCGAAAGCGTCGCGTGCCGCGGGCGACCAAATGGTGATTGCCGTCGGGGGAGGTGACATAGCGCAGAATCTCGGCTGCAGCGCCGACGCGATGGAGATGCTCAGGGCCCGGCGTCTCGACCGAGGGATCGCTTTGCAGCAGCACGCCGACCGGCTGATCGCCTTGGGCGGCGGCCTGGGCGGCGGCAATCGAGCCGCGGGCGGCCGAGCGCGAGCGGCACCACGATGCCGGGAAACAGCACGGCATTGCGGGTCGGCACGATGATCAGGGCGCCGGCGGGGAGCTCGGGATAGGGCGAGGCGCCGCTCGCCGGGCGCTGCGACGAGGCAGCAACCTGCTCGTTCCGAGGCGCCTGAGGGGCTTCGGCCGATTGCGGCGTGGCGTGTTCGGTATCGGTCATATGTTTTTGCACCAGACTCACGACTTGGCGAAAGTGAGCACGAGACAGCCGTTACAAAGATCCCGTTCGGCGAGGCGCAAACGGGGCGACAGGGTGATGCGGCGCTCGAAGCGCCCGTAAGGAATCTCCAATCTCACGATATTGGCATTCCGCCCCTTGGAGGGTAGGGGGCGGGCGCCGGCGATGATCAGCGTCGGCCCTTCGATCTCCACGCGCACCGCTTCGGGGGCGACGCCGGGCAAGGCGGCAATGATCCACAATTCCTGCTCGGTCTCGAAGATGTCGACCGGCGGCTCCCAGCGTGCGGCGCGCGCGCTTTCGCGCGACGGCTCGAAGAATTGCCGATGGAGCTGCTCGGCCTGCTTGAGGAGGGCGCAGGCCTCCGCCCACATCTGGTTCTTCGGATCACGCATCACGCCACCTTGGCCAGCCACCGCCGAATTCTAGCGCCGGGCTGATCAGGCACAAACTGACGAGACCCAGACAAGTCGAGGCAAGTTCGCAGAAAATGAAGGACGCCTAATATTGGGAGCCGTCGACGGTCTGACAAGGTCCGGTTGGCGTCAGCGGCACCTGGCGCAACTGTCGATGCACCGGCGGGATGTTTGGCGTCGGCGTGGGCACGCGCGTCAGGCCATTGAGCAGGATGCCGGTGGTGGCGCCGTCATATTGCCCTTCCCGGATGAAGGGCTGATCGGGGTAACGGCCAGTCGGCTGAATGCCATAATAATACGGCCACCCGGTCTTCTTGCCGGTGGCTGACGCGGTCTTCTTCCAGCGCCGGCCACGGCGCCTTGCGTAGCGTTGACGTCGGCCATGGTCTGGGAGCGGATCACCGCCGGGCCAGCACTGTTGATCGAGATAACGTCGCCGGCAAATCTGGTGGTCGACAGCCGGCCATGACGGTAGATCGATAGAGACGTGCCGAAGTCGAAGGTGACGAGCGCCTTGTTGGCACCGGAAATCTTCGCCGTGAAGATGCCGCCGCGCACGGTGAGCTCGCCGGCGGGTGTCTTGACCTTCACGCCCGGCTCGTTCTTCGACAGCTTGCCGCCGACAAATCTGAGCGCGCCTTTGGAGAAGCTTGCCACCAGTGCGCCTTTGCCGCTCGCCGGATTGTAGACGAATTTGTCGATGACCAGGCTCGAGCCGGGCCCGACGGTGAAGGTGGAGCCGTCGACCAGGAGCACCTGGACCTGGCCTGAGCCGGAGGTGTCGATGCGCTCGTTATAGACGACGGATTTACCGATTCTGAGGGTCGAGGCGTCGCCCCCGGGGGCTTGGCTGGTCGCGTCGGGCTTGACCGCAGCAGTCACGCCGACCTTGTCGGCCGCGTGACCACCGGCGCTGAGGAAAGGTAGCGAGAATGGCCGCCGCGAGCGTGGCACCGGCCCATGATTTCAAGGATTTGCGCATTGACCCCCGTCCCGATTGTTACAGGGACGATGTGGGGTTAGGGGACGCCTACGACAAGGCTAGCGGAGGGCCAGACCACCGGCAAAGACGCCTGAGGCCATGTAGCGGTCGTTGCCCACGCCCCAATTGCCGATCACGCCCTGGGGTATGCTTTGACCGATATTTTTGGGCCCGCGCGCGAAGGAACCGAGCGCGAAACCTTCGAGTGCGCGATCGGCGGCTGAAAGGTCGAGATTCTCCGGAAGCTGGCCGCTGAGCGCCCCGCCGAAATGATTGCCGGCAGGTGTTCCGCAAGCCGTTACGCCGGGCGCGCACATCGGGCCGCTAAATCTCAGCCCCAGCCCATCATTGAAATTGTCGCTATCGAAGTGGCTGATAGTGAGGTCGCCGGTGCGCGTGGCGAAGTCCCAATTCATGTTCAAGTCGCCGGTGGCGACGTACGTTGTCCAACCATTTTCAGAATACGAATAGAGGAGATTCGTTGAAACAGTCGCGATGGCATCGCCGGCGTAGGTCGCGGTGCCCGTAAAGGGGAGTTGTCCAACCGGGGGAATGTCGCCGGCAATCCACCAGCCAAGGACGCTAACGTTTCGAACGAACGGGTCACCCCCGTCCGGCGTATCTTCAAAACTGGCAAAGGCTACGAATGCTCCCCATTCCGCAAAGGTGCAATTGGTGTCGCAAAAATCGACCGGCCCGATAGTTGGAGGACCATGGTTCGGACTTTCATTCGGCCCAAAACTGCTGACGGCGAGATTGTTGCCGTTGAAGAAGCCGCTGCTGGCAAGTCCGCCGAACTGTCCGCCGACGAGATCGGCTGGTACCAATCCATCCCGGTAAATCGTAAGGCCGCCAGGGGGAGATAGTGCTGCAAAGCCATTGGCATTGATGAATGAATATTCGCTGCCGCCGAAGTTGATGTCGAGCCCACCCTGGTCGCCTCCCGGCATGCCGACGCGCAATTTAAAGAGAGCGGAAAAAGTCTGTTCCTCAACCGCGGTGAAATTGAAATCAACGTCTTTGGCTTTCCAGTTGGCCAGAACTCCCACCGGTGAATCGTTACCATCTTCATATTCGTTTGTGCTTTGGGTGTAGAGGCCGCCGGCATAACCTTGCAAATGTCGGGCTGGCGTCCCTTCGCAGTCCACGCAGGGCTGGCCGTTGTCCTGTTGGCTTTGCTCCGCTTCCTGTGCCTGGTCCACGATCATGGTCGTGTTGGCGTCGCTGATTAGCTGGTTCAAGCTCTGGGTGTTCAGTATCGTGGTGAGGGTCTTGGGCTTAGGCGGGTCGGTCGGCGTGGCGTTGGGGTTGCCATTGGTGAGCGCGGCGAGAATGCGGTGAGGTCATTCGCATCGAACGGTCTGGTGTTGAATTGGCCGTTGTTCTGAACCAGCCGTAGCCGGGCTATACAGCGTTTTCCCTTGCAGTCTTCATATATTCGCCAAAGACGAACAAAACGGAGTAGTTCGTTGCACTCTTGAAGTCCATGAAGCCGATGCCGCCGCGAATGGCGAGCGCGCCGGCCGGCGTGTCGACCGTGACGCCGCCGTCGTTCTTCGACATCTTGCCGCCGACGAAGCGCATCACGCCCTTGGAGAAGGAGGCGGCGATCTGGCCGGTGCCCTTCTTCGGGTCGTAGACGAATTTGTCGATGACGAGGTCGGAGCCGGGGCCGACGGTGAAGGTCGAGCCGTCGACCAGCAGCACCTGCACCAGGCCGCTGCCGGTGGTGTTGATGCGCTCGTTGTAGAAGATCGACTTGCCGATGCTGAGCTGGCTCTGCGGCGATCCGGCGAGGCTCGAGAAGGCGTCGGGATTGACGGCCGCGGCCACGCCGACCTTGTCGGCCTCGGCCGGGCCGATCGCGGCGGCGCAAGGCCGAGCGACAGCCCGACAAGCGCCGCGGCGCTTGCGCCCGCAAGCCGGCCTCTGAGTCCCTGTGACAGTGCCCCCATCATCCCTCAGAACCTCTTCTGTACCCCGAGAAGAGCCGTCAAATCGTCGTACTTCCTTATATCATAGTTCGAAGTCCTGGTCGCGATACTCGACCTGCGGAACCAGCGCCCAGGTCTCCGCCACCGGCAGCACCAGCGCACCGCGGGTCCACCACACCGTGTCCTCCTCCGACTCGAAGGGATCGATGGTCGGGTCCGGATCGTCATAGTTCCGCCTGACCACGCCGCCGCCGAGCTGGAAGGTCCAGGGATAACGGGCCTGCCACAGCGGATTGTCGAAGGTGTAGGCAAAGCCGCCGGCGAACGAGATTTCCCAATCGGCCCAGTACCCGACCTCGGCGTCTTCACGCTGCGCCGTAGAGCTGGGTCGGTGATCACGAAGGCCGGCGTCAGGTAGTAGGAATAGTTGAAGCCGGCCCGGGTCTGCTCGCCGGTCCGCTGCGAATTGAGCGGGAGATTCGACGAATTCTCGAAATCGCGCAAGCGCGTCTCGACCCGCGCGTCGAGGACGCTTCCGCGCGGCGCCGAAACTCAACAGGCGGACGCCGGCGCCGGGTGCGCTGAAATACGGATCGTAGCCGAGATAAGCGAGATCGCCGATGGCGTAGATGTAGCCGCGGGTCTTATCCAGGCCCCAGCGCTTCATGTTGAAGCTCGGCCCGACCGTGGCCTCGAGGAACAGTCAGATCGATATCTTGAAGCTCCGACTCGAAATAGGCGGTGCTGTAGGCGAGCGCGTCGAACTCGATGCGGTCGCCTTGGTTCTTCAGGTCGTAGCCATAGTGCATCGTGCCGATATTGAGCGCGCTCCAGCCTTCGTGGCCGACCGATTGCTGATCGAGCGTGAAGTCGATGCCGTTCAGCGTCACGCTTTGCGTGCCGGGTCCGGCATTGGCGTTGCTCTCCCAGCGGATCGCCGAGAAGATCGAGGCGGAGAAGGCCGGCGGATCGGCGGCAAGGGCGAGCTGCTGGAGATAAAGCCGGATCTGCGCGGCGACCGATGGGCGGCACGCTCGGATTGGCCAGCGCCTGCTCGAAATAAGCGCGGGCCACGTCGTAAGCGCCGAGACGGTAATAGAGCACGCCGAGCTCGAGCTGGAGCCGCGGCGTGTTCGGCGCATAGATCAGCATGCGCTCGAGCGTCGAGATCGCGCCTTCGTAGTCGCCGACTTGCGAGGAAAGCGTCGCATATTCGAAGGCGAGATCGAGATCGTTGGGGCGCGCCAGCATCTGTCTGAGCAGAGCGTCGCGGCGCGCTTCGACCTCGGGCGGGCCCAGGCGCTGCACGGCGACGGTTGTATCGGCACGAGCCGGCGCAGCCTCGACCACGGCGAGACCGGCAATCGCGACGGCGATCGCCCATTTCGTCCACCCCCAGCATCACGAGACCGCTCGGCCTTTCCGAGAGGGCGTTTGGCAGGTTGATTCCCGCAAACTCCGCCCCGTCCAAGGAAACGTTAGCCAGTTAACCTTTGACCAGCAAGGGCGGCGCTGGTTTTCTGAGGTTTTTCAAGGGTTGTGTGGCCCAATAGGCACGCGATTCCCATGCTATGGTTAACCGCATGGGAGAGGCCAATTCCCTCCAGGCTAAAGTGTTGGATTTCATGGGGCGGCCTCGAAGCTACACGCCGCCACCTGCAACCGTAGAGCGTATCGAGACCCACGCCTCCGTCGTCTTTCTGGCCGGGGCCTTCGCCTACAAGGTGAAGCGGGCGGTCAAATACCCGTTTCTCGATTTTTCGACGCTGGAGAGGCGGCACGCGGCGTGCCTGAACGAGCTCCGCGTCAATACGCCGCACCGCGCCTCAGCTTTATCTTGAGGTCGTTCCGGTAACCGTCGGAGAAGTCCGGCGCCTTCCGTCTCGGCGGCGAGGGGAAGCCGGTCGAATGGGTGCTGCGGATGCGCCGCTTCGACCAGGCGAAGCTGTTCGACCGCATGGCGAGCGAGGGGCGGCTCGATCTGGCGGCGATGCCGCGTCTGGCGGAGGTGATCGCCGCCTTCCACGATTCGGCCGACCGGGTGCTGGCGCCGGACCAAGCGGTGCGGCCGCTGGCCGACGTGCTCGGCGACAATGCGGCAGCTTTCGCCGCCGACGCCGGGATCGTTCCGCCGCAAGCGGCGGACGGAGCTGGCGCGGCTCAGCCGCGAGCAGGCTCGCCGCGCTCTCGCCCTTGCTCGAGGCGCGGGCGCGCGGCGGTTATGTGCGCCATTGTCACGGCGATCTCCACTTGCGCAATATTGTCGAGATCGACGGCGTCGCCGGTGCTGTTCGACGCCATCGAGTTCGACGATCGGCTCGCCACCATCGACGTTCTCTACGATCTCGCGTTCCTGCTGATGGATCTCGGCAAGCGCGGACTGCACGCGCCACGCCAATGCCGTGCTCAACGCCTATCTCGATGCGGAGGCGAGCACCGGCAATCTCATTGGACTGGCGGCGCTGCCGCTCTTCTTGGCGATGCGGGCGACGATCAGAGCCAAGGTCGAGATGTTGCGCGCGCGCATGGCGCCGCGCGATCAAGCCGACGCGGCGCGTGAAGAGGCCCGCGCCTATTTCGCCCTGGCGCGAGAGCTTCCTCGCGCCGGCCGCGCCGCGCCTCATCGCCATCGGCGGATTGTCGGGCACGGGCAAGTCCGCCGTCGCGCGCGCCATCGCGCCCTTCGATCGGCGCCTTTCCCGGCGCGGTGCATGTGCGCAGCGATGTCGAGCGCAAGCGCCTGTTCGGGGTTGCCCCGTCGGAGCGGCTGCCGGCAAGCGCCTATGCGCCGGAGATTTCCGATCGCGTCTATGCCATGTGCCGCAAGCGTGCCGCTGATGGCGCTCGCAGGCGGTCAGGCCGTGATCGTCGATGCCGTGCACGCGAAGCAAGAGGAGCGCGACGCGCTGGCTGCGCTCGCCGCAGAGCAAGGCGTGTCCCTTTACCGGGCTTTGGCTCGAAGCGCCGCCGCAACTGTTGCGGGACAGGGTCGCAGCCCGCAGTGGCGATGTGTCCGATGCCACGCCCGACGTGGTCGATGAGCAACTCGGCTACGATCTCGGACCGCAGAGTTTCGCGGTGATCGATGCGAGCCGCCGACGTCGATCAGGTCGCCGCGTCGTGCCTCGAGCGGATCGGCGTGAGACCCGAGCGGCCGCGTAAATTCATTCTTTGCTAACCCTCTCTGGCCGACAGTCGGGGCGGGGCCGGCTGCGTCGGCTCTTGCCGCCTTGGCAAGGTCGTTCGGGCCTTCCTAAAAGCCCTTCGGGGGTCGGTATTTGCGTTGGGTGAGTCAGCTCAGGCTCGCGCGCGTTGCGGGCGAGCGCGGTGCGTGCGGTGGGCTCGCTCGGCTCGCGGGCTTCGCCTTGCCGATTTTCATCATCGCCAATCTCGCCCTCGGCCTGTCGGGTTGCGGCGGGCACAACAATGGCGAGACGCTCGGCGAGCGGGTGATCCCGCTCGGACAGCCGGTGCCGAAAGGCGGCGGCTTCTATCAGGTCGGCAAGCCCTATCAAGTCGGCAGTCTCGTATACACGCCGCGGGAAGATCCGGGCTACGACCGGGTCGGCAGCGCGTCATGGTATGGCGAACTGTTCCATGGCCGCCGCACCGCCAATGGCGAGATCTACGACATGGATCGGCTGTCGGCGGCGCACCCGACCCTGCCGCTCCCGGTCTATGCGCGGGTGACCAATCTCAATAACGGCCGCACCATCGTGGTGCGCATCAACGATCGGGGGCCATATGCGAGCGATCGCATCATCGATCTGTCGCGGCGCTCGGCCGAGCTGCTCGGCTTCCGCAATCACGGCACGGCGACCGTGCGGGTAAAATATCTCGGCCGCGCGCCCTCTGAACGGCGACGACAGCTATGAGCGGAAATATCTCGCCAGCCAAAGTTGGCTGCAGTTCGCCGCCAAAGAAAAGTCGCCGAACCTCGTGCTGGGCAGCATCGCCGACCAGACCACGTTGCCGGCCGAGAACCCGGAGAATTTGGCGGCTTCCTGGAAAGCGGCGGCGTCTCGTGTCGCAGCGGCCCCGGCCGATCCCGCTGTTTCGGGCTGGCGCGCGCCCGCGAAAACGGGTCCGCCGGCGTCGCCCCAGACCACCGGCTCCATCCCCCGCAGCGATCGGGCGCCAGCGCCAGCGGCCGGCCTTGTCATCCAGGCCGGCTCGTTCAAAAGCAAGGACAATGCCGATCGCGCGCGCACCGTGCTGGCCGCGATCGCCCCGGTCGAGGTCGCCCCGATCAGCGTAGGCGGGGAAAGCTATTTTCGCGTGCGCGTGGGACCCTTCGCCGCCGCGTCGGAAGCCGAAGCGGCCTTGGTCAAAGTAACGGCGGCGGGCTATCGCGGCGCCAAGGTGGTGCGGCAAAACTAGAGCGCCGCACATTGGGCTAGCGGGTTGCTTTTTGCGCTATAGCGCTCAATATTGGCTGAGACCGGCCCCCGGCGGCGGTGGCCACATTCCACGATCAAAACCCGGTCAGCCCGTGCACGCTTCGCGCCTTGATAGATGGATCAAGATCGCAGCCTTAGGCGCCATCCTGGCCCTATGCGGCAGCGCGGTTACGGCCCGCACCCACGCTGCCGCCCCGCCAACCACGTTCGAGACCAAGGCGCAGCACGCCGTCCTGATGGATGCCGATGCCGATCTCGTGCTGTTCGAGAAGGATGCCGATACGCTGGCGCCGCCGGCGAGCATGAGCAAGCTGATGACGCTCGCCATCGTGTTTCGCGAGCTGAAGGCCGGGCGGCTCAAGCTCGAGGACGAGTTCAAGGTGTCCGAGCATGCATGGCGGACCGGGGGTGCGCCATCCGGCGGGTCGGCCATGTTCGCGCCGCTCAATACCATGGTGAGCATGAAGCGATCTCATCCAGGGCATCACGGTCCAGTCCGGCAACGACGCCGCCATCATTCTCGCCGAAGGCATTGCCGGCAGCGAAGACGCCTTCGCCAAGCAGATGACCGAGTACGGCCGGACCATCGGGCTCGAGAAATCGACCTTCGCCAACGCGACCGGCCTGCCGGCGGAAGGCCATCTGATGACCGCGCGCGATCTCGCCACGCTCGCCCACTACATCATCTACACCTATCCCGACTATTATCACTTCTTCGGTCAGAAGGAGTTCAAGTACCGCGACAAGTTCGTGTTCCACAATCGCAACCCGCTGGTGGCCGCTGACATCGGCGTGGACGGAATGAAGACCGGATATCATCAAGGAGTCGGGCTACGGGCTGGTGGCGAGCGGCACGCGCGACGGCCAGCGTCTTATCCTGGTGATAAGCGGACTTGAGTCGGCCAAGGACCGCGAGGCCGAGGCGCGCAGAATTGCTCGATTGGGGCTTCAAGAGCTTCAGGCCGTTCAGGCTGTTCGACGAAGGCCAGACGGTGAGCGACGCGCTGGTGTGGGGCGGCACCCAGCACTACGTCCCGCTGGTCGGCGACGGCAACATCAATATCATTCTGCCGGCCACGGCGACCGGCAAGGTCTCGGCGTCGATCGTCTATGAGGGGCCGCATCAAGGCGCCGATCCGCAAGGGCGATCAGGTGGCGGTGCTGCGCGTGACGTCAGCCGAGTCGCAAGCGACCAACGACATCCCGCTTTATGCCGGCGACGATATCGACCAGAGCAACTTCGCCATGCGCGGATTGGATTCGTTGCTCGTGCTCGCTTTCGGCTGGCTCTTGTAGCCCGCGACGACAATGCAGCGCGAAGCCGGCGAAAGCGGCAGATTCATCACATTCGAGGGCGGCGAGGGCTCCGGCAAATCCACCCAGGCCGGCATTCTCGCCAATCGGCTGGCCCGCGCCGGCCGCAAGGTGTTTTCCACCCGGGAGCCGGGCGGCTCGCCCGGCCGCCGAGGAGATCCGCGAAGCGCTGCTGTCCGGCCGCGTCTGGCAGTTCGGTCCGTTTGCCGAAGCGTTGTTGTTCGCGGTGGCGCGCGCCGACCATATCGAGAATGCGATCGGCCAGGCGCTGCTCGAGGGCAAGTGGGTGGTGTGCGATCGCTTCCTCGATTTCGACGCGCGCCTACCAGGGAGCTACGGCCGGCGTGCCGCGCGGGCTGATCAACGCGCTGGAACGGCTCACGGTCGGCGGCCTGTTGCCCGACATCACCTTCATTCTCGATATCCCGCCCGAAGACGGGCTGGCGCGGGCGGTGGAGCGGCGCAGCGGCGACGCGCCGGACCGTTTCGAAGGCCAGGAGGTGATGCTGCATGAGCGCGTGCGCCGGGCATTTCTCGACATCGCCGAGGAGGAGCCGGAGCGCTGCGTCGTCATCGACGCCAGCCAGCCCGAGGCCATGGTGGCGGAGGATGTGTGGGAGATCGTGCTGCAGCGCTTGAGCCCATGAGCATGGCGGCGGAGCGCTCGGCCGCGGCTACTTAACGAGCCGGACCGGCTCGACGGCTTCTCGACGCCGCGCGAGGTCGATCAACTGTTCGGCCATGACGCGGCAATCAGCGAGTTCGACGATGCACTGCATAGCGACCGCATGCACCACGCTTGGCTGCTGGTTGGGCCGGAGGGCATTGGCAAGGCGACGCTGGCCTATCGCTTCGCTCGTGCGGCGCTGGCCGAGGGCGATCAGGATGCGGCGCGTGATGCGATCGAGCGCGACCATCCGGTGTTCCGCAAGGTCGCGGCGTTGTCGCATCCGAACCTTCTCCTCATCCGGCGCTCCTGGGTCGAAAAGTCGAAACGCTATTCGCAATGGATCGGCGTCGAGGAGGTAAGGCGCTTACGCGCCTTTCTCGGCCATTCGGCGGGTGAAGTGGGATGGCGCGTGGTGATTGTCGATCGCGCCGACGAACTGAATCAGAATGCCGCCAATGCGCTGCTCAAAGCGCTGGAAGAGCCGCCGCCCAAGACTCTTGTTCCTGTTGATTTCGAGCGCCGAGGGACGGCTGCCCGTCACCATTCGTTCCCGCGCCCGCACGCTGCGCGTGACGGGCTTGGGGGAGGAGGATTTGGAAAAGGCGGTGCGGGCCGCACTTGCCCGCGACGAGCACGAGGCCGACGCCAAGACGCTGGCGACGGCCTTGGCCCTAGGCCAAGGCAGCGTACGCCGCGCGCTTGAGCTGGTGTCGAGCGCGGGCATCGAGCTCTATGGCGAGATTCTCGACGCGCTCGCCGCCTTGCCGGAGATCGACGGCGCGCGGCTGCACCGGCTGGTCGACCGGCTGGCCGGCGCCGCCAACAGCGACCGCCTCGACCTCTACCTCTCTCTACTGCTCGGACTGATCGAGCGCCTCATCCGCTTCACGGCGACCGGCGAGGGGGCCACCAAAGAGGAGCAGAAGCTCGCCAAGCGGCTGGTTTCGTCCGCCAATCTCGCGCACTGGGCGGAAGCGTGGGAGGCGATGTCGGAGGCCAAGGCCGAGGCCCACGCCCTCAATCTCGATCGCGGCCTGCTGCTGCTCGAGACCTGGTTCCGGCTGCAGCAGGTGGCGCGGGAACATCCTGTTTAGGGCGTAGCGCAAGCAAGCTTGCCCGCAGGCCGCCTCAAGGCTATTCCTCCGCCATGGCGGACCAGCGGCCCTATTACATCACCACTGCCATCTCCTATCCGAACGACGCGCCTCATATCGGCCATGCCTATGAGGCCGTGGCGACGGACGCGCTGGCGCGGTTCCGGCGGCTGCAAGGCCGCGACGTGTTCTTTCTCACCGGCACCGACGAGCACGGCATCAAGATGCTGCAGACGGCGAAGGCGCAGGGCATCAGTCCGGCCGAGCTCGCCGACCGCAACACGCCGAAGTTCCGCGACATGGTTGGCGCGCTGAACTGCTCGAACGACGATTTCATCCGCACGCGCGAGGAACGCCACGCGCGCGCCTGCCAGGAGCTGTGGCGGCGCATGCAGGCTGCGGGCGACATCTATCTCGACAAATATGCCGGCTGGTACTCGGTGCGCGACGAGGCCTATTACGACGCGAGCGAGCTGAAGGAGGGGAGTGACGGCAAGAAGCTGTCGCCGCAAGGCACGCCGGTCGAATGGGTCGAGGAGGAGAGCTATTTCTTCAAGCTGTCGGCCTATCAGGACCGGCTACTCGTCTTATTACGACAGCCATCCCGAGTTCATCGGCCCCGATACCCGCGCCAACGAGGTCAAAAGCTTCGTGCGCGGCGGGCTCCAGGATCTGTCGATTTCGCGCACGACGTTCGACTGGGGTGTTCCGGTGCCGGGCGATCCCAAGCACATCATGTATGTGTGGGTCGACGCGCTCACCAATTATCTCACCGGCGTCGGTTTCCCCGACGAGGGCTCGGCGAGCTTCAAGCGGTACTGGCCGGCCGAGGTCCATATCATCGGCAAGGACATCATCCGCTTCCACGCGGTCTATTGGCCGGCATTCCTGATGTCGGCGGGCGTGGCGTTGCCGAAGCGCGTGTTCGGCCATGGCTTTCTCTATAATCGCGGGGAGAAGATGTCGAAGTCGGTCGGCAATGTGGTCGATCCCTTCGTGCTCGTGAGCGATTACGGCGTCGACCCGATCCGCTATTTCCTGTTGCGGGAGGTGCCGTTCGGCCAGGACGGCAATTACAGCCGCGACGGCATCGTGCAACGCATCAATGCCGACCTCGCCAACGATCTCGGCAATCTCGCCCAGCGTTCGCTGTCGATGATCGCCAAGAATAGCGAGGGGCGCGTGCCGAAGCCCGGCAAGCTCACGCAAGCCGACGAGACCATATTGGCGGCGGCCGATAGCCTGCTGCCACGGGTCGAGGAGGCAATCGACGTGTTCGCCATCCATCGCGCGCTCGAGCTTATCTGGGCGCTGGTCGCCGACGCCAACCGCTATTTCGCCGGCGAGGAGCCATGGGCGCACAAGAAGACCAATCCCGAACGGATGGGGACCATTCTCTATGTCACCGCGGAGGTCACGCGTCAGATTGCTGTTCTGGTGCAGCCGGTGATGCCGGACAGTGCGGCCAAGCTGCTCGATCAGCTCGGCGTGCCTGCGGGTGCGCGCGACTTCGCCGCGCTTGGCGCTAAGGGCAGGCTCAAGCCCGGGACCGCATTGCCGCCGCCTCAACCCGTATTCCCACGCCATGTCGAGGCGGAACCAACCCCGGCCGCATGATGCTGATCGACAGCCACTGCCATCTCGATTTTCCGGAGCTCAGGGGCGAGCTGGACGGGGTGCTGGACCGCGCACAGGCGGCGGGGGTCGGGCTGATGGTGACGATCTCGACCCGGGTGCGCCAATTCAACGAATTGCGCGGCCTGGTCGAGGCCCATGACAACGTGTTCTGCTCGGTCGGCACTCATCCGCATAACGCCGCCGAGGAGCCCGACATCATGGTCGAGGAGCTGGTCGAGCTGGCGCGCCATCCCAAGGTGGTGGCGATCGGCGAGGCGGGGCTCGACTACCACTATGACCACAGCCCGCGCGACATGCAGAAAAAGAGCTTCCGCACCCATATCGCTGCCGCGCGCGAGACCGACCTACCGCTCGTCATCCATGCTCGCGAGGCCGACGCCGATGTGGCGCGCATCCTCGAGGAAGAGACGCAAGAAGGGCGCGTTTCCCTTCGTGCTGCATTGCTTTACCGCCGGACCCGATCTCGCGCATCGGGGGCTGGCGCTCGGCGGCTATATTTCCTTCTCGGGCGTCGTCACCTTCAAGAACGCGCAAGCGCTGCGCGACATCGCGCTCGCCGTGCCGGCCGACCGTCTGCTGGTCGAGACCGACGCGCCCTATCTGGCGCCGGAGCCGATGCGCGGCACGACCAATGAGCCGTCCTTTGTGGCGCATATCGCCGCCCGGCTTGCCGCCTTGCGCGGCGTGCGCGAGGCCGAGATGGCGCGCATGACCACGGAGAATTTCTTCCGGCTGTTCAAGAAGGTGCCGCGCTCGGCCCTGAAGGCCCCGCTCAGCGCGGCATGACCTTGAAGCTCACCATTCTCGGCTGCGGGACATCGGGCGGCGTGCCGCGCGTCGGCAATCATTGGGGCGCGTGCGATCCTGCCAATCCGAAAAATCGGCGCCGGCGCTGCTCGGCGCTGGTGGAGCGCGCGGGAAAAGACGGCATCACCACCGCGCTGGTCGACAGCTCGCCGGACCTGCGCCAGCAATTGCTCGATGCCGGGGTCGGCTGGCTCGACGGGGTGCTCTACACCCACGACCATGCCGATCACGCGCACGGCATCGACGATCTGCGCATGGTGTCGTTCAACGGCCGTCGCCGGGTCGAGGTCTATTACGACGCCGCCACCGGCAAGCTGCTGCGTAATCGGTTCGCCTATTGTTTCGAATCGCCGCCCGGCAGCGAATATCCGGCGATTCTCAAGGGCCACGAGATCCGCCCCGGCGTGCCGGTCGCCATCTCAGGCGCGGGCGGCGTGATCGAGGCGCTGCCCTTCCGGCAAATCCACGGGCAGGGCGAGACGCTCGGCTTCCGCTTCGGCGGCATCGCCTATTCGCCCGATGTGAGCGACCTGCCGGAGGAATCGTTCGAGGCGCTCCAAGGTCTCGACGTGTGGATTCTCGATGCGCTGCGCCACACGCCGCATCCGAGCCATCTCTCGGTCGAGCAGGCGCTCGCCGTCATCGCGCGGGTCAAGCCGAAGCGCGCGGTGCTCACCCACATGCATGTCGATCTCGATTACGAGACGCTGAGGCGGGAGCTGCCGGCGGGCGTCGAGCCCGCTTATGACGGCATGGTGCTGACCACGGAGGGGTGAGCTCCACCTCTCCCCATCGGAGGGGGGGTACACCTCGACGATCGTCCCGGTCTTGGTCCACTCAGCCATGGCGAGGGGAACGAAGCGCTCAGCCACCTGCTCAGGCGTCGGCAACGTCGCCTGCTCTCCCCATCGGGGAGGGGGGTTACACCTCGACGATCGTCCCGGTCTTGGTCCACTCAGCCATGGCGAGGGGAACGAAGCGCTCAGCCACCTGCTCAGGCGTCGGCAACGTCGCCTGATCCTCGCCGGGATAGGCTTCGGCGCGCATGCGCGTCGCGGTCGCCCCGGGATCGATGAGGTTCACCTTGATCGGACTGTCGCCGGTCTCGTTGGCATAGGTCTTGGCCAGCGCCTTCAGCGCCGCCTTGGTGACGGAGTAGGGGGCCCAATAGGCGCGCGCGCTTTGCGCCACCCCGGAGGTGACGAAGATCACGCGGCCAGCGTCGGAGCGGCGCAGCAGCGGATCGAGGGTGCGGATCAGCCGCCAATTGGCCGTGACGTTGACGGCGAAGCTCCGGTCCCAATGCTCGGCGGGAATGTGGGTCAGGGGCGAGAGGCGCCCGAGTATGGCGGCGTTGCCGACCAGCACGTCGAGCCGGCCGAAGCGCTGATAGAGCGTGGGGCCGAGCGCGTCGATGGATTTGCCGTCGGAGAGCTCGAGCGGAATGATGCTCGCCTTGCCGCCGGCGCCCCTGATTGCGTCGTCTACCCGTTCCAGGGCTTTGCGGTTACGGGCGAGCAGCAGAACATGGGCGCCCTCCAGCGCGAATTTCTCCGCCACCGCACGCCCGATGCCGCGCGAGGCCCCGGTGATGAGCGCGATGCGATCCGTGAGACGTCTTGCCGTCAACCGACTTCGGCGAGGAAGGAGAGCTGCTTTTGCTGCGGCGGACCTTCGCGGTCCCTGAGGCGGGTCGGATATTCGCCGGTGAAGCAATGGTCGGTGAATTGGGGATGGGCGTTGTCGCGGCCGTCGAAGCCCATGGCCTTGTAGATGCCGTCGACCGACAGGAATTTGACCGAGTTGGCGCCGATAAACTCCCGCATCTGTTCGAGGGTGCGATGGGCGGCGAGCAGCTTGTCCTGATCGGGGGTGTCGATGCCGTAGAAATCGGGATGGGTGATCGGCGGGCTGGAGATCCGCATATGCACCTCACTCGCGCCGGCCTCGCGCATCATCTGCACGATCTTGACCGAGGTGGTGCCGCGCACGACGCTGTCGTCGATCAGCACGATGCGCTTGCCCTTGACCTGAAACTGGTTGGCGCTGTGCTTCAGCTTTACGCCGAGCTGTCTGATGCGCTGCTCGGGCTCGATGAAGGTGCGCCCGACATAGTGGTTGCGGATGATGCCATATTCGAACGGTATGCCGGATTCTTGGGAATAGCCGATGGCGGCCGGCACGCCGGAATCGGGAATGGGGACGACCACGTCGGCGTTGGCCGGCGCCTCGCGCGCCAATTGCCGTCCCATCTCCTTGCGGACCTCGTAGACCGAGCGGCCGCCGACGATCGAGTCGGGCCTGGCGAAATAGATATATTCGAAGATGCACAGCCGGGCCGGGTATTTGGGCACGAAGCGGTGACTCTCGAGGCCTTCGCGGGTGATCACCACCACCTCGCCGTTCTCCACCTCGCGCACGAACTCGGCGCCGATGATGTCAAGCGCGCAGGTCTCGGAGGCGAGCACCCAGGCGTCGCCGAGCTTGCCGAGCACCAGCGGCCGGATGCCGTAGGGATCGCG
Organism: uncultured Alphaproteobacteria bacterium; assembly: GCA_963772925.1. Classification (GTDB taxonomy): domain Bacteria; phylum Pseudomonadota; class Alphaproteobacteria; order Rhizobiales; family Methyloligellaceae; genus Methyloceanibacter. The sequence goes on from CAVYZG010000008.1 coordinate 29,045, forward strand.
CGCGCCGACCATCTTCTTGTTGGTGAGGCCGACAAACGCGTACGCGCCCTCGACCTGCAACAGCGCCTCGATGAATTTCTCCACGAAGCGGCGCTTTTCGCTGCGGGCGACCAGATGCAGGATCACCTCGGTGTCGGTGGTGGATTGGCAGATGGCGCCCTTCTTGATCAGCCAGTCGCGCATGGTGAGCGCGTTGGTGAGGTTGCCGTTGTGGCCGAGCGCGAAGCCGCCCGAGTCGAGATCGACGAAGAGGGGTTGCACGTTGCGCAATACCGGATCGCCGCAGGTGGAGTAGCGCACATGGCCGACGGCCATATCGCCTTTCAGCCGCTCGATCACCGGGCGCGAGGTAAAATGGTCGCCGACCAGGCCGACGCGGCGCTCGGTATGGAAGTGATGGCCATCGAAACTGACGATGCCGGCTGCTTCCTGGCCGCGATGCTGGAGCGCATGCAGCCCGAGGGCGGTCAGGGCGGCCGCATCGGGATGGTTGAAGATGCCGAACACGCCGCACTCCTCGTGCAGGCGGTCTTCCTCCAGCCAGCTCAGATCGGGTGCCTTGGTCAGAATCGGCTCTGTCACGGGCCTTAGCCTCCTATAAGTAGATAGGCGCCCCGAAGAGCGCTTCAATGGCACGCGACGCAACGTATTCCTAGAACCTTAATCTCACGATTTCTGGTCCGGCAGAGGCTCTTCGGCCGGCGCCTCAGGTTGGCCCTCAGGCTGGCCCTCGGGCTTGCCTTCAGTCTGCCCGTCGGGCTGGTCGTCCTTGGACGACGGCAGGAACTGCTCCGGGTTCATCGGCAGCAACGATTCGATGGCGACCTGCGTCTTCTGAAGGATGGGGAAAGAGCGCGCATTGCGGACCCAGTCTGGTTGGTCGCGGGCGAGCGCGGTGAACAGAATGAACACGATGGCAACCAACAGGAAGCCGCGGGCCAGTCCGAAAATAAAGCCCAAGGTGCGGTCCAGCGCCCCGACCCGGCTATCGAGCACGCTGTCGGAGATGCGGAAGGTGATCAGGCTCACCACGATCAGGGTGATGACGAACACTCCGGCGGCAAAGGCGATCTGGGCGACGCTGGGGTTGTCGATATAGGGGTCCAGCATGCCGGCATATTTCGGCGTGAGGTAGAGTGCGACGACGGCGGCCACCGCCCAGGAGAAGATCGACAGCACCTCGCGCGTGAATCCGCGCACCATGGCGAGGAAGCCCGAGATGAGCATGATGACAATGAGAATGACATCGAGCCAGGAGATGGGCATGGCGCGAGGCTCCTTCGGGCGGGCGGCCGGACATTATCACGATTCCCGGCGATGAAGCACAAATGGCCCCGCTCGCGCAATCCTTGAAGCGGCGCCCGGCGCATTGTCGCAGGGCATATGATTCTACGCGCCTTCCGGTGCTGCAAATAAGGCCACGAGTTCGTCCAATTGGGCGAGCGGCAGGAGCCTCATCTCCTTGACCTCCCGATTCCCTTCGCTGGCCGCGGCCGGCACCACCGCGCGACCGAAGCCGAGCTTGGCCGCTTCTTTAAGCCGCTGATCCATATGGCCTACGGCCCGTACCGCGCCGGTCAGGCTCACCTCGCCGAAATAGACGGCGTCCTCGGGCGCAGGCTTGCCGCTCATCGAGGACACCAACGCGGCGGCGGCGGCGAGGTCGGCGGCGGGCTCATTCAGACGCAAACCGCCGGCGACATTGAGATAGACGTCATGCGCGCCGAGCCTCACCCCGCAGCGGGCTTCGAGCACGGCAATGAGCATGGCGAGCCGGTTGGGGTCCCATCCGACCACCGCGCGGCGCGGCGTGCCGAGCGAAGAGGGCGCGACCAGCGCCTGGATCTCCACCAGGATCGGACGGGTGCCTTCCATGCCGGCGAACACGGCGGTGCCGGGCGCGCCCCGGTCGCGGTCGTTCAAGAACAGCGCGGAGGGATTGTCGACCTCCTTCAGGCCATCCTGGCGCATCTCGAACACGCCGATCTCGTCGGTCGGTCCGAATCGGTTCTTCATCGCGCGCAAGATGCGGAACTGGTGGCCGCTCAGGCCTTCGAACGACAGCACGGTATCGACCATGTGCTCGATCACTTTGGGGCCGGCGATCTGGCCGTCCTTGGTGACGTGGCCGACCAGCACGAGGGTCGAGCCGCTGGCCTTGGCGTGGCCGATCAGGGCCGAGGCGCAACCTCTGAGCTGAGAGATGGTGCCGGGCGCCGGCTTCCACGCCCTCGGACCACAGCGTCTGCACCGAGTCGATGACGATGAGAGCGGGCGGGGCGGCGCTGCCGAGCGTGGCGATGATATTGGCGAGATTGGTCTCGGTGCCGAGCGCGACCGGCGCTTGCGCCAGCCCCAGGCGCGACGCCCGCATGCGCACCTGGGCCGGCGCCTCCTCGCCGGAGAGATAGACGACCCTGGTGCCGGTCTCGGCGAGCTTGGCGGCCGCCTGGAGCAGCAGCGTCGATTTGCCGATGCCCGGCTCGCCGCCGACCAAGACGGCGGAGCCCGGGACGAGGCCGCCGCCGAGCACGCGGTCAAGCTCGGCGATGCCGGTCGGCAGGCGCGGGGCTTCATGGGTGGCGGCGGCGAGGGTTTCGAAGGCGGCCAGCCTGCCTTTGCCGCCCTTGATGGCGATCAGGGCAGGGGAGCCGGACGGGGTAGCCTCCTCGATGATGGAGTTCCACTCGCCGCAGGAGGCGCATTTGCCGGACCAGCGGGAGGTCACCGCACCGCAGGCTTGGCAGACGAAGGCGCGCGAAGCTTTGGCCATGGTCAGGCTAGCCGCCGAGATAGCGCCGGAAGGCGCGGCGGCCGAGATGGGTGAGGACCTCGTAATCGATGGTGCCGGCGCGAGCAGCGAGCGCGTGAGCGGGCACATTCGGTCCGATCAGCTCGACCCACGCGCCGCGGCCGGAGATCTCCTCCGGCACCTCGCTCACATCGAGGGCGATCACGTCCATCGACACGCGGCCGAGGATCGGCGCGGCATGAGAGCCGAAATAGGCGGCAAGTCCCTCCTCGCCATCGCCTGCCGACAGCGAGCGGAAGAACCCATCGGCATAGCCCACCGAGACGACGGCGATGCGTGCGGGCCGGCGCATGGTCCGCGTTGCGCCGTAACCCACGGTCTCGCCGGGGCCGACGCGGCGCACCTGGAGGACGCGGCCCTTGAGATGCACCACGGCCCGAAAGGGATTGTCGCCGTGGCGGCGGGGATGGCCGCCATAGAGGGCGATGCCGGGCCGCACCACATCGTAGGCAAAGTCAGGGCCAAGCAGAATGCCGGCGGAATTGGCGAGGCTCGCCAAAGCGCGCGGCAGGCGGGCGCGCATGCGGTCGAACACAGTCCGTTGCGCTTCGCTCTTCGGATGGCTCGGCTCGTCGGCGCAGGCGAGGTGGCTCATCACCAAAGACAGCGTGAATGTCTGCCACAGCTCGCGCGCATTCGCCACTTGATCGACCTCGTCGGCCGAAAGCCCGAGCCGGTTCATGCCGCTGTCGATATGCACGGCGCAAGGGAGCTGCTCGCCCCGGCCGGAACAGAACGTCGCCCATTCCTTGATCTCGTCGGCGCTGTTCAGCACCGGACGGAGATCGGCGGCGCGATAGAGCGCGGCCGTTCCCGGCATGAGCCCGGAGAAGACATAGATAATGGCTTGAGGCAGGAGCGCACGAAGCGCGGTGGCCTCGCCAAGGGTCGCCACGAAGAATATGTTGCAGCCGGCGCGCGCGAGCGCCGGCGCCGCTTGCGCCAAGCCGAGCCCATAAGCATCGGCCTTGACCACGGCGGCGCATTCGGCCGGCGCGGCAAGATCGCGCAAGGCGCGGTAATTGGCGGCGAGCGCATCCAAATCGATGGTCAGGATCGCGGTCTCGCTTGGCCCTTCGGTGCGCTCGCTCGAGGCAGCCTCGCGCGGGCGCCGAGCTGTCACTCCCGCCGCTCCGGCAGCCGCTCCCCCGCCGCGAGATTGCTGAACCTCGTGAATTCCGGCGTGAATTGGAGCGTCAGGGTGCCCGTGGGTCCGTGCCGCTGCTTGCCGATGATGACGTCGGCCTTGCCGGTCACCATCTCCATCTCTGCCTGCCACATTTGTGCTCTTCGGTGTTCTCGCGGGGTTGTCTGACGCTCGACATAATATTCCTCGCGGAACACGAACAACACCACGTCGGCGTCCTGCTCGATCGAGCCGGATTCGCGCAAATCCGCGAGTTGCGGGCGTTTGTCCTCCCGCTGCTCGACCTGGCGGGAGAGCTGGGACAGCGCCAGCACAGGAACATGCAGCTCCTTGGCCAGCGCCTTAAGCCCGGTGGTGATCTCCGAGACCTCCTGCACGCGGCCCTCCTGGGCGCGCCTGGAAGAGCCGGACAGGAGCTGGAGATAGTCGACGACGATGAAGCCGAGGCCCCGCTGGCGCTTCAGCCGCCGTGCCCGGGCGGCCAGCTGGGCGACGGTGATGCCGCCGGTCTGGTCGATATAGAGCGGGAGATGCTGGAGCTCCTGCGACACTTCGACGATGCGGTCGAACTGCTCGGCATCGATGCGACCGCGCCGGATGCGCTCCGACGGAATATAGGCCTGCTCGGAGATGATGCGGGTGGCGAGCTGCTCGGCCGACATTTCCAGCGAGAAGAAGCCGACCACCGCGCCGTCGAGCGTGGAGTCGGGATCGCCGCCGGGCCGGTAGCTCTTGGCCACGTGGTAGGCGATGTTGGTGGCGAGCGCCGTCTTGCCCATGGCGGGGCGCCCGGCGATGATGATCAGGTCCGACGGCTGCAATCCGCCCATGCGCTGGTCGAGATCGGTAAAGCCGGTGGCGAGACCCGACAGGCCGCCGTCGCGCCGGTAGGCATTGGCGGCCATGTCGATGGCATCGGTCAGCGCGGTGGTGAACGGTTCGAAGCCCGAGCCGTATTTGCCGGTTTCAGCCAATTCGTAAAGCTGCTGCTCGGCCTCCTCGATCTGGAGCGCGGGTGGCGCGTCGATCGGCGAATCGAAGGCGGTGTTGACCATCGCCTCGCCGATCTGAATGAGCTGGCGGCGCAGCGCCAGGTCATAGACGGTGCGGCCATAATCCTCGGCATTGATGATGGTGGTGGCGTTGGCCGCCAGGCGCCCGAGATATTGGGGCACCGGCAGCTCGCCGGCCGGCGGATCGGACTGGAAGAAGGTCTTGAGCGTGATCGGCGTCGCGCGCTTGCCGCTCAGGATCAGCTTCGAGGCGGTCTCAAAGATGCGGGCGTGGAGCTGGTCAAAGAAATGATCGGGCTTGAGGAAGCCCGAAACCCGATCGATGGCCTCGTTATTGACCAGGATGGCGCCGAGCAAGGCCTGCTCCGCCTCGACGTTATGAGGCGCCTCGCGGAAGGCCGGAGTCTCGGGCGTTATCGACCGAATCAGAGCGTTGCTCATGCGCCAACACTACTCCAATCGCGAAGTCGTGGATAGCCATGGGGTCTGTGGACAACGGGGAGAGCGTGGCCTCACCCACAAGGAGCGTAAGGCTCGCTCGCACGGCTTCATCCCCCTATGCGCCGGCCTCTTCCTCCGCCTCGGCTTCCGCCTCGTCGGCGAGCGCGACCGGCGCGCCTTCCTCGAACAGTGCCGCGGCGGCGATCCGTGCGGCCTCGGCGTCCTCTTCCGCCTCGGTCATGGTCCGGCTGACGTCCTCGCCGCGGGCCTGCCGCGCTGCCTCATCGGCGGAGCGGGCGACATTGACCGTGACGCGAGGCTCGACCTCGCCATGCAGCGAAATGCGGACCTCATGCAGGCCGAGCGCCTTGATCGGCCGGTCCAGCATCACTTGACGCCGCTCGATCGAGAAGCCGCCTTCGGTGACCGCCGAGGCGATGTCGCGGGTCGAGACCGAGCCGTAAAGCTGACCGGAGTCGCCGGCCTGGCGAATGACGACAAAGCTCTTGCCGTCGAGCTTGGCCGACACGCCTTGTGCTTCCGATTTCAGCTCGAGGTCGCGGGCCTCGAGTTGCGAGCGGTCGCGCTCGAAGCGCTTGCGATTGGCCTCCGTGGCGCGGAGCGCCTTGCCGTGCGGCAGCAGGAAGTTGCGGGCGAAGCCGTCCTTGACGTTGACCACGTCGCCCATTTGTCCGAGGCGCCCAATGCGCTCGAGCAGAATGACTTGCATAATCGATACTCCTATCCTGGTCAGACCTTGCCGTCGCTGTTGGCGGGCGGCCCACCGCGATCGGCACGTTGGCGCAAGCCGAGCAGGGGCTCGGCCAGGCCGATAATGGCGACGATGATGGCAACCCAGCCCAACAGCAAAATTCCGAGATAAACGGTCGCGAGCAGAAGACTGCGGAGCGGCACGCCCCGGCTATAGACGTGGACCACCGCCAGTCCTTGCAGCACGTATGCGAACAGCAGCGCCCCGGCGAGGCCGGTGGCGAGCAAGCCCGGCAGCCCGGGCAGAAATGACGCCGCGAGCGCGCCGGCGAATACCAGCAGGAACGCATTGGGCAGTTCGAGCGCGTGAAGATCGGGCCAGGGCCGGCGCGCGCGCCCGGAGGCGTCGACGATCAGCCCGGCCATCCACAGATTGAACAGGGTGATGGTGAGCCAGACCACGGCAAAAACGGCCGGAAGCGCCCGGGCCAGCACGGCCGAGAGATTGGCAATGTTTTCGTCGGTGAACAGGGTGCCGTCGCGATCGAGTTCCTTGAGGGCGCTGTGGTTGAGAATCTCGCGGATCGAGTCGCGATAGCTCTCCTGGTCGTAGCCGAGGAACAGCACCAGGATGCCGGCAAGGAGGCCCGCCATCAGCGCCGCCCAGCCGACGATGCGGCCCGGCGGATACCATTCCAGCGCCGCGATCTGCTGGCCTTGCGGCGTGATCGCTGGACGCGACAGCAGCGCGAGATGCGTGAGAAGCGCCGCGGGCGCCGCGATGGAAATGGCGAACACTGCCGCGGTGGCCGGTCCCAGCGCCGCGGCGATCACCACCGTGCCGGTGAGGGCCGAGAGGAGCACTGCCATTCCGCCCCAGCCGAGCCCTGCCAGGCAAATCGGCAAGGGCGCGAGATAGAACAGCACGCCGGCAAGCGCCGTGGCAGTGGCGGCCGAGGCGAACAGAGCCGCCGAAATCAGGCCTGAACCGGCGCCAATGATGAGGAATGCTGGCATCGATGCGCTGTCCCGCCTCCTAATAGCGGTTAGGGGAGGGGGAATGCCCCGCCCCAACTTTCTTTAAAGCCTAAAGGTCAAGCTCGCGGGCCTGATCCTCCTACTGAATGAGGTAGGGCAGAAGGCCAAGGAAGCGTGCGCGCTTGATCGCCTTGGCGAGCTCACGCTGCTTCTTGGCCGACACCGCCGTGATCCGGCTCGGCACCATCTTGCCACGCTCCGACACGTAGCGCTGGAGGAGCTTCACGTCCTTGTAGTCGATCTTCGGCGCTTTATCGCCGGAGAAGGGGCAGGTCTTGCGCCGCCGATAGAACGGGCGGCGCGCCTGGGTCTGGGTCATGCTCATTCAGAATCCTCCTCGGCAGGAGCCACCACCGCATCGGCGTCGGGCTCGCTCGGGGCGCGCGCCTCGCGTGGCGCAGAATCGCGGTCGCGGTCGCGCCGGCCGCCGCGGAATCCGCCGCGATCGCCACGGTCGCCGCGATCACCACGGTCACCGCGGTCGCCGCGATCACCTCTTCCGTCGCGTTCGTCGCGATCGGAACGGCGCATCATCGGCGACGGCGAAGCATCGTGCTCCTCGACCTTGACGGTGAGAAAGCGGATGATATCGGTTGAGAGCCGCATCTGGCGCTCGAACTCCGCCACTGCCGCATGCGGCGCGTCGAGATTCATCAGCGCATAATGGGCCTTGCGGTTTTTCTTGATGCGGTAGGCGAGGGACTTCAGTCCCCAATATTCGGTCTTGCCGACCGATCCGCCATGCTCCTGGAGGATCGTGCGGAAGCTCTCGATCAGAGCTTCGACCTGCTGGGCGGAGATATCCTGCCGCGCCAGGAAGACATGCTCGTAAAGAGACATGAACTGCCTTTCCTTCTTCGTTGCTCCGGCGCGAAGCCTCGCATGGGCGCTTTAGAAGGAAAGGCCCAGAGACGACCGTGAGAGCGGAGACACGGGAGGGCGGCTTTTAAGCCTGCCGCTCGATGAGCGGTCCTCCGTTCAGCCTCCGGCCGGAGCGGTTGCTAGTGGCGGACTTATAGGGCTTCGCGCGCGCTTTGCAAGGTCCGACAAGGGGCCGCCGAGGCTCCCTTATTGCGGGGTCGACTGCGACGTGCATTTGACCGCCTTGTTGTCGGTCACGGAGAATGCCTTGCAATTCTCCAGGGCGTTGACCTCGACCACCCCGATTTTGTCGATGGGCGCACCGCTATATTCGACCGTGAAACTCACCGGCTTGACCACTTGGATGGTCATGTCCTGGGGCGGCCGGCCCTTGGCGTCGAAGGAGAAGACGAGGTCCTTGGGGTCGCCCATGCGCGGCGTCAATTGGAGTTCGGTGAAGTTCGGGGTCGCGGCCTGCGCGTTCACCGTGATGGCGACCGTCGGCGGCTCCGACTTATTGATGACGACGCTGACATCGTCCACCGACACGAGCTGAACCAGCGCCGGATCGGGGGGCAGTTTCGACGTCCAGGGCCAGGGCGCCGGGTCGGCCGCCTGCAGCGGAAAGCTTGCTGCCACCATTGCCAGCGAGGCGGTCAGGACGCCGAGAAATACGGGATGATTCATGCAACTCTCCCTGTTGTGGGGTCTTGAGTGGGGGTTGTCATACGGAACGCTGTTCTAGCACGTGGGGTTGCCGGCGCGCGTTATCTTTTCGGTTTGCAGATCGCCTCGCGCGCAACTTGACAGAAAAGATTGAAACAGTGTCTTTGGCCGCACTGTCATCTCCCCAACATCCAGAGCTACATGAGCATTGCTTTCATATTTCCCGGTCAGGGAAGTCAAGCTGTCGGCATGGGAGCCGAGCTGGCCAAGGCCTACCCGTCCGCGCGCGCCGTGTTCGAGGAGATCGACGCGGCGCTGTCGCAGGATCTGTCGCGGTTGATGTGGGAGGGGCCCGAGGCCGAGCTCACCCTCACCGAGAATGCGCAGCCCGCACTGATGGCGGTCTCCTTGGCGGCCATGGCCGTGCTTGGCGACAAGGGTGTGAAGCTCCCCGGCAAGATCGCTTATGTGGCCGGCCATTCGCTCGGCGAATATTCGGCTCTGGCCGCCGCCGGCGCGCTCAGCCTCGCCGATACCGCGCGGCTGCTGAAGATTCGCGGCCTAGCCATGCAGCAGGCGGTGCCGGTCGGCGAAGGCGCGATGGCGGCGCTGCTCGGCGCCGATCTCGGCCAAGCCCAGGAGCTGACCAAGGCTGCCGCCGAGGGCGAGATATGCGAGGCCGCCAATGACAATGCGCCGGGTCAGGTGGTGATCTCGGGCACCAAGCAGGCGATCGAGCGCGCCATCGGGTTGGCGCCGAAATTCGGTGCGCGGCGGGCGGTGACGCTGCCGGTAAGCGCCCCATTCCATTGCGCGCTGATGCAGCCCGCCGCCGAGGCGATGCGCGACGCGCTGGCCAAAATAGAGATCAAGGCGCCGGTGGTTCCGCTGGTCGCCAATGTGCTGGCCACGCCCATCTCCGACCCCGAACAGATCAGGGCCCGGCTGGTCGAGCAAGTCACCGGCATGGTCAGGTGGCGCGAGACCATGCTTTATCTCAAGACGAACGGCGTCGGCACGGTCTATGAGGTGGGCGCGGGGCGCGTGCTCACCGGCATCGCCAGGCGCTTCGATGGCATCGAGGCGAAGAGCGTCGGCACGCCGGACGAGCTCGAAGCCGCCGCGGCCGCGCTGGCCGGCTAATCGCGCTCGAGGAAGAGGAGAGTTCAATGTTCGACCTGACAGGGAAAGGCGCGCTGGTCACCGGCGCCACCGGCGGGATTGGCGGCGCGATCGCCAGGACCCTGCATGGCCAGGGCGCCAATGTCGCGATCTCGGGCACCAAGGCCGACAAGCTCGAGGCGCTTGCCGCCGAACTCGGCAGCCGCGTGTTCGTGCTGCCTTGCGATCTGCGCGACCGGCCCGCCGTGGCGCAGCTTCCCGAGGCGGCGGAGAAGGTGCTCGGCCAAGTCGATATCCTGGTTAACAATGCGGGCATCACCCACGACAATCTGTTCATGCGGATGAAGGACGAGGAGTGGGACGACGTGATCGCCGTCAACCTCACCTCGGTGTTCGTGCTGACCCGCGGCATCCTGCGCTTCATGATGCGGCGCCGTTACGGCCGCATCGTCAATATCGCCTCGATCTCCGGCGTGCTCGGCAATCCGGGGCAGGGCAATTATGCCGCCTCGAAGGCCGGACTGGTCGGCATGACCAAGTCTCTAGGCCGCGAGGTGGCGAGCCGGGGCATCACGGCCAACTGCATCGCGCCGGGCTTCATCAAGACCGCCATGACCGACGCCTTGACGCCGAAGCAAGTCGAAGCTATTGCCGCCGCCATCCCTACCCAGACCTTCGGCAAGCCTGAAGACGTCGCGGCGGTGGTGGCCTTCCTCGCCAGCAGCGAGGCGGCCTATATCACCGGCGAGACGGTGCATGTGAATGGCGGCATGGTGATGGTGTAAGCACTTGATCGGCAACGACTTGGAGCAACGGCTTCAGGAGATTTGGCAAGTGTTTTTTCCCGGGTGAGGGCGTCTGGCAAAGTCGCTTATAATGTGGTACCCAAGCGGCCGCTCCGTGGGGGCTTGACAAACGACAATCCCACCGCGATCAACCCTCTCTAAACTTACCGCTCGGGGGTGCGTCAGGCCATGAGCCGCGAGCTCGGGGGGACGTGCAGGGCTTAGGACTGACAGGCAAGGGAGACGGTGAGGCGGATATGAGCGATATCTCGGAGCGCGTAAAGAAGATCGTGGTGGAGCATCTCGGGGTTGAGGCCGACAAGGTCACCGAGAACGCCAGCTTCATCGACGACCTTGGGGCCGACAGTCTCGACACCGTCGAACTGGTCATGGCCTTCGAAGAGGAATTTGGCTGCGAGATCCCCGACGATGCGGCAGAAACCATCCTCACGGTCGGCGACGCCGTAAAATTCCTGGAGAAGAATACAGCCGCTTGACGCCACTTCGCGCGGGGGCTCAGCCGCCCCCGTGTGACAAATGAAAGCCCTCTAACGGCTCGATAGTAGGGTCCCGCGAGGACTGGGCGAAAGCGCGATGCGACGTGTCGTCATTACAGGTTTGGGTCTCGTTTCGCCGCTCGGCTGCGGCTATGAGATCGCGTGGGAGCGGCTGATCGCAGGTCGGAACGCCGCGCGCCGCATCGAAAGCTTCGATGTCTCGGACCTGTCCTGCCAAGTCGCCTGCCAGGTGCCGCGCGGCGACGGCGCGGACGGCAGCTTCAATCCGAACGAATGGATGGAGCCGAAAGAGCAGCGCAAGGTCGACGACTTTATTATCTATGCCATGGGCGCCGCCACCCAGGCGCTGCAAGATGCCGGCTGGCAGCCGACCGCCTATGAGGACCAGATCCGCACCGGCGTGTTGATCGGCTCGGGCATCGGCGGCCTTCAGGGCATCGAGAAGACCTCGCTGCTGTTCGCCGACAAGGGTCCGCGCCGGGTCAGCCCATTCTTCATTCCCGGCCGCCTGATCAATCTCGCCGCGGGCTATGTCTCCATCGAGCACGGCCTCAAAGGGCCGAACCATGCCGTGGTCACTGCCTGCTCGACCGGCGCGCATGCTATCGGCGATGCCTCGCGCCTGGTTGCGCTCGGCGATGCCGACGTGATGCTGGCGGGCGGCACGGAATCGCCGGTGTGCCGGCTGGCGATCGCGGGCTTCGCGGCGTGCCGGGCGCTGTCGACCAATTTCAACGATCAGCCGCAGCGCGCCTCGCGCCCCTATGACCGCGACCGCGACGGCTTCGTGATGGGCGAGGGGGCAGGCGTGGTGGTGCTCGAAGAGCTCGAGCATGCCAAGGCGCGCGGGGCCCATATCTATGCCGAGATCATCGGCTACGGCATGTCGGGCGATGCCTTCCACATCACCGCACCGGCCGAAGACGGCGATGGCGCCTACCGCTGCATGGTCGCGGCGGTCAAGCGTGCCGGCATCGACCCCGCCGATATCGACTATATCAATGCGCACGGCACCTCGACGCCGATGGGCGACGAAATCGAGTTGGCGGCCGTGGAGCGGCTGTTCGGCAACGCTGCCGGGAAGGTGTCGATGTCTTCAACCAAATCGGCAATCGGTCATCTGCTCGGCGCGGCCGGCGCGGTCGAGGCGATCTTCTCGGCGCTGGCCATCCGCGACAATCTGGCGCCGCCGACGCTCAATCTCGACAATCCATCGGTGGCGACTGCCATCGATCTCGTGCCGCACCAGGCGAGACGGCGCAGCATCGATACCGTGCTGTCGAATTCGTTCGGCTTCGGTGGCACCAATGCCTCCCTGATCATTCGCCGTTGCGATGCCTGACGCCATATTTACGAACCTCCCTTTCGCCATATTTCGACTTCAAGTGGTTGGCATCGTCTACGCGGGTCCTTCTAGCCATGTCTTTGACCAGAGACCTTCCGTCGACGGCTAACGACAACGACGACCGCATCCAGGCGGCCGCCGGGCGGCAGCTCGCGGTGATGCCGCGCAGTCCGGCCGAGGCGCTCGAGCCGATGCGCCCGCCCGAGGCGCCCGAGCGCGACGAGCCGGAGCCCGACCCGCACCCCTTCTTGCGGATGCTCGATGGGGTCCTGACCTTCTTCTTCCTGTTGGCCTGCTTGTCGGTCGGCGTGTTCTATTGGGTCAAGGTGCAGTTCGACCAGCCCGGTCCGCTCGCCACCTCGACCGTGATCGCCATCCCCAAAGGCGAGGGGACCAGCGCCATTGCCGAGCGGCTTGAGCGCGACGGCGTGATCGCCGACCGGCGCATCTTCATGACCAGCATCCTCTACTTTATGTATTTAAAGGGGGAGGGCAGCCTGAAGGCAGGCGAATACGAGTTCCGCAAATACGCCACCATGCGGCAGGTGCTCGACACGCTGGTCGAGGGCAAGTCGATCGAGCACAAGGTGACGCTGCCCGAAGGGCTGACCAGCTATCAGATCGTGCAAAAGCTCATGGCCCATCCCGAGCTGAAGGGCGAGATCACCGAGATCCCGCCCGAAGGCAGCCTGCTGCCGGATACTTACAGGTTCGGAAGTCATGACACGCGCCAGGACATCATCGACCGCATGCGCGTGGCGCAGGCGAAGTTCCTCGCCAAAGTGTGGGAGACCCGCGACGAGGGCATCGTGGTGACGACGCCGGAGGAGGCGTTGATCCTCGCCTCGATCGTGGAGAAAGAAACCGGGCGGGCCGACGAGCGCCCGCTGATCGCGAGCGTGTTCCAGAATCGGATCAGACGGAATATGCGGCTGCAATCGGATCCGACCATCATCTATGGCCTGGTGGGCGGTAAGGCCGTACTCGACCATCCCATTCAGCAGGACGAGCTCGAGCGCGACACGAAATACAATACCTATAAAATCAATGGCTTGCCGCCGACCCCGATTGCCAATCCCGGCCGCGCGGCGATCGAGGCGGTGCTCAGGCCGGCAAAGACCAAGGACCTCTATTTCGTCGCCGACGGCTCCGGCGGTCACGTCTTTGCGGCGAGCCTGGATGAGCACAATAGAAATGTCGTCAAATGGCGCAAGGTTGAGCGCGAGATACGCGCACAGGAGGCCGCGGCGGCCGCCGCCAAGGCCGCGCAAGACGCTGCCGGGGAGGGCGCTGTCGCGGCCGTCGCCGAGCCGGTGCCGGCCGAAGCTCCCGCGCTGACGCTGCCCGGTGCCGGCGCACCGGTGGCCAAAACCGTGCCCGGCGTCTTGGACGCCGAGCCTTCGCTCGCAGGGGCCTTGGCCGATCCCGCTTCCCTCGGCAATGCGTCCGATCCCTTTGGCGTGCCTGCCGAGGCCGCGGGCCAGGATGCGGTGCCGCCGCCGCTGCGCAATCCAATGCGCTAGACTGCGCTCAGCCACGGTTCTTCACCAAGGCCCGAGCCTTCTCGTGCCGCGGCCACGCGACTCGGCTTATAAGCGGCATGGCTTTGATTTGACGTCCTGAACGGGCTTGCGAGCTTATGACCCTTAAGAGCATGACCGGTTTTGCCCGCGCCGACGGCATGCATGGGGAAACCAGCTGGCATTGGGAGGCGCGCAGCGTCAACGGCCGCAATCTCGATGTGCGCCTGCGTCTGCCGTCGGGCTTCGAGGCGCTTGAGACCAAGGCCCGGGCGCTGGCCCAAGAGAAGCTCGCGCGCGGCAACTGCACCATCAATCTGTGGGTCAAGCGCGAAGGCGGGCCGTTGGAGATCAGGCTCAACGAGGCCGCGCTCCGCCAGGCCCAGGCCGTGGCGGAACGGGCGCAAGAGGTGACCGGCCTCAAGCGGACGCGGCTGGACACGCTGCTCGGTATGCGGGGCGTGGTCGAGGCGGTGGAAGGGGAGGACAGCGAAGAGGCGCAAGCCGCGCTCAGCCATGCCCTGATCGCCAGCCTCGCCGTTGCGCTCAACGCGCTGGTGCGGGCGCGCCAGGGTGAAGGCGATCGGCTTCAGACCGTGATCGCCAAGCAACTGGCCGATATCGGCAGCCTGGTCGAGCGCACGGCGAGCGCAGCCGCGCGGCAGCCCGAGGCGATCCGCGCCCGCCTCGCGGAGCAGATCGCGCGCCTCACCGAGCCGGGCTCGAATCTCGAGCCTGAGCGGCTCCACCAGGAGGCTTTGCTGCTGGCCGCTAAGGCCGATGTCCAAGAGGAGCTCGATCGTTTGCGCGCCCATGTGGCGGCGGCGAACGAGCTGATCGACAGCGATCAGCCGGTCGGCCGCAAATTCGAGTTCTTGGCGCAGGAGTTCAATCGCGAGGCCAACACGATCTGTTCGAAGGCCGCCGACATCGAAATCAGCCGGACCGGGCTCGAGCTCAAGACGGTCATCGACCAGCTGCGCGAGCAGGTCCAGAACATCGAGTGAGGGAGATGAAAGAGGGCATCGCCAGAAGGGGAGTCATGCTGGTGTTGTCGTCGCCGTCCGGCGCCGGTAAGACCACGCTGGCGCGGCGCCTGCTCGACGAGGAACAGCCGGGCGTCGCCATGTCGGTCTCCCATACCACGCGCCCGCCGCGCAACGGCGAGAAGGACGGCCGGGATTATCACTTCGTCGACCGCGACACCTTCACCCGGATGCGCGATCACGGCGCGTTCCTGGAATGGGCGGTGGTGTTCGACAATTATTATGGCACCACGCGGCAGCCGGTGGAGCAGGCGCTGGCTGGCGGGCGTGACGTGCTGTTCGATGTCGATTGGCAAGGGGCGGCGGCACTGCGCGCCACGGCCAGAGACGACGTCGTCACCGTGTTTATTCTTCCCCCCACCGCGGCCGCCCTCGAGCAGCGCCTCAATGAACGTGCCCAGGACTCCGCCGAGATCGTAAGACGCCGGATGCTGGGGGCGAGCAACGAGATCCAGCACTGGCAGGATTACGACTATGTGGTCGTCAATTACGACATCGAGCAATCGCTGGCGGCGGTCCGCGCGATCCTCGCCGCCGAGCGCCAACGGCGCTCGCGGCTGACCGGCGTCAAGGATTTCGTGCAGGATCTTCTGGCCGAGCTCTAGCGCGCGATGGGGTGTTGCGCCGACAGCGCGTTGGCGATGCGGCAGAACGCGCCGACCGCCAGTTCCTCGGCGCGAGCCTTGGGATCGATGCCGAGCTCTTCCAACAGCGTCTCGCTGTCGGGCGTGATCTGCCGCAGCGCCGAGCGCAGCATCTTACGTCGTTGACCGAACGCGGCGGCCGTGACCTTTTCCAGCACTGCGATGTCGCAAGGAGGCTGAGGCGCCGGTCTCGGCACGAATTCGACCAGGGCGGAATCGACCTTGGGCCGCGGCGTGAAGGCTTCGGCCGGGAGGGTGAACAGGATGCGCGGCGTGGTGCGGTATTGCGCCAGCACGGCAAGGCGCCCGTATTCCTTGTTGCCGGGCGCGGCGACGATGCGTTCCGCCACCTCGCGTTGGAACATCAGCACCAGCCGATCGAACCAGGGCGGCCAGGGCTCGGTCTTCAGCCAGGAGATGAGGAGGGGGGTCGCCACGCTGTAAGGCAGATTGGCGACGATGCGGGAAGGTGAGGTGAGACCGAGCGCAGCGTAGTCGACCCCTTTGGCATCGGCGTAAATAATCTCGATCCGCCCCGGATAAAGCGCCGCGATATCGCCGAGCGCCGGCAGACAGCGCGCGTCTTTCTCGATGGCGACCACGCGGCGGGCGCCTTCGATCAGCAAGGCGCGGGTGAGGCCGCCGGGGCCGGGGCCGATTTCGACCACGGTCATGCCCTCGAGCGGGCCGGCTTCGCGGGCGATGCGCCTGGTCAGGTTGAGATCGAGCAGGAAGTTCTGGCCGAGGCTTTTCTTCGCCGACAGTCCCAATTCGCGGATCACCTCGCGGAGCGGGGGCAGGCCGTCCGGCGTGCTCACGCTCGCGCCTCGGCCATGTCGCTCATGGCGGCGGCCAAGCGCAGCGCCTCGATCAGGCTGCGCGGGCTGGCCGTGCCGGTGCCGGCAATGTCGAATGCGGTGCCATGGTCAGGCGAGGTTCGCAGAAAGGGCAGCCCGAGCGTGACATTGACCCCCTCCTCGAACGCCAGCGTCTTGAACGGCACCAGCGCCTGGTCGTGATACATGCAGATGGCGGCGTCGTAGCGCGCGCGGGCGCCGGCGTGGAACATGGTATCGGCGGGATGCGGCCCGGCGACGTCGAGGCCCTTGGCGCGCGCGGCTTCGATCGCCGGGGCGATGATGTCAATCTCTTCGCGGCCCAGCCCGCCGCGTTCGCCGGCATGCGGATTGAGACCCGAGACGGCGAGACGCGGACGCTCGATGCCGAAATAGCGGCCGAGGTCGCGCGCCGTGATCTCGATGGTGGCGAGGATCAGATCCTTGGTCAGGAGGGGCGCGACCTCCTTGAGCGGGACATGGATGGTGACCGGCACCACTTTGAGGTCGGGGCTGGCGAGCATCATCACCGGATGCAACACCTCGCCCTTGGCCGCGGCGAGGGCGGCGAGATATTCGGTGTGGCCGGGGAACGAGAAGCCGGCGCCATAAAGCACGGCCTTCGAGATGGGATTGGTCACCACGGCGCGCGCCGCGCCTTGCTGCACGAGGCTTACGGCGCGCTCGATCGACTGTTGGACGGCAGGGGCCGCCGCCGCGTCGGGGCGTCCGGCAACCACGGCGCACCCGACCGGAATCGGCAGCACGGGGAGCTCTTCGGCGAAGCGTTCTTCGGCCGCCTCTGCTTCGGCGATCGTGGCAATCGGCACCCGGAGGCCAAGAGCCTCCGCGCGTTCTTCAAGGACGGTAACGTCGCCAAGCAGCACGAAAGCCGGGATAGGCTCATGGCGCTGCGCCAACCAGGCCGCAAGCGCAATGTCGGGCCCGATCCCGGCCGGATCGCCAAGGGTGAGCGCTAGGGGACGTTCGGCACTATCCATGCGCTTCGGCTAGCACGAAACGCCCAGGCTAGCGATATTCGATGAACGCCTCTTGCCGAATATCGCGCAACAGCTGCTCGGCGCGGAGAACCAATTCCGCGCCCATCAATTTGCGCTGAGCCAATTGTCGCGCTTCGTCGTCGCCTTTGAACGCACGCTTGCCGCACACCGCGTAAAGCTCGACGGCCGCCTGGGCAATCATAGGGGGCGTCATCTGCCCCACTTTCGCGTTCATTACGAGCAGCCGGGTCGGCTGGGCCAGCGAGGCAGGCTTCTGGTCTTGCAGCGTTTTCACGCTGGCGCCGTCAATGCCTTTGGCCAGATCGGCGCAAGATCCAAATCGCGCGCGCAGGGTCTCGGCCGCCGCGAGCCGGGCGGCGATGGTCCTCTGATCGGCGCCGGCGGGGATGGCGAACTTCACCTGGCGAAGCTGCAACGTGTTTTCCGGTGCGGCCGCTCCTTCTCCGCCGGCCTCGGCTACGGCCTTGTCGATGTCGGCGTCCGCGATCTGCACGTCGCGGCGGAACTTGCGGCCCACGGCGTCCTGCCACACGATCTGCGCTTTGATGCGGTCCGTGAGCGTCTTGATGTTGACGCCGGCTTTGCCGAGCGCGGTGGCAAGGCCATCAACGCTAAGCTGGTTCTTCTCCGCCATGCCTGCGAGAACCTTGGTCACGTCGTTCGGGTCGGCGGTGACGCCGACCCTCCGGCCCTCTTGCATTTGCAGCCGCTCATCGATCAGCATATCGGTCGCCTGTTTCTTCAAGGCGGGCGAGGGCTGTTGCTGGGTGGTAATGGCGAGGAACCGCTCGCGCTGTTCGATGTCGTAGTCTGAGATCGGTTCGTCGTTGACGAGAACCTTGATCGAAACTTCCTGCGCCGCTCCCGGACCCATGCCGACGAGTGGGGCGAGCGCAAGCGCCAGCGCCGCGACAAGCCCCGTGCAGCCGGTGACGGTCGCCACCGAGGCGCCGTGCTTGATCGCGTTCTGGCCGTACTCAGACATGGACCTTGCCGCTGCTAATCGTTGGTGTCGGACCCGCTCGCCCCGAACACGCCCGTGGCTTCGGTCGCGAGGGCGTAGGTGCCGAGATATTTCAGCGTGAGGTTCACCAGGAAGCGCTCGTCAGGCTCGATATCCTGGTCGCGGATGAACGAACGCTGATAGGTCACGTCCATCAGGAAACAGTCGTCCTGATAGCGCAGGCCCAAGCCGTCCGTGATGGTTTGATCCGTGGCGAGGTCGTAGCGGAAGTTGCCGAGCAGCGCCCAGTCCTCGGTAATCGACAACACGCCACCGGTGACGATTTCCTCCCGCGCCTCGCCCTCGGCGAGCCCGGGTTCGCCGGTGACGTCGGCATAGTTCACCTTTACGCGCGCCGGCCCGTATCGCGCCCATGTCGAGAGGTCGGTGCGCTTGACGTCGAACGTGTCCTGATCGAAGCGCGATTGCGCCGAGAAGCCGAGATACGCAGAGGCTTGAAGGTAGAGGCCGCCCACGTAGTCGGAGGTGTCGGTGGCAAGGCCGCTCGTCCGGTAGAATTCGGTGTCGTATTCGTTCTGTCCGGCAATCTGATAGCTCTGGCCGAACACGGCACGGCCGTAGGCACCGGAAGCCAACTGAGCCGTGTAGCGCACGCCCACATTCGCGCGCGTGCCGGTCTCGATGCGGTCATAGCCGGAGAACTTGTCGATATCGAACAGCAGCGTGTCGTCGAACACCAGGCTCAGAGCGTCCTCGTTCGGGATCTCCTGCTGATCGCCCACCGAGTCAGGTCGGACGATGATTTGACCGATCGGTTCGACGACGTGGGTGACGGGTCCGGTGCTGGCGATGAAGGGATAGCGATATTCGAGGCCGCCGATGGCATTGCCGCGCAGAATGGCGCCGCTATCGCCGTTCTCGTCGCTGGCGAAATCCTCAGAGCCATTCAACCCATTGTCGACGCCGGAGACCCCGTAAATGTCGCCGCGCAGCTGGGCAAAGGGCGTGAACACCTGGCCGATGCCGTCGATCATCTGACGCCGCCAGTTGGCTTCCACGATTATGCGATTGGAATCCACGCCCTGCTGATTTTGAAACACCATCGCATTGGAGGTGAAGCTCAGCTCGCCGCCGATAATCGGTTTGTTGACGATGTAGTCGTAATCAACGATCGGGAACACCGTGGCGTCGGAGAACGGCTCATCGCTGAACAGCAGGCTCTGGGTGTTGTAGAACCGCGTGGAGAAATAATTGCGGTCGTGCAGACCCTCGAGATAGACCTGCGAGACGCGGTCGGTCTTGAGCCGGCTATCGAGATTGTAGTAGCGGCGGAAGGTTTCGTCGGACTCGGCGAGAATGTCCCAGCCCCAACTGTAGTAGGGATCGAGCGCGAACTTACCCTTGGTGTGGATGCTGCCACGGAAATCGCCGTCAACGGGACTATCGAAGGTCCCGTCATTCCACACCCCGGCGAGCTGAACGCTGTAAGCGCCGCTCGCCGTGCGCTGCCGCCAATCACCCAACAGCAAGGTACCAGCCTTGGTCGTGACCATCGGCGCGAAGGTGAAGTCGTAATGGTCGGAGAGGGCAAAATAGTAGGGGACCTGGAACGTACTGCCGAGTTGCTGTGAGGTGCTGTAGCTCGGCATGAGGAAGCCGGACTTCCGCTTTACCGTGGGGTCGGCCATCTGGAACCAGGGGACGTAAAGCACCGGCACGCCCAAGAAGTCGAACACCGCATTCTTGAAGGTGATGGTGGCCTGGTCGCGCTTATGCGTGATCTTGCCGGACCGAATCCGCCAGGTGGGCGGCTTGCTCGGATCGTCCTCGCAAACCTTACAAGGCGTGAACCAACCTTTTTCGAAAACGGTGACGTTGCCGGCTTCGCGCGTCGCGGACGAGGCGACGATGCGCGTGTCGTCCTTGGTGACGAGCTTCAGCGCGTCGATGAAACCGTCGCGGAAATCGTCGGTGAGGGTGATCTGATCCGCGGTGATCACCGCGCCGTCGGGATCCTTGATGCGGACATTGCCTTCGGCCGCGAGCGTGTTGGTGCTGCGATCGTAGACCACGCGATCAGCCAGCAGGGTGTAGCTGCCGTAGTAGATCTCGACGTTGCCCTTGGCGGTGATCTTGGAATTGTCGTTGTCGTAGACCATCTCGTCGGCTTGCAGCAGCATCGGCTCCGACGAGTCGACTTTCGGCGGCTGGATGATCTGCTCGAGCGAGGTCTGCGCCTGGCCGAAGGCGGGTTGCCACGGGGCGAGGGCGACGCCAATAGCGGCTAGAATGCAGGCGAACAGGGGCGCGCGCAGCCGGCCGAACGTCAGGCCTTTAGACGCGCTAAGGCCGGGCAGAGCCCGGCGCATACCGATCGATCTGTCGTGCGCGCCGGTCATCACCCGTCCTCTTTGTACAAGAGCACAGTGAGCGCGAGCGAAGCCGCGATGATCACCGGCACCCATGCGGCGGCGACCGCGGAGGTCAGCCCGGCCATGGCGAAGTTGCGCGACATTTCGGAAAACACGAAGAAGCCGAACCCGGCAGCGAGCCCGAACACCGCGTTGATTTGCACATTGCCGAAACGGAACCCGCGCAGCGAACAGGTGGCGGCGATCAGCACCATGGTCACCAGCAGGAACGGGCGCGACAACAGCAGTTGATACTGCACGCGGTATTGAGTGGCGGGCAGGCCGGCCCGTTCGGCGATCTGGATGAAATTCGGCAAATCCCAGAACGAGATCGAGAACACCGTGCCGAGGCTGTCGCGGACCTGGGTCGGGGTCAGATAGGTGCTGAGCAGGTAGCTCTTGTAGAACGCGGGTTCTTGGCCCGCGGCGCTGACCCAGGCGTTCTGCAGTTCCCAGCGGCCGTCCTTGAGCTCGGCGAGGCTGGCCTCGACCCGCTCGACCAAGACGTGATCGCGGTCGTACTGAAACACCGTGACGCCTTTGAGCTCGAGCCCCTGGTTCAGCACATCGAGCGCGTGAATGACCGAAGGTCCGTCGGTGCCGTCTTCACGCAGCCAGGCGCCTGCGCCTTTGGTCTTGAGCAGCGACTCGCCGCGCCCGAACGCTTCGGCATAGATCCGCTCGGCCTCGCCGCGGGCGACGGCGGCGATCGGATTGTAGATCAGTACGAAGCCGACCCCGAGCAGGAAGGCCACGATCATCGCCGGGAGGGTGAATTGCCAGACCGAGATGCCGGCCGCGCGCAGCACGACAAGCTCGGAGGAGCGGTTCAGCATCAGGAAGATGCCGATGGTGCCGATCAGCACGGCGAAGGGGAGCACCAGTTCGGAGAATGACGGCAGGCGCAGGATCGACATCCAGGCGAGGAGGAGGCCCGAAACGTCGCCCGAATAATTGCCGGCGCGGCGCAACATCTCGATGAAGTCGACGAAGAAGATGAGGACGCAACAGAGCAGGAACATCGCCAACATCGCCATGAAAAAGCGCAGCGAAAAGTAGCGCGCAAGCGTCCCCACTGCACTGATGCCCGGCATCTGCGCTCTCACGTCGCGTGCATCCCTCTACCGGCCCAAAATCTTATCTTTTTTGGCTGGAACTTAAGCTCGAAGCTCAGTCTGGACCGCAGCTTAGGCGCCATTTTAACGTGCGCCGCCCAGGCCGCAACGAGAATCGCCCCCAGCGGAATAGCATACACAAGCACGATGGCCCACGGATTGAGGGCCACCAGATTGCCGGCGGTGATGCCTGCAACCCGCAAGCCGACGGCGATGCCAAAGGCCAGGACAATCTGGGCCCACCGGCTCTCCCTGGTGGTCCGGGCGTGAGCCAGAAGGGCGATGGCAACGAAGGCGAACACCAGCGGGTAAAGCGGCGTCGCCAGGCGATCGTGCAATTCCGAGCGGATCTGTCCGTAATTGCGCTGGGTCGCCGGGTTGCTCATGTCGGGATTGATGAGACTGCTAATATAACTCTCGCGCGGCCGAAGATCTTTGCCGGCGTTATCCTTCGGATTGAACTCAGTCAGATCGAGCATGTTCTGGTCGAAGGCGACGATTTGCACGTCTTTCTCTTTGCTGTCCTCATTGATGCGATGGACGAAGCCTTTGAACATCACGAGATAGGAGCCATCATCGTTGGTGATGATGCGGCCGCGTTCGGCGAGGTAGCTCATCACCTGCTTGCCGTCGCGCTCGTCATGGACCAGCAGGCCGAGCAGATCGCCGTTCGGGCTGCGGTCGCGGATATGGAAGGTGAGCCCGTTCTCGGGGCTCGAAAACCGGCCTGGCTGAAGGACTTGCGAGATCAGGTCGGCCCGGACCTGAGTGACGAAAGTGCGCAGCGCCCGCATGCTCGCCGGGGTCACGAACAGGTTGGCGAGCAAGATCACCACCGCGACGACCGAGGCGAGCGCGAGCAGGGGGGCCCCGATTCGCCAGACTGGCGCGCCGGAAGCCGTCATGACGATCAGCTCGCTGTCGCCGTTCATCCGGTCGAGCGTGTAGAGCGCCGCCATCAGCATGGCATTGGGGGCAATGAGCGCCATCAGGCTCGGCAGGCTGAGCATCGTCATCTGAAAGAACAGAATGATGCCCTGACCCTGCGAGGTGATCAGGTTCAATTCTTTCAATGCGGTAGCCAGCCAGACGACGAGCGTCAGCGTGAGCAGGATGACGAGAAATGCGTTCGTCACCTGGCGTAACATGTAGCGGCCGAAGAGCGTCATGGCCGTGGTGTCATTCCCCCGAAAGGCGCCCTTGGCGAGGCTCGTTGCGGCCCCGCCAACCCCCTGGTGCCACAGACGATTCCCATCACCCTAACATGGCGGAAATTCGGCCTTTTTGGAATGGCTTGCTTTCCCTGGAGACACGATTTAGCTAGGTTCTCTGTTATTTCCTGCCGCTGTTGCAAGACTGCATCAGTAAGCATTTTCGGCTGACGCCGGATGCTGTCCCGATTTATTGCCCAGGGGCCACGGCCGAGGGGCAGCGAGGAGCCCAGAGTGACCGATCAGACCGCCTTGTCCTTTGCCAGCAAGAGCGCGCCAGCCGACGGCGTGGCCGTCGTTTTCGCCGAAGAGGGGCGGAAACTCGCGCCGGCCGCTCAAGATCTCGACAAGAAGACCAAGGGCTCGCTGTCGCGGGCGGCCGAGATCACCGGGTTCAAGGGCAAGAAGGAGCAGGCGGTCGATCTCGTCGCGCCGCAAGGGGTGAAATTCGCACGCATCGTGCTGGTCGGGACGGACAAGCCCGGCAGCTACAGCGCCGAGGACTGGCTCAATCTCGGCGGCATGGTGCGTGGCATGCTCAGCGGCAGGGAAGGGCCCGCCGCCCACATCTTCCTCGAGACGGCAGAGGGCGACGTCACGCCGGCCGACATCGCGAACTTCGCGCTCGGCGCGACGCTGCGCGGTTACAAGTTCAAAAAGTACAAGAGCGCGCCGCGCAAGAAAAACGGCGGCGCCGAGGCGGATAACCGCACGCTGAAGAAGATCGTCATTCATTGCGCCGATCCGAAAGCGGCGGCTCGGGCCTTCGTGCCGGCGCGCGCCATCGGTGATGGCGTCACGCTGGCCCGTGATCTCGTCAACGAGCCGGCCAACGTGCTCGGCCCGGTCGAGTTCGCCGCGCGCGCCAAACAGCTCACCAAGCTCGGCGTGCAGGTCGAGGTGCTGGGACCCAAGGCGCTGGAGAAGCTCGGCATGAAGGCGCTGCTTGCGGTGGGGCAGGGCAGCGAAAAGCCAAGCCACGTGGCGGTCATGCAATGGAAGGGCGCGGGCCCGAAAGGCGGCGCGCCGATTGCCATCGTCGGCAAGGGCGTCACCTTCGACGCCGGCGGCATCTCGCTGAAGCCCGCTGCCGGCATGGAAGACATGAAGGGCGACATGGCCGGGGCGGCGTGCGTGGTCGGCCTGATGCATGAACTCGCCGAGCGCAAGGCAAAGGTAAACGCCGTCGGCATCATCGGTCTCGTCGAGAACATGCCGAGCGGCAGCGCGATGCGTCCCGGCGACGTCGTCACCGCGATGTCGGGACAGACCATCGAGGTGCTCAACACCGACGCCGAGGGCCGCATGGTTCTCGCCGACTGCCTGTGGTACGTGCAGGAGCGCTTCAAGCCGAAGGCGGTGATCAATCTCGCCACGCTGACCGGTGCGGTGATGGTCGCGCTCGGCAAGGAGTATGCCGGCCTGTTCAGCAACAACAACGAGCTTACGAGCCAGCTGATCGCGGCCGGCGATGCCACGGGGGAGAAACTGTGGCGGCTGCCGCTCGGACCAAAATACGACAAGATGATCGACTCGAAGGTCGCCGACATGAAGAACACCGGCGGCAAGTGGGGCGGCTCGATCTCCGCCGCGCAGTTCCTGCAGCGCTTCATCAAGCCGGACACGCCGTGGGCCCATCTCGACATCGCCGGCACCGCCATGTCGTCGGTCGACAGCGACATCAATCGCAGCTGGGGCTCGGGGTTCGGCGTGAGGCTGCTCGACCGGCTGATCGCCGACAATTACGAGCGGCGTTGAGCGGGCCGCGGTCCCTGAACCAGGCCATCCATAAATTTTCCATAATATACCTTATGCGAATCGGGGATATGGGGCAGAAAATGGCTGTGTTCCACTATCCGCTTGGAAATACAGAGCAAATTAGGTCCGCGGAGCGGGCCGCCGGTCCCCGCTTCTTCGCCGCGCGCAATGGCTGACGAGACAGCCAAACGCTACACGCTGGACGACCTGCTCGCGGTCATGGCGCGGCTGCGCGACAAGGACAGCGGTTGTCCGTGGGACGTCGAGCAGAGCTTCGCCACCATCGCGCCGTACACGATCGAGGAAGCCTATGAGGTCGCCGAGGCGATCGCGCGCGGCGATCTCGATGCGCTCAAGGAAGAGCTCGGCGACCTCCTGCTCCAGGTCGTCTATCACGCGCAAATGGCCTCGGAGGACGGACGCTTCGCATTTGCCGACGTGGCCGACGGCATCACGCGCAAGATGATCCGTCGGCACCCGCATGTGTTCGGCGATGCGGATCGCAATGCGTTTCTGAGCGAAGACATCTGGCAGCGTATCAAGGATGAGGAAAAGGCCGAGCGTGGCGCGCCGCGCCGGCTCACGGCTCGACGATGTGCCGCTGGCGCTCCCTGCTCTGTCGCGCGCCGTCAAATTGCAGAAGCGCGCGGCGAAGGTCGGGTTCGACTGGCCGAGCCTGACGCCGGTTCTCGCCAAGGCCGAGGAAGAAATCGCCGAGCTCAAGACCGCGATTGCCGAGCGCGACGGCGGCGCGGGCAAGGCCAAGCATGTGGTCGAGGAGTTTGGCGATCTGCTGTTCGTGATGGCCAATATCGCGCGTCATCTCAAACTCGATCCGGAAGCCGCATTGCGCGGCGCCAACGACAAATTCGTGCGGCGTTTCGCCAGCGTCGAGCGCGCGCTGGCCAAGGACGGCCGCAAGCCCGAAGACGCGACGCTCGAGGAGATGGACGCGCTGTGGGACGAGGCCAAGGCGGCCGAGACGAAGGACTGACTATTCCGCGGCGAGCCTGAGCCGCGTCGGCCCGGCGAGGCGGGCGAGCCGCTCGCGTTTCTCCGGCGCCACGCGGATGCGCAACGAGGTGACGCCCTCGCCGAGCGCCGCACGCGAGACCACCTCGCAATTCTCGTAGATCCAGTTCGACAGCGAGCCCTCATCCGGCTCGAGCGCAATCTCGATCGTCTCGCGCCTGAGATTGAGCCGCCGCTCGATTTCGCCGCGCAAAGCGTCGAGCCCCGTTCCGGTCGCGGCCGAGACCAGAACCGCCTCGGCGCGGCGCGCTTCGTTGCCCGCCCGCTGTAAGCCCTCTTCATCGAGGAGATCGGCCTTGTTCCACACCTCGAGCAGGCGCCCCGGCTCCCCTTCCGCGTCGATGCCTAGCTCTGACAGCACCGCGTTGACGTCGGCGCGTTGGCTGAGGCTGGTTCGGTCGGCGATGTCGCGGACATGCAGGATCAGCTCCGCTTGCAGCACCTCTTCGAGCGTGGCGCGGAAGGCGGCGATCAACGTGGTCGGCAAGTCGGAAATGAAACCCACGGTGTCGGACAGCACCGCCTTCGACCCGCCCGGCAGGGACACCGCCCTGATGGTGGGATCGAGCGTGGCGAACAGCGTGTCCTCGGCCAGCACCGCGGCGCCGGTCAATGCGTTGAATAGCGTCGATTTGCCGGCATTGGTGTAGCCGACCAGGGCCACCGACGGATAGGGCACCCGCTGGCGCGATTTTCGCTGCAGGCCGCGGGTGCGCCCGACCTGCTCCAGCTCCTTGCGGATGGTGGCGATGCGCTCGCCGATGAGGCGGCGGTCGGCCTCGATCTGGGTCTCGCCGGGGCCGCCGAGAAAGCCGAAGCCGCCGCGCTGTCGCTCCAGATGGGTCCACGACCTGACCAGCCGGCTCTTCTGATAGACGAGATGGGCGAGCTCGACTTGCAGGCGCCCTTCCCGGGTCCGCGCCCGTTCGCCGAAGATCTCGAGAATGAGACCGGTGCGGTCGAGCACCTTGGCCTGCCACGCTCGTTCGAGATTGCGCTGCTGCGCCGGCGTGAGCGGGTGATCGACGATGACCAGCCCGGCCTCCTCGGCGCGCATCAGACCTTTGAGCTCTTCGACCTTGCCGGAGCCGAACAGAGTCGCCGGCCGCGGCGTGGGCACGGGCACGAGCCCGCTGGCAACGACCTGGAGGTCGATCGCCGCGGCCAAGCCCGCCGCCTCCTCCAGACGCGCTTGCGGCGAGCGCTCCGAACCATCGTGAATCGGAGAGCGAGCGCCCTTCCCGCGTTTTTTGTCGAGCACGGGCAGCAGCACGACGGCCCTGACGCGCCCGTGACGGCGCGCGGGCGTCATCCCGCGCTCCGCCCGCCCCTTTTTGCGCTTCAGCTCTTTGGGGTCGGTCGGACGCAATTAGTCAGCGGCACCTTCCGCGTCGGTAATGTCTGCGAGCTGGATCGGTTGACCCGGCATGATGGTCGAAATCGCATGCTTGTAGACCAGCTGCGAATGTCCATCCCGGCGCAGCAGGACGCAGAAATTGTCGAACCAGGTCACGACGCCCTGCAGCTTCACCCCGTTGACGAGAAATATGGTCAGCGGCGTCTTCTGCTTGCGAACGTGATTGAGAAACGTGTCTTGAAGGCTTTGCGCGCGTTCTGTCGCCATGGGCTTCCCCGTCCCTTTGGTCACGCTTACGCTGTTGATGACGCCGGTCTTTTTCCCGCCCGGCCTGAGATAGGCATTAGACGCGATTAAAAGGCCGTCCCGCAAGGGGCCTGATAGGAAAGACTTTCCCCGGCACCCTGTAACGCCCCTCCCCGGTTAGCGCAAGGCTGGCGCGCGTTCGTTCGAATTGACCCCCAGCGCGCGCAATTTGCGGTGCAAGGCCGAGCGTTCCATGCCGACGAACTCGGCCGTACGCGAGATGTTGCCGCCGAACCGGTTGACCTGGGCCAACAGATATTCGCGCTCGAAAATTTCCCTGGCGTCGCGCAGCGGGAGGGACATCAGATGCTCGCCCCCTGCCCCGTTCGGCGACAAGGGGACCGGCGAGATGATCTCGTCGGGCAGCATGTCGGCGGTGATGATGCTGTCCGGATCGCCGCCGACGAGAATCATCAGCCGCTCGATATTGTTGCGGAGCTGACGCACGTTGCCGGGCCAGTCGTGGGATTGCAGCACCGCCATGGCGTCCTCGCCGATGCGGCGGGGCGGCAAGCCCGAGGCCACCGAGATGGTCTGCACGAAATAGCGCACCAGCTCGGGCACGTCCTCGCGCCGCTCGGACAGCCCCGGCACTTTGATCGGCACCACGTTGAGGCGATGAAACAGATCCTCGCGCAGGCGGCCGGAGGACATCTCCTTCTGAAGGTCGTGGCTGGTGGACGACACCACGCGCACGTCGACATGCACCTTGGTGCCGCCGCCGAGCCGCTGGAAACGCTGCTCGACCAGCACGCGCAAGATCTTGGCTTGGGTCTCGAGCGGCATGTCGGCGACTTCGTCCATATAGAGCGTGCCGTTATGCGCCTCCTCCAGCGCGCCGACCTTGCGCGGACCCGAGCCCGCCCCCTCCTCGGTGCCGAACAGCTCGAGCTCCATGCGGTCGGGCACCATGGCGGCGGCGTTCAGCACGACGAACGGACCCTCGGCGCGCGCCGACTTGGCGTGCATCACCCTTGCCGCGAGCTCCTTGCCGCAGCCCGACGGGCCGGTGATCAGCACGCGGCTGTTGGTGGGGGCGACCTTGTCGATCGCCTGGCGCAACTGATTGATGGCGGCCGAGTGGCCGACCATGTCGAACGAGTAGCTGCTCCGCTCGCGCAGCTCGCGATTCTCGCGCCGCAGACGCGAGGCCTCGAGCGCCCGCGTGGTGATGAGCAGCAGCCGGTCGGCCTTGAACGGCTTCTCGATATAGTCGTAAGCGCCGCGCTTGATGGCCGCCACCGCGGTCTCGATATTGCCGTGGCCGCTGATGATGATGACCGGAAGATCGGGATGGGGCTTCTTGATGCGGTCGAGCAGCTCGAGCCCGTCGAGCTTCGAGCCTTGCAGCCAGATGTCGAGGATCACCAGCGACGGGCGCCGCTCCTCGATAACCTGCAGCGTCTCGTCGCTGTCCTTGGCGAGCCGCGTCGAATGACCTTCATCCTCGAGAATGCCTGAGATCAGTTCCCTGATGTCGGCTTCGTCGTCCACGACCAGAATGTCAGACGCCATGGGTCACTCCCTCTTCCTCCTCGGCGCGCTCGGCTGAGTCCGGGGCCGGCTCAAGCTCGACCGCCTTCGCGCCGGCCTCTTCGTTGTCTCCCATCGGCAGATCGATGCGCACCGAAGCTCCTTCGATCTTGCCGTCGCGCTTGGGCGCATCGGCGAGCGTGAGCGTCCCGCCATGCTGCTCGGTAATCCGGTAGACGATCGCCAGACCAAGCCCGGTGCCCTTGGTGCGGGTGGTCATATACGGCTCGATCAGACGCTCGCGGTTCTCCTTGGGCAGGCCGCAGCCATTGTCGATGACCGTGATCTGCACGCGGTCGCCCTTGGTGCGGACCTTGGCCACGACATGTCCGGTGCCGGCGCGGGCCGGGTCGGCCTCGACCGCGGTGTCGATCCCCTCGCTGGCGTTCTTGACCAGGTTGGTGACGGCTTGAGCCAGCAGCCGCCGGTCCGCCAGCGCCACCACCGGCTTGTTGGGAAGGTCGAGCTCGAAATTGATCTCCGGACGGCTCACCTGGAACAGGAATACGGCCTCGCGCACGACCTCGCGCACGTCATGGCGGTCCATCACCGGCTTCGGCATGCGGGCGAAGGCGGAGAACTCGTCGACCATGCGGCCGATATCCGACACCTGACGGATGATGGTGTCGGTGCATTGATCGAACACCTCGCGGTCCTTGGTGATGGAATCGCCGTATTTGCGGCGGATGCGCTCGGCCGAGAGCTGGATCGGCGTGAGCGGGTTCTTGATCTCGTGGGCGATGCGCCGGGCCACGTCGGCCCAGGCGGTGCTGCGCTGCGCGCTGACCAGCTCGGTCATGTCGTCGAAGGTCACCACGAAGCCTTGCGCCTCATGGTCCTGGCCTTCGGTCGTGACCTGTACCGCGAAATTGCGCTCCGAGCCCCGGCGCCGCTGGGTGATCTGATCGGTGACGAGGCGCTTGCCCTGCTTCTGGGCGCGCTTCAGCACCGCGGCGAATTCGGGAACGATCTTGGCGAGCGGCTGGCCGGTGAGGTCGGCCTCCTTCATGTCGAGCAGGTTTTCGGCCGAGCGATTGACCAGGGTGATGGTGCCGTCGGGATCGACGCCGACCACGCCCGCGGTCACGCCCGACAGCACGGCCTCCATGAAGCGGCGGCGCTCGTCGAGCTTAAGATTGGCGCCGACCAGCTCGTCGCGTTGGCTCTTGAGCTCGGAGGTCATGGTGTTGAAGGTCGAGCCGAGCACGGCAAGGTCGCCATCGGCGGGATGGACGTCGACATTCACGCCGAGATTGCCGGCCGAGATCTGCTGCGCCGCGCCCATCAGCTGGCGGATCGGCGCCACCAGGCGGTTGGCGAACCACATGCCGATCCAGATGGCCGACAGCAGCAGCGTGAGGGCGATGGCCACGTACATCAGCCCGAACGCCACCTGGACGCCGGCGCGGCGCTGTTCGAGCAGCTGATATTCGGCGACGTTGGCGCGGGTGGCGCGGAGCTGTTGCAGCACGCGGGCGTTCACCGGACGGATGACATAGAGGTAGGTATCGCTGAAATTCTGCAAGCTCTTGATGGCGCCGACCAAGCTGGTTTGGCCGGGCGCGATCACGATCACCTGGCCTTTCTTGGCGAGCTCCATGGCCTCATGCGGCGGCGGCTTGAAGGGGAACTCGGGCAGCGAAGCGGCGGTGGCGAGGATCTTGCCCTCGCCGTCGATGAGATAGGCGATGGGCAAGGCTCTGATGGCGGCCTGCGCGGTGAGGAAATTGCCGAAGCCTTGCGGCTGCGACTTCACCAGCTCGACCGCCTCGTCGACATCCCTGGCCATGGCGACGGTGTCGGCGCGGATCACCTGGCCATGCTCCTGGAGATAGGCCGTGGCGACGTCGATCGAATTCTGGATGATCGACTTGGTGCGGACGGAGAACCAATGATCGAGGCCGCGATCGAGCGAAATGCTGGCGAAGATGGCCAGCAGGATCGCCGGCATGACCGCGATCACGCTGAACAGGCTGACGATGCGGACATGCAGCTGCGCTCCGGCGACCTGGCGTTGACGGGCCAGCCACAGGCCGGTCACCTGCCAGGCGATGATCAGGATCATCGCCAGCACCAGCACGACATTGATGAGGAGGACGCCGACCACCACGAGATGGGTCGGCACGATCGGGGTGAGGCCGGTCAGGATGAGATAGGTGGCGAGACCGGAGCACAGCGACAGCACCACGGTGATCAGGCCAAGGGTGAAGGGCAGACGGCTTCTGGTGCGGACCGTGTCGGTCAGTCCGCCAGCGGGCTCAGCCCGGGAAAAAGTCGGTTTGGTCTCGCCTGAAGGATCGCTCATGGCTTCGCGCGGGCTACCGAGCGCCAGGCGCTCGGCCGTCGTCTGCAACGACTGAAATACGCCACGCAACCGCATGCCCTGCTCTCCCTGGGGACCTTGTCGTCCTTCGATTTGGGAGCGTCCGCCTCAGGAATGATGCAATAAAATCACAATGTGGCGCTTTGGCGACAATCGGGTGGTTAACGGCGCGCGGGCGCAGGTGCCCTACCGCCTGCAGCGGGCAAGAAATAAAGCAGTATAATCAGCTGCTTAATAGCGCTCTAGAGGGCCGATCAGGTGCCTGGCGTTCTGATCACTTTGATGCCGAGATCGCGGATCTTCTTGCGCAGCGTGTTGCGGTTTAGCCCTAACAGGTCGGCGGCGCGAATCTGGTTGCCCCTGGTGGCGGCCAGCGCCGCGCTGATCAGCGGGGATTCGACCTTGCGCAGGACGCGGTTGTAGAGCCCCGAGGGCGGCAGCTCCTGGCCGAAGCTCACGAAATAGTCCGACAGGAAGCGCTCGACCGACTCGGACAGGTCGCCTGACGGTTCGGTGGCGTCGGGAAACGGCGGCCGGGCGGCGCTGGCCAACTCGTTCTCCACCATCTCCACGGTGGCGATGTCCTGGGCGTAGATCGCCGACAGCCGGCGCACCAGATTCTCGAGCTCGCGGATGTTGCCGGGCCAGTGATAGCGCTTGAGCCGCTCGATGGCCGCCGGCTCGAAGCTCTTCGACGGCAGCCCCTCCTTCTCGGCAATGGCGAGGAAATGGCGCACCAGGTCGGGGATGTCCTCGAGCCGCTCGCGCAATGGCGGCAATCGGAGCGGCACGACATTCAGCCGGTAGAACAGATCCTCGCGGAACAGGCCCTGGTCGATCTGCTGCTGAAGATCGCGATTGGTGGCGGCGATGATCCTGACATTGGTCCTGATCGGGGTGCGGCCGCCGACCGTGGTGTACTCGCCTTCCTGCAACACGCGCAGCAGCCGCGTCTGCGCCTCCATCGGCATGTCGCCGATCTCGTCGAGAAACAGCGTGCCGCCTTCGGCCTGCTCGAACCGTCCGACGTGACGGGTCTGGGCGCCGGTGAAGGCCCCCTTCTCGTGGCCGAACAGCTCGGACTCGATCAGCTCGCGCGGGATGGCGGCCATGTTGATGGCGACGAAGGGGCCGTTGCGGCGCTTGCCGTATTCATGCAAGGCCCGTGCGACCAGCTCCTTGCCGGTGCCGGACTCGCCGGTGATCATCACCGTGAGGTCGGTCTGGGTCAGGCGCGCCAGCACGCGATAGATGTCCTGCATGGCCGGGCAGCGGCCGATCAGCGGCAGGCCGTCGCTCGCCTCGGCGGCGAGCCGCTGGGTTTTGCGCCGGGGCTCGGCCAGCGCGCGGCCGACCACGGCGACCAGCTCATTCAGATCGAACGGCTTCGGCAGATATTCGTAGGCGCCCCGCTCGGTCGCGGTGATGGCGGTCATGAAGGTGTTTTGCGCGCTCATCACGATGATCGGCAGATCGGGCCTGAGCTTCTTGACCCGGGGGATGAGATCGAAGGCGTTCTCGTCGGGCATGAGCACGTCGGTGATGACGAGATCGCCTTCACCCTGGCTGATCCACCGCCACAGCGTGGCCGCGTTGCCGGTGGCGCGCGGTGCGTAGCCGGCGCGGGCGAGCGCCTGGTTCAGGACCGTGCGGATCGCGGCGTCGTCGTCGGCAATCAGAATATTTCCTTTGGCCATGGTGTGTTAGCCCTGCCCGCCGTGCGACGCTTCGCTTTCGGCCATCGGCATCAGGGCCCGAAATACGGTTAAGCGCGGACGCGAGTCGCATTCGATGATGCCGCCGTGGTCGCCGATGATCTTGGCGACCAGCGCCAGCCCGAGTCCGGCGCCGGACGGCTTGGTGGAGACGAACGGGTCGAACAGATGCGGCATGAGATCGGACGGCACGCCGGCGCCGTTGTCCTCCACCGCGATCTCGAGCGGCAGGCTGACCCGAGCCTGGCTGCCAGGCACGGAGAGGCGAACGCCGGGGCGGAACGAGGTGGTGAGCGTGATCTGGCCGTCGGCCCGCTCCTCGCCGATCGCCTCGGCGGCGTTCTTGACGAGGTTGAGGAAGGCCTGGATCAGCTTGTCGCGGCTGCCCGGCACGGACGGGAGCGAGGGATCGTAGTGCTCAACGAACTTGATCTGACGGGCGAAGCCGGTTCGCGCGATCTGCTTCACGTGATCGAGCACGTCATGGATGTTGACGGCCTCGCGTTGCAACGGGCGCTCGTCGCCGAAGATTTCCATGCGATCGACCAATTTGCAGATGCGGTCCGACTCGGCGCAGATCAGCTGGGTCAGCGTGCGGTCAGAGTCGGTGCGCTCGCTTTCGAGCAGCTGCGCCGCGCCCCTGATGCCGGACAGCGGATTCTTGATCTCATGCGCGAGCACGGCGGCGAGACCGGACACCGAGCGGGCGGCGCCGCGATGGGTGAGCTGACGCTCGATCATCTGCGCCATGCTGCGCTGCTGGAGCATGATCAGCACCCGGCCGGGCATCTCCGGAACCGGGCCGCCGTAGAGATCGACGAGCTTCGGCGCCTCGAAGCGGAACGAGCCGAGATCGACGCCATATTCGTTGACGGTGGTGCCGTTGCGCTGGACCTGCTCCACCAGCGCGATCAGCGGACTGCCGAAGGCGACCACGTCGGTGAGGGCGCGGCGGCACAACACGCCGGCGCTCATCTGGAAGAAGTCTTCCGCCGCGGTATTGGCGTATACGATGGTGAGCCCCTCGCCGATGACGAGAAGCGGGTGGGGCAGCGCACCGAGCAGCGCCTCGACCTCGATCGGCTGGGACGGGGGCACGCGCCGCGCGTTGGGCTTTTTGGTTGAGCCGCTCAAGCGGTGTATCCTTTGGTCGGCCGCACCGGCTGGTCGGTCCGAAGATGCACAATTTTTATGCAAGAAGACCCCATGAACTTTAATTGGGCACAATACGCAGGATTTCCCGCCGCGGCAACACTCGTTTTGCCGCAGTGCAGCATTTCGATGATTCTAAGGTTTACGCCGTTCGCGAGGGCCGGTTGGTGAGTGTGGCGGCGCTCATCGTGGCGGCAGGTCGCGGCGCCAGGGCATTTGCTGGGCAAAATCGCCCCAAGCAATATTGCCCGGTCGGCGGCGTGCCGATGATCGCGCGCACCATTGCCGCCTTCGCCGCGCATCCACGCGTGGACGACATTCTCGTCGTGATTCATCCCGACGACGAGACACTCTACCGCGCGGCGAGCGAACCCTTCGCGCAACGTTTGCACAACCCCGTGCCAGGCGGCGCACGACGGCAAGACTCGGTTCGCGCCGGTCTCGAAGCGCTCGCAGGCCTGGCGCCCTCCTCCGTGCTGATCCACGACGCGGCGAGGCCGTTCGTCAAGCCGGAGCTGATCGATCGCGTCATCGCCAGCCTCGGTGCGAATCAAGCCGCCCTGCCCTGCCTCCCCGTCACCGACAGCTTGAAGTGGATTGCCGAGGGAAAAGTGATCGGCACCGCCGAGCGCAATCAGCTGTGGCGGGCGCAGACGCCGCAAGGCTTCAAGTTCGAGGCGATCCTTGCCGCCCATCGCGCCGCGGCGAAAGAGCCATCGCGCGAGTTCACCGACGATGCCGGCATCGCCGAATGGTTCGGCCTCGATGTCGCGTTGGTCGAAGGCGCGGAAGACAATCGCAAGCTCACCACCGCGGAGGATATCAAGATCGCCGACGAGTTGTTGCAGCCCAAAGCAGCGAGCGCCGCCGCCATGCGCGTGGGCTCGGGCTATGACGTTCATGCCTTCGGCCCGGGCGATGCGGTGGTGCTGTGCGGCGTCGGCATTCCGCATCCGAAAAAGCTTATCGGCCACAGCGATGCCGATGTCGGCTTGCACGCTCTGACCGACGCGCTGCTCGGCGCGATCGCCGAGGGCGATATCGGGGTTCACTTCCCGCCGTCGGATGCGCGCTGGCGTGGTGCGGCCTCCGAAATCTTTCTCAAACATGCCGCCTCGCTGGTGAGAGCGCGCGGCGGGACCATCGTTCATGTCGATATCACGCTGTTATGCGAGGCGCCGCGCATCGGGCCTTACCGCGACGAGATGCGCACCCGCATCGCCGGCATGCTCGGCGTGCAAATTTCCCAGGTGAGCATCAAGGCGACCACCAATGAAGGCCTCGGCTTCGTCGGCAGGGGCGAAGGCATCGCGGCGATGGCGACGGCCACGGTGAGTTTGCCATGACCGAGCGGATCGAGCTCGACGCGGCGCTGCTGGCTCAGGCCGCTTCATTCCTCGACGCGTGCCGCGCCGGCAACGAGACGGTGGCGACCGCCGAATCCTGCACCGGCGGACTGGTCGCCGCCGCCCTCACCGCCATCCCCGGCTCGTCCGCCGTGTTCGAGCGCGGCTTCGTGACCTATTCGAACAGCGCCAAGAGCGAGATGCTCGGCGTGCCATACTGGCTGATCGAGCGTCACGGCGCGGTGAGCGACGACGTGGCCCGCGCCATGGCCGGCGGCGCGCTGACCCATTCGCAGGCGAGCCTCGCCGTCGCCGTCACCGGCATCGCCGGGCCCGACGGCGGCACGCCGGACAAGCCGGTCGGCCTGGTCTATTTCGCCGCCGGACGGCGCGACACCGCGATCGTGAGCGAGAGCGTTCTGTTCGGCGATCTCGGCCGGGCGGAAATCAGGCGGCGCAGCGTCGAGCGCGCGCTTAGTCTGCTGCTGTCATTGATGTGAGGCGGGAGGCCGCATCCGTCCGGCCATAGACCACGTCGGCTCGGGCCTCGAACGCGCTGGTGTATCGCTCGACCGCCTTGCCGAACAGCCGTCCCACCAGCCGCTCGAACAGGCGCGAGCGGAAGGCATAGGCGATATAGAACGCGACCTCGCAGGCGCCTGCGCCAATCGGGCTGAAAGTGCCAGCGATTCTCGAGGAAACTGAACGGCCCATCGAGATATTCGACCAGGATATTGCGGGCGACCGGGTCGAGATGAACCTTGGTGGTGAAGCTCTCGTGGATCATGCCGTAGCCGACCGTCATGGTGGCGACCAGCAGCTCCTTGCCGTCGCGCTGCTCGCGGCGCTTGATCTCCAGCCCCTCGCAGAGCGGCAGGAATTTCGGATAGTCCTCGACGCGCGCCACCAGCGCGAACATCTCCTCGGCCGAATGGGCAACGGAATGCGTGGTCTCGTAAACATGCATGTGGTTGCGCCGGTATTTCGAGTTAGGCGCCGAGCGAGGCTTGGCGCGCAGCCTTGAGCCGCGCGAAGTCCTCAGCGGCATGATAGGAGGAGCGGGTCAACGGGCTCGCGGCCACCAGCAGGAAGCCCTTCTCCTCGGCGATGCGCTTATAACACTGAAACTCATCGGGCGTGACAAAGCGGTCAATGGCCGCATGTTTGCGGGTCGGCTGGAGATATTGGCCGATGGTGAGGAAGTCGACCGCGGCGGCGCGGAGATCGTCCATCACCGCCATGACCTCGTCGCGCGTCTCGCCCAGGCCCACCATCATGCCCGATTTGGTGAACAGGCCAGGGCGAAGCGCCTTGGCCCGCGCCAGCAGCCCGAGCGAATGGCGATAGTCAGCCCCCGGACGAATGGGCCGGTACAGCGATGGCACGGTCTCGACATTGTGGTTGAACACGTCGGGCGCGGCCTCGAGCACGATCTCGAGCGCGCCGTCTTTCCGCAAAAAGTCGGGGGTCAGCACCTCGATAGTGGCGGCGGGGCGCGCTGCCCTGATGGCGCGAACCGTCGCGGCGAAATGCGCGGCGCCGCCGTCATCGAGATCGTCGCGGTCGACCGAGGTCACCACCACATGGGCGAGATCGAGCGCGGCGACGGCTTGCGCCACGCGCCGCGGCTCGCTCGGATCGAGCGCGCCGGGCTTGCCGGTGGCGCACATTGCAGAAGGCGCAGGCGCGGGTGCAGGTCTCGCCCATCGATCATGAAGGTGGCGTGGCGCTTGCCCCAGCACTCGCCGATATTGGGACAGGCCGCCTCCTCGCACACCGTGGTGAGGCGATGGGCGCGCAACATTTCGCGCGTGGCGTCGAAGGCGCTGCGCGCCCGGGGCCCTGACCCGGATCCAGGCGGGCTTGGCCAGGACCGGCGTGTCGGGCAGCCGCGCCTTCTCGGGATGGCGCGGCCGCGCCTTCAGTCCATCAGGCCTGTCGAGCAGCGTCACGATCGAACCAACTCCTGAGGGCCCACGATCAGGTGGCCGGGCCTCTGATGCTTCGCCAGATCCACAGCACCAGAATGGCGCCAATCGAGGCGACCAGCAGATTGCCGAGCCAGCCATAGAACTGGATGTTCAAAACATTGGCCAGCGTGCCGCCGACGAACGATCCGGCGATGCCGACCAACAGATTGGTGAGCAGGCCGTGGTCGCTCGAGGTGACCTTCTCGGCGATGTAGCCGGCGATCAGGCCGATGATGAGCATGCCGATAAAACCGACTCCCGGCATCGAAAGCAGAGATTGGGTTTCCCCCTCCATTGTCACCTCCCTTGTTGTTTAGGACCCGGACGCTTCGACTCAGCGAATGCGCTGCCAGACCAGGATGCAGATGATCGCACCGATGGTGGCGATGATGATTTCGCCGATCACATTATAGGCGCCAAGGCCAAGCAGGCCGGCAAGGAGGCCGCCGACCACGGCGCCGATAATACCGATCAGCAGGTTTATCAGCAGATCCTGCTGGCGTCCCAGGATGTAAGAGGCCAGCACGCCGGCGATCAGGCCGACCACCAGAAAAATGATTAGGCTCATGATTTTGCTCCCCTATTTCTCGGGTCGAGGGCTTCGGCCGGCGGACTAGATGTGAAGCGCGCGGCCATAGGCGTCGAGCACCGATTCGCCCATCATCTCCGACAATGTCGGATGGGGGAAGATGGCGGCGATCAATTCGGCCTCGGTGGTTTCCAGGGTCTTGGCGATGACGAAGCCCTGAATGAGCTCGGTCGCCTCGGCGCCAATGATGTGAGCGCCGAGCAGCGCGCCGGTGTTGGCGTCGAAAATGGTCTTCACCAGGCCTTCGGTCTCGCCGAGCGCGATCGCCTTGCCGTTGGCGGAATAGGGAAAGCGCCCGATCTTCAGCTCGTGACCGGCGGCGCGTGCGGCCTGCCTCGGTCAGCCCGACGCTCGCCACTTGCGGGGCGCTATAGGTGCAAGCCGGGATCGCGTTGCGGTCGAGAGGATGCACGCCATCGACGCCGGCGATCGTCTCGACACAGATGATGCCCTCATGGCTGGCTTTATGCGCGAGCCAGGGCGGCCCGGCGACGTCGCCGATGGCGTAAAGGCCGGGCGCTCCGGTGCGGCAATATTCATCGACCACGATGTGGCCGTTGTCGACGCGCACGCCCTGCTCCTCCAGCCCGAGCCGTTCGACATTGCCGGTGATGCCGATGGCGAGGATCACGCGCTCGGCGGTGATCTCCTTGGCGGCGCCGTCGGCCATGCGCGAGCGTCGCGGTCACGCTGTCCTCGCCCTTGACCAGCCGCTCGACGCGCGTCTCGGTGTGGATGGCAATGCCCTGCCTGGCGAAGGCCTTGCGCGCCAGCTCGGAGATCTCGGCATCCTCGGCCGGGAGGATGCGGGGCAGCATCTCGACCATTGTCACCTCGGCGCCGAGGCTGCGATAGAAACTGGCGAACTCGATGCCGATCGCGCCCGAGCCGACGATCAGCAGGGACTTGGGGAAGTGCCTGGGATCATGGCCTCCTTGTAGGTCCAGATCAGCCTGCCGTCGGGCTCGAGACCCGGCAGGGTCCGCGCCCGCGCGCCGGTGGCGAGGATGATATGCGCGGCCTCGATGTCGGGCAGCGCCTCGCCACCCTTCCCGGTCACGGCGATGCGGCCTTGGCCTTTCAGCCGCGCCGCGCCGTCGATCACGGTGATGGCGTTCTTCTTCATCAGATAAGCGACGCCGTTGGCCAGCCGGTCGGCCACTTTGCGGCTGCGCGCGATCACGCTGGCCAGATCGAAGCGGACATTGTCGCAGGCGAGCCCGAACTCCGACGCGCGCCGCATCGCGGTGTAAAGCTCGGAGGTGCGGAGCAGCGCCTTGGTCGGGATGCAGCCCCAATTGAGGCAGATGCCGCCGAGATGCTCGCGCTCGATGATCGCGCAGCTCAGCCCGAGTTGCGCCGCGCGGATGGCGGCGACATAGCCGCCGGGCCCGGCGCCGATGATCGCCACGTCGAAACGCGTCATGGCGAAGGCTCCTGCGTCTTGGACGGCACGACCAGGCGCAAAATGAGATATTGCACCAGCACGGTCAAAGCCGGCGGGGCGAAGGTCACCAGGAAGGTCCGGAACTGAAGCTGCGGCTCAAGCCCGACATAAAGCGCGTGCTCGATCTGGGTGATGAGGAAGAACGCGACCGGCGGCACCAGCAGCACGGCACAGGCGCCGGCCAGGACAATGCGGTTGCGGGCGATGGCGAGGGTCAGCCCGAAGATCAGCGGACCGAGGATGGCCCAGATCACCACGGCATAGCCGCCGATGGCCTGATCGATATTGCAGGCGAGCCCCTCGCCGCGGCAGGGAATGAGCGCGAGCAGTTCGGTGACGGCGTAGCCGGCCAGAAAGGACAGCGCTCCGGCCGCGAACAGCGCCAGCACGAATTTGCCGTCAGGCTTTCGCATGACCGTTGCTCCCAAAGTCCTTCGCGCTGGACCTTACATCAGCATGGTCACGGGGTCTTCGAGATAGGCCTTGAAGGCGGCCAGCAGCTCGGCGCCGAGCGCGCCGTCGATGACGCGGTGATCGACCGACAGCGTGACGCTCATCATGGTCGCGATCTTGAGCGCGTCGTCCTTGACCACCGGGCGCTTCTCGGCCCGCCCTACGGCAAGAATCGAGGCTTGCGGCGGATTGATCACCGCATCGAAGCGGTCGATGCCGTACATGCCGAGATTGGAGATGGTGGTCGAGCCCCCCTGATATTCATGCGGCGCCAGGCGCTTGGAGCGGGCGCGGGCGGCGAGGTCGCGCATCTCGTTGGAGATCTCCGACAGGCTTTTCACTTCGGCGTCGCGGATCACCGGCGTGTGCAGCCCGCCGCCTTCGAGCGCCACCGCCACGGCGATGTCGGACGCGCGATGGCGCAGCAGCCCCGCTTCCGTCCAGGTGGCGTTGGCGGCCGGCACCGATTGCAGCGCCATGGCCAGCGCCTTGATGATGAAATCGTTGACCGAGAGCTTGAAGGCGCGCGGGCCTTCCTGCGGCGCCAGGGCGTTGAGCCGGGCGCGGGCAGCCAGCAGCGCGTCGAGCTGGCAATCGATGGCGAGATAGAAATGCGGGATGGTCTGCTTCGACAGCGTCAGCCGCTCGGCGATGAATCTCCGCATGGTGTCGTGCGGCACGATTTCATAAGAGCCGGGATCGTAAAGCGCGAGCACCTGGCTATCGGAGAGGCCCCGCGGCCCGGACGCCGGTTCCGGCTTCATCAGTTCTTGCGGGCGAGGCTCTTGCGCTGGTTCGAACGCTTCCGCCTCGGCTTCGGCGGGTTCGACCGTCTCCGCGGGACGCATGGCGTCGCGCGCGGCCTGTTCCACGTCCTTCTTGACGATGCGGCCATGCGGGCCCGAGCCGTTCAGCGTCTCGAGCGCGAGCCCGAACTCGCGCGCCAGGCGCCGCGCCAAGGGCGAGGCGAACACGCGCTCCACCTCACCGTTCCGGCCGTTCTGCCTGATCTGCGCGGCGATCTGGTTCAGCACCTGCTCAGCCGACTGGTCACGGGCCTCACCCTTCGGGACGGACGCCGGCGCGTCCTCCTCAGGGTGTGGAACAGAGGTCGTGGCCCGTGCGCGGTCCTCATCCTGAGGAGCGGCCGCAGGCCGCGTCTCGAAGGATGAGGTCCCTTCGTCCTCGGTCAGCAGCAGGGCGATGGCATGGTTCACCGGCACATGCTCGGTGCCCTCGGCCAGCAAGAGCTCGCCGATCACCCCGTCCTCGGCCGCCTCGACCTCCATGGTCGCCTTGTCGGTCTCGACCTCGGCCACCACGTCGCCGCTTCTCACCGTGTCGCCTTCCTTGACGTGCCATTTGGCGAGCTTGCCCTCCTCCATGGTGGGCGACAGCCGCGGCATGAGGATCGGCGTGGGCATCTCAGAGTTTCCCGCGCATGGCGGCGAAGGCGTCTTCCCAATGCTGTCCGTCGAACAGGCCGACGCTCGTCACAATGACCTGGCCGTCATCGAGGCAGCGCACATTGACGCTGAAGCCGTCGGGCTTGGAGCGCGGCACGTAGAAGCTCTTTATTCCGCATACGGAACAAAACTGATGCTTCGCCGTGCCGGTGTTGAATCTGTAGGTGGTGATCTTGTCAGCGCCTTGAAGCAGCCGGAACCGGTCGCTTTCGACATGATAATGCAGATAGCCGCTCTTGGCGCAGATCGAGCAATTGCATTCGCGCGCCTCGATCTCGTCGGGCGCCAGCACCTCGAAGCGCACGGCGCCGCAATGGCACCCGCCCTGCTTCCAGCTCATGGCGGCTTCGGGCATCGGCATCA
The DNA here is from genome assembly GCA_963772925.1 of uncultured Alphaproteobacteria bacterium. Classification (GTDB taxonomy): domain Bacteria; phylum Pseudomonadota; class Alphaproteobacteria; order Rhizobiales; family Methyloligellaceae; genus Methyloceanibacter. The sequence goes on from CAVYZG010000008.1 coordinate 71,083, forward strand.
TTTCCGGTAGCACACCGCTTTGACCGCTTCGACCACGCCCTCCACCGACGGCAGCGCGAGCTTTTCGAGATTCGCGGCATAAGGCATGGGCACGTCGGCGCCGGTGACCGCCAGCGGCGGCGCGTCGAGATGATCGAAGGCCTTGGCGGTCGACCTGGGCGCAGATCTCCGACGCCACCGAGCAGACCGGCCAGCCCTCCTCCACCGCCACGATGCGGTTGGTCTTGCGCACCGAGGCGAGCACGGTGTCGATGTCGAGCGGACGCAGCGTGCGGAGGTCGATCACTTCCGCCTCGATCCCTTCCGCGGCGAGCTGCTTGGCCGCGTCCAGCGCATAGGCCAGCCCACGCGAGAACGAGACGATGGTGACATGGCGGCCGCTGCGCGCCACCCGCGCCGTGCCGATCGGCAGCACGAAATCGGCGAGCTTGGGCACCTCGAAGCTCTGGCCGTACAGGATCTCGTTCTCGAGGAACACCACCGGCCCGGGATCGCGGATCGCCGCCTTCAACAGACCCTTGGCGTCGGCGGCGGTATAGGGCGCGATCACTTTGAGCCCCGGCACATGAGCGTACCAGGCGGCGTAATTCTGGCTGTGCTGGGCGGCGACCCGGGCGGCGGCGCCGTTCGGCCCGCGGAACACGATCGGGCAATGTATCGTGCCGCCCGACATATAGAGCGTCTTGGCGGCGGAGTTGATGATGTGGTCGATCGCCTGCATGGCGAAGTTCCAGGTCATGAACTCGACGATGGGCTTCAAGCCCGCAAAGGCCGCGCCGACGCCGACGCCGGCAAAGCCATATTCGGTGATCGGCGTGTCGACCACGCGCATCGGTCCGAACTCATCGAGCAGGCCTTGGGTCACTTTATAAGCGCCCTGATATTGGCCGACCTCCTCGCCCATGACGAACACCGACGGATCGCGGCGCATCTCCTCGGCCATGGCGTCGCGCAGCGCCTCGCGCACGGTCAAGCTGACCATCTCGGTGCCGGGCGGGATCTCGGGCTCGGGGCGCGGCTCGGCCGGCGCGTGTTGCGGTCCGGCCGGCGCCATCTCGATATCGGGCAGGCTCTCGCCCAGCTCGCGCGTAACCCCCTCTCCCTGGCGGGGAGAGGGTGGCGCTGCGGCTTGGGGTCGCTCCTCGCCGTCGGTGAGCAGAAGGGCGATGGGCTGATTGACCGGGATGTGCTCGGTGCCCTCCGCCACCAGGAACTTGCCGAGCCGCCCGTCCTCGGCCGCTTCGACCTCCATGGTCACCTTGTCGGTCTCGATCTCGGCGATCACGTCGCCGGCGCGCACGTCATCGCCCTCGCGCACCAGCCATTTGGCGAGCTTGCCCTCCTCCATGGTGGGCGACAGCGCGGGCATCAGAATCTCGGTTGGCATCAATCTTTGGGAAGCGGGCTCGGCTTAAGCCGTGACGTCGGTGTAAAGTTCGGCAGGATCGGGCTCGGGGTCGCTTTGGGCGAACTCGGCGGCCTCGTTGACGCGGGCGCGCACCTCGCGATCGATTTCCTTGAGGTCTTCTTCGCTGACCCGGCTTTGGTCGAGCAGGCGCTTGCGCAGCAGCTCGATCGGGTCGCGGTGCTCGCGCATGTCCTGAACCTCCTCGCGGGTGCGGTATTTGGCGGGGTCGGACATCGAGTGGCCGCGATAGCGATAGGTCAGCATTTCGAGAATCTTCGGCCCGTCGCCGCGCCGCGCGCCCGCCACCGCCCGGTCGCCGGCGAATTTGACCGCGGCCACGTCCATGCCGTCGACCTGCTCGCCGGGAATGCCGAACACCGAGCCGCGATGATAGAGCTCCTCGGCCAGCGCGCTGCCGCGCCCGACATGGGTCCCCATGGCATAGTGATTGTTCTCGATGACGTAGATCACGGGGAGCTTGCCCAGCGAGGCCATGTTGAAGCTTTCATAGACCTGGCCTTGATTGGCAGCCCCCTCGCCGAAATAGGTGAGGCAGACGCGGTCGTTGCCGCGATATTTATTGGCGAAGGCGAGACCGGTGCCGAGCGGCGCCGGCGCGCCGACGATGCCGTGGCCGCCATAAAAGTTCTTCTCCACCGAGAACATATGCATCGAGCCGCCTTTGCCCTTGGCGTAGCCGTGGCGGCGGCCGGTCAGCTCGGCCATCACGCCGCTTCGGCTCCATGCCGGCGGCGAGCATGTGGCCGTGATCGCGATAGGCGGTGATGACCTGGTCGCCGTCGGCGATCGCCATCTGCATGCCGGTCACGACCGCCTCCTGGCCGATATAGAGATGGCAGAAGCCGCCGATGTAACCCATGCCGTAAAGCTGCCCGGCCTTCTCCTCGAAGCGGCGGATCAGCAGCATCAGGCGATAGGCGGACAGCTCTTGCTCCGGGGTGAGGCTCGCGCGCCGCGGCGCATTGGCCGCGTCGGCATCGCCGAGCCAGAGATTGGCGGCGCCGGGCGTGAGGCTTGGCGGGGTCACTGCGGTCGGCTCCTCGAACGCGATCCTCGGATTCGCTTCGAAGGCTAGCACGAGCCGGAACGGACCTGAAAGCTCAGCGCTTGGGCGTGGAGGCCGTGGTTTCGGGCAGCGGCTGCCGGCGCTTCATCATGATGAGGTCGTCGGGATGGGCGAGGTTGAGGATCGCGCGGGCGCGCTCGTCCAGCATGTCGGGGTCGAGGCTTTCGGGCCGGAGCAGCGCCACGTCGCGCTCGAGCCGCCCCCTCACCTCGCTGAGCCCGGCCAGTTCGCCTTCGAGCGCTTCCTTGCGGTGCTCGAGGTCGGCGCGCGCTTTCAGGCCGTGATCGCCGATTTGAAGGTGATAGGCGAAATAGCCGGCCGCGCCGCAGGCCAGCAGCGGAAATATGAAAGCCGTGACACGCATGGGTCCCCCGAAGCCGGATAGAATCGCCCCAGGCGGGTTAAGCCGCCGTTACCGTGCCCGCTTCAGCACCGCGCGCCCGGCATAGCGGGCCTTGGCCCCCAGCTCCTCCTCGATGCGGATGAGCTGGTTATATTTGGCCACCCGGTCGGATCGCGCCAGCGAGCCGGTCTTGATCTGCCCGCACGCGGTGGCGACGGCGAGGTCGGCGATGGTGGCGTCCTCGGTCTCGCCGGAGCGATGCGACATCACCGCGGCGTAGCCCGCCTCTTGCGCCATGCGCACGGCCGCGAGCGTCTCGGTCAGCGTGCCGATCTGGTTGACCTTGACCAGGATGGCGTTGGCGATGTGCTGATCGATGCCCCGCTTCAGCCGGGTGACATTGGTGACGAACAGATCGTCGCCGACCAGCTGCACGCGGTCGCCCAAAGCTTGCGTCAAGGCGGCCCAGCCCTCCCAGTCGTCCTCGGCCATGCCGTCTTCGATCGAGTAGATGGGGTAGTTCGAGACAAGCTCGTCATAATAGGCGGTGAGTTGGTCCGAGGTGAGGCTGCGCTTCTCGCCCTTGAGGAAGTAGCGGTCCTCGCCGTAGAACTCCGTCGCCGCCGGATCGAGCGTGAGATAGATGTCCTCGCCGGGCTTGAGGCCGGCGGCGGCGATGGCCGCCATGACGAAATCGAGCGCTTGCCGCGCCGAGGCGAGGTTGGGCGCGAAGCCGCCCTCGTCGCCGACATTGGTGTTGTGGCCCGCGCCTTTCAGCGCGTGCTTGAGGGCGTGAAGAACCTCCGCCCCCATGCGCACCGCCTCGGCGATGCTGGCGGCGCCGACCGGCGCGATCATGAACTCCTGGAAGTCGATCGGGTTGTCGGCATGCACCCCGCCATTGATGATGTTCATCATCGGCACCGGCAGCAGCGTCGCCTCCGCCCCGCCCACATAGCGGTAAAGCGGCAGGTCTTGCGACGATGCAGCGGCCTTGGCGTTGGCAAGCGACACGCCGAGAATGGCGTTGGCGCCGAGCCGCTTCTTGTTCTCGGTGCCGTCGAGATCGCGCAAGGCTTGGTCGAGCCCGCTTTGATCGGTGGCGTCGAAGCCATGCAGCGCGGTGCGGATCTCGCCATTGACCGCTTCGACCGCCTTCTTCACGCCCTTGCCGCCATAGCGGGCGCCGCCGTCGCGAAGCTCATGCGCTTCATGCGCGCCGGTCGAGGCGCCCGACGGCACCGCGGCGCGGCCATGATGGCCGTCGTCCAGCACGACATCGACCTCGACGGTCGGGTTGCCGCGGCTGTCCAGAATTTCCCGGCCGATGATGGTGGCGATGGCGGTCATGGTAAGCCTTGCGAGGGTGAGTTGAGCTTGCGGGAGACCGTGCCGCGTGACACGCTTCGCGCCCCGCGTTTTATCTGGTTGGGGAGTGAGCGCAAGGAGGTTTCCGTGGCGGAGATGGCCAAATATCGCGGCGGTTGTCATTGCGGCCGGGTGCGCTATGAGGTCGAGACCGCACTCGAACCGGTCCTGTCGTGCAACTGCTCGATCTGCCAGAAGCGCGGCGCGCTTTTGACCTTCGTGCCGGCCGCGCAGTTCACCCTGCTGTCGGGCGAGAGCGATCTGACCGATTATCAGTTCAACAAGAAGGTCGTGCATCACCTGTTCTGCGGCCAGTGCGGCGTCGGCTCCTTCGCCCGGGGAGCGAGACCCGACGGAGCGGAGATGATCGCGGTCAATGTTCGCTGCCTCGACGACGTCGATCCAACCGCGCTCAGCCCGATGGCCTTCGACGGCAAGAGCCTATGACGGCGAAGGCGTCAGGCGCGCTGGTGCTGTTCTCCGGCGGGCAGGATTCGACCATGTGCCTGGCGTGGGCGCTCGACCGCTACCAGCGGGTCGAGACGGTTGGCTTCGACTACGGCCAGCGCCACGCGATCGAATTGGACTGCCGGCAGCGCGTGCGCGCAGAGCTCGCGCGCCGCTTTCCCGACTGGGCGGCGCGGCTCGGGCCCGATCACGTCATTGACGTGACGAGTTTCGGCGCCATCGGCGACACCGCGCTCACCTCCGATGCCGAGATCGAGATGCTGGCAACGGGCCTGCCTTCGACCTTCGTGCCCGGACGCAATCTCCTGTTCTTCACCTATGCGGCCGCGCTCGGTTACCGCCGCGGGCTGACCGCGCTGGTCGGCGGCATGTGCGAGACGGATTTTTCCGGCTATCCCGATTGCCGCGACGCCACGCTCCGCGCGCTGGAGCAGGCGATCAGGCTCGGCACCGAGGTCCCCTTCACCATCGCCACGCCGCTGATGTGGCTGACCAAGGCCGACACCTGGGCGCTGGCCGAACAGCTTGGCGGCGATGGCCTGGTCGATCTCATCGTCGCGGAGACCCATACCTGCTATCGCGGCGAGCGCGGCGTGCGGCACGATTGGGGCTATGGCTGCGGCGCCTGCCCGGCCTGCGAGCTCCGCGCCAAGGGCTTTGCCGCGTGGCAGGCTTCGCGTGGCGCCGCCGTCCAGCGTCAGCGCGGTTAACGTGGTTCGAGCCCCCTGCCCGACCCTGCAAGGCGCGGAATGGCTACAAACTGCCGCAGCGTCAACATATCCCTCCAACCCCTGTTATTCTCCGCCGGCCAAAAGGGGAAATGCTCAATGACACCAATGCAAAAACGTAAATTCGGCACGATCGTCGCCGGACTGTTCGCACTGAGTTTCGTTGCCGTGGTCGGTCTGCCATGGGTGGCCCACGCCGTCGACGAGGGCTCCGATCCCGCCATGGCGGCTGCGGAGGGGGAAGCCGCCGCAACGGGGGATGCCTGCTGCAAGGCGGGCGACCAGACCCCGCCGGGCGAGCTGGTAAAGAAGGTGGCTCCGGGCGGCCTGCATAGTCCGTATCCGGATTACGCCAAGATGGCGAAGGACGACCCGGATCTGGTCAAGCAGTTCCGTCTGCCCGGCTGCAACGAATGTCACGGCGGCGGCGGCGGCGGCGGCATGTGCCCGGCGCTCAGTCAGGGCATCTGGTTCTGGGGCAATACCGACGACGTGCTGTTCAGGCTGGTGACGTTGGGCTCGGCGGAGCTGGAGAAATCGGGCTTCGTGCGTTACCAATATGGCAGCGTGCACGCGCCGATGCCGCCGATGGCTGTCTCCATCAAGACTGCCGACCATCTGTGGAAGATCATCGCCTTCATTCGCTCGCTCAATCCGCCCGGAACGAATCCTCCCGAAAAAGTGATCCCCGGAAGGATGCGTGAGGGCGACGCTCCGCACTAAGCTTCCGAGCAAGCCCACCCAAGCTTGATACCTCTCAGGAGATCGTCTCCGGAGTGTCAGGGAGGACATGCTCGATGATGCCAATGCGAAAGCGCCCGGCCGGCAAGATCCTGCTCGGACTCTTGGGGATCGGCCTGTTGGGTGTTGTCGGCTTGCCATGGGCGGCCGGTGCGGTCGATGACAAGACCGCATCGGACAGCGTCTGCTGCAAGGCCGGGGATGAGACGCCGCCGCTTGAGCTGGTGAAGAAAGTCCCCGTCGGACAGCTGCATAGTCCCTATCCGGATTACGCCAAGCTGGCGAAGGACGATCCGGATCTGGTCAAGCTGTTCCGTCTGCCGGGCTGCAACGAGTGCCACGGCGGCACGGGCGGCGGCGGCATCTGCCCGGCTCTGACTCAAGGCGTCTGGTTCTGGGGCAATACCGACGACGTGCTGTTCAGGCTGGTGACGCTGGGCTCGGTGGATCTGGAAAAGCAGGGCTACACGCGCTTGGGCTGGGGCACCGTGCACGCGCCGATGCCGCCGATGGGCGCCACCATCAAGACCTCCGACCATCTGTGGAAGATCATCGCCTTCATCCGCTCGATCAATCCGCCCGGCACCAATCCTCCGGACAAGATCTTGCCGAAGGAATCGCCCAAGCCGTGATCTGGCCCGTGACGAGAGTGCGGTGCGCTATCCCCCCATAGGCCCCGGCTCTCAAATCTCGCTTACACTGATCCCACCTCGTCCTTCTGAAGGGGCGTTTCTCTAGGCGTCGTGAGGCGGGACGAGGTGCGGTGTCCCTGCGGGTTTCACTCGACGCGAGTGAAGCACTCGGGGCGGCGCCGGGCTCCCCCCGGGTCCATTACGAGGCCCTGCCAGGAGCTGGCTGACGACTCGCCGGCCTATACCAAACGCTGTCTGGCCCGTTAGACGTGGTCCAGGCCGGGCAGCGGGGCAAGGTGCAGCGAAAGCGGGGCCGGCGTACGACAAGTCATCGCAATGGCGCGCCAAGAGGCGCCCGCGCGATCTTCGGATCGCGAGCTACACGATTGCGTCTTTCGGCGCGCCACCCCCTTCGGGGGGAACCCGTCATCAACCGGACGCGTGAAAGCGCCGCGGCAAGGACGTGGCATGTCTTGCTTCTCAGGACCTTAAGGGCCAATTTCCGAACATGTATGCGGTCAAGGAGATCTATTACACGCTGCAAGGCGAAGGCGCGCAGAGCGGCCGGCCGGCCGTGTTCTGCCGTTTCGCCGGCTGCAATCTGTGGTCCGGCCGCGAGCAGGACCGCGCGGATGCCATCTGCAATTTCTGCGACACCGATTTCGTCGGCACCGACGGCCCGGGCGGCGGAAAATTCGTCACGCCGGAAAACCTTGCCGGCGCTTGCCGTGAAATGTGGCGCGGCAATTCAGGCACGCCGCCTTATGTGGTGCTGACCGGCGGCGAGCCGATGCTGCAAGTCGACGAGGCGCTGATCCGAGCGCTGCACCGAACGGGCTTCGAGGTCGCCATCGAGACCAACGGCACGCTGCCGGTGCCGCGCGCGATCGACTGGATCTGCGTGAGCCCCAAGGCCGGCGCCCCGCTTACGCAGCGTTCGGGCGACGAGCTGAAGCTCGTCTATCCCCAAGCCGCGCTCGATCCGCGGACGCTCGAGACACTCGATTTCGCTCATTTCCTGCTCCAGCCGATGGATGAGGGAGCGCGGTCGCCTGGCCATCTCCGCGCGGCCATTGAGTATTGTTTGGCCCATCCCAAATGGCGCTTGAGCCTGCAAACCCACAAGCTGCTCGGCCTCCCCTAAACCCTGGCAGAGACACGCGAAATCCCCTAAACAGCGACCATGCGCATCTATAAAGAGTTCTTCTTCGAAGCCGCCCATTTTCTGCCGTCGGCGCCGGCCGGGCATCCCAATGCGCGGGTGCACGGACATTCCTTCCGCGTGCGCGTCACGCTCGACGGCGAGCCCGACAACGAGACCGGCCTGGTGATGAATCTGGAAAGCGTCGAGAAGGCCATCGCCGATGCGCGCGAGGCGCTCGATCACCGCATGCTCAACCAAGTCGATGGGCTTCAGGCGCCGACGCTGGAGCGGATCTCGATCTGGCTATGGGACCGCTTGCACAACCGGCTGCCTGGTCTGGCCGAGATCGAGGTGGCGCGCGATTCCTGTCATGAAGGCTGCGTCTATCGCGGGCCGCGGCCGCGTCTGGCGGCGGAGTAGGAGCGATGGCGCGCAAGATCAAAGGACTGCGGCAGCTCGGGACGGAGGCTCCGGTTCCCAAATCGCCGGCGCAAGCCCTGCTCGAGCGCGTGCCCAATCCGCATATCGACACGCCCTATGTCGCGCGCTTCACCTGCCCGGAATTCACCTGTCTCTGTCCGGTCACCGGCCAGCCCGACTTCGCTCATTTCGTCATCGACTACGCGCCGCGCGCCTGGCTGGTGGAATC
>CAVYZG010000009.1:0-198428 GCA_963772925.1 uncultured Alphaproteobacteria bacterium
GTGAACTTGTAGCAGGCATACTCGCCGGCGAAATGCAGCCGGTCTCCCACTCCGGCATACAATAGTGGGCCAACCGTGGTCACTTCGCCTGGAGCCGGATTGGAGTAGCCGGTAAGCGTCCATGGCGCGGCGGGCCAGTCCATGAAGCGGCTGCCGACAAAAGCCTGAGCAAGGTGCGGATAACGTATCGCCAGCTCTTCGGCATATGCCGCGTCACGCTTGTCCGCGGCGATAGCCCGCATCGCCTCGGCTGCTTCACCGCTGGAAAAGGCGACCATCGCAGCCGGCGCATCGCCTTCCTGGCCCGCCGCCCCATCCCAAGTATATTGAATGTTGCCGTTGCTCTCCGAATTGGGGGAGAGTTTGTCTGCCAGCCAGAATTGGTTCTTGAGCGACATTAAGTATTTCACAGCGCTCGCCATTTGTGGCCGCAACCCTTCAGGCAGAGCCGGATCGAACTTGATGTTACTCCACACCGAAGGAGGAATGGCAAGGATCGCATCGTCAGCAGTCAAAGTTTTGCCGTTCGCACCGGTGACGACGACCTGATTCTCCTTAATCGTCACGCTATTTGCAGGCGTGTTCAAAAGGATGCGCTCGCTACCAATCGCTTCAGCAAGCTTCTGCGCGAGCTGCTGATTGCCGCCCTTACACACATACACTTCAGACTCGGTCCAATATTTGCTGAGTCGCCGCCCTTAACCTGCGCCAGCAGCCCAAGATAGCTCTGATGATCGGCGCTCGGGCCCTGGTCGGCAACTATCTCCGCCGTCATAAGCTTCATCGCCAGTTCGGGGGCCTTGATGCTAGATAGCGCTTCAGCAACGGTCCGCTGGTCTAACGCCTTTGCGTTTCGAGTCTTCCACGGCTGGTCTTGGACAACGGGTCTCGCGTCCTTAGTGATCCGCGCTTGGATCTTTTCCAGCTCCTCCCACAAAGGTTCGGTTTCCTCGTCGGTGAGAAGCTTTCCGTCAATCACTACGGGCGTTGAGTCTCCGCTTTCGGGAATGTCGTTGAACTCTAGGCCGAACTTCTTGGCATAGGCCACCCAGGTCGGATGGTTGCTGCCGATCAATTCGCCCGCCGCCTTCGACCGAGCGGCCCGGAACAAAATTATTGAAAAGCGACCCTGCCGCTCACGCGTTCGCGGGCCTCTAGTACCGTCACCTGGTAGCCTGCGGAGAGCAGCTCATGGGCCGCGGCGAGGCCGGCAAAGCCCGCTCCGATGACGATTACCGATTTGCCTGAGGGCTTAGGGGGTTTCGCGAAGGCGCGCGGACCGCTGAGCAGAAGCGCCATGCCGACAGCAATCGAACCTTGCAGAACTTCACGGCGTGTTATGGGGTCGATCGGGCGGTCGAAAGCGAGACCGGAGTTGGCTGATGAGGAACGCGGCATGGTAGACCCTCCAGTGGCGTATCGTGATGTGGTCAGATAGTGCCACAGGTGGACACTTTGTTGAAGGTGGAGGCCGCATTGGGCCGCACGACAAACCCCAACAACAAAACGTTTTTAGAGCGCATCCGTGAGGGAGTAACTTCTGCTTTGGGTCAGAAGCGGACATTAGCGAGCGAATTATGGATGTCCATTTTACCCCTGAAACGGACATGCTGAGCGTCAGCATCGACGTCCGTTATGTGCCATGAACGGCATGGGCAGGTATTCCACCCTACTGAAGGAGCAGCTAATACACGCTATATCCCTGCGCAGTCGTTTGCCATTGACCAGCGCCCATGCCAGCACTCGGCATATCGGCTGAGCGTGACAATAGGACCACTTGCTAGCCATGAGGAGCGCACCGCTCGATTACATCGTGTGGAATTGGGAGAGCCAAGTGGTTCGGGTCGGAGTTGACCGGCTTGGTGCAGGACCAACGGTTCTTCTGCTGCCTGCTCTGAGCTCGATCTCGACCAGGCGCGAAATGCGTCTCCTTCAGGAACGGCTTGCATCGAACTTCACCACCGTGGCGATCGACTGGCCAGGCTTTGGGGACGAGCCACGCCCGGCAATCCAGTGGCGACCCGACGCCTACCTTGCTTTTCTCCGCTACGTCCTCACCGAGGTGGTACCTCGACCACTCGCAACAGTGGCTGCGGGGCACGCGGCGAGTTATGCCCTCGCCATTGGTGCTGCTGCTCCGAATTCCACCGGGCTGCTGTGTCTGATCGCGCCAACATGGCGCGGCCCATTGCCGACAATGATGGGAGGAAAACGTAAGTTGGGAGAATGGATCGCCCGAGTCGGGGATCTGCCTGTGCTGGGCCAGCTCCTTTACCGGCTGAACGTCAATCCTCCAGTCGTGCGTATGATGGCGCGTGGGCACGTTTACGTCGACCCAGACTGGCTCCAAGGCGAGCGTTTAACTCAGAAGTTGACAGTCGTCCGTGCAACCGGGGCACGGCACGCATCGATTCGCTTTGTCACAGGAATGCTCGACCTGATGGCGAGCCGCTCGGATTTCGTCGAAGCAGCGCGGCGCTTCAAAGAGCCCATTCTGGTGCTGTACGGAGCCGCAACGCCGAGAAGATCGAAGGCAGAAATGCAGGCCCTCGCGACTCTCCCGAATGTCCGCTCTGTCGAGCTGCCCAGCGGCAAGCTAGGAGTTCATGAGGAATTTCCTGATGAGGTCGCCGAAGCGGTGAGGTCATTTCTTGGCGGGATGGTACGCGATGGTAAGGTCGCCTCACGTGACGAGAGCGTGTTAGCCCGTCCACACCCCAAACACCAGCAAAGCCACTGAGGAGCTTGCCACCTCGAGCTCCATACCGATGCGATGCGCCAGTTCTCAGTTCGATCTCGTCACATGCGTGGCCCAACATCGTCGCGTGGTTCCCGATCGAATACCTTTTGCCCCGTAAACATGGCGGAGACAATGCCGCCTCCTTCACGCAGTTCGGTCACCACCACTCCGGTGATATGGATCACGATTGCGACGAGAAGGGCGTAAAAGTTCCAGTAGTGGATGGTCAAGAATACTGAGCGGAACGCGCGCATCGCCTCCCACGATGCGGGATCGATGCCAGTCTTGTCGTATGGCGCAATTGTCGAAGGATCGATCCCCGGCGCCGCAATCCAGCTGGCAATCCAATGACCGAATGGTGGGTAATAGATGTCCGTTCCGGCGAGGACGAGACCAGTGACAGCCTGCAAGATAAGGAGAACAAGGAGTATCGAGACCGACGCACGCGCGATAGGGTTATGGCCCAGGTAGGGGCGTACATCGCCGCCGATTAGCTCACGCAGATAGCTCTTGAATGCTGCTCCGTAACCAGATTGGAACGGAAGGATAGCAGACCATCTTGCGTGCCGATTGCCAATGAAGGTCCAGATCAGGCGCCAAGCCAAGTTGACAGCGAAGACGTAGCCGAACCAAACGTGGGTAGTCTTCAAAAGGATTTTGCCGCTGTCGGTTACGCCGAGCTCCTTCTCGAAGAGGATGCCGGTACCGATGGCTGCCAGCGCGAAGACACAAAGCAGATTGACCCAATGAAACCACCGCGTCGCCATGTCCCAGACGGGATAGGAGAGGAGTCTTTGGGCCGGCATCTACGTATTCGCCTTTGGTCGAGCTGTGTCCGAATCCGGAATGCTCGGAACACCAATGTAGAATAACCGCTCCCAAGACCCGTGAGTAGCAACCTGCGACATGTCTGCTTAGGGTCAACGAACGGCAGGTCAGCTTACCTTGACGCGCATTCGCTGGGGAATGTCGCCAAGGCACAAGTGGGTGGGGGCGCAGGTGCTGGCCACATGCATTGATGCTCTTGCTAGCCTTTCAAAGATGCCGCGTATCTCCCGATCGGAAGCCCTACCGATAGCCCCCCTTGCTACCTCTTCAGGTGTCCACATCCAGCTCTGAGCCGGATCGTGCCGCATGGACCATTTGGGAAATAGGCGTCTGTCGATTTCGCTCGATAAAAGGTTGACGACATCGACATGACGCTCATCGCGCAAGATACGTGAGAAGGTGGATGTTACGAGATCGCGTGGACCCTCGAGGATTTGCAGGAACACATCTTCGCGGCAAATCAGGGCACCTGTGATGCCGTTTCGCGCATTGTTTTCTCGTGCCTGCATTAGGATGCTGGTTAAAGTCAGATCGTCATAACCGAAAGGCCTCGACGCATAAATGAGCTGCATGTCTCTCATGTGATCCTCATGTGATCATTCTTCAGTACGAAGCTGCTTGAGAGCCGGGTGCGCCCCGCTGCCGCCGGGGGGACAATCTGGCAGCGGGGCGTCGCCCTTCAGTGAGCCGAGCGCCCGCGAAGCGCGGACGGTTGGTCACTTCCGAAGGCTGCAAAGAGTGGAACCACCTGCCAAAGTGCGGACAGGCCGACCAGAATGTAGACAATGCGGGCGAGCATGGAGCCCGCGCCGAAAAGCGCTGCCACCAGGTCAAAGTTGAACAGCCCGACGAGGCCCCAGTTGAGGCCGCCGACGATAAGGAGAATGAGAGTGATCAGGTTCAAGGGCTTCATAGCTTTCTCCATGTTGGTCGCAGCCGGATTTGCGGCTGATTGAGCGAGGTTCGGGCCGCCGCACGGGCGGCGACCCGGCTCGGGGGTTAGCTCTTCGGCGGCAGAATGACCGTATCGATGACATGAATGACGCCGTTTGATGCACCGATATCGGTCGCGGTGACTCTCGCGTCGTTCACCATTACGGAATCGCCTTTCGTCTCGATGTCGAGCATCTTGCCGTTCACGGTCTTGGCTTCCTTAAGTTTGATCACGTCGGCCGCCATCACCTTCCCAGGCACCACGTGATAGGTGAGGATCGCGACAAGCTGATCCTTGTTCTCAGGCTTCAAGAGGTTCTCGACCGTTCCCGCCGGCAGCTTGGCGAAGGCCTCGTCGGTCGGCGCGAACACCGTGAACGGACCGCTGCCTTTCAGCGTGTTGACGAGGTCGGCTGCGCCCAGAGCGGCGGCAAGCGTTTTGAACTGGCCCGCGTTGACCGCAGTCTCGACGACGTCCTTCTGAGCCGCGCGCGTGTCTGCGCTGCCCAGGGCTAGACCGATGGCGGCCACTGCGGCGGCCATGACATATGCAAACTGAGACTTCATGACTATTCGCTCCTCGTGTTCGTTCGAATGCACAGCCACGGGGCTGTTGGGTGGTTTGCATATAGCGATAATGCATTTGATTGCTAGTAATATTTTCGTGAAAGTGTCTTGTATTTTCTCCTAGAGAAAATACACTGGCGACGGTTCCACTCAGCGGAAAAAGAGGTACGCGGGATGCTGTCGGAGACGTTGGCCACAGGGCTCGAGCACTACAAGATCGGCCCGAAGATCCGCGCGCTGCGGCTGAAGAAGAAGCTTGGACTGGTGCAGCTCGGCGAGCACACCGGTTTGTCACCCGGCATGCTGTCCAAGATCGAACGCGGAGCGCTATTCCCGACGCTGCCCACCCTGCTTCGAATTGCGCTCGTGTTCGGCGTGGGCCTGGAACACTTTTTCGTCGAGAGCAATGAACGGGCGGCAGTAGCCGTGATCCGCAAGGGGGATCGCCTTCGCCTGCCCAATCGGCCCGACGAGGCTCCTCCGTCCTACCTATTCGAGAGCCTTGATTTCCCCGTCACCGATCGAAAGATGGAGGCGTTCTTGGCCGAGTTTCCGATCCAATCGAAGCCGTCAGAGCCGCACCAACACGAGGGCGCGGAACTCATCTACGTCATCAAGGGACAGCTCGTCGTCAACATCGACGGGGAAGATTTCGTGCTCGACACGGGAGACGCGATGTATTTCGACTCAAGCGCGCCGCACAGCTATCGCCGCGAAGGCCGCACGTCGTGCTCGGCAATTGTTGTCATCGCCGCAATGTCGCCTGTCCGATGTTGGCAGGAAGCCGACCGAACCACTCCCGACTCCAGTTCATTTCGGGGAACGAATTAGCAGCATCGGTCGTCAAGATAGACCCGCGCTATTCGCGGGCGGACGCGTGGATCTCCACCATCACTTCGTTGCGGCGGAGGAAAGGCAGGGTCCAGGGCGGGTTATAAAAGGCGTAAGTGGGGGCTGATAGGGGCGTGAGATTTTTCGCACTGATGAATGCATTCAGTTCCTCTGTACGGCGCTTAAGGCTGTCTTCACCCGCCATGCCGGAAAAGCGGATCACCGCGTAGCGCTTGGCTCCGATTTCTTTCAGCTTTACGGCGGGATTGTTGGGCTTGGGCAAGGTCTCTATCGTGTAGCTAGACGGCATGACGAAGCGCACCCGCCAGGTGTTCCCGTCGCCTTGCTGCGTCACCGGCGCGGTCATCGCGATCGTCTCGCTCCCCTGTTGGGTGACGGGAGCGGTCATCGGCACCTTCTGCGCCGCAGTATTATTCCCAAAGATGTAATCGGCGATGATACGGAAGCCCTTGCCAATGGCATCGGGCCGGTCCCCAGATACTTCCGCCTCAGCCACGATCATCGGTGTATAGTCGCGTATCTCGATGTTGCCGCTACTCTCGACCACCTGGTATTTCGGCTGTTCGACGTTGCTCACAATCGGCCCCCATAACGCGGCGCCCAGCAGAACCACAGCCACAACCGCGATAAGCCACCACATATATTTCCTTCTCATCTTTCTGCTCTCCCCGCCGGCGCGCCCGCTAGATCCCAAGATCGCTGAGGCGGCCGGAATCTTCTTCGACCCTTCGTACTAGGGTCCAACGCCAGCCAGTCATTCATGTCCGCTAAGCCGATCGAGGTGCTGGCGGCAGATGTGCGTGCTGAAGGCCACTCTAAAACTCAAGGCTCGAGAATTCGTGGTTAGTGCCAGCGGAGCGATGTCTGTGGAGGCGATCGCGCCCCCGGCCCAGGTTCATCGCCGCGATGCACCGGCCTGAGCTTGCGCCAATGCGAGAGTTTGGAGAGCGCCACCACCTCCCGCTGACGGATTGTGTAACGTGGTACCCTCAATTTAAGGCGTAACGCTCGAGGGCCGGGGAATGAAGCTCGTAAAGGCGCAAGTTAAAAACTATCGCAGTATCGTCGACTCGGGCCCCTTTGATGTAGAGCGTGCGAAGACGATCTTGGTAGGGCCAAACGAAGCAGGAAAGACGGCCCTCCTTCGAGCCTTACAACAAATCAATCCACCTGATGACGTTCCGAAGTTTGAGGCTCTGCGCGACTACCCACGTGCGCACTACAACGAAAT
The DNA here is from genome assembly GCA_963772925.1 of uncultured Alphaproteobacteria bacterium. Classification (GTDB taxonomy): domain Bacteria; phylum Pseudomonadota; class Alphaproteobacteria; order Rhizobiales; family Methyloligellaceae; genus Methyloceanibacter. Next base: position 7,152 of record CAVYZG010000009.1, read on the forward strand.
TGCGACGGGAAGAGTCGATCCCGCAGAAACTGACGTGGTCATCGGCTATTTCATTCTCGACGAATATGACTTGGCCTCCGTTCCACCGGATTTTCAGAACTCAATCTATATCTTTGGACGGCGGCTGGATAACAGCTGGTGGCATCGTCTGGAAGGCGGTCCCAAGCCCAAAATTTTTGCCGAATTCAAAAGCGAACTTCAGCGCTTATCGTCTCACATGGACCAAGAACGCGGCTTCCGCCACCGAGGGTGCCTCCGCGAATAAAGCACCAAGCACAGAGCTCGCTTCACTTGCCTCGGCGTGGACCGACGACAGCATCATCGGTGGCGATGTGGCGAGTAGCTTGAATGGCTGGCTTACGAAAAACCTTTCCCACGTTTCGGAGAAGGATGAAAAAGAGCGCGCTCGCTTCGAGATGCTGAAAGCGGCTTGCGGCATTGAGCAGCGTCGGAATGCCGTCTTGAAAACCCTGCACGAACGGCTCCCCGTCTTCGTGCTTTTCAGCAACTACTTTCGTGTTCATCCGATTATTCATCTCGAGCATCTGGCCACGAGAATCGAGAAAGGGCTGCTTGACGACAATCAGTACGATTTTGGAAATGAGTGCCTTTTGAAGCTCCTCGGATTTGCGCCCCGTGATTTATCCGAGTTAGGCAAGGTCAGCGAGCCCGAGCCGTCCAGCCAAGCTGCTTTCAAGGCTTATAGGGATCAACTCGACAAACGCGCGTATCGACTGAATGCCGCGAGTGTCAGGCTTACGGACGAAATCCGCTCAGTTTGGAATCCAACCCGACAGAGCGCGGAAGCGGACCGTCTGCGCATAACCGCCGACGGGCAATATCTCAAAGTCGCCGTTGAGGACGATCTCGGCGTTGAAATCGAGCTAGATCAGCGTTCCGAGGGCTTCCAGTGGCTCGTGTCGTTCTTCATTGTGTTTTTTGCGGAGGCGGAAGGGAAGCATAAGAACGCGATCCTTCTGCTCGATGAGCCTGCGTTAAATTTGCACGGCCACAAACAACGAGAGTTTCGAGAGACACTCTCACGGTTGGCAAGGTCGAATCAGACAATCTACACAGCTCATTCGCCGTTCCTTATCGGCCCAGACGAGTTGGATTTGGTTCGGGTCGTTGAACTGGTTGACCGGAGAGGCGGCACGAAAGTCCACACCCTTGCATCAGCCGAGGACCCGACTGCACTTCTTCCATTGCAGGAAGCGCTCGGCTACGACCTCGCCCAAAGTCTGTTCGCTCAACAGCGAAATCTCGTGCTCGAGAGCCTTACTGATTTTTGGTACCTGGAGGCGACCAGTGAGTTGCTGAGGTCAGCCGGGCTCGGCGATCTCAACGAAAGGATCGAGATGATCCCATGCGATAGCGCTGGGAAGCTTGTCTACTACGCCACGATCCTGCACGCACATAAGCTTAAGGTGGCAGCTCTTCTCGAGTCCGACCCAGTCGGTGAGCAAGCCGCTAAGCAAGAGCTCCTCGCTCACAAGCTCGGGCATAGAGGGATTATCCGAATTCGCGATGCATACGTGGGCAAGGTAAAAGCGCCACAAATCGAGGACTTGCTCAGAGCTACTCTTATCAGGGTCGCCAAAGATTCTTTGGGTTGGGATGTTACGGCCGAGGCGGCATCCCAGCCTGAGCGGGCCATCGTGGATGTGTTCGTCTCGCAAGCTACAGGCTTCTCAAGATACAAACTCGCAAAGGCGTATGTGCGATGGACGAGCGAGCACGCGGCGAGCGAGCTTGGGGCAGACGAACGAACCCAATGGTTCTCGCTCATCGGCAAAATCAACTCCGCTCTGAGGTGAGGTTCAAAAGATCCCGCCTTCAGACGATCCGATAGGATCGCATGATCGTCTGGCGGTACTTACCAATCGCCGCCAAACTCCACGTTGTCCGTGCGCGCAGCAGCTATACGAGTGACGAACGCTTCTTTGGGTAGGTTCGCCGCGGCTGCAGTGCAAGAGCGAGAGAAAGCCATTGCGGATGGCGCGAAGTCCCAGGTTGACCAGAGATGGGCGTCACCGGCGCTTGCGGAAGCGGTGGCGTATAGCGAGGCTTGGTCGGTCTAATGGTAGCCTGAGCCGACACAGCGCGATGAGGGTCATAGTTGCCATCGAGTCGTTCGCGCTAAAGAGGGCAGCGGCTTAGTCCGCACTGCACTCCGCTAGGAATGTGCCGGCGATTTATTGGACCGACGCCTATCCGCCGCTGCACGACGTGAGGATTACCCGGATGCGCGTTAAGTCGATCACACTCACGATGCGCGCCGGTTCTGTCCTCAAAGGAAAGAAGAGCGCCGTTTCGGATGACCAGATTGGCGGCTGGGCCGAAGACACTGAGGGCATCGCGATGAGCCCAAATAATGTAGCGCGAGCCTTTGGCCATGTTCTGTCCTCCAGGCAATACGGCCCCGGAATAGGGACCGGGGCCGTTGAGGTGGACTACGCACAAATCGCATGCCCGAAGCGCAAGCCTCGCTGATTCGCGGTTAACCGATCATTGCTCTGGCGCGACTTGATCTAGCAAGCCTGATAGCCTGTTTGCGTTGGTTTGACTCAACTCGGCCATGATTTGCTGAGGCTCGACGGGAAGGAACGCTCAGATGCGTCTTCTTGTCGGCTTCGCATTAGTTTGACACCGCCGCCGGAGGCATTATCGAGCCCGAGCGTCGTGCAGCCCTCGAGGGCCTCTCGGCTGCGGACGGCGGCGCATCTGGAGGGGCAAAAAAAGAACCCCGCATCAGGGAGCGAAGCGGGGCTGGTCGACCTCAATGAAGGAGAAATTGTATGCTCGCAGTAGAGCCAGATGGGCTTCAACTCTGCGCCGTGGCTGTCCACAGAATACAGCTGCAAGCAGCTCAGCTCCTCCATGGGGCTGGCTCACACTAGCAATGGCTCATCGTCACGTTTTGTGTCGATCGCATACCAATAGCCTCTGCCGCTCCCGCTGAAAGATCCAGCTCGACACCCGGCGTGAAGGGACCGCGATCGTTCACTCGCACCGCAACCTTGCGGCCCGTCTTTGGATTTCCAATGACCAGGCAGGTGCCGAATGGCAAGGACTTGTGTGCAGCTGTCTTTCCCCCCGGATTGAACGTTTCGCCTGAGGCGGTGCGATGTCCCCGAAGCTCGTTGCCGTACCACGTGGCACGGACCACTTGAGCAAAAGCCGGCGTCGCCAGGGAAGCCAAAATCAACGTAAATGCCGCGATGCGCTTCATCGTGATTACTCCGATTGTTCGATGGGGAAAGGAAGAGGACCGACGACAATTCAAATCGGTCCGGACGCTTTAGCGCAGCACCAAGCTACGGAAAAAGAAGACGGAAAGTCGGCTGGGAAAGGGCCATTGATGGGCCATTTAGCGATGGCTGGGCATTGTCAGAGTAAATTGGCTTGAGCCTCCTGGCGAGAATCCTTGGCCTCCGGCGATGCGCAATCCCTTCCGTTATTTCAACAGCTCGCCCGAGGTGATGATCGGCATCAAGCCGGCAAATTACACTGCTGCCGGCCAACGGCATCCTCGCCACCTTAGAGCGTCGTCTGACGCACCTATAGCAGCGAACCCGCTTCTGTCTGCCTGCGTGGGCCTACTTTTGACCAAAAACTGACGTTCGAGTCCCGCCGAATTTCGCCAACGTGACGGGAACACGTTGTCTTGGGTAATCGTTTTCCGATCAGCCGGCACAGAACGCCACAACTCGTGCTGGTCAGGCCGACGCATAATCCTGCTCTCTGAGCGATGGAAGGTGGCGTCGGACCGTCTGGGGCCATAATTCGGCACATTTCACCGCCAAATATTCGGCGGGGTCGCGCGTATAACGGGTGCGATGCGCAACACGGGAGTAGAGAAATGACTGAGGGATCGAACCACATCGACCAGGTTGAGACTGATCACGAAATCGAAAGTGCAGCAGTCGCAGGAGCGGCTGCCGTGCAAAGATTGATTGCGGATCGAAACAGTCTCCGAAAGCGACTGGCTGCGCAGGAAAGAGACCTAATGGCGTCCCACGCGACGCAGGAAGATCTCAGACGTCGGCTAGTGATGCTCCATCAACGCTACCTTGAACTCGCCCGAAAGATTGTCTCTCAGATGGAGCAATTCGACGGCAGCATGCGCGAAGCCCTACAGGAAAGACCTGAAGAGAACACCGAAAAGGCGGCAGACATTCCTGGCCCGAGGCAATTCGACAACAATGGATTGCCCGCGGTTCCACAACCCTCAGCTCCCAACGGATTCAACGGCGCCAATGGCAAAGGGCCGCTTCCGCTAGAGCCCTAATGAGAGTTTGCGTCAGCCGCGTCCTTGGTTATCCAGGTCAGGTGCAGTGCCTCGCACCAAGTGACGACAGGCGGAGTGCCTGAAGGAACCTGCCCCCAAGCTACCGGTGGAAACGGTTGTGCAGTGTAGGTTTGGGTTTTGAAGCCGGGTTGCCAATCGAAAGTGCGCGGCTCTGCCGCGAAGAAGGTACGCATCACAAGTCCCCCAACTTTTCGGAACACTAACAAAGCCATCTGATCACGAATGGAAGCCGCTTTGGTGACCGGTAAGCCACAAGAGCGGATTAATCGTTGATCCTCCGGAAACTCCTTCCGAGCCCGTTAGATATTAGTTCGCGTGGCCGGCATCGACTTGGCAAAGACGAGCGAAAGATTGTTCGCCGGCATGTTCACGACCTCGCGCAGTTCCAGCCCGCGGAGCGCGCCCTCGCCAACGAGATCGTCTACGTCGCGCACGCCCCAGCGCGGATCCCGCCTCTTGAGGTCTGCGTCGAAGGCCGCGTTGGACGTTGCCGTGTGTATCCCGCTTAGCACAAAGGGTCCGTAGAAGAAGAGCACCCCGTCAGGCCCCAAGAGACGGCCTGCGCCGGCAAAGAGCCCGAGCGCCGCCTCCCAAGGGGCGATGTGGACCATGTTCAGGGAGATCAGCGCGTCGAACGGCGCGTCATCCTCCACGCCCCAAATTCCCCAGCGGGCGTCGAGGGCGACCGGCGTTCGCACATTGGCGAGCCCTTCGGTAGCAATCCACGCCTCGATGCTGGCGCGCGAGGCCGTGTCGGGATCGCTTGGCAGCCAGACGAGCCTCGGGAGGGCCTTGGCAAAGCAGACCACATGCTCCCCAGTACCGGAGCCAATTTCGAGCACGATACCCTTCTTCGGCAGAACGCAAGTCAGCACCTCTAGAATTGGCCCGCGATTGCGCGCGGCCGACGGCGAGCACTGTCGCGCGTCGGCGGCAGGGCTGCGATCCTCGACCACAACATGACGCGGATGATGGTCGGAGTTCGGCATATCGATTGGTTGTCTAACATAACCCGGGGGCGGGGGGAGCTCATTGAAGTTTGCCGAACGGAGCCTCTTGAAGCTCAGACGCTTCTGATGCCGGTTTCAGCGCGGCGACAGCTAAATCCTGACTAGATCGGCTGTACTCGCGGCGGACGCATTAAGCCGCTAGCATGGTGCATGACCTCTCCTGCGATTAAGTTCGGCGTAGTGGCATTGCTGTTCGTTGGCGCCCCCGCAACGGCCGAGGCCGAGCCGTGTCGAAGCGAGTCCTTCGAGGGTGCGTCCTATGTCGTTTGCAGCTTCGACCCGACGAAGGACGACTTGCGTGTCTTCTGGCTCCGCAACGGTGGTGAGCCATACAGGACCTTTGCGGCCCTTGCTGCGGACCTCGAAGCCAAGGGTAAGTCGCTGCAATTCGCCATAAACGGCGGCATGTATCAGGACGATTTCCGGCCTGTCGGCCTTCATGTCGAGAATGGCCGTGAACTGAGACCGGCCAATGTGGCTTCCCGCAGAGGTTCGCCGAGTCAGATACCGAATTTCTACAAAAAGCCCAATGGCGTTTTCTATGTCGGGGACAAGGAAGCCGGCGTCGTAGAGACAGGGCGCTTTGTCGCCCGCAGGCCAAAAGCAGAGTTCGCCACCCAATCAGGGCCAATGCTGGTGATCGACGGATCGATCCATCCAGCTTTCATCGTGAACTCAACCGATCGCAAACCGCGGGACGGCGTCGGAGTGTCGAGCCCAACCAAGATACATTTCGTTATCAGCAAGGGTTGGGTGAGCTTCTACGAGTTTGCTCGGGTTTTCCGTGATGGCCTCGGCTGCAGTAATGCGCTCTTTCTCGATGGAGGCGTGGCGCCTGGGCTCTACGCGCCGGAGTTCGGGCGCAATGATCCGCCGGCGCATGGCGGATACGGGCCCATCATCGCGGTGGTGGAGTAGTTTGAGGGCGCCCTCAAAGAGCGCAGGAACTGGGTTCAGTTACTCGCAGGTGGTGTCTCTTCACGAAAAGAGCGAAGCTCCCAGCTTCTCGAAATTAGGCCGCCGGTGACGGCGGCTTAGGTGGCGAAGCCAGTATCATCAAGCGAAATGGCTAGTTTCATCGAACCCGATGTTCTGAAGCGGCTGGAGGGTCGATGCTTGTTCTATCCGACTGCCGGCGACGATTACCCTGAGCTGCTCTCAGTTTTTGCTGGTTACGTCGAAGAGTTCCATTTTTGTGATCTTAGTTACAAAGATCTTAGAAAATTGTCACCCTTGTTCTCTGATCATCGGGCATATCGCTGCATTTCTGCTGAAAGCGAAGGCATGGCGTTTGCAGAGGTGGAGCAGCGGCGCGGCGATCGCGGCCCGTATAGGTGGCTCAGCCCGGGAAGCTTAAAGGAGATTCTTCAACGCATTGTCGACGGGCGCCAAGCGACTGCCGTGAGGCGACGTGGGTTTGGACAATACGCCTTAGCCGAATTCCAAAATCATTCCATAGCAGTGTTTGTACATCGTCGCGATAGTCACGGAGAAGGTGGGTCCCGCGTCTGCTTTCTCGCCAATGTTAGCCATGACCATGAGCCGCTTAGCGAGCTATTCAATAAGCTCGCACTAAAACTATCGCATTACGCGCTGATAGTGTCGGATGGCTCCAATGCGAGGCCGCAATTCCTCAGACGGTTCCACTCCAAGCGCCGAGAGCATGTCACGGGTGAGGAAGCCTATGGTTGCCTAAAACTTGAGGAGACAAAGCGCGGTGAACCATTCACCTGGGGCGGATTTAGTTGGAGTTGCGTGGGGCATATATCTCACGGCTATGGGCCAACGCTCGTCTGGCGTGTAGTTCCGAGGTGACCTGTCTTTGCACAACTCGCAGCGATTTCACGCCGTCAACTATTTTATCTCGCATCCGGGTTTTGACTGGAATGAAAGCACTTTGGGAGCGAACAGAAATCGGAAGATGAAAGTTGTGGGTCGGACGTGACCCAGGTGCGATGACTCCCATGTTCAAAAAGTTGCTGCCAAGCGGTCGCATCAACACCAGTCAAGACGTCCTCCAGAGGATGTCATTTCGAAAGTCAGATCGCCTTCATGGAGGCGCGTCAAACTCTCGATTGGCCGCGCCAATCGTTGCCGCCAGTGAAGCTTCAAACTCACGCACAAGAGCGGTAGTGCGTGAAGCGCTCACTTCAAGCCATTCACGGGCGCGCGTGCACCCTACGTAAACTGAGGCTCGCCCCTCCACGTCGTCGGAAACATCATCAAGCGAGGCGAGAAGAACGAAAGGCGCGTCGTAGCCCTTTGCCGATGCAATGGTTGAGACAGTCACCCGATTTGGCTAAATCGCGAGGCCGTCCTTATCGTTCAATGTATATCGAACGAGCTCTGAACCGATCCGTTCGCTGATTGCCTGCGCAAGTTCGCCCGCGCGTTCACGTTTGAATGTTAGCACTAGGATGTCTTGGGGCAGCAGCCCCTCAAGCTGCATGAGTTTCTCGCACTGGCTCGCCACGTGCACCGTTTCTGCACTTTTGTCACAGCACAAGCTCAGGGTTGCAGGGTCACTTTCACGTGGCGCAAATTGAATGCGCACATGATTGTTCTCCGCTAAAACCAATTTCTTGTCTGCAAGCGTCGCGATGTCGGCGAACCCTCTCGTCTTTACGGATTTGGGGTCGGCGGCATGGCTGCCTAGCAAGACGTTGAAGGCAGGTTCAATAATCTGCCGAGGACTGCGGAATGACTCGTCCATGACAACGGCGCGGCCACGGACATCGAGCCCGAGATCCGCCCATGTGGGACGCCGAAGCCCATAGAGGTTCTGAGCATCGTCGTAAAATACGAATGCACGAGGTAGCCCGGTCCCGGTGCGAGCACAGAGCCTGAGAAGGAGCCGGTATTCGTTTTCGTGAAAGTCCTGGCCCTCGTCGACAAAGATTCCATGGAAGAGGCCATTTACAAGCCGCTCCCTGTGCACACCACTCAGCTTATTGAGGTCGGCTAGACAGAGCGCAGCGCGCCGATTTGAAATCAGGTACGTCGCTTACGCGGGAATAGCTCCAGAAGCCCTGGCAGGACAGATCATAAAGGAGCGCGTTTAGATGGGTCACACATACGGACCCTTCGGGAACCTCCTCTCCGGTCCGCTGCCTGTATGCAATTTCGATCCTTTGGCGAATAAACGGCACGAGGGTCCGGTTAAAGCAGACGGCAAGCACGGGCAGTGTGCGCTTATCTTTATCAAAGAGGTTTTTGGTCTCCTTCTGAAGCCGCTCGATCATTCGAGCAGCTTGAACAGCCAACACAATAGTTTTACCGCTTCCGGCGACGCCGCGGACGAGACGAGGGCCATCATTCCAGCCCTGAGAGGTAAGTCGTTGCTGTTGTTCAGTCAGAGCACGATACTGGGCTATCGCCTCATCTAGGTGTTCGCCCTTTGAGTCACGAGGTGGCCGTGTACTTCGTGATCTCGTCGGTGGTCGAACAACTTCAGAAGTCTCCAAACGCCGCCATCACGCTGCGTAGCTGTAAAGGCGGACACTCACTGAGCCCGAATTTTTTGAGCCTTGCGATACCAATATCGCGAAGCTTTATGCCGAGATGCGAAGAATTGAGCTCTTCAGCGAAGAGCACATCAGGCCGTGCACTAACGAACTCGCCGAATTTGTGCTCCCATTCCCCCCGGCCTATGCGCGGGAAGACAACCCAACTTTGGAAAGGGACATTGAGTTCACCATTGAAGCGGCGAGACGCGGAATCCTTGATATCAAACATCGCCTGCCGCGCCTGTCTCGAGGGATCCTTGCGTGAGGTTCTGCCGTCGTAAGCGATCTCAATAGCTCCACCGGTCAGAACAGATCGCACTTGTGCGAGAGTCACACCCTTCACCTCAAAAACGTGGAGGCCCGAGGCAGGGTCAACAACCGCAATGTCCGGGGGCCGTGAATGACCGCCCACTACGGATGGCTCGCACAAAGAATCGCGCCAGCCTGATTGAAAGTCTGGGCGAGGGTCAAAAGAACCTGTCGATGAGTCGTTGTGAGAGGCTCCTCGTGGCCGACCACAGTACAATCGAGATGATCGAGTTCGGATCTAAGGCTCATTGAAGAAATGCCCTAAGTGACCAGGTGCGTTCGCCTTACTAGCCGGTTCTCAGCGGATGCGTCTCTGCTCAGCGCCCGCCATCGAAGAATTTGGAACAAGGAGATCGCAACTCTTCCGCGCCAAGACGAGGAGGGTGCCATCGAAGAGGCTGACAACTTTCTCTCGGTCCACTGCCAGATCCCTCTCGTCAAGATATGTGGCTTTGCTAAAGTACCTTAGATGACTTGAATAAATCTTACTCTGTTGGGAATTTCAGGGCGGGGGTCCACACTCAGATGTAAGGAACGTCGAGTGGCTACGCTCCTAACGCAAATTCTCCCGTTCATCGGTCTGACTAGCAAGGGAGGCTTATCGTCAACAAAGCCGAAGCCGAGACCGTCAGACATATCTTCCGGCGCTATATCGAACTGAAGTCCGTGCGCTTGCTAAAGGCCGACCTGGACGCGGCTGGTATCGTCAGCAAGACCCGCACGGCCTCGGACGGCAGCCGGTATGGCCAGAAGCCGCTCGCCCGGGGCGCGCTCTACCTCATGCTGCAGAACCGCATCTACCGGGGCGAGACGGTGCATAAGGACAAGTACTATCCCGGCGAGCATGAAGCCCTTGTCGACGAGGCTCTTTGGAACGAGGTGCAGGCGCTGCTTGCACGCAACAGTGTCGATCGAGTGCCGGGAACCACCGACAGGCAGCCAAGCCTTTTGGCCGGTATCTTGTTCGACGCACAAGGCGAGCGGATGACGCCCACGCATGCGACGAAGCGAGGCACGCGTTACCGCTATTACGTCTCCCGGTCATTGCTGGCCGGGAAAGAGCTCGGTCAGCGCATTCCGGCGGCGGCCCTGGAGGCCCTCGTAACGCGCCGCATTCGCGATTGGCTAGCTGATCCCGCCGGCATCTTCCAGGCCGTTCAGGACGTCACTCCCGATGCGGGAAATCAGAAGCGATTGATCGAGCGCACGAAGCATTGCGCTGCGATGTGGCAAGATCTCAAGCCCAATGATCGCCGAGCCCTGCTGGGTGCGATCGTTGCTCGCGTCCAAGTGTTTGCCGATCGGATTGATATCATCGTGCACCGAGCCCAAGTCGCGCTGTGGCTCATGGGAGACCACGATAAGTCGAAGCCCGGGGAAAGGGCCGCGGCGGAATCCGCGGGTCTCCTTCTGACACTCACCGTCCCAGCCCGCCTCAGGAGGGCCGGCAAGGAGATGCGGATCGTCCTCGAAGATGGGTTTGATTCTGCGGCTCCCGATCCGAGCCTCCTGCGCCTGCTCATTCGCGCCAATGCGATCCGCGACCGGCTGCTGGCCGACCGAAGCCTGACTCTCGAAGAGATCGCCAAGGAAGAGAAAATGGTTGCGTCCTATGCGACGCGTCTATTCCGTCTCACGTTATTGGCCCCCAATATTGTCGGCGCGATCCTCAACGGCAACCAGCCGCCGGAGCTCACAGCACGAAAGCTCATGGACGACACGCGGTTGCCGCTTGATTGGAACGAGCAGCGGCGGGCCCTCGGCTTCGCCTGAGGTGTCAGCGCTCTTGTCGCAGCAAATTGTGCGGCTCTATCTCGTCCATTCTCTCTTTTCAGTCTGGCTCGCTCGCCAGAAACACGGCCGCTCACGCAGAGACTGCCGTACCACCAAAACCCGAGAACGAGACCAGTGCGCTTTCGGAGCCCGCATTCGCGGACCAATTCGTCTCTGGCGGTCCAGTGCCAGCTGCGCTACACGACGAAGCTGCGGAAAAGTCGCGTGAATTCGCACTATCGAAACGACAAAAGAACTAGCAATATCAGCGTGTTAAGTCTTGGCGGAGAGGGTGGGATTCGAACCCACGGTACGGTTACCCGTACAACGGTTTTCGAGACCGTCCCATTCGACCACTCTGGCACCTCTCCGAGGGCTCATGTAGCTTGCTCCTAGGCGAACGGCAACCTGGAGGGTCCAGAACCGGCTCGAAATCAACGCCATGGCAGGTCTCCGAGGGTGGCCACGGCAATTGACTTATCGGCTTTGCCTTCTATATTGCGCCGCTCAAGGTTGCCAGCGGCACGCCTGCGCTCAGGCGCCGGTCCTTCAAGCCAAGAATTCGGACGGATAATGGACATGTTCGCGGTCATTCGCACGGGCGGCAAGCAATATCGCGTGGCGCCCAACGACATCATCGAGGTGGAGAAGATTGCCGGCCAGCCCGGCGATATCATCGAGCTCGCCGAAGTTCTTCTGCTCGGAGGGGATAAAGGTCCCCAGACGGGCAGCCCGACCATCAGCGGGGCGCTGGTCGCCGCCGAGGTCATCGAGCAGAAACGGGCCGACAAGATCATCGTCTTCAAGAAAAAGCGGCGCTCGACCTACCGCCGCAAGAACGGCCACCGCCAGGAGCTGACCGCGCTCCGCATCACCGAGATTTTGACCGACGGCAAGAAGCCCGCCAAAGCGGCGCCGAAGCCAGAGGCGAAGAAGGCCGAGCAGGCTCCCAAGGCGAAGACCGAGGCGAAGCCTGCGGCCAAGAAGGTTGAAGCCAAACCAGCGGCCAAGAAGCCGGCGGCCAGGGCCGCGGCGAAGAAGGCTCCCGCCAGGAAGCCTGCGGCCAAGCCGAAGAAGACGTAAGGAACAGAGCCATGGCACATAAGAAAGCGGGCGGCTCATCGCGCAACGGCCGCGACTCGGCCGGACGGCGGCTCGGGGTCAAGAAGTCGGGCGGCCAGAGTGTGCTTGCCGGCAACATCATCATCCGCCAGCGCGGCACCAAATGGCACCCGGGCGACGGCGTTGGCATGGGCAAAGACCACACCCTGTTCGCGCTTCGCGAGGGCGAGGTCGAGTTTGCGACCAAGCAAAAGGGTCGCGTCTACGTCTCGGTGAAGACGAACTAGGCTTGTCCGTCTCGCGCGCGTCGTTGGGCGCGTGTAGCGTTCCCGGTGACCATCAGGACTCCCAGACTTGTGCTGCGCGCGCCGCTTCTCGCGGACGCCGCGCGCATCAGCCTGCTTGCCGGCGATTTCGACGTGGCGAGCATGACCGGCACCATTCCGCATCCCTATAGCGAGCGGCAAGCGGCAGAGTGGCTCGCCAGCGCGCTTGCCGGCGAGGAAGGCGTGGTCTTCGCCATCATGCGGTCGGGCGCGGTGATCGGTTGCACCGGCTATCGAGCGTTCGGCGAAGATCACGCCGAGCTTGGCTATTGGATCGGCAAGCCCTATTGGGGCATGGGCTATGCCACCGAGGCCGTCCGTGCCCTGATCCTCCATGCCTTCGAGACCGGCGGTTTCGCCTATCTCACAGTCGGTCATTTCAGCGACAATCCGGCCTCGGCCCGGATCATCGCCAAGTTCGGGTTTGCTCCGGAGGGGAAGGAGATGCGGGAGTGCGCCGCGCGCGGGGCACGGGCGCAGTGCCTGACCTACCGGCTGGATCGGGCGGCGGCCCTGGCCGGGTTCTACAAGACCTGAGCCGCCGACTCCCCGCTAGTGTATTGGAAAGAAGCCGGTGGTAAGTCCTTCCCATGCAGTTTCTCGACCAGGCCAAGGTTTATGTGCGCTCGGGTGACGGCGGCAATGGCGCCGTCGGCTTCCGCCGCGAGAAGTTCATCGAGTTCGGTGGACCCGACGGCGGCGACGGGGGCAGGGGAGGCGACGTGATCGTCGAGTGCGTGGCCAATCTCAACACGCTGCTCGACTACCGCTACAAGCAGCATTTCAAGGCCAGGAAGGGCGGCCACGGCAAAGGCCAGAACCGCACCGGCGCCAAGGGCGACGATGTGGTGCTGAAGCTGCCGCCCGGCACGCAGATCATCGATGAAGACGGCGAGACCCTGATCGCGGATTTGACCAAGCCCGGCGACCGCATCGTGCTGCTCAAAGGCGGCAATGGCGGGTTCGGCAATGCGCGCTTCAAGTCGTCGACCAACCAGGCGCCCCGTCACGCCAATCCCGGCCAACCGGGCGAGGAGATGAATATCTGGCTGAGGCTCAAGCTCATCGCCGATGCCGGCATCATTGGGCTGCCCAATGCCGGCAAGTCGACCTTCCTCGCCGCGGTCAGCGCCGCCAAGCCCAAGATCGCCGACTATCCGTTCACTACGCTCCACCCCAATCTCGGCATGGTGCGGACCCCCGGCACCGATTTCGTGCTCGCGGACATTCCCGGGCTGATCGAAGGGGCGCATGAAGGGGCCGGCATCGGCGACCGCTTCTTGGGTCATGTCGAGCGCACCGCCGTCCTCCTGCATCTGGTCGATGCCACGCTGGACGACCCGGCCGAGGCCTATGCCATCGTTCGCGGCGAAGTGGAGGCCTATGGCGCAGGACTCGAGCACAAGCCCGAAATCGTGGCGCTGTCCAAGGCCGACGCTGTGCCCAAGGACGAGATGAAGAAGAAGCTCCGTGCGGTGAAGAAAGCCGCCGGATCTTTGCCCTTCGTTGTCTCCGCTGCGAGCGGCGAGGGCGTCCCCGAGCTGCTGCGCGCAATTGCAGCCGAGGTGAGAGAACTGCGCGGCAAAGTCAAACAGGACGTCAGGACGGAAAAGGCGCCGTCGCGGGGGTGGCGTCCATGAGAGCAGAATGGACGGGCGCCAGGCGCATCGTCATCAAGATCGGCTCCTCGCTGCTGGTCGATATGGCGGCCGGCACCTTGCGGCAAGCATGGCTCGAAGCGCTGGCCGATGACATCGTCGGCCTCCGCAACGACGGCCGGGAGATCATCGTGGTCTCCTCCGGCGCCATCGCGCTTGGCCGCAACGCGCTCAAGCTGCCCAAAGGCGCGCTCAAGCTCGAGGACAGCCAGGCGGCTGCCGCGGTCGGGCAGATCGACCTTGCACACGCCTATGAAGAAGTCTTCCGCGCCCGCGCTCTGGTCGCGGCGCAGATATTGCTGACTCTCGGCGACACCGAGGAACGCCGGCGTTATCTCAATGCGCGCAGCACTATCACCACGCTGTTGAAGCTTGGCGCCATCCCGGTAGTGAATGAGAACGACACGGTGGCCACCAGCGAAATCCGCTACGGCGATAACGATCGGCTGGCGGCGCGCGTCGCCTCGATGATGAGCGCCGATTGCCTGGTGCTGCTGTCCGACGTCGATGGGTTCTACACCGCCCCGCCGCGGTCGGGCGCCGACGCAAGCCGGCTCGATGAGGTGACCGACATTACCCCGGAGATCGAGGCGATGGCCGGCGATGTCGGGTCAGAGCTGTCGCGGGGTGGCATGGTGACGAAGATCGAGGCGGCGAAGATCGCGGTGTCGGGCGGCACGCATATGGTCATCGCCCTGGGCAAGATTCTGAATCCGCTTCAGGCGCTTGGCAAGCAGGGGACCGGGACGTGGTTCCTGGCGCGCCAAGATCCGGTGACGGCGCGGAAGCGCTGGATCGCGGGCACGCTAGAACCCAAGGGCGCCGTGATCGTCGACAACGGCGCGGCGCAGGCGCTCGGCTCAGGCAAGAGCCTGTTGCCGGCCGGAGTCACGCGGGTCGAGGGAAAGTTCGAGCGTGGCGATGCGGTGTTCATCCGGACCAGCGCTGGCGTCGAGATCGGCCGCGGGCTCACCGCCTATGGCCATGACGAGGCCAAGGCCATCATCGGCCGCAAGAGCAGTGAAATCGCCGAGATTCTCGGCTACCTTGGCCGCCCTGAATTGATCCACCGCGACGACATGGTGCTGCAACGGAAGACTTGATGTGAGCGCGATTGCCGATAGGCCGGAAGCAAGCCTAGAGCCGATGATGCTCTATATGGGGCGGCGTGCGCGTGAGGCGGCCGCCGCGCTGGCGCTTGCCTCCACCGAAGCGAAGAACGCTGCGCTCCTAGCCATGGCCGAGCGGATCGAGGCGAATGCCGGCAAGATCCTTGCGGCCAACGCGCAGGATGTCGAGGCCGCGCGCGCCAAGGGACGTGATGCCGCCTTTATCGACCGGCTCGCGCTCAACGAGACCCGCGTCGCGGCGATGGCCAAGGGCTTGCGCGAGATCGCCGGTCTTGACGATCCGGTCGGCCAGGTGATGACGCGCTGGACGCGGCCGAACGGACTGGAGATTTCCCGCGTGCGCGTGCCGATCGGCGTGATCGGCATCATCTATGAGTCGCGGCCCAATGTGACGGCCGACGCCGCCGGCCTGTGCGTGAAATCCGGCAATGCCGCGATCCTGCGCAGCGGGTCCGAGAGCTTCCTGACCTCGCTGGTCATCGCCAACACTTTGAGCGAGGCGCTGGTCGCGGCAGGCTTGCCCGAGGCCGCGATCCAGCTCGTGCCGACGGTTGATCGCTCGGCGGTTGGTTTCATGCTCGGCGGCCTTGGCGGCGCCGTCGACGTGATCGTGCCGCGCGGCGGCAAGGGCCTGGTCGGGCGCGTGCAAGCCGAAGCGCGGTTGCCGGTGTTCGCGCATCTCGAAGGCGTCTGTCATGTCTATGTTCATGCCGGCGCCGATCTCGACATGGCCAAAAAAATCGTACTCAACGCCAAGATGCGGCGCACCGGGATTTGCGGCGCGGCCGAGACGCTGCTGGTCGATCGCAAGGCAGCGCCGAGCCATCTCGCGCCGCTGGTCGAGATGCTGATCGAGGCGGGCTGCGAGGTGAGGGGCGATCCCGACACGCAGCGCGCCGACAGCCGGGTCAAGCCGGCGACCGAAGAGGATTGGCCGAAGGAATATCTCGACGCCATCATCGCGGTGAAATTGGTCGATGGACTCGATGAAGCGATCGAGCATGTCGCGCATTACGGCTCGCAGCATACCGACGCCATCGTGACCGACGATCGTGCCGCGGCGGAAGCTTTCCTCGCCCGCGTCGACAGCGCCATCGTGCTGCACAACGCCTCGACCCAGTTCGCCGACGGCGGCGAGTTCGGCATGGGCGCCGAGATCGGCATCGCCACCGGCCGTTTCCATGCGCGCGGGCCGGTCGGCGTGGAGCAGCTCACCATCTACAAATATGCCGTGCGCGGGCAGGGGCAGACCCGCCCGTGAGCCGGTCGGGAGCTGGCAAGCTCAGGGGCGATAGATCGCGCGAGATCACGCGGCTGCCGATGGCGGCGCCCAGCATGAGCATCGGACTACTCGGCGGCTCGTTCAATCCGCCGCACGAGGCCCATCGTGACATCAGCCTGACGGCGCTCAAGCGCCTCGGCCTCGACCAGGTCTGGTGGCTGGTCGCCCCCGGCAACCCGCTGAAGGACCCGGCCAAGCTTGCGAGCCTGGAAGACCGGGTCGCAGCCGCCAGGAAAATAGCGAACAGCCCGCGCATCGAAGTCACCGGCTTCGCCGGCAGCTCGCTCTATACGATCGACTTGATCACCGAACTCAAGCGCCGCTTTCCGGGGGTTAATTTCGTCTGGCTGATGGGGGCCGACAATCTGGCCGAGTTCCATCGCTGGCGGTCCTGGGACAAGATCTTCGCGCTGATGCCCATCGCCGTGCTCGACCGCCCGGGCTCCCGGCTAAAGGCCCGCGCGGGCCTGGCGGCTCAGCGCTTCGCCCCTTATCGGGTCGACGAATCGGATGCGCGCGGGCTGGCGCGGCTCGATCCGCCGGCCTGGACCATCCTCAGCCACCGATTGTCAGGCCTCTCCTCGACCGCCTTGCGGGCCAAGAAAGCGAGCAAGAAGAAGGCGAAGGGCGGGGACAAGAGGGGCAAGAAAAAACCGAAGCGACACTAGCTATTGAAATTTTGGCGCTGGCCATACTATGTTTATGGGGCGAAGCGGCAACCAATAGGCTCTGGCCCGCGTTTTCAGTTCGGAGCAAGCTGCTTCCCCAGGGACCAATGGCAGAAGGACGTTCACCACAACATGCGCTCAGCTAGAGAGGGTGCCGAACACGGCACACCTCCTAACGGGTTCGCGTCAATTGGCGCGCATCCGAATCGCCTCCTCAATGTCGTGCTCGACACGCTCGATGCCTCCAAGGCCGAGCAGGTCGCGGTCATCGACCTGAGAGGCAAGACCTCGATCGGCGACCAGATGGTGGTCGCTTCGGGACGTTCGCAACGGCATGTCGGGGCCGTCGCCGACCACCTCCTCAGAAAGCTGAAAGAAGAAGGCCTTGGCCGCGCCCGCGTCGAAGGCATGCCCCAATGCGATTGGGTGCTGATCGACGCCGGCGATGTCATCGTCCATATCTTTCGGCCCGAGGTTCGTGACTTTTACAACCTCGAGAAGATGTGGTCAGCCGACCGGCCTATGGAGCGGCTGGTGATCTGATCGAGGGTTCCGCCTGAAGGCGAGTAAGAATGCGGCTCCTGATCGCTGCCGTCGGCAAGCTCAAGCAGGGGCCAGAGCGCGATCTGTTCGCGCATTATCTCGGTCGCGCCGAAGCTGCCGGCCGAAAGCTCCATCTGTCGCCGCTCAGCGTGGCCGAGATCGCGGAGTCAAAGGCCGCAACCGCGGGCCTTCGCATCAAGGCCGAAGCGGACGCGCTGCTCGCCAAAATTCCCTCTTCCCATCGTCTGATCTGCCTCGACCGTATGGGCGAGGCGCTCACCAGCGAGGCCTTTGCCGCTCTGCTGGCAAAGCTGCGCGATGGGGGACATGAGGGAGTTGCATTTTTGATCGGCGGTGCCGATGGCCTACCGCCGCAAGCCAAGGCGCAAGCGGCCAGAACCGTCTCACTCGGCCCGATGACCTTGCCGCATGGCCTCGCCCGCATCGTTCTTGCCGAGCAGCTCTACCGCGCCGCCACGATATTGGCGGGACACCCCTATCACCGCGCGTGAAAAGCCCAAGGTTAAGGATTCGTAAGCGTTTTGCCTTGATTCTGCCGTACCGCTCCGCTGTCGTTGCCACCGGCTGAACGGCCAAAGGCGCATGGCGCATTCCGATCGATTGACTTCTTCACGACAACGATTTCGATCCGCGCTGCTCGTGGTCGGCCTGGTATGTGCTCTGCCGTTTTTGGCCGAGGCTGAGGAGGATCTTTCCCGCGACGAGGCCAAGCAGAAGCTCGACCAGACCGAGCAGAAGCTCCAGTCCAGCCGCGCCAAGGAGCAGGGTCTTTCACAAGACTTGGCGGCGCTGGCCGAGGAGCGGGCCAAGCTGAACAGCGAGTTGATCGAAGCCGGCAAGAGGGTCCAGGCGAGCGAGGCAAAACTCTCGGAAACCGAGGCAAAGCTTGCCGAACTCACCGACCAGGTGAACGTCATTCAAAGCTCGATCACCGAGCGAAAGGAAGTCATCGTCAAAATGCTGAGCGCCATGCAGAGGATCGGTCGGACGCCGCCCCCGGCGCTCGTCACGCGCCGAGACGATGCGCTGGCCGTCGTGCGCAGCGCCATGCTGCTGGCCGATGTCTTTCCCGAACTGAAATATCAGGCCGATAATTTGACCCGGGAGCTGGAAGGCCTGGTTACGATCGAGAACGGCATTCGCGACCAGCGCGATGCCGAGAAGGGGGAGGCCGACCGGCTTGCCACCGAGCAGGCGAGCCTCGACCGCCTGTTGGAGGAGAAGAGGCGCGCTACGGCGCAAGGCGAGGCCGAGCTAGCCGACATTCGGCGGGCCGCCGACGAACAGGTTCAGACGGTCAGCGACCTGAATGAACTCATCGACCATCTGGACGATCAGATCGCCAGGGTCGAAATCGCCCAATATGACGCGGAGATCGCCGCCGAGCGGGCGCTCAGAGCCCGTGAGCAGCAGCAGGCGCTGGCCACCCCCGACAATGAGAGCGTGGTCGAGATCAAGCCGGCCTCGACCAGGGTCGCGTTCGCCAGTCCCGACCGCCTCAAGCCTGCGCTGCCCTTCGAAACCGCCAAAGGCACGCTGCGGCTGCCGGCCCAGGGCAGGCGGGTCAAAAGCTTCGGCGACGCCGATGCCGCAGGCTCCACGCTCAAGGGAATTTCACTGCAAACCCGCGGCGAAGCCCGGATTACGGCCCCGGCCGACGGTTGGGTGGTCTATGCCGGGGAGTTCCGCTCCTACGGCAAGCTATTGATCATCAATGCTGGCGGGGGCTATCATGTTCTGCTTGCGGGAATGAGCCGCATAGACGTAAGCCTGGGCCAGTTTGTCCTATCCGGAGAGCCAATCGCGGTGATGGGCAACTCGGCGACTCCGAGCCAAGGCGATGACAGTTCACGCCCCGTCCTCTATGTCGAATTCAGAAAGGACGGCAGGCCAATAGACCCTGACCCATGGTGGGCCGAGGCTTCCGAAAAGGTGCAAGGATGATGCGGAAATCCGAATACGCGCTGTGGGCGCTTCTAGTGTTGGCCGTGCTCGCAGCCGGTTCGACGATGGTGGGCCTGGCGCGGAGCGAATCGGCCTCGGCCGCCAACTCGGAGATCTACCGGCAACTCGATCTGTTCGGCGAGGTGCTGGAGCGCGTCCGCTCGGATTATGTCGAGAAGCCCGAGGATCCCAAGCTGATCGAAGCTGCCATCAACGGCATGCTGACGGCGCTTGACCCGCATTCGGCCTATCTCAACCCCAAGCATTTTCGCGATATGCAGGTGCAGACCCGCGGTGAATTCGGCGGCCTCGGCATCGAAGTCACCATGGAGAACGGTATCGTCAAGGTGGTTTCGCCGATCGAAGACACGCCCGCCGCGCGCGCCGGTCTGATGAGCGGCGATCTCATCACCCATCTCGATAAAGAGCAGATTCTCGGCCTCACATTGCAGGAGGCAGTGGAGAAGATGCGCGGGCCGATCAACTCGCCGATCTCGCTCACCATCGTGCGCAAGGGCGTCGAGGATCCGTTCGACGTTAAGGTTGTCCGCGACGTGATCCATATCAATCCGGTCAAGTACAACGCCGAGGGGGACGACGTCGGCTATATCCGGCTCACCACCTTCAACGAGCAGACCACGGCCAACATGCAGAAGGCCATCGAGGATCTGAAGAAGCAGCTGGGCCCCAAGCTCAAGGGCTTTGTGGTCGATCTTCGCAATAATCCGGGCGGACTGCTCGACCAGGCTATCTCCGTCTCCGACGCCTTCCTCGATCAGGGCGCCATCGTGCTGACCCGCGGGCGTAACCTCGAGGAGACCCAGCGCTCCAACGCGCGTCCGGGCGACATCACCGACGGGCAGAAGATCGTGGTCCTGATCAATGGCGGCTCGGCCTCGGCCTCGGAGATCGTGGCGGGCGCGTTGCAGGATCATCATCGGGCGACCATTATCGGCACGCGCTCGTTCGGCAAGGGTTCGGTGCAGACCATCATTCCGCTCGGCTCGAATGGGGCCCTGAGGCTCACCACGGCGCGCTACTACACGCCATCGGGCCGCTCGATCCAGGCCAAGGGCATCGAGCCTGAGGTGGTGGTCGAGGAAGAGCTGCCTGACGAGCTCAAGCAAAAGGCCGACCTTCAGAACACCCGGGGCGAGGCCGATCTGCGTGGTCACCTCAAGCGCGATGAAGAGGACGAGGACGGCGTAGCGGAAGCCGAAGAGGAATCCGGCAGCTCGTCCTATGTCGCGCCCGAGAAGGACAAGGACACGCAGCTGATCTTCGCGCTCGATCTATTGCGCGGCATCAAATCAGTCGACACCGAAGCCAAGAAGAAGGCTGAGGCCAACTAGAAACGGCCTCGGCCAGCGAATGGCCGGCGCTTCCGGCCCTGATCATAATAATTGCCCGGGGAGAGGAGGCTTAGCACTGGGCCGACGAGCGGGGAGGTAGAAGTCGAATGAAGGCTCTGGCCGTCGTGGGCGGCATCGTATTTTGGACGCTTGTGCTCGGCACCGCGTTTCTTGCCTTCTTTCCGGGCAGCGACGCCGGTGAGCCCGTCGCTATTCTACAGATCGAGCCTGCCACCATGCCGCCGGAAGCCGCCGCGACACCAGAGTCGCCGGCACCGAGTGAAAGCCCTTCGTCGTCCCGAGACGTCCGATGACGGCATGGCCCTGCCGCCCGGTTTCGCCGTAGGCCCAGGCGGCTCACCACAAGCGCCGATTGTCGAGGCTCCCGGACTGAACCAGACCGCCCCGCTCGTGCCGGTGCCCCCACCGGCCGCTCCTGAGGGTGCGGCCCCGCCCGACAACACGGACCAGCAAGGGGCAGCGCCCCCGGCCGACCCCAATATGCAGCAAGCCGCGCTCGAGGCGCCGCCGCCGCCGCCCGAGGTCTCCCCTCTGCCCATGCCGGACAGCGAGACGGGCTCGATCACTCTGCCGCAAGTACCGCTGCCCGAATTGGTGGAGGACTCACAATACGGACCGTTGCCCAAGATAGCTCCCGACGGAAGGCGTCCGATCGACATGTATGCGCGGCCCTCGCGCTATGCCGTGGCCGCCGCCGACGCACCGCCGCGCGTGGCTATCCTGGTCACCGGGCTTGGCCTCCCTGACGGTCCTTCAGCGGATGTGCTCCAGGGCTTGCCGGCGCCGATCAGCGTTGCGTACGGGGCCTATGGCCGCAGCCTTCAGGACGGCGTGACGCGCGCCCGCCTCGACGGCCATGAGGTGCTGCTGCAGATCCCGCTCGAGCCGGAAAATTATCCGACCGTGGATCCCGGTCCTCATACGCTGCTGACCACGCTGCCGGCGAATGAGAACATGAAGCGGCTGCAATGGCTGATGTCGCGCTATACCGGCTATGTGGGCGTCACCAACCACATGGGCGCCAAATTCGAAGGGGTTCAGGAATCGCTCGTGCCGGTATTCGAGGAATTGAAGCAGCGCGGGTTGCTGTATATCGATGACGGAAGCACGCAAGACTCCACCGCCGCAAAGATCGCCAACACGATCGGGCTCGAATATTCCGTGGTCAGCGTGCAGATCGATGGCGGCCAACCGCCGGCCGAGATCGCCAAGCAGTTGGCGAAGCTCGAAGCCGCGGCCAAGGAGCACGGCACCGCCATCGGCGTGGTGCGTGTGAAGGCCGCGACCGCCAAGCAACTTGCCGAATGGACCAGCAAGCTCGAAGCCAAGGGCATCGTGCTCGTTCCCGTCAGTGCCGCAGTGCGCTCCCAGCGGCAAAGCTGATCGGTTTTTCCATGACAGATCCAGAGGGCCTGCCCTACCGGCCTTGCGTCGGCGTGATGCTGCTCAACAGCGCGGGCCGCGTCTTTGTCGGGCAGCGCGCCGAACGGAGCGAGGAAGGAGTCGACAGCACGTGGTGGCAAATGCCACAGGGCGGCCTCGACGAAGGCGAGGAGCCGGAAGCCGGCGCGCGGCGTGAGCTCGCGGAGGAAACCGGCGTGCGTAGCGCCCGCTTCGTTGCCAAGGCGCGGGACTGGCTCACTTACGACCTCCCCAGCGACCTGGTCGGCGTCGCTTGGCACGGGCGCTATCGCGGCCAGAAGCAAATGTGGTTTGCCGCGCGCTTCGAAGGCGAGGAGAGCGAGATCGATCTCGGCGCCCACGAGGGCCACGACCCCGAGTTCGATGCCTGGCGGTGGGTGACCTTGAAGGAACTGCCCTCGTTGGTCGTGCCCTTCAAGCGCAAAGTCTATCTGAGCGTGATCGAGCAATTCAGCGCGCTCGACCGCTGAAGGCGCGGTGAAGCCCCCGGCCCTACAGATTGAGCGCGGTTTGCACCTGACGCAAATGATCGAGCCTGGTTTGGGCGCGGTCGCGCAGCATGTCGTCGCTGGCGTCGGCGACGTCCTCTTCGGCCTCGGTGACGGCCTGGGCCAGCTGGCCGGCGTCAAGCTCGACCAAATCGACGGCAGTCTCGGCAAGAACGGTGAGACCGGCCGGGCCGATTTCGGCAAAGCCGCCGCGGATGAAATAGCGCCGATGCTCGCCGCCGGGGAAGCCGATATCGAGTAGCCCGGGGCGCAGCGTGGTCAGAACCGGCGCGTGATAAGCGAGCACGGTCATGTCGCCTTCAGCGCCCGGCACCAGCACCTGCTCGACATTGTCCGAGACGAGCAGCCGCTCCGGCGATACCAGCTCGAATTTGAATGGGTCAGGCACTTACGCGACCTCGGCGGCGAGCTTCTCGGCCTTGGCAATCGCTTCCTCGATGGTGCCCACCATGTAGAACGCCGCTTCGGGCAGGTGATCGTAGTCGCCCTCGCACAACCCCTTGAACCCCTTGATGGTGTCGGCCAGGTCGACGAACACGCCGGGCGAGCCGGTGAACACTTCGGCGACATGGAAAGGCTGCGACAGGAAGCGCTCGATCTTGCGCGCTCGGGCGACAGCGATCTTGTCCTCCTCGGAGAGCTCGTCCATGCCGAGAATGGCGATGATGTCCTGAAGCGCCTTGTAGCGTTGCAGGATCTCCTGCACGCGGCGGGCAACGGCATAATGCTCCTCGCCGACGATGCGCGGGTCGAGCATGCGGCGAGTCGAGTTGAGCGGGTCCACGGCGGGATAGATGCCCTTCTCGGCGATGCCGCGCGACAGCACGGTGGTGGCGTCGAGATGGGCGAAGGAGGTGGCCGGCGCCGGGTCGGTCAAATCGTCGGCCGGGACATAGATCGCCTGCACCGAGGTGATCGAGCCCTTCTGGGTGGTGGTGATGCGCTCCTGGAGCGCGCCCATGTCGGTGGCGAGCGTCGGCTGATAGCCCACCGCCGAGGGAATGCGGCCGAGCAGCGCCGACACCTCGGAACCGGCTTGAGTGAAGCGGAAGATATTGTCGACGAAGAACAGCACGTCCTGGCCCTGGTCGCGGAAATATTCGGCGACGGTCAGCCCAGACAGGCCGACGCGGGCGCGGGCGCCGGGCGGCTCGTTCATCTGGCCGTATACCAGCGCGCATTTTGAGCCTTCGGCACTGACCGGTCTTGCGCGGGTCCTTGTTCACGCCGGAATCGATCATCTCGTGATAGAGGTCGTTGCCCTCGCGGGTGCGCTCGCCGACGCCGGCGAACACCGAATAGCCGCCATGGGCCTTGGCCACGTTGTTGATCAGCTCCATGATCAGGACGGTCTTGCCGACGCCGGCGCCGCCGAACAGGCCGATCTTGCCGCCCTTGGCGTAAGGCGCGAGCAGATCCACAACCTTGATGCCGGTGACCAGGATCTCGGACTCGGTGGATTGGTCGACGTAAGACGGTGCCGGAGCGTGGATCGGGCGCCTCTCGGCGGTTTTGATCGGGCCGGCCTCGTCGACCGCCTCGCCCACCACGTTCATGATACGGCCCAAGGTCGCTTCGCCCACGGGCACGGCAATCGGCTCGCCGCTGTCGACCACTTCCTGGCCGCGCACCAGACCTTCGGTGGAATCCATGGCAATGGTGCGCACGGTGTTCTCGCCGAGATGCTGGGCAACTTCGAGCACGAGGCGGTTGCCGTGATTGTCGGTCACAAGCGCGTTCAGGATTTCCGGCAGCTCATCACCGAACTGAACGTCGACCACGGCTCCCATCACCTGGCGGACATGGCCCTTGGCGCCCTTGCCGGCGGCGAGTTTCTTTTCCTGCTTCTTGGTCTCTGCGACGACGGGTGACTTCTTTGCCATGGCAAAATTTCCTTACGGTCTCTCGATGACTAAAGCGCTTCGGCGCCGGAGATGATCTCGATCAGCTCCTTGGTGATCATGGCCTGACGCGAGCGGTTATATTTCATGGTCAGCCGATCGATCATGTCGCCGGCGTTGCGGGTGGCATTGTCCATGGCGCTCATGCGCGCGCCTTGCTCCGAGGCCGCGTTCTCGAGCAGCGCCTTGAAGATCTGGGTGGTGATGTTGAGCGGCAGCAGCTCGGTGAGGATTTCGGCCTCGTCGGGCTCATATTCGTAGACCGCGCCGCCAAGGCTGTCCTCGGCCGGGGCCGCGCCGGTGGGGATGGTGGCGGGGACGAGCTGCTGCGCGGTGGGAATCTGGCTAATCACCGAGCGGAAGCGGGAGAAGAACAATGTGGCGACGTCGAAGGCGCCCTCGGCGAACAGGGCGAGCACTTTGTCGGAAACCCGCTCGGCATGGTCGAACGAGAGCTGGCGGACGCCCCTGAAGTCGAGGGTGTCGATGATGAGCGGGGCGTAGAGCCGCTTCAACTGATCGAAGCCCTTCTTGCCGACGCACAGGATTTTTGCCTGCTTGCCGTCGGCCAGCAGCCGATTGATGTGCTCGCGGGCAAGGCGCACGATTGCCGAATTGAAGCCGCCGCACAGGCCGCGCTCGGAGGTGCATACCACCAGCAGATGGACTTGGTCCGTGCCGGTCCCGACCATCAATGGCGGCCCGCCGTCGCGGCCTTGGAGCGCGGTGGCGAGATTGGCGAGGACGGCCTCCATGCGGGTGGCATAAGGCCGCGCGGCTTCGGCCGCCATTTGCGCGCGCCTGAGCTTCGCCGCGGCCACCATCTGCATGGCCTTGGTGATCTTCTGCGTCGCCTTGACCGAGGCGATGCGATTGCGGAGCTCTTTCAGCGACGCCATGGATCAGCTCACGCGAAGGCCTTGGCGAATTTATCGACGGCGGATTTCAGCTTGTTGCCGGTCTCCTTGGAAATCTCCTTGGAGTCACGGATGGCATCGAGAATGCCGGGATGCTCGGCGCGGATATAGCGCAGTAGCTCGGCCTCGAAGCGTCCCACGTCGGAGACCTTGATCGGATCGAGATAGCCGTTCACGCCGGCATAGATCACCACCACCTGGTCCTCGACCTTCATCGGCGAGAATTGCCCCTGCTTCAGGAGCTCGGTCAGCCGCGCGCCGCGATTGAGCAGGCGCTGAGTGGTGGCGTCGAGATCCGAGCCGAACTGGGCGAAGGCGGCCATCTCGCGATATTGCGCGAGCTCGCCCTTGATCTTGCCGGCCACCTGCTTCATCGCCTTGACCTGGGCGGCGGAGCCCACGCGCGACACCGACAGGCCCACGTTCACCGCCGGACGGATGCCCTGATAGAACAGGTCGGTCTCGAGGAAGATCTGGCCGTCGGTGATGGAGATGACATTGGTCGGAATATAGGCCGACACGTCGTTGGCCTGGGTCTCGATCACCGGCAGCGCGGTGAGGGAGCCCGAGCCGTTGTCCTTGTTCAGCTTGGCGGCGCGCTCCAACAGGCGAGAGTGGAGGTAGAACACGTCGCCGGGATAGGCCTCGCGGCCCGGCGGGCGGCGGAGCAGCAGCGACATCTGGCGGTAGGCCACGGCCTGTTTCGACAGGTCGTCATAGAACACCACCGCGTGCATGCCGTTGTCGCGGAAGAACTCGCCCATGGCGCAGCCGGAGAAGGGCGCAAGATATTGCATCGGCGCGGGGTCCGAGGCGGTGGCGGCGACCACGATGGAATAAGGCAGCGCCCCGTTATCTTCCAGCACCTTGACGAATTGCGCCACCGTCGAGCGCTTCTGGCCGATGGCGACATAGATGCAATAGAGGCTGGTCTTGTCGTCGCCGGCGGCGTTGATCGATTTCTGGTTGAGGATGGTGTCGAGGATGATGGCGGTCTTGCCGGTCTGGCGGTCGCCGATGATGAGCTCGCGCTGGCCGCGGCCGATGGGAATGAGCGCATCGATGGCTTTGAGCCCGGTCTGCATCGGCTCGTGCACCGACTGCCGGGGAATGATCCCGGGCGCCTTGACGTCGACGCGGCGCTTCTCGTCGAACTTGATCGGGCCCTTGCCGTCGATCGGGTTGCCGAGAGCATCGACCACGCGGCCGAGCAGCCCCTTGCCGACCGGCACCTCGACGATGGCGCCGGTGCGCTTGACGGTGTCGCCTTCCTTGATGTGGCGGTCATCGCCGAAAATCACGATGCCGACATTGTCGACTTCGAGGTTGAGCGCCATGCCGCGCGTGCCGTCGGCGAACTCGACCATCTCGCCGGCCTGGACCTTGTCGAGGCCATAGACGCGGGCGATGCCGTCGCCGACCGACAGCACCTGGCCGATCTCGGCGACTTCGGCCTCTTGGCCAAAATTCTTGATCTGCTCCTTGAGGATCGCGGAGATCTCAGCGGCCCTGATATCCATTAGCCAACCTCTTTCATGGCGACTTTGAGTGAATTGAGCTTGGTGCGCAGCGAGGTGTCGACCATCCGGCTGCCGACCTTGACCACGAGCCCGCCGAGCAGGCCGGG
Organism: uncultured Alphaproteobacteria bacterium; assembly: GCA_963772925.1. Classification (GTDB taxonomy): domain Bacteria; phylum Pseudomonadota; class Alphaproteobacteria; order Rhizobiales; family Methyloligellaceae; genus Methyloceanibacter. The sequence continues at coordinate 34,445 of CAVYZG010000009.1, forward strand.
GTCGACCCGCTCCTCGAGCATAACCTCCTGGCCGAGCGCCGCCTGAAGCGCCTGCTTCAGGGCGGTGACTTGGCACTCGGTGAGCTTGGTGGCGGCGGTCACGCTGGCGCTCATCTCGCCGCGGTGGCGGGCGAGCATGGCGCGGAAGGCGCGGATCATGTCGGGGGTGGCGAATAGCCGGCGGTTCTTGGCGACGAGCAGCAGGAAGTTCTTGGTCAGCCCGTCGATCTTGAGCTGCTCAAGGATGGCGGCCAGCGCCCGGCCCTGCTCCTCGGCGGTGAAGACCGGGCTCTTGACCAGCCGCACCAGCTCGTCGAAGGCATCGAGTGCCTCGTCGAAGCGGTTGAGATCGCCGGCGACCTGCTCCAGCGCCTTCTGCTCAAGGGCAAGCTCGAACAGAGCGGTGGCATAGCGGCCCGCGACGCCGGAACTGGTATCTACCTCGCCTGCCACCTAAACGCCTTTTCCTCCCGAACGGGCGCTTCTAAGCCGCCTCGTCCCCGGACCCGAGAAATGATGGGATTGGCGCTTCCGCGTCAACAGGTGAAGGCCTGTTGGACGACCCCCGGAAGCCCCGCGGAGCCTGTATCATACGGGGGAGAGGGGCGCAACCAGAGGGGTGCGTAAAGGGCCCGAAAAATAGGGCTTTGCCGGGCCTATTTGGCGATTGTAAGCAGGCGGAGCGCCAGCGGGCGCGCGGGTGAATTTGGCACCGTGGAGAAGGCAGATGGCGACAGGGCAGACGGGCCGGCGGCAAGCTCCGAAAATGCCGTCTTTATGGCAGCGGCTTGAGGGCCAGATCGCCTGGTACGACCGCAAGGCGACAGTCAACCAGCGCGCTTATAAATGGTCGAAAATCGCCATCATCGTGCTGGCCATCTCGCTCCCCATCCTCGCCGAATACGGCCATGTCGGCGCGTTCGAGCGCGCGCCGGCATTCCTGGTCGGCCTTGCCGCCGGCGCCATTCTGCTGCTCGAAGGGCTGCAGCATCTCTACAAATGGCAGGAGAATTGGATTCTCTATCGCGCGACCTGCGAGGGCTTGCGCCACGAGCAGCATCTGTTTTTCGAGAAGGCCGGCCCCTATGCCGGCCTCAAGCTGGACCAGGCTAATCGCCTGCTGGCCGAGCGCACCGGCGCGCTTGCCATGGCCGAGCACTCCAAATGGGTGCATGACCGCAGCGAGAAGACCAAAACCACCATCGAGTGAGACCTACAAGAAACTATACGGGTCGACGTCGACGGTAAGGCGCACATCGCCTTTGGCCTTCGGGACTTGGCTGAGCCAGAGCCGCAAATAGGCTTGGAGATCGGCCTCGCGGGCGGATTTCACCAGGAGCCGATAGCGGTGGCGGCCGCGGATCACCGAGAGCGGCGCCTCGGCCGGCCCCAGCACCTGGATCTTGGCGGCAGGCGGCGCGGCCAGCGCCACGGCGCGGGCGTAGCCTTCGACCGCTTCACGCGAACTGCCACTCACCAGCAGCGAGGCGAGCCGGCCGAACGGCGGCAGCCCGGCGTCCCGCCGCGCCGCGATCTCCCGCTCGAGGAAAGTCTCGCGGTCGCCTGACACCAGCGCCTGGATCACCGGATGCTCGGGCATATAGGTCTGGATCAGCCCGCGGCCGGGAATCGCGTCGCGCCCCGCTCGCCCCGTCACCTGATTGAGCAACTGGAAGGTTCGTTCGGCGGCGCGCGGGTCGGCCTGCGCCAGCCCGAGATCGCCATCGACCACCCCGACCAGAGCGAGCCCCGGAAAGTGGTGTCCCTTGGCCACGAGCTGGGTGCCGATGATGACATCGACCTCACGGTCCTCGATCTCGCGCAAGGTCTCGCGTAGATCGCTGATGGACGGGGTGAGGTCGCTCGACAGCAACACGCGGCGCGCCTCCGGAAACAGCTCGGCGACCTCCTCGGCGATCCGCTCGACGCCCGGCCCGCACGGCACCAGCGAATGCTCCGCGCCGCATTTCGGGCATTTTTCCGGGATCGGCGCGAAGGTCCCGCAATGATGGCATTCGAGCCTGCGGCGGAATCGATGCTCGACCAGCCAGGCCGAGCAATTGGGACACTCGAATTTGAAGCCGCAGCTCCGGCACAGCGTCACTGGCGCATAGCCGCGGCGATTGAGAAACAAGAGCGCTTGCTCGCCGCGCGCCAGGGTCTCCCCCACGGCCTCGACCAGCACCGGCGAGAGCCAGCGGCCGCGCTCGGGCAGCGCGGCCCGCATGTCGATCGCCGCGAGCGCGGGCAGGGCGGCCGCCTTGTAGCGGGTCTCCAGGCGGATGTGGCGGTAGCGGCCCTGCTCGGCATTGACCAGGCTCTCGATCGACGGCGTGGCCGAGCTCAGCACCACGGGCGCCAGCCCGAGATGGCCGCGCACCACCGCCATGTCGCGCGCCTGATAGGCGACACGCTCCTCCTGTTTGTAGCTTTGGTCATGCTCCTCATCGACCACGATGAGGCCGAGTTCGGGGAACGGCAGGAACAAAGCGGAGCGGGCGCCGACCACGAGCTTCGCCTTGTTCTCGGCCACAGCGCGCCAGACGCGGCCGCGCTGTGGTGCCGAAACGCCGGAATGCCATTCGGCCGGGCGGGCGCCGAAGCGCTGCTCGCAGCGCGCAATGAACTGATTGGTCAGCGCGATCTCGGGCATCAGCACCAGCACCTGTTTGCCGCGCGCCAGCGCAGCGGCGATCGCCTCGAAATAGACTTCGGTCTTGCCCGAGCCGGTGACGCCGTCGAGCAAGCTCACGCTGAAGCCGTCGCCGGTGCTTTCGAGCAGCGCGCGCGCGGCCTGGTCTTGCTCTTTGGAGAGCTTGGCCCGCCCGCGGGACAAATCCATCGGCATGGCGTGCCAGTCGGGCACAGGTTCGGTGGCCAGCGCGCCGGCATCGACCAGACCGTCGATCACGCCCGGGCTGACGCCGGCCGTCTCGGCAAGGCTCGACTTGACCCAGACCAGCCCGTTGCTAGCCGCGTCGAGCACGCGGGCTCGGGCCGGAGTCATTCGGGCAGGCGGTGGCCCTGCCAGCCGCACGCCGTAGCGGGGCGCCGGTGGATCGAAGGCGCGGCCGGCGCTCATCATCATGCGCAGCACCATGCCCGGAGAGGAGAGGGTGTAGCTCGCCACCCAGTCGGCGAAGTCGAGCGAGACGCGCGGCAGCTTCGGCACATCGTCGACCAGTTCGATGATCTCGCGCAACTTGTTGCGGTCGATCTGAGGCGGCGCCTGTCCTTCCGGGCGCGGCCACACCGCGCCGAGATAATCAACCGGCCCGAGCGGCACCACCACGAACTGGCCGGGTTCGACCGCCATCCCCTTCGGCACGAGATAGTCGTACGGCGCGGGCAGCGCGAGCGGCAGCAACACCGGCACCGTCGGCGGGGCGCCGGCAGACGTGGATTTAGGCTTGGTCTTTGCCTTGGCCAGGGGTTACTCGCTAAGTTAATCGAGGGTTAACGACTCGCGCGCCCATAGTAACCTTGCACGCACGCGCCGTTCACAGCCGAAATCGGGGATCGCCAGCTTGGCGGAAGAAGCCGAAGCGCCTGGATATATGGGGACGCCTTACGTCCGCGAAGCGGTCAGAGATTGGCTCGCTTATCTTGCTATCGAGCGCCAGCTCGCGGCCAACACGGCGGAAGCCTACGAGCGGGACCTCGTTCAGTTCCTCGCCTTCCTCGCCGGCCACCTCAATCGCCTGCCCGACATGAAGCAACTGCTGGCGCTCCAGGCGCGCGACGTGCGCGCCTTTCTGGCGGCGCGCCGGGGCGAAGGCGTCGGCAGCCGCAGCCTGGCGCGCAGTTTGAGCGCGTTGCGCATGTTCTATCGCTTCCTCGAGCGGCGGGGTTACGGCAAGAACGACGCTATCCGGTCGGTGTCGCTGCCGAAGCTGCCGCATTCGGTGCCGAAGCCGCTCACCGCGCCGAAAGCGACGGCGCTGGTCGACAGCGCCGACGTCGCCTCGCCTGACGCGCCGGAATGGATTCTGGCGCGCGATACCGCCGTGTTGGCGCTGCTGTACGGCTCGGGGCTACGTATCTCCGAGGCGCTCTCGCTGCGCCGCAAGGACGCGCCGATCAAGGGCCGCGACATGCTGCGGGTGACGGGGAAGGGGAACAAGACGCGGGTGGTGCCGGTGCTGCCGATCGAGCGCGCAGCCGTCGAGCGCTATCTTTCGCTCTGCCCGCTGAAGATCGGGTCTGACGATCCGCTGTTCCTGGGCGCGCGGGGCAAGCAGCTCAGCCCGCGCATCATCCAGCTCAGGATCGCGCGGGCGCGGGCCGTGCTTGGCTTGCCCGACACGGCGACACCGCACGCGCTGCGCCATTCCTTCGCCACGCATCTGTTGGGCGCCGGCGCCGATTTGCGCGCCATTCAGGAGCTGCTCGGCCACGCCAGCCTGTCGACCACCCAGGGCTATACCGAGGTCGACCGCGCGCATCTGCTCACCGCCTACGACCGGGCCCATCCCCGCGCCTGAGCACGCTCCCGGCTATTGGGCAGGGTCCAAAGGCCGGCCCGGTTCCCTCGCAATATTAGGCAAAACTCAGTTTTTTCGCCGTTTTTGCAGCCAGTCGCTTGCGGTACTGACTGGTCAGTCATTATATTGGGGCCTGCATTGGAGGCGGAGCCATGGCCCGAGAGAAAGCATTGCGGAAGAGCGAAACCCCCGGCGCCAAACGGCGGGAGCGGCGCGATACCCGGCCGCAAGAGATCGTCGCGGCGGCATTCGAGGAATTCGCGGCGAAGGGCTACGCCGGGACCAGGCTCGAGGACGTGGCCGCGCGGGCGCGGGTGAGCAAGGGGCTCCCTTATCTCTACTTCAAGACCAAGGAGGCTCTGTTCCGGGCGGTCATCAAGAGCGTGATAACCGCGCATTTCGACGTGATGCGCCAGAGGATGGAGACGACCGCGCTGTCGTCCGAGGAATTTCTCAAGGGTCCGTTCCTCTCCTTCATCCAGGAACTTGTCTGCTCCAAGCGCGCGTTCATCGCGCGGCTGCTCATCGCCGAGGGGCACAAGCATCCCGAGCTCACCGCTTTCTATTACGAGCAAGTGGTCTCGCGCGGGATCGAGACGCTGACGCGCCTGATCGACCGCGGCGTCGAGCGCGGCGAGTTCAAAGAGACGCGCCTGAGAGAGTTTCCGCAGCTGCTGGTCGCGCCGGCGCTCACCGCCATACTTTGGCGCGCTCTGTTCGAGCGGCACCATCACCTCGACACCGACGGGCTGCTCGCCACCAATATTGAGCTTCTGACCGATGCCATCAGGGCGCCGGGGCGTGAGCACCAAGGCCCAAGCGGCACGGGAGCGGCGAGATGAAACGTCGCGTTGTCCTCCTCCTCGCCGGTCTCGCGGCCATCGCCGTGGCAGTCGCGATGTTCACCTTCCCGGCCAACGAGGATGCGGCCTTCCCCGGCTATATGGAGGCCGATCTCGTGCTGGTCGGCTCGGAGCAAGGCGGCCGTGTGCTCGCACTCGACGTCGAGGAAGGTGCTGCCGTCAAGCAAGGCGATGCGATCTTCACGCTGGAAAGCTCCGAACAGGAGGCCTCGGTTGAGGCAGCTCGAGCGCGTGTGCAGGAGGCCGAGGCCCGGCTCGCCGACGCCAAGGCCGAAATCCAGAGACCGGACGAGATCAAGGTGCTCGAGGCCGCACTCAACGAGACCAAGGCGATGCTGCAAGTGGCAACCAACAATCTCGATCGGGCGCGGGCGCTCTACGACAAGGGCTGGATTACCAAGGCGCAGCTCGACGACGCCATCGCCCAGCATGATCGCAACGAGGCGGCGGTGGCCGAGGCCGATAAGCGCATCACCGCGGCCAAGCTGCCCGGCCGGTCGGACATGATCGCCGCGGCGGCCGCCAATGCCGAGGCTGCGCGTCACGCCCTCAGTGAGGCGGAGAAGAACCTCGGCAAGCGCCAAGTTTTTGCGCCCACCGACGGGACCGTGGAAGAGGTCTATTTCCGGCCGGGCGAGGTGGTGAATGCCGGCCAGGGCGTGATCGCGCTGCTGCCGCCGCGCAATCTCAAGGTTCGCTTCTTCGTCGCCGAGCCGATGCGCGCCGGCCTCCAGGTCGACCAGCGCATCAGCGTCACGTGCGATGGCTGTCCGCCCGATCTCCACGCCAAGATCAATTTCATCGCGCGAGAGGCGGAGTTCACGCCGCCGGTAATCTTCTCGCGCGAGCAGCGGCAGAAGCTGGTCTATCTGGTCGAGGCGCGGCCCGAGGGCGCGGCGGCCAAACTCACGGCCGGCCAGCCGGTGACGGTGACGCTCGGCCCTGGCGAACAGATGGTGCTGCGATGAAAGAGATCGCCATCGACGTAGAGGGCCTGACCAAGAGCTTCGGGGGACGGACCGTGGTTCATGACCTCAGCCTAAAAGTGCCCAAGGGTGAGATCTACGGCTTTCTCGGGCCTAACGGCAGCGGCAAGACCACGACGCTGCGGATGCTGTGCGGGCTGCTCACCCCGGATGCCGGCCAAGGCACCTGTCTCGGCTACGACATCCTCACGGAGCAGGACGCGATCAAGCGCAATGTCGGCTACATGACGCAGCGCTTCAGTCTCTATGCCGATCTGTCGATCCGCGAGAATCTGGAATTCGTGGCGCGGGTCTATGGCGTGGAGGATCCAAAGGGCGCCGCCACGCGCGCCATTGCCCGGCTTGGCCTCGCCAGCCGCAAGGACCAGCTCGCCGGCGAGCTGTCGGGCGGCTGGAAACAGCGGCTGGCGCTCGGCGCTTGCATCCTGCCCGAGCCGCGCCTGCTGCTGCTCGACGAGCCGACCGCCGGCGTCGATCCCAAGGCCCGCCGGGAATTCTGGGACGAGATCCACGGCCTCGCTGCGGAGGGGATCACCGTGCTGGTCTCCACCCATTACATGGACGAGGCCGAGCGCTGTCACGAGCTGGCCTATATCGCCTTCGGCGATCTGCTCGCCCGGGGCACGGCACGCGAGGTGGTCGCCCAATCGGGCCTGAACACGTGGATTGTGGCCGGCGGCGATTTGCATCGGCTCGGCGCCGAGCTTCAGGTCTGTGACGGCATCGACATGGTGGCGCCGTTCGGCGCCGAGCTGCATGTCTCCGGCCGCGATAAGCAGGCGCTCGATACCGCGATCGCGGCGGCCAAGAAGGCCGATGGCGCACATAGTTGGACGCGCGGCGAGCCGAGCCTGGAGGACGTGTTCATCCTGCTGATGGATCAAGCCAAGGACAATTTCGCATGATTGCCTCGTCCTATCATTACAGCTCGGCCGAGCGCCGCGATCCGGGCTTTTTCCGGCGCATGTGGGCGATGGTGGTCAAGGAGTTCGTGCAGATGCGGCGCGACCGCATGACCTTCGCCACCATGATCTTCGTGCCGATCCTCCAGCTCACCTTGTTCGGCTATGCCATTAACACTGATCCCAAGCAGTTGCCGACCGCGGTACTCACCCGCGACGACGGGCCGCTCACTCGCGCCGTGCTGTCGGCGATGCGCAACACCGACTATTTCGACTTTCGTTGGCAGGTGCGCGACGCCGAGGAGCTTGACCGGCTGATCAGGTCGGGTGAGGCGCAATTCGGCGTCGAGATCCCGGCAAGTTTCGAGCGCGACGTGAGGCGAGGCGACCGGCCTCAGGTGCTGGTCATTGCCGATGCCACCGATCCGGTGGCGACCGGCACCGCGGTTTCCTCGCTCCAGGGGCTGATCGACAGCGCGCTCAAACGCGAGCTGCGCGGGCCGGACGCGGCCGTCACCAAGTCGGCAGCGCCGTTCGAGATCACCATGCAGAACCGCTACAATCCCGAAGCCATCACCCAATATAATATCGTGCCTGGGCTGCTCGGCGTGGTGCTGACCATGACCATGATGATGTTCACCGCGCTCGCGGTGACCCGCGAGATCGAGCGCGGCACGATGGAGAGCCTGCTGGCGATGCCGATCAAGCCGGTCGAGATCATGCTCGGCAAGATCGCGCCGTTCGTGTTGGTCGGCTTCGTGCAGATGACCATCATTCTTGGCGCGGCCCATCTGCTTGTTCGGCGTGCCGATCATGGGCAGCGTGTGGTTGCTGGTCACGCTGGCGACCCTGTTCGCCGCCGCCAATCTCGCCGTGGGCTATACCTTCTCCACCATCGCTCAGAACCAGCTCCAGGCGGTGCAGATGACGTTCTTCTTCTTCCTGCCCAATATTCTCCTGTCGGGCTTCATGTTCCCCTTCCGCGGCATGCCGGGCTGGGCGCAGGCGTTCGGCGAGATGCTGCCGCTAACGCACTTCCTGCGCATCGTTCGCGGTATCACGCTCAAGGGGATCGGCTTCGCCGACATGAAGATCGACGTGCTGGCGCTGGTGATCTTCATGCTGGTGGCGATGGGGCTGGCGCTATTCCGCTTCCGCAAGACGCTGGACTGAGGTAGCAGGGGCCATGCTGCTCAAGGGAACCCGATTCGTTGCGATCATGCTGGCGGCGCTGACGCTGGCGCTTGGCTTCTGCCATCTCATGCAGCTGCCGTCGCGGCTCGGCTGGGACCAGTATTTGTGGGTTGGGTCGACGGTGCAGGGTGGGCTCTACGCCGCGTTCGGCTCGGTTGGCGCGGTGATCTTCGTGGCGACCGTGATCGCGCTTGCGCTGCTCGCTTATTTCACGCGCGAGCACGGGCGGCCGGGCTTCGCCCTCGCACTTGCCGCCGCGCTGCTGTTCGCGCTGGCGTTGGTGCTGTGGTGGGTGCTGGTCTATCCCGTCAATGTCGAGCTGGCGAAATGGGTCAACGGCCCGGTGCCGTCGGATTGGACCGACTACCGCGACCGCTGGGAATGGGGCCATGCGATCATTGCCCTGGTCGAGTTGACCGGCTTTGGCGCACTGATCGCCGCGGTGCTTGCCGACACGCCGCGCGGGCTGCGCTGAGCTAAGCCACTGCTCGGCTTCCCGGCTTACATATGGATCGGGCGCTTGTCGACGGCGAGCGCGGCTTCCTTGACCGCCTCGTTCAGCGTCGGGTGGGCGTGGCAGGTCCGGGCCAGATCCTCGGCCGAGCCGCCAAACTCCATCAGCACGGCGGCTTCGGCGATCATGGTGCCGGCGTCGGCGCCGATGATATGCACGCCGAGCACGCGGTCGGTAGCGGCTTCGGCCAGCACCTTCACGAAGCCTTCGGTGGTGCGGTTGACCTTGGCGCGGCCGTTGGCGGTGAACGGGAACTTGCCGATTTTGTAGTCGATCCCGGCCTCTTTCAGCTCCTCCTCGGTCTTGCCGACCGAGGCGACTTCCGGCGCGGTATAGATCACGCTCGGAATCACGTCGTAATTCACGTGTCCGGCCTGGCCGGCCAGCAGCTCGGCCAGCGCGATGCCTTCCTCTTCCGCCTTGTGGGCCAGCATCGGGCCCTTGATCACATCGCCGATGGCGTAGATGCCGGGCACGCTGGTGGCGAATTTGTCATCGACCACGACGCGGCCGCGATTGTCGCATCTTCACCCCGACATCGCCGAGGCCGAGGCCTTGGGTATTCGGGGTGCGGCCGACCGCGACCAGCACCACGTCGCAATCGAGCGTCTCGGCGTTGCCGCCCTTGGCCGGCTCGAGCGTGAGCTTCAGGTTCTTGCCTTTGCTGTCGACGCCCGCGACCTTGGTGCCGAGCTTGAAAGCGAGGCCTTGCTTGGCGAGCACGCGCTGGAGCTGCTTCGCCACCTCGGCGTCGAGGCCGGGCGCTACGCGGTCGAGCATCTCGACCACGGTGACCTCGGAGCCGAGCCGCGACCACACCGAGCCGAGCTCAAGCCCGATATAGCCGGCGCCGATCACCACCAGCCGCTTCGGCACCTCTGGCAGCGACAGCGCGCCGGTCGAGGACAGGATGCGCTTCTCGTCGATGGCGATGCCCGGCACGCCGGCCACCTCCGACCCGGTGGCGATGGCGATGGCCTTGGTCTCCAGCGTTTGCTTCTTGCCGCCGGCGCCGGTCACCTCGATCTTGCCGGGCCCGACGATGCGAGCGGTGCCGGTCACGGCGTCGATCTTGTTCTTCTTCAGCAGGAACGCGACGCCGTCGACATTGCCCTTAACGCCGGAATCCTTGAAGGCGAGCATGGCGGCAAGGTCGAGGCTGGGCTTCACCTTGATGCCCATGTCGGCGAAGCCGTGGCCGGCCTCGGCGTAAGCCTCGCTGGCATGCAGCAGCGCCTTTGACGGGATGCAGCCGACATTGAGGCAGGTGCCGCCGTGGGTGGCGCGCTTCTCCACCACCGCGACCTTCATGCCGAGCTGAGCGGCGCGGATGGCGCAGACATAGCCGCCAGGTCCGGTGCCGATGACGATCAGATCAAATTGGGCCATTGGCGCGACTTATCACAAATTGGCTGATGGGGCAGTCGTCACGGCCCTAGAGATCCAGCACGAGGCGCTTCGGGTCCTCGAGCGAGTCCTTGAGGTGGACCAGGAAGGTGACGGCCTCTTTGCCGTCGACCAGGCGGTGATCGTAGGAAAGCGCGAGATACATCATCGGCCGGGCCACGATCTTGCCGTCGCGCACCACGGCGCGTTCCTCGATGCGGTGCATGCCGAGAATGCCGGATTGCGGCGCGTTGAGGATCGGCGTGGACAGCAGCGAGCCGTAGATGCCGCCATTGGAGATGGTGAAGGTGCCGCCCTGCATCTCCTCCAGCGCAAGCTTGCCGCTCCGCGCGCGGGCGCCGAAATCGGCGATCGCCATCTCGATCTCGGCGAGGCTCATGCGGTCGGCGTTGCGCAAGCACCGGCACGACCAGGCCGCGCTCGGTGCCGACGGCGACGCCGATGTGATAATAATTCTTGTAGACGATGTCCTCGCCGTCGATCTCGGCGTTGACCGCTGGGATGTCCTTCAGCGCCTGCACCGCGGCTTTGACGAAGAAACCCATGAAGCCGAGCTTCACGCCGTGCTTCTGCTCGAAGGCGTCGCGATAATCGCGCCGCAGCTCCATCACCGCGCTCATGTCCACGTCGTTGAACGTGGTGAGCATGGCGGCGTTGTCTTGCGCCTCTTTCAGCCGCTTGGCGATGGTCTGGCGCAGCCTCGTCATGCGCACCCGTTCTTCGCGCGAGGCGTCGTCGGGGGCGAGCGGCGCGCGCGGCACGGGCGGCGCCTTGGGTTTGCGCTCCCGCGCCAGCAGAGCTTCCGCCGCCTTGGCCGGCACGTCCTGCTTCAGCACCTGGCCGCGCCGGCCCGAGCCCTTGACGTCGTGGCCGCCAAGTCCGGCCTCGGCCAGCAGCTTGCGCGCGGCCGGCGAGGGGGGCATCTCCTCCATGCTTACTTCCTCGCGGCGCACCGGCTCGCGCTCGAGTTCCTTGACCTGGGCCGGCGCCGCCTCCGGCGCGCGCATGGCCGGCTCGTCGGCGATGGCCGCGGCTTCGACCCTGGCGAGGTCGGATGACGCAGGCTGAGATTTCGCCTTGGCCGGCTTGGCCTTGCCGGCGCCGTCGCTGATGGCGCCAAGCACGGTGCCGACCGCGACGGTATCGCCCGACTTCACCAAAATTTCCGACAGCACGCCGGACGCGGGCGCGGGCACCTCGACCGTGACCTTGTCGGTCTCGAGCTCGACCAAGGGCTCGTCGGCTGAGACCGCTTCGCCGGCCTGCTTGAACCACTGGCCGACCGTCGCCTCGACGACGGATTCACCCAAGTTCGGCACCCGGATCTCAGTCGCCATGGCTCCTCACGCCCCTATGCCTTCTCGCCTAACCCAACGCCTCGTCGACAAACGCCTTAAGCTCGCGCGACATGCTTGCTCATCAAGCCGGTCGCGGTCGCCGCCGAGCTTGGCCGGCCGGCATAGCGCGGCCGCTTGTGCTTGGCGCCGATATGATCGAGCACCCATTCGAGGTTCGGCTCGATGAAGCTCCAAGCGCCCATGTTTTTGGGCTCCTCCTGGCACCATACCATTTCCGCGTCCTTGAAGCGGCCAAGCTCCTGGATCAGCGCGCGGGCCGGGAAGGGATAAAGCTGCTCGACGCGCAGGAGATAGACGTCGTCAGCCCCACGCTTTTCGCGCTCGTCATAGAGATCGTAATAGACCTTACCGGAGCACAGCACGACGCGCCTGATCTTGTCGTCGGGAACGAGCTTGATCGGCTGGTCGGGGAGGAACTGGGCGTCGTCCCAGAGCAGCCGATGGAAGCTCGAGTCCGGGCCGAATTGCGCCAGGCTCGATACCACGCGCTTGTGACGGAGCAGCGATTTCGGCGTCATCAGCACCAACGGCTTGCGGAACTGGCGATGGAGCTGGCGTCGGAGAATGTGAAAGTAGTTCGCCGGCGTGGTGCAGTTGGCGATCTGCCAATTGTCCTCGGCGCAAAGCTGGAGATAGCGCTCGAGCCGGGCGGAGGAATGCTCCGGCCCCTGGCCTTCGTAGCCATGCGGCAGCAGCAGCACGAGGCCCGACATGCGGAGCCATTTCCGTTCGCCGGACGAGATGAACTGATCGATGATGACCTGAGCGCCGTTGGCGAAGTCGCCGAACTGCGCCTCCCACAGCACCAGCGCGTTCGGCTCGGCCAGGCTGTAGCCATATTCGAAGCCGAGCACGGCCTCCTCGGACAGCATGGAGTTGATCACCTCGAACGGCGCCTGGCCTTTGGCGATGTGCTTGAGCGGCGTGTATTTCTTCTCGTTCTCCTGGTCCATCAGCACGGCATGGCGCTGGGAGAAGGTGCCGCGCTCCGAATCCTGGCCTGACAGCCTGACGCGATAGCCCTCGACCAGCAGCGTGCCGTAGGCCAGCGACTCGGCCGTCGACCAGTCGATGCCTTCGCCGTCGTCGATCATCTTGCGGCGCGCGGCCATGATGCGGGCGATGGTCTTATGCGGGGTGAAGCTCTTGGGGAAAGACGTGAGCTTGCGGCCGACCTCCTTGAGCACGTCGAGATCGACGCCGGTCACGCCGCGGCGGGCACCTTCGTCGGCGTGGCCGATGCCCGACCATTTGCCGTCGAGCCAGTCGGCGCGGTTCGGGCGATAGGCGTCGCCGCGGCCATCTCCTCTTCGAGAAAGGCACGGAAGCTCGGCCTGCATGGCGTCGACCTCGGCGCGGGTCAGCAGTCCTTCCTCGACGAGCCGCGTTGCGAATAAACCTCGACCACGCTCGGATGCTGGCGAATGCGGGCATACATCAAGGGCTGGGTGAAGGCCGGCTCGTCGGCCTCGTTATGGCCGTGGCGGCGGTAGCAGAACATGTCGATGACCACCGGCTTGCCGAAATGCTGGCGGATACTCGATGGCGATCTTGGCGACGTGCACCACGGCCTCGGGATCGTCGCCGTTCACGTGGAAGATCGGCGCGTCGATCATCTTGGCGACATCGGACGGGTAGGGCGACGAGCGGGAGAAGCGCGGCGCCGTGGTGAAGCCGATCTGATTGTTGACGATGAAATGCAGCGAGCCGCCGGTGCGGTGACCGCGCAAGCCCGACAGACCGAGGCATTCGGCGACCACGCCCTGTCCGGCGAAGGCCGCATCGCCATGCAGCAGCAGCGGCAGAACTTCCTTGCGCTCGGAGTCGTTGCGCTGGTCCTGCTTGGCCCGCACCTTGCCGAGCACCACCGGATCGACGATCTCGAGATGCGAGGGGTTGGCGGTCAGCGACAGATGCACGCGATTCTCGATCGAACTCGCGGTCGGAGGAGGCGCCGAGATGGTATTTCACGTCGCCCGAGCCCTCGACCTCGTCGGGATGGGCCGAGCCGCCTTTGAACTCGTTGAAGATCGCCCGGTAGGGCTTGGCCATGACGTTGGCACAGCACGTTCAGGCGGCCGCGATGGGGCATGCCGATGACGATCTCGGAGACGCCAAGCTGGCCGCCGCGCTTGATGATCTGCTCGAGCGCCGGCACCGTCGATTCGCCGCCGTCGAGACCGAAGCGCTTGGTGCCGGTATATTTCACGTCGAGGAAGCGCTCGAAGCTCTCGGCCTCGATGAGCTTCTTCAGAATCGCCTTCTTGCCTTCGGGCGTGAAGCTGACTTCCCGGCCTTCGATGCGATCCTGGATCCAGGCGCGCTGCTCGGGGTCGGAGATATGCATGTACTCGAAGCCGATATGGCCGGAATAAGTGTGCTTCAGGATGCCGAGCATCTGCCGCAGCGTGCTGAATTCCAGCCCGAAGGCGCCGCCGATATAGATCGGGCGGTCGTAGTCGGCCTTGGTGAAGCCGTAGGTCTTGGGCTTGAGCTCGGGATGCTCGCGGCGGGTGACGAGTTCGAGCGGGTCGAGCTTGGCGGCGAGATGGCCGCGCGTGCGATAGGCGCGGATCAGCATGCGCGCGCCCAACGTGTCGCGCGCCGCGGCCAGCGCCTGCTGCTCGCTCAGCGCTGCCTTGCGGCAAAGCCGGCAGCAGTGCCGCGCCCGTTTGACGGGGCCCAGGACGGCCCGCGCGCCTCGGCCAGCACGTCGTCCTTGCTCGTCGTCGAGACTGGCGAAGAAGGCGCGCCACTCGGGATCGAGCGAGGCGGGGTCCTCTTCGTAGCGGGCGTGAAGCTCGGCGAGGTAGGTGGCGTTGGCGCCTTGCAGGAACGACGTGCTGAGAAACACCTCGTTCAGTTCATGTCTCGTCATCGGATCAACCCTGCCGGTCGTTGAAGGGCTACCGGCCTGCCGGGCAAACAAGGCGAGCTTTGGGCGCCCGTCTCACCTTTCATTTAATAGTTGTGCAAGGGTCGTTCCAAGGGCGGCCGGCGAGTTTGCGACGACAATTCCAGCCTCGCGCATTGCCTCAATTTTGTGCTTTGCGTCGCCTTTGCCGCCTGAGATGACGGCACCGGCATGGCCCATGCGCCGCCCGGGCGGAGCGGTCGAGCCTGCGACAAATCCGACCACCGGCTTCTTGTTGCCGGCCTTCACCAGGAATTCGGCGCCGTCCTCCTCGGCGCTGCCGCCGATCTCGCCGATCATGATGATCGCCTCGGTGGCGTCGTCGGCGAGGAACAGCTGCAGCGCATCGACGAAATTCGTGCCGTTGACCGGGATCGCCGCCGATGCCGATGCAGGTCGATTGGCCAAGCCCCACGGCGGTGGTCTGGGCCACGGCCTCGTAGGTGAGGGTGCCCGAGCGCGAGACGATGCCCACCTTGCCCGGCATGTGGATGTGGCCCGGCATGATGCCGATCTTGCATTGGCCAGGGGTGATGACGCCGGGGCAATTCGGGCCGATCAGCCGCGTGTCCGAGCCCGCACAGAGCGCGCTTGACCTTGACCATGTCGAGCACCGGCACGCCTTCGGTGATGCACACCACGAGCGGCACGCCGGCGTCGATCGCTTCGAGGATGGCGTCGGCGGCGAAGGCCGGCGGCACATAGACCGCGCTGGCATCGGCGCCGGTCGCCGCCACCGCCTCCTTGACGGTGTCGAACACGGGCAGGCCGAGATGGGTGGTGCCGCCTTTGCCGGGCGTCACGCCGCCGACCATGCGGGTGCCGTAGGCGATGGCCTGCTCGGAGTGGAAGGTGCCCTGCGCGCCGGTGAAGCCCTGGCAGATGACGC
Source organism: uncultured Alphaproteobacteria bacterium (assembly GCA_963772925.1). Lineage (GTDB taxonomy): Bacteria > Pseudomonadota > Alphaproteobacteria > Rhizobiales > Methyloligellaceae > Methyloceanibacter. The sequence continues at coordinate 49,956 of CAVYZG010000009.1, forward strand.
GGGTGTTCTTATCGATGAGGACTGACATGGCTGAACGCTACCGGGTGACGAAAATGAATTGATGACATGAATTGCTGCAAGGATCGCACCAGCCCGCCGGGCGGCGCGTTCGAAATCGGCTCAAGCGGCGGCCTTGACGGCGGCGACCGCCTTCTTGGCCGCATCGTCGAGGTCGTCGGCGGGGATGATGGCAAGGCCGGACTGCGCCAGGAGCTCTTTGCCGCGTTCGACATTGGTGCCTTCGAGGCGCACCACCAGCGGCACGGCGATATTGATCTCACGCGCCGCGGCGATGATGCCCTCGGCGATGATGTCGCAACGCATGATGCCGCCGAAGATATTGACCAGCACGCCCTTCACATTGGGGTCGGACAGGATGATCTTGAACGCCTCGGTGACCCGCTCCTTGGTGGCGCCGCCGCCGACATCGAGGAAATTGGCGGGCTCGCCGCCATAGAGCTTGATGATGTCCATGGTGGCCATGGCGAGGCCGGCGCCATTGACCATGCAGCCGATCGAGCCGTCCAGCTTCACATAAGACAGATCGTGCTTGGAGGCCTCGACTTCCGCCGGGTCCTCTTCATGGATGTCGCGTAGCGCGGCGATGTCGGCATGCCGGAACAGCGCGTTGTCGTCGAACCCCATTTTGGCATCGAGGCAGAGGAGGTTGCCCTCCTTGGTCACGATAAGCGGGTTGATCTCGATCAGGCTCGCGTCCTTCTCGACGAACAGCTTGTACAGCGCCCTGACCAATGCGCCGCATTGCTTGGCAAGGTCGCCTTCGAGCTTCAGGGCGGAGGCGATAATGCGGCCGTGAAAGGCGCTGATGCCCGAAGCCGGATCGACGCTCAGGGTGACGATCTTCTCCGGCGTGGTGGCGGCCACCTCTTCGATGTTCACGCCGCCCGCGGTCGAGGCGACGAAGGCCACGCAGCCAGTGACGCGATCGACCAGCAGCGACAGATAAAGCTCCCGCGCGATCGTCGCGTCCTTGACGATGTAGACGCTGCGCACCAGCCGGCCTTTCGGTCCGGTTTGGGGCGTGATCAGGGGCTTGCCAAGGATGCGATCGGCTTCGGCGTGGAGTTCCTGAAGCGTCTTCACCAGCTTGATGCCGCCGCCTTTGCCCCGCCCGCCGGCATGGATCTGCGCCTTCACCACGAAAACCTCGCCGCCGAGCGTCTTGGCGTGGGCCGCCGCTTGTTCCGGAGTTTCGGCGACGTGGCCGTCCGACACCGGCGCCCCATAGGCCTTGAGCAGGGACTTGGCCTGATATTCGTGAATGTTCATGGCAGGACTCGTGGCTCGCTGGCCGGCAGCGTCTCGCGGCGTGTGGATATCGACCTTACGCCGTAGCCAGGCTCGGCGCGATCCTTTGGCACAATTCCACCAGCGCTTGGACCGACTGGACCGAATGCATGAACGCGTCCTTCTCGGCCGAGGACAGGTCGAGCTCGATGACGCGCTCGACACCCTTGGCGCCGATGATGATGGGAACGCCGGCATAGATGCCCTTCACGCCATATTCGCCATTCAAATAGGCGGCGCAGGGCAGCACCCGCTTTTGGTTCTTGAGGTAGGACTCGGCCATTTCCAGCGCGGCGGCGGCCGGTGCGTAATAGGCCGAACCGGTCTTGAGCAGGCCGACGATCTCGGCGCCGCCGTCGCGGGTGCGCTGCACGATGTCGTCGAGCCGCTTCTGGGTGATCCAGCGCATCTTGACCAAGTCGGCCAGGGGGATGCCGGCGACCGAGGAATAGCGGATCAGCGGCACCATGGTGTCGCCGTGGCCGCCCATCACCATGGTATTGATGTCCTCGGGGCTGACGTCGAATTCTTGCGACAGGAAGAAACGGAAGCGCGCCGCGTCGAGCACGCCGGCCATGCCGACCACCTTGTTGCGCGGCAGGCCGCTGGTCTTCTGCAGCGCCCAGACCATGGCGTCGAGCGGGTTGGTGACGCAGATGACAAAAGCTTCCGGCGCGTATTTGCGCAAGCCTGCGCCGACCTGCTCCATGACCTTGAGGTTGATCTCGATGAGGTCGTCGCGGCTCATGCCGGGCTTGCGCGGGATGCCGGCGGTGACGATCACCACATCGGAATCCTTCAACTCGGCATATTCGTTGGTGCCCTTGAATTTGGGCACATAGCCTTCGACCGGAGCCGACTGGGACAGGTCGAGCGCCTTCCCCTGCGGCACGCCGTCGACCACGTCGAATAGTACGACTTCGCCAAGCTCTCTAATACCGGCCAGGTGGGCGAGAGTGCCGCCGATCTGGCCCGCGCCGACCAGCGCAATACGATTACGCGCCATGAGATCCCCTTATGTTTGGCTGCCCGGTTTGTCGCCCTCGCGGGGCAACGACCACGCGTGGGTTGGTTAAATGCAATCCGGGCTTCGCGCAAGGGTGCTGGGCCTGATGGACCCGGTTGGGCCCGATCGGCTAAGCTTGCGCCGGCAGGGGTTTTTCGGGGCGTCCAAGGGCGAAATGGCGAAACCTGATCCGGCGAACGGCTCGGTGGAGACAGAGTCGTGGCCGCTCGTGGTGTGGGCGGCGCGGCTCAGCGTCTATTTCCTGGCGCAAGGCGCGCTCGCGCTGCTGGCCTATGCCTATTACGGCTTCGGCAGCAATCCCGACAGCTTTGCCCTCGGCTTCCGCATCGACCCGACCCTGGCCGCGCTCAATCTCGCCTGGGGGCTGGCGGGCACCTATATCGGCTTCTTCCGGCCGCGCTACGCTATCGTCTTCGTACTCGCCTTCGCCACGTTCTACACCGTGCTCGCCGCGCTCGGCAGCTTCACCCAACATCATCTCGGGATGCTGCTCAACGACCGCGTGAACATGTTCCACTGGGCGATCGTGCCGGTGGCCTGGGCGATCGGGCTCTACGCGCTATGGCAACGGCGCCGCGTCGCCCTGAGCGCGTCATTGCGGCGCGGGCACCTCCTCGACCAGCGGCTGGTCCTTCGGCTTGATGCGCACCACGAACAGCTTCACCGGCTTGTCGCTCTGGTTCAGGCCGCGATGGACGACATTCGGCTGGAGATATTCCGCTTCGCCCGCCGTCAATTGCCGTGGGGGGGCGCCTTCGCGCTCGAAGGTGAAATCGCCTTCGAGCACATAGGCGATCTCATGGGCGCCGGGATGGATATGCCACGGCAGCACGACGCCCGGCGGGAACAGGTAAGTCTGCGCCACAACTTCCTTGCCGTCCTCGCCGGCGAGCGCCTGGTCGATCAGCTTCTCGGTGCTGACGCCCGAGTGGTCGCCAGGATCGCGCGCGAGGATCAGACCGGCGCCGCCAACAGCTGCGAGCAGCAGGATGCAAACCGCCGCGATCCTCGTCCTCATGGAACCACCTCGTCAGCGCGGGATGCGCCTATGTGTTTTCGCCCTATAGTCTAAAGCAGAGCAAGCGATTCGCATCCGCCTCGAGGAGGGAAACATGAACTACAGCATAGAAGGCGCCAAATACGGCATCAGCTTCGGCACCGCGCTGGCCATCGCCATCTCCTACACCACCAACCAATCGATCCTGTGGGCGATCATCCACGGCTTCTTCAGCTGGCTCTATGTGATCTATTTCGCCCTAGTCAAATAGCGCCGGACGCGAAGCGGCCCCCGCCCGCGATCGGGAGAGGGCCGCCGAACACCCGCGTCATGCGGTCAGCTAGAAGCCGATGCCGATACCGATGCCGCCCCGCCGGCCGTAGCTGTAGCCGTAATAGCCGGGGCCATAATAATAGTCGGAGCTGTAATAGCCGCGCGGCCCGTAATAATCGGGACCGTAATAATCGCCCGGCCCGGCATAGGCGTAGACGCCCGGGCCGTAATTGCGGCGATTGTAGCGCTCCACATAGCGATTATGGCGTGGACCGATCGGCCGTCACGAGCCGCCGAAATAGCCGTCGCGCGGGCGCGAGCCTGCCTCTGCCGGCGGCGCGATCAGCGCCGCGCCGGCGACAACAGCGAGCGCCAGGGCGCCGTAGCGTAGGACAGTCTTCATGAGAAGCCTCCTTTCGTTGGCTTTTTTTGCATGGAAGGGCAACGGATGAGGCTCAGCCAGGGTTCCCGCCGCGCGCCCAAGCGCCGCACCGCTCGCGGAGGTTTGAGCGCCTGCGGTTTTACCGCTAAGCTCCACCCGGCGGGGGCTTGACCTTTGGTCGAAGCCCAATCGCGCCTTGGTTTTCGTGGCGTCGAGTGAGGGCAACAAGTGACGCATCCTAGAGGGCTCTCGCGCCGCGGCGCGTTCGTCGCGCTGGCGGCAATCGCCGCCGCCATCGCCGGCAGCAGCGCGCCGCAAGCCGGTCAATATGAGCAGCCGCCGTCGTTCTCGGCCGGCCAGGTGCTGCCGCCCAATCTGCTGCACAGCCCCAATTACACCATCGGCAATCAGGTCGGCCTCGACAATTTCCAATATGTGTTCAACGTCGACACAAGATGGGGGCCGTTCACGATCAAGGGCTCCGATCTGATGCGGGTTCGCGCGCGTGAAATGGCCGCGACCGCCGAGCTGGCGCAGGTCGACAGCGCCGGCACCCTGGTCAACGCCGCCGGGCGCACCGCGCTCAAGCCGCTCGCCACCGCCAAGGATCTGGTCACCGCGCCCGGCAAGACCATCGGCGACACCGTGCGCGGCGTCGGCAATCTGTTCGGCAGCGTCGACGCGTCGATGGCGGCGACCGACCCCAACAAGGAGAAGCTGATCCCGTCGCTGACCGGCGGGGCCACGGCGCGGCGCAAGCTCGCTTACGATTTCGGCGTCGATCCCAATACCCGCTTTTTGCCGCTCGACGACGAGCTGACCCGGCTCGCCACCGCCAACGCCATCGGCGAGACCACCACCAATGCCGGGCTCGCCTTCGTCACCGGGGGCGCCGGCATCGCCATCAGCGTCGGCGGCACCAGCCACACGCTGAGACTGGCGCTGCGGGACAAGACCGCGGGCCAGCTCGAGAAAGAGGGCCGCCAATTGCTGGCGGCGATGGGCGTTTCCGGCGGCACCATGGAGGCGTTCTACAGCAATCCCAATCTGTCGCCGACCGACAAGGCGATCATCGTCGCCGCGTTGATGAATCTCGGTCAGACCAGCGGGCGCGAGATTTTCATCGCCGGCGCGGCCAACGCGCGCAGCATCGAGATGGGCTTCTTCTACCGGCGCCAGGCCGAGTTGATCGCCGGCTTCGACAAGAATGTCGCGCCGGTGACCGCCTTCGTGCGCATGGGCGGCGGCGCGCCGATGCTGCAAACCGGCAAGGGCACGGTCACGGTGCTGCCGGTCGATTATCTCTATTGGTCGCCGCCGCTCGAAGGTCTGGTCGCGGGCGCCGGCCACGGCCAGGTCTGGATCACCGGCCGCGCCAGCGAGCGGGCGACGGCGCAGCTGGCCGCGCTCGGCTGGACCGTCGTGCCCAAGGCCGGCGCCAAGCTCGGCGAGTAAGCCGGCAAGCTCTCTCAAGAAGACGAATGCACGTTCTCGTGGGCGTCGTGCCGGTGCGCCGCCTCGCGTGACGCCGCGCGCCGGTCGGCTTGGCGCGCCCGCCACGCCACGCGCAGCGCCTTGACGCCGAGCCAGGCGAGATAGGCGGCGATGACGGTCAGCGCCGCGCCTCCACCGACGATCAGCATCGGAACAGCCTTTCAGATGCCTCTCCTCCTTTTTAGACTTTTCCCGGGCCATTTGGTTCCGGCCCATTGCCGCAGCCCGGCGCGGCCGCGCACGAGACTGTGATTTCAGCGGGCGCGCGGCCTGGGTAAAATGCCGGCTTCAAGGAGGACTCATGAAAATTGCCGCAAAATCCGGCGCCGCCATCGCCACCGCCGTGGCCGCGCTCATTTTCACTGCCGCCGTGCCGATGGGAACCGCTCACGCCGACGCCAAGGGCAAGTGCATGGGCGCCAATGCCTGCAAGGGCAAGAGCGACTGCAGCACCGGCAAGAATGGCTGCGGCGGCGAGAATGCCTGCAAGGGCCAGGGCTATCTCGCGCTGACCAAGGCGGAGTGCGACAAGATCCCCGGCACCACGTTCGAACCAGAATAACGCAGAAGGCAAAACTGTCTCTCTCCTTCGTCATCGCCGGGCGTGTCCCCGCGATCCAATACCGACTTCGCCATACACCGCACCGCCCCATTGGATGCCCGGCACTTCGGCCGGGCATGACGAATGAATAGCAATTTCGCCCAACCCAAAATTTCTCGCCGCGGTGACGCGCGAGGCATGAGCTTGCCCCTCGATCCTTCGAGACGGGCCTTTGGCCATCCTCAGGTTGAAGGGGTGGCGCGCCGAAAGGTGCAAACTTGTAGCTCGCGATCCGAAGATCGCGCGGGCGCCTCGCGGCGTGCCACATGCGCTCAAGTAGCGAAGCGATAGCGCATCAAAAAATGCGCCACACACCTGCGCTAACGTTAGCGCATGCTCTTTTGCGATGACTTATCGTACGCCGGCCCCGCTTTCGCTGCACCTTGCCCCGCTGCCCGGCCTGGACCATGTCTAACGGGCCAGACAGCGTTTGGAATAGGCCGGCGAGTCGTCAGCCAGCTCCTGGCAGGGCCTCGTAATGGACCCGGGGGGAGCCCGGCGCCGCCCCGAGTGCTTCACTCGCGTTGAATGAAGCCCGCAGGGACACCGCGCCTCGTCCCGCCTCACGACGCCTCGCGATGCGCCCCTTAGAGGACGAGGTGGGAGCATTGTAAGTGCGGTTTGGGGGCCGGGGATAAAGGGAGCGGACAATATCTGCTTCGTGCCAACAACAGACGTTGCTCCGCGCGAGACGCAGGGTGTGGGGGCGGCCCGCTTAGGCGGGCCTGGCCCGCGGATGAACCGGAAGACCACTTCGCGCGAAGCGCCATGACGCCATTTCGGCCCGGGCGGCGGGGAACCAATCAGGGGTGAGCGCGATTTACCATCCTAGCCCCTCAAATCGGGTGGGAGGGGCGCGTGTCGTTGTGCGTAACGGGGGAATATCATGATCTACCACATCGCTTTTTGGTCGCTTTGTGCGGTGCTTGCCGCCCATGTCGTCGTGGCCGTCGTCTCCCTGGTAAAGGCGTATCGAGACGAGGGGAGGCTGCTCTTTGCCAAACCAAGCTTCCTGAACGCGATGCGCGCTCACAAAGAGCGGCATTTGTTGAGCTAGATCACCCGGCCGATTGATCCCTCCCGGTCGGAGGAAGTGCAGCGGTTGCGAACCTATTTCGTCGGGGGAGGTCGCCATGCTTGCGCGCTCGCGGATGTCATTGCTGGGCAGCCATGCGCTGCCGAATTGGCTCGGGGAAATCCTGATCAGTGCCGGCGTCGCCGCGAGAACGCTAGCGGTCTTCGCCGCCGCCATAGCTGTTGGGATTTTGGTTGCCATCAAGATCGGTGAGGGCAGTCCGTGGATCGCTGCATCTGCCGCCGCAGGCCTTCTCCTGTTCGTTGTCCTGCCCGTGCGCCTGTGGTGGCTGGTGAGTAGGTCGCGATAGTCGTGACGCCGCGAGGGCTGTTGCCGGTCCTACAAAACGAAAATGCGTCTAGGGGGTTGCCGAGATGATCCGAGAAATCTTCGTTGCGCTGATGCTGCTATCTCTCACGGTAGCCCTCGTGGCCTGGTATAGCGCCGGGTCGGGGCTCAGTGTCCACCAGGTCGAGGCAAGCATGGCCCGGTGAGGATTCGCCGTGGCGAACGCCCGCGTTCTGATTTTGCGTGACAGCCAAGCGCGCTAACGCGACGTGCCGAAGCCGCCGAACAGCCCGCCGAACGGGAAGATCGGCTTTGGCCGCGACTGCGGCGGCTTGCTCGGTGCGAACACGCCGGCCGGGTCGGGCCCTTTGACGATGACGGTGGTGTCGCCCATGCCGCGCGAGCCGACCAGCTGGTAGAGCGTGGCGGCGTTGGTCAGGGTGAGGCGGACGCAGCCATGCGACACCGGCGTGCCGAGGCCGGGATGGTTGGAGCCGTGCACGGCGTGGCCGCGCGAGGTGAAGAAGATCGAGTTGGGCATGCCGGCATTGTCCCATTCCTGCGAGTAATGCATCACCTCCATGCGGAAGGGCTTGTAGGTGCCGGTCGGGGTCGAGAAGCCGGTGGCGCCGGTCGACACGTACCAGCGATAGCGTACGGCGCCGTCGACCGAGACCGTCATGGTCTGGGTCGGCTTGTCGATCTGGATGAGAATATTGGCGCGGACCGGCCGGCTCGCCGCGCAGCCGAGCGCAAGCACGGTGACGGCTAAAAGAAGAAGCCGTTTCATCTTTGCCGCTTTCCCTCAAACCCGCGCGGCGTGCGCGCCGGGCGTCAGTCTAGCAGCCGCCAAGGCCCGCGTCAGCCGGACTTGCCCCGGCGAATGCGGGGCCAAGAGCGGCCGCAACGCGCGACCGGCGCCCTCCCGTCAGACCTCGAGCTCGTTCTCTTTGACGGTGCGGTAGAAGGGCTCGGAGCCGCTTTTGATGCGGTACTGAAATTGCCCCTCCCGCTCGGGAAGCTGACATACGACTTCATATTGGCCTGGCGCGGCCTTCCGCGCCGGGAAGCGCCTGCTGAGGCGCACCATGGCCCCCGTGATGAAGCTATGCTTGCCGGGGAGGCCGTCGGGCGATCGTGTCATGGTGAAGCTTTCTTATCTTGATCCTGGGCGGCCTGCAGATCCAACGGGTCGATGGGCACCATCTCGACTGCCGAGCCAAATGCCGCCGGCACGAAGATCGCCGTCGAAAAGCGACGGTAGGCCGGAAAAGAGAGGCCGTCGATGAGTTCTTCGTCCATCGTCACGGCGGCCGCAGCCCGCAGCCGAGGCGGCCAGGCCGGTGAACAGTTCGAAGTCGGCGGCGGGACGTCACGTTTCTGACATCCCCCCATTACTTGCTCTTGCAAATCATTCGCATTCAAGCTAGATAAGGCTGACACGTCCCGCCTGAAGGGCATTTCCAGAGAAGGGAAGTCCGTGCTGGGCCACGCTTGTTCGCTGGTCGACGAAGAAATTGCGCCCCCGGACTTCGCTCCTGCGGAGCTTCGGTGGGCAGGCCCGCCTTCGCTTCCTCAATGCATGCGGCCCCTGGACCCCGGCTTTCGCCGGGGTGAGGGAGTAAGATCATGCTGAGGCGCCTTCGAGCCGCCGACGAGGCGGGAGCAGCCGAAACGCCGGCGCATGATCAGGGCTGGCGGCGCGCTTCCGGTACCCCCTCGCTGGCCGAAGTGTTCGGCTCGATCAAGACGCGGCCGACCGGTCCGTTGTGGCGCAAGCTGCTCGCCTTTCTCGGCCCCGGCTATTTGGTCGCGGTCGGCTATATGGACCCCGGCAACTGGGCGACCTCGCTCGCCGGCGGCTCAAAGTTCGGCTACGCGCTGCTGACCATCGCGCTGCTGTCCAACATGATGGCGATCCTGTTGCAGGCGCTGTGCATCAGGCTCGGCGTCGCCTCCAAGCGCGACCTGGCGCGCGCCTGCCGCGACGCCTTCCCGCGCTTCGTATCCTATCCGCTGTGGTTTCTGGCCGAGTTCGCCATCTGCGCCACCGATCTCGCCGAGGTGATCGGCACGGCGATCGGGCTCAATCTGTTGTTCGGCATTCCGCTCGAGATCGGCGTGCTGCTGACCGCGGCCGACGTGTTTCTGATCCTGTGGATGCAGGCGCTCGGCTTCCGCTGGGTCGAGGCGTTCGTGGTCACGCTGTTCCTGGTCATCACCGTGTGTTTCGGCATCCAGATCGCCATGGCCGACCCCGATTGGGGCCAGGTCATCCGCGGCTTCGCGCCGACGGTCGAGATCGTCAAGAACCCGGAGATGCTCTATCTCGCGCTCGGCATTCTCGGCGCCACGGTGATGCCGCATAATCTCTATCTTCATTCCGGCATCGTGCAGACGCGCGCGTTCGGCGACAGCGTTCCGGAGAAGCGCGAGGCGATCAAGCTCGCCACCATCGATTCGACCCTGGCGCTGATGTTCGCGCTGTCGATCAACGCCTCGATCCTGATCCTGGCCGCCTCGACCTTCCACCAGACCGGCCAATATGACGTGGCCGAGCTCGGCGAGGTCTACAAGTTCCTGGCGCCGCTGCTCGGCTCGGCCTTCGCGCCGACATTATTCGCCATCGCGCTGCTCGCCTGCGGGCTCAACTCGACGGTGACGGCGACGCTGTCGGGCCAGATCGTGATGGAGGGCTTTCTCGACATTCGGCTGCCGCCCTATCTGCGGCGGCTGGTCACCCGCGGCATCGCCATCGTGCCGGCGGCGATCGTCACCATCTGGTATGGCGAGGCGGGAACAGCCAAGCTGCTCATTCTGTCGCAGGTGGTGCTGAGCCTGCAGCTGCCGTTCGCGGTGGTGCCGCTGGTGATGTTCACCGCCGACAAGCGCAAGATGGGGGCGCTGGTGGCGCCCTATTGGGTGACGGCGCTGGCGGTGCTGGTGGCCGTCATCGTGATCGTGCTGAACATGAAGCTGCTGTGGGACTTCGCGACCGCGGCCTGACCCGCCATCATGCCGCCGGAATTGCGGGCGAACAGCTTGCTCATGCGCGCTCTTCCATTCCTCGCGGCGAGCCTCGCCGGGCTGTGCGGCGCCATCGTGCTGATCGCCGCCGCCGATGCCGCCGATCCGGCCAGGCCCTATCTCGGCATGAGCAAGGACGCGATCGTCGCCTGCGCCGGCGAGCCCTATGGCCGATACAAGAGCGGGTCCAACGCCGAGACGCTGACCTATCATTATAGCGGCGCCGGCCCGGTGCCCGGCGCGCCCGGCCAAAAGAAGAAGAAAGAGGGCGGCCTCGCCGGCTTCTTTCCTGGCGGCGACAAGGCGGACAAGAAGGATAAGAAGGGCGACCAGAGCGCGACGGGCGACGCGAGCGAGGCGGGCGCCCAAAGCGCCAAGGGCGGCAAGAGCGAGACTGGCGACGTGAGCGAGGCAGGCGCCAAAGGCGGTAAGAGCGAGACGGGCGACGCGAGCGAGGCAGGCGCAAAAGGCGGCAAGGGCGGCAAGAAAAACAAGAAAAAGGACAGCGGTTGGACCTGTACCGCCAGTCTGGTGTTCGAGGACGGCAAGCTGGCGCGGGTGAGCTTCGCCCATAAAGACGTGCGCAGTCCCTACGATTGGCAGAAAGAGAAGAACCCGAAGAAGCAGGAGGAGCTGCGCAATGCCCCGCTGCCGACCTGCACCTTCTCGCTGCCCAATTGCACCCCGCAATAGCGCTTACCCGCGTTTATTTTGATGCGCTACCGCTGCGCTGCTTGAACGCGGGCTTCTTAATGCGCTACCGCTGCGCTGCTTGAGCGCTTATTTGGTGGCGTGGCACACCGCCTCGATATTATTGCCGTCGAGATCCAGCACGAAAGCGCCGTAATAATTGGCGTGGTAATGGGGCCGCAACCCGGGCTTGCCGTTGTCGCTGCCGCCGGCGGCGATGGCCGCTTGATAGAACGCGTCGACGCCCGCCCGCGACGGCGCCACGAAGGCGACATGAACGGGCCCGCTGACGCGCTCGCCCTGGCCGATCCAGAATGACGGCTTGCCGCTCTGGAAATCCGCCGCCGGGCCGGGCGCGCCGAAACCGACCGCGCCGCCATCGCCGGTCTCCGCGGCTGAGATCTGCATGACGATGCCATAGCCGAGCGGCTCAAGCGCCTGCACATAGAACGCGGTGGCGCGGGCGAGGTCGCTCACGCGCAGGCCGAGATGATCGATCATCTTCATCCTCTCATGCGCTACCGCTTCGCTACTTGAGCGCGGCCCTTTGTGATGCGCTACCGCTGCGCTACTTGAGCGCTTACTCGGCGCGCTCCACCAGCTTGCGCTTGAGCGAGGCGATCGCCTTAGCCGGGTTGAGCCCCTTGGGGCAGGCCTTGGTGCAGTTGAGAATGGTGTGGCAGCGATAGAGCCGGAACGGGTCTTCCAGATCGTCGAGCCGTTCGCCGGTCCGCTCGTCGCGGCTGTCTTCGACCCAGCGGTCGGCCTGGAGCAGGATCGCGGGGCCGAGATAGCGCTCGCCGTTCCACCAATAAGACGGGCAGGCGGTGGAGCAGCAGGCGCACAGGATGCACTCATACAGCCCATCGAGCTTGGCGCGGTCGTCGTGGCTCTGGCGCCATTCCTTCTGCGGGGTGGGGCTGTCGGTCTTGAGCCAAGGCTCGATGGCGCGGAGCTGGGCGTAGAACTGCGTCATGTCCGGCACCAGATCCTTGATCACCGGCATATGGGGCAGGGGATAGACGGGAATAGCGCCCTTGGCGTCGTCGGCATGCATGGTGCAGGCCAGCGTGTTGGTGCCGGCGATGTTCATCGAGCAGGAGCCGCACACGCCCTCGCGGCAGGAGCGGCGGAAGGTCAGCGTGGGGTCGACCTTATTCTTGATCCATAACAGGGCGTCGAGCACCATCGGCCCGCAATCGTCCCTGTCGACCCAATAAGTGTCGAGCCGGGGGTTGTCGGCGGTGTCGGGGTCGTAGCGATAGATACGGTATTCGCGCCAGCGCCCGACCGGCGCGCCCTGGGGCGGCGGGTTCCAGGCCTTGCCCGGCTTGACCTTGGAGTTCTTGGGGAGGGTGAACTGGACCATCGGCGAATTTCCTTTCACCAATTGGTAGCGGCAGGCGCGGAAGCGGGCAAGCCTCGTGTCAGTCCTGGTCGAGCAGCTCACGCACTTTCAGGGCGAGATCCTGCTGCGTGTAGGGCTTGTTCAGGAGATGGACGTCGGGATCGAGCCGCCCCTGGTGGACGATGGCGTTGCGGGTATAGCCGGTGGTGTAGAGCACCGGTAGGTTCGGGTAGCGCTGCCGCACGCGGTCGGCGAGGTCGCGGCCGGTGAGGGAGCCGGGCAACACCACGTCGGTGAACAGCAAATCGATCGGCGGCTTCTTGGCGACGAAGCGGAGAGCCTGGTCCGCGTCGCAGGCCTCGTGCACAAGATAGCCGAGGTCCACCAGAACGTCCCTGGCATAGAGCCGCACGCCCTCATTGTCTTCGACCAGCAGGATGGTTTCATGCGCCTCGGCGCGTGGCGGCGGCGCTACCTGCTCCGGCTTGCCCGATGGCGTGGCGTTCTCCTCCGCCTGGGTCATGCGCGGCAGGTAGATCTTGACGGTCGTGCCTTCGCCCTCCTCGCTATAGATGCGCACATGGCCGCCCGACTGCTTGACGAAGCCATGGGCCATGGCGAGCCCGAGGCCGGAGCCTTCGCCGCGCGGCTTGGTGGTGAAGAAGGGTTCGAACACCTGGTCGAGGATTTCCTTGGGGATGCCTGTTCCCGTATCGGTCACGCACAGGACCACGTATTGGCCGGCTTCGACGTCGCCGAACCGCCGCGCATAGGCGGCGTCGAGATAGGTATTGGCGGTCTCGATGGTGAGGCAGCCGCCCTCGGGCATCGCGTCCTTGGCGTTCAAGGCGAGATTGAGCAGCACGTTCTCGAGCTGGGGCGGGTCGGCGAAGGTCGGCCACAGGCCGCCGCCCAGCACCGTCTCGATACTGATGTCGGCCCCGAGCGTGCGCCGCAGCATGTCGAGCATGCCCGACACGAGGCGGTTCATATCGAGCCGTTGCGGCTCCAGGGCCTGGCGGCGGGAGAAGGCGAGCAGCCGTTGGGTCAGCTGGCCGGCGCTGCGCGCGCCTTGCAAAGCGGCATCCAGCGGCTTGGTCAGCTTGCCGATCAGCGTCTGCACATCGCCGGGATTGGCTGCGCCCGCAAGTTGCCGCCGCAGGGTGTCAAGATTGCCGATGATGATGGTGAGCAGATTGTTGAAGTCGTGGGCGATGCCGCCGGTGAGCTGACCCACCGCTTCCATCTTCTGCGCCTGCCGTAGCGTGTCCTCGGCTTCGTGACGGAGCTTCGACTCCGCCTCGAGCTCGGTGGTGCGCTCAAGCAGGCCTTGCAGGGCATTCCTGGTCGCAACCGCCAGGATGCCGGCGAGGATGGTGGCAACAAGCAGAGCCAGGCCGATCAGGCCGGCAAGTAGGTAGCGCAGTTGCGATGCATGCGATTGCCGCTCGTCGAGGAGAATACGCTCGGTGGCCAGAACCGCCTCTATCTCGGTCCTGACGTTCGCCAGCAGCGCGCGGTCCTGCGGGGAATTGATCACCGCAAGCGCGGCATCGCGCTGACCTTGCTTGGCAAGCTCGACACATTTGCGGAGCTGCTCGCTCTTGGCGCGAACCAGGCCGTCGATCGTCTGCACGCGGTCGTGCTGGATGCTGTTGTCGGAGGTGAGCTTGCCGATGGCGTCGAGCTCGTACCTCGCCTTCTCCAGGGCCGGCTCGAACGGTTCGAGATCGTCGCTCTCAGAACTCAGGAGAAAGCTCCGGACTGCACTCTCGGCGTCCCTGGTTGAGATAAGCAACCCTTGGGCGGTTTGCTGCACTTCGAGGGTGTGCAGAACCAGCATGTCCGCGTCGCGCGAGCGGATCAGCCCGATCAGCACGGCCAGAGCCGCCGCCGCCACCAGTCCGAAGCCGATGAGGATGATGATCCTCGAGCTCCTGACCAGGCGATTAGCCCTGACGATGCGGGTGGGCATGGGCGCGTTCCGGGTTGCTCCCCTGGCCACTTGTCTAGCCCACTGATAGACTCCCAGCCAGCGTTGCTTTTGGCGAGGAGTTCCGATGCCGCGTATCCTCGTGGTCGATGACGAGCCGCTGGTCTCGATGCTGGTGGAGGACTGGCTGGTCGAGCTTGGCTGCGAGGTGGTGGGACCGGCCCGCTCGGTGCAGGAGGGTCTGGACATGGCCGGCAGCGCCGATCTGGACGGCGCGATCCTCGACATCAATCTCGGCGGCAACAATTCCTACGCCGTGGCGGAGACGCTCGAGCGAAGAGGCGTGCCGTTCGCCTTTGCCACGGGTGACAGCGCGGTCGACGCCGAGTCCGGCTTTGCCGATCCGATCCTGCTGTCCAAGCCGTTCGATTTCGAGGGCCTGAAGGCCGTGCTCGAGCAAGCTGCTCGGCGCGCCGATCAGCGTCGCGGGCGAGTCGCCCTAACCGGTCAATACACCCGCTCTTTCGGCTCGATATAGGCGATCTCGTTGGACAGCGTGAATTTGTGCACCGGGCGGAAGTCGAGCCGCACGCCATGCGTGCCGTAATCGGCCCACGATAAAGTGTGCTTCATCCAGTTGGTGTCGTCGCGCTTGGGGAAGTCCTCGCGGGCATGCGCGCCGCGGCTTTCCTCCCGGGCCAGCGCGCCTTGCACGGTGACGGCGGCCTGCGCGATCAGATTGTCGAATTCGAGCGTCTCGATCAAATCGGTGTTCCAGATCAGCGAGCGGTCGGTGACCTTGATGTCGGCGATGTCGTCCCACACCGCCTTGATGGCCTTCACGCCTTCCTTCAGCACCTTCTTGGTGCGGAACACGGCGCAGTCGCGCTGCATGGTCTTCTGCATGCGCAAGCGCAGCGCCGCAGTCGGCGTGCCGCCATCGGCATAGCGGAAGCGGTCGAGCCGGACGATTGCCGCCTCGCCCGCGCCCTTGGGCAGTTCGGGGATGGCGCCGCCTTTGGTGATGAGCTCGGCGCAGCGATGCGCGGCGGCGCGGCCGAACACCACCAGATCGATCAGCGAGTTGGAGCCGAGCCGGTTGGCGCCGTGCACCGACACGCAGGCCGCCTCGCCGAGCGCCATCAGCCCCGGCACGACGGCATCGGGATCGCCCTCCTTCGGGCAGATCACCTCGCCATGCATGTTGGTGGGGATGCCGCCCATATTGTAGTGGCAGGTCGGGATCACCGGGATCGGCGCCTCGGTGACGTCGACGCCGGAAAAGATGCGCGACAATTCGGTGATGCCGGGCAGCCGCTCGTGGATGATGGCGGGATCGAGATGGTCGAGATGAAGATGGATGTGGTCCTTCTCGGGCCCGACGCCGCGGCCTTCCCGGATCTCGATGGTGATGGCGCGCGAGACCACGTCGCGCGAGGCCAGGTCCTTGGCCGACGGCGCGTAGCGCTCCATGAATTTCTCGCCCGCGGAATTGCGCAGGAAGCCGCCTTCGCCGCGCACGCCCTCGGTGATCAGCACGCCGGCGCCATAGATGCCGGTCGGGTGGAACTGGACGAACTCCATGTCCTGGAGCGGCAGCCCGGCGCGCAGCACCATGGCGTTGCCGTCGCCGGTGCAGATATGGGCGCTGGTGCAGGAGAAATAGGCGCGGCCATAGCCGCCGGTGGCGAGAATGGTCTGGTGCGCCCGGAAGCGGTGCAGGGTGCCGTCTTCCATCGACAGCGCCATCACGCCGCGGCAGCGGCCTTCGTCGTCCATGATCAGGTCGATGGCGAAATATTCGATGAAGAACTCGGCGGAATGACGCAGCGCCTGGCCGTACATGGTGTGCAGCATGGCGTGGCCGGTGCGGTCGGCGGCGGCGCAGGTGCGCTTGGCGGGGCCGCCCGTGCCGAATTCGGTGGTCATGCCGCCGAAGGCGCGCTGGAGGATCTTGCCGTCGTCGGTGCGCGAGAACGGCACGCCCCAATGTTCGAGCTCGTACACGGCCTCGGGCGCGTGGCGGCAGAGATATTCGATGGCGTCCTGGTCGCCGAGCCAGTCCGATCCCTTGACGGTGTCGTACATGTGCCAGCGCCAATCGTCGGGGCCCATATTGCCGAGCGCGGCGGCGATGCCGCCTTGCGCCGCCACGGTGTGCGAGCGGGTGGGGAACACCTTGGTGATGCAGGCGGTGCGCAAGCCCGCCTCGCTGCAGCCGACCACGGCGCGCAGGCCCGAGCCGCCGGCCCCGACCACGATCACGTCATAGGCGTGGTCGGTGACGGGGTAAATGCGGCCGTTGATCTGGACGGCGTTGTGGGGCGTGGCGTCCGGCGGGGTCGCGTCTTGAGGCATGAAGCTAGGATCCGAGACTGATCTTGAGGATGGCGACGACACAAGCAAGGCCGATGCCGGCGGCGAAGAAGGTGGCGAGCAGGATGGCGACGATCTTGGCGCCGCCATGGACGTAATCCTCGATGATCTCCTTCAGGCCGATCCGCATATGGATCGCGGCCGAGATCACCAGGGCCAGCAGCAGGACGGCGACCACGGGCTGGGCCAGATAATCCTTCACCGCGCCGTAGCCGGCGCCGATATGGGTGACGATCGACAGGATGAGGAACAGCACCAGCGGGATATTGGCGATGGCGGTGAGGCGCTGGCGCCAGAAGCTGTGGGTGCCGCCATGGGCCGCGCCCAGGCCGCGAACGCGTTTGAGTGGGGTGGCCATGGCTTAGATGCTCCCGCGAGCCAATAGCCCGCGACCCAGACCGCCACGGTGAGCACGGTCGAGCCGATGATGGTGGCCCAGGCGAGCACTTCGATGCTGAGCTTGTCGAGGCCGTGGCCGGTGTCCCAGATCAGGTGGCGGATGCCGCCCAGCATGTGGTGGATCAGCGACCAGCTGAACAGGAACAGCAGGGTGCGGCCGGCCAGGCTGCCGAAAAAGGCGGAAACCTGGGCGTAAGCGTCAGGACCGGCGGCAATGGCGACCAGCCACCAGGCGAGCAGCAGGAAGCCGACCGCGTTCGCCGCGCCGCTGACGCGGTGGGCGATCGACATCATCATGGTGAGCATCGGCCGGTAAATCTGTAAATGCGGGGAGAGCGGCCGCTCCGCCCCTAGCTTGCCATGGCCCATCTTGTTCTTTGCTGCTGTTGCCCAGACGAGCCCAAGTCATAACGCATGTGGCAGGGCGGGGGCAAATCATTGGCACTTTGCCCGCGACCCAACCCGGATTGGCTCGTCATGCCCGGCCGAAGTGCCGGGCACCCACGGCTGAAGCTCAAAAACGTGGATGGCCGGGACAAGCCCGGCCATGACGACGTACAGAGTTGAGCGGCCTGACTTACGGGGTGATGACGCCGCAGGCGATGCGGTCGCCGGCATTGCCGGCGGGATCGGTGTTGTAGTCGTCGGCGCCGGCATGGATGACCAAGGCCGAGCCGTCCTGGTCGAGCAGCCCGTCGCCCAGATGCACCATCTGGTTCAGCACTTCTAGTCTGAGCTTGCCGCTATCGGGCACCTCGATATTGGGCATGTCGCCGGCGTGCGGACCGGCCGAGTTCATCAGACCGTGCTTGTCTTCCTCGGGGTTGAAATGGGGGCCGGCCGACTTGAAGTCGGGCGGCTCGCATGCGCCGACCGCATGGATATGGAAGGCGTGCTCGCCGGGGGGAAGGGCGGTGAGGTCGAGGCCGATCAGCACGCCGTTCGGAAGGGCGGTGAGTGTCGCGCTGCCAACCTCGTTGCCGTGCGCGTCCTTCAGCACCGCGCTGGCTTTGTCAGCGGCGAGGGACGGCGACGCCAGCGCCATGACGGCGAGCGCGGCGGCGAGCCAGAGATGTCTCCATGTCATGCGGTTGCTCCTTGCACTTGGGATTTGAGTCTACGCGAGCGCCGTGGCGATGGCCAATAACAGGATGATGCAAGTGAGGATGGAAATGGCCCAGCTCGAGGCCGGAAGCTTCCGGTTGCCCCGCTCGACACCGTGGCCGCCCTGCACATCTTTTTCCGACAGTGCCATCGTAAAAAAAACGCCGGGGCGGTGCGGCCGTTCCCAAAAAGAAACCCGGCATGCGCTGGGCAGCCGGGTTTCTCGCAACTCATACATGCAACTCATTACCGATGCAGGGTCGGCGCAGCAAATGACGGGGGGGTCAAGGGAAGCTGCGCCAGTTACCCATGACTAACGTGCACGCAGCGACAATGGTTCCGCCGAACAACCGGCTAGCGCGGCAGCGCCACCCAGTAATCCATGTCGAGCACGACGCCGTCTTCGAGACTGCCGTCGGGTTTGAGGCCGGGGAAATCGGCGCAGGCGCGGTCCTTGACGGCGAAGGTGCGCAGGCGCAACGCGCCCAAATCCTTCCGCCCCGGCAGCGCGGCTTTGTCGAGCACCTCGCTCCAGGCATAGATGGTGTCGCCGGCGAAAGAGGGCGCGGCGTGGCGCGCGCCGTTCAGCCCGAGAATATGGAAGGCGTTGGCGAGCCCATTGAAGCTCAAGGCGCGGGCGATCGAGATGATGTGGCCGCCATAGACCAGCCGCCGCCCGAACCGCCCCTTGCCTTCGACATGCTGATTGAAATGCACCCGCGCGGTGTTCTGGAACAGCCTGGTGGCGAGCTGATGCTCGGCCTCCTCGATGGTCTGGCCGTCGACATGATCGATCTTGTCGCCGACCGCGTAATCGCCCCAGCGCCGGGGCGAGCCGGCGAGCGCGTCGTTGTAGCCGCCGAGATCGAGCTTGGGCAGCGCGGCGCCGAGCGTGGCGGGCTCGACGCTTGAGGCAAGCTCCGGCACCACCGGAGCGGGCGCCGGCGCGTCGAGATCGCGCTTGTTGACCATCACCCAGCGGGCATAGGACAGCACCGGCTCGCCGCGCTGGTTCCGCCCGGTCGAGCGGACATAGACGGTGCCGCTCTTCTTGTTGGAATTCTCCTTGACGCCGATCACCTCGGACACCGAGGCGATGGTGTCGCCGGGATAGACCGGCGCCAGAAAGCGGAACTCGGCATAGCCGAGATTGGCGATGGCGTTGCGCGAGATGTCCGGCACGGTCTTGCCGATGACGAGGTGGAACACCAGCAGATCGTCGATCGGGCTGCGCGGATAGCCGATGGATTGGGCGAAGGCGTCGGAGGACTGCACGGCGAAGCGCGGGCCGTACAGCGCGGTGAACAGGCTCACATCGCCGACCGTCACCGTGCGCGGGGTGGCGTGCACGATCTCCTGGCCGAGCTTGAAGTCCTCGAAATAGTTGCCGGTGACGGTGGTGTCGATCTGGGTCATGTCGCTTTCATCGGTTCGAGCGAGCCGACCATAGTTTGCGCTCCCTTGCGAAACAAGCGCCCGCGGGACCCGTCAATCGGCTTGTGTCGGTTCGCTGGCGGCCGGGGCGCGGGGGAACAGCAGGCGCTGATAGAACCAGCCAATACCGATCAGCACCGCGCCAAGGCCTAGGAAGGATAAAGCGCGGTAGATGCCGGTCAGGTCGGACATGTCGATGAGAAAGACTTTCAGGACCGTCAGCACAACGACGGCGGCTGAGGCCGCGCGCAAGGGGAGCGAGCGGAGCAAGATGCCGGCGGCGAGCAGCGCCACGCCGAACAGGAGCCAGACCGCCGAGTAGCTATATTGCTCGGCGTCGGAGGTCACCCCTTCCGTCAGGATGGGGCCGTGGAACAGCGTGCAGATCTCGAGCGAGAGATAAGCGAGCGCAAGCGCGAGCGCGGTGGCCGCTGCGGTGGCGCTGTACCAATAAGGCCGGTTGCCGCGGGTGATGACGGCGAGAACGCCGGCAAGAACCGCCGGCAGGCCGTAGCCCAGCAGGATCAGATTGACGAAGCGTCCGCCGACCGGCTCCCCGGTGAAAAAGGGATTGTCGCTCACCCCCAGGTTGAACAGGATCATGATGAAGACGATAGCGGCAAGGAGCTGCGCGCCGAGATTGTGGACGATGCTTCCGCTCTTCACGCGTAGCCGCTCGAGTCCGATCACCACCGCGAGCAGGAGCGAGACGTCGAGCGCGGTCTCGGTGAGCGCGCTCGCGCTGCCGTAAGGGTCGCCGGTCAGATAATGCCGGACTTCGAGCACGATGAGCAGCACGGTGAACAATATGGCGGCGGCATCGACCACGCGGGCGGGCACATCGTCGGCGTGACGGCGCAACATATGGCCGGCGAGCCAGAACGAGGCCGCCGGCACGCCATAGCCGTAGAGCAGCCAATTGAAGACCGGCGTGGTGCCGATGGCGTCGCCGACAATGCTCGGGTCCCAGACGATACGCCCCAGCACGCCGACTGTAACGGCGGCGGCCAGCCAGCGCAGGGCGGGCCAAGCCCTCTGTCCGGCGACCCAGGCAATGCCGGGCACCATCAGCGCGAGTGCGATCGTGAGCCAACCTTTTTCAAGAGCAAGACTCAGCGCCAGCGCAAGCGAGGCAATGGCGCCGGTGGCGAAGATGGCTGCAGCAGCCTCGCCGCCGGGCCGGTCGACCCGCTTGCTCAAAGTTTCGGTGGCTAGGGCGAAGGCGCCGGCAAGCACCACGGCGGCGGCGGCGAAGGGGAGCGAGCGCTCGAAGCCGGCGATGCGATAATAGAGCGCGATCAGAATGGCGAGAGGGGCAAACACGGCGGATGCGCTCCACAACATCGCCACCAGCGGCCGCTCGCTGCGCTCCTGCGTGAGGAAGCCGGCGGCGCCGAACAGCAGCGCGAAACCAGCGCCGAGCATCAGCGGCGCGCCGAACAGATAATGCTCGGGCTGCCACAGGCTGTCGGGCACCGGTCCGCTCGGCAGGCCGAGTGCGGCAACATCGAAGTCGATCGACCAGTGCCAGAAGATAAGAGCAACCAGGACCGCGGCGACGGGGACGGCGGCTGCGGCGGCGTCGCTCCGCCAGGCGATGGCCAGAGTGGCGGCGACCAGCACCACGAACAGAGTGAGCGCGAGCGTGTCGTGGCCGGTCGCCAACACCAGCAGCATGGCGACGAACAGATAGACGGCGAGCGCGCCCGACGACACGGCATCGATCGCGCCTGGCGCGGGGTCAGGCCCGAACAACAGGCCCGAGACGATCAGCAGTGCGGCAAGGGTGAAACCGGCGGCGATGTGGAACGCATGCGGCGCGAGCGCGGCGAGGTCGCCAATGCCCGGCAAGGCCCATAGCACGCTCGCCGCGACGGCGGTGACGGCGAGCCAGCGCCATAGTTTCGCCCGCGCGAGGGCGAACGCGGCCGCCGTGACCACGGCAAGATAAAGATAGAGCGCCCAATAGCTGGGCTGCTCGGTGGAGACGATCAGCGGCGTGATAAAGGCGCCGACCAGGCCGAGACCGGCGAGCGCGGGGCCGTGGACCAGGGCCGCGGCGAGCGTGAACAACGCCACCGCGCCGAGCAGCACGAACGCGACGGCCGGGCCGATGAAGCCGTATACCGCATAGGCCGCATAAGCGTCGGCATAGGCGATGGCGGTGCCGGCGGCGGTCAACACGCTCGGGATATGCGCCTTGGGCAGGCCGGTCACGCCGGTCAGGATCTCGTGGCGTCGGGTCCAGGCGCCGGCGGCGATCAGAGCCAGCGCCAGCACGGCGCCGAGCAGGACCTGAAAGGCGGGGCCGAACCAGCCCTGCTCGATGGCTTGGCGGACGAGGAAGAAGCCGCCAAGCGCCAGCGCGATGCCGCCGGCCCAGACCACCCATTGCGTGCCGAAGCGCTCTTCGAGGCTGATCGTTTTCGGCGCGGGTTGGGGCGGCGATGCAGGAGCGGCTGCCACCGCCGGCTCGGTCGGAAGCGGCGCTTCGTCCTCGATCTCCGCCTTTGCCTCCTCTGCCGTCTCGGGCACAGCACCAGGGACAGACGCGGCAGGCGTGGCCTCGGCCAATGCGGCTAGCTTCCATTCGAGCCCGGCGGTGCGGAGTTCGAGCCGCTTGAGGCGTTCGCGGTTGCCCATCGCCATGACGATGCTGACGACGGCAAGAACCGGGATGGCGATAACGGCAGCGATGATCGATGCCAACATGCGCGGTCAGAATCGCCCGATAGCCTCATTTCGCTCAAGGCTATCTAGCCCGAGGCAAGGCCTAAGGGGAAGCCGGGCTTCTCAAGGGATGGGCGTGGAGAGGATTCCAGCGGCGGGCCGGGCGTTGCGTCCTGGCCTTGACGCGAAAATGGCGATCCCTACTTTCGTAGGGACCGCCATCTTCAAGCGAAAACTTGTCAGATCGACGCGGCTAATTAAGCGCGGTCGAGCTCGGCAGGCAGATAGCTCGTGACTTCCATGCCAGCCTCAAACTCGGTGATCTCGGGTTTCAGCCACTCTTTCATAGGTCGTCTCCTTCGGTGAGTTCGGTGAACGTTCGTCCGGTGAACTTACAGGTTAGATAATGGGGTATGGGCATGAGGACCGCATGACGCGGCCATGAACAGGCCCTGAATGCCACATTAAGAAATTCTGACAGGAACAAGTGTGTCATTCTCCCGGATATTGAGAATGACGAGCGGCTCGCGCCAACAGTGATAACTCAGTTTGTGCGCGTGCTAGGGCTTGCCGGCTTTGAGCATTGCATCATTTCCGATGATGAGCCGTTAGGCCCAGACACCGACTATGCCGGGCCAGTACCCTAGCTACTGGCAATTTCCCTTGGTGCTTTTGCTACCGAATGCCGAACAAGTGGCAATCGGGCCGATATTTGGGGGCTAGAGCCATCCTGACCCCAGATGTTGATCGTGCCCCCGCCGAGGGTGGAAGCAACCCGCCGCAGACAGCCAGCAGCCCAGCCTATTCGAACAAGACCAGGGCCTTGTCCACCGTGATCCAGATGCCCCACAGCAGCGGAATGCCGACCACGGCCCAAGCCAGCGGCGCCACTTCGAGCCGCTTCGGGCTCAGGACGATCCCCGCCAGCCAAAGTGCGAGCCCGATCCACATCAGGAAGGGCCGATAGGCGAAGGCGCCGGCAAGCTCGGCCTGGGTGATCGCGTTCTGGCAGGAGGTCGCGGTGAAGAACAGGCACTCCCACGCCCCGCCCATGCCGCCCACCTTGGTGTAGAAGGTGATCCACCAGACCACGGCAATAGCGATCAGCGCCATGCCGATCGGCTGCAGCAAGCGGATGCCGGGCCGCGCGTCGTCGCGTTCCCTGATCTCGACGGCGTGCATCGCGCGCTCCCGCGCGGTCTTGGTTTGCAGCGCCTCGACGTCTTGGGGCTTCATGAACCACTTCTTGTCGAGCGGCCGGATCAGGAGGTTGGCGATGAATCCCGCCACCAGCAGCCCGGCGAGCACGTAGAAGATCGGGTGATAGATCTGGTCGGGGGCGATGCCCTCGGCTTTGCGCGAGTCGTGCATGTAATTCACGATCACCGGGCCGACGATACCGGCCGTCGACCAGGCGGTGAGCAGCCTGCCGTGAATGGCGCCGACGAATTGCGTGCCGAAGATGTCGGCGAGGTAGGCGGGAATGGTGGCGAAGCCGCCGCCATACATCGAGGCGATCAGGCAGAAGGCCGCCGCGAACAGGCCGAGCAGGCCGAGCGTCGCCAGTGTCGGCGCCGCGACGTAGCAGGCGAAGCCGAGCGTGAAGAAGATGAAATAGGTCAATTTCCGCCCGATCTTGTCCGACAGCGAGGCCCAGAAGAAGCGGCCGGCGATGTTGAACAGCGAGAACAGGCCGACAAAAGCCGCGCCGACCAGCGCCGCCTTCGCCTTCTGCTCATCGGAGAAATTGGCGAAGCCGACCGACGGGTCGCCGAACAAGCGCCCGCCGAAGGTCTCCTGCAGCATGGGCGCGGCGGCGCCGATAATGCCGATGCCGGCCGAGACGTTGAGGCAGAGCACCGCCCAGATCAGCCAGAATTGCTTGGTCTTGTGCGCGTCCTTGAGGTCGACATGGCCGGTGGTGATCATCGCCTTGGCGCTGGCCGGCGGCGTCCAGCCTTGCGGCTTCCACCCCGTGGGCGGCAGCCGATAGGCGAAGGCGCCGCACATCATGAAGACGAAATAGATGGCGCCAAGGGCCACAAAGGTTTCCCACACGCCGACCGAGGTCGGCGTGGCGAAATGTTTCATCAGCAGGGTGGCGAGAGGCGAGCCGATCATGGCGCCGCCGCCGAAGCCCATGATGGCCATGCCGGTCGCCATGCCGCGGCGGTCGGGGAACCATTTGATGAGCGTCGAGACGGGCGAGATGTAGCCGAGCCCGAGGCCCACGCCGCCGATGATGCCGGAGCCGAGCCACATCAGCCAAAGCTGGTGGATATAGACGCCGAACGCCGAGATCAGGAGGCCGCCGCACCAGCAGATCGCGGCGACGACGCCGGCTTTGCGCGGGCCGACGCGCTCGAGCCAGCCGCCCCAAATCGCCGCGGAGACGCCGAGCAGCACGAAGAACAGGGTGAACATCCAGCCCAGGTCGAACTGGGTCCAGTCGCAATCGGTGGCAAAGAGGGCGCGGCCGGTGATGGCCACTTTGCCGAAGAAAGTAGTAGCGTCGCCCGGGCAGGGGATTGCCTTATCCAGCCCTTGGGACACGCCGACGGCGCGGCCGAGCGGCAGCCAGAACACGCTGAAGCCGTAAGCCATGCCGATGCAGAGATGGATGGCGAGCGCGGCGGGCGGGACCAGCCAGCGGTTATAGCTCGGGTCGGCGATGATCCGCTCTTTGTCGAGCAGGCCGACGCGATCGTCTGCGGCCACGCTGCCTCCAACACTGGCCATCGATATTCCCCCCAATTTTCTTGCAAGGTCGTGTTTTGCAACAGTCTGACCGGGCTTTGTCACAATCGCAAGACCTCATGCCCCGCGGCCGTCGGGATTCCGCATGGGGTCGCTGGTGCGACATTATTGCCGGCATTGTTAGGCCGCCGTCAGTCGGCTAGGTTGCGCCCGGCTGCCAGGCCATATTGAGAATCCCTTCCTCCCCATCGCAAAGCCAATAGAGTGTGCTGACCATGAGACTGAAATACGGGACCGCCGCGGGCGCGGCACTTTTCGCCTTCACGCTGTTTCTGCTGCCGGCCGAGGCCGCCGACGGCGTAACCGAGCGCGAGAAGCGCGATTGCCAGGTGGACTACAAAAATTATTGCAGTGAGTACGGGCTCGGCACCAATGCGTTGCGGGCCTGCATGTCACGCAACATCAAGAAGGTCAGCCATACCTGCGTGGGCGCGCTGGTTGCCGCCGGCGAGATGTCGCAAGCCCAGGCCGACAAGCTGCGGGGCAAGGGCAAGACCAGCTCCAAGAAGAAGCCGGCGCCAAAGAAGAAGACCACGCATACGAGCTCCAAGAAGAAGCATTGAGCCTGTTCTAGCCGCTCACGCCTTCTTGTATTTGGCCGCCTCCTCGGAGCCCTTGGTGGCGTCGCCGGCGGTGTAAGAATGGGCCCCGGCCCCAGCGAGCTTGCCCTTGTCGACGATCAGATATTCGGTGCGGATCGGCTTCTTGGCAAAATAGCTTTCCAGGATCTCGCGGGTGCCGGCGGCGTAGCGCGCCTGGGCCGACAGCGAGGTGCCGGACACGTGCGGGGTCATGCCGTGATGGGGCATGGTGCGCCAGGGATGATCGCGCGGCGGCGGCTGCGGGAACCACACGTCGCCGGCATAGCCCGCGAGCTGGCCGCTTTCGAGCGCGCGGACCACGGCATCGCGATCGACGATCTTGCCGCGCGCGGTGTTCACGATATAGGAGCCGCGCTTCATCATGCCGATCAGTCTGTCGTTGAACAGGCCTTCGGTCTCGGGGTGCAGCGGGGCGTTGATGGTGACCACGTCGCAGACCTTGACCAGCGACTCGACATTGGGGTGAAAGGTCAGTCCCAGCTCCTTCTCGACCTTCTCCGGCAGGCGATGCTTGTCGGTGTAATGCAGCTTGACGTCGAACGGCTTCAGGCGCCTGAGCGCGGCCAGGCCGATGCGGCCGGCGGCGACGGTGCCGACATTCATGCCCTCGAGGTCGTAGGAGCGCTCGACGCTGTCGGCGATGTTCCAGCCGCCCCTGATCACCCAGCCGTAAGACGGGATGTAGTTGCGCACCAGCGCCAGGATCATCATGACGATGTGCTCGGAGACGCTGATCGAGTTGGAATAGGTGACCTCGGCGACGGTGACGCCCTTCTCCATGGCGGCTTGAAGGTCGGTGTGGTCGGAGCCGATGCCGGCGGTGATGACGAGCTTCAGCTTCTTCGCCTTGTCGAAGCGCTCTTTGGTCATATAGGCGGGCCAGAACGGCTGAGAGATGACGACCTCGGCGTCAGGCAGCTCCTTCTCGAACACCGAATTGGGACCGTCCTTGTCGGAGGTCACCACCAGGGTGTGGCCGGCACCTTCGAGGAACTTGCGTAGCCCGAGCTCGCCGGAGACGCTGCCGAGCAATTCGCCCGGCTTGAAGTCGATCTTGCTCGGGGTCGGCGTGGTCTGGCCGCCGGGGTAATGGTCGATTTTGGGGACGTTGTCGCGGGCATATTTGGGCGGATAGCCGTCGACGGGGTCGTCATAGAGAACGGCGAGAACTTTGGCCATGGCGGCGCTCCTTCAAAGGCGGACATGGACGCGGACGGGCTCCCCGACCAGGGCCCTGCTGCCACATGTCGCTGTCGAATGGATCAGGCTTGGCGTAGAACACGCTATCCGCCTCATCCTTGCATTTCCTCATGCCGGCGGGCGCGATTGATCGCGCTTCTTCGACGGTGCCGACGGCCGCAGCTTCGCGCTCGGCGCATGCCAGAATCAAGTAGGCGCTTCGTAACGGCCGATAGAAGCTGTCTATCGCCGGTTATGGACAAGAACGCGGGCGGCTGAAATGCTGGATGACTTCACCAAGAGGATTGAGACTTGCAGTTACCGAAAACGCTGAACGAGGGTCACTTCCGCTTCCGGCGCAACGAGCATGCAAAGAACCGCGGCCGCTACCAGCAACTGGCCGAGCTCGGCCAGGCGCCGACGGCGATGGTGATCGCCTGTTGCGACGCCCGCGTCGACGTGTCGACCATCTTCGACGCCGAGCCGGGCGCGCTGTTCATTTTGCGGAACGTCGCCAATCTGGTGCCGCCCTACGAGCCGGAGGGCAAATATCACGGCACCAGCGCCGCCATCGAGTTTGCCGTGCTGGCGCTGAAAGTGCCGAGCCTGATCGTGCTGGGGCATTCGCATTGCGGCGGGGTGGCGGCCTATCGGCACAAGGTCAGGGACAAGGTGCCGGAGCAGGGCTTCATCGGCCGCTGGCTGACCTTGCTCGACAATCTCAAGCTGGTGGAGTCCGACACCTTCGCCTATGGCGACGAAGTTGCGTTCGAGTTCGCGGCGATCCGCTCGTCGATGGCCAATCTCCGCACCTTCCCGTTCATCAAGAAGCGGGAGGAAGAAGGACTGCTGGACCTGCACGGGCTGCATTTCGACCTGGCCACGGGCGAGCTGCTCAGTCTCGAGCAGGAGACCGGACGCTTCGCGACGCTGACACGCGACTAGCGCGCGGCCTCAGGCGGCGCGGTCGAGCAGCTTGCGGTTGATGATGGTCTCGGCGATCTGCACCGTGTTGAGCGCGGCGCCCTTGCGGAGATTGTCGGACACGATCCACAACGACAGCCCGTTGTCGACGGTCTGATCCTCGCGGATGCGCGACACGTAGGTGGCGTAATCGCCGACGCACTCGACCGGCGTCACGTAGCCGCCAGGCTCGCGCTTATCGACCACCAGCACGCCGGGAGCTTCGCGCAGGATGCGCCGGGCATCCGCCGCGGTGATCGGGTCCTCGAACTCGATATTGACCGCTTCGGAATGGCCGACGAACACCGGCACCCGCACGCAGGTGGCGGTCACCTTGATCTTGGGGTCGAGAATCTTCTTGGTCTCGACCGTCATCTTCCATTCCTCCTTGGTCTGGCCGTCTTCCATGAAGACGTCGATATGAGGAATGACGTTGAAAGCGATCTGCTTGGTGAAGATCTTGGGCTCGGCCGGATTGGTGACGAAGATGCCCTTGGTCTGGTCCCATAATTCGTCCATGGCTTCTTTGCCGGCGCCCGACACCGATTGATAGGTCGACACCACCACGCGCTTGATCTTGGCGTGGTCGTGCAGCGGCTTCAGCACCACCACCAGCTGGGCGGTCGAGCAGTTGGGATTGGCGATGATGTTCTTCTTGGTGAAGCCGACCACGGCGTCGGCATTGACCTCGGGCACCACTAGGGGGACATCGGCGTCGTAGCGCCAGCAGGAGGAGTTATCGATCACCACGCAGCCCTCTGCGCCGATCTTCGGCGCCCAGGTCTTGGCGATGGCCGAGCCGGCCGACATCAGGGCGAAATCGATGCCGCGGAAATCGAAATTCTCCAGGTCGCGGCATTTGAGACGCTCGTCGCCGTAAGAGACCTCCACGCCCATGGATTTGCGCGAGGCGATGGCGAACACCTCGTCGGCCGGGAATTCGCGCTCGGCCAGGATGTTGAGCATTTCGCGCCCGACATTGCCGGTGGCGCCGATGACGGCCACTTTGTAACCCATGATGCTGCGGCTCCTGGTCTAACCAAGCAAATAGTGATGTTGCGGCGATTTACGGGAAATGGCGGCCAGTTGTAAAGGTGACGGGTGAACGTTCACGCCGCAGCCGCGTTTCCGTTGGTAAGCACGATATAGGGATTAAGGGCGATCATGACCATGAAGACGCGCGCCATGCTGCTTTTGCTGTCCGCGCTGTTGCTGGGCGGGTGCGATTCGGCCGAACTGCCCGAGGAGCAGACGCAAGGGCCCGCGCCGACAATCCCGGCGCCGAACGAGGCGCTGATCCCGACCGTCAATATCGCGCGGGCGGTGGGTTGGCCACAGGGCGAACGGCCCAAGCCGGCCGATGGGCTGGCCGTCGCGGCCTTCGCCAGCGGCCTTGATCACCCGCGCTGGCTCTATGTGCTGCCGAACGGCGACGTGCTGGTGGCGGAGACCAATACGCCCAAGCAGGAAAGCGGCGGCGGGTCAGGGCCTGGGTCATGGCTTGGGCCATGAAGCGGGCCGGCGCCGGCGTGCCGAGCCCAAATCGCATCGTGCTGCTGCGCGACGCCGACGGCGACGGCGTGGCCGAGACCAACAGCGTGTTCCTCGAAGGGCTGAACGCGCCATTCGGCATGGCCCTGGTCGGTGACAAGCTCTATGTCGCCGATAGCGATGCGCTGCTCCGCTTCGACTACCCGGACGGCGCGACCGAGATCAAGGAGCAGGGCACCAAGGTGGCCGACCTGCCGGCGGGCCCGATCAATTATCACTGGACCAAGAGCCTCGCCGCGAGCGCGGACGGGTCGCATCTCTATGTCGGCGTGGGCTCGAACAGCAATGCGGGCGAGAACGGGCTGGACCATGAGACCGGTCGCGCGCAGATCCTCGAGATCGATCCGGCCACGGGCGAGGCGCGCAGCTTCGCCACCGGCTTGCGCAACCCGGTCGGCTTGGCGCTCGAGCCGCAAACCGGGGTGCTGTGGGTGGTGGTCAACGAGCGCGACGAGCTCGGCAGCGATCTCGTGCCCGATTATCTCACCGCGGTGAAGGACGGCGCGTTCTACGGCTGGCCGTTCAGCTATTGGGGTCAGCATGTCGACGCCCGCGCAAAGCCGCAAAATCCGGACGCGGTGGCACGCGCGATCGCGCCCGATTATGCGCTCGGCAACCATGTGGCCCCGCTCGGGCTCGCGTTCGCGCAAGGCGAGCTGTTGCCGGAGCGCTACCGCAGCGGCGCGTTTATCGGCGAGCACGGCTCGTGGAACCGCTCGCCGTTCAGCGGCTACAAAGTGGTGTTCGTGCCGTTCGCCGCGGGACGCCCCACCGGCCAGCCGGTCGATGTGCTGACGGGCTTTCTCAGCGCTGAGGGCGAGGCGCAAGGCCGGCCGGCCGGCGTCGCTCTCGATCGCTCCGGCGCGCTGCTGGTCGCCGACGATGTCGGCAATATCGTGTGGCGGGTGACGCCCGCCACGCACACCGCCATGCCCTAGCGGCTGACAGCAGCGGAGGGAAACGCGTCAGCCGGCTTGACCCGGCGCGACGCCGCGACCTAGGCTCGGTGGCGAACCCCCTTGCGGAGGCGACGAATGAGCGCCGGCGACGACAGCTTCGATGCGTTCTGGCAGCATTATCTCGGCCACCACGCGCAAGAAGGCACGCGCCTGCTGCATGTGCTCGGCACCGGGCTCGCTTCGGTGGCGCTGGTTGTGGCCATTATCGCCATCAATCCGCTGATCGCGCTGGCGGGGACCGCGTTGGGCTATTTGCTGGCCTGGACCGGGCATTTCCTGGTCGAGCGGAATCGCCCGGCGATGGTGTCCCATCCCGCCTGGGCGTTCCTCTGCGACGTGCGCATGTTCAGGCTGTGGCTCACCGGGCAGCTCAAGCAGGAGCTTGAGAAAGCGGGCGTCGCCTAACTAGGCGGCGCGGCTTACGAGACGAAGGCGGAAAACAACAAGAGAAAGGCCGCGATGAGGCCGCCGATCACGATCGCCACCACGATGAGACTTGCCACGCCGACGGCAAGCCCGACCAAAACCGCAACGCCATCCTTCTCCACGAGGGCGAGCCCGACAATCGCAATGCTCAAGGCCGGCAGCAAATTGCCGAACGGAATCGGCAGGGTCAGGACCACGGCGAGAATAAACAGGGCTACCCCGATCAGACGCTCGGCGGTCCAAGACAGAAGCACTGTCAGGCGCGGACGCAGGAGCCGTTCGGTCCGCTCAAGATAGGGCAGCATATGCAGCACGGCGGTGGCAAAGCTCTGCCGCTGGAAAGACCGGTTTGCCAGCCAGGCCGGAAACCACGGCTTGTGGCCCCCATAGGAGAGCTGCGCGGCAAGGAGCACGAGCGGCAGGCCGAGCACCGCCGACAGGAGCGGAATATTCAGCGGTATGAGATTCGGAAAGGCGAAGAAAAACAGGAGAACGCCGAAGCCGCGATCATCGAGGGCGTCGCGAAGTGCGCCAAGGCTGATGCGAGGTTCAGTGTGGTTCGTCACAAACGCGCGGAGCAGCGCCGAGGTGCGCCAGCTGTTCGGCTGCGAACTGCCGGGAGCAGTCTTCATTGCGGGAGAGTCGCCTTCCTGCACCGTCACAAGTCGAGCTCCTGAAGAGAAAACGCCGAAAGGATCCGCGCGAATCTCCTCGTGGCCCGGTGCCTTGCGCGGCACTTCAACTTAGCTGTTCAACTTAGCCATCAGGCATCCAGCCGCCGCGTTTCCGGGCTTACGGCTTGCTGCTCGGCGCTTCCGCCTTCACCTCGGCGCATTTCTTGGTGGTGAACTCATTCACCATGCGCACCACCTGAGGCCCCAGCACATTGGTCTGGTTGTCGAAGCCCGTGCCGGCATAGATGAGCGGATAGATTAGCATCGGCGCCGACGTCTCCCCCCAGTTGAGCGTTGCCTCGGTCGCCTTGCCGTCCTTGAACGTCACCTTCGGCGCGAGAGAGATCTCGACCACATAAGGGTCGCCCTCCTTCTGCGCGAGGGTACAGCGCGCTGTCTGCGTCGGCATGACGATTTCATACTCGGCCTCGCTCATCGCCTTGGCCAAAGGCGCGCGCTTCAACTCGAGCTTAGTCTGGCAGACCGCTTTGCCCCACGGCCAGCTGATCTCGTCGCCGAGCATCTTGGCGATGTCCTCCTCGCGCCAAGTCTTGACGATGTCGCACGCCACGTCGTCGCCGGTCGGATCGCGGGTGGCGATGATGTCGCAGATCTTGATCTTGCAGGCCTTGCGCGTTTCCTTCTCGGCCAGTTCCTCGGGCGACAGCGCGCGCGCTTTGTCGGCGTCGGGCGCGGCCTCGGAGTTGGTGCCGGTGTCCCCGGCGGCGAAGGCCACGCCGCTCGCCGTCAGCAAGCTCACCAAAGCGGCAAGCACAGCCGTGGAAGCATGACGCATGGCTTTTTCCTCTCTACCCGGCGCGGTCGAGGTTCTTGACGATGGCTTCGCCCATCTCGCGCGTGCCGACAGTGCGGCAGCCGTCCTGCTTGATGTCGGCGGTGCGCAGGCCCTGATCCAGCACTTGCGCGATCGCCTGGTCGATCCGGTCCGCCGCGTCGCCGAGAAAGAACGAATAGCGCAGGCACATGGCCAGGCTGGCGATGGTGGCGATCGGGTTGGCGGCGCCTTGGCCGGCGATGTCGGGCGCCGAGCCATGCACCGGCTCGTACAGCGCGCGCCGATGTCCGCGCGCGTCGGCGGCGCCGAGCGAGGCCGAAGGCAGCATGCCGAGCGAGCCGGTCAGCATGGCCGCCTCGTCCGACAGCATGTCGCCGAACAGATTGTCGGTCACGATCACGTCGAACTGCTTCGGCGCGCGCACCAGCTGCATGGCGCAATTGTCGGCGAGGATGTGGTGCAGCGTCGACGTCGCCATAGCGCTCGTTGTGGATCTTGGTGACCACCTCGTTCCACAGCACGCCGGTCTTCATCACGTTGCGCTTCTCGGCCGAGTGGACCAGGCGCTTGCGCTCGCGGGCGAGGTCGAAGGCGACCGCGGCGATGCGCTCGATCTCGAACGTGTCGTAGACCTGGGTGTCGACGCGCGCGCTTCTGGCCGTTGCCGAGATCGGTGATGGTCTTGCGGCTCGCCGAAATAGACGCCGCCGGTCAGCTCGCGCACGATCATGATGTCGAGGCCGTCGACGCGGTCGCGCTTGAGCGAGGAGGCGTCGGCCAGCGCGGGATAGCAGATGGCGGGACGCAGATTGGCGAACAGCTCGAGATCCTTGCGCAGGCGCAGCAGCCCGGCCTCGGGCCGCTGGTCGTAAGGCACGCCGTCCCATTTCGGGCCGCCGACCGCGCCCAGCATGACGGCATCGGCGGCGAGCGCGCGCTCCATGGTGGCGTTGGAGATCGCCTGACCGTGGGCGTCGTAGGCGCAGCCGCCGACCAGATCGGTCTCGGTCTCGATGCGCGGCGATGCCGCTGCTGTTGACCCAGCCGACCACCCGCTCGACCTCGGCCATCACCTCGGGGCCGATGCCGTCGCCGGGCAGCAAGAGCAGCTTATAGGTTGTCATGGGCCGCGCCGTTCCTCATAAGTCCTGGCGACTGTGCCTAACGGGAGTGTGAAATGCTGACAAGGGTGCTGTTTGCCTTGGCCTTGATTTGCGGGCTGGCCGGCGGGGCGTGGGCCGAGGACTCCAAGGTGCTGGCGCTCGGGCTGGCCGACCACGAGGTCACCCAAGAGGAGCTGGAGACGGGCAAGACGCCGCCCGCGCCGCATTTCAACACCCCGGCGGTGGCCTATGTCTTGGCCGGCCAACCTCAAGAAGGGCGATATGGTCGAGATCACCCTCGTTCAACGATGACCGGTCGTTGATCAGCAACAGCGGGACGCTTGACCAGGATCAAGCGAAATATCTGCTGCAAGCGGGCAAGCGCGGGGTGCCGGCCGGCGGCTGGCCCGAGGGCAGCTATCACGCCGCGCTCAAGATCACGCGCGACGGCAAGACCCTGATCGAGCAGAGCAGCGAGCCGATTCCGTTCGAGTAGGATCGTTGACGACGAAAAGCGTCATGGCCGGGCTTGTCCCGGCCATCCACGTCTTTTATCCCTGGAGGGCTATTCGTGGATGCCCGGCACTTCGGCCGGGCATGACGGATTGGTGGTTGCGACGTCAGGCCCAGGGGCGGGCGGCGCGGGCGTCGTGCTCGAAGCTGTCGATGGCCTCGCCCTTCTCCAGGGTCAGGCCGATATCGTCGAGACCTTCCATCAGGCAGCGCTTGCGGAACGGGTCGACGTCGAACTTGATCGCCCCGCCGTCGGGGCCTCTGATCTCCTGCGCTTCGAGGTCGACGGTCAGCGTGGCGTTCGCGCCGCGCGAGGCGTCGTCGATCAGCTTGTCGATCTCTTCCTGCGGCAGCGTGATGGGCAGAATGCCGTTCTTGAAGCAGTTGTTATAGAAAATGTCGGCGAAGCTCGGCGCGATGATGCAGCTGATGCCGAAATCGAGCAGCGCCCAGGGCGCGTGCTCGCGGCTCGAGCCGCAGCCGAAATTTTCCCCGGTGATGAGGATCTTCGCCTCATGGTAAGGCGGCTTGTGCAGCACGAAATGGGGGTGGGGTTTGCCGGCTTCGTCATAGCGCAGCTCGGCGAACAGGCCTTGGCCGAGCCCGGTGCGCTTGATGGTCTTGAGATATTGCTTGGGAATGATCATGTCGGTGTCGACATTGATCATCGGCAGATAGGCCGCGATCCCGGTCAGCGTGGTGAATTTCTGCATGGCGTCCTCTTCCGGCGAGAGGTTATGTAGCGGCAAGCGGCCAAGCTTTCCAGCCACGATCGTGATTTTCCAGCCGGATATCTCCGCTTTTCAGCCGCCGAGGCCCAGACTAAGGTCCGCGGGCAGCAACGGCAGAGGGAGCCAAGGGCGATGGCCGGACAGGTGATCTATGAAGCGCACCCAGCGATGTTCCGGGCGCATCCCTTTTGGTTCATCCTGGCGGTCCTGCTGATCCTCGCCTTCGGCATCGGCATCATCGTCCTGCTCTATTGGTACATCAAGACGCAGGCCATCTCGCTCACGGTCACCGACCACGAGATCATGTATGAGCGCGGCATCCTGAGCAAAGACCGCACCGCGGTGTCGCTCAAGCACGTGCGCGCCGTGCACGTGACGCAAGACTTCGTCAATCGCATTCTCGGCGTGGGCACCGTGCAGATCTCGACCGCGGGCGACGAGCCCGAATTCACCATCGCCGATTTGCCGGACCCGCATGTGATCCGGGAAGCGATCGCCAAGGCGCAAGAGATGCGCGACGATCGCGACTGAGCTTCAGGCGGGAGGAGAAATCATGCCAAGCGCGGGCGACCGACAGGACCGCAACGAGGCGCTCAGGCTGTTCGTGGCCGCGGCCATCGCGCTGTTGCTGCTGATCGTGGTGGGCGGCGCCGGACTTCTATTACCTGGTCGGACTCGGCGCCTCGGACCCGTTCTCGGCCGGGCTCGGGCTCAAGGACGCGGCGCTGATCTCGTTCGGCGTGTCGTTCGTGCTGATCCTGGTGATGGCGGTGGCGTCAGGCGGCGACGCCATTTTCGGCGAGCTGCCGTTCACCATTCTCGGCTTTCTGATCTTCTTCGTGATCTTCTGGCTGATGATCGCCTGGATCTTTTAAGGCGTC
The DNA here is from genome assembly GCA_963772925.1 of uncultured Alphaproteobacteria bacterium. Classification (GTDB taxonomy): domain Bacteria; phylum Pseudomonadota; class Alphaproteobacteria; order Rhizobiales; family Methyloligellaceae; genus Methyloceanibacter. Next base: position 85,517 of record CAVYZG010000009.1, read on the forward strand.
GGCATCAGATATTTCTCGTCATGGCCGGGCATGACGAACGAATTACTGCGACGGGCCCAGGGTCTGAGCCTTGGTGGTCGAGACCGGGGCATCGGCCTGTTGGCCGGCGCCATCGACCAGCTCACGATAATATTTGCGCATGGTCTCGCAGCGCTGCGGTCCCGGCGGGTGCACCGCGTCGCCCTTCAGCTGCGAGATGAAGGTGCAGATGTCCTCCACGCCTTGCGCGTCGAGCCAGCCCCATTTCACCCCGCGCCTGATGGCGAACAGATCGGCCTTGGTCTCGTCGGCGCCGATGAACTGGTGCCCGCATTCGTGGCTGTAGATATAGAGCTTCACCTGGGTCGAGAGCCCGTTGATCTTCTTGTCGTTGAGAATGAGAAAGCCCGGGAAGGCGCCGCCCCAGCTGTCGAAATTGGGGTTGAACACGGTCGGCCGCTTGCCGCAATAGACCGACTTGCCGTCGATCTTGAGGGCACCGTGGGGGATGAGCTTGCCCTCGGGCCCGACCTCTTTCAGATAGTCGTCGATATTCGGGCCGGCGACGGTCGAGCCTTCGTTGCCCGACCATTCCTGGGCATGGCCGGCGACGGGCGCCGCGACGCCAAGGGCGATGGCAAACGCACCGACCAGCGCCAGATTCAAACCTGCCCGTCCATCCCTCATGGCGAGTTACACTCTAAAGCGGGGGGAAAGCCCGCGCAATTGCCGCAATGTCTCACCTGGTGTCGTCGCGGGCGGTAAGGCCGCTTTTCTTGGCGAAGCATTGCCTTAGCTGCTCGCAGCGGGCTTCGGGATCGGGGTGCACCGGCCCGTGGCCGGCGATATTGAACACCGCGCAGACATCTTCGAGCCCGGTCTTGCCGAGCCAGCCCTCGCGCCTGGCGCGCCTCACCGCATAGCAATCGGCGGCGGTTTCGTTCGGGCCCGTACAGGATATGCCCGCATTCGTGATAGTAGATCAGCCACTGCACCGGCCGCGGCAGTTCCTTCAGCGCCTGCATGTTCAGCATGATGACGGTGGAGGAGACGGCAAAGCCTTCAAAGTCGCGCAGCAGGGTCGCCGTCGTGCCGCAGGATAGTCGTCGGCCGGCGACCACCAGCCGTCCCGGCGCCACCAGCTTGCCCTGCTCGAGCGCGGCGGCGTCCTCCTGATAGAGGCTCGCAGCGACCAGCGCGAGGCACAGCGCAAGCCCCATCACGAGGCGGGCAGCCAACTGCATGATTATTCCCTCTGCTGCCCGGTCCCACCGGCTTCCGGGCAGTCTGCGGGTCGGTCGGGGAAGCGTCAACGCCAAATGATGCACGCCCGGCAAGTTCCTGGCCTGGCTAGCCGAGTGACATTGGCCTCGATGCGCTCCATGTCAGCGTCGGACAGGCCGAAATGATGGCCGATCTCGTGGACCAGCACATGAGCGAGGATGGCGCCGAGCGTCTCCTCATGCTCGGCCCAATAATCGAGGATCGGGCGGCGATAGAGAAACACCATGTCGGGCAGGGCGGTCACGTCCATGACGCTTTTGCGGGCGAGGTCGACGCCGGAATAGAGGCCGAGCAGGTCGAACGGCGAGGCGATGTCGAGGGAGTTGAGGACCTCGTCGGTGGGGAAGTCCTCGATGCGAATCAGGAGATCGCCGGTCAGCGCCCGAAAGCGCTCCGGCAGGCGCCGATAGGCGGTTTGCGCCATGGCATCGAACTCGACCAAGGTCGGCGCTTCGAGCTTGCTCCAGTCGATCTTGCTCATGGCGCGATGACCTCAAGACGTGGATGGCCGGGACAAGCCCGGCCATGACGGCTTTCATTTGCGAAGTTGGTACCGCTCCTAGTGGAACTGGCGGATGTCGACGAAACGGCCGGCGATCGCGGCGGCCGCGGCCATCACCGGCGACACCAGATGGGTGCGGCCGAGCCGGCCCTGGCGGCCCTCGAAATTGCGGTTCGAGGTCGAGGCGCAGCGCTCGCCCGGGGCCAGCTTGTCGGGATTCATGGCAAGGCACATCGAGCAGCCGGGCTCGCGCCATTCGAAGCCGGCGTCCTTGAAGATCTTGTCGAGCCCTTCTTCCTCGGCCTGGGCCTTCACCAGGCCCGAGCCCGGCACGATCATGGCGCTGACATTGGCGTTGACCTGCTTGCCCGCGACGACGCGCGCGACCTCGCGCAAATCCTCGATGCGGCCATTGGTGCAGGAGCCGATGAACACGCGGTCGAGGCTCGAGCTCGGTGATCTTCTCGCCGCCCTTCAGGCCCATATAGTCGAGCGAGCGGATCGCCGCGGTGCGCTTCGACTCGTCGGCGATCTCGGCGGGCACCGGCACGCGGCCCGAGATGGATACCACCTGCTCGGGGCTGGTGCCCCAGGTGACCAGCGGCGGCAGCTTGGCGGCGTCGAGCACGATCTCGCGGTCGAAATGGGCGTCCGGATCGGAATAGAGCTCGCTCCCAGTCGCGCTGGGCCAGCTCGAAGGCGCCGGCCTTGGGCGCGCGCGGGCGTCCCTTGATGTAGTCGAACGTGGTCTGGTCGGGCGCGATCAGGCCGGCGCGGGCGCCGCCTTCGATCGACATGTTGCAGATGGTCATGCGCCCTTCCATGGAGAGCGCTTCGATCGCCTCGCCGCAATATTCGATCACATGGCCGGTGCCGCCGGCGGTGCCGATCTCGCCGATGATGGCGAGGATGATGTCCTTGGCGGTGACGCCGTCGGGCAGCTTGCCGTCGACGCGCACGCGCATGTTCTTGGCCTTTTGCTGGATCAGCGTCTGGGTGGCGAGCACATGCTCGACCTCGCTCGTGCCGATGCCGTGGGCCAGCGCGCCGAACGCGCCATGGGTCGAGGTATGGCTGTCGCCGCACACGATGGTGGTGCCGGGCAGGGTGAAGCCCTGCTCGGGCCCGACCACATGGACGATGCCCTGGCGGCGGTCGCGCTCGTGATAATACTCGACGCCGAAGTCCTTGGCGTTCTGCGCCAGCGTGGCGATCTGCAACGCGGATTCGGGATCGTCGATGCCAAAGGAGCGGTCGGTGGTCGGCACGTTGTGGTCGACCACGGCCAGCGTCTTCTCGGGCGCGCGGACGGTGCGGCCGGCCATGCGCAAACCCTCGAAGGCTTGCGGGCTGGTCACCTCATGCACCAGATGCCGGTCGATATAGAGCAGGCAGGTGCCGTCGGGCGCCTCGTGCACCAGATGGGCGTCCCAGATCTTGTCGTAGAGGGTGCGGGGCTTGGCCATTGTCATCGTCAAATAGCGATTGAATTGGCGCTTGCCAACTCCGTCATGCCCGGCCTTGGGCCGGCATCCACGTCTTAAGGCCAAACGGAAAAGAAAACGTGGATGGCCGGGACCCTCGGGTCGAGCCCGAGGGCAGGCTAAGCCCCGGCCATGACCGGCTAATTGAGAATGGCCGGAAGACTTAGCCCTTTTTCGGCTTTTTGGCGTCTTTGGCCTTGGCAGGCTTGTCGGCCTTGGCCTTGGCCTTGGGCTCGGCCTGGCCTTCCTCGCCGTCGTCCTCGTCCTCGGCAGGGACTTCGTCGGCGGTGGTCTCGGCCATCAGCTCGACCGATTTGGCCACCCAGTCGTTGTTCTCGATGGCGCCGTTGAGCTTGAGCTGCTCGTCGACCGCGGCGATCTCGTCGTCGGTGAGATTGGCGATTTGCTCGAACTTGATCAGGCCGAGCTTGTTCAGCTTGTGCTCGAGCTCTTGGTTGACACCCGGGATCAGCTTCAGATCGTCGGCCGCGCCTTTCGGCTTGGTGAAGCCCTTGAAGGCCTCCTTCTTCTTGCCGCGAACGTCCTGGCGCTCGGGGATACGAGCCGCCTTGCCGCGCCGGCCGCGCAGATAATAGAGCTTGGCGCGGCGCACCCGGCCGCGGCGCACCACTTCGATGGAATCGATCAGCGGCGAGTGGATCGGGAACACGCGCTCCACGCCCTCGCCATAGGAAATCTTGCGTACGGTGAAGTTCTCATTCACCCCGCCGCCGGCACGGCCGATGCACACGCCCTCATAGGCCTGCACGCGGGTGCGCTCGCCCTCGACCACCTTGACGCTGACCCGCAGGGTGTCGCCGGGACCGAATTCGGGAATCTTGCGTTTCTTGGAGAGAGCGGCAGCCTGCTCGGTTTCGAGCTGCTCGATGATATTCATGGCAATGACCTTTCATGGGCGCCTGCCTTGGGCTTAAAGCCTTGCGGCGAACGCCATTCTTTTTGATTGATCCTAGCGTGAAGCGCGGGCTGAAAAGCGTCGCGCGGGGTGTTCCTAACGCAAGGTTGCGCGTCTGTCGATGACAATTCGCGCCGCAAGCCCTTCATTTGCAAGGATAGAGCGTGATCCAGTCCTGGCTCTCCGGCAGGAGAATCCTGCTGTGGTCGTCCTTGGCGGACAGATCGAAGGTCAGGGTGCCGAAATGCACCTTATCGCCTTGCCGGCAGCGCGACTCGTAGGCCTCGGTGCCGCCGGGGGCGGGGGGCTGGACCGCGCCGAGGATGCAGTGGAGACCGGGGCCGTCGATCACGCCGCGCCTGATGTCGAAATCCGGGTCGGCGCAGCCGTCATCGGTGGTCGCGTATTTGCCGATCAGATGGTCGGTCACGACCTGCGCGCCAGCGGGCAAGGGCATAAGCGCGGCCGCGCAAGCAACCGCGATCAGCCCCAGCCTGTTCCGCGCCATGAAGTCCTCTTCAGTCTGTCTCCAGACTGCGAATATAGGCCACGACGTTACGCAAGTCGTCTTGCTTGAGGACGATGTTGGGCATGGTGGGGTGGGAGCTTTGCAGCCAGACGGTGAGCGCGAGTTCGGTCATGCCCGGCGTGTTGGCCACCGCTTCGAAGGTCGGGGCTTCCGGCAGAGGCGAGAATTCCTGGTTCGGCAACACGGCGTGGCAGGCGGCGCAAACCTGCTTGGCGTAGGCCGCGCCGGCGGCGATGTCGGCATCCTGCGCCCTTGCTTCGTGACAACCGGCGAACAGCAGCAGCGCCGCGAGCGCCATGATGGTCTTCATGCCCAGCACCTCCTGAATGGCCTCACATTAGCACCGGCCGGCGCGGCGGCGGCTCTGACCTCGATCAAGGTTTGCGGTCACGAAAGCGCCGCCACAGATCGGGCCGGCGTTGCTCGGTCAGCTTCTCGGCCTGTTCGCGCCGCCATTCGGCGATTTTCTTGTGGTCGCCGGACAGCAATATCTCGGGAATGGTTAGGCCCTCCCAGTCGCGCGGCCTGGTGTAATGCGGATATTCGAGCAGGCCGGAGGCGAAGCTCTCCTCGGCCAGCGAGGTTTCGTTGCTGGCGACGCCGGGAAGGAGCCGCACGCAGGCATCGATCAGCACCTGCGCCGCCAGCTCGCCGCCCGACAGCACATAATCGCCGATCGAGATTTCCTCGATGTTGCGCGCGTCGAGCACGCGCTGGTCGATGCCCTCGAACCGTCCGCAGAGCAGGATGGCGCCCGGACCGTCGCTGAGCTCGCGCACGCGGTCTTGCGTCAGGCTGCGTCCGCGCGGCGAGAGATAGAGCGTCGGCGTGCCGGGGCTCGCAGCGGCGCGGGCCGCATCGATCGCGGCGGCGGCAATGTCGGCCCGCATCACCATGCCGGCGCCGCCGCCGGCCGGCGTGTCGTCGACCGAGCGGTGCCGGTCGGTGGCGAAGTCGCGGATGTCGATGACGCCGAGCTGCCATTTGCCCTCGGCCTGCGCCTTGCCGGCCAGACTCAAGCCAAGCGGACCCGGGAACATCTCGGGGAAAATGGTGAGCACGGTGGCGCGCCAAGAAGAGCTCATGCCCGCGCTTCACCCATGCTCTTGCCGAGGCGCTCCTGTTTCAGCAGCCAGGTCTCGAGCTTGCCGATGCCCTTCATCTCGATAGGTCCGCGCGACTCGAATATGAAGCCCTCGCAAAGCGCCTCGCGCACCGCGCCCGACACCTGAATCTCGCCGGGAATGCCGTGCGATTCCAGGCGCGAGGCGAGATTCACGGTCTCGCCCCAAACGTCATAGGAGAATTTGTCGGCGCCGATCACCCCGGCCATGACTGGCCCGTCGGCAATGCCAACCCTGATCTTCAAATCAACGCCGTGCGCCGCAGAGAGGCGAGCCACCAGATCGGGCAGCAGCAGCGCCATGCGCGCCAGCCGCTTCAGGTGATCTGGTTGCGGGCGGCTGACGCCGGCGACCGCCATATAGCCGTCGCCGATGGTCTTGATCTTCTCCACCCCATGCGCCGCCGCCAGCCGATCGAACTCGGTGACAATGTGGTCGAGCAGAGCGACGGTGCGCGCCGCGCCGAGCCGATGGGCCAGCTCCGTGAAGCCGACCAGATCGCTGAACAGCACCGAGGCCTCGGCCACGCTGTCGGCGATCTTCTCGGTGGGGCGCGCTTTGAGCCGCTCGGCGATCGCCTCGGGCAGGATGGTAATGAGCAGGGAATCGGCTTCGGCCCTGGCCCGGTCGGCCACGGTGAAAGCATAGAAGACCACCAGCGCGATGATGCAGAACGTGGTGGCGGCGGAAGATACATAAAGATTGGCGAGCAGGGCCGGGTCGGCGGCGATGTGGGCGCGCTCCGGCGGGAACATAAACCACGCCGCGATATGCAGCGCCATGCCAATGGCGATCACGGCAACCACCAGGCGAAAGCGGGTCATGCCGTAGATGGCGAAGGCGACCGCGGCAACGATGATGTAATTGAGCTGAATGCCGGAATCGTGCCCGAGCTCGTGCACGAAGAAGAACAACGCGGTGAATTCAGCGGCGGCAAGCAGCAGCGCGGCGGCGATGTCGTTGATGCGGTGGGCGAGCGGCGCGAGCAGGGCGACCGCCATCAGCAGCAGATTGGCGACGATCAGCGGCATATAGGCCGCACCGTGAAAAGCGAAGATGCCGGCATAGATGGCCGAGAAGGCGGCGATCAGCAGCGCCATGGCATTGACGATGTTCAGCCGCCGACGAACGGGCCGCGAATAGCCGGCGGTGCCGAGCGCGACGAAGCCAGCCAGCGGACCCAGCCAGGGGAAGAGATGGCGCTCGGTCATGACGTGGCACTCCACCGGTGGCCCGGGCGGGCCCGGGCGATCCATCTACCAATGGTGCCAGATTTACTGGATTTCTACCGGCGCGGGAATGACAACGCGCGACGAGGTTACTCGAACAGGTCTTCCGGCGGCACCAGCACGATTCGGCCGCCCTCGACATCGACCTCGGGAACGGTGTCGCGGGTGAAGCGCACCAGCACGGTCGGACCGCCGGCGGCCGGCTTGATCTCGATGAGGTCGCCGGCGCCGAAATTATGGATGGCGGCGACGGTGCCGATCGGGGCGCCGTCCTTGTCGACCACGGCGAGGCCGATCAGATCGACGTGGTACCACTCCTCCTCGTCGCGCTCGGGCAGCAGCGCGCGGTCGATATAGAGCTTGGTGTGGTTAAGCGCCTCGGCCGCTTCGCGCGTGGTCACGCCCTTGATGCGAGCGATCAGCGCCTTCGGCGTGACCCGAATGCTCTCGATCTCGATGTGGCGGCCTCGCTCATCCTCCAGCGTGTCGTAGCGGGCTATTGCGGCGGGCTCCTCGGTGTAGGAGCGCAGCCGCACCTCGCCCTTCAGTCCTTGCGCCGCGCCGATCTCGCCGAGCAGCAGCCGTTCGCGCGGCTCGGGCGCGATCGGCTCGGATTCAGGCTCTGCTCGACGCGGCACCAAGACTACTCGGCTGCAGGCTCGGCTTCGGCGGCCTGAACCTCAGGCTCGGCAGCCGGCTCCTCGGCCGGAGGGGGCGGCGCGGCGGCGGCTTCGGCGGCGGCCTGCTTTGCTTCGGCTGCGGCCTTGGCCTTCTCCTCGGCGGCGGTCTTCTTGGCTTCCTCGCGCTCGAGCCGCTTGGCGCCGGGCTGACCCTTGCTCGGGTTCATCCGTGCGTCGCGCTTGCGAATGCCGGCGACGTCGAGAAAGCGCAACACGCGGTCGGTCGGCTCGGCGCCGTGACTCAGCCAATGCTTGATCCGTTCCTCGACCAGCTTGACGCGATCGGCCGAGCCTTTGGGCACAAGCGGATCATAGGTGCCGACCCGCTCGATATAGCGTCCGTCGCGCGGGCTCCTCGAGTTGGCGATGACGATACGGTAATAGGGCCGCTTCTTGGCGCCGGCCCGCGACAGTCTGATCTTCAGTGACATGGTCTCGTTCTCCTAGCTCAGGTTGATTTCATCGTTTCTTCGATCCGGGCAGGCCGGGGAGGCCGCGCGGCAATCCACCGGGCAGGCCGGGAAAATTTCCTGGAAGGCCGGGAAAGCCGCCGGGGGGAAAAGGCGGAAGGCCGCCTTGCGGCAAACCGCGGGCGGGTAGTTCGGCCGGCATTTCCGGCGGCGGTCCGCCGCCGAACAAGGCGCCGAGCATGCCGCGTTTCTTGCCCATGGCCTTCATCATGTCGGCCATCTGCCGGTGCATCTTCACCAGCCGGTTGATGTCCTGCACGCTCGTGCCCGAGCCCGCCGCCACGCGCTTCTTGCGCGAAGCGTTGAGCAGCTTCGGGTTCTTCCGCTCACTTTTGGTCATCGAGCCGATCATCGCCTGCTGGCGCTTCAGGATCTTGTCGTCGAGATTGGCGGCGTCGATCTGCTTCTTTATCTTGCCAATGCCGGGCAGCATGTTGAGCACGCCGCCCATGCCGCCGAGCTTCTGCATCTGCTTCAGCTGCTCGGCGAGGTCGTCGAGGTCGAAGGCGCCCTTCTTGACCTTGCGGGCGATGGCTTCGGCCTTGTCGAGCTCGACCGTCTCGATCGCCTTCTCCACCAGGCCGACCACGTCGCCCATGCCGAGAATGCGGCCGGCGATGCGCTCGGGGTAGAAGTCCTCCAGCGCGTCGAGCTTCTCGCCGACGCCGATCAGCTTGATCGGCTTGCCGGTTACCGCGCGCATCGACAGCGCGGCGCCGCCCCTGCCGTCGCCGTCGACCCGGGTAAGCACGATGCCGGTCAGCGTGACATGGGCATCGAAGCTCTTGGCGAGATTGACGGCGTCCTGGCCGGTCAGCGCGTCGGCCACCAGCAGCGTCTCATGCGGCTGGGCGATCCGCTCGATCGCGGCGGTTTCGGCCATCAGCTCTTCGTCGATATGGGTGCGGCCGGCGGTGTCGAGCAGCAGCACGTCGTAGCCGCCGCGCTTGGCCGTCTCGATTGCGCGCTTGGCGATGGCGACAGGGTCTTCGCCGGCGACGATGGGCAGCGTAGCCACGCCGGTCTGCTCGCCGAGTACGCGAAGCTGCTCCTGCGCCGCGGGCCTGCGCGTATCGAGCGAGGCCATCAGCACTTTCTGCTTATCGCGCGCGGTCAGCCGCTTGGCGAGCTTGGCGGTGGTGGTGGTCTTGCCCGAGCCTTGCAGGCCGACCAGCATCATCACCACTGGCGGCGTGGCGGCGAGGTCGATGCCTTGAGCGTCGGAGCCCAGCACGCGCACCAGCTCGTCATGGACGATCTTGATAACCATCTGGCCGGGGGTGGTGGAGCGCACCACGTCCTGGCCGACGGCCTTCTCTTTCACGGCGTCGGTGAAGTCGCGCACCACGTCGAGCGCGACGTCGGCCTCGAGCAGCGCGCGGCGCACCTCGCGCATCGCTTCGGCCACGTCGGTCTCGGTCAGCGCCCCCTTGCGGGTGAGCTTGTCGAGGATGGCGCCAAGCCGCTCGGATAAAGTCTCGAACATCAGTAGCCGCTTCTTCAAACCAAACGCGCTCAAGCAGGCCAGAGGCCGTTAGCGCAAATAACAATGTCACCCGCGGGCGCATCGCGCTGGCGTGTGTTGACCCCCCTGACTCCCCTTTAGGTTTGCTAAAGATGTTCAGGGCGGCGGCTCTGATTAAGGAGCTGCCTTGAATTTCGACCGGAATGTCGGCTAGCGCTAGGGCTAAGTCAAGCCCGGGAGAACCAATCGCCTTCTAGCCGAGCTTCTGGATTAGCTTTCGTACCGCGTCGCGGGAAAAGTAGGAAAACTCGTCACTCTCCTTCATCTTCTTCCCGTGCGAATTGCTCCATATTCTGACCGGAAGGTTAGCAACATCGCGCGCTCCAGCTTGAGCCAAGTCTTGACTTTTTGACGGGGCGCGCAAGTCACGATCCTTGCCGTGACTTTCTTCACGCCATGAAGGCTCAGGATCTGCTGACCCCGTTCAGCCGCACTACCAGCGACTCTTCCAACGCCCTTTTTTGTCGTGCCGATGTACGCTACGGCGGACTTAGGACCGTGAGGATAGGTGAATTTCTTGTTCGCAATCAAAACATAGACAAGTTTCTGATTCCCAATTGCGATGCGTGTTAGCTCGATCGCGTGAAAGTTCTTTAGGCTAAGGCTTAGCTTCCTAGGCATAAGCGACTCCCCACCTCGTTCGGCGAACAAATGAGCTTCGCAACTATAACGAGTTACCTGGGGGCGCCGGGGAAGAAATTGCCGTGGAAGTGGAAGGGGATGGCATGGGGCGCGGCCGCCCGGGCCACCTCGTTCAGGCTCGCGGCGTCGAGCACGAGCAGAAAGGAGCGGTCCTTGCCGGTGTCGAGCACGATCGACAGCAGCACGCCGTCATCCTCGGCCGCGGCGGACGGCGAAGGCACGAACACCGGCTCGCCCGGATAAAGGCCGGCGGCATGCCAGGTGGCGACCGTGCCGGTCTCCGCATCGATCTTGACGATGGAATCGAGAAAGTCGCCCTTGGTCTGGATGCCCGCGCCCCAGACATAGCGATAGGGCTTGCCGGCGTGACTCTCATAATTGATGCGGGGCAGCTCGAGCGGAATGTCCGCCAAGATGCGGCGCGTGACCGGCGCGCCGGCGGCGAAGGGTACATGGAACCGGGTCAGTGTTCCGGTCGCGGTGAGCGGGGCGCTTGAGCGCAGGCGCGCGAGATAAAGCTGATCGATGATGGCGGCGTCGGGATAGGTGATGACGTCGACGGCCAAACGATCGCCGTCGGCGAAGGCGTTGACGTGATGAAAGGCGAAACTGGCGTCCGCGGTGGCGGTGCGCACCAGCCTGCCTGAGTCCTTCTCGACGACGTGAAAGACGAGGCCGCGCTCAGGCTCCCAGCGATAGTTCTGGATGAAGGGCTTGCCCGAGAACTTCAGCTCGAGCGGGCTGACCACCAGCGGGAACTCGGTGAGCACGAGGTGATCTTCGCTCATGCCGAAGCTGTGCATGTAAGCAGGCCGCTCGACCGGCAGCTTGGCGACGACCCTCTGCTTGCCGTCGTCGCCGATCCGGCAGAGCCGATACACGCTCTTCAGGCCGAAATCGGCGATGTAATTATAGTGGCAAGCTCTCTTGGCATCGTAATGCGGGTGCGCGGTTGAGACCTGGCCCTTCAGCGTCCGGCGATAGCCGAACACGCCGAGCGTTTCGAGTGTCTCGGGGTTGAAGCGCATCGGCATGGCCGTCTCGGTGAAGGCGACGGCTTCGCGCGCATAGTCGCAGACATTGACGCAAGCATTGTCGGTGAGCTTGGGGTTGAAGATGGCGGCGACGCGGCCGAACAGCGTGCGGCACGGGTCGGTGGCGAACTCGGCATAAGAGATCTTGCCGGTCGCCTGCGCGGCGCAAAACGCGTTGCTGTTGAGGAAGCAATTGGCGTAGCTGACCCCGCCGCCGGCGAGGGCAAATCGGTGCAGCATCGCCAAGCCATCGAACCAATGATTGTAAGTCCGCTCGCCGACCTCGAACTTGGAGGGCCCGGTGCGGAGCAGCGTGCCGGTCAGCCAGGACGGCAGCGCGCCGGTGACCGGCAGCGCGACCGGCTCGGCAATCTCCTGGGTTAGGGAGCGGAAACCTACGCCATAGGGCAAAGAGGGTTTGTCGAGCATCGCGTCCTCGCCAGCGTCAACGCGAGGAGCTTAGGCCGCGTTCCTTAAGACAGGCTCAAGGCGGACGGCCAAATCGAGCAGGGCCTCGTCGCCGCCCTGCCAGCCGATGAAGGAGAGCCCGATCGGACAGCCTGCCGCCTCCGTCGCGGGCATGGAAATTTGCGGCAGCCCGGCCTGGCCGGCGGGGCAGGTAAACCCCAGCGTTTCACCGCGAAACGCGGCGAAGGTGGCGCCGTCGGGGATGCCGCGCTCGGGCGGCAGAGCGGGCGTGGTCGGCAGTACGATCACGCTGCCGGGCTGAGCCATGAAGCGCAGACGGCCGGCTATTTCGGCGCGAACCTGCCTGGCCGCTTCCGCCTCGGCAAAGCTTATGGCGGCCGCCATGTCAAAGCGCTCCTTGATGCCGGGCCCGAGCTCGACATTGTGGGAGCGGATGAAGGGCAGCAGCGTCGACTGGATCTCGAAGCCCTGAATGAGGCGGAAGGCATCGCGCCAGGCGTCGATATCGGCTCCGGCGAGGATTTTCCGCTCGGCTTGCGGCAGTGCGCGGCCGATGCGTGAGAACACCTGCCAAATCGCCGCGTCCACGCTGGTCTCGGCCCGCTCGAACATGTCCTCGGCAATGATCATACGCTTGACCGGCGCGTCCACCCGCGCGCCGTCGAGCAGAATCTGGCCGATGGTGCGGAACAGCGCGGCGTCACGCGCGAGGAAGCCCACCGTGTCGTAGCTCGGCGCCATCGCCGTCACGCCGTCGAGCGCGATGCGGCCATGCGTCGGCCTCAGCCCGTACAGCCCCGAGAACGACGCCGGCACGCGGATCGAGCCGCCGGTGTCACTGCCGAGCGCGAAGTCGCACATCGACGCCGCCACCGCCGCCGCCGAGCCGCAGGACGAGCCGCCGGTCACGTGGCCGGGCGCGCGGGTGTTGACCGGCTGGCCGTAATGGGCGTTCGAGCCGAGCACGCTGTAGAAGAACTCATCGCAGATGGTGATGCCGGTGCATGACGCGCCGGCCTCGAGCAGACTGGTGATGACCGGCGCGGTATCGCGGGCCGGGCTGGCGTGCTCGTAAAAGTTGGGATTGCCGTTGCCGACTTTGCAGCCGCGAATGGCGAACAAATCCTTGACCATGAAACTGAACCCGGCCAACGGCCCGGAGGCGCTGCCGGTCAGGGGCTCCTTCAGCGTGTGAGGCACCAGGGCATAAGCGGGGTCGCGATCTGGCACGGCGGTCATGCGGCTTCCGAGGGCGATGGGGTGATTGAGTGGGCCCGGTAACGCCCTATAACACGACGGCAATCGGAGGACAGGCGGTGCGAGGAGAGCAGGGCAAGAGCTTGCCGCGCGCGGTGTGGGCGCTCGGCCTCACCTCGCTGCTGATGGATACCTCGTCCGAGCTGGTCCACGGGCTGCTGCCGGTGTTTCTCGTCGTCACACTCGGCGCCAGCGCCACCGCGCTCGGCGTGGTCGAGGGCATCGCCGAGGCGACGGCGCAAATCACCCGGGTGTTCTCCGGCTGGCTGTCCGATGCGTTGGGGCGGCGCAAGGCCCTGACCGTGGCGGGCTATGGCCTCGCGGCGGTGACCAAGCCGCTGTTCCCGCTCGCCAGCACCATCGGCCTGGTGTTGCTGGCGCGGTTCGTCGACCGCATCGGCAAGGGCATCCGCGGTGCGCCGCGCGATGCGCTGATTGCCGATCTCACACCGGCCGGCCAACGCGGCGCGGCGTTCGGCCTGCGCCAGTCGCTGGATACGGTCGGCGCCACGGTCGGCCCGGTCGCGGCGATCGGCCTGATGTATCTGTTCAACGACGACATCCGCACCGTGCTGTGGTTCGCCGTGATCCCCGCGGTGCTGGCGGTCGCGGTGCTGGTGCTCGGCGTCAAGGAGCCGAGCCGGCCGCACCGCAAATCACAGAGGCCGCTGCGGGCCAAGGAGATCGGCGCGCTCGGCGCGGCCTATTGGCTGGTGGCGGTGGCCGGCGCGATTTTCACTCTGGCGCGGTTCAGCGAGGCCTTTCTGGTCATCCGCGCCATGGATGGCGGCCTGGCGCTGGCCTGGGCGCCGGCGGTGATCGCGGTGATGAGCTTGGTCTATGCGGCATCCGCCTATCCGGCGGGGCAGCTTCAGGACAAGGTCGGCGCGCGCCCGCTGCTGCTGGTCGGCCTGTTGGTGCTGATCGCGGCCGATCTCGTGCTGGCTTCCGGATCGTCGCTGCTCGTCATCTTTCTCGGCATTGGCCTGTGGGGCCTGCATATGGGCCTGACCCAGGGCGTGCTGGCGGCGCTGATCGCCGCAACCGCGCCAGAGCGCCTGCGCGGCACGGCGTTTGGGCTGTTCGGCCTCGTCACCGGGCTGGCCGCCCTGATCGCCAGCGTGCTGGCCGGCGTCCTGTGGGACCAGATCGGGGCCGGGGCGACCTTCCTGGCCGGCGCCGCCTTCGCCGCCATTGCGCTGATCGCCTTCCTGCTGGTCAAACAAGACCCGGGCAGCGCTGGCAAGAGGGGGCCCGCTCACCTTAATATAGCGGCACAGAAGGCTCCCATGCAGGCTAAGGCGATCAGCTTCCGCAAGATGAACGGGCTCGGCAACGACTTCGTCGTGCTGGACGCACGGGGCCGCGCGCTTGGGCTCAAGCCCGATGCGGTGCGCGCCATCGCCGACCGGAAGGAAGGCATTGGCTGCGATCAGATCATCGCGCTCGAGCCGTCGAAGCAGGCCGATGTGTTCATGCGCATCTGGAACGCCGATGGCGGCGAGGTCGGGGCGTGCGGCAACGCGGCCCGCTGCGTGGCGGCGCTGGTCGCCGCCGAGCGCGGCGGGAATTCGGTCAGCATCGAGACCGTGAGCGGGGTGCTCGGCTCGACCGTCAACGCCGACGGCAGCGTCACCATCGATATGGGCGCGCCGCGTTTCGCTTGGAACGAGATCCCTTTGGCCGAGCCGTTCCACGACACGAGGGGGATCGAACTGCAGATCGGGCCGATCGACGATCCGGTGCTGCACACGCCTGCGGTGGTCAATGTCGGCAATCCGCATTGCCTGTTCTTCGTCGATGACGTCGAGGCCCACGATCTCGCCCGGTTCGGGCCGATGCTGGAGCATCACCCGCTGTTTCCCGAGCGCGCCAATATCTCTCTGGTCCAGGTGCTCGGGGATGAGGCGATCAAGGTCCGCACCTGGGAGCGGGGCGCGGGGCTGACGCGGGCCTGCGGCACGGCCGCCTGTGCCGCCGCCGTTGCCGCCGCGCGCCGCGGATTGACCGGCCGCAAGGTCAAAGTGAGCCTGCCGGGCGGCGACCTCCTGATCGAATGGCGGAAGAGCGACGGCCACATCTTGATGACCGGCCCTTACGCGCTCGACTTCGAAGGCACCCTACCGGAGGCGCTGTTCGCCCAAGCGCGCGTTTGAATTGCTCTCCCCCGCAGGGGGAGGGATTTCGCCAAAGTTTCATGTTAGAAGCCGCCAATGTCCGATCTCGACATCATCACCTTCGGTTGCCGGCTCAATGCCTATGAATCGGAGGTCATGCGCGAGCATGCATCCGCCGCCGGGCTGACCTCAACGGTGATCATCAACACCTGCGCGGTGACGGCGGAGGCGGTGCGGCAGGCGCGACAGGCCATCCGGCGAACCCGGCGCGAGCGTCCCGACGCCAAGATCATCGTCACCGGCTGCGCGGCGCAGATCGATCCCGCGCGCTTCGCCGCCATGGACGAGGTCGACCACGTCATCGGCAATCAGGAGAAGCTCGAAGCCAAGACCTATGCGGGGCTCGGCATCGACGGCAGCGAGCGGGTGGTAGTCAACGACATCATGTCGGTCACCGAGACCGCCGCGCATCTGATCGAAGGCTTCGGCTCAAGAGCGCGCGCCTATGTGCAAATCCAGAATGGCTGCGACCATCGCTGCACCTTCTGCATCATTCCGTTCGGCCGCGGGCCGTCGCGCTCGGTGCCGGCCGGCGAGGTGGTGGCGCAGGTGAGGAAGCTCGCCGGATGCGGCTATGCCGAAATCGTTCTGACCGGCGTCGACATCACCGCCTATGGCAAGGACCTGCCCGGCGAGATGACGCTCGGCAAGCTCACGCGCACCGTGCTCAGACTGGTGCCGGAGCTGCCGCGCTTGCGGCTGTCCTCGATCGACTCGGTCGAGGCCGATCCGGCGCTGATCGCGGCGATCGCCGAGGAGGAGCGGCTGATGCCGCATCTCCATCTGTCGCTGCAATCGGGCGACGATCTGACCTTGAAGCGGATGAAGCGGCGTCACGCCCGCGCCGACTCGGTTGAATTCTGCGAGGCCATGCGGCGCGCCCGTCCCGACCTGGTGTTCGGCGCCGATCTCATCGCCGGCTTCCCCACCGAAACCGATTCGATGTTCGCGAATTCGCTGTCGCTCATCGATGATTGCGGGCTCACCTTCCTGCATGTGTTTCCCTATTCGGCGCGCGAAGGCACGCCGGCCGCACGCATGCCGCAGCTTCATGGCGCGATCATCGCGCGCCGGGCCGGCGAATTGCGCGCCAAGGGCGTCGCCGCGCTCAAGCGCCATCTCGAAGGCGCCAAGGGACGGCGCATCGAGGTCCTGATGGAGACCGAGGGGCAGGGGCGCTCCGCCGATTTCACGCCGGTGCGGATCGAGGCCGAGCAGGGCCCGGGCGTGCTCGTTGAGGCGGTCGTTGCCGGCCATGACGGCGCCGCGCTGATTGCGGTGCGGCCATGAGCGAGGTCACCAAGCCGAGCCTATTCAAGCGCCTGTTTGGCGTCGGCGATCAGCCGAAGGGTGAGCCGGCCAAGAAAGCGCCGCCGTCCGACGTGCCCGAGCGCATCCCGTCGCAGGCCCCGGTCAAGAAGGAGCCGCCGGCTGAGCGCCCGGCCAAGAAGGAGCCGCCCCAGCGGAAGGGACCGGCGATAGGCGCCAAACCACCGACGGCCGAGCCGAAAGACAAGTCCAAGGCGGCGCTGGAGCCCGGGCGAAGCTGGTTCGATCAGCTCCGCCACGGCCTCGCCCGAACGTCCAATGCGCTGTCCGACAATCTCGCCGGCGCGCTCACCAAGCGGAAGCTCGATGAGGAAACGCTCGACCGGATCGAAGAAGTTCTGGTCAAGGCCGACCTCGGCGTGGCCATGGCCGGCCGTATCCGTGCGGCAATCGCCAAAGGCCGCTACGAGCGGGGGCTCGACCCGGACGCGGTGCGCGAAGTGGTTGCGTCCGAGGTCGCCAGCGTGCTCGCGCCGGTGGCGAGCGATTTTGCTCTCGCTCCCGGAATCCGCCCGCATGTGTTCCTGGTGGTCGGGGTGAACGGCACCGGCAAGACCACGACCGCCGCCAAGATGGCGCATCAGTTCAAGCGCCGGGGCTTGAGCGTCATGCTCGCCGCCGCCGATACGTTCCGCGCCGCGGCCATCGACCAGCTCAGAGTGTGGGGCGAGCGCGTTGGCGCGGAGGTGGTCGCCAAAGAGGTCGGCGCCGACCCGGCCGGCGTCGCCTTCGACGCGCTCGAACGCGCCCGCGGGGAAGGCGTCGATGTGCTGCTGATCGACACCGCCGGACGGCTGCAAAACAAATCCGACCTGATGGCCGAGCTTGCCAAGATCGTGCGCGTGCTGAAGAAGATCGACTCATCCGCGCCGCATGGCGTGATCCTGGTGCTCGACGCCACCACCGGACAGAACGCCATCGCCCAGGTCGAGACCTTCAAGGCGATCGCCGGCGTTACCTCGCTGATCGTGACCAAGCTCGACGGCACGGCGCGCGGCGGTATCCTGGTCGCTATCGCCGAGCGCTTCAAGCTGCCGATCAACGCTATCGGCGTCGGCGAGGGGCTCGACGATCTCAAGCCGTTCGATGCGCACGACTTCGCCCGCGCCATCGCCGGAGCAAAGAGCGCTAATGAAGAAGCCGCCTGAGCGCAAATCCGCCGCGCCGGTGAAAGACGCGGCCGCGCAGCCGGCGCTCCTGCCCAAACTCGCCATCGAGCTCGGGCCTCTGCTGGTGTTCTTCGCCGGCAACGCCATCGCCGGCATCTATGCCGGCACTGCCGCCTTCATGGTGGCGACGGTGATCTCGCTCGCGGTCGCCCGGTTCCGCTACCACAAGATCCCGATGATGCCGCTGGTCAGCGGCGTGATCGTATTCGTGTTCGGCGGGCTTACCCTCTATCTCCACGACGAGACCTTCATCAAGCTCAAGCCGACCATCGTCTATTCCATGTTCGCGCTGGTGCTGCTGGCCGGGTTCATCTTGCGCAAGCCGGTGCTCGAGCTGCTGTTCGGTCCGGCGTTCACGCTCACCGAGGAGGGCTGGCGCAAGCTCACCCTGCGTTGGACGATGTTTTTCGTCGCCATGGCGATCGTCAACGAGCTTGTCTGGCGCAATTTTTCGACCGATGCCTGGGTCAGCTTCAAGGCATTCGGCTTTCTACCGCTCACCTTGCTGTTCGCGCTTGCCCAGATGCCCCTGCTCCAGCGCCATGGCGAGCCGCCGGCGGCGGGCGATTCCGAAGCGGAAAAGCGAACCTAAGCCGCGCCTTAACGTTATCCCTGTGTACGGACGGCCGTCCCTTGCAGGGGAATTGGGCCGTACCGATATCTGCGGAGCCGGGGCCCGGGACCCGGGGGGTTGCAGGGAATTTGATCAACACGCCTACAACCTCTCGTTTGCGGTTACCTCTTCCGGGTTGTACAAGGAAAGTGAAGCGCCCTTGAGCAGCAAGGGCTAGCTTTAGGGAGATACACGGTTTACGCGAGTAAAACGGCGGCAAAATGGCTAAAGGAGGTAGAGACCTCGACCGCTCGGCGATGCATTTGCTGCATCGCGCGGGCCAATGCGCGGCGGACATGTTTTCGTCCGAAGCGCGCACCAGTGGTCTCACGCCGCGCCAGTTCGCCGTGCTGATGGTGGTCGCCGACGAAGAAGGGCTGACCCAGACCGATCTGGTCGAGCGCACCGGCATCGACCGCTCCACTTTGGCCGATGTTGTCGCCCGGCTGCTCAGCCGGGGACTGATCCAGCGCCGCCGCGCCAAGGAAGACGCCAGGGCCTACGCCATCAAGCTCAGCCCGCAGGGCGTCAAGGCGTTGCGCGAGGCCCAGCCCGGCGCCGCCGCAGCCGATCAAAAGCTGCTGGCCAATTTGCCTCCCGCCAAGCGGCAGGAGTTCCTCGACAGTCTCAACCTGATCGTCTCCGCCCTCGGCAAATAGCGGCCGCTAGCCTTGCGGCGTGCCTCCCGGTGGTTTCAGCAGCGGCAGAATCTTGTCCCTGATGGCGCTTTCGGTCAGAGGGCCGACATGGCGGTAGGCGATCTTGCCGTCGCCGGTGATCACGTAAGTCTCGGGCACGCCATAGACGCCGAAGTCGATGGCCGTGCGGCCCGAAGCGTCGGCGCCGACATGGGAATAGGGATTGCCGTAGCGGCCAAGGAAGCGCCGCGCCGAAGCCGGATCGTCCTTGTAGTCGATGCCGTACAGCCTGATGCCCGGCTGCTGCTCAGCGAGCGCGAGCAGCAGCGGATGCTCGACCTGACATTCGACGCACCATGAGGCGAACATGTTGACGATGGTCGGCTCGCCCTGGGCGAGATCGGCGGAGGCGAAGCCCGGCACGTCCTTGCCGTCGGCGCTCAGGCCCGCGACCGGCGGCAAGGTGAAGTCGGGCACCTTCTTGCCGATCAGCGCCGAGGGCAGGCGCGAAGGATCGCCGCCCTGGAGCGCGTACCAGAACAGACCCGCCAGCACGGCGAAGATCAGCAGCGGCAGGGCCGGCCCCAAGCGCCGCAAGGCCGGCATGCGAGTCGCGCCGGTCATTTGCCACGCCTCCGCGGACTCTTGCCGGCTTTGCTCGCGGCGGGCTTGGCGGCCACGCCGGCCGAGCGCCGCCTGATCCCTCGCCGCTCGAGATCCGCGAGCAGGCGGCGTTGCTTGCGGTCATCCGCAACGATGAACAGGGCGAGCGCCGCCACCGCGGCGAAGGTCACGCCATAAGCGGCGACAATGAAGCCGGCATGCGGGCCGAGATCGATCATCGCGCCCTCAGGCCTCGACCAGGGCGGCGTGCTCGACTTGGGTCAGCTGCATGGCGCGCACGCGGCGGCGCAAAATCTCGGCGCGCATGGCGATGAGATGCAGCAGCACGAACAGCAGCGTGAAGGCGAGCGCCATGACCAGCAGCGGCCACAGCATCGAGGGATCGATGGTCGGGCCGCCGAGCCGGACGATGCTGGCCGGCTGGTGCAGCGTGTTCCACCAATCCACCGAGAATTTGATGATGGGGACGTTGATGGCGCCGACCAGAGCGAGGATGGCGGCGGCGCGGCCGGCGCGGCCCGGCTCCTCGATCGCCTGCCATAGCGCGATCAGGCCGAGATAGAGCAGGAACAGCACCAGCATGGAGGTGAGCCGCGCGTCCCACACCCAATAGGTGCCCCACATCGGCTTGCCCCACAGCGAGCCGGTGACCAGCGCGATGAAACAGAAGGTTGCGCCGATCGGGGCGGCGGTCTTGGCGGCGACGTCGGCCAGAGGATGCCGCCAGATCAGCGTGCCGAGGGCCGCCGCGGCGATCAGCATATAGCCGAACATGGCGAGCCATGCGGCCGGCACGTGAACGAACATGATCCTGACGGTCTCGCCCTGCTGGTAGTCGGGCGGCGCCACGAAGAACGACAGATAGAGCCCGACGCCCAGCAAAATCAAGGTGAGCGCGGCGAGAACCGGCACGACGCGGTCGACCAGGGCCAAGAAGCGCGTGGGATTGGCGAGGCTGATCATTGGGGCTGATCTAGTGGGTTTGGCGCGGCGGTGCAACGATCTCCCCGGGGACAGCCACGAACTCCATCCCTCCCCTTGACGCCGTAAGCGGCGCCGGACCTGCCCGCGAGGGGGAGGTAGGGAGCGTGTTGCTTCTGCTGCAACCAGACATGCGACTTCCTTGCCGCGGCGCGGATCACGCGTCCGGAGTTGAGGGGATGGCGCGCCGAAAGACGCAAACCTATGGTTTCGCGGCTCTGGCGGAACCGCGCGGGCGCCTTCCGGCGCGCCAGTCGCAGCGTCTGTTCGGCAGCGGGCCTCGCTTTAGTCCGGTCCGTCGCGCTCGAATGCGCCGACCGAGCCTTCAGCCAGCTCCTGGCAGGGACTCCTAGTGGTCCCGGGAGGAGCCCCGCTGCCGCCCGGGTTCCTTCTTGCGAGAAGGCCCGCGGGCGCCGCACCCCGTCCCGCCTCACGACGCCTCATGAACGCGCCCTCAGTGGACGAGGTGGGTGCAGTGTAAGCGAGGTTTGAAGGGCGGGGATAAAGGAGGATTGCCACGGCCCGTCATCCCACTAATCTTCAGCCTCTCGGATTGTCCACTTGGCGATGTAGTTAGGAGCGTAACTTTCTAAGTAGACCGAGTGCTGCTACTTTCCCGTTAGTAACCGCGCGCGCAATCAACTGTCGCCTTGCGCTTACGACGCCAAAGGGAGGCGAGCAATGCGCTGGCTGCTGGTCTGTCTATTGTGCCACGGATGGTTCTCCTCCGCTCTGGCCGGCGTTCAATTCTGCAACAAGTTCGAGCGCCCTGTACATTTCTCCGTCGCGTATCAGTCGCCGCAAGGTTGGGTGAGCCAAGGTTGGTTCAGCACCGATCCCCAAGATTGTGTCACGCCGCAAAGCCTTGCCGACCTTACCAAGTTCTTTTGGACCGCCGAGACCGGTCCCTACATGCTGGACGGGAAGGAAGTGAAGACGACCTGGGGCAAGGGCAAGACTTTCAGCGTAAAGGACTTCAAGGATTCTCCCTTCACCGTGAACAACGCCGACAAGCAGCAGAAGGAGACGCGGCCCAACCCGTTCTCCGGACCGGTCAGTCTCGGTTTGCCAGCGATCGTGGCGACGGTGACGATCGAGGCGGACTCGAGCTCGACGACCATGCTGGGCTCGGCCATGGAAACTCAGCCGCCAACTTCTGGTCCATGGGCGGCAATCGCGGCCGACGGCAACGGGGGCTGGGGCTATGCGGTCGGCCAGCCTTCGCAGGATGTGGCGGCGAACGCCGCCCTCACAGATTGCGGCGGGAGCGGTTGCAAGATTCTTGGCGCCCTGCAAGCCCGCTGCCTCGCCTACGCCGAGAGTAGAGAGGGCGGTTACTGGTATTTCGGCTTCCTCGGCTTCAACGAAAGCGCCGTACAAAGCAAAACTTTGAACGCCTGCAACAATGCGGCACCGGCCGGCTCCTGCAAACTCCTGAAGTCAATCTGCGTACCGGGCTCGGCCTCGAAGGCCAGTACCGATCCGAAAAAGGACGCCGAGTACTGCATGACGATGATCGGGCCGGATGCGGTGCCGGCCTGCGATCGGGCCATCGCCTCGGGAACATTCGGCGGCACTGATCTCGGCACGCTGCACAACCAGCGTGGTGCACTGCACTTTATGAACAAGGAGGACGACGCTGCCGTTGCCGATTTGTCGGAAGCCATTCGACTCGACGGCAGCAGAGCCAACTACTTCGGCAACCGAGCCAATGCCTACATCAGTACCGGCGATTACGACAAAGCCATCGCCGACTTCAATCAGGCGATCGAGCTCGCCCCGGAGTCACCCAGCGGCTATCAGGGGAGGGCACTGGCGTATCTCAAGAACGGCATAACAGGCCTGGCGCGGGACGACTATATCAAGGCTCTGTCGCTAAACCCCGACGCCGAAAGCAGGAACGAAATCGAGAAGGCCCTGAAGGAATTGGGCCCCGATTATCGCGACATGAAGGCTCAGTGAGCCCGACCTTGTGCAGAAACGCACCGCGCTTTTGCCGAGAATGGCACCGCCGGACGTTCGACTAGCGCGCGGGCAGGCCACCAACGCCTCATCCAGCCGCCGGCACCTCAGGCGCCGCATCCCTGGTCCCAAGATACAGACGGTCTGCAGCTCGCAGAAAGCCCCGTGCGCCCCCGTGCCGCGCTTCTTTGCCGGTAAAACCTGGTCGCCGGAATATCCGCTTTGCTATAAAAGACTAGGGGAACAAAGTCGGGTAGCTGCCAGACTTTATGAATGAATCCGGCAGCAGGGGAGGTTGCTTCAGTGTATCGCATTGCTGAGATCATCGAGAACGACGGGGCCTCCACTATGGTTAATGAGGTTTCGTTTCACCCGTCCGGGTCTTATTTCGCAGCCACCTGCGAAAACATCAATGAGGTTCGAGTTTATGATTCGCGAACTCGAAAGTTGTTGCAGGTATTAAAGAATCCTGACTCGCAACTTGATCGTCCACACGGAGTATTGTTCACTCAAAAATACCTTCTGGTCACTAATAAACACGATCAAAAAAGGCCCGGCACTATAAATGTATACCGAAATGATGGTGACGATAACAAAACCGATACAAATATTCCAAACCCCATTCAATCACCTTCACGAACTTCATACCTTGGCGATGCGGGGCGGCAGATTGGTGACGACGTACTGTGAAAATCTTGCGCCAACCGGGGCGATCGTTTCCTATGGATTCAATGAAGAGCAAAATCACCGGCCCCCTCGACAAGACCAAATCCTGGTTTTCAGACTATGGGGACTCCAAAGGGATATGCTTCAATGCAGATGGCACCAAAATATTGGTAACCTTTCAATCGACCAAGCAAAATATATTTATCAATAAGCTTAGAAAAAAATTGGGATGAAAGGACTGTCTTTTGGCAAATCGTTGAGGAGAGTCGACAGTAATAAATCAGTCGAATTAGAAACGCCTAGTGCCAAAGATATAATTCCAATCAAAACACCCACCAAAAATGGAATAGCTATATTCGCAATAACTGAAGAAGGTAAAATCGCCCGTAGTCCTGACCAGATCATCGTGCAAAAAAACTTTTGTCGGTTGGAAAACATCGATATATTTCACAACACCTGCGTCATTACAGATGTGGTCAATCGCTCCTTTGTTCTATTTGATTTGACTCAGGACCCAAAATTCAAAAAGCCGGTTCAAACCGTAAACCTCGGCAATGCCCTGCCACATGGGGCAAAATTTTCGCCAGACGGCAGATTGCTCGTCATTTCATGCTTGGGCTTGAAGGTCGCAAACCAAAAAATCCAGTGGGGTGATTGGGAGTCACCGCGAGAAGACAAGGTCCTTGTATTCGAGCATGCAATCTGAATTCGCGCCGAGCTGATCTGGACCTGCTGAAATTGTGGGGCCCGAACTCTGATCCGAGCGGCCGCGTCAATGTCGGCTTGGGGTCAAAAACGGACCTGAGAAGAATGATCACCGCAGCGCATTACGGAGCGCGGCCGCGGCGGCGATGGGGGCGAGCACGATGCTGGCGAGGCTTAGCGCGCACAGCATCAGCAGCGGCGGCCAGGGCGAGGCCGGGCCGGTGATCGCGGCCGCGGC
This sequence comes from uncultured Alphaproteobacteria bacterium, assembly GCA_963772925.1. GTDB lineage: Bacteria > Pseudomonadota > Alphaproteobacteria > Rhizobiales > Methyloligellaceae > Methyloceanibacter. The sequence continues at coordinate 109,703 of CAVYZG010000009.1, forward strand.
GGTGGCTACGCCGAAGATCAGCACCGGCACATAGAGCGGCAGCACCAACAGCGCGAGCAGCAGCCCGCTGCGCCGCAAGCCCAAGGTAAGGCTCGCGCCGATGGCCGCGACGAAGCTCACCGCCGGCGTGCCCGCCAGCATCGCGAGCACCAGCATGGGACCGGCCTTGGCCGGCAGATTGAGCAGCAGCCCGAGCACCGGCGCCAGCAGCGCCAGCGGCACGCCGGTGACGAGCCAATGGGCGAGGCTCTTGATCGCGGCGACCAGCGGCAGCGGCAACGGCCCGGTCATGAGCACATCGAGCGCGCCGTCCTCGTAATCGTTGTGGAAGATGCGGTCGGCGGACAGGAGTGCCGCGAGCAGGAGCGCTACCCACAAAATGCCGGGCGCGATGCGGGCGAGCAGATTGAGATCGGGGCCAAGCCCGAGCGGGGTGATGGCGACCACCACGAGATAAAAGCCGAGCGCGGTGCCGACCGCGCCGCCTTCGCGCCAGGACAGCGTCACGTCGCGCTTGAGAAGGGCGAGCGCCGCGCTCACGACACGCGCTCCTGGCCGAGCACGAGCTTCCGCGCGAACTTGGTGCCGAGCGCGACATGGCTGGCGACAACGGCGATGCCGCCCCCATCGAGATGCGCCTTGATGGCGGCGTCGAGCAGAACGAGCGAGGCGGCATCGAGCGAGGTCTGCGGTTCGTCGAGCAGCCAGATCGGACGCTGCGCGGTGAACAGGCGGGACAAAGCGAGCTTCCGCTTCTGCCCGGCCGACAGCAGGCCGGCGGGGAGATCGGCCAGCGGGGAGAGGCCGAAGCCGTCGAGTGCGGGGGCGAGGCTTGCGCCGTTGCTCCCAAGGAACTCGGCCCAGAAGGCGAGATTCTCGGCGACGCTCAGGCTGGTCTTCACCGCGTTCAGATGGCCGACATAATGGCAAAGCTCGGGGAGGGCGGCATCGGCTTGCGCGCCTTGCAGCCGAAGATCGCCGGCGGCGAGCGGCAGAAGGCCCGCGATCTGGCGCAACAGGCTGGTCTTGCCCGCGCCGTTGGGCCCGATGACGAGCAGCGCCTGGCCGGGCGCTAGGCGAAAGCTCACGTCGCGGAAAATGACCCGGTCGCCGCGCTGGCAGCTAACATTGAGGGCGGCGAGGCCGATCATGGGCGGCATTTGCTCGAAATTTGCGCAATTTGAGACTGGGAGAGGCAGGGTGCCCGAGGACGGAAGCTCCTCAAAGCTCTCTTCGCGTCATTGTCTCGTTGCCGCAAGGGCTTTTATATAGGGTTGAAGCGCGTCGTTCGGTGTCACCTCCCAGCTCGGCGAGCCTGATAATTTGGCCCCGACCCTTGCATTGGCCACGCCTTTGCATGCGCTTTGACTGGCCTTCCTGAAGGAGATCCATTTGACCGCGGCACTTGAACCCTCGCTCGACAGCTTCAAATGCCGGCGCACGCTCAAAGTCGACGGCGACAAATACGACTATTTCGGCCTGAAGGAGGCCGAGGCCAACGGGCTAGCGGGCATTTCGCGCCTGCCGTTTTCGCTCAAGGTGCTGCTCGAAAATCTGCTCCGGCACGAGGACGGCAGGACCGTCACCGCCGACGACATTCGGGCGATGGCGCTGTGGCTCAACGACAAAAAAAGCGACCGCGAGATCGCGTTCCGCCCGGCGCGGGTGCTGATGCAGGATTTTACCGGCGTGCCGGCGGTGGTCGACCTCGCCGCCATGCGCGACGCCATGGCCCAGCTCGGCGGCGACCCGAACAAGATCAATCCGCTGGCGCCGGTCGACCTGGTGATCGACCACTCGGTGATGGTCGACGCGTTCGGCTCGGACCGCGCCTTCCAGATCAATGTCGACCGCGAATATGAGCGCAACGGCGAGCGCTACGCCTTTTTGCGCTGGGGCGCGGGCGCGTTCGACAATTTCCGCGTGGTGCCGCCCGGCACCGGCATCTGCCACCAGGTCAATCTCGAATATCTGGCGCAGACGGTGTGGACCAAGTCGGCCAATGGCGGCAATCCGGTGGCCTATCCCGATACGCTGGTCGGCACCGACAGCCACACCACCATGGTCAACGGCCTGGCGGTGCTCGGCTGGGGCGTCGGCGGCATCGAGGCCGAGGCCGCCATGCTCGGCCAGCCGATCTCCATGCTGATTCCCGAAGTGGTGGGCTTCCGCCTCACCGGCGCGCTCAAGGACGGCGTCACCGCGACCGACCTGGTGCTGACCGTCACCGAGATGCTGCGCCGCGCCGGCGTGGTCGGCAAGTTCGTGGAATTTTTCGGGGTCGGGCTCGGCACGCTGCCGCTCGAGGACCGCGCCACCATCGCCAATATGGCGCCGGAATATGGCGCGACCTGCGGCTTCTTCCCGATCGACGCGGAGACGCTCGTCTTATCTCGCGGCGACCGCGCGCAAGGGCAAGCGCATCGCGCTGGTCGAGGCCTACGCCAAGGCGCAAGGCCTGTACCGCACGGCCAAGACGCCCGACCCGGAATTCACCAGCATGCTCCATCTCGATCTCAGAGATGTCGAGCCGTCGATCGCCGGGCCGAAGCGGCCCCAGGATCGCGTGCCGCTCGCCCGCGCCGCGGTCGCCTTCGCCGAGGCGCTCGACCAGGAATATGGCAAGAGCGCCGAAGCCGGAAAGCGGGTGCCGGTCAAGGGCAAGAATTTCGACCTCGGCCATGGCGACGTGGTCATTGCCGCCATCACCTCCTGCACCAATACCTCGAACCCGTTCGTGATGGTGGCGGCGGGACTGCTGGCGAAGAAGGCCCTGAAGCGGGGCTTGAGCGTCAAGCCCTGGGTCAAGACTTCGCTGGCGCCCGGCTCGCAGGTGGTCACCGATTATCTCGACAAAGCCGGGCTGCAGCAGGACCTCGATACGCTCGGCTTCAACCTGGTCGGCTATGGCTGCACCACCTGCATCGGCAATTCCGGGCCGCTGCCCGAAGAGATCTCCAACACCATCCACGAGCACGGACTGGCCGTCGCCTCGGTGCTGTCGGGCAACCGCAATTTCGAGGGCCGGGTCAATCACGACGTGCGCGCCAATTATCTCGCCTCGCCGCCGCTGGTGGTGGCCTACGCGCTGGCCGGCTCGATCACGATCGACCTCGTCACCGAGCCGCTCGGCCTGGGCGCCGACGGCGAGCCGGTCTATCTCAAGGACATCTGGCCGTCGGCCAAGGAGATCGCCAAGACGGTGCGCAAGGCGGTCAAGAAGTCGATGTTCAAGAAGCGCTATGGCGACGTGTTCCGCGGCGATCCCGAGTGGCAGCGAGATCGCGGTGAAAGGCGGCCTCACCTATGATTGGGGCGCGGACTCGACCTATGTGCAGAACCCGCCTTACTTCACCGGCATGTCGCTCACGCCGTCACCGGTGACCGACGTCGACGGCGCGCGCATCCTCGGCCTGTTCCTCGATTCGATCACCACCGACCACATCTCGCCGGCGGGCGGCATCAGGGGCGACAGCCCGGCCGGGCGCTACCTGATCGAGCATGGCGTGGCCGTCCACGACTTCAATTCCTACGGCTCGCGGCGCGGCAATCACGAGGTGATGATGCGCGGCACCTTCGCCAATACCCGCATCAAGAATCAGATGGTGCCGGGGGTGGAGGGCGGCGTGACGGTCCACTATCCGTCGGGCGAGCGGCTGGCGATCTACGACGCGGCGATGCGCTACCAGGCCGAGGGCGTGAAGCTGGTGGTGTTCGCCGGCAAGGAATACGGCACCGGCTCGTCGCGCGATTGGGCGGCGAAGGGCACGCGCCTGCTCGGCGTGCGGGCGGTGATCGCCGAGAGCTTCGAGCGCATCCATCGCTCCAATCTGATCGGCATGGGCGTGTTGCCGCTCGTGTTCGCCGAAGGCACGTCATGGCAGTCGCTCAAGCTCAAGGGCGACGAGCGCGTGAGCCTCAAGGGCCTCGCCGATCTCAAGCCGGGACAGTGGCTCGAAGCCGACATCGCCTTTGCCAATGGTGAGACCCGCGCGGTGCCGGTCAAGGCGGCGATCGACACGTTCGATGAGCTCGACTATTTCCGCAATGGCGGCATTCTGCACTATGTGTTGCGTGGCTTGGCCAAGGACGCCGCTTAGCCCGATCAAAGTGTCGCCCGTTGACTCGCGTTTGCACCGGCGCAACCTAGGAGCGCGCTGTCAAAGGGCATGAGGGTTGCTTCCTCGACTGCCGCTATGGCGCGCTCGACTCGGCCGATCTGTTGCGCGGCGAGGTCAAATTCACCGTCACCCGCACTCAGCGCGAAAAGGCACTAAATTAGGACGATGAAGCGAGCTCCAACGGCGTTTCTACAGGTCGTCATCGTGCTCATCGCCGTCGGTGCTCTTGCCCTTATGCTTTGGGAACCGCATGTCGAGGGGAGGAATGCACACGCCACGCTCTTTCAAATATACTTCAACGATCCATTCTTGGCGTACGCGTACATAGCGTCCATCCCGTTTTTCGTCGCGCTCTATCAAGCGTTTAAGGTGTTGGGAGACATAGCGCGAAATGAAGCATTTTCGCCACGTTCCGTGAGGGCTTTGCGGATTATGAAATACAGCGCATTAGCCGTTGCTGGTTTTGTTGTGGGGGGAGAAGCCTACCTATTTATAGTTCAGCGTGGCAAGGAGGACATCGCGGGCGGCGTTGCTGTGGGTCTTTTTATTATTTTTGTTTCTGTCGTAAGCGCCACTGCCGCCGCCGTATTCGAAAGAACTCTTACAAAGTGCCGTGGATATAAAGTCGGAAAGCGACCGAGTTCGGAAAGCCAACCCATGAATGGCGAGACCCGCGCGGTCCCGGTCAAAGCGGCGATCGACACGTTCGACGAGCTCGATTATTTCCGCAATGGCGGCATTCTGCACTATGTGTTGCGTGGCTTGGCCAAGGACGCGGCCTAGTCACTCAGTTGTGACCCCCCGTGCGCATTTTTAGCCGGAAATTCCGGCCCGCTTCCTGCATGCTACCGGTCATGAAGCGCGCCCCCCGATTGAGCGCGAGTGCAGTGGCGGCGCTCGCCGTTATCGTCTTTGGCGGCCCGGCAATGGCGGAGCCCCCAGGGCCTGCGGTGCTCGAGCTGTTCACGAGCCAAGGCTGCTCGTCCTGCCCGCCGGCCGATGCGCTGCTGGCCGAGCTCGGCAAGCGGCCGGGCTATGTCACGCTGTCCTATTCGGTCGACTATTGGAACTATCTCGGTTGGCGCGACACGCTGTCCAGCCCCGCCAATAGCGATCGCCAGCGAGACTATGCCCGCATGCGCGGCGACGGCATGGTCTACACGCCGCAAGTCGTCGTCGACGGCATCCTCCATGTGAACGGCAGCAACGAGGCGGCGATCGAGATGGCGATGCGGAACGCGGCCCAGCGGCTGCATGACGTCAGCGTGCCGGTCAATATGCACGCCGAAGGCGATACGCTGGTGATCGGCATCGGCGCGGCGCCCGACAATTCCGACAAGCGCTCGGCGACGATTTGGCTGGCCATCGCCAAGGACGAGGCCACGGTGGCGATCAGCCGGGGCGAGAATCGCGGCAAGACGCTCAGCTATTATCACCCGGTCAAGGAGCTGACCCCGATCGGCATGTGGGAGGGCGCGGCGATGACGCTCCGGCTGCCGCTGAAGGACCTCAAGACCATGGGCGGCGATTGCCTGGTGGCCCTGCTCCAGGTGGAGAATGCCGGGCCGATCCTCGGCGCGGCGCAATACGACCGCATGTAGCTGCCCTGCGCGCCGCGCATTGGCGCGGCCACATCTCATCCCAATAAAGCTGTTGAAGAACGTGCCCCGCCAAAACAAAGGGCCGGCTTGCGCCGGCCCATTTGGCCTCCCGTTCGACTGAACGGCTCCGAAAGGGAAGTGGCCCGGTCCGAGAGAAACCCCGGGGGGGCTGGGGGGCTGAGATTCCGAAGCCTCTCTCAATTGGACCGGGCCGAGAGGCAACGGTGCCCATGATACGGGTCTTTGGGGCACGGCAACGGCTGAAACGGGGCCGAACTGTGATTCATGTTTCGTTATGTTACAGTTGGTGTGCCGGGCCGGATCGGCTTGAAATTCCCTAACGCTCGGCTCATCATGAAGCTTCGGTTACAGGAGGCGCGTGTTGAGCGACGCGGAACCTATAGTGTTGCCGCTGGCCCGACGGGCCGGCGGCGACGCACAAAATTCCGAAGGCCGGCGGGGCGACATCGCCTTTGATCGCCGGGAACTCACCCAAATCCTCAATGTCTACGGACGCAAGGTCGCCAGCGGCGAATGGCGCGACTACGCCATCGACATGATGCGAGAGAAGGCCGTGTTCTCGGTGTTCCGCCGCGCGTCGGAGACGCCGCTCTACCGCATCGAGAAGGCGCCACGACTGGCGCGGCGGCAGGGCGCCTATAGCGTGATCGCGGCGACCGGGCTGATCCTGAAGCGCGGGCATGATCTGGCCCGGGTGCTGCGCGCGCTCGATCGCGGCCTGCGCCTGGTCGAGGCTTAATCATCCTCAAAAAACAAAAGGCCCCGGCGCTGGACGCCGGGGCCTCGTGTTGTTGCGGCTGATGCTGCGGTTTGCGCCTAGCGGCGGCCGCCGAACAGCGACAAGAGCATCATGAACAGGTTGATGAAGTCGAGATAGAGCCTGAGCGCGCCCATCACCGCCTTGCGGCCGGAGACGGAGCCGTCGTCGTTGACGCTATACATCTCCTTGATCTGCTGGGTGTCGTAGGCGGTCAGCCCGGCGAACACCAGCACGCCGATCACCGAGATGGCGAATTGCAGCGCGGTCGAGCCGACAAACAAATTCACCAGCATGGCGATGATGATGCCGATCAAGCCCATGAACAGGAACGAGCCCCAGCCGGAGATATCGCGGCTGGTGGTGTAGCCCCAGAGGCTCAGCGCGCCGAACGAGGCGGCGCTGATGAAGAACACCTGGGCAATGCTCGCATGGGCATAGACCAGGAAGATCGAGGAGAGCGAAAGCCCCATCAAGCCGGCGAAGACCCAAAACGCCAGCTGGGCCGCCCCGACACTCATCGCATTGATGCGCGCGGAGACGAAAAACACCATTGCCAGCGGCGCGAAGATCACCACCCATTTGAACGGAGTGTTGAAGATGAAGTTGCCGAAGGGCGTCAGGCCCGAGATCGCGCCATCCACGCCGGTCACGACCGACATGGCATAGACCGCGTAGGCCACCACGCCGGTGATCGCTACGCCGCTCGCCATGTAGTTGTAGACGCGAAGCATGTAGGCCCGGAGGCCCTGGTCGACGACGCCCGCCTCGGTGCGTCCGACCGTCGTGCCTTGCGGGTAACGTCTGTCGAGTTCCGCCATTTTTCGAGGGTCCTTTCCCCTAGCTGCTCAGATGAGTCACGGTAGTCATTTTGGCCACGAATATGGGGGCTTGAGCCTAGCGGCGCAAGATGACGCCGCGGTGTCCGCATTAACCGATCCTCGGCCTTATTCGGCCCTGAGATAGGGCGCGGCCTTGGCCGACAGCACGCGCCAGGTGGCGATGGCGCCGATGCCGAGCACGAAAACGAGCGCCAGCAACACCGTCTGCGCCGCCGCCAGCGGCGAAAATACGAATGGGATCTCGAACGCCCATTTGCACAGCGCCCAGGCGGTGAGCGTGGCGATCACCACCGCCAGCGCGGCGGTGGCGAGACCGAGCAGGCCGAATTCGAGCAGCTCGGCGCGGATGATGCGCAAGCGCGTGGCGCCGAGCGTCTTGTAGATCACCGCCAGATATTTGCGCCGGTCCTGCCCGGCGGCGACCGCGCCGGCCAGCACCGCGGCGCCGATCAAAAGAGTGACGCCGGCCGTGGCGCTGATGGCGGTCATGACTTTGCCGAGCAGCTCCTTGGCCGCATCGACGATGTCGCCGACCTTGATCGCGGTTACCAGCGGGTAGGCCTCCGACAGCGCCTGGATGACTTTGCCTTCGCGCTCAGGGGCGGTGCCTTTCGGAAACTCGAGCGTGGTCAGCATGCGGTGGGGCGCGTCTTCCAGCGTGTTGGGCGAGAACACCATGACGAAATTGATGGCGAGCGACTCCCAGTCGATCTTGCGCAGCGAGGCGATGGTGGCTTCGACATTGCGGCCGAGAATGTTCACGGTGATCGGGTCGCCGAGCTTAAGGCCCAGCCCCTTGGCCATCTCGGCGTCGAACGAGACCAGCGGCGGCCCGGCATAGCCTTTGGGCCACCACTCGCCCTCGACGATGGTCGAGGACGGCGGCACGGCGTCGGTATAGGTGAGGCCGCGGTCGCCGGCGAGCACCCAGCGCAAATCGGGCGCGGCCTCGATCTTCTCCACCGGCACGCCTTTCAGCGCCACGATGCGGCCCCTGAGCATCGGCGCCTCGTCGAGCTTGGCGGCAGGCTCGATGGCCCTGACCTTGTCCTTGAAGTCGGCCAGGTCGGCGGCCTCGACGTCCAGGAAGTAATACGCCGGCGCATCGATGGCGATATTGCTGGTCGATTTCGGCGATCAGCGAGCGGTGGATCAGCGCCACGGCGATCAGCAGGCCGAGGCCCAGGCCGAGCGACACGGCGATCGACCGGGCGAGCGAGCCGGGCCCTGAGATGCTGGCGAGCGCAAGAGCCAGCGACGGCGGCTTGGCGCGCCGGAACTTTGCCGCGTAGCGCTGCAACAGCAGGCCGAAGCCGGTGAGCAGGAGGAAGGCGAGCACGATGCCGACCGAGATCGAGGCGGTGATGGCGCGTTCCTCCGACGCGGCGATGGCGAGCGCGAACAGCGCCAGGCCGGCCGCGACCGATCCCGCCGCATAGGGCCACGGCGAGCGCTCATGCTCCTCGGTGAGATGGGTGCGCATCAACACGGCGGGCGACACGCTGGCGGCGCGGCCGAGCGGCCATAACACGAACAGCACCATGGTCAGCAGGCCGGCCAAGGCCGCGGTCAGCAGCGCCATGGGATGCGGCTCGACCGCCAGGCTGATGGGCAGCGAATCGGCATAGGCCGCGGCAATGGCGGCGGGGGCGAGCGCGCCGATCAGGAGCCCGATGGCGATGCCGACCGCCGCGAGCAGCAGCGCCTGGATCAGATAGACCACCAGCACGAGGCGCGCCGGCGCGCCGAGGCATTTGAAGGTGGCGATGATCTCGCGCTTCTTGGCCATGTAGCTCTGGATGGCGTTGCCGACGCCGATGCCGCCGAGCAGGAGCGCGGTCAGCCCCACGAAGCTGATGAACTGGGTGAAGCGGCCGGCGTCGCGGCGGAGCGACGGCGCGGGATCGATCCAGTCATGGATGGCGAAGCCGGCTTGGGGAAACTTGCTCTCGATCTCGGTGCGCGATGCGGCGATGGCGTCCCGGTCGGCGGCGCGCGCTTCGGGCAGCTTCACGCGGTAGGTCCAGCGGATCAGGCTGCCGGGCTGCACCAGGCCGGTGCGGTCGAGCGTCTCGCGCGACATCAACAGCTTCGGACCGTAAGCGAGGCGGTCGGCAAGCCGGTCGGGCTGGTCGCCGAGCACGCCGCCGACGGTGACCCTGGCCTCGCCGATCTTGAGCGGGCTGCCAATGTCGAGATTGAGGCGGTCGAGCAGCGCGCGCTCGACCAGCACCACGCCGGGGAAGCGCCAAACCAGCCCCGCATCGTCAGGCTTGGTGATCGAGACCGCGCCGTAAAGCGGATAGGCATCGTCGACCGCCTTGACCTCGATCAGCGCGCTCTTGCCGCTTTCGGACCGGGCCATGGCGCGAAAGCTCGCCGAACTCGCTGAGCTGGCCGAGCGCCTCGAGCGCGGCGCGCTCGTCCGGATTGACCTGGCGGTGGATCAGCTCGAAGGAGAGATCGCCGCCGATGAGCAGCCGTCCTTGCCGCGCCAAAGCTTCGTCGAACGACGCCGCCAGCGAGCCGATGGCGGCGACGGCAGCGACGCCAAGGGCGATGCACAGCACGAACACGGTCAGCCCGCCGGCGCCGGAGCGGAGCTCGCGCATGGCGATGCTAAAGGCCAGCGGCAATCTGAAACGAGCGGCGGAAGGCGAAGCGGCTAAGCGCTGCGGCGGTCACGAGGCTGCGACCTTGCGCTTGGCGCCGGCGCCCACAATGCGGCCATCGGCGACGCTCACGATGCGGTCGCAGCGCTTGGCGAGGCTGCGGTCATGGGTGATGAGCAGCAGCGTGGCGCCGGTCTTCTCCTTCAGCGCGAACAGGAGGTCCATCACTTGCGCGCCGGTGGCGAGGTCGAGATTGCCGGTCGGCTCGTCGGCGAGGATGAGGGCGGGGCTGGGCGCCAGCGCGCGGGCGATCGCCACCCGCTGCTGCTCGCCGCCGGACAATTGGCCGGGGAAATGGGATTCGCGATGGGACAGCCCGACCTCGTTGAGCGCCCGGCGCGCGGTGGCGAAGGCATCGTCCTGGTCGAGGAATTCGAGCGGCAGGGCCACGTTCTCGAGCGCGGTCATGGTCGGCACCAAATGGAAGGATTGGAACACGATGCCGATATTGGCGGCGCGAAGCCGGGCGAGACCGTCCTCGTCGAGATTGGCGTAGTCGGTGCCCATGACCGCCACGCGGCCGCTGGTGGCGCGTTCGAGACCGGCGACCACCATCAGCAGCGTCGATTTGCCCGAGCCGGAGGGGCCCACCACGGCGATAGCGTCGCCCGCGGGCACGCTCAGATCGATGCCGCGCAGGATGGCGACCGGGCCGGCACGCGACGGCAAGGTCACCTGCAAATCTTCGAGCTTGATTGCCGGCTGGCGGCGCTGTTTCAGAGTGTGATCCATGGGCGGGGCAAGAGATTTCTGTTGCGCTACCGCTTCGCTGCTTGAGCGCAAGTGCTGACAGATGGCATGCGGATCGGCAATAGAGAAGGGTAAAGAGGTCGAAAAGATGAAACGCGCCGCCGCTACCGTCATGGTCACGCTGGTTGCAGGCCTTGCGCTTGCGCCGCTGCACAGGATTGAGGCAAGCCCAAGCACGCCCGTGATCGTGGCGTTCGGCGACAGCCTGACCGCGGGGCTCGGCCTGCCGCAAGATCAGGCCTTTCCGGCGCAGCTCGAAGCTGCGCTCAAAGCGCGCGGGACCGCGGCGCGTGTGGTCAATGCCGGCGTGTCGGGCGATAGCGCGGCCGCGGCGCTTGCGCGGCTCGACTGGGCGCTGCCCGACGACGCCGGCGCCGTGATCATCGAGCTTGGCGGCAACGACGCGCTGCAAGGCATTCCGCCCGAGGGCACCAAGGCGGCGCTGGCGAAGATCATCGAACGGGTGCAGGCGCGGGGGCTGCCGATCCTGCTCACGGGCATGGAAGCGCCGCGCAATATGGGCACGGACTATGTCGATCAGTTCCGCGCCATCTATGCCGACCTCGCGGCGCGCTACGGCGTGATCTTCTACCCGTTCTTTCTGGAGGGCGCGGCGCTGAACGACGGGCTGATGCAGGAAGACGGCATTCACCCCAATGCCAAAGGCGTGAAGGTGATCGTCGCGAACATGCTGCCAAAGGTCGATGAGCTGCTGGCGCAGGTCAAAGCCAAGGATTGACGCCTCGCTTTTCTCTATTTCCACGTCATCGCCGGGCTTGACCCGGCGATCCAGGGGCTGCTTGCTCTGAGCATGTTGCCCTGGATGCCCGGGTCAAGCCCGGGCATGACGAGGAGGGACGGGCGCTTGGCCACCATTTACGATCTCAAGCCGCAATTTCAGGCGCTGCTCCGGCCCATGGCCGCGGCGCTGGCCAAGCGGGGCATCAGCGCCAATGACGTGACGCTCGGCGCGCTGGTGCTGAGCGCGGCGCAAGGCGCGTGGCTGGCGCTGATGCCGGGCTCGGCCTGGTCGCTGCTGGCGCTGCCGGTGACGCTGTTCCTGCGCATGGCCTTCAACGCCATTGACGGGCTGATGGCCAAGGAGCATGGCCAGGCGAGCGCGAAAGGTGCGGTGCTCAACGAAATCTCCGACGTCGCCGCCGACGCGGCGCTTTATCTGCCCTTCGCGCTGATTGCGGGGGTGAACGCGCCGCTGGTGGTGGGGGTGACGGTGGCGGGCATTATCGCCGAGATGACCGGCGCGCTCGGGCCGATGATCGGCACGGCCCGCTGCTATGCCGGGCCGTTCGGCAAGAGCGATCGCGCCTTCGCCTTCGGCCTGCTCGCCGTGCTGATCGGCGTGGGGCTTGCGCCCGGGGTGTGGAGCACGCTCTATCTCGCCGCGCTGCTGCTGCTCTCGGCGCTGACCGTGCTCAACCGCGCCCGCGCCATCGTCGCCCAGGCCAAGGGCAAGGCGGCATGAGCTTGTTCCTCGGGCTGCCAGCTAATGTCGTCTACGCCACCGCCGGTATCTATGCCGTGCTGGCGCTGGCGACGGCGATCGTGGCGCTGCTGCGCTGGCGCAATCCGGGCGAGCGCTATGCCGAGCTCACCGCCCGCACCAATTCGTGGTGGTGGATGATCGGCGCCTTCACCCTCTGCGTACTGGTCAACCAGACCGTCGCCGTCATCTTCCTCGCCTTTATTTCTTATCTGGCGCTGAAGGAATATCTGTCGCTGATCCCGACCCGGCGCATCGACCGCGTGATGCTGCTGTTCGCCTATCTCGCCATTCCCATCCAGTTCTACTGGGCGGCGATCGACTGGTACGGCATGTTCATCGTGTTCGTGCCGGTGTGGATGTTCCTGATCTTCCCGGCGCTGATGGCGCTCAAGGGCGAGACCCAAGGCTTCCTGCGCGCGGTCGGCACGCTGTCCTGGGGCCTGATGATGACGGTGTTCACGCTGAGCCACATGGCGTGGCTGCTGGTGTCGGGCGATAAGATCAACCCCATCGCCGGCGGGGTCGGGCTGCTGTTCTTTTTGGTGGTGCTGACCCAGTTCAACGACGTGGCGCAATATTGCTGGGGCAAGCTCACCGGCCGGCATAAGGTCACGCCGACCGTGAGTCCGAAAAAGACCTGGGAGGGGCTGATTGGCGGCGTCGCCACCACCACCCTCGTCGCCGCGCTGGTCGGGCCTTATCTCACGCCGATGGATTGGCGCTGGTCGGCGGTTGCGGGCCTCATTCTCGGCGTTTCAGGCTTCCTCGGCGACATTACGCTGTCGGCGGTGAAGCGCGATCTCGGCGTTAAGGACACCGGCGGGCTGATCCCGGGCCATGGCGGCATCCTCGACCGCGTCGACAGCCTCACTTATGCCGCGCCCGCCTTCGTGCATTTCATCCGCTATTTCTTCTATCCATGAGCCAGAACCCGATCACCCGGCTGCTCCGATTCCTGTTCTTCGCCGTGGTGGTGCGCGCGGTGATCCTGGTGGCGCTCGGGCTGACCGTTCGCCACCGCGAGCGCTTGCCGGCGGACGGACCCGCGGTGCTGGCCGGAAACCACAACTCCAATCTCGATGCGCTCGCCATCATGTCGCTGATGCCTCTGCGGCTGCTGCCGAAGCTCAGGCCGGTGGCGGCGATGGATTATTTCTCCACCAGCAGACTGCGCGGCTGGTTCGCCAACAATATCGTCGGCATCATTCCGGTGAAGCGCGGCAGCGGCAAGGACGGCGGCAATCCGCTCCAGCTCGCCGAGGAGGCGCTCGATCGCGGCGAGATTCTGGTGATCTTCCCGGAAGGGACGCGCGGCGAGCCGGAGACGCTGCAAGAATTCAAGAAGGGCATCGGCCATCTGGCGCATGCGCGGCCGGACGTGCCGGTGGTGCCGATCTTCATGCATGGGCTCGGCAAGGCGCTGCCGCGGGGCTCGATGCTGCTGGTGCCGTTCAATGTCAGGGTCGTGGTCGGCGCGGAGCTCTACGGCACGGACAGCTATTCGGCGTTCGTGTCGAAGCTGGAGCGGGCGATGACCGATCTCGCGGCCGAGGAGAAGCTGCCGGCGTGGGAGTGAGGCTTACTCGCGCGACGGGACGGCGCCGCCGCCTTCGACCAGCGCCCAGATGAATGAGGCCGCGGCGCCGAGCGCGCCGATCCAGCGCACATGGTTCCATAGGCCTCATGCGGCGCGGAACTCGCTCCAGTAGCGTTTGGCCTCGGCGCTGTCCGGCTTCTGCGCGGCGAGCTGAGTGTTGAGCGGCACGTTCTTCAGCAGCGTCACGCCGAACGGGCCGTTGAGAAAGAGCAGGCTGCCGATCAAGAGATAAAGCGCGCCGGGCTCGGACCATTTCAGGGTCGCGGCGATGCCCATGAGCGCCGCAAGCGCCGCCGTGGCGAAGAATACCACCAGAAACAGCGGGCTTTTGATCGCCGCGATGATCGCCTGCATGGCGGCGATGCCGGCCGGCGCCGGCTGGCGGGACAACGCCGGCAACACGAAGGCGGCGAAGGCGAAGAACGCGCCGGCGATCAGGCCTGAGCCGAGCACCGCGAGTATGGTCGATAGCAGGAGCAGATGATCGATCATGCGGATTTCCCTTCCGTCAGCAAGAGTAGGTGGGCGCTCACCCGACCTCGACATCTTGCCAGAAGCCGAAGCGATCGGCGACATGGCTCATCGACGGACGCGGCGCCTCGTAGCGCCAGGCGGCGCGCGCGTAGCGTTTGCCGTCGATCACCAAATCGTAGAACTGGACGCCATGCGGACATTGCAGATCGGACGCGGTCTTGGCGGATTTCTCCAGGCGTTCGAGCCGCACATGGGCGCTGGGGAAATAATGGTAGCCGCCATGCGCGACGATGTCGTCGCTGTCGGCGATGACCTGATCTCTGAGTACGGCCTTCATGCAACTCACCAGCCGGGATTGGTGCAGCGGATGCCTTTGGGCTTGACCGAGGCGATCTGCCCGGTTTCGAGCGTGATCTCCCAGGCGCGTTTGATGTCGGTCCACCATTCCTTGGTCTCGCTGCCCTTGGCCTCGCCCATGAATCGCAGCGTGGCGTCGTCGCCGGCCATCACGCAGGCGATGGAGAACTGGAAATCCTTTTGCGGCTTGGGCACCATCAGCGCATCGGTCACGACATAAGAGGCGGGCGCGATGGCGCTCGCCTTGCTCACCTCGCGGCTCGTCAGCACGAGAAAGGTGCCGTCGGCCTCGCGCTGATATTCGCGGATATAGACCGGGGGCGTGACCAAGCCGCCGCCGAGATCGATCCAGCCTTCGATGTCGAGCTCGTCGTCATAGGTCTTGCCGACGAAGCTCTTGGCGAAGATCACGTCGGCGGATTCCTCCTCGCTGGGCTGCTTCGGCTCGGCCAGCGCGAGCGCCGGCATCAGCGCGGCAAGCAGGAAGCAGGACAGAGCATGACGGATGCGGAGCATGGGGGGTTCCCTCGGCACGAAGCGATGACGCGGCCCGCAGTTTAATCACAATCGTGACTAAATCGGCACCGTGCGGTTCGGGTTCCATCAGAGACAGAAGGGCCGGCCCAATCGGGGCGGCGTCGGGTCACCTCGGGACCTCCCCAGGCGGCAAGCAGGTCTTGGTCTTGCCCTTCCAATCCCAGCCCTTGTTGCGGCATTCCTCGCCCGGGTCGGACTTGGGCTGACAGGTCTTGCCGTCCCACTTCCAGCCTTTGGCCTTGCAGAGATCGGCCGGGTTCATGCAGCTTCGGCCATTCCAGATGCCGCCGTTCTCCTTGCACTTGTCGCCGGGATTTGCCTTAGGCGGCTGGCAGGTCTTGGTCTTGCCGTTCCAGTCCCAGCCCTTGTTCCGGCACTCCTCGCCCTGATCGGCTTTGGGCTGGCAGGTCTGGCCGTCCCACTTCCAGCCCTTGGCCTTGCAGGCGTCGGCCGGGGTCAGGCAGCGGTTGCGCTTGTCGTCCCAAAGGCCACCCTTCTTGCGGCAATCCTCGGCGGGGCTGGCGGGTTGCTTGCACTGCCCGTCATCCCAATTCCAGCCCTTGGCCTTGCAGGCGTCGGCCGGGGTCAGGCAGCGGTTGCGCTTGTCGTCCCATAGGCCGCCCTTCTCTTTGCATTCGCGCTCGGGGTTGATCGGCGCGACACAACGTCCATTCTTGTCGCGGTCGTAGCCCTTCTTGCACACGCATTGACCTTGCGTATTGCGCTCCTCGTTCGGGCCGGGCGTGCACTGGGGCGTCGGCGCGACGCAACGGCCGTTCTTGTCGCGGTCGTAGCCCTCCTTGCACACGCATTGCCCTTGCTTGTTGCGCTCCTCGTTCGGACCGGGCGTGCACTGGGGCGTCGGCGCGACACAACGTCCGTTCTTGTCGCGGTCGTAGCCCTCCTTGCACACGCACTGACCCTGCTTGTTGCGCTCCTCGTTCGGGCCGGGCGTGCACTGGGGCGTCGGCGCGACACAACGTCCATTCTTGTCGCGGTCGTAGCCCTCCTTGCACACGCACTGACCGTGCCTGTTACGCTCCTCGTTCTTGCCGGGCACGCAGGCGGTCGGCGGGATCGTGGGCGGCAAGCAGCTCTCGGTCT
This sequence comes from uncultured Alphaproteobacteria bacterium, assembly GCA_963772925.1. Taxonomy (GTDB): domain Bacteria; phylum Pseudomonadota; class Alphaproteobacteria; order Rhizobiales; family Methyloligellaceae; genus Methyloceanibacter. The sequence goes on from CAVYZG010000009.1 coordinate 126,040, forward strand.
TGTCGCTCCAGATCCAGCCCTTGTCGTCGCATTCGTCCGCGGGGTTCTCCTCTTCTTCGACAGGGGCTTCCGGTTCGACGCAGATGCCACGGTCGTCGCGCTCGAAGCCCTTGAGGCACACGCATTTTCCTTGCGTGTTGCGCTCCTCGTTCGGGCCTGGCTCGCATTGCGGCGTGGTCGACGGGCAGTGCCCGCTCTTCGGCACCGGCTTGCCGTCGGGGCAGAGCTTGGGTTCGGTGACGGGCGGTTCGGTGACGGGCGGCTCGGTCAGGCCGACGCACTGACCCTTCTCGTCGCGCACAAAGCCGGACTTGCACACGCAGGCGCCGCTCTCGCTGCGGAGCTCGTTGGTCTTGGGCTCGCATTGCGGCCGGTCGGGCTTGACGCAGCTCTTCGACGGGATGTTGGCCGTCGCCGAAGCCGCGTCGTCAGCCGGATCGCCGTTGAACCGCGTATTGGCAAGCGGGAAGGTCATGACGGCGGTGTTCTTGAGCTTGCAATGCGGGCCATCGGGGACGATGGCCGTGACGGTGAGCTCTACGCTGGCCCCCTTCGCCAGTTCGATGATGGGATGCGTGCAGTGATAGCTCGCGCCGCCGCCCGGGCAGCCCCAGGGCGCCGAGAACGTCACCGCGTTCGGGGCAAAGCCGAACTGCTCCTCGATCTTGATCGGGCCCTTATAGGGATCGGGACCCATATTGGTGACGGTCACGACGTACTCGCCGCGGAAACCGCCTTCCGCAGCCACGAAGTCGCCCTTGGCCGCCTTGGTGACTTTCAGGTTGGTGGGATCGCAGGTGACGATGGTCGTGCCGTCGGGCAGCTACCCAGAACATGAACGCGTCGGCGGTGGCGGTATCGGCATCGTCGCCGGCAAAGAAGTTCTCATTGGTGCCGACCGGCACGGTGATCGTGGCGGTGTTTGGCATGCCGCAACCGGCCGCCTCGAGCGGCGCCAGCGGGGTGGTGACGGTGACCGGTACGGTGATCGAGCCGCCGACCGGAATAGCGACCGCACCGACCGTGCCGCAGGCGATTGGCGGTCCACCGAGGCAGACCCAGGGCGCCGGGAAGACGCTGAGGGTTGCCGCTGGCCGGAATGACGTCGGTGAAGGTGACGGAGCCAAAGAACGGCGAGGGACCGTCGTTGAAGATCTCGATCTCGTAGTCGCAGGCGATGAGAGCGGGTCCAACCTTGTAGCAATCGCCCGCCATGCAAGGCCCGCTTGTCCATTCTGAGATTGCTCAAGGGCGGAGGCGCGCCGACCGGCACCCAGACGCAGCCGATGCGTCGGGCTGCCGGCGCCGGGGGCCGGCGGCAAAGCCGGCGCCGCCGCGCCCGCGGCCGAGACCGCGAAGCAATTTTGGACCCAATAGCCGGGGAACGGACCCGCCAGCGGCATCGTCACCGTGATGGCGAAGACTTCCGACTCGCCGGGCGCGAGCGTGAGGGGGGCCTCGCAGGAGAATGCGAATCCCGCCGGGGGCGGCGCGCAGCCGAGCGCAGGGACGATCGACGTAATCGGCGGGCTGAACGGCCCGAGGAACGGCCAGCCGACGATCATGTTGTCGGAAAACTGCACGGGGCCGCTGAACGGGAAGGCGCCGGTGTTGGTGATGGTCACGGTGAAGGTGCAGTCGGCGCCGGGCACGCACGCCGCCGGCGCGGTCTTGGTCACCGTGATGTCGGTGCCGCCTTCGTCGCAGGCGATGTCGTGCCAAGGCGCATCGAGCTCGGCGCAATTGAGGAAGCCGAAATTGCCGGCGGCGAACAGCGGGCCGGTATCGAGGAACACCTCGATTGAGCGGGTCTCGCCCGGGTCGAGCGCGTCGGCCGGCAGGCTGCACCACAGATCGGGGGTCGGGGTCGGCGAGCAGATCCAGTCGGGACCGTCGGGGGTCGACGCCGGTGACGATCACGCCGCCGCCCGCGCCAGGTCCGGAAAGGAGGGTGGCGGCGTCATAGAGATCGATCGGGTCCGACGGCGTCTCGCCGACATTGGTCACCGTGATCTCGCAATGGATCTCGCCGCCGAAGATGCCGGGATAACATTCCTTGTCGATATAGATGCCGGGCTCGGAGAGGTCGGCGCTCCTCGTCCGGAGGATAGAGCGGGGACGACGGCTCCTCCCCATACTCCTCCGGGAAGGGCAGGGGCTCAGGCTCGGCCACGCTGCGCTTGTCGCACGGATTGAAAATGGCGATGTCGCCGACATGGCCATAGACGTCGGCGTCGAGATACAGGCCGTCATTGTCGACGAACCAGCTGTGCGTAAGGCGGCTCGTTGGCCGGGCGCACCGCGCCCTTGTCGTTGCCTTGCAGGCCGTGGATGATGCGCGCGCCGCCCTCGTAGACGCGGTCGCTCCTCAGCCCTCGCGCAGATGCTCGCCGGTGGTCCACAGCGTGGCGCGGCACTGGTCGTAGTCGATATTGCCGTCGGGATCGTAGCCGTAATTCAGGGCGACGCCGCCTTCGGTCGAGCGGTGCGGCTGCTTCAGCCCGATGGCGAACTCGTCGGGCTTTTCCGACCAGCGCTCCTCCTTCTCGTCCCAGACATAGCGCAGCACGTCCGAGGTCTCGGGCTTGGCGAACACGCTGTAGTCGTAGCTGCCGACGATCTCGCCGCGCTGCGCCAGATAGAGCGCGCCGGCGCCGTCGAACACGATGCCGGTGATGACGTTGCCGTTGGGCGTATCCGGTGACGTCGATCTCGAGCCGCGCGTCGTCGGCAAAGCTGCCGTCGTCGTTGAGGCCGACCGACCAGATTTGCGGACCTTCGGCGGTCGAGTAATAGAGCCGCCCGTCTTGCACCGCGACGGCGAACACCGCGCGGCGCTTATCGGCGAAGCCCCAGGTCGCCGGAGTTCTCGATGTCGAATTTCGGGCTCTCGATGCTCATGCGCTTCGCGGCGTCGTAGGAGACAGGCTCGAGCTCGTCCTTGGGCCGGCCGGCCGTGCCGTGGTCGAACGTGCCGCGATCGTCGCCGTCGAGGCCGAGGCGATGGATGAGGCCGGTCTCGAGGTCGCTGACGAACAGCTGCTTGGTGGCGGGGTCGTAGGCGATGGCGCCGAGGCCGGGGCCGGCATTGTCCTTGCCGTCATGCTTGATATTGGCGAACAGCGAGATCAGGCCGGTCACGCCGTCGATCTTCCACACCGAGCCGGGCGTGCCGCCTTTGTCGAGGCCGAACTGGCCCGGCATCCAGCGCGCGCCAGGCTCGCCCTTGACCAGGCGATCGCCCTCCGGGTGACGATCTGCAAGCCGAACAGCGAAGTCGAGGTGACGTAGATATTCGGGCGTCGCATTGGCGCTGTCGCCGTCAAGCGCCACGCCGAAGACCTGGCCGATCTCGCCGGCCGTCGCTTTGAACTTGATCGGCGCGTTGGCGACCTGCCCGTCGGGCGCGCCGCCGAGCGTGGTCAGGTCGAACACCTGGAGCGTCGGCGCCATTGACATCGATGAAGGTGCGATCGAGCGGATGGAGGTCGGCCGGCACCTCGCCGATCTGCCGCGCGCCGGAGAACGCGGTGACCGCCGCGTCGCCGCGGGTCATGACCGCGGTGTCTTGGGCGCGGACGCCGAGAGGCAGGGACAAAATCGCAGCGAGGCCGAGCATAGCGGCACACAGCCATCTCGTCGCCCGGTCCCGGGCATCGACAACCGCGCAAGAGCCCATGGCCACTCTTCCCCGATCGCAGGGGACGTGAGAGGCAGCACGCTATTCGGCGCGATTATACACTCCGCATACGGACGCGGACGGAAAAAGCGGGCGAGAGGGGAATTCGACATGGCGGTCTCCTGGTGCGATCACAGACGGGCACGTCTGTCTCGGCCGTTAGTCGCCGCCACCCCGAAAGAGGTTCACGGGGCCGTCGCGAGGCGCCACCGCGTAGGGTTAAGGCCCTGATTTGCCTGTTGAAATATCGGTTCACCGGCTCGACCGGGCCGCCGCTCGCCTGTTCTTTTGGCGGCCGATCTGGCATGGTTTTGCGACCCTGCCGCCTGCGCCTTGAACCTTTTGGCCGCAGCGCGGCGTCCAAGGTTTCGCGAGCGGCAGTGACGCCCATGCAACCGCATGCCGAAGAGCGAGCCCTGCTGAAGGCCATCGCGGCCGGCGACGCCAAGGCATTGGAACGTCTCTTCGCCCGCGCCGAGACCCGCGTGTTCCGCTTTCTCATGCGCGTGGTGAAGAACCAGGCCATCGCCGAGGAGCTGTTGAACGAGGTGTTCTTGAGTGTCTGGCAGAACGCGCACCGCTACGAGGGACGGTCCGAACCGATGACCTGGATGCTGTCGATCGCCCACAACAAGGCCATCAGCGTGTTGCGCAAGCGCACCGAGGTGCTCGGCATCGCCGAGGAGGCCGGCCGGGATCTCGTGGCGGACGACGACACGCCCGACGTCGCCGCGCAGAAGCAGGACAAGAGCGCCAAGATCAAGGCCTGCATCGCCGAGCTGTCGGCGGACCACCGCACCATTCTCGATCTTGTCTATTACCAGGAACAGTCGGTGGCGGAAGTCGCCGAGGTGCTCGGCATTCCCGAGGCCACGGTGAAGACCCGCATGTTCTACGCGCGCAAGAAGCTGTCGGAGCTGCTGCTCGCGCGCGGCATCGACCGAGGATGGCCGTGATGAGCGACGAGACTGAGCGAGCGCGACGAGATCGAGGCGCTGCTGCCGTGGTATGTCACGGGCAGGCTCGACGCGCGCGACGCGCGCGCGGGTCGAGCGCTATGTGCGGGAGCATCCCGAGGCCCAGGCCCATTTGGCGCTCGCCCGCGAGGAGAGCGACGCGACCATCACCGCCAACGAAGCGATCCAAGCGCCGGGACGCGATGCGCTCGACCGGTTGCGGGCCAGCGTCGCGGCGGCGCCGCGGCGCCAGCCGCTCGGCGCGGCGTTCGGCCAACTCGCCAATCGGTTCAGCGACTGGATCGCCGGTCTTGGCGCCGCCGCAGCTTGCGCTGGCGGCGGCGGTGGCGGCGCTGCTGGTCATGCTGCAAGCCGCGGCGATCGGCGCGCTGGTGATGGAGCGCGCCGGCGCGCCGACCTATCAGACCGCCGGCGGCGAGCAGACCACGGCGAAAGCTTCGAGCTCCTGGTCGGGTTCGCCGACACGGCCACCATGGGCGACATCGCCGCGCTGCTGAAGCGGCTCGATGCGGTCGTGATCGACGGACCGCGCGCCGGCCTCTATCGCCTGCGCTTGCCGGACACCGGCGAGGAGGGCCGCAAGGCCGCGATCGAGGCGCTGCAATCAGTCGGGGATGGTCACGACCGTGCTGCCGGAACAGTGAGGCCGTGATGCGCTTCATCTGCGTCTGTTTCTGATCGGACTGCGTCGCGCTGTCGTCGGTCGGCGTCGCGCAGATGCCACGGGCAGCCGAGGCTTCAAGGGTGGGACCAACCGGCGGTCCAAGCATCGGGCCTAGAGGTCCGGGCATCAGGCCGGGCGGACCTAGGGCATCTTCATCCCGCCCGAACACCGGACCGCGGCTGTCCCACGGCACCGTCGGCAAATGGCCCGTTTGCGTCGCACTAGCCGTCGAAATGCCCAGAACACGAAAGGCAAATGGCCCGACTGCCAGAAGATCGTGCGGTCCTGCCCGAGGGCACGACCGGGAAATGGCCGAACTGCAAGCCGAAATCGACGGCGAGCTGCGCCCAGAAGGGGCTGGTCGGCAAATGGCCCAAATGCCGCGAGCCGGACGAGCCCGACATTGCCGGCTCAACGCCATGCCCGCGACGGTCATGTCCGCAAGGGCAAAAAATGCGTGGAGCTGACCAAGGACGACGACGGCAAGACGCCGCCGCGCGTGGTCAAGACCGAGAGCGCAGATCAATTCCGCCGGCCATCGCCGCGTTGGTCGACCAACCGCCCGCATCGGCCGAGGGAAATTCTCGTTCTGGTCGATGCCGGCCGGGCGAGCGAGATCGCCGCGCGGCTGGCCAGCCAATACAATGTCAGCGCCGATCCCCGGCTGCCGATCCCGCTGCTCGACGGCGCGCTGGTGCGCCTGCGGCTTCCCGCCGACCGCTCGCTTGAGTCGCTGCTCGCGGCGCTCAGCACCGATCCCGACGTCGAGCTGGCGCAGCCCAACTACGACTACAGCGTCAGCAAAGGACCGACGCCGCCGCAGACCGTGCCGCAATATGCCGGCGAGACGCATCGGCTCGACGAGGCGCATCGTCTGGCGCGCGGCAACGGCGTGATGATCGCGGTGATCGACACGGCGATCGACGGGCGCGCATCCCGAGCTCGCCGGCGCGATCGCCGGCATGTTCGACGCGGTGGGCGAGGGGCCGTCACCGGCCGAGCCGCACGGCACCGAGATCGCCGGCATCCTGGTGGCTCATGCCGCGCTCGACGGGCGTGGCGCCGCGAGGCCAAGCTGCTCAGCGTGCGCGCCTTCCGCGGCGGCAAGAACGATCCGGCGCAATCGACCTCGTTCCAACTGCTGAAGGGCATCGACTGGGCGTTCGATGCCGGCGCCAAGGTCATGAATATGAGCTTCACCGGCCCGATGGATCCGCTGCTCGAGCGCATCATCAAGGCGGCTTCGGACAAAGGCGTGATCTTCATCGCCGCGGCCGGCAATAACGGGCCCAAGGGGGCGCCGGTCTATCCGGCGGCCTATCCCGAGGTCATCGCCGTCACCGCCACCGACGACAAGGACAGACTCTACGTCAAGGCCAATCGCGGCGATTACATCTCCATCGCCGCGCCGGGCGTCGACATCATCGCCCCGGCGCTCAAGGGCGGCTACGAGCTGTCGTCGGGCACGTCGATGGCCGCGGCCCATGTGTCGGGCGTGGTGGCGCTGCTGCTCGAGCGCGACGGCAAATTGGATTGGATCGAAAGCGCGGGAGATTTTGTCGGCGAGCGCGCGCAAGCCCGACGGTTCGAGCAAGGAAGACGCGTTCGGGGCCGGGATCCTCGATGCTGCCGGCGCACTCGGCGAGCCGGCCGGTGCGGCAGGCGAAGAGATCGGCGCCGGACGTTAAGGCCGGCGCCGCTCGAAGGGCAATGCCAGTCGATCGACTATTGATGCGTTGTGCCGCTGCTGCCGGGGACGGTGTGGACGATCCAGCCTCCGGACGGGGCACGCGGCCGAACGGGCAGCACCGGGTTCTCATTGATGGGTTGCTCGGTGAACCAGCAGTTCTTGTCCCGGGCGAGGCCGCCGCCGCTCGTTCCCAAGCACTGGGTGAACTGACAGTACTTGCCATTCTCGCGAAACACGGGGCTGGTGCAACATTGGCCGGGCCCCTTGGGCGAGCAGGCCAGGGCCGGGGTCGTCAAGGCCGACGCCGTCACCAACGACACGGCCAGGATCGGGATCAACATCATGTTTTTCATTGTAATCTCCATCGATTGGTCAGGCCGATGAACCTGACGTTTCTTCCGCATCGGTTTGACGAGGCGGCGCGGAGAAAGGTTCAATGGCGCTCCCTCGCGTCCTGCCGTAAATTGCCCATGATGTTGAGCCGCCTGCCGCCCATGACGAGGACCCTGTTCGCGGCCGTGCTGCTGTCGCTCGGCCTGGCGCTGACCGGCCTCGGCGCCGCCTGCGACTCCGAGCCGCCGCTCCCTGCCGACAAGCGTCTCGACGCGATGATCGGGCAGATGATCATGGTCGGGTTCCTCGGCGACAACGAGCGCGATGCCGGGCGTGAAGGCGGTGCGCGATCAATTGGCCAAAGGCACCGTCGGCGGCGTGGTGCTCTATCCGGAGAATATCGGTTCGCCCAAGGAGCTGCGCACGCTGACGGCGTTCCTGCGCAACGCCAAGTCCTCGCTGGTGCCGTTCATCGCGGTCGATCAGGAAGGCGGCAAGGTGCAGCGGCTGACGCGGCGGAACGGTCATCGCTATTTTCCGTCGGCGTCGAGCGTCGGCAGAAACCCGAGCTATGCCGTGGGCGACAGCGCCGAGAAGCTCTATGCGTCAATGGCGGCGGAGGACTGGCGTAGGCCGGGTTCAATCTCAATTTCGGACCGGTGGTCGATCTCAACGTCAATCCGGCCAATCCGGTGATCGGCCAACGGGATCGAAGCTTCAGCGCCGATCCCAATACCGTCGCCGCGCTCGCCCGCGCCTTCATCACCGCCCATCGCGACGCCGACATCGTCACCGTGGCCAAGCACTTCCCGGGTCACGGCTCAAGTCGCGTCGACAGCCACAAGGCGCTGGCCGATGTTTCGCAGAGCTGGCGGGAGATCGAGCTTGAGCCTTACCGGGCGCTCGCCAAGGACGGCCTGCTCGACGCGGTGATGATCGGCCATCTCTATCATCCGACCTTCAGCGACGGCGCCAAGCTGCCGGCCTCGCTGTCGGGCCGCGCGGTGCGCGCGCTCAGGGACAAGTCGATCGGCTTCGACGGCGTGGTGGTGAGCGACGACATGGAGATGGGCGGGGTGAGCCACGACTATTCGCTCGAGGAGCGGGTGATCAAGGCGGTCAACGCCGGCACCGACCTGCTGGTGTTCTCGAACGTCCAGGCGCAAGACATCGAGCTCGGGCCGAAGATCCACGCCATCATTGCCGACGCGGTGCGCGACGGGCGCATCTCGCGGGTTACGCGTCGAGCAGGCCTACGGCAAGATCAGCCGTTGAAGCACCGGCTGATGGCGCACGACCTCGGCGGCAAGAAGGGCGGCAGCTAGTGATAGGCGTCGTGCTCGGTCGCGTCCCAGAACACGTAATAGGAATAGGCGGTGTAGCCGAGGATGATGGGCAGGAGCGGGATCGCGCCATAAAGCATGAAGAGCTGCGAGTCGGGCGCCGCTGCCGCCTGCCAGATGGTGATGTCGGGCGGAATGATGAACGGGAACAGGCTGACCGCGAGTCCGGTATAGCAGAGCAGGAAGATGACGATGGCGAGCAGGAACGGCATGTAGCGCTGGCGTTGATTGAGCGCCCGCCACAGCAACACGACGCTCGTCGCCGTCACCAGCGGCACCGGGCTCAGCATCACCATATTGCCGGGCGCGAACCAGCGCGCGGCGATCTCGGGGTGCAGGAACGGCGTCCAGACGCTGAAGATGACGATGAACGTCGCCAAGGCGATCAGCGCCGTGCGGGCGACGCCGTAGGCCCATTCGCGCAACGCCTCGTCGCCCTTCATGATCAGCCACAACGCCGAGAGCAGCACATAGCCCGACAAGCAGCGCGATCGCGGTGACCACCGAGAACGGCGTGAGCCAGTCGAAGGCGCCGCCGGAGAATTTGTTGTCGGTGACGGCGAAGCCCTGGACGAAGGCGCCGATGATGACGCCCTGCATCAGGGCCGCGAGGATCGAGCCGCCGGCGAAGGCGAGGTCCCAGAGATAGCGATAGCGCTTGGACTTGAAGCGGAACTCGAAGGCGACGCCGCGCAGGATGAGCCCGATCAGCATCAGGATGATGGGGATATAGAGCGCCGGCAGCATGACCGAGTAGGCGAAGGGAAAGGCCGCGAGCAGCCCGCCTCCGCCCAAGACCAGCCAGGTCTCGTTGCCGTCCCAGAACGGCGCCACCGAGCCCATCATGGCGTCGCGGTCCTTGTGCGAGGGGGCCAGCGGGAACAGCACGCCGAGGCCGAGGTCGTAGCCGCCGAGCAGCACATAGAGGAACACCGCCAGCGCCAGGATCGCCGCCCATACCAGCGGCAGGATCACGGGCAGGAACTCGGTCATCTGGCTCGCCGTTTGGGTCATGGGTTACCTGACGCTGCCAGGGGCCGGTGGGACAGGTCCGCCTCGCCCTCTTCGGGCACCGGCGGGGTCTCGTCGGGACCGCGCTGCACCAGCTTGCCAATGTAATAGAGGCCGGCGCCGAACACGATGCCGTAGACCAGCACGAACAGAATGAGCGAGGTGAGCACGCTGCCGCCCGGAACCGGCGAGACGGCGTCGGCGGTGCGCAGCACGCCATAGACGGTCCAGGGCTGACGCCCGACCTCGGCCACGAACCAGCCCGACAGCACGGCGAGGAAGCCGAGCGGCGAGACCCAGACCAGCGTGCGCAAGAACCAGCGGCTGGTATAGAGCCGCCCCGTCAGCCACAGGATGGAGCCGACGATGCCGACGGCGATCATGATCAGGCCGATGCCGACCATGATGCGGAAGGCGAAGAACGGGATGATCGGATTGGGCCGGTCCTCGGGCGGAAACGATTTCAGCCCTTTGACCTCGCCGTCCCAGTCATGGGTGAGGATCAGGCTGCCGAGCGCCGGAATGGCAAATCTCGTAATTGTTCTTCTCGGCCTTGGGATCGGGGATGGCGAACAGGATCAGCGGGACGTCCACGCCGGTTTCCCAATGCGCTTCGAGCGCGGCGATCTTGGCCGGCTGATATTCGAGCGTATTCAGTCCGTGCAGGTCGCCGATCACGAGTTGGAGCGGCGCGAGCCAGACCAGCAGGCTCAAGCCCATGCCGAGCATGATCCGGCCATGCGGCACGCTCCGCTCGCGCAAGATGTACCAGGCGCCGATGCCGGCCACGATGAAGGCGGTGGTGAGATAGGCGGCGGCGACCATATGGGCGAAGCGGTAGGGGAAGGACGGGTTGAAGATGACCTGCCACCAGTCGGCGACGTGCAGCACGCCCATCGTCGTCGACGGTGAAGCCGGCCGGGGTCTGCATGAAGCTGTTGGCCGACAGGATCCAGAACGCCGAGATCGCGGTGCCGAGCGCCACCATGCAGGTGGCGAAGAAATGCACCCATTTCGGCACGCGCTTCCAGCCGAACAGCATGATGCCGAGAAAGCCCGCCTCGAGGAAGAAGGCGGTCAGCACCTCGTAGGACATCAGCGGGCCGATGACGTTGCCGCCGCGGCGCGACAGCTCGCTCCAATTGGTGCCGAACTCGTAAGACAGCACCACGCCGGAGACCACGCCCATGCCGAACGACACGGCGAAGATCTTGGTCCAGTGCTGGGCGATGTGCATGTAGATCGGCTTGCCGGTCTTGAGCCACAGCGCCTCGAGCACCACCAGCCAGGCGGCGAGCCCGATGGTGAAGGACGGAAAGATGATGTGGAACGAGATGGTGAAGGCGAACTGGATGCGCGACAGCAGAAGCGGGTCGAGCTCGGACATCCTTGCCGGCCTCACCGATCCAGGGCCGTTCGGCGACTCAAGCCGTCGGCCACCGCTAGCTTAGCCCTTGGTGTCCCGGCGCAAAGCGCCGCTCGGCCGCATCGCCGGCGCTTAGACGCGTTGCGTGACCGTGGCCAACGCCGTTTCGTGACGCTGGCGCGACTCCGCGCCGAAGCAGCAGAATACCACGCGCTCGATCGCGGCGTTGTCTTCAAGCGCGGCAAGCACGGTGCGGAGCGCGATCATGCGCGGCGCGGTCGGGCGGAAAGCCGTAGGCGCCGGTCGAGATGGCGGGATAGGCGATCGAGGCGAGGCCGTGCTCCACGCGCGAGCGCGAGCGAATTACGGTAGCAATCGGCGAGCAGGCGGTCCTCGCCGCGCTCGCCGCCGCCCCAGACCGGCCCCACGGTGTGGATCACGTAGCGCGCGGGGAGCCTGAAGCCCGGGGTGATCTTGGCCTCGCCGGTGGCGCAGCCGCCGAGCTGCTTGCAGGCTTCGAGCAGCTCAGGGCCCGCGGCGCGGTGGATGGCGCCGTCGACGCCGCCGCCGCCGAGCAGGCTGTTATTGGCGGCGTTGACGATGGCGTCGATGTCGAGCCGCGTGATGTCGCCCTCGACGATGGCGATGCGGTGGGGCATGGCGCTATTGGACGCCCGGCCGGGGGCGAGAGCAAGCGCGTGGCCGCCCGAATTGCTCGAAGAGAGCCTGAGGGCAGGCGCCAAAAGCCCGTGGCGACGGTTCGAGCCGGGCATTAGCATAGGTCCAGTATCGGCCAACGAGCGCGTGCCATGCCGGACCCGGAGGCGCAGTTTCTGGATGCTCTCTATTTGGGCGTCCGCGATCTCGCCGCGTTCGACCAGGCGCTTACGCTGCTTTGCGGCCTGTTCGACGTCGGATCCGCCTCGCTGCTCGATTTCGACGCCGCCCGGCCGGATGTCTCCGCCTATGCCGCGATCGGGGTGTTCAACAAGGAGGTAGCGCGGCGCTATGAGCGCGACTTCGCCGCGTCTCGACCCCGCTCCCCCTGCCTTCATGAAGCAGCCGGTCGGCGCCGCCATCCCCACAAAGCGGCTGCTGCCGGAGGAGACGCGGCGGCCCGGGGTGTTCTTCGCCGAGTTCTTCCGGCCGCTCGGACTCGAGGAGTGCCTCGGCGGCACGCTGGCTGCCGCCAATGGCCGCTTCGCCATGATCGGGCTGCATCGCGGTCCGGACCGCGCGGCGTTCGACGATGACGACATCGCCAAGCTCGAGCGGCTGATGCCGCATCTGTCGCGGGCGCTCCAGCTCCGCCGCGTCTTCGTCGCGCTCGATCGCCGGAACTCCGCTCTGGCCGAGGCCTGCGACCGGCTGGCGGCCGGCATGGTCGGTCTCGACGAGGCAGGCCGCACGCTCTTCGCCAACGACGCGGCGCGCCGCATGTCGGCACGAGACGACGGGCTGGCGCTCGATCGCAGCGGGCGGCCTCTATGCGGCCGACCGCGCCGCCAATCAGCGCTCTGGCCGAGCTGCAGCGCGATGTCGCCGCGGGCGGCTCGGGCGGCCTCGTTCGCGTCGCCCGGCCGCAGGGCAAGCCCGCTTATGTGGTGATGGTGGCGCCGCTGGCTCGAGGCGAAGGCTCGGACGGCGCAGGTCGGCGGCGGGGAACACTGTTCGTGATCCACGATCCGCTCGCACCGCATGCCGCCGATGCCGCAGCTGGTGGCCGAGCTGTTCAGGATCCCGCTCGGCTCGGCCACGCTGCTGGCGGCGCTCGCGCCGGGCGAGGAGCTCAACGACTATGCCGAGCGGGCCGGCATCTCCATGAACACCGTGCGCTTCCACCTCAAGACGGCTTACGCGCGGACCGGCGTCAGACGCCAAAGCGATCTGGTGCGACTGATCACCGCCGCGCTCAGGGACCTCGCCGAACACCGTGGATCAGACGGCCGTTAGGCCGTTCGCTCCTGGGCTGAGGGTTGGTGTCCTCATCCCAACGGATCTGCGAGGGGACCTCTGAGGATTTAACCCTCCCGGCCTCGCGCCTTGTGGCGCGACTCGGTGCCGCAGCGACTTGGACCACAAACTCGGCCGAAAGCCCCAAATTCCTTGGCTTTTGACCGGAGGGGGAGCTTTGACGGCGCGGGTAGTGTTATGTTATATCATCGCGCATGAACGCCGCGCACCACCACCACGAGCCCAAGCTGTCGCGCAATCAGAGCGAGATCCTGTCCTGCCTGCGCAAGGCCAAGGAGCCCATGAGCGCCTACGCCATCCTCGACCGGGTCAGGACTGCGGGCATCGCCCATCCCCCCACCGTCTATCGCGCGCTGAACGAGCTGATGGAGAAGGGGATGGTGCATCGGCTCGAGTCGCGCTCGGCCTTCATCGCCTGCGGCCACGGCGCCTGCGACGGCAAGTTCGCCTTCGCCATCTGCCGGCAATGCGGAAAGGTGGTCGAGATCCTGCTGTCCGATGACGACCAGGCGGCTTTGCTCGGCCTGGCCCCTGACGAGATCGAGCCCGATCAGGTGACGGTCGAGATCGCCGGCCTGTGCGAAGCGTGCCGGCCGGTCTAGCGCGGCATTCCGGAGAAGGGATATCGAGATGCGGCGGGGGAAAGTTCATCGCCATGTGGCGCTGGTCGCCGCCGAGGGTGACGCCCCCGTGGAGGTTCAGGCTCGCACGCCAGCCGCGAGCGGCTTCTCGCTGTTGCGCCTGTCGGTTCCGGCGCGGCTCGCCATCGTGGCGATGGCTTCGGCGCTGCTGTGGGGCGCCGTGTTGTGGGCGTTGAAATGAGCATGGGCGCTCCCGAGCCGGCCATCGTGTTCCGCGACCTGACGCTTGGCTATGACCGCCACCCGGCCGTGCATCACATCACCGGCGAGGTCGAGCGTGGCGCGCTGGTCGCCATTGTCGGCCCGAACGGCGCCGGCAAGTCGACCTTGCTCAAGGGCATCATCGGCGAGCTCAAGCCGCTCGGCGGCGGCCTCACCCGCGACGGCCTCGACAAATCGGACATCGCTTATTTGCCGCAACAGATCGAGATCGACCGCAGCTTTCCGATCTCGGTATTCGACTGCGTGGCGATGGGGCTGTGGCGCGCGATCGGCGCCTGGCGCGGGCTCGATGCGAGCCAGCGACGACAAGGTTACCCGCGCGCTGGCAACCGTCGGGCTGGTCGATCTCGCCGCGCGCCCGGTCGGCGCGCTGTCCGGCGGTCAGTTCCAGCGGGTGCTGTTCGCGCGGCTGCTGCTGCAAGACGCTTCGCTGATCCTGCTCGACGAGCCGTTCCGCGCCGTCGACACCAAGACGATAGCCGATCTCATCGCGCTCATCCTGCGCTGGCACGCCGAGGGACGAACCGTGCTGGCCGCGCTGCATGACATCGAGCAAGTGCGCGCGCATTTCCCCGAGACTCTGCTGATCGCTCGTGAAGTGGTGGCCTGGGGCGAGACGCGCAAAGTCCTGACCCAAGCCAATCTCGCCAAGTCGCGGCAGCTGGTCGAAGCGTTCGACGAGCATGCCGACATCTGCGAGCGGGACGAGGGCAAGCGCGAGCGGCAGCCGGCATGATCGACGCGATCACAGGTCCGTTCATCGAGTTCTCGTTCATGCGCCGGGCGCTGGTCGGCTGCCTGGCGCTGTCGCATCGGCGCGCCGCCGATCGGCGTATTTCTGATGCTGCGGCGCATGAGCCTGATGGGCGACGCCATGAGCCACGCCATCCTGCCCGGCGCGGCGGTCGGCTTTCTCGTTGCCGGGCTGTCGCTGCCGGCCATGTCGCTCGGCGGCTTCGTCGCCGGGCTCGCGGTGGCGCTCGCCGCGGGCGTGGTCGCGCGCACCACTATTCTGCGCGAGGATGCGAGCCTCGCCGCTTTCTATCTGGTGTCGCTGGCGCTCGGCGTGCTGATCGTCTCGATCAGGGGCAGCAATATCGACCTGCTGCACGTGCTGTTCGGCACGGTGCTGGCGCTGGACGATGCGGCGCTGATCCTGGTCGCCGGCATCGCCACGATCTCGCTGGCGGTGCTGGCGGCGATCTACCGCCCGCTGGTGATCGAATGTTTCGATCCCCAGTTCCTGCGCTCGGCCAGCAGCTTGAGCTCGCCGACGCATTTCACCTTCCTGGTGCTGGTGGTGCTCAATCTGGTGGCCGGGTTCCAGGCGCTCGGCACGTTGATGGCGGTCGGCATCATGTTGCTGCCGGCGGTCGCCGCGCGGTTCTGGGCCGAGGAATTGTCCGGGATGATCGTCGTCGCCGTGCTGATCGCGTTCCTGTCGAGCCTGTCGGGGCTGCTGCTCTCTTATTACGCCAATGTGCCGACCGGCCCCGCGATCATCCTGCTCTGCGGCGTGTTCTATCTGCTGTCGATCCTGGTCGGCGCGCGCGGCGGGCTGATCTATCGCCTCATGCCGCGCAAGCATCTGGAAGCCTGAGTCCCCTCTGATAGGAGTGTCGTGTCATGCGAAATCGTCTGGTCATGCACATTGGTCTGGCGCTTGCCGTGTTGCTGGGATTTGGCGGCAGCGCCGATGCCGGCGACAAGGTCAAGGCCGTCGCCTCGTTCTCGATTCTCGGCGACATGGTGCGCCAAGTCGGCGGCGACCGGGTCGAGGTGACGACGCTGGTCGGGCCTGACGGCGACGCCCACGTGTTCAGCCCGACGCCGGCCGACGCCAAGACGCTCGCCTCGGCCCAACTGTTCTTCGTCAACGGCCTCGGCTTCGAGGGCTGGATGGAACGGCTGGAGAAATCGTCGGGCTTCAAGGGCAAGACGGTGGTCGCCTCGGCCGGGGTCAAGCCGCGCACCATGGTCGAGGAGGAGGGCGGCACGCCCGAGACCATCACCGACCCGCATGCCTGGCAGGACCTCGCCAACGGCAAGCTCTATGTCGCCAATATCCGCGACGGGCTGATCGCGGCCGATCCGGCCGGCAAGGCGGCGTACGAGGCCAACGCCGCCAAATATCTCGGCGAGATCATGCAGGAGGACGACGCGGTGAGGGCGGCGCTGGCGAAGCTGCCGGCCGAGCGGCGCCGGATCATCACCAGCCACGACGCGTTCGGCTATTTCGGCGCGGCTTACGGGCTGGAGATCGTCGCCCCTGAAGGCGTCAGCACCGAGAGCGAGGCCTCGGCCCAGGACGTGGCCAAGATCATCCGCCAGATCAAGGCCGAGCACATCCCCGCGGTGTTCATCGAGAACATCACCGACCATCGCCTGCTCGACCAGATCGCGCGGGAGACCGGCGCCAAGATCGGCGGCACGCTCTATTCCGACGCGCTGTCGCCGCCCGACGGCCCGGCGCCGGATTATCTCGACATGTTCCGCCACAATGTCGGCGCGCTGACCGCGGCGCTGTCGAGTTAGGCCGATCGCGCTTGCGATTCCGGCCGGCGAATCATGATGCGCGTCGCAATTTCAGCGTTGGCGATCGCTCTCCTTGCCGCGCTCGCTTGGCTCGGCACGGCCCGCGCCAAGGAGCACGAGGATCGGGAATTTCAGGAATGCCGTGACTGCCCGGTCATGATTGGAATTCCGTCCGGGACGTTCCTGATGGGAAGTTCGGCCCAGGAGAGCGGACGCTACGATTCGGAGGGCCCGCAGCACGAGGTCACCATCAAGGCCTTTGCTCTCGGCAAATACGATGTCACCAGCGAAGAGTTTCAGACTTTTCTCAAGGAGACCGGCTATCGGCCGGCATCCTGCAATCCGATGTTGAACATGGGATGGGGTTCGGCCGAAGACGGATCATGCCGGCTCGCCCTATCGCGGCGATCTGCCGCGCTGGCCGGCCGTGTGCTTGGATTGGCGCGATGCGGAAAGATATATCGACTGGCTGAATGACAAGGCCGGCGCGGAACGCCCGGCGGTGGCCCGCGCGACAGGCCCCTATCGTTTGCCCACCGAGGCGGAATGGGAATATGCCGCGCGCGGCGGCACGACGACGGCGCGTTGGTGGGGCGATGCCATCGGCAGCGGCAACGCCAACTGCAACGGGTGCGGCAGTCAATGGGACAATCGCCTGTTCGCCGACGTCGACAGCTTCGCGCCCAATCCCGTTCGGGCTGTACGGCATGCTGGGCAATGCCTGGCAATGGACCGCCGATTGCTGGCACCCGAACTATGCCGGCGCGCCGCTGGACGGCAGCGCCTGGACCGAACCGAATTGCGGCAAACATGTCATTCGCGGCGGGTCGTGGCACAATCTGCCGGTGTTCATGCGTTCCGCGGCGCGCGTGAGGGAGTGAACGCGACGGTGGCGAGTCCGATTATTCGGGCTTGGCGGGCTTCCGCGTCGCTCGCGATCTACCGTAACCGGAGCCTTCCCCTGCCTGCGCTAATGCAAAGTCTCTCTGGGATTGAGATATAACACCAGCTCCGTCACATTCTGATAATGCCCCGGCGGCAGCGAGAACGGCGACGCCGAGCAGCACCGCGTTGCGGGCGCTGCTGGCGATCTCGTGATAGACGGGGTCGGCGGAACGCGCGGTGTCGATGATCTCGGCCTTGAGGACGGTTCCGCTGCCGGTGATTTGGATGCGGATCGGAATCGAGAATTCGTTCTGCTCCAAGGACGCGAGATTCAAGCTCCAATGGCGTTCGACTTGATCGCGGATGAAATCGCGTAAAGCGGCGAGCCGACCCGGCGCGGCATCGTCGCTCATCAACGGCTCCGATTGAGCGGGGCTCGGTTGCAGGATTGCCTGATCGCTGTCGGGCTGCCGCAGCTTCGCCAGCGCCTGAAGTTTGGTCTCGAGCGGGTCCGCGGCCTGTTTCGCGTCGGCAGTTGCAGGGGTCGGGGGCAGCGGCTGAGTGGGCTCGGCTGGTCGCGCGCGGGAATACAGCATCCGGCACCTCGATCTCCACCGGCACGAGCTCAGGGCGCCATGCGATCCCTGCGCGCCGGGTTGCGGAGGCGAGGAGGACGATCAGCACGGCGCAGCCCGTGCAGGACCGCCGAAGAGGCCAGGCCCAAAGCCTGTCCAGCGTTCGCCCTTCGCCGCGGCCATCGAGGCCGGGCCGGAGAAACTCTTGGCTGGAAACGGCGTCAGTCAAAGTCCCGCGACCTGTATCGGAGCGGGAGTTAACGGATCGTCGGTTCCTGTCCTGTCGCGGAGGATGTTATCGTTGGCGGATGACGGGTCTTCCTTCACGCGGGTTTCGAATGACGGCGGCCATGGTGGTGCTGGCGGCGATTGCTGTCGCCACCCTGGTGCCGGCCGAGTGGCAGATCCGCTTAGGGCTGCATTGGCTGGTCGAGCATTTCCTGGCCTATTTCACCGTGACCGCGCTGTTCTGCCTCGCCTGGCCGCGGCCGATGGCGGTCGCGGCGGTGCTTCTGCCCGTCGCGGTTCTGCTGGAGACGGCGCAGGGGCTGACCCCCGACCGCGTTCCGGACCCGGCGACGGCGCTCAGCGCGGCGACCGGCGTGGCGGTGGCGACGCTGCTCGCCGACCTGGCTTTGGCCCTGGGCAAGCGGCGGAAAGCCTAGATTTCGGCCGCTGGCGCGGCTTCGCCAAATGTGATGTATCCTGGCCCCATGGAGACGCAAGCCACGCAGGCGCGCCATTCCGGTCAGGATCGGCCAAGTCACGCTCGGCGGCGACGCCCCGATCGTGGTGCAGTCGATGACCAATACCGACACGGCCGATATCGCGGCGACGGTTGCCCAGGTCGCGGCGCTGGCGCGGGCCGGCTCCGAGCTGGTGCGCATCACCGTCGACCGGGAGGAGGCCGCCGCCGCCGTGCCGCATATCAAAGAGCGGCTCGACCGGCTCGGGGTCGAGGCGCCGCTGATCGGCGATTTTCATTATAACGGCCACACGCTGCTCAAAGAGCATCCGGCCTGCGCCGCCGCGCTCGCCAAATATCGCATCAATCCCGGCAATGTCGGCTTCAAGGACAAGCGCGACCGGCAATTCGCCGAGATCGTCGCGATCGCGCTCGCGAACGGCAAGGCGGTGCGCATCGGCGTGAACTGGGGCAGCCTCGATCAGGATCTGCTCACCCGATTGATGGATGAGAACGCGACGCTGCCTGAGCCGAAGGACGCGCGGGCGGTGATGCATGAGGCGATCGTGCAGTCGGCGCTGCTCAGCGCCGCCCGCGCCATCGAGCTCGGCCTCGGGGCAGACCGCATCGTGCTGTCGGCCAAGGTGTCGGCGGTGCAGGATCTGATCGCGGTTTACACCATGCTTGCCGCCCGCTCGGAGCTGGCGCTGCATCTCGGCCTGACCGAGGCGGGCATGGGCTCGAAGGGCATCGTCGCCTCGTCGGCCGCGCTCGCCGTGCTGCTTCAGCAAGGCATCGGCGACACCGTCCGCATCTCGCTCACGCCCGAGCCGAACGGCGACCGCACGCTCGAGGTCAAGGTGGCGCAGGAGTTGCTGCAGAGCATGGGCTTCCGCGCCTTCGTGCCGCTGGTCGCCGCCTGTCCCGGCTGCGGGCGGACCACCTCGACCACGTTTCCAGGAGCTGGCCCGCGACATCCAGGACTTCATCCGCGACGAGATGCCGGAATGGAAGCGCCGCTATCCGGGCGTGGAGACGCTCACCGTCGCGGTGATGGGCTGCATCGTCAACGGACCGGGCGAATCGAAGCAGGCCGATATCGGCATCTCGCTGCCCGGCACCGGCGAGGCGCCGGCGGCGCCGGTGTTCATCGACGGCAAGAAGGTGGCGACCTTGCGCGGGCCCGGCGCGGCGGCCGAGTTCAAGCAGATGGTGCTCGACTATATCGAGCGGCGGTTCGGGCAGGCCAATATCGGCCGCAGCGCCGCGGAGTAACAAAGCTCAATCGCGCAGGCCGGCGATTAGGTGGCCTGGTTCCACAGCTGGCACCAGCCGTCGGGGCTGATGTCGCCGTCGACGGCCTTGCACGCCTTAGGTGGCTCGAAGAAGCTGCATTCGGAGCATTTGTGACCGTCCTTGGGACTGTCCTGATATTGCGCCAGCTCCTTGCTGACCTTCTGCTGCGCGCGGGCCGCGTTGTACCGCCACCGAACAGGGTCGCGGCGTTGGCCAAGGCCGCCGTCCAAAACAGGGAAAGCAGTATTTTTCGCCGGGAATGACCGCGCTGGTCAGTGGCTTCCGGCGAGGCAACACGCGTGGATTTATGCGATTTTTGCACCATGACTTGCTCCATTGCCCAGTTATGGAGAGTTACTGAAATTCAGAACATAGCAGTTTGTTCCGTTGGCGTCTTAGTCGCGCACGCAGCGCCGCGGGGTGGGCTTGCGTCTAGCCCTGCACCAACTGCGCCGCGATGTTGACGGCGAGCGCGATCACCGCGGTGTTGAAGAAGAACGACAAGATGCCGTGCAGCATCACCACGCGACGCATGGCGCGCGAGGTGACCTCCACGTCGGAGGTCTGCGCCGTGGTGCCCACCACGAAGGAAAAATAGAGAAAGTCGAGATAGTCGGGTGCGCTATCGTCGGGAAAATCCAGCCCGCCGCCCCGGTCCTTCGCGCCCGCGCGGGCCTCGCTATGAAATTCGTGCGCGTAATAGAGCGCGAACACGGTGTGGATCAGCAGCCACGACAGGAAAATGGTCGAGATCGACAGGCTTATGCTGAGGGTGCGGTCGGTGCCGTGCTCACTTTTGATCGCCATGAGCTGGGCGAACAGCGCGAGCATGGTGAAGATCGAGCCGAAGATGACAACGACGAGGACGACGATGCGACTCTCCCGCTCCAGCATCGATTGCCGCTTGATGCCCTCGATCTCGGCACGCGCCATTTTGATGGCGACAAGCAGCAGATAGAGCCAGCCGCCCGCGTTCCAGCCGGCAAGGATGCGCGGGACGCAGATCCTCGATCGGCACGAACAAGAAGACCGCCACGCCGACGGCGAGAGCGATGAGAAAGCGGATCTGCGCGCGTGCATGCCGCGTGATCCAGGCGCCTGCGGATAGCTCCTGCTTTCCCGTCTTGGTCGCTTTCGCGCGCGGTGCCATCGCATCCTCAATCAACGCTTGCGGTTCACGGCAAAGCGGACGGCTTCGATCAAGGTATCGGCCCGGCGGCCGAAGAGGCGAGCGCCGCTTCGGCCTCGTGCGACGAGCGCCGCCAGCCTCGCCTTGGCGCCGTCGACCCCGAGCAAGGCCACCAGCGTGGCCTTGCCGCGGGCTTCATCCTTGGCCACTGCCTTGCCGAGCGCTGCGGCGTCGCCCTGGGCATCGAGCAGATCGTCGGCGAGCTGGAAGGCCTGGCCGAACGAGGACGCATAGGCAATAAGCGCCGCCCGCTCGGCCGGCGAAGCGCGGCCGAGCACGGCCCCGGCCTCGCAGGCGAATCGGAACAGGGCGCCGGTCTTGAGCGCCTGCATGCGGGCGATGTCGGCGGCGCTGAAGCGTTGCCGCCCGGGACTGAGATCGAGCGCCTGGCCCTGCGCCATGCCCTGCCAGCCGCCGGCCTTGGCCAGCAGCAAGACCAGCTCGGCGCGAATGGCGGGATCGGCTTGCGTGCTCGGTCCGCTCAGGATCTCGAAGGCCAGGGTGAGCAGCGCGTCGCCGGCGAGGATGGCGGTCGCCTCGTCAAAGGCGATGTGCAGGGTTGGGCGTCCGCGCCGCAGCGCGTCGTCGTCCATCGCGGGCAAATCGTCATGCACGAGAGAGTAGCAGTGGACGCATTCGAGCGCGCAGGCGGGGTGCAGAGCATCGTCCTCGTCCACGCCGAATAATCGCGCCGATTCGATCAGAAGAAACGGCCGCAGGCGCTTGCCGCCGCCGAGCGCCGCATAGCGCATGGCCGGCCCAAGCCCCGCCGCCGCTTGGGTGGCGTGGCTGTGGGGCAGCAGGCGGTCGAGCCGTTTCTCCACGGCGCCGGCGACGCGTTCGAGCTGGGTGAGAAAGGACATCCTGGGGATAGCGTGAAAACAGCGGCTCTTTGCCGCAAAACGAGCGGTAATCCTTACCCTAATACGACGTTGCTCGATGCGGCAACCACGCGGTACAAGGCGAGGTCATGGCGATTCAGGCGGTCTCAGGCGAGCGCACCGGCAAGCGCATCAGGAGACGCCAGAGGCACCCGTGGCTGAGGCGCGTTGCGCGCGTTCTGCTTTATCCTCGCCGCCGCCGTCGTCCTCTCCATCGTTGCCTTCCGCTTCATCAATCCGCCGACCACCAGCGTCATGGTGCTCAACCGGCTGATGGGCGGCGCCGTCCGCCATTCCTGGGTGCCGATCGAAGATATTTCGCGCCATCTCGCCCGGGCGGTCATCGCCAACGAGGACGGCCGGTTCTGCGTCCATTGGGGCGTCGATTGGAGCGCGGTGCGGGAGGCGGTCAAGGAGGGCGGCGGCCTCAGCGGCTTCCGCGGGCGCGAGCACGATCCCGATGCAGACGGCCAAGAACCTCTATCTGTGGAATGGGCGAAGCTATGTGCGCAAGGCGCTGGAGGTGCCGCTCGCCTATCTCCTGTCGCTGGCCTGGCCGAAAGAGCGGGTGATGGAGGTCTATCTCAATGTCGCCCAGTTCGGCCCCGGCATTTTCGGCGCCGAGGCGGCGAGCCGGCATTATTTCCATAAGAGCGCGGCGAACCTGACCCGCGGCGAAGCGATCCTGCTGGCGGCGGCGCTGCCAAATCCGCGCTTCCGCAATCCGGCCCGGCCGAGCCGGCACATGCTGCTCATCGCCAGGGTGATCGACCGGCGCCTGCCGATCCTGGCGCAGCGCTCCGGTTGCATTTGAGCGCTCGGCTTTTTTGCGCAATCGGCCCCTGGCCAGCGCGGAAGATTGCCACTATAAGGGCGGGCTCCAAGGCCCCGCCTTCCCTGCGGGCCGCTGATAGGGTTTCACCATGGCTGTTCCGAAACGAAAAACCTCGCGCATGAAGCGCGGCAATAGGCGCTCGCATGATGCATTGGCGGCGCCGACCTATGTCGAGGACAAGGATTCCGGCGAGCTTCGCCGGCCCCATCATATCGACCTGAAATCGGGCCGCTACCGCGGCCGGCAAGTGCTTGCCGTCAAAGAAGAGAAATAACAGCCCGACAGGCTGAACGGCCCGGCCCGCTTGCCTCGCAAGCTTTTGTCAACCAAGCCGGGCGAAAGGCTCCCTAACACCGGTCCTTGCTGTCTTACTCGCGCGGTCTCGTCCGCGCGGGCGGACGGCCGCTTTCGCCTTTTTTAAGCCTTGTCGCCTATGGTCGGGCGGATAAGCGAGGCGCCAGAAAAGGCGCCCAAGCACAAAAACCGCGGGATGATGGGGCGTCGAGTGAGTGCATCCTCGAAGGAGCTTGCCCAAATGGGCCCGGTGCCGCCGGTGCCGGCCAAAGGCGCCGGCAGCGTGCTCGATTTTGGCCAGGCTGAGTCAGACACCGACAGCACCGGAACGTCGGGTGCGGTCGAAGCGCCACTCGACCTCGAGCAGCTCCTCACCACGGTGCGCGAGACGGCTTATCGCTGGGACTTCGCCAGCGACCGGATCGACTGGGCAGCCAACGCGGAAACCGTGCTCGGCGTCCCCGGCATCGACAACATCGCCAAAGGCCGCGCCTACGCCTTGCTGGTTGACCCGGAGCAGGCCGGCGCCCGCTATGACGGCATCGCCGGCGGTCCCCATGTCGCACCCGGAACGGAGCTGCGCTACTGCCTGCGATATCGCTTCCTGCCCGAAGGACGCCGCGGCCGCGTGGCGCTGTGGGTCGAGGACAGCGGGGTCTGCACGATCGGCCCGGAGGGACGGCCGAGCGTGGCGCAAGGCACGCTCAGGGTGATCAACGACCGTCGCGAGCGCGAGGAACGCATCCTCTATCTCGGCAGCCATGACGAACTCACCGGGCAACTCAACCGCACTAGGCTGACCGAAGAGCTGACCCGCTTTCTCGGCAGCATCGGCCAGAACCCCGCCACCGGCGCGTTCCTGCTGGCCGGCATCAACGATCTTACTCTGGTCAACGAGACCTATGGCTACGATGTCGGTGACGAGGTCATCACCATCGCCGGTCGCCGCATGGGCCGCGCCTTGCGCGGCAAGGATTGCATCGGCCGGTTCTCGTCGAACAAGTTCGGCGTGGTGTTGCAGGACTGCAGCGAGGAGGGGGTGGAGGCCATCGCCCGCCGCCTGATGGCCACGGTCCGCGACAGCGTCATCGATACCAGCGTCGGCGCGGTGGCGGCCACCATCTCGGTCGGGGCGGTGCTCCTGCCCGAGCATGCCGGCAGCGCGCAAGGCGCCATCGGCCGGGCTCTTCAGGCGCTCGACATCGCCCGCAGCAGCCGCAGCGACCGCTTCAATCTCTATGTGCCGTGCGAACGCCGGGACTCGGAACGCCGCCGCGCCATTGCCATCGCCGACGAGATCGTCCGCGCACTCAACGACCGCCGCATGATCCTCGCGCTGCAACCGATCGTGACGTCGCGGAGCCACGAGCCCGAGCTGTACGAATGCCTGCTGCGCATGAGACGGCTGGACGGCTCGATCGCCTCGGCGTCGGAGTTCATCCCGGTGGCGGAACAATTCGGCCTGGCCAAGCTGGTCGATCACCGCGCGCTCGAGCTCGCGGTCGAGCTGTTGCGCTCGATGCCCGAGATCAAGCTGGCGCTCAACGTCTCGGCGGCGACCGCCACCGACCCGCAATGGCTGCACGGGCTCGAAGCGTTCGCCGGAAACGACGCCGGCCTGGCCGCGCGGCTGACCATCGAGATCACCGAGACCGCCGCCATCTCCGATCTGGAGGAGACCGCCAAATTCGTGGCGGCGCTGAAGGCGCTCGGCTGCCGCGTGGCGCTCGACGATTTCGGCGAGGGCTACACCTCGTTCCGCTCACTTCGGCTGCTCGGCGTCGACATGGTCAAGATCGACGGATCGTTCATCCAGAATCTCGGCACCCAGGCCGAAGACGAGCTGTTCGTGCGCACGCTGATCGACCTCGCCAAGAGCTTCGGCATCACCACCGTCGGCGAATGGGTGGGCGACGAGAAGACCGCGAAGATATTGGAGAAGGCGGGTATCTCCTACATGCAGGGCTATTTCTTCGGCATGCCCGAGCTCACCAAGTCGGCGGCGGCGGCAAAACCCGCGAGCTAGCCCGGGTCGGCGGTGAGGTGGGCGGCGAGCGCCATCAGCTCGGCGTCGTGGATGCCCGCCTCCTCGAGATGGCGCACCGTGTTCAGCACATAGTCGATATTGGTGCCTGAGCCGCCGGCCGCCAATCGCACCAACCGCGCTTGGGCTTCGGTCGACAGCCGGCCGGCATATTGCGGATGCGCCCGGTCGACCACGTAGCAGACCGCCTCGACCTCGCGATTTGATCCATCGAGCAGGCTGACCGGCCTGGTAGCCTCCAAATAGACCTCGGTGATTTGCTCGCGCTTGCGGAGATAGTCGAGCGTCGGCGCGGCCTTGTCGGGCGCCACGCGGAACGCCACCCCGCGGCAGGCGCCGCCATCGTCGAGCCCAAGCACCAGCCCGGGATTTTCTTGGGTGCCGCGATGGTGGAAGGAATAGATGCAGAGCGCGCGGTGAGCGCCGATCAGGGCCGCGGGGACTTGCTCGCTGAACGCGAAACCGGGTCGCCACATCAGCGAGCCGTAGCCGAACACCCAAAGCTCAGCCTGCGAATTTGGTGGCATGTCACTCGTTGTCATTGCCCTGCTTGACCAGGCAATGCCGTAACCCCGGCCGTCATTAGCAACCCCATTCGGTGGCTACTGGATTTCCGCTTTCGCGGGAATGACATGGAACTGGGGCAGGCGGAAAGTCTAGGGTCAGGACTCATTGATCGAGCCAAAAGATTGCAGTTGCCGCGATGCAAGCTAGCGCTGAAGAATGTGTCGGC
Source organism: uncultured Alphaproteobacteria bacterium (assembly GCA_963772925.1). GTDB lineage: Bacteria > Pseudomonadota > Alphaproteobacteria > Rhizobiales > Methyloligellaceae > Methyloceanibacter. The sequence continues at coordinate 151,892 of CAVYZG010000009.1, forward strand.
GCAGCGGGCGTAGCTCATTGAGATATGCCGCCAGTCTTTTAGCTTTGCGAACATATTTGGAGATTTTGTAGCATGGCGAAGCTCGTCTTTGGAATGAACCAGTCCCTGGACGGCTACGTAGACCACACGGACTTTGCGCCCGGCCCCGCACTCTTTCGTCACTTCATAGAGCAAGTGCGCGACCTGACGGGCAGTGTGTACGGTCGCCGCATGTACGAGGTCATGCGCTATTGGGACGAAGACCGTCCTGAGTGGGGCGCGGAGGAGCTCGACTTCGCAGCGGCGTGGCGGGGTCAACCGAAGTGGGTCGTGTCGCGTTCGTTGAAGTCAGTCGGCCCCAACGCCACGCTTGTCGAGGATGACCTCGATGCGGTGATACGCGGGCTGAAGGCTCGGCTCGTTGGGGAGATTGATGTTGCGGGACCAGACCTAGCACGGAGCCTGACCGACCTTGGTCTTGTTGATGAGTATCGACTCTATCTCCACCCCGTCGTGCTTGGCCGCGGCAAGCCATTCTTCGCCGGCCCCCGGCCGCCGCTGCATCTTGTGGCCAGCGATCTCATTGGCGAGGACGTAGTTAGGTTGACCTACGTTCCTGCTTAGGCGCGCGACTCGCCCGACCGACTGCGCCGACGCGTCGGGTCCGCTTTGGGACAATCCGGACATGGACCGGGTTCGTCTTCAATCTCGGTGAGTTTGCCTTGACAGCTAGCCAGCTCCGCAGCCGATGATTTTGGCAAAGGAGGAGCCTCACGATGACCATCACCATTACCGCCTTTGAACGGTCACCCGACGGCGGCAGGGGACTGGCGCGGGATACGCGCGTTCGCTGGGCGCTTGAAGAAGTCGGCCAACCCTACGAGGTTCGCCTTGTTTCGTTTCGTGCGATGAAGGAACCCGCGCATCTAGCGCTTCATCCTTTCGGCCAGATTCCGACCTACGAGGAAGGCGATCTCGCCCTGTTCGAGACAGGGTCGATCGTCTTCCACATCGCCGAGCGCCATGCGGGCCTGCTGCCGGACGATGAAGATGCGCGGGCGCGCGCGATCACATGGATGTTTGCCGCGGTCAACACGGTGGAGCCGCCGATCCTTGAACTTGTAACCGCCAAGCTTCTGGAGGGCGACAAGCCCTGGAGCAAGGAACGCCTGCCTCTGGTTCAGGATCGCGTCCGCGACAGGTTGAAGCAACTTTCCGCGCGCCTTGGCAGTGCCGACTGGCTCGATGGTGAGTTCAGCGCGGGCGACCTGATGATGGTGTCGGTGCTGCTCAGGCTAAAATCATCGGGTATTCTGGACGAATATCCGAACCTGGCCGCCTATCTCGCCCGCGGCGAGGCGCGGCCCGCCTACAAGCGAGCTTTCGAGGCTCAATCGGCGGTTAACACCCGCAAGCCCCTGACCGGCTGATTGAGGCCCGCCTGGGCTCGAGGCGGTCATCGCGTTACCCCGAAATTTGATAGGTCGGACTCTAGTCCTCGTGGCCGTGGGGGCGGCCGAAATCGGCGTCGGCAGTGTCCTGACCGGCGTCGATGATGGAGCGGCGAATGGCACGGGTGCGGGTGAACAGCTCTTGCAGGGCGTCACCGTCGTCCCAGCGGATCATGCGCTGGAGCGCGGCGAGGTCCTCGGAGAAGCGGCCGAGCATCTCCAGCACCGCCTCCTTGTTGTTGAGGAACACGTCGCGCCACATCACCGGGTCTGACGCGGCGATGCGGGTGAAGTCGCGGAAGCCGCCGGCGGAGAACTTGATCACCTCGGATTGGGTGACCTCCTCGACATCGGCGGCGGTGCCGACGATGTTGTAGGCGATCAGATGCGGAATGTGACTGGTGATGGCGAGCACGATGTCATGGTGCTCGGGCGTCATGGTCTCGACCTTGGCGCCGAGCCGACGCCAGAAGGCGGCGAACTTGTCGACCGCCGCGGCGTCGGTGCCTTCGGGCGGGGTCAGGATGCACCAGCGGTTCTCGAACAATTCGGCAAAGCCGGCATCGGGGCCGGACTGCTCGGTGCCGGCGACCGGATGGGCCGGAACGAAATGAACGTTGTCCGGCAAATGCGGGCCCATGTCGCGCACGACCGAGCCCTTGACCGAGCCGACGTCCGACACGATCGCGCCGGGTTTGAGATGCGGGCCAATCTCCTTGGCCACCGCGCCGCAGGCGCCGACCGGAACGCAGACGATCACCAGGTCGGCGCCTTCGACCGCCTCGGCGTTGGTCTCCACCACGCGATCGGCGAGGCCGAGTTCGACGACGCGCTTCCGCGTCTGCGGCGAACGCGAGGACGCCACGATCTCGCGCACGGCGCCTTGCGCGCGCGCCGCCCTGGCGATGGACGAGCCGATCAGCCCGAGGCCGATAATGGCGATGGTGTCGAACAGAGGCTTGGCCATCAGGCGGCGCCGTTGCCGGTCATGAACGCGGAGAGCGCCTCGATCGCCGCAAGGTTCTCGTCCTCGGTGCCGATGGTCATGCGCAAGGCGTCGGGCAGGCCGTATTCTTCGACCCGCCGCAGGATGATGCGCCGCTCATGCAGGAATTTGTCGGCGGCTTGCGCCGACCTGCCGTTGGCTTTGGGAAAATGCAGCAGCAGGAAGTTCGCGACGCTCGGCGTCACGCCAAGGCCGACGCCCGACAGCGCTTCGGCCACGCGGCCGCGCCACAGCTCGTTATGCTCGGCGCCGCGCTGCACCCAGGCCTGATCCTCCAGCGCCGCCACGCCGGCGGCAATGGCGGGGCCCGAGACATTGAACGGACCCCTGATGCGGTTCAGCGCCGCGGCGACCTCGGTCGGGCAATAGGCCCAGCCGAGCCGGAGATAGGCCAGGCCGTAAATCTTGGAGAAGGTGCGCGTCATCACCGTGTTGTCGGTGGTGGCGACCAGCTCGATGCCGGCCTCGTAATCGTTCTTGCGCACATATTCGGCATAGGCCGCGTCGAGCACGAGCAGCACGTCGGGCGGCAAGCCTTCGCGCAGGCGCTTGACCTCGTCGAAGGCGAGATAGGTGCCGGTCGGGTTGTTGGGATTGGCGATGAACACCAGGCGCGTGCGCGGGCTGACGCAGGCCAGAATGGCGTCGACACTCGCGGTGAGGTCGGTCTCCGGCGCCACGACCGGGGTCGCGCCGCGTGCCAGGATGGCGATCTTGTAGACGAGGAAGCCGTGCGCGCTGTAGATCGCCTCGTCGCCCGGGCCGAGATAGGCGCCGGCGAGCAGGTTCAGCACTTCGTCGGAGCCCGCGCCGCAGACGATGCGGGCGGCATCGAGCCCGTAAAGCTTGGCGATCGCCTCGCGCAAGGCGCGGGCCGAGCCGTCGGGATAGCGCGACAGCGAGGCGGCGGCGTCGAGATAGGCCTCGATCGCGCGCGGGCGACGGCCCGAACGGGGTCTCGTTGGAGGAGAGCTTGATGACCGGGTGCGCGCCAGGGAGCGCGCTCGTGCCGGGCACGTAGGGCGCGATGTCGAGAACGCCTGGACGGGCGCGCGGGCCACGCTTGGCGGCCATCTGGTTTTGCTCCTCGGCGGGTGGCTGCGAAGGGCCTCTCATAGGGCCATTCCCTGTGGCAAAGCAAAGAAAAGATTGACTTTCAACGGCAAGCTCCTAGCTAACGCCGAATTGTAGAATTTTGCGTCAAGATGCCGTGGCTAAGCGTAACCGTGGTTGCAGGACATGAGCGAGACCCCGACGGCGCAAGCCTTCACCGACCATTCCTTGCGGCTGGCGCAGATCGCCAACCCGCAGAGCGAGATCGTGCACTTCCCGGCGCACGAGCCGCTCAAGCTCGACTGCGGGGCGGAGCTCTCGCCGTTCTCCATCGCCTACCAGACCTATGGCGAGCTCAACGCAGCGAAATCGAATCTCGTGCTGGTCTGCCATGCGCTGACCGGCGACCAGCACGTGGCCAATATTCATCCCGTCACCGGCAAGCCCGGCTGGTGGGAGACCATGGTCGGCCCCGGCAAGCCGATCGACACCGACCGCTATTTCGTGCTCTGCGCCAACGTGATCGGCGGCTGCATGGGCTCGACCGGGCCGAGCTCGATCAATCCCGCCACCGGGCGCGTCCTACGGGCTCGACTTCCCCGTCATCACCGTGCGCGACATGGTGCGCGCGCAGGCGCGGCTGCTCGATCATCTCGGCATTCCCGACGTGCTGTGCGTGCTCGGCGGCTCGATGGGCGGCATGCAGGTGCTGGAATGGGCCGCGACCTACAAGGACCGCGTGTTCTCCGCCGTGCCGATCGCCTGCGCCGCGCGCCATTCCTCGCAGAACATCGCCTTCCACGAGGTCGGCCGCCAGGCGGTGATGGCCGATCCCGATTGGTGCCAGGGCCGCTATCTCGACGAGGGCAAGGCCCCGCGCAAGGGACTCGCCGTCGCGCGCATGGCCGCGCATATCACCTATATGTCGCGACGACGGCGCTGCACCAGAAGTTCGGTCGCAATCTCCAGGACCGCGACAAGGTCGCCTTCGGCTTCGACGCCGATTTCCAGGTGGAGAGCTATCTGCGCCATCAGGGCGTGAGCTTCGTCGACCGCTTCGACGCCAACTCCTATCTCTACATCACGCGCGCCATGGATTATTTCGATCTCGCCGCCGACCATGGCGGCGTGCTGGCCAATGCCTTCGCCGGCACCAAGACGCGGTTCTGCCTGGTGTCGTTCACCAGCGACTGGCTGTTCCCCACCGAGGAGAGCCGGGAGGTGGTGCATGCGCTGAACGCGGTCGCCGCCAATGTCAGCTTCGTCGAGATCAAGACCAACAAGGGCCACGACGCCTTCCTGCTGCATGAGCCGGAGCTGTTCGACACTATTCGCGGCTTCTTGAGCGCGGCGGCGCTGAAGCGCGGGGTTGCGGGGGCGGAAGGATGGCTGCCGTGAACCTCAACGTGCCGCCGCACGCCGTCCGCGCCACCGACACGAGCCGCGTCGATCTGCTGCTGATCGCCGAGATGGTGAGCCCGGGCGCGCGCGTGCTCGACATCGGCTGCGGCGACGGCACGCTGCTGCGCCTGCTGGCCGACAAGCGCGGCGTCGACGGCCGCGGCATCGAGCTCAGCCAGGCCGGGGTGAATTCCTGCGTGGCCCAAGGCCTGTCGGTGATCCAGGGCGACGCCGATACCGACCTGGTCTATTACCCGGACCTCGCGTTCGACTTCGCCATCCTGTCGCAGACCATCCAGGCGACCTATACGCCGCGCCATGGTGCTCGAGCAGCTGTTGCGCATCGGCAAGCGCGCGGTGGTGTCCTTCCCCAATTTCGGCAATTGGCGGGTGCGCACCCAGCTGATGTTCGGCGGCCAGATGCCCAAGACCGACAATCTGCCGGACCGCTGGTACGACACGCCCAATATCCATCTCTGCACCATCAAGGATTTCCTCGATCTGTGCGGCGACATCGGCGCCAAGGTCGAGCGCGCGGTGGCGCTCAACGCCTATGGCCGGAGGCTCGGCGTCTCCATGCCGGTATTCGCGCAGAATCTGTTCGGCGAGCAGGCGGTGTTCCTACTGTCGCGCTAGCGCTCCCGCCACGATCGTCATTGCCGGGCTTGACGCGGCAATCCATTCCATTGGCGTTCCAGCCCGCCTAACCGACATGGATGCGCCGGATCAAGTTCCGGGCATCGACGCAGCTGTTTTAGGGGTCGCATGCGAGGGGTGACGCCGGCGGGCATGGGCACGATGCGGCGGCGGGTCTTGCTGGTCTCGCGCGCCGGCACCGCGGCATAGACCTGCTTGGTGGCCTCGACCATCATCACGCCGGAGAAGGTCGGCCATAGCACGAGGCCCAGGCGCTCCCAGAACAGCGGCCATTTGAGCAGGATGCGCCAGCTGAAGGGCGGCATGTACAGCGCGTAGTCCCATTGCTCCGGCGAGAACATGGCGTCCTTCAGCAGGCGCGTGAGCTGGCTGCGGCTGAACGGGCTGCCATAGCCGAACGGCGTGGTGTCGACCCGGGCCCACAGGCCGCGGCGATTGGGGACGATCAGCAGCAGGCGGCCGTTCGGCGCCAGCACCCGCCACAGCTCGCGCAGCAGCTCGAGCGGCTTCTCCGACCATTCGAGCATATGGACCAGCAGGATGCGGTCGGCGCCCTCGTCGATCAGCGGCAGCTCGGTCTCATCGACCAGCACGCTCGATGATTGACCCTGCTGGGGCCAGGGCACCGCGCCGAGCCGCGCCGGCATCAGCGCGCCCAAAGGCTCCGCCTCGGTCCTGAAGGATGCGAGATAGGGTATGGCGAAGCCGAGCCCGAAGGTGCGGCAGGCCCTGAGGTCGCTCCATCGCGCCCGCAGGCGCTGGCCGAGCAGCTTGCGGACCACCACGCCCAACGGGCAGGCGTAGAATTCCTTGAGATCGACGGCGTCGAGATGCATGGGCGATTGTCGCGGCTCACGCGTTTAGACTTCGTTCTCGACTTCCCGGCCCGGCATTTCAATCCCTTTCGCGGAGGTGCTAGGGTCCCCGCTCCGACGGGGCGTGAAACAAAGAGCGCAAAATGGCGAGACTCGAGGTCCATCAATATCCCACGCGCAGCGACAATTACGGCGTGCTCATCCACGATCCGGAGACCGAGGCGACCGCCGCGATCGATGCGCCCGACGCCGAGGAGCTGCTGGCGGCGCTGCACGAGAAGGGCTGGGTGCTGACCCATATCCTCACCACCCACCATCACCACGACCACACCGCCGGCAATACCATCGTCAAGCGCATGACCGGCTGCACTATCGTCGGGCCGGCCACGCGAGGTCGGGCTCGATCCCCGGCCTCGATGTCGAGGTCAAGGAGGGCGACACGATCGAGATCGGCGGCGCCAAGGGCAAAGTGATCGAGACGCCGGGCCACACCAAGGGGCATGTCAGCTATTATTTCCCCGACGACAAAATCGTGTTTGTCGGCGACACGCTGTTCTCGGTCGGCTGCGGCAAGCTGCTGGAGGGCGACGCCAAGATGATGTGGGCCAGCTTGCAAAAGCTGATGCAGCTGCCGCCCGACACCACGCTCTATTGCGGTCACGAATATACCAACAATAATTGCCGCTTCGCGCTGACGGTCGAGCCCGAGAACGATGCGCTGCGCGCGCGCGCCGCCGAGGTCGCGGCGCTTGCCGAGGAGGGCGAGCCGGCGCTGCCGACCACCATCGCGCAGGAGCTTGCCACCAATCCGTTCCTGCGCCCGTCGAGCCCGGCCATCCAGCAGCGGCTCGGCATGGAGGGCAAGCCGCTGGCCGAGATCTTCGGCGAGATCCGGCGGCGCAAGGACAAGTTCTGAGTCTCAACCAGCCCTCGTCATGCCCGGCCTTGTGCCGGACATCCACGTCTTTTTGCCAGCAGTGAAATTGGAAATTCGTGGATGGCCGGGACAAGCCCGGCCATGACGGACTATCGTTTTGGAATGACCAATGAACCGCTGACCGCCGAGGAGGTGATCGCGCAGCTCGGGCTCAAGCCGCATCCCGAAGGCGGCTGGTTCCGCGAGACTTTTCGCGACGAGACCGGGCCGCATGGCCGCGCCCATTCGACCGCCATTCTGTTTCTGTTGAAGGCCGGCGAGGTGTCGCGCTGGCACAAGGTCGATGCGGCCGAGCTGTGGCACTGGCATGGCGGCGCGCCGCTGCTGCTCGAAGTGAAGCACGGCGAGGCGCGCCACGAATACCGACTCGGCCCGGACTGGCATAAAGGCGACCATCCGCATGCTGCGGTGCCGGCTCACGCTTGGCAAAGCGCGCGGAGCTTGGGCGCGTGGACGCTTGCAGGCTGCACCGTGGCGCCGGGCTTCGACTTCTCCGGCTTCGAGCTCGCGCCCGACGGCTTCGAGCCGTAAGGCTCAATCCATGAATTGGCCGCCGTTGATGGTGAGCGTCGAGCCGGTGATCCAGGCCGCCTCGTCGGCGGCGAGGAATACCACGCAGCGCGCGACCTCGTCGGCCTCGCCCAGGCGGCCGACCGGGATCTGGCCGACGATCGCCTTCATCACGTCTTCGGAGACGCCCGACGAGCAGGTCGGTCGTCGACATAGCCCGGCGCGATCGCGTTCACGGTGATGCCCTTGCGCGCGCTTTCGAGCGCCAGCGCCCGGGTGAAGCCGATCACGCCGGCCTTGGCCGAGCAGTAATTGGCGAGGCCAAGCTGGCCCTTCTGCCCGTTGATCGAGGAGATGTTGACGACACGGCCGAAGCCGCGCTCGCGCATGCCGTTGATCACCGGCCGGGTCATGTTGAACAGCGAGTTGAGATTGGTGCGGATCACCTGCTCCCATTGCTCGTGCGTCATCTTCTGGAGCATGGCGTCGCGCGAGATGCCGGCATTGTTGACCAGCACCTCGACGGGGCCGACCTCGTTCTCGACATTGACGATGCCTTGCTCGCAGGCGACATAGTCGCCCACGTCCCACTTGAAGACCGGGATCTTGGTTTCCTTCTTGAAGGCCTTGGCGGCGTCGTCGTTGCCGCCGTAATTGGCGGCGACCTTGTAGCCGGCCTTCTTCAGAGCCTGGCAGATGGCGGCCCCGATGCCGCGCGTTCCACCCGTGACCAAAGCCACCCGTCCCATGCGTTCCTCCCTTTGAAGCGCTCTTCGCGGCGCTTCATTTTGCATTCAACGAGAATGTCCTCGCGGAGAACCCGCGAGGACGCGAAATGCGACTAGACCCGAGCGGGATCAGTCCCGCTCCACGCACATGGCGATGCCCATGCCGCCGCCGATGCACAGCGTGGCGAGGCCCTTCTTGGCGTCGCGCTTCTGCATCTCGTGCAGCAGGGTGACGAGCACGCGCGCGCCGGAGGCGCCGATCGGATGGCCGATGGCGATGGCGCCGCCATTGACGTTAACCTTGCCGCTGTCCCAGCCGATGTCCTTGTTCACGGCCAGCGCCTGCGCGGCGAAGGCCTCGTTGGCCTCGATCAGGTCGAGGTCGCTCGGCTTCCAGCCGGCCTTTTCCAAGGCTTTGCGGGAGGCGGGGATCGGGCCTGAGCCCATCACTTTGGGATCGACGCCGACCGTCGCCCACGAGGCGATGCGCGCCAGCGGCTTGAGCCCGCGCTTCTTGGCCTCCTTGGCCGTCATCAGCACCACGACGGCGGCGCCGTCATTGATGCCCGACGCATTGCCGGCGGTGACGGTGCCTTCCTTGTCGAAAGCGGGCCTGAGCTTGGCCGCATCCTCGATCTTGGCGCCCTCGCGGATATATTCGTCCTCGGACACCACGGTCTCGCCCTTGCGGGTCTTGATGGTGACGGGAGCAATCTCGTCCTTGAACTTGCCGGCCTTCCTGGCGGCTTCGGCCTTGTTCTGCGAGGCGGTGGCGAATTTGTCCTGGTCCTCGCGGGTGATCTGCCATTGGCGGGCGACGTTCTCGGCGGTCACGCCCATGTGGTAGCCGTTGAAGGCCTCCCACAGACCGTCCTTGATCATCGAGTTGATGAACTCGATGTTGCCCATCTTCTGCCCGTTGCGCAAATGCGCGACATGCGGCGAGAGGCTCATGCTCTCCTGTCCGCCCGCGACCACGATGTCGGCGTCGCCCGCGGCAATTTGCTGCGCGCCAAGGGCGACGGCGCGCAAGCCCGAACCGCACACCTGGTTCACGCCCCAGGCGGTGGCCTCGATCGGAACGCCGGCAGCCATCGCCGCCTGGCGGGCCGGGTTCTGGCCCTGGCCGGCCGTCAGCACCTGACCCAGGATCACCTCATCGACATCGGCAGGGTCGACCTTGGCGCGCTCCAGCGCGGCCTTGATCGCGACCTCGCCGAGGGCATGCGCCGTCAGGCTCGACAACGCGCCGTTAAAGGAGCCAACCGGCGTCCGGGCCGCGCTGACGATGACAATCTCTTCCGCTTTCATACTTCGCTCCAACTACCCCAGGGGACCAAGGTCATAACGTAGTGATTCCCTCTATGGAAGCCTACGGTTGGGGCTCTGTTAAGGCTCGCGGCGAAGCCTCTGGTGCTGTGCACAAAGAACGTGCTACTGATCTCGCAGTTGCGGCATTAAGCAACCTTGGGACCGGGCCCCAAGGCGTAGGAGCGATAGACACGTGGCAAGGGACGCTGAGCAAGAGAGCCGACCGGTCATTATCAAGAAATACGCCAACCGCAGGCTCTACAATACCGACACAAGCACCTATGTGACGCTCGAGGACTTGGCCGAGATGGTCAGAGGGGTGCGAGACTTCGTCGTCTACGACGCCAAGTCCGGCGAAGACCTGACTCACGCGGTGCTCACCCAGATCATCGTCGAGCAGGAAAGCAGGGGCACCAACCTCCTGCCGATCGGTTTTCTGCGCCAGCTGATCCGCTTTTATGGCGACAGCATGCAGAAACTGGTGCCGAGCTATCTCGAATTCAGCCTCGATTCGCTGACCCGCCAGCAGGAGCAATATCGCCGGCGCTTCGCCCACACCTTCGGCACCGCGGCGTTCGACGCGATGCAGGAGCAGGTGCGCAAGAATTTCGCCACGTTCGAGCGCGCGCTCGGCCTGTTCAGCCCGTTCTCCGCCGCCGACGGCGATGGCGCCAAGGCTCAAGCGGCTGCCGCGACCGAGCGCGTGGAGGCCAAGGGCGCCAACAGCAAGCCGAGCGAGGACGAGATCGCGACGCTCAAGGCCGAGCTTACCGCCATGCAGCAGCGGCTCGAACAGCTCTCCCGCCGCTAGTCGCGACGCTTCGTCACGTCTTGAGATAGTCGTAGACCACCTTGCCCAGTCCAAGGGTGAGGTCGGCGACGATATGCGCGGCGGACAGAATCTCGCGCACCGGCAGCTCGGCAATCGGCGCAAGCGCATGCGGATGCAGCTCGAGCGTGGCGGGCCCGGTCCAGGCGCCCTTCATGACGATGTCTTCCAGACGGTAGTCGACCAGCTCCAGGATGCGCGGGCTGCCGTCGACATGCGGAATGATCTTCAGCAAATAGTTCGGCTTTTCCAATCCGGCGCGCACGGAGTCGAGATCGAGCGCCCGATGCTTGAAGCCCATGGTGCCGGTCGCGATCCGCACCTGGCCGTAGTCGAGCGTTCCCACCAGCGTGTCGCGATCCACGCACAGAGTCGGCTGGGCATATTTCTTGGGGAAACCCCACAGTTCGCGGCCGCCATAGATCGGCGGGCCGTCATTCAAGAACATGGCGAGGGTGTAGTTGCCCTCCTTGCCCTTGAATTTCACCGGAACGACCTGACCCGATTCGGTGTAATTGCCGAAACCGGTCGAGTCCGGCATGCGGATGAACTCATATTTGACGATCGGCTCGTCGAAACGGAGCGGCTCCGGGATCACCGCTTCCAGCGCGTCGCGGTCGGTGCGGTAGGTGATGATGAGATATTCGCGATTGACGAAGCGATAGGGGCCCGGCGGAAAGGCGGGGCTGGTCAGCGGCATGGCGAAGGCCCGCTTGCGGACGTCGTCGAGTTTCATGACATTCGGTCCTCGGCATCGATATCGCGCGTCTCGCTCTGCTCTTTCGGCAAGACGCACGCTGAGGAACTATGCCGGGCCGGCTGGCGATGTCCAAGGCGGATTCATTCAGGGCCGCCGCGGCATAGCGGTTAAGGATGACAAGCGGTCACCCTGCGCGCGACGAACCTTCGTGCAACGCGGCGGCGGCGAAGGAGCGGCTGGAGGCGGTCGGCTGACGCGCTAAAGGCCGGCCAGCGCGCCGACGCCGCCGAAGATCAGCGCCATGCCGGCGAGCTGGACCGGGGCGATCGGCTCCTTGAGGAAGGCGCGGGCGAGCAGCACGGTGACGGCGCCGAACGCCGACGACACCACGGTGGCGAATTCCGGGTTGGCCAGGTTGCCGGCGGCGGTGATGGTGCCGAGCGCGGCGACGTCGAGGCAGCCCATCAGCGCCAAGAGCGGCAGCCAGCGCAGCGGAACCGGGTCGCCGGGCGTGCGCCACAGATAAAGCACGCCGATGGTGGCAAACCCGAACATTCGCGCCAGCCATACCGTCTGAATCTCGCCGAAAATGGGTACGGCGGCTTGGCCGGCGGTGAGGGCGACGGCGAAGCACAGGCTGGCGAGAAAAGCGAGGCCAAGCACGGTCTTGAGCTGACCGGGCTGTAGCTCGCCCGAACTCCTCGAAGCGGCCGCCGCTGCGCGATACGATCGCCACGCCGGCCATCACCCCCACCACGGCAAGCCATTGCAGCACGCTCGGGCGCGCGCCTTGGGCGAGCGCCAGGAACATGGCCAGCGCCGGGTAGGAGCCGGCGATCGGGGCGACGATCGAGATCGGGGCGCCCGCGAGCGCCGCGAACAACGCCAGCGTCCCGAGGGTGAGGAAGATGCCGGTGACGGCGATCAGCCAAAGCTCGGGCCATATAATATGGATGGCGCCGCCGCCGATCAGCAGCCATGCGCTGAGCGCGATCAGGCCGGCGACCGTGACGGCAAGCACGGTGGGAATGGGGCCCACGGCGCGGGACGGAAAGCGGGCGAGAAAATCGTGAACGCCCCACGACAAAGCCGCCACCAGGCCGAGCAGGGCTGAGTTCATCGGCGGCGAGCGCGGTTACGGGCTGTTGGCTTTGACGAGGTCGCCGCGCGCCTGTTCGAGATGCTCGGTGATCAGCGCGAACGCCCCTTGCGCGTCGCGCTCATGGAGCGCGTTGAAGATGCTGCGATGCTGACGGTTATAGGCGGCGATCACCTCAGGCGTCAGGATCTTCTCCTTCATCGCGTCCCATTGCGCGTGCAGCCGCACATGGTTGATCTGGCGGTAGACATTGATGAGCAGGGGATTGCCCGAGGCGTGCGCAATCAGGAGATGAAACTCGCCATCCCATTTGGAGAATTCGTCCTTGTCGCCGACCGAGTCCTCGGCATGGGCCAGCACCACTTCCATGTCGTCCAAGCTCCGCCGCGTGGCATGCAGCACGGCAAGCCGCGTGGTGAAGGGCTCGACCGCGAGCCGCGCCTCGATGAGCTGGAGCGGACTGACCTGATCGGCGAGATCGACTGGCCGACGGGGCGAGGCGGCGGACGCGCCCACGAAGGTGCCGCTGCCGAGGCGGCGCGACACCAGCCCCGCCCTCTCGAGTTGATCGAGGGCGCGGCGGACGGTGCTGCGCGCGGCATTGAAGCATTCGGCCAATTGCCGCTCGGGCGGCAGGCGGTCGCCTTCGCTATAGGCGCCGGTCTCGATGGCGCGCTGGAGATAGGCCGAGATGGCGCGGGGCCCGCGGTTCGGCTTGTCGAGCCGCGCCAGGACAGGTTCCGCCAACGGGATGCGCTGCTCACTCATGGTCACGCACCTTCTGACTCAATTGGGCCCGCTTTGGACCCGTCTACAAAAATTGGTTTACAATCGTTCCACGCCTTGCGCTAATAGAAAGCGCGAGGTTCAAGAAGCAATGTGTCCTATTTCCTCGATCGGGTCCACTAATAGGGACCAAAGCCGGACCAATTTTTGCCGATGCGTGCCCGCATGAGCGTACCGCAGGCGACCAAATACGCCATTATCGGCGCCGGCATCCACGGCCTCAGCACCGCCTTTCATCTGGCCCAGATGCTGAAAGCGACCGGCAAGGGCTCGGGCGCCGACATCGTCATCGTCGACAAGACGGCGGTCGCGGCCGGCGCCTCGGGCATCGCCTGCGGCGTGGTGCGCAACAATTATTTCCAGCCCGCCATGCGCGAGCTGATGGCCCACTCGGTCGAGGTGTGGGAGAGCGACTCCAAGGCCTACTCCTATCATCCGGTGGGCTACATGCAGATCAGCCCCGAATGCATGCGCAACGACGTCGCCTCGATCTACGAGCAGCAGCGCGAGATCGGCTACGAGTTGGTGTTCATCGACGGCGCCGAGGCCTCTTCCCGCTACATGAAGGGCCTGTTCGACGATTGGCAGGCGCAAGGCATCACTTCGGTGCTGCACGAGAAGCGCGGCGGCTACGCCAACAACCAGGCCAGCATGCATGGGCTCGCCGCCAAGGCCGAGGCCGAGGGCGTGCGCATCCTGCCCGGGGTCGAGGTGCAGAGCTTCGAGTTCGGCTCGAATTCAGGCGCGGTGACCGCGCTCAACACCAATCACGGCCGGATCGCCTGCGAGACGGTGGTGGTCGGCGTCGGCCCATGGGTCAACAAGATCTGGAACATGCTCGAGCTGCCGAAGGCAATCACCGTCAAGGCCAACGGCAAGGTTCGCAACGACGTGCCGATGTGGAAGTTCTGGTGCCTGGAGGAAGGCACGCTCGGCGTCGATCCGCTGATGCATCGGACCAATGACGGGCGCTTTCCGCCGGTGCTTCATGTCGATACCGACGCGCCGCTCTATTCGGACCGTGACGGCAAGCTGATCACCGACAAGATCTGGGGCATCTATTACAAGCCCGATTTCAATTTCGGCGGGGTGCAAGGCGGCGCCTCGCCCTACAAGGTCGAGCAGGATCCCGACCAGGTGGCGGTCGATCCGTACGGACCGGACTCGCCGGAGTTCGTGGTCGGCGAGGATTTCATCGACATGTGGTGCTCGGCGCTGGCGCATTGCCAGAAGCGCTTCGAGGGCCAGATGCCGCGCTACAAGCGGGAGGAGAACTCGGGCGGGCTCGGCTGCTTCACCCCGGACAATTTCCCGGTGTTCGACGTGTTTCGCGAGAATGTCTACGTCATTGCCGACTCCAATCACGGCTATAAGATGATCGGCGTGGGCAAGCTCGTGGCGCAGGAGCTGATCGGCGAGAAGAGCACGCTACTCGAGCCGTTCCGGTTCGCGCGGTTCGCCAAGGGCGAGTTGCATCCGACCTCGCACAGCCCATTTCCGTGGAGCTGAGGGCGTGGTATCGGAGCTTGGCGTTTTGCAGTGGTAAGCGGGAGAGTGGCATGGAGCACCGCGTCGAAACGGAAAAAGGAAAGAAGGCCAAAGGCTCAGGGCCCACGGATATCGAGCGGTTCGTCGAGGCGCCGGACCGCAAAGAGCTCGTCGCCGAAGTGCGCAAGAAGATCGACGAGCTCGGTATCGAGTATCTCTATCTGCAATTCGTCTCGGTCACCGGCCGCATCTGCGGCAAGGGCATTCCGGCCGACCATTGGGAAAGCGTGGCGGAGAAGGGCTTCCAGCTCGTCTACGGCGCCACCATGAATCTGTTCGTCAACCGGCGCGGCGATTATCTCGGCTACGGGCCCGAGGCGGCCGAGCTGGTCGGCATCCCCGAGCCCGAGACCTTCATGCAGCTGCCCTGGGACAAGCGGGTGGCGCGGCTGTGGTGCACGCTGTTCCGCAACCGCGAGGAGCGCAACGATCCGGGCGCGTTCCTCACCGCCGATGCGCGCGGCAATCTTCGCCGCATCCACGACCAGTTCAAGAAGGAGCACGGGCTCCAGCTGCGGCACGGCACCGAGCCGGAAATGATGTGGCTGAAGAAGGACGAGGACGGCCAGCCGAACGGCGGCTATTCCAATCCTTATTGCTATCACATCGATCAGTTCGAGAGCCTGCGGCCGGTCTATATGCGGGTGATCGACTATTGCCGGAAGATGGGCCTCGACATGATCCAGGGCGATCACGAGGATTCGCCCGGCCAGCTCGAGCTCAATTTCACCTATGACGACGCGCTCAGGACCGCCGACCGGCTGTCCACCTATCGGCAGATCTGCGCCCAGGTGGCGCGCGAGTTCAGCATCATCGCCTGCTTCATGTGCAAGCCGTTCATGGGCGTGTCGGCCAATGGCTGCCACCACAACATCTCGCTGTGGCGGGGCGGCAAGGACAAGATGAAGCCGCTCGGCAACGACGACAAGAAGCTTCCCGGCATGGACGAGAACTACATGTACGCCAAGGGCGGCGACAACACCTTCATGCCCGACACCGACGACGTCCAGCTGCCGGGCAAGATCGGGCTCAAGGCGATCGGCGGCATCGTCAAGCATCTCGGCGCGCTGACCGCGATCGGCTGCTCGACGGTGAATTCCTATCGCCGGCTGTGGGACACCGGCTTCTGGGCGCCGGTGTTCTCCGACTGGGGCTTCCAGAACCGCACCACCGGCTTGCGCGTCTCGGCGCCCGGACGCTTCGAATATCGCGCCGTGGACGCCATGGTGAACCCGCATCTGATGGCGGCGGTCCTGATCAAGGCCATGGACGACGGGCTCAAGAACAATCTCGATCCGGGGCCGCCCGAGGAGCGCAACATCTATCAGGCGATGGAAGCCGGCAAGCAGGTGAAGAAGCTGCCGATGACGCTCGGCGATGCGCTCGACGCGCTGAAGAAGGACGACGTCATCCGCTCGGCGATGCCCGGCGAGATGTATCGGCTCTACGACGAGTATAAGCGCGACGAGTGGGAGCGCTTCATGGCCACCGTGACCGAATGGGACACCAAGACCTATCTCGACTGCCTGCCGTAAGAGGCGCAGCGAGCAAGCCGCGCTCAAATAGCGGAGCGGTAGCGCAAGAAAGAGGAGAACGTAGACATGTGCGGAATTGCCGGGCTCATCCACCGCGACGGCGCGACCAGCGTCGGCAAGGAGATGACGGCGATGCTGAAGAGCCTGAAGCATCGCGGTCCCGACTCGACCGGCTTCGCCATCTATGGCGCTTCGACGGCCAACGAATATGTCATGCGGCTCAAGCTCGCCGAGCAGGAGGACATGACCAAGGACCACCACATCCGCCAGAAGATCAGGGAGCGGCAGGCCGAGGTCGACAGGATGCTCGCCGAGATCGGCGCCGAGACCGTCGAGGTCGCCGAAGCCACGCCCTATGCCTTCCGTTATCGCTTGCGCTATGCCGGCGACACGCGGCGGCTCGCCGCCGACATCGAGCAGATCGAGGGCGCCGAGGTGCTGTCCTTCGGCAGCGCGCTCGAGCTGATCAAGGATCTCGGCGACGCCACCCAGGTCTCGGAGCAATACGGGCTCGGCAGCTTCAGGGGCACGCACGGCATCGGCCATACCCGCATGGCCACGGAATCGGATGTCGATATCCGCTCGGCGCATCCTTATTGGGCCTATCCCTATAACGACATCGCCGTGGTGCATAACGGGCAGATCACCAATTACTGGATCATGCGGCGCGAGATGGAGCGGCTCGGCCACCGCTTCATGTCGAATTGCGATTCCGAGCTGCTCGCGGTCTACACCGCCAACAATCTCGAGCAGGGCGCCACGCTCGAGGATTCGCTCAAGGCCTCGATCAAGGACATCGACGGCGTGTTCACTTACGTCGTCGCAACGGAAAACGAGCTCGGCATGGCCAAGGACACCATGGCGGCCAAGCCGATGGTGCTGTTCGAGAGCGACGATCTGGTGGCGCTCGCCTCGGAGGAGGTCGCCATCCGCGCCATCGTGCCGCGCGAGATCGACACGTCGGATCCCTACGACGAAGAGGTCCGCGTATGGCAACGCTAACGCGAGGCGAGCTCAGCGGCAGGAGCTGCTGTCGCACGAGATGGGGCTGCATACCGAGAAGCTCGGCGGCCGCACGCAGCAGGCCTTCTTCGATATCGATCTGAACGAGGCGCATCACGGCTTCTCGCTGCCCAACGCCTACGACGTCGATTACAACAAGCGGGCCGAGATCGACGCCTCCAACATGCGGTCGAATGCCGTCAATCTGCGCATCCGCGAGCTGATGCAGGACGGTTACGGCACCATCGTCCTCAAGAATCCGGGCGCCAAGCATTCGATCGGCGTCGGCATTCTCAATCGGCTCAATCTCATCATCGACGGCTCGCTCGGCTATTTCGGGCTTGGCCTGATCGACGGCCCGAATGTGCGCATCTCCGGCCGCGTCGGCTGGTCGTGCGCCGAGAACATGATGAGCGGGACGATCCTGATCGAGAAGAACGCCGGCTCGCAATTCGGCGCGGCGATCCGCGGCGGCGACCTCGTCTGCAAGGGCGATGTCGGCTCGCGCACCGGCATCGACATGAAGGGCGGATCGATCATCGTCGGCGGCGATACCGGCGCGTTCACCGGCTTCATGATGCAGCGCGGGCGCATGGTGATCTGCGGCAATGCCGGCAAGAATCTCGGCGACTCCATGTATGACGGCACGATCTATATCGCCGGCGAGCCGAAGAGCCTCGGCGTCGATGCGGTGTGGGGCGAGATGACCGATCTCGACCAGGCTTGGCTCACGCGCAAGCTCAAGATGTACGACCTGCTGCCGAAGGGCGGCGTGGGCGGCTTCCGCAAGATCGTCGCCGGCAAGCAATTGTGGAACTACGACAATCTCGAACCGACCGAGAAGAAACTGGTGCTGTAAGCGAGGGGCGCTGGGCAAAGCGATGAGCAAGAGCAAGAACGGCAAGGGCAACGGCGCCAAGGCGCCGGCCGAGGCGAAACGCTTCATCCTGGGCAGGAGCCAGATCTTCACGCCGGAGGTCATCAACGACATCCATGTGAAGTCGGAGCTCGGCCGCTACCGCATGCGCGGCTTCTCGCTGTTCAAGAAGATCCCGCATTGGGACGATCTCACCTTCCTGCCCGGCACGCTGACCCGCTTCGTCATCGAGGGCTATCGCGAGAAATGCGACACCAAGACGGTGATCGGGCCCAAGGCCAAGCGGCCGATGGTGCTGGACATCCCGGTCTATGTGACCGGCATGAGCTTCGGCGCGCTGTCCTATGAGGCGAAGATCGCGCTCGCCCGCGGCGCCACCATGGCGGGCTCGGCCACCTGCTCGGGCGAGGGCGGCATGATCCCCGACGAGCGGCGCTACTCGATGAAGTGGTTTTATCAGTGCATCCAGTCGCGTTACGGCTTCAACCCGCATCATTTGCGGCTGGCCGACGCGTGCGAGTTCTTCATCGGCCAAGGCTGCAAGGTCGGGCTGGGCGGCCATCTGATGGGGCAGAAGGTGACCGATCAGGTGGCGGAGATGCGCTCGCTGCCCGCCGGCATCGACCAGCGCTCCCCGGCGCGCCATCCCGACTGGCTCGGGCCCGACGATCTCGCGCTCAAGATCGAGGAGGTGCGCGAGGCGACCAATTGGGAAATCCCGATCCAGCTCAAGCTCGGCGCCGCGCGCGTCTATGACGACGTGCGCATGGCGGTGAAGTGCGGGCCCGACTCCATCTATATCGACGCGATGGAAGGCGGCACCGGCGCGGGTCCGCATGTGGCGACCGAGGATACCGGCGTGCCGGGCATCGCCGCCATCCGCCAGGCGCGGCGCGCCATCGACGAGCTCGGCAAGCGCGGCGAGATCTCACTCGTCTATGCCGGCGGCATCAGGAATGGCGGCGACGTGGCCAAGGCCATGGCGCTCGGCGCCGACGCGATCGCCATCGGCCATTCGGTGCTGATGGCGCTCAACTGCAACAAGGAGATTCCGGAATCCGATTTCGAGAACGAGATCGGCGTGCCGGCCGGCTATTGCTATCACTGCCATACCGGGCGCTGCCCGGTCGGCGTCGCCACGCAAGACCCGGAGTTGCGCAAGCGGCTCGATCCCGACGCGGCCGCCGAGCGCGTCTATAATTTCCTGCACACGCTGACGCTCGAAGCGCAGATGCTGGCGCGCGCCTGCGGCAAGACCTCCGTGCATAGTCTCGAGCCGGAGGACCTCGCCGCGCTGACGATGGAAGCCTCGGCCATGGCGCAAGTGCCGCTCGCCGGCACCGACTACACCGTCGGCGTCGACAATTATCACAAGATCGGATGAGCGGAGTTCGCGCGATGGCCGGCAAGAGCAGCAAGAACGGCAAAGGCGACAAGCCCGGCAAGAAGCCGAGGGCCAAGAGCGACGTCGACAAATTTTTGAAGGACGCCGCCGGACTCGACACCGCGCGCGAAAAGCAGATCGGCCAGCACATCGGCTATCGCTACGACGTCAATCTGCTGCCCGATTACGACCGGCTTACCCCCTTCCTCAAGGACTATATGGAGTTCATGGGCTGGGACGATCTCAACTGGCTGGAAGACGTGCATATGGGTTACGAGGCCGGCAAGCCCGCCATTTTCGACCGCAACATCAATGGCTGGGTGCGGATCCCGAAAAACATGAAGCTGCCCGACAATCAGCAGGACCGCGACATGCTGGCGCGCGAGCTGTTGGTCCGTTTCCAGACCTCGCCCAAGCATCCTCTCAGCAGCTGAACAAGGCCTATCGGAAGTTCTAGTCGGCCGGGCCTCGATCAGGCCTCCGCCGACGTCCATTCCGGCCTGAAGCCCAGCACCAAGACGTCATCAGGCAGCGAAGGATTGAACAGGCGATTGTGCCACAGCGTGGCCTCTCTGATCGCCTCGCCGGTTTCGGTCTCGAATGCCGCACAGGGCAACCGGTAGTTTTGTGAGAACTGCGCGAACTCCAGCACGCATCGTCCATCCCGAATAAGCCTTGCTGCGAGTTCGGACTGTGGGGGAAGCGCCGCTGTCAGCACGTCGCCGAACTCAGCGGGTCTTTGAAAATAATCGGCCTGCAAATAGGTCAGCGCGCGCTCGTAGAGATCGCGCGGGTCTGCGGTCTTCATCACCTGGAAGCGGAAGAAGTCGGTGCTCTCGGCCGGATCGCGCGGGAGAATCAGCACTGTCAATGCCGGCGACAATTCGCGGCCCGATTTGTCGCGCACGCGCGGGCGCATGCCGGGAGAGGGACGCCCGCCGTCCTGGCGCATGGCGATCTGCCTGATGCGGCACTGCCAGGCGAGAAAGTCCTCGCGCAAAGTCTTGGCTGTGGCAGGCTTCATGAGAGGCTTTGCATGACGTGCACAAAGGTTAATTTGGCTTCGTAAAGAGGCCCATTGTGGTCCTACAACCGCTTAAAAAACCCCGCATTTTCAAGGCTTTCCTTACAGTAAAATGAATTTCATATTGATTGACGGCTTTTCGGGAGAAGCCTAGCATCTTCGGTAGGCAGGCGAGCAATCTCTAAGCCAAACAGGGGAGGGCGAGCAGGGAATACACCTGTGCATGGGGCGCACAGAGCATGAGCCTGCATCAGCAGACGAGGAAGGCAAATTGTAACGGCATCGTCCAGTGCGGGGCCGTGCCAACGCGTCTTGGCCGACGCGTTGTCCGGCACTGAGGCAAAGAGAAGGGGGTAGATCAATGGGCGACCAATTAAATGCGCTAACGACCATCTTCACCGAATTCTACTACTTCGTGACGATCGTCATGATGTTTCTGATCCATGTTGGCTTCTGTACGTATGAAGTCGGCGTGTCTCGCCGACGCAACCATCTGAAAACGCTGATGAAGAATGCGATCGCGATCCCGCTCGTGACCGTCACCTTCTTCCTCTTTGGCTGGTGGATCTACTTTGCGTTTCCGAACGGACCGGGAATTACCGGCGGATTGATTCCGGCACCATTCTCCGAGCCTTGGAATCCGCTGATGGGGGCGCATCTCTCCGGCGTCAACGCCAATGAGACCGGCGTCACGCCGGCCGATGCCCTGATTTGGCACCGCCTCAATGGCGTGTTCTGGGGCGCCTTCCTCCTGTTCTCGATCACGACCGCCTCGATCATCTCGGGCTCGATCATCGAGCGGGCGCGCTCAGGCGCATTCTGGGTCATCGCCGTGCTGATCGGCTCGGTTTTATGGATCCTCGATGCGGCCTGGGGCTGGCATCCGCAAGGCTGGATGGTGAAGCTTTGGGGCTATCATGACGCCTATGCCTCCGGCGTCGTCCATGCCATCGCGGGCGGCGCGGCACTTGCCTTTTTGATCGTTCTCGGTCCCCGCATCGGCAAATTCCGGGCGGACGGAACGCCGCGCGATCTACCTCCCCACAATACCTGGCTTGTATGCATCGGCCTGTTCCTGATCTATACCGGCTTCTGGGGCTTCTATGCCGCGTGCAACATTCCGATCATCTCGCCGGAAACGATCGCCGGGCAGATCACCGGCAACACGTGGACGGCGACAAATATCTATCTCGCGCCGACCACGCTTTCGGCGATCACGTTCAACTTCCTGATGTCGCTGTCGGGCGGCATGATGGCTGGCTATCTCATCTCCAAGGGCGATCCTTTCTGGACGTTCTCATGTGGGTTGTGCGGCGTCATTGCCACCTCGGCCGGCAACGATCTCTACCATCCGATCCAGGCCATGCTGATCGGCGCCATCATCCCGGCGATCTGCTACAAGCTGCACTATTTCGTCGAACGCCGGTTCAAGATCGACGATGCGGTGGGCGCTGTCGCGGTGCACGGCTACGGCGGATTCCTCGGCGTGGTCGTTGCGGGCTTCATGCTGTGGGGACAGCCGTCCTCTCCCTATGAAGGCTTCGCG
Organism: uncultured Alphaproteobacteria bacterium; assembly: GCA_963772925.1. GTDB lineage: Bacteria > Pseudomonadota > Alphaproteobacteria > Rhizobiales > Methyloligellaceae > Methyloceanibacter. The sequence continues at coordinate 174,070 of CAVYZG010000009.1, forward strand.
CATATCAATCCGCTCGGCAATTTCGCCGGTGCTTGCTTGATGTTCCTGCTCGGCTTCATCCCGACCTGGATCGCCTGCAAGATCATGAATGGCATGGGCCTGTTGCGCGTGCCGAAGAAAGTCGAGCTCGAGGGTGTCGACTTTGCGCTCAACCAAGCTTTCATGGCCTCGGTCCGCGAAGTGGGCACGGCCGAGAAGGCGATGATCAAATAGAGATCCGAGAGGAGATGAAAAAATGTCGACCAATGGAATGACAAGCTGGGCCGTCGACCTCAAGGATGTCGGCGCAATCTATCCCTTCCAGGGATGGGAGGTGGTCCTGGTCATCCTAGGATTTATCTTCTGGATCGGCTGGCACATTATCCAGACGCGCCAGGAAAATGCAGAAATTGCAGCCGATATGGCGGCCGACCGGAGCGGCGACGAAACCAGGTCAGCGATTGATCGCTACTTCTAGAGGACTTCGGCCGAGGCGCCGGCAGCAATGCCGGCGCCTCATTCTTTTATCACCGGCCCTATTCGGCGACCAACCACCACATCAGGGCGACGGCGCCGGCCATGCCGAGCCAAGCCAGAACGATCTCGGTGCGCTTGGGATTGGGGGTCTGTTGTCAGCCATACAAGTCTCTTGAAAGCGGGTAACATAAGGAATGACCTCGGCGTCTGCCAAGACGGCCCGCGGCCGTTAGTCCAAGATCATACGGTAGCGGACGAAATCGTCGGCGTGCACGAACTTGTCGTAGAGCCGGCGCGCGGCTTCGTTCGACGCCCGCGTGTGCCAATAGAGCCGCGACCAGCCGCGCTTCCGGCCGATGTCGATGAGGTCCTGAACGAGGGCTTCGCCGATGCCGTGGCCTCTCGCGGCCGGATCGACGAACAGGTCCTCGAGATAACAGAGCGGCGTGAGCGTCCAGGAGCCTGGATGAATTATTGAAACGGTGAAGCCGGCCACTTCGCCCTGCCATTCGGCGATGCGCCCGAGCATGTTGGAGTCGGGTCAAACAGACGCCGCCAGGTCTCGGCGGTCACCTCCTCGCTGACCTCGGCCTCGTAGAAGGCGACATAACCGGCCCAAAGGCGCCGCCAAGCCGCCTCGTCCTCAGGCCGCGGGTCGCGAATGAGCAAGGCGTCTAGCAGTCGAGCGTGTTGGCGCGCTCCCACTCGGTGAGGTGGCGCGAATAGTCGTTCCACTCCCGCGTCTTGAGCTTGATGTAGGAGTTGACGAACTCATCGCCGAGCTCGCGCCGCAGAAGCTGCGAGCCCTCGGTGATGCGCAGCGCATCGAGCAGATTGAGCGGCAGCTTCTTGGTGCCGGCGGGGGCCTTGTGACCTTCGGCATACATGTCGATGTCGAGCGGCTTGCCGGGATCGATGCCGCGCGCGATGCCGTCGAGGCCTGCGGCGAGCAACGCCGCAGGCAGCAAATAGGGATTGGTGGCGCCGTCGGCGAGGCGGAACTCGAAACGCCCGCCGCCCGGGATCCGGATCATGTGCGTGCGGTTGTTGCCGGCATAGGTCACGGTGTTGGGCGACCAGGTGGCGCCGGAGGTGGTGACCGGCGCGTTGATGCGCTTATAGGAATTGACCGTGGGATTGGTGATCGAGCAGAGCTCGCCCGCCGCATTCATCACCCCGCCGATGAAGTTATAAGCGGTGCGCGACAGGCCGAGCCCGTCATTGCCGTCCTCGAAGAGGTTCTTGTTGCCCTTCCACAGCGACACATGCACGTGGCAGCCGCTGCCGGTGAGGTTGAGGAACGGCTTCGGCATGAAGGTCGCGCGCAAGCCATGCTTCTCGGCGATGGCCTTGACCATATATTTGAAGAACGCCATCCGGTCGGCGGTCACCAGCGCGTCGGCGAACTGCCAGTTCATCTCGAACTGGCCGTTGGCGTCCTCGTGGTCGTTCTGATAGGGCGCCCAGCCGAGCTCGAGCATGGAATCGCAGATCTCGCTGATCACGTCGTAGCGGCGCATCAGCGCCGACTGGTCGTAGCAAGGCTTCGATTGCGTGTCGGACGCGTCGCTGATCGCCGCGCCGTCGGGGCTCACCAGGAAGAACTCGCATTCGACGCCGGTCTTCATCGCATAGCCGGCGGCCGCGGCCTTGGCCGCGATCTTCTTCAGAATGTTGCGGGGCGCCTGCTCGACCAGCTTGCCGTTCATGTAAGGGTCGGCGGCGAGCCAGCCGACCTCGCGCTTCCAGGGGAGCTGGATCAGGCTCGATGGATCGGGAATGGCGAGCACGTCGGGATCGGCGGGCGTCATGTCGAGCCAGCTGGCGAAACCGGCGAAACCCGCGCCGTCCTTAGCCATGTCGCCGATGGCGGCGGCCGGCGCCAGCTTGGCGCGCAGCGTGCCGAACAGATCGACATAGGAAATCAGGAAATATTTGATCCCGCGCTCGCGGGCCTCGACTGCAAGATCGACCGCCATGTGACTCCCCTTTCTACTCCAAGGCCCGCTCAAGCCTCATTCCAATCTACTTCATTCCCGGAATCCAATCCGTGCCGGCGAGCGGCACCCGTGCCATGGCCGCCGCCTCGACGGTCAGCGCCACGAGATCCTCAGGCTCCAGATTGCGCACATGGCTCTTGCCGCAGGCGCGCGCGATGGTCTGCGTCTCGAGCGTCAGCACCGAAAGATAATTGGCAAGCCGCCGGCCGGCGAGCGCGGGGTCGAGCCGCGCGGCAAGCACGGGGTCCTGCGTGGTGATGCCGGCCGGGTCGCGCCCCTCGTGCCAGTCGTCGTAGCAGCCGGCATGGGTGCCGAGCTTGCGATATTCCTCCTCCAGCGCGGGATCGTTGTCGCCGAGCGCGACGAGCGCCGCCGTGCCGATCGAGACCGCGTCGGCGCCAAGCGCGAGCGCCTTGGCGACGTCGGCGCCGTTCCTGATGCCGCCCGAGACGATGAGCTGCACCTTGCGATGCATGCCGAGATCTTGCAGCGCCTGCACCGCGGGCCTGATGGCGCCGAGGATCGGCAGCCCGACATGCTCGATGAACACGTCTTGCGTCGCCGCCGTGCCGCCCTGCATGCCGTCGAGCACGATCACATCGGCGCCGGCCTTCACCGCCAGCGCCGTGTCGTAATAGGGCCGCGAGGCGCCGACCTTGATGTAAATCGGCTTCTGCCAGTCGGTGATCTCGCGCAATTCCTCGATCTTGATCTCGAGATCGTCGGGCCCGGTCCAGTCGGGATGGCGGCAGGCCGAGCGCTGGTCGATGCCGGTGGGCAGCGTGCGCATCTCGGCCACGCGCTCGGAGATCTTCTGGCCGAGCAGCATGCCGCCGCCGCCCGGCTTGGCGCCTTGGCCGACCACGACCTCGATGGCATCGGCGCGCCGCAGATCGTCGGGGTTCATGCCGTAGCGCGAGGGCAGCAGCTGATAGACCAGGATGGTGGAGTGATGGCGCTCCTCCTCGGTCATGCCGCCGTCGCCGGTGGTGGTCGAGGTGCCGACCTGGGTCGCGCCGCGGCCCAAGGCTTCCTTGGCTTGCGCCGAGAGCGAGCCGAAGCTCATGCCGGCGATGGTGATGGGGATCTTGATGTGGATCGGCTTCTCGGCGAAGCGGGTGCCGAGCCAGACATCGGTGCCGCATTTCTCGCGATAGCCTTCGAGCGGATAGCGGCTCACCGAGGCGCCGAGAAACAGCAGATCGTCGAAATGCGGCACGCGCCGTTTGGCGCCGAAGCCGCGGATGTCGTAGATGCCGGTCGCGGCGGCGCGGCGGATTTCCGAGAGCGAATATTCGTCGAACGTGGCCGAAGGGCGCGGGGTGGTTCGGGGCGTCCAATCCATCAATAGGCTCCGGCGTTATCGACGTGGAAATTGTAAAGCTTGCGCGCCGAGCCGTAGCGCTTGAACTCGAGGGGTCGATCTCGCCGTTGAAGCCGGCGCGGCCGAGCACCTCGTGCAAAGCGCGCTTGTGCTCGTCCCGCATCGGCTTCTCGATGCAGTCGGCGCCGAGGCTCTTCACCGCGCCGCGCACGAACAGCCGCGCCTCGTAGATCGAATTGCCGAGCGAATCGCCGGCATCGCCGAACACGACGAGATTGCCGGCCTGCGCCATGAACGCGCTCATATGCCCGACCGAGCCCTGCACGACGATGTCGATGCCCTTCATCGAGATGCCGCAGCGCGAGGAGGCATTGCCGTCGATGCGCAACAGCCCGCCGCGGCCGGTGGCGCCCGCCGATTGGCTGGCGTCGCCCGCCACATGCACGAAGCCCGACATCATGTTTTCGGCGACGCCGACGCCGGCATTGCCGTGGATCAGCACGGTGGCGAGCTTGTTCATGCCGGCGCAGTAATAGCCGACAGGCCCGTTGATCTCGACGGTGATCGGCACGTTGAGCCCGGCGGCGATGGCGTGGCGCCCCGCCGGATGGTCGACGATCCAGTGCCGCTCATTGGTGTCGGGGCTCAGCCGGTGCAGGGACGCATTCAATTCCCTGAGCGGCGTGGCGCCGAGATCGACTTCCGGCACGATCAGCGCTCCCAGAAATAGACCGTGGCGGGCTCGGGCTCCCAGATGCGCGCCGTCTCGATGCCGGGCAGGCCGGCGAGCGCGCGATATTCGGAGCCGAAGGCGACATAGCGATCCGTCTCGGCCATCACCGCGGGCTTGCAGGCTATGCCGTCGCGGAGCACGCCGAAGCCGTTCTCGGTGCCGACCACGAAAGTGTAGAAGCCGTCGAGGTCGTCGAGGCTCACTTTGAGCGCATCGCCGAGCGACATGCCTTCGCGCATCTTCCAGCTGAGATAGCCGGCGGCGACCTCGGTGTCGTTCTCGGTCTCGAAGGAGAAGCCTTCGCGCTTCAGCACCCGGCGGATATTGTTGTGATTGGACAGCGAGCCGTTATGCACGAGGCACTGGTCCTTGCCGGTGGAGTAGGGATGCGCGCCGTCGGTGGTCACGGCCGATTCCGTCGCCATGCGGGTATGGCCGATGGCGTGCGTGCCGTGCATGGAGGCAAGCTCGAAGCGCTCGGCCACCGTCTCGGGGCGGCCGACCTCCTTGTAGAGCTCCATGCGGCGGCCGCGTCCGACCATCTCGATCTCGGGCGCCTCTTGCGCCAGCCACTCGAACAGCCGGGGGAGCGACCGGTCCTCGACGCCGACCACGGCATGGGTGTCGTGCAGCAGGATATTGGCATCGCTGAAGGCGTGGCCGATCTTGCCGGCAATCTCTTTCATCGCCGCGGCAGAGGGCGCGCGGAGCGTGAGCTTGGTCTCGCCGCTCTTTCCCTGGCCATAGACGGCGAAGCCCGCGCTGTCAGGTCCGCGGTCCGACAAAGTGGCGAGCATGCCGGCGGTCAGCCGGCCGAGCTCGGGCTCGAGAGTTGGGTCCTTGATGAAGAGTCCGACGATGCCGCACATGCGTGAAAAAGCTCCGGTGAATGCGGCCTTCACCATGTACGGGGCAAAGCCGCTCGTCAACCCAGGTGAAATAAAGTTTCCTATAGGGAAATTCAACTGCGCGGGTAGATGATGATCGAAAGATAGGTCATCGGCCGCTCGAGCAGCTCTTCCGGGCCGTGCGGCGCGCCGGCGTCGAAGAACAGCGCATCGCCCGCCGACATCGGATAGAGCTTGTCGGCGTGGCGGTAAATCACTTTCCCCGTCAGCATGTAGATGAACTCGACGCCGTCATGCTGGAACAGCACGTAAGGCTCGGCGTCCTCGCTCAGCGTGATGAGATAAGGCTCGACGATGATGTCGCCGGAGAGCGAATGGCCGAGCAGCTCGTAGCGATGGCCGGACTTGGTGCCGCGCCGCTCGATCAGCACGCCTTGGCCGGCGCGCACATAGGAGCAGTCGCGGCGCTCCTCGAAATCGGCGAAGAAGCTCGTCATCGGCACGTTGAGCGCGCGCGACAGCGCCTGCAAGGTCGAGAGCGAGGGCGAGGTGCCGCCATTTTCGATCTTCGACAGCATGCCGGGGGAGAGGCCGGCCTCGGCGGCAAGCTCGGTCGCGGTGAGTTGCAGCCGCTGGCGGAGCAGCCTCACCCTGCGGCCGATCGAGACTTCGAGCTGGAGCTCGCCGGTGGTCGGCGCGTTGGAGCCGGTGACGTAGCTGTCGGGCTTCGGGGCGCCGCTCGTGGCCGAGGCCGCGCGCGAAGCGGCAGCGCGCCGGCGCGCATTGGTCCGCGCTCGCAGCAGTCTTGGATGAAAGTTTCGTGGTCGCCATCCGCCTCCATCTCAAGCTAGCACGATCCGGCGAAGCTCGGCCACGCCGACCTTCACCCGCTGAGGCGGGTGCGGCTCGGCGGCTCGCCGAAGGCGCGGCGCATAGGCGCGGGCGAACTGGCTGGCGGAGGCGAAGCCGGTGGCGAGCGCCACGTCGAGCACGGGCAGCGTGGTCTCGCGCAGGAGCTGGCGCGCCCGCTCCAACCTGAGCCAGCGGTAATGAAAATGGATGCCATGGCCGATATGGCGATGGAACAGCCGCTCGAGCTGGCGGAGCGAGATGCCGGCCTGGCGCGGCCAGCGCCGCGCGGGGCTGCGGGGTTTCGATGCTGGTCTCCATGGCGCGCAGCACCGCGAGCAGCTTCTCGTCGGCGACGCCGAGCCGGTAGCGGAGATCCATGCGCTGCGGGCCGAAGCCTTCGCGGATATGCGTGTGCAGGAACCAGTCGCCGACGGCGGCCGCGAGCTGGCGCCCGTGATCGCGCTCGATCAGCGCCACCATCATGTCGAGCGCGGAGATGCCGCCGGAGCAGGTGATGCGATTGCCGTCGATCTCGAACAGCGACGGCACCACCGCGACATCGGGGAAGGCCTCGCGGAAGGCGGGGAGATGCTCCCAATGCAGCGTGGCGCGGCGCTGATCGAGCAGGCCCGCCTTGGCGAGCACGTAAGGCCCGCCGGAGATGCCGCCGATGGCGACGCCTCTTCCGCGCCAGACGCCTGAGCCAGGCGAACACGGATTTGTCGTCGAACAGCGCGGGATTGCCGCCGGCGCAGACAAACACCATGTCGGCCTCGCGCTCGGTCGCGGTGCCGCAATCGGGAATGATGGCGAGGCCGTTGGAGGCCATCACCGGCTTGCCGCCGGGCGCGGCGTTCCACCAGCGGTAAAGCTCCTTGCCCGAGATCAGATTGGCCGCGCGCAAGCGGCTCGACCGCCGCGGCGTAGGACATCAGCGCGAAGCCCGGCACGAGCAGGAAGCCCACCGTCTGCGGCGTTGCTGGCGCGGGCGGCCGGGTCGCGGTCCGGTCCGAGTTCGGCTTGGCGCCATGTCGCAAAATGTCAAACAAGCGGCGCGAAATGTCAATCGACGCTCGCGCCGCGGCGCAAAGATCGCGCCCATGCGCTATTCGCTCGGAAGTCTGCTCGTCAACGCGGTCACCGGCAACCGCAACTGGAAGCCGATCTGGCGCGAGCCCGAGCCAAAGCCTCACTACGATGTGGTGATCGTCGGCGGCGGCGGGCATGGGCTCGCCACCGCGCATTATCTCGCCAAGGAGCACGGCATCACCAATGTCGCCGTGGTCGAGAAGTCCTATATCGGCTCGGGCAATGTCGGGCGCAACACCACCATCGTCCGCTCCAACTATCTGTTGCCCGGCAATCTCCCGTTCTACGAATGGTCGATGAAGCTGTGGGAGGGGCTCGAGCAGGACCTCAACTACAACGCCATGGTCAGCCAGCGCGGCGTGCTGAACGTGTTCCATTCCGACCCGCAGCGCGACGCCTATGCGCGGCGCGGCAACGCCATGCGGCTGCACGGCGTCGATGCCGAGCTGCTCGACCGCGAGCAGGTGCGCGCGCTGGTGCCGTTCGTCGATTTCGACAATGCGCGCTTTCCCATTCGCGGCGGGCTGTTGCAGCCGCGCGGCGGCACGGTGCGGCATGACGCGGTCGCCTGGGGCTATGCCCGCGCGGCCGACACCGCGGCGTCGACATCATCCAGAATTGCGCGGCGACCGGCTTCCGCATCGAGAAGGGGCGCGTGCTCGGGGTCGAGACCGAGAAGGGCTTCATCGGCGCCAACAAGGTGGCGCTGACCTGCGCCGGCAACTCGACGCGCGTCGCGTCGATGGCGGGCCTGCGGCTGCCGATCGAGAGCCATTCGGTGCAGGCCTTCGTCACCGAGGGCGTCAAGCCGGTGATCGACGTGGTGATGACCTTCGGCGCCGGGCATTTCTATGTCAGCCAGTCCGACAAAGGCGGGCTGGTGTTCGGCGGCGATATCGAGGGCTACAATTCCTACGCCCAGCGCGGCAATCTGCCGGTGATCGAGGATGTGTGCGAAGGCGGCATGGCGCTGATGCCGGTGATCGGGCGCTTGCGCATCCTGCGCTCCTGGGGCGGGCTGCTCGACATGACGATGGACGGCTCGCCGATCATCGACAAGACGCCGCTTGCAATCTCTATCTCAATGCCGGCTGGTGCTATGGCGGCTTCAAGGCGACGCCGGCCTCGGGCTGGTGCTTCGCCCATCTCATCGCCAAGGACGAGCCGCATCCCTTTGCCGCCGCCTATCGTCTCGATCGCTTCGCCCGCGGCGCGCGTGATCGACGAAAAGGGCATGGGCGCGCAGCCCAATTTGCACTGAGGCCTGAAGCCATGCGGATCAAATGTCCTTATTGCGGTGAGCGGGCGCTGGAAGAGTTCACCTATCGCGGCGACGCCACGGTGACGCGGCCCGACAGCCTCGAGCCGAGCGCGACCGACGCTTGGGTGGATTATGTCTATTTCCGCGAGAACCCCGCCGGGCTGCACAAGGAGCATTGGCATCACAGCGCGGGCTGCCACGCCTGGCTCGTGGTGACGCGCAACATCACCACGCATGAGATCGTCGCCGTCGAGTTCGCGGGCGAGGGGGCCAAGCCATGAGCTCCCAGCCCAACCGGCTCGCCAAGGGCGGCCTGATCGATCGGTCGAAGCCCGTCCGCTTCAGCTTCGACGGCGAGCAGTTCACCGGCTATCCAGGGCGATACGCTCGCCTCGGCTCTGCTCGCCAACGGCATGCGTCTGGTCGGCCGTTCGTTCAAATATCATCGTCCGCGCGGCATTCTCGACCGCGGGGTCCGAGGAGCCGAACGCGCTGGTCGAGTTGCGCTCGGGTGCGCGGCGCGAGCCCAACACCCGCGCCACCACCATCGAGCTTTATGACGGGCTTGCCGCGGCGAGCCAGAATCGCTGGCCGTCGCTGCGGTTCGACCTGCTGGCGGCGAACCAGATCTTCTCGCCGATCTTCGGCGCGGGCTTCTACTACAAGACCTTCATGTGGCCGGCCGCCTTCTGGGAGAAGCTCTACGAGCCGGCCATCCGCCGCGCCGCGGGGCTCGGCCGCGCCGCCGAGGCGCCGGACCCCGACCACTACGAGAAGACCAACGCCTTCTGCGATGTGCTGGTGATCGGCGGAGGGCCCGCGGGTCTGTCCGCTGCGCTCGCCGCCGCGCGATCCGGCGCGCGGGTGATCCTGTGCGAGGAGGATTTCCGCCTCGGCGGGCGGCTGCTCGCCGAGCGCTACGAGATCGACGGCGCGTCCCGCGCTCGACTGGGTGGAGGCGGCCGAGGCCGAGCTCGAAAGCCTGCCCGATTGCCGCATCCTGCGCCGCACCACCGTGCAGGGCGTCTATGACGGCGGCACCTATGCCGCGATCGAGCGCGTCAACGATCATGTGCCCAAGCCGCCCGCGCACGAGCCGCGCCAGCGGCTGTGGCGCATCGTGGCCAAGCGCGCGGTGCTGGCGGCCGGCGCGATCGAGCGGCCCATCGTGTTCGGCAATAACGACCGGCCTGGCGTCATGCTGGCCGGCGCCGTGCGCGCCTACGTGAATCGCTACGGCGTCACGCCGGGCCGGCGCGCGGTGATCTTCGCCGACAACGACGACGCCTTCCGCACGGCCGAGGATCTCGCCGAGGCCGGCGTTACGGTGGCCGCGCTGATCGATGCACGAAAGAGCGCCTCGCCGCGCGCGCAAGCGCCGGCGGAGGCGGCGCAAGCCCGCTATCTCTCCGGCGCCACGATCCAGCAGGTGCGCGGCGGTCATGGCGTGCAGGCGGTCGAGGTCAGGCGATGCGAGCGGCAAGACCGAGCGCTTCGCCTGCGATCTGGTTGCCGTGTCCGGCGGCTGGAATCCGACCGTCAACCTCACCACCCATCTCAACGGCAAGCCGCAATGGAGCGACGCGCTCTCGGCGCTGGTCCCTGGCACGCTGCCGCCGGGCATGAGCGTCGCCGGCGCGGCCTCAGGCTCGTTCGGCCTCGGCGCATGCCTGGCCGAGGGGCATGGCGCCGGCGCGGCGGCGGCGGCCGAATGCGGATTCACCGCGCAGGCCGGCGGCGCTCCCGCCGTTGCGGACGAAGCCGGCTCGCGCAAGCCCGCTGTGGCAAGTCGCCAACAGTCGCGGCAAGGCGTTCGTCGATTTCCAGAACGACGTGACGGTGTCCGACGTGAAGCTCGCCGCGCGCGAAGGCTTCCGCATCGCCCGAGCATCTCAAGCGCTACACCACGCTCGGCATGGCGACCGACCAGGGCAAGACCTCCAATGCCAACGGCGCGGCGGTGCTCGCCATCGTCACCGGGCGCTATATCGGCGCGGTCGGCACCACCACCTTCCGCCCGCCCTACACCCCGGTCGCCATCAGCGCCTTTGCCGGCCATCATCGCGGGCAGGATTTCCGCCCCGCGCGGCTCGCGCCGTCGCATGCATGGGCCGAGGAGCAGGGCGCCGTGTTCGTCGAGACCGGGCCGTGGCTGCGCGCGCTCTATTACCCGAAGCGCGGCGAGGCGCCGCAAGACGCGGTGAACCGCGAGGTGGCGAATGTCCGCAAGCGCGTCGGCGTGTGCGACGTGTCGACGCTCGGCAAGATCGACGTGCAGGGGAGGGACGCCGGCATCTTCCTCGACCGCGTCTATGCCAACACCTTCTCGACGCTGCCCGTCGGCAAGGCGCGCTACGGGCTGATGCTGCGCGAGGACGGCTTCGTGCTCGACGACGGCACCACGGCGCGGCTCGCCGAGGATCATTATTTCATGACCACCACCACCGCCAACGCGGTCAAGGTGATGCAGCATCTCGAATTCGCCCAGCAATGTCTCTGGCCCGAGCTCGACGTGCGAGCTGGTCTCGGTCACCGAGCAATGGGCGCAATATGCGGTGGCCGGGCCGCGCGCGCGCGACGTGCTGCAGGCGGTGGTCGATCCGGCCTACGATCTCTCCAACGCGGCGTTTCCCTATCTCGCCTGCGGCGACGTCACGGTCTGCGGCGGCACGCCGGGCCGGCTTTATCGCCTCTCGTTCTCCGGCGAGCTGGCCTACGAGATCGCCGTGCCGGCGCGGTTACGGCGACAGCCTGGTGCGCGCCATCATGCGAGGCGGGCGCGGCGTACGGCATCGCGCCTTACGGCACCGAGGCGCTCGGCGTGTTGCGCATCGAGAAGGGCCATCCCGCCGGCGGCGAGCTGAACGGCCAGACCACGGCGCACGATCTCGGCTTCGGCAAGATGCTGTCGGCCAAGAAGGATTTCATCGGCCGCTTCATGGCGGCGCGGCCGGCGCTGACCGATCCGGCCCGGCCGAGGCTGGTGGGTTTGCGGCCGGGGCGCGCCCATCCGCACAGAGAACAACTCAACATTCCTGCCGCGCCGAAATCCTAATTGATTGAAATCGCTGCACTAATCTGCTCAGGCGGCAAGCCGTGCTTCGCCGCGGTACGGCACGTGCACATGTTCGACCCGGCCATGATCTTGAACAGTTCGCCGGCCACGTGGCTCACCGTGCCCGGGCGGCTCGATGCCAGGTTGATCTTGCCGGGATTGGCCTTGGCATAGGCGATGAATTCGGGGATCGTCTTGGCCGGGACGGCCGGGTTCACCTCCATCACGCCCGGTCCGCGGACGACGCTTGCCACCGGCGTGACGTCGCGGACGAAATTGAAGCTGAGCTTCTCGTAGAGCGAGGCGTTGATCGCGTTCGCGGCGGTGATCCACAACAGCGTGTGGCCGTCGGGCGCCGCGCGCACGACCGCCTCGGTCGCGATGTTGGTGGCGGCGCCCGGCCGGTTCTCGACGACGAACGGCTGGCCGAGCCGGTCCGACAGCCATTGTCCCGTCAGCCGCGGAGCACGTCGCCGACCCCGCCGGCCGGAAAGCCGACGATCAGGCGCACCGGCCGGGTCGGATAGGCTGCGCGCGCGCTATCCGCGCCCTGACCGGCAGCGTGGCAGCGCCCGCGGCCAGATGCAGAATTGTCGGCGGGGCAGGGTCATGTCTGGTCTCTCTGAAGTCATCATGTGGCAGCGCTCTCCATTTCGTTATGGCTTGGGAGTGGAACTGGATGCGGAACTGCTTTCCCTGGCACGGAAGAACGTCGCACAGTTTCACTTGGAGGACCGGATCCACATACTCCAGGCGGACATCCGGTTTCTGGGCTTGGGCCATCTTCAAAGTGTTTCTCCTGTTGCCTCACCCAGCGGCTTTGACACCATCACAGCGAATCCGCCGTACTGGCCTGCAGACCGTGGCCGGCTGAATCCGGACCTGCAAAAGGCTGCCGCACGTCACGAAATCTCGCTGACCCTTGCAGAGCTCGTCGCTGCTGTTCGGCGTTTCCTGAAGCCTGGAGGCCGATTGTATCTTTCGCACCTAGACTCCAGACAAGACGAAATTCTTGGACGAATCCACTAGAAACCATCTTAAAGTCTGCCGAACCCAACGTGTTTCGGGACTAACCGGCCGGTTGCTCTTTGAGGCTCAACTGGATCCTTTTCACGGCACAGCCCCCCTCGACGATCGTCGGCGCTGAGCTCGAGACTTTGCAGTGCTCCGCCTCGACTCCCTTGCCATGCAGTTTCGTGTCATTTGCGGCTTTCCGTAGCTTGCATTGTCACCTATTGCGATTCACCCTATACTGAACCTGCGTCAATGAACTCCGATTCAGTTCAGGGAGTTCGGTAAACTCAAAGTGACTGCCATGAACTACCAACGATTCACACTCGGAAGTGCCTTGAGCCTGTTGGTTCTCATCGCCACGGCTCTGGCACAAACAGACGATCAACCCGTGCGGCGTTCCCGTCGTGTGAATCGCAATTTCTCAGCGGACGATGCGGTCGAAATGAGTCGCGCGGAAAAAGGCAGGGATTTTGCTTTTGCTCGTCTCGTGTACAGCGGAGGTTACGGATGGCGCTATGGCGCCTGGACCACTGACGCACCGAAAGCTGATCTCACTTTCATTGCTGGCATCAAGCGTCTGACAAATCTAAATGTTCGAGAGCGAGAACTTTATCTGCCCCTTACCTCGAAGGAGATCTTCAAGTATCCGTTTCTCTATGCCGTCGAAGTGGGTTACATGCAGTTCTCTCAGGAAGAGGCAGATATCTTGCGTGAGTATTTGCAACGCGGAGGATTTTTCGTGGTTGACGATTTTCACGGCACTTATGAGTGGGCCAATTTCGAGGAGCAGATTCGCAAGGTTTTTCCGGCGTGCAAGATTGAAGAGATCCCGCTGTCACACCCTGTTTTCCACTGTTTCTTCGACGTCGAAGCACTGACGCAGGTGCCTGGAGCCCAAACGCTCTACAGCGGTGTCACCTACGAAAAGGATGGCTATGACGCCCACTTCCGGGGGATTTTCGACGACACCGGACGCCTCATGGTGATGATCAACTTCAACTCAGATTTGGGCGATGCGTGGGAATGGGCCGACGTCCCGTACTATCCGGAAAAGTACTCCTCCACAGCCTACCGCCTGGGGATCAACTACATCATATATTCGATGACGCATTGACGCATTGGAGAATAGACTTCTGGGCCCCTCAGGAAAAAGACCTTTCCCGACGCCTGCATGCGTAAAGCCTACATGCTCAAAGAATGACTAATGACTGAGCACGAATGACTAAAGAATGTCGAAGCCCGAACGTTCAACCTTTCAGCGGGCATTCGGATTTGTTTAGTCATTCGAGCTTAGTCATTAGTCATTCTGGCATGTGGGTGGGCTCATCCAGCGGGCAAGGTTCCGATCTGAATAATTAGCCTTCTTATGGACTCGGTTTTCCAGTTTCTTTTCAACTATAAATGGTTCCTCTTCCAGAAAGGGAAGCTGTCCTTCGAGAGCCCTCTAGCTGGCTGGTTGCTGTTGGCGCTGGCTGCAGCCTGTGCTGCGGGTGTCTTTTTTCTTTACCGAAATCGCTTGACCGAAGGCAAGGAAGCAACTCTGTCCTGGAAGCGTTTGCCCCTTCCCTTATTGAGAATTGCGATCCTGTGGTGCCTGCTCTTTGCCCTCCTTCGCCCTTCCTTGCACGTCTCAACCCTGCTGCCGCGCGAAAACATTGCAGCGCTGCTGTTTGACGACTCTGGGAGCATGACCATTCAGGATGCCGCCGGCAAAAGCCGGCTGGAGGCTCTGAAACAGTTTCTGGATCCAGGCCAAGGCAGTTTTTTGGCGGATGTCCTAGAAAAAATTCCGTACTCGGTCATTTCGTTTTTCCAGAAACGCGCAGAAGCTGGAATCGCCCCAAACGCTGGAAGCTCATCGGCACGGGTACCAGCCTGGAATCGGCGGTCGACGATGTCGATGAAAGAACTCGACGCCGCTCCGCTGGCCAGCATTGTGCTGTTCACAGATGGGGCAGACAACCGCTCCAAGAACCTGGCGACAGTTCTTGGCAAACTGCAAAGCCGAAAGATCACCGTGAACGTTTGCGCGGTTGGCAGCCCTGAGATTGAAAAGGATATTGAGTTGATCCAGGTCACCGCTCCGCAAACTTCTCTGCCAGAGTCGATCACCACGGCGGTTGTCTCTTTGCGAAGCAACGGTTATGCGGGCAAGAACGTGGTTTTGGAAGTACGCGAAGGTGGCAAGCTCGTGCAATCGAAGCCGGTGGCGCTGACCCGGAATAACGATATTCAAACGGTTGAGCTGAACCTGGCTTCAAAGGGCAAGGGGTTGAAGTCGTACACGGTTTCGGTCGCCGTTCAGCCCGGTGAGCCCATTCAACGCAACAACTCTCGCAACCCTGCTCGTAAACATCGAAGACTCGCGGCCCAAGATTCTCTACCTTGAAGGAACGCCGCGATGGGAGTTCAAGTTCATTCGCGCTGCCATCGAGCCAGACAAGAATCTCCAGTTGATGACATTGCTGAGAACCTCCGGCAACAAGTTTTACCGCAGGGTGTCGAAAGCGAAGACAACCTGGCGGCAGGCTTTCCGACTTCGAAAGCAGATCTCTTTCAGTACAAGGGCCTGATTTTGGGCAGCATGGAAGCGACATTTTTTTCTGCGAACAGTTGAAGATGATTTCCGAATTCGCCAGCGAGCGCGGTGGTGGCTTCATCATGCTGGGAGGAAGAAATTCGTTTGACGCAGGGAAGTACGCCGGCACGCCGATCGCCGATGTCTCGCCGGTGGTGCTTGGCCAAACCCCGCCCTCCAGTTTGTTCGTGCTCGAGCCGGTCAAGTTTCGTCTCACACCTCACGGTCGCTCCCATTTGGCGACGCGCCTGGATGTGGACGGAAAGCGTCAACGAAAGGCGATGGAACGCGCTGCCTCAACTCGAGGAATACAACCTCATCAGCAACGTAAAGCCCGGCGCCACGGTGCTGGCTCTTGGCAGCGAGGCACGCCGTAACATGATCTTACTGGGGCGGCGCATCGCTACGGACGCGGACGCGCAGCGGCACTGATGACAGGAAACTCCTGGGCCTGGCAGATGGACATGCCGCACGAAGACGACTCGCACGAAGTCTTCTGGCGGCAGATGTTGCGCTGGCTGGCAGGCTCGGCACCTGATCAAGTGGACCTGGCCGTTGACCGGAATGTGATTCCAGAGGGTGAGGCTGTAACGTTGGCCGTTGAAGTGAATGACCCTACGTTCACCAAGCTGAACGACGCTCAAGTGACGGCGACCATCACACCTCCGAGCAGCAAACCGACCGAGATGCCACTACAGTGGGTTGTCAAGAAGGACGGAATCTACCAAGGCGATTATCGGCCCGCGGAAAAAGGGCACCTATCGCGTCCAAGTGACAGCGGTACGACAGGGGAAAGAAGTTGGAAGTCGGAGCGTTTTTTCGCGGTCACCGACTCGAACATGGAAGTTCTTCAGTGCCCGGCCAGAACCGGGAGTTGCTTCAGCGCATTGCTTCAGAAACCGGTGGCCGATACTACACGCTGGACAATGCAAAACAGCTACCGGAAGAAATGACGTATGTGGAGCGGCCGAATGCCGTGCCGCAAATCCTGCCGCTGTGGGACATGCCCATTTTGTTCATCGTCCTCTGTACCCTCCTCATTTGTGAATGGGCCTGGAGGAGACGCGAGGAGCTGGCGTGAGGATCCCTGTTCATTTTGTCCCTGTCATTCCGGCGAAAGCCGGAATTTCCCTCTGGCCGAAGGCCAGAGGTTTGTCCCCCTTGGCAAGGGGGGACCACAGGGGGTGTGGCACGAACTAACGAAGACCCCCTGCCGCAAAAAACGCGGCGAAGCTTTCTCAAAGCTTCGATTCCCTTGGAAAAGGGGGACAAATCACCCTACCGTCGGCCCCCAGTTGCAGATTAGGTTCCAGATGCTCCGATTCACTTTCATTCTTGGCAGCTTCCTATTTCTGACCGTGCAGCCCATTGCCGCACAGTCTTCAAGCTACGCGTTGATCGTCAGTAGTGCCTCGGGCAATAGCGAATTCAAGGAGAAGTTTTGGAACTGGTCGAGCCAGATGCTGCAAGTCCTGAAGGATGAAATGCACATCCCGCGTGAGAACATCGTCCTCTTGACCGAGGATCCAAGCATGAATGCCACGCTGGCCAATGGCAAGGCCACCAAGGTAGAACTCGCTAAGGCCTTCGATGGGCTATCTGCGAGAGTACCCGCTGACGGCCGACTCCTGGTTTTCCTCATCGGCCACGGCAGTTTTGACGGCGTTGATTACAAGTTCAACCTGGTCGGGCCTGACGCCACGGGTGCCGAGCTTAAGAGTTGGCTGGATCGCTTTGATAGACGTCACGTGGTGCTGGTCAGTAGCACGCCGTGCAGCGGCATATTGACGAAGACCTTGAGCCGCAACGGTCGCGTCGTTATCACCGCGACCAAGAGCGAGTTTGAGAGCAACGACACGGTCTTTGGCCAGTTTTTCGTTGAGGCGTTCAAGAACAAGGCTGCCGACACAGACAAGAACTCCGAGGTGTCCATTCTGGAAGCCTATCTCTATGCTGCACAGCGCGTGGAGTCTTGGTACAAGGAGCAGGGCCGACTGGCGACCGAGACCCCTCTGTTGGAAGACAGCGGCGACGCTACGGCTGTTGCCCGCCCTTCGCCCGCCAATGGGGAAGGGTTGCTGGCGGCTAAGATTTCGCTGCAAGCGCCTGCCGCGACCCTGGCAACGACGGGGAGTGCCTCACCGGAATTGAGACTCTTGGTGCCTGAAAACAGCGTCTGGAAGGAGCCATTCAGGACTTGAAATACAAGAAAGCGACATTACCGGAGGACGCATACAACAAACAAATGGAGAGCCTCCTGATCCAGTTGGTAGAACAATTAATCCAGAAGTTGAATGCTGCGAGGAAGAAATGAGGGGCTCGGTTCTTGACCTCTTGTCCTTGAGAGTTCTCTGAAGCTATGAAAGCAGTTCCGCTTTGATCGTTGTCGCGCGAGTTCTTGTGGTTGCAATTCCCCCTTACCAAAGGGGGCAGCGCCATTGGCGCCGGGGTTGTTTTGATGACTAGGTGCCGCGGTCTACTTATTACGGTGACATATTTCACAGCGACCAGTTTCCTAATCCCGTCATTCCCGCGAAAGCGGGAATCCAGATGCTGGATCCCGGCAAGGCAGCGCCGCCTGGATGCCCGCCTGCGCGGGCATGACGTATGGAACACGTTCGACTAGATTAGATCCATCAAAATACGTCACCGTAATTACGAATAGGAGTACTAAGGGAAAGCCGGACGGACAACCCCCGGCGCTCCGCGTTTCGCCTCTTCCAAGGGGAGCTATGAAAAAATTTGGGAGGGCGAGGCTCCTGCCGAGCCGCTCGGTGGCAAGCTGCCGATCGAGAACGGCTCGGCGGGAGCCTCGCCCTCCCAATGACGTAATTGGAATTTTTTCAAAGCTCGGGGGAATGTTGTCCGGTTCTAACACGATGAAGAAAGTTTTACTGCTACTCTCCATTTTCTCCGCTCTTAGTTTCTCGCTTTGGCTCGCCAGACAGCTCGCAGATTCCGGCGCGACTCGGAGACCGCCGGTCAGGCATTTCTACGCCGCGACTACCCAGATGCACTGCGGGCCTACGAAAGCCTGCGCGACCGTTCCCGGCAAGAGCCGAAACGAGAGTCGCCGTAGGCTTGCTCCGCTGCTTGCTGATCACCGGCCAGTACTCAAAGGTTGAGACTCTCGCCACGACTACCTCAAGACTCTTCGGAATCGCCCGACTGGCACTTCTTCCTGGGAAGGGCTTTGGTTCTGCGCTGGGTAGGCACGTCGACACAAGATGGTCTACGGGAGAGCAGCCAGGCAGGTCTCCGCTGGCGATCGACGCGCAACTGGAGCTGGCCCGCTGCTCAAGGGTTTGGGAGAGTTCGCCCAGAGCCGCCGAGCTCTTCTCCATATGTAGCACGGGCTAGCCAAAGCGGCTGGCGACAGATTCGGTCTGGCGGCGCAGCCCTGCACATTTACGATACAAGGAGCCTGACCGTCTCTTCAAGCAAGTGACGGAGCAGAACCCCACGACTTTGATACCTGGGTGGCCTGGGGAATTTGTTCCTTGAAAAGTACAATCCCACCGAGGCGGCCTCTGTTTTGCCGACATCTTGAAACTGAATCCCAAACACCCGGAAGCCATTTTGGGACTGGCTTTGTGCCGCGGCGAGGCAGCTGGTGAGGAAGTTGAGCAGCTCCTCGCCAAGGCGCTCGAAGTCAATCCCAACCTCGAAGCGTGCTTACGCGGCCGAGCCCAGTTTGCGCTGCAGGCTGAGGCTTTCGATGACGCCGAACGCGAGTGTCCGTTTGCTTCAAGATGAATCCCCGCTCCTCGAGACCCATACTCTCAGAGCAGTGTTGCGCTTTGCCCAGGGCCAGGACGCAGCGATGCAAGCGAGCATTCAGGACGCGTTGCAGATCAATTCGGAGGGTATGGAGGGAAGTGTTTGAGGCCCTGGGCCATTTTTGCGTGACACAACGTCTCTACACGGAATCGGTGGAGTTTTTCAAAAAGGCGATCGAAACTAATCCCAGACTTTGGAAGGCGTATGCTGCGCTAGGAGCCAATCTGATGCGGATTGGGGAAGAGAAGGCAGCCGACGAGATTCTAGATCGCGGCTTCGAGAACGACCCGTACAACGTCTCGACTTTCAACACACTCAAGCTCATCGACAGTTATGCGAACTTCGACGAATCGAAGACGGCGAGCTCAACGTGCGACTGCATCAGAAGGAATGAAGTCTGCTTTCGAATTATGTTCCGACCTGCTGGAAGAGGCCTTTCAGACACTCTCGAAAAAGTACCATTTCACGCCAGGAAGCCCATTTACTTGGAGATGTTTCCCGACCATGAAGATTTCGCCGTCCGGACGATGGATGTGCCCGGCCTCGGAGCGCTGGGCGTTTGCTTCGGTCGCGGTGTGGTGATGGACTCGTGAGCGCGCGCCCTAAAGGAACTTCAATTGGGGCGAGCACGCTCTGGCACGAGTTCGCCGTGTCGTCACGCTGCAGGCTACGGATCATCGGGTTCCCCGTTCGTTTACGGAAGGCATCTCGGTCATGGAGGAGCATCGCGCCAAACCGGGTTTCGGGAGACGATTTGAATCTGGAGTCGTCACGGCGATCCAGGGAAAAGGAAGCTCTTGCCGTCGGCGAGCTGATCGTGGCTTTCTTCGGCCCCAGTCTCACGGTCAGCTCCAGGTTTCGTACTTCCAAGCCGGCCAGACGTGTGACTTCATCGAGAAGGAGTTCGGATTCAAGGCAGTCTGAAGATGCTGGAACTATTCAGGGCAAGAGCAAGCCTCTCGGATACACTAAAGCAGGCGCTCGACCGAACACGTGCTCTTTGATGAGCAGTTCAATGCCCTATACTCGACGGTCAGTACGCCGGATCACCGCGGCTGTCGACTTCTCGTGCTCGAAAGCGGGAGCTGAATGCAGGACCGAAAAGCTGAGCTGTTTCTCGGCCGAACGGCCCGACAATTTCTTTGCCAACCTGAAACTCGCAAGTTATTATCGGAAAGAAGGTGAGCACGCCAAGGCTGTCGGGAATTCAACAAGGCCAAGAGCATCTTTCCCGGTTACGTCGAGTCTGACAATCCATATAAGCAACTGAGCGAGAGATTTACAAGGAACAAGGCCGCCTTGTCCGAGGCGGCAGCCGAGTTGCAGGCATTAACAGCCATTCACGACAGTGATTTTGACTCGTCGAAGCAGCTGGCGCTTTGGCTCAAGGAGTTGAACAGGCCGCAGGACGCACGGCAGGCCTTGGACAACGGCAATGTTCGTATATCCTTTCGATGCCGAGTCGCATCAGGTATTTGCCGACTTCGCGCGAGCGCCCGGGACCATCGGATTACATTCCGAGAGTATCGGGCGTTGTTCGCACTTGATCCCCCACCGACAAAGCGGCGGTTCATCTGAGATCGCCGGCGATGTGCCTGCTCGAATGGGGAGAAAATAGAAGCCAGGAAAGAAGTCTGGCTGCGTTAGAGATTGCACCCGGATTCGAGCCGGCACAGGAGTTACTTTGAGGACCCTCGAGGATGGATCATCCCGGCAGTAGGTTCTCGAGGAAATTCCGGTCTCAGTTTTCGGTCTAGATAAACGGGAATGACGATATGTCCCATCACCACTGACGCTGAATGACGATGCTCAAGGAATGGCCCATCTTTCGTCAGGCTTCGGGCTTCTTCAGTATTCGGGAAAGTCATTCGTCTTGGACTCGCACATCCAATCGCTCGACATCGACACTAGCTCTATGAATCTGAATGCCAAACTGCATCTGCCACGTCCGGCTCGGCCTCGAACCTGCCGAGTCTGAAGTTGCGATCCTCGAGAAACTGAAGGTTGCCCACGAAAAAATTTGAAGGAAAATTCGAAAGGAGAAGTCGTGGCCAGGACAGCATCGTGGGACAGGTGTTGACTTCCCTGCTCGTGGGAGGCCATTCCATCATTACGGGCGTCCCGAGGTCTTGCCAAGACGTTGCTCAATAAAACGATCGCCAATGTCACCGATCTGAACTTCAAACGCATTCAGTTACGCCCGACTTAATGCCGGCCGACATCACGCGGACCGACATCATCGAAGAGGATCACACCACGGGCCATCGGCACTCTGGTTTTTTCGTCAAAGGCCCTATCTTTACCAACATTCTCCTGGCCGACGAAATCGTCGCACGCCCCCAAGACGCAGTCGCGTTGCTGGAAGGGCAATGCAGGAATACAGCGTTACCGTCCAGGGCACCACCTATCAATTGGACGTCCGTTTTCGTGTTGCGACCCAGAACCCCATCGAGTTGGAAGGGCACTTATCCCCTGCCGGAAGCCCAGCAAGACCGGTTCATGTTTAACATCGTGATCGAGTATCTTTCCTGAAGAGGATGAGATCGCGGTCGTGAACGCCACCACCCGGCAACCGGCAAGCTGGAGTTCGGACCCGTTGCGATTCGGCCGCGATATCTGGATTTTCAGCGCGTCATTCGCCAGATTCCCGTTGCCGACTCTGTGGTGCGCTACGCCGTCAGTCTGGTGCGGCGCCTCGCGGCCTACCGACAATGTCGGCGCCGATTTTGTACGCTCGTGGGTCAACTACGGCGCGAGCCTGCGAGCCTCGCAGTTTCTCATTCTGGGAGCAAGGCTCGCGCCGCAATGCAGGGCCGATACAACGTCTCGGTGGATGACATTCGCCACCTCGCTTTTCCGGTGCTTCGCCATCGCATCCTGACTAACTTCCACGCCGAATCCGAACAGGTGGATTCGAACAAGATCATCGAGAAGCTGATCGGGACCGTGCCCACGCCAAAGTCCGGAATTCACGGGTAACGACCGAATGAGCTGCCAAGACGCCAAAGCGACGAAAGCTCTTCTGTAGCCGGCACCAGCGTTCTCGCCGATGGGGAAATTCCCAATCGATTGGGGTTTGCGGAATGACGGCTGTTGATCGGTGGAGACTCGCGCCTTTGCGGCTCGAGATTTCATTAACCGGCTTCTTCGCGCCTGGGCGTCTTGGCGGTTTGCCTTTTGAAGTGTGACTTTGTCCATGTCTTCCGCCTCGAGCCACTACTTCCAAGTTCCGGTTTCTTGACCCAGCCGTACTCGCCAAGATCGGGAGGTTGGAGCTTATCGCGCGCACTGTCGTGGAAGGCTTTGTTTCCGGGTTGCATCAGATCGCCTTACCTCGGCTTCAGTGTCGACTTCGCGGAGTATCGCCAGTACATGCCCGGCGACGACATCCGGCGGATCGACTGGAAGGTCTATGCCCGATCGGACTGGTACTACATGAAGGAGTACGAGGGTGAGACCAATACCAACGTTTATATCGCTGGTCGACGTCAGCGCCTCGATGGGGTACAAGATCAGGTGCCTTGTCGAAAATCAGATATGCTTCCTACTTGGCAGCCTGTCTGGCATATTTCGCCCAGCAACAGAAAGACAGTGTGGGCTTGGTACTTCGACGAGAACTCGTGGACAAGCTGCCAGCCCGCTGCCGTCTGGGGCATATCTCGAGTACTTCTTCATATCCTGGACAGAGTGAATCCTACGCTCAGCACTGAATTTCGCAGGCCTCTGCTGGCTCTGGCTGAGACGTTCCATCGCCGTGGCATCGTAGTCCTCGTCTCAGACCTGTATGCGCCGGCCGCGACATCATTCAGAGCCTGCGGCAGTTCCGTTACCGCGGCAATGACATGGTGGTGTTCCACATATGGATCCACAGGAGAAAGATTTTGAGTTCTCGGGGGCTTTCCGTCTTGAGGACATGGAAACCAAACGTGAAGTCCTGATGGTTCCGGAAGAAGCCCGGGAAGCTACCTGGCTCAGCTCAATGTCCACATTGGTGCAATCAAGAAGGAGTGTGGCCTTCGGGTATTGACTATCTGTTGCTGGACACTTCTCGTCCCCTCGACTATGCCCTCTACTCGTACTTGGCCACACGACGGAAGTCAATGTGAAATCGAGACCGTCCGCCCCACGTTCGAGCTGCCCCGGTATTATCTTATGCAGTTCTGAACCCTGGTTCTTGCTCGGTGCGCTGACGATGGTGGGGCCGATCCTTATCCATCTCATCCGCAGGGACGATTCTCGGAAGGTCCCGTTCAGTTCGCTGATGTTCGTGACGCGCCTGCCGAAGAAGTCACTTCGACGGCAGTCGTTGCGACACTGCTTCTCTTGCTCCTCCGCATTTCCGCTCTTCTCCTCTTGGCGCTCGCATTTGCCCGCCCGTTCCTGGTCTCGAAGATCGCCGCTCCGCTTGGTTCGTCGAGCGACGGATCCTCGGTCATCCTGCTCGACAACTCGTTTAGCATGCAGTTCGGAGATCGCTTCGCAAAAGCGAAAGACTCGGGCTCTTCAAGTTTTGGGCAGCTTGACAGGATACGACACCGTCCAGATTGTCGCTTACTCGGACATCACTACCGTCCTGAACAACGTGCAAACGGACCGGTCTGCTCTGCGAACCTTGGTTCACAATCTGCGGCCCAGCCATCGCAAAACGAACCATCTCGGCGCTTTGAAGCTCGCCCAGCAGCTTCTAGCTTCGGCACCCAACGATCGCTTGGAGATCCACTGGATCAGCGATTTTCAACAAACGGGCTGGGCCGAGAGCGATGACGAAACGACACTAATGGCCGGCGTCACAATTCAGCCTTTCGATGTCGCTGAAGACGGTGGTGGCAATCTCAGTCTCAACCAGCTCAGGCTGAGTCAAGTGCTGGAGAACGACACCCGTTGACGCGCGCGTCGATTCAGGTCACTTCCTCTGGCATGGAGACGACGACTTCCGGCAGAGTCATGCTGGAATTGAACGGTAAGAGGCTGCAAGAGAAAGAGCTGACGATTGAAAGCGACAAGTCGAAACTGGTTGAGTTCAATGCTTTCAATCTTCCTCGGGGCCTGTTCGAAGGGAGAGATTCGGCTGGAACTATTCGTGGACTGCGCGGCCGACAACGTTTATCACTTTACAATCAACAGCCTGCGGAAACTGCAAGTGCTATTGCTCCAGGAGAAAGGGATCGCAGGACAATTTTTACATCGCCAAGGCTCTGTCAGCCACCAAGGACTCGCCCTTTCTGGTGGAGTCTGCAGGCCGTCAGCCAAGGCGATGCGTCTGGACCTTGACGAAGTTTTCAGGTGTCGTCATCAGCAACGTGGGTCGTGTTCCCGCCGAACTGGCTGCGTCAATCGCTGAATTTGTCCGCGGAGGAGGCGGCCTCATC
>CAVYZG010000010.1:0-105227 GCA_963772925.1 uncultured Alphaproteobacteria bacterium
CGCCAAGGCGATGCTGACGATAGCCGGCCTGGCTGGGTTCAACGAAAGGCTGGCGCCTTAGACCAGGCGGCTCTGCTCCACGGCGGCCTCGATGAAGGAGGCAAATAGCGGGTGCGGCGCGAACGGGCGCGATTTCAGCTCAGGGTGGAACTGGACGCCGATGAACCAGGGATGGTCGGGCACCTCGACGATCTCCGGCAACAGCCCATCCGGCGACAGCCCCGAGAAGCGCAAGCCCGCCGCTTCCAGCTTGTTGCGGTAGCGCATGTTCACCTCGTAGCGGTGGCGATGACGCTCGGAGATATGGGTGGTGCCGTAGATCTCGGCGACCTTGCTGCCTTTGGCGAGCACCGCGTCATAGGCGCCGAGCCGCATCGAGCCGCCGAGATTGCCGTTCGACTGGCGCTGCTGCAACTCGTTGCCCTTCATCCATTCGGTCATCAGCCCGATCACCGGCTCCGCGGTCGGGCCGAATTCGGTCGAGCTCGCGCCGTCGATGCCCGCTTCGCGCGCGGCGTCGATCACCGCCATCTGCATGCCGAAGCAGATGCCGAAATAGGGCACGTGGCGGATGCGCGCATAACGCGCCGCCTGGATCTTGCCCTCGGAGCCGCGCTCGCCGAAACCGCCCGGCACCAGGATGCCGTGCACGTCTTCCAGATAGGCGGAGGCATCCTCGCTCTCGAAGGTCTGCGACTCGATCCATTGCAAATTGACTTTGACCTTGTTGGCGATGCCGCCATGGACCAGCGCCTCGTTGAGCGATTTGTACGCATCCCTCAGGCCGGTATATTTGCCGACCACCGCCACGTTCACTTCGCCATCCGGACTGGCGATGGTCTCGGAGATTTGCCGCCAGCGCTCGAGATCCGGCTCGGGCGCGTTGGTGATGCCGAAGGCGGCCAGGACCTCGCGGTCGAGCCCCTCTTCGTGATAGGCGACCGGCACGTCATAGATGCTGGCGACGTCGAGTGCCTGGATCACGGCCTCGGGGCGCACATTGCAGAACAGCGCGATCTTGCGCCGCTCGTCTTTGGGCAAAGGCCGGTCGGTGCGGCACAGCAGGACGTCGGGCTGGATGCCGATCGAGCGAAGCTCCTTGACCGAATGCTGGGTGGGCTTGGTCTTGAGCTCGCCGGCGCTCGGGATGTAGGGCACCAGCGTGAGATGAATGAAGGCGGTCGAGCCGCGCGGCAACTCGTTGCCGAGCTGGCGAATCGCCTCGAAGAACGGCAAGCCCTCGATGTCGCCAACCGTGCCGCCGATCTCGCAGAGCACGAAATCGACGCCCTCGTTGCCGGAGGTGATGAAGGCCTTGATCGCGTCGGTGACGTGCGGGATGACCTGCACGGTGGCGCCGAGATAATCCCCGCGCCGCTCCTTGCCGATAATCTCCTGATAGATGCGACCGGTGGTGATGTTGTCGGCCTGCGAGGCCGGGCGTCCGGTGAAGCGCTCGTAATGGCCGAGATCGAGATCGGTCTCGGCGCCGTCGTCGGTGACGAACACCTCGCCGTGCTGATAGGGGCTCATGGTCCCTGGATCGACATTGAGATAGGGGTCGAGCTTGCGTAAACGCACGCTGAACCCCCGGGCCTGCAACAGCGCTCCGAGCGCCGCCGAGGCGAGTCCCTTGCCGAGTGAGGAAACCACGCCGCCGGTAATGAAGACGTACCGCGCCATGGGCCTCGACCCTACACTGAAATGGCACTAAGTCGTAAGCCCCAAACAGCGTCGTGGTTGACGAGCGGTGGTTTATCCCCGGAAGTCCGGGCTCGTGCTATTGCGACTGTGGGGCTTGCGGCGCGGCGGGGACGGCCGGAGCTTGCGGGCTGGCGGGAACCGGTGTGCCGGGGATTTGGAGCGGCGCCAATCCGGCTCCGCCACCTTCGCCAGCCGGGATGATGGTCGGCGCGGGACGCTGATGACCGGCCAGAATCGACAGCGCCAGGCTGGTGGCGAAGAAGCAAGCGGCAAGGACCGCGGTCGACTTGGTCAAGGCATTGCCGGCACTGCGCCCCGTCATGAAACCGCCGCCGCCGCCGCCGATGCCGAGCGCGCCGCCTTCGGAGCGCTGCAACAGCACGAGGCCCACCAGGGCGATGGCGACCATGACGTGGATAAGGAGAAGAACAGTGGTCATCTTGTCGCTTTCGTTTTGGGAGCCGCTGTCTTATCCGAATCCGCTACCGTTTGGCTAGGCTTAGCGTCAGCGGTGGCCGAGGGCGAGGCGCCCGGCTTGCGGTCGGGCGCGGGCGTGTCCGGGTCGCCGACCGCGACCTCGCTTGGCGGAGGCGCGGGCTTGCGGTCCGGCAAAGGCGGGGTTTCCGCGTCGGTTGCGGCCTTTTCGGTCGTTTTGGACACCCCGCCGCCGCGGCAGCGGAACTCGATCATCTCCTCGACGGCCAGAAACTCCCTGACCTTCTCGATATCCCCGGTGTTCAAATGATCCTTCACCCAGTCAGGGCCGCGCTCGAGGGCCGACTGCATCTCGCGGGTGAGCAGCCGGTTGCGATCCCCCTGCAATTTCAGGCAGGACTTCGCGGTCGAGCGGCTCGGCGACCGCGCCGATGCCAAACGGCACCGCTATGCTCGCGGTTACCAGCGCCACGGCAATGAAGCGCAGCAATCGCATCAGACCCCCGCCGGAAAGATCGTCCCCCTGCCCTCGAACCAGCCTCGACAGCATGGCGAAGATCGTCGCGTTTGCCAACCCCACTCGCTTGCCCGGCGGGCTCTCAGCCTCTGCCCCGGCCAGCATAAGCCGATAGAATTGCAAAGAAATCACTGGCCGTCAGGCTCGCGCCGCCGACCAGGGCTCCGTCCACATCGGGGACGAATAGGAGCTCGCTGGCATTGGCCGGTTTGACCGAGCCGCCATAAAGGATGCGCATATGGCTGCTTTCCGCCGCCCCCAACAATCGGCCAAGCTCGCCGCGAATGAAGCCATGCAGTTCGGCGACATCGGCCGGCGACGGGGTCAGACCCGAGCCGATCGCCCAAACCGGTTCATAGGCGATCACGGTGTTGGTCCCGCGCGCCGCCGGCGGCAGCGAGCCGTCGAGCTGGCGCCTGACGATCTCCAAAGTGACGCCGTCGCGCCGCTGGGGTTCGGTCTCGCCGACGCAGATGATGGCCGTCAGGCCCGCGCGATAGGCGGCTCGGGCCTTGGCGTTTACCATCGCGTCGGTCTCGCCGTGGTCTTTGCGCCGCTCCGAATGGCCGACGATCACGGCGCTCGCGCCGGCGTCGGCCAGCATCTCGGCCGAGAGGTCGCCGGTATGGGCGCCGGACGGCAGCGGGTGGCAGTCCTGGGCGCCGAGGACGATTTGGCTGCCGGTCAGCGCGTAGCGCGCTTGGGCCAGCAAGGTGGCCGGCGGGCAGACCATGATCTCGGCCTCGGGCACGGGGCTTCGCGCCAGACGCTCCTTGAGCGCCTTGAGCTCGGCCAACGTGGCGCCAAGGCCGTTCATCTTCCAATTGCCCGCGACGAGCGGCCGCTTTCCTGTCACGTCCCCTCACTAGCCGCGCACCGAGCCGGGCGCATTTTGTCCGTTTGCCAAGATCTTGGCCAAATAGCTCGCCTTGCCGGGCTTGCGCTTGCTACCTATGATGCCGCCGCCGCGCGAGGTTGTCCAAGCATCGGACGCCTGCGCGGCTTTGGCAATTAGCGAATGGAAGGTTCTAAAGGCGTGGCACTCGATACTTTACGCAAAGGGGCTGGAGGCGTCATTGGCGTCGTGTTCGTTCTCCTGCTGATTGCAAGCTTCATCATTTGGTTCCCCGCCGGATGGTTCCAGGGTTATGGCACGCAGGACGTTATCACCGTCGGCGACATCAAGATCGGCCAGCAGGACTACATGCGCGCCCAGCAAGACGTGCTCAGGTCCATGAGCACGCAGGCCGGGCGAAGCCTCAGCATCCAGGAGGCGCGCGCGCTCGGCCTCGATAACCGGGTGCTGGAGCGGCTGATCGGCGGCGCCGCCATCGATACTCACGCCCGGGTGCTCCAGCTTGGCATCAGCGACGCCGCGCTCCTTGCCGAGATCATGAAAGATCCGAACTTCAAGGATGCCGCAGGGAATTTCAGCCCCGCCGCCTTCCAGCAGGCGCTGAATACCATCAACATGAGCGAGCAGGGCTATCTGGTCTCGATGCGCGAGCGGAATTTGCGCCGGCAGATTCTCAGCACGGTCGGCAAAGTGGCGAACAGCCCGTCGATGCTGATCGACGCGCTCAACCGATTCAACGGCGAGACCCGGACGCTCCGCTACGTCCTGGTGCCGGCAAGCGTGGCCGGGACCATTCCCGAGCCGAGCGAGGCCGACCTCAAGGGCTTTTACGAGAATCACCAAAGCAAGTTCACCCAACCAGAATACCGCAAGATCGGCGTGCTGGCCGTCACCCCCGAGAGCGTCAAAGACCAGGTCGAGATCACCGAGGCGGATGTCAGGGCCGCGTACGAGGCCAACAAGGACCTGCTCGGCAAGCCGGAGCGCCGCCATCTCCAGCAGATCCCCTTCCCCGATATCGATGCGGCCACCGCCGCTTATAATAAGATCAAGACCGGCACCGACTTCCTCGACCTCGCCAAGGAGCAAGGCTTGAGCGAGGCCGACCTCGATCTTGGCACGCTGAGCCGCACCGAGTTTGCCGATCCCCTGATCGCCGAAGCCGCCTTCAGGCTTGATGCGAACGTGGTCAGCGAACCGGTCGCCGGCAAGCTGGGCGGCGTGGTGTTGCTGCGCGTGACCGCGATCGAGCCCGGCAAGACCCCAACCTTCGAAGAGGCGAAGCCGGCTCTCGAGAAAAAGCTGCTCAAGGACCGCGCGTCGGGCGCGATCTTCGATCTGCATGACAAAATCGAGGACCAGCTCGCATCAGGGTCGACGCTCACCGAGATCGCCGGCAATCTCAAGCTGGGCTATCAGGTCATCGACCAGGTCGACCGCGAAGGCCGCAAGCCCGATGGGACGACGGTCACGCTGCCGGCGCAGGCCGATCTGCTGAACGCCGTGTTCGCCACCGATACCGGAGTCGAGAACGATCCGATCGACGCCAAGGACGAAGGCGTCGTCTGGTATGAAGTGCTGGGCGTGGTGCCGTCGCAGATCAAGCCGTTCGATCAGGTCAAGGACGAGATCGTCAAAGACTGGCACAGCGACGAGGTGCGCGCCCGGGTCTCGAAATATGCCCAGGACCTGGTCACCGCCTTGAACGGCGGCAGCAAGACGCTCGAAGACGTCGCCAAGGACCTCAATGTCGAAATCCTGACCAGCGATCCGGTGAAACGCGACGGCATCACCGTGAATGTGCTTCCCGCGACCGTGGCGCAGGCCTTTACCTTGCCCGAGAAGGGCTTCGGCTCGGCCGCGTCCGGCGTCGAGGAGGGCCGCATCGTGTTCCAGGTCGACAAGGTCACCGCGCCGGCGCCGCTCGACGAGGCCGAGGCCACGCGGCTCAAGGATCAGCTTGGTCTGCTCATCAGCGAGGACGCGATTGCGGAATATTTCAGCGCGCTGGAGAGCCGCTATGGCGTGAGCATCAACCGGCAGGCGCTCGCCAAGCTGATCGGCAGCGGCGAAGAGCCATGAGTTCCGCGAAGGCCTCCGTCACGCCGCTAACGCCGCAAAGCACTGGTCACCCGATCGAGCCGGATTTTCCGAGCTTCGCGCGCCGCTACGACGACGGCGCGCCGCAAGTGGCGTGGACGCGCCTTGTCGCCGATCTCGAGACCCCGGTCTCGGCCATGCTGAAGCTCGCTCATGAGCGACCCAACAGCTTTCTGCTGGAATCGGTCGAAGGGGGGTCGGCGCGGGGCCGCTATTCGATCATCGGCTGCGAGCCCGATCTCATCTGGCGCGCGGACGGGGCAAAGGCCGAAACCAACCGGGCGCCGCAATCCGATCCCAACGCTTTCGCGCCCTCGCCGTTGCCGGCCCTCGCCTCGCTGCGGGCGCTGCTTGCCGAGTCGGCGATCGCCTTGCCGCCCGAGTTGCCGCCGATGGCCGCCGGCATCTTCGGCTATATGGGTTACGACACGGTGCGGCTGATCGAGCATCTGCCGGCCGAGAAGCCCGATCCGCTCGGCCTTCCCGACAGCATCCTGGTGCGGCCGACGCTGATCGTGATCTTCGACAGCGTCAAAGACGAGATGACGGTGGTGACGCCGGTCAGGCCGGCGCCCGGAGTCAGCGCCAAGGCGGCCTATGCGCGCGCGGCCGACCGGCTCAACCTCGTACTGGAGCGGCTCGAACAGCCACTGCCTCATGCCGGCGAGCCGGATGTGGACGCTACCCATCCGGAGCCCAAGGCCGCCACCGAACCGCGGACCTATATGGCGAAGGTCAAACGCGCCAAGGACTACATTGCCGCCGGCGACATCTTTCAGGTGGTGTTAAGCCAGCGCTTCGAGGCGCCGTTCACGCTCCCCTCCTTCGCGCTTTATCGCGCGCTGCGCCGGGTCAATCCGTCCCCCTTCCTCTATTATTTGAATTTCGGCGGCTTCGCCGTGGTCGGATCGAGCCCCGAGATTCTGGTCAGGGTGCGCGACGGCCAAGTCACCATCAGGCCGATCGCCGGCACGCGGCCTCGCGGGGCAACCCCCGAACAGGATCAGGCGCTCGCCGATGAGCTGCTGGCCGATGCCAAGGAGCGCGCCGAGCATCTGATGCTGCTCGATCTCGGCCGCAACGATGTCGGCCGAGTTGCCGAAGTGGGCAGCGTGCGCGTGACCGACAGCTTCTTTCTCGAATATTACAGCCAGGTGATCCACATCGTGTCGAATGTCGAAGGCACCCTCGCCGCCGAGTTCGACGCCGTCGACGCGCTGATGGCCGGCTTTCCGGCCGGCACGGTTTCGGGCGCGCCCAAGGTGCGCGCCATGGAGATCATCGACGAGCTCGAGGATGAGGCACGCGGACCTTATGCCGGCTGTGTCGGCTATTTCTCGGCCGGCGGCGAGCTGGATAGCTGCATCGTGCTCAGAACCTCGGTGGTGAAGGACGGCATGATGTATGTGCGGGCCGGCGCGGGCATCGTCGCCGACTCGGTGCCGGAGCGCGAGCAGGCCGAGTGCGTGAGCAAGGCGCGGGCATTGTTCAAGGCTGCCGATGAAGCCGTGCGCTTCGCCGCGCGCGGCAAACGCGGCCAATGAGCGGCGCGGCCCGATGCTAACCCTCTCTCTTCTCCGCCACGCCAAGTCGAGCTGGAGCAATCCCACCCTGCCCGACCGCGACCGGCCGCTGGCCACGCGCGGCGTCACCGACGCGCCGCTGATGGGCAAGGCTATGGCCGAGCGCGGCATTGATCCCGAACTGGTGCTGTGTTCGTCGGCGCGGCGCACGCGCGACACGCTTGAGCTGGTCCTGCCGGAACTTCGCGTCGAGCCCAAGGTCGTCTATGTCGACGCGCTCTATCACGCCAGCCCCGAGCAGATGCTGGAGATGCTCCATGCCGTTCAGCCGGGGGCGAACCGCGTCATGCTGGTCGGCCATAACCCCGAAATCCAGGCCTTCGCCCTCGATCTGGTGGGCGCGGGACCGAAACATTTCCGGGACCGGCTCAGGACCAAATATCCGACCGCCGGCCTTGCGGTGATCAATTTCGCGGCCGGTCTATGGACGAGCGTTACGGTCAATAGCGGGACGCTCAACCTGTTCCTGTCGCCCCGGGATCTGCGCGCCTAGGCTTTCCGCAGGCCAATGCCCGCCTCAATCCTTGACGGAGCGCGGGCCACAAGCGTAACACCACGCCATGCTGACGCTGATCGATAATTACGACAGCTTTACCTACAACCTGGTCCATTTCCTCGGCGAATTGGGCGCGTCGACGCGCGTCTATCGCAATGACAAGGTCACCGTGGACGAGGTCCTGGCCGAGGCGCCGGAGGCGATCGTGCTGTCGCCGGGGCCCTGCGATCCCGACCGGGCCGGCATCTGCCTCGAGCTGATCGCCCGGGCCGGGCCGGTGGTGCCGATCCTCGGCGTCTGCCTCGGCCACCAAGCCATCGGCCAAGTCTATGGCGGCCGCGTGGTCCGCGCCCCTACCCTGATGCATGGCAAGCTGTCGAAAGTGCATCACACCGGCAAGGGCGTGTTTGCCGGCATCGCGCAGGACTTCTCCGCCACGCGCTATCATTCGCTGGTGGTCGAGCGCGACAGTCTGCCTGACGCGCTGGAGATTACCGCGGAAACAGCCGACGGCGTGATCATGGGCCTGCAACACACCCGCTATGCCGTGCATGGCGTGCAGTTCCATCCCGAGAGCATCGCCTCGGAGCACGGCCATCAGCTGCTTGCCAATTTCCTCGATCTTGCCCGCGTCGAGCGCCGCGCGCGCGGCTCGGCCCAAAGAGAAGCGGCCGGTGCCCTCTAGCCCAGCGCTTGCAGAGACCGCGGCGCCCGCCGATCTCCGCTTGGCGCTGCGCAAGGTGGCGGCGGGGCGGACCCTCAGCGAAGCCGAAGCGGCCGAAGCCTTCGCGCTCATCATGGCGGGGAGCGCGAGCGAGGCGCAAATCGGCGCGTTGCTGATGGGCCTGCGCGCCCGCGGCGAAACGGTCGAGGAAATCACCGGCGCCGCCCGCGCCATGCGCGAGCGTGCGATCAAGGTGCGCGCGCCGGACGGCGCCATCGACACCTGCGGCACCGGCGGCGACGCCAAAGGCACGCACAATATCTCCACCTGCGTCGCGTTCGTGGTGGCCGGCGCGGGTGTCCCGGTGGCCAAGCACGGCAACCGCTCGATCTCCTCGCGCTCGGGCTCGGCCGATGTGCTGGAGGCGCTCGGCGTCAATATCGAGTGCGCGCCTGAGACCATCACAAAGTGCATCGAGGGCTGCGGGCTCGGTTTCATGTTCGCGCCAGCCCATCATGCCGCCATGCGACATGTCGCCAAGGTGCGAGCCGAGCTCGGCACCCGCACCATCTTCAATCTGCTCGGGCCGCTGGCCAATCCGGCCGGCGCCAAATATCAGATCGTCGGCGTGTTCGGCGCGGAATGGGTCGAGCCCATTGCCCATGTGCTGGGACGTCTCGGAGTCGAGCGCGCCTGGGTGGTCCATGGCGAGGACGGCTTGGACGAACTCACCACCGCCGGCATCAGCCAGGTGGCGGCGCTCGACCACGGCAAGATCTCGACCTTCAAGATTTCGCCGAGGAATGCCGGGCTGTCTGACGCCAAGCCCGAAGATTTGACCGGCGGCGATGCAACCGAGAATGCGGCGCATATTCGCGCCGTGCTGGGAGGGAACCGAGGTCCGTTCCGCGACATTGTCCTGCTGAATGCGGCGGCGGCGCTATTGGTCGCGGGCAAGGCCAAGACGCTGCGCGACGGCGTGGCACTCGCCGCGCAGTCGATCGACAGCGGCAAAGCCAAGGGCGTGCTCGAAGCCCTGGTTAAGCTCAGCCGTGATAAAGGCTAAGGCCGTGGCCCAGGTCCTCGACGATATTCTCGCCTATAAGCGCAAAGAGGTGGACGCCGCCAAGGCGGCGGCGAGCCTGGACTTCCTGCGCGAGCGGGCCAAGGCCGCCGCGCCGGTCCGGCCCTTCGCCGATGCTCTGCAATCGCGTATCAGCAAAGGCCAATTCGCCCTCATCGCCGAGATCAAGAAGGCGAGCCCGTCAAAGGGGCTGATCCGCGCCGATTTCGATCCGCCGGCGCTGGCGCGGGCTTACGAACAGGGCGGCGCGGCCTGCCTCTCGGTCCTGACCGACGCGCCCTCCTTCCAAGGACGCCCCGAATATCTCGCCGCGGCGCGGGAGGCGACGCGCCTGCCTGCGCTGCGCAAGGACTTCATGATCGACCCATATCAGGTCCACGAAGCCCGCGCGCTTGGCGCTGACTGCATTCTCATCATCATGGCGGCGGTCGACGACGCGACGGCCGAGCGCCTGGCCAAAGCCGCGCAGGCTTGGGGCATGGACGTCCTCGCCGAAGTGCATGACGAGGCCGAGCTCGACCGGGCGCTGAAGCTCGACACGAAGCTGATCGGCATCAACAATCGCGATCTCAGGACCTTCGCCACCACGCTCGCGACGACGGAACGCCTGGCGCCGCTGGTGCCGTCGGATCGCCTGGTCATCGCCGAGAGCGGCATTTTCACCCATGCCGATCTGGAGCGGCTGGCCGGTTCCGGCGTGCGCGCTTTCCTGGTGGGCGAGAGCCTGATGCGGCAGGACGACGTGGCGGCGGCGACCCGGACGCTGCTTGCAGCCGCGCCGCTTCGGTCGCGCAGCGAGGCCGCGCAATGACGTCGCGGCTCAGCCATCTCAACGACCAAGGCGAGGCCCGCATGGTCGACGTTTCGGCCAAGGACGTGACCTCCCGCAGCGCGCGGGCCGAAGGCTTCGTGGCCATGGCGCCGGCGACGCTCGAGCTGATCCTGGCGGGACAGGCGCCCAAAGGCGACGTGCTTGCCACCGCCCGCATCGCCGGGATCATGGCCGCCAAGCGTACGCCCGAGTTGATTCCGCTGTGCCACGCTCTGCCCCTGTCGGAGGTGACGGTCGCGTTCGAGCCGTCGCGCGATCCGCCGGGCTTGAAGGTGACGGCGACCGCCAAAGTCGACGCCAAGACCGGAGTCGAGATGGAGGCGCTGGTCGCGGTGTCGATCGCCTGTCTCACCATCTACGACATGTGCAAGGCCGTCGATCGGGCGATGTCGTTCGCCGATATTCGCCTGGTGGAAAAGACCGGCGGCCGGTCCGGCACGTTTCGCCGCTGAGGAGCTGATGGCTCTTCTTTCCGTCGCCGAAGCTCTGGCCCGCGTGACCGAGGGTCTGGCCCCGCTCGAAACCGAGCGCGTGGCGCTCGATCGCGCCGGAGGCCGGGTGCTGGCGGAAGATCTCGTCGCAGGGATCACCCAGCCGCCGTTCGACGCCTCGGCCATGGACGGCTATGCGGTCCGCGCGGCCGATCTGACCGTGCTGCCGGCGCGCTTGAGGCTGGTCGGGCAGTCCGCCGCGGGCGCCGGTTTCAGCGGACGCGTGGGACCCGGCCAAGCCGTGCGCATCTTCACTGGCGCTCCCGTTCCAGGCGGCGCCGACACTATCGTCATTCAAGAGAATGCCGACGAGGTCTCAGGCCAGGTCACGGTCAAGGCGCTAAGCGCGGTCCCTCATATCCGCCCGCGCGGTCAGGATTTCACCGAAGGCGAGGTGGTGCTCGCGGCCGGCACCCTGCTCGGTCCGCGCGCGCTGATGCTGGCGGCAGCCACGAACCAGGCCGAGTTGCCGCTTCGCCGCCGGCCGAAGGTGGCGATCCTCGCCACCGGCGATGAGGTGGTGCCGCCGGGCTCGAAGCTCGCGCCCGATCAGATCGTGTCCTCGGTCCCGCTTGGCATCGCCGCGCTGGTCGAGGCCCATGGCGGCGATGCCATGCTCCTCGGCATCGCCAAGGACGAGCTTGAGAGCATCGTCACGCTGGCGCGCAGCGGCAAAGCCGCCGACATTCTGCTGACCATCGGCGGGGCCTCGGTGGGGGAGCGCGACCTGGTGGCGGCGGCGCTCAAATCCGAGGGACTCGAGCTCGATTTCTGGAAGATCGCCATGCGGCCGGGCAAGCCCATGCTCTTTGGCCGGATGGGCGGGCAGCGTGTGCTGGGCGTGCCGGGGAATCCGGTCTCGGCGCTGATCTGCGCCCATGTGTTCCTGCTGCCGATGATGGCGCGAATGCTTGGCCTGGCCGCCGACGCGCGCCCCAACCCGGAGGCCGTGCTGGGCGAGGCGCTCGAGGCCAATGGCGCCCGCGAGCACTATATGCGGGCGGTGTCCGCATGGCGGGAGACCGGCGAGCGGGTGGTTCGCCCCCTGCCCTCGCAGGATTCCTCGCTGGTGGCGGCACTTGCCCGGGCCGATTGCCTGATCGTGAGAACACCGCACGCCCTGGCTCTGCCCAGAGGGCGCCCGGGTCAGGATCATCCCGCTCGAGGGCGGTTAAGGCGCCGGAAACCCGAATCGCGCGAGGTCGGCTGTTTGGGCGGCCCTACTGCATCTCGTGGCATTCACGCTTGCGGAACACAAACAGAACAGATAAAGTGTTCATGATTTGTACAGGCGGCCTTCGGAATCGTTAAGGCGTCGAACAAAGACCTAACCGCTCGAAGGGGACCAGATGCTCACATCGAAGCAGAAAGAGCTTCTCATGTTCATCCATGAGCGGTTGAAGGAGACGGGCGTGCCCCCCTCCTTCGATGAGATGAAGGAGGCGCTCGACCTCAAGTCGAAGTCCGGCATCCATCGGCTGATTACGGCGCTCGAGGAGCGCGGCTTCGTGCGCCGGCTGCCGCATCGGGCGCGGGCCATGGAGATCGTGCGGCTGCCCGAACTCGGTGCCGCAACCGCTGGCACAGCGCTCCCGCGGCTTCTCGCCGAGCGTGATCGAGGGCAGTCTGGGGCGCGTTCCCCAGGTGGCCGAGGGCGAGAGCCTGCCCCAGACCGTGAGCGTGCCGGTCATGGGCCGCATCGCCGCCGGCGTGCCCGTGGAGGCGATCCAGACCCGGCTCTCGACCATCGAGGTGCCGCCCGAGCTCCTGTCCAAGGGCGAGCATTACGCGCTCGAGGTCAAAGGCGATTCCATGATCGAGGCCGGCATCCTCGAAGGCGACACCATCATCGTCAGAAAATGCGAGGACGCCAGCAATGGCGATATCGTCGTGGCGCTGGTGGACGAGGAGGAGGCGACGCTCAAACGTTTGCGCCGGCGCGGCGATTCCATCGCGCTCGAAGCCGCCAATCCGTCCTACGAGACGCGCATCTTCGGGCCGGACCGCGTGCGCGTGCAGGGCCGCCTGGTCGGCCTGATCCGCCGCTACTAGACCTCACTCCTCAGGGCCTCCATCGCGGCGACGGTCGGAAGCCTCCGAACTCATCGTCTGCCTCGGGCGACCGCGTGGTTTGGACCGTGACGCGATCGGGCACCCACGGCCTGCGTCCGCGCGCGGCGGCGACCGTCTCGGTCCTGATCGAGAGACCCTCGATATAGAGCGCGTGGGCGCCTAAGGCTTTCAGCATGCGCCGGTCGACGATGACGCGCGCGGCCCGGCATTTCTTGCCGATGGTGAACGGCGCGATGACGATGTCGGCGAGGCGGCAATCCTCCTCGAGCGCGCCGGGATGCCGAATGAGCGCCACCGTCTTGCCCTTGACCACGCCGATGCAGCCGAGAGAGTTCGCAGCGAAACACGCTGTCGTCGGCAACCGGCTGCGGCGTCGCGCTCGTCGCCGTCGGCAAGGAGCCAATTGTCGACGCTGTAGCCCGCAGCCGTCGCCGGCGGAAAGACCAGGCTGCCGGCGCTCGGACCGCAATGCCGCCGTGCCGCCGTCGCGCTCGATCAGCACATCGGGCCGCTCGGCTGTGGGGCGCGAGCGCCAGCCCGGCGGCTGCAATCACCAGGCCGAGCGCCCGGGCCCTGGTGTGCCACAGGCAGACCCAAAGCCCGCCAAGGACGATCAGCACGAGCGCTTGGCCCGAGATCTGAGGCAGGATCGACACCGCGCCGGGGAATGAGGCGACCCATTTCCCGGTGGCGACCATGAGCTCGATGCCGAGCCCCATGGCCTTGAGCGGCCAGACTTCGAGACCGAACGGCATGGCTAGCAGGCTCAACAAGGCCATCGGCATGATCAGCAGGCTGACGAGGGGCGCGGCTATGAGGTTGGCGATGAGCCCAAAATGGGTCATGCGATGAAAATGATAGAGCGCAAACGGCGCGACGGCCGTGCCGGCCACGAGCGTGGTGACGGCGGCGCCACCTATGAGGCTCGCGCCTCGGCGCAACGAAGCCCAGACCGGACTGACATCGGGCAGCCCCTGTCGGCCGCGTTGTGACAGCCATTCATAGACCGCGACCAGCGCGATCACGGCCGCAAACGACATCTCGAAGCTCGGGTCGAACAGCGAGTCCGGGGCGACCAGCAGAATGGCGAGCGCCGCCAGCGCAACGTTGCGCATGGTCAGGGCCGGACGGTCGAGCATGACCGCGATCAGCACGATGCTCATCATGATCCACGAGCGCACCGTGGGGACCGCGGCGCCGGACAGGGCGAGATAAAAGGACGCGGCGACCAGCGCGACGGCGGCCGCCCATTTCTTGATGGGGTGGCGGAGCGCCAGTCCGGGCACCAGCGCCAGCAAGGCGCGCACCAGCCAGAACACCGCGCCCGCCATGATGGCCATGTGCAGCCCCGAGATCGAGAGGACATGGGCGAGGCCGGAATCGCGCATGGCCTGGTTTACCTCCTCGGAGATGCCGCCGCGCTCGCCGGTGATGAGAGCCGCCGCGATCTCTCCCGTCTCTCCCGGCAACGCCGCTCGGATGCGGGCATTGACGATGGCTCTCAGCGCATCGACCCGGGCCCAGGCCGCGAGATCCCATGGCGGGGCCCGCGCCTCGCTGAGGGACGCGATCTTGCTGGTGGCGTAGCCGGTGGCGCCGATCCGGGCGAACCAGGCTTGGCGCCCGAAGTCGAAGCCGCCCGGCTCGATCGGCTCGGGCGGCGGCTGAAGCGTGGCATGGAGCGCGACCGCCGCGCCGATCCGCGCGCCGGCGCCGTCGCTCGCGGGGAGACTCACGCGCACGCGATAGGGCCGCTGCGCCGGCTCGATATCGCCCAGAGTGAGAACCCGCAGCGTGATCCTCGCCCTTCCCTTGTCGCGGAGTTCATGGACCTCGATGAAGCCCGTCACGGCGACATAACGGAGCTCGTGCGCCAGCACGGGCGCGCGAGCCATCTCGGTGCGGAGCTTGGCGGCAGCGAAGCCCGAGGCGAAGGCCAGCAGCGCGCCACCGAGGCACAAGCCGAGCGGCGCATGTTTCAAGGCGAGGCAAAGCCCGATGGCGCCCAGCACCAGCGCCGCCGCGAGCCTGGCGGCGGGCTCGTCGGCCAAGAGCGAAATAGAGAACGATACCGCCGGCGAACAACACCGGCAGCCAGAGGAACCAGCGGTCCTGCTCGGCTTCGAGCGCGCGGGCCGAGGCACTGAGAGATGCCGCGAACAGCCCCTCTCGGCGCCGCCAGCGGACGCGATCTTCGCTTCCCCACTCCTGTTCGCCCTGGTCGGGCATGGCCGATGCTCAGAACCGGCAGTGGCGGCCTCCGCCCTGCCCTTACCCCGCATCGGCCCCTATGCTACATCACGCCCGCGTTCGCCCCTAGTCCCGCAACCAGAGATCGCCCGCGCCTATGAGCGATAAGGTCATCACGCGGTTTGCGCCGTCGCCCACCGGCTATCTCCATATCGGCGGCGCGCGCACGGCGCTGTTCAATTGGCTCTATGCCAAGCACACCGGCGGCAAGATGCTGCTGCGCATCGAGGACACCGACCAGGCCCGCTCCACCGAGGGGGCGATCCTCGCCATCCTCGACGGCTTGCGCTGGCTCGGGCTCGATTGGGACGGCGAGCCGGTCTACCAGTTCACGCGGGCGGAGCGCCATCGCCAGATCGCCGAGCAGCTGCTCGCCCAAGGCAATGCCTATCGCTGCTATGCGAGCCCGGCCGAACTTCAGGCCATGCGCGAGACGGCCCGCGCCGAGGGCCGCGCGCCCGGCTATGACGGCACGTGGCGGCATCGCGACCCGTCGGAGGCGCCCGCCGGCATCGCGCCCGCGATCCGCTTCAAGGCGCCCGGCGACGGCGAGACGGTGATCGAGGACCGCGTGCAGGGCCGCGTGGTGTTCGCCAACAAGGATCTCGACGATCTTGGTGATCCTGCGCAGCGACGGCACGCCGACCTACAATCTTTCCGTGGTGGTCGACGATCATGACATGGGCATCACCCATGTCGTTCGCGGCGACGACCATCTCACCAACGCCGCGCGCCAGACGCAGATCTTCAAGGCGCTGGGCTGGGACACGCCGATCTACGCCCATGTGCCGCTGATCCACGGGCCGGACGGCGCCAAGCTGTCGAAGCGGCACGGCGCGCTTGGGGTCGAGGCCTATCGGGCCATGGGCTATCTGCCCGATGCGCTCCGCAATTATCTGGTCAGGCTCGGCTGGAGCCACGGCGATGCCGAGATCATGTCGATCGACGAGATGATCCAATGGTTCGATCTCGACGCGATCGGCCGCTCGGCGGCGCGGTTCGATTTCGCCAAGCTCGAGAATTTGAACGGCCACTATCTCCGCGTCCGCTCCCGACGCCGAGCTCGTGGCGCGGCTCAAGACGCTTATCCCTGAGCTTCCCGATGGAGCCGCATTGCTGGGACGGATCGACGCAGATGGCTGGTCCAAATTGGAGCGCGCCATGCCGGGGCTGAAGGAGCGGGCCAAGACCCTGGTCGAGCTTCTGGACAGCGCCGCCTTTCTGTTCGCCGCAAGGCCGATTGCGCTGGATGGGCCGGCGAGCAAATTGCTCGAGGGTCCTGGACGGGAGATGCTGGCCGCTCTTTTGCCGCGGCTTGAAGGGGTTAAGCCCTGGACGCAAGCCGGTGTTGAGGCCGCGGTGCGCGGTTTCGCCGAGGAGACCGGCCACAAGCTCGGCAAGGCGGCGCAGCCGCTGCGCGCGGCTTTAACCGGAAGGTCAACCTCGCCGGGTATCTTCGATGTGCTCGAGGTGCTCGGCCGAGAGGAATTGCTTGCCCGTATCCGCGATCAGGTGCATGCAGGAAAATCTGCTTAACATTTAAGCAAGAGCAGTTGTTGCACTGCGGCACGTTCGGCGCGATTATGTGGCAGCGCAATAAACGCGTTCGCTAGGGATGCTATTGTACTGCGTTCCGACGGCGAGCCGTCTCCCTCAGGATGATCTAGAGGAGCCTTTAGATGAGCGTCGCAGAGAAGCTCCGCGCGTCGGCCACCGCCGAGGCATCGGTCTTGATCGACGGCGCGCGATACGATTTGCCGATCCGCAAGGGCACGCTTGGGCCCGATGTGATCGACATCAACTCGTTCTATCAGGATACCGGCTGCTTCACTTACGACCCCGGCTTCACCTCGACGGCGAGCTGCGAGTCGAAGATCACCTTCATCGACGGTGACAAGGGCATCCTGCTCTATCGCGGCTATCCGATCGACCAGCTCGCCGAGCACGGCACCTTCCTCGAGACCTGCTACCTGCTGCTCTATGGCGAGCTGCCGACGAAAGCGCAGTACGAGGATTTCACCCATCGCATCACCATGCACACCATGGTGCATGAGCAGATGACCCGGTTCTACACCGGCTTCCGGCGTGACGCGCATCCCATGGCGGTCATGGTGGGCGTGGTCGGCGCGCTCTCCGCCTTCTATCACGACTCGATCGACATCCAGGATCCCGAACAGCGCGAGATGGCGAGCATGCGCATGATCGCCAAGATGCCGACCATCGCCGCGATGGCCTACAAATATTCGATCGGGCAGCCTTTCGTTTATCCGAGGAACGAGCTCGAGTACTCGGCCAACTTCCTGCATATGTGCTTCGCGGTGCCGTGCGAGGAATACAAGGTCGATCCCGTGCTGGCGCGCGCCATGCGGCGCATCTTCATCCTGCATGCCGACCATGAGCAGAACGCCTCGACCTCGACGGTGCGGCTGGCCGGTTCATCGGGCGCCAACCCGTTCGCCTGCATCTCGGCCGGCATCGCCTGCTTGTGGGGTCCGGCCCATGGCGGCGCCAACGAGGCGGCGCTGACGAATGCTGCAGGAGATCGGCACGGTCGACCGCATCCCCGAGTATCTCAAGCGGGCCAAGGACAAGAACGATCCGTTCCGGCTGATGGGCTTCGGTCACCGGGTCTACAAGAATTACGATCCGCGGGCGAAGATCATGCAGAAGACCTGCCACGAGGTGCTCGATGCCGTGGGTCACGGCGACGATCCGATTCTGAAAGTGGCGATGGAGCTCGAGCGCATCGCGCTGTCCGACGACTACTTCATCCAGAAGAAGCTCTATCCCAATATCGACTTCTACTCCGGCATCACGCTCAAGGCGCTCGGCTTCCCGACCGACATGTTCACCGTGCTGTTCGCCATTGCCCGCACGGTCGGCTGGATCGCCCAGTGGAAGGAGATGATCGAGGATCCGATGCAGCGTATCGGCAGGCCGCGCCAGCTCTATACCGGAGCGACCGAGCGCTCCTACGTGCCGATGAGCGGCGCGCTAGAGGCCCCGCTCTGCCGCAGTCACGCCGAGCAGAAATAGACCGTGCTGGTTGGCGGCCGCGATGGTGGCGGCGCGTTCGGCCATCAATACTTGTCCGGCGGCCACGGCAATGCCGGCGAGACCGGCGGCGGCGGCGTTATTCACTGTCTCGGGCCCGATGGTCGGCAGATCGACGCGTTCTTCCTGTCCCGGCTTTGGCGCCTTGACCAGCACGCCGGCCCGTCCGCCGCGGCCGGCCCGGCCCGCTTCACGCAGCTCGGCGCAGCGGGC
Source organism: uncultured Alphaproteobacteria bacterium (assembly GCA_963772925.1). Taxonomy (GTDB): domain Bacteria; phylum Pseudomonadota; class Alphaproteobacteria; order Rhizobiales; family Methyloligellaceae; genus Methyloceanibacter. Next base: position 18,353 of record CAVYZG010000010.1, read on the forward strand.
CAGCATGGCATCGGTGCCCTCGGCGGCTTCCACGGCAAGGACGTGGCCCTTCACCACCACCGCGGCTTGACCCACGTCGAAGCGGCCGAGTGCCCGCACCACGTCGAACGCCATGACGATATCGGCCTTCGGTCCTCGGCGGAGGGCGCCTTGTCGCCGAGCTTGCCCGCTCCGGCCAGGAGCTCGGGCGCCACGTCGCCCGCCCCATGCACGCGATAGCCCTTGTCCTCGAAGAAGCGCACGATCCGCGACAACACATGGTCGTCGCCGCCCTTCCCCAGGCTGAGCAAGAACGGCAAGGTTTTGAGGGCGCCAAGATCGAACCTGACATTGGTGAGATCGGGGCGGTTCACGCCGCCTATGATCACCAGATCGCCGCAGTCGTTCTTGTCGAGGGCGGCGAACATCTTGCCGATCTCGCCCCACTTGATCCAGGTATGCGGAAAGCGCTCGATCTCCTCGCGCGCCTCGCCGCGGATGGCGACGATGTGCAAGGGCAGCCCCCGCGCCACCGCGGAGGCGGCCAGCACGCAGGGCAGCGGACCTCGCCCGGCGATGATTCCGAGCGGGCCGTCGATGCTTCACCCGCTTGGACATTGGAGGCGGCGGCGCTGTCATCGGCTTGGCGTTGCGGCATTGTTCGGCACGCAGAACGAGCGATCGGACTGAGTCTTGATGAAGTCGATGATCTGTTTGGCAGCGGATTGGTCGCGAACATGTGTTTCGACGTCCTCGAGCCGCTCCTTCAGGGTTCCCTCGCTGGAAAATAGCATGCGATAGGCCTGCCGGAGCTCGTGGATCTGCTCGCGCGGAAAGCCCTTGCGCTTCAGCCCGACAATGTTGAGGCCGCAAAGATTGGCGCGGTTGCCGATGGCCATGCCGAACGGGATGACATCGGCGGCGATGCCGGACATGCCGCCGACAAAAGCGTAGGCGCCGATCCGCACGAATTGATGGACGGCGGAAAGACCGCCGATGATGGCGCCCTCGCCGATGGTGACGTGGCCCCCCAAGGTCGCGCCGTTTACCAGCGTGACGTTGTCGCCGAGCTCGCAGTCGTGGGCGACATGGGCGCCGATCATCAACAGGCAGTTGGCGCCCACCTTGGTCGCCATGTGACCGCCCTCGGTGCCGGGATTGATGGTGACATGCTCGCGGATGACGGTGTTCGGAACCGATGCTCAGCGTGCTCGGCTCGCCGTGATACTTCACGTCCTGGGGCGTCTGGCCGATCGAGGCGAACGGGTACACGCGACACTTCGCCCCCAGCGTCGTGCGGCCGGTGATCACGGCATGGGAGTGGGCCACGACGCCGTCGCCGAGTTGGACATTGGGTCCGATCAGGCAAAAGGGACCGATCTCGACGTCGCGTCCCAAGTTTTGCGCTTGGATCGACCACAGCGGTCGCATGGATGTTGGCCATGCTCGCCTGGCTAAGTCTCGACGATCACGGCGCTGACCTCGGCTTCGGCGACGAGGGCGCCGTCGACCAATGCCTGGGCGCGAAAGCGCCAGACGCGTCCGCGGTGGCGCATCTTTTGGACGTGATAGTGGACGGTATCGCCCGGCACGACCGGGCGACGGAACCTGGCCTTGTCGATGGCCATGAAATAGACGAGCGGAGGTTGCTTGAACGCCTCGAGATGGCGCATGCAAAGAGCGCCCGCGGTTTGCGCCATGCCCTCGATGAGGAGCACCCCGGGCATGACAGGATTGCCGGGGAAATGGCCCTGGAAATAAGGTTCGTTGGCGGTCACGTTCTTGATGCCGATGGCCGAGCGATCGCCGTCCATGTCGACGATGCGGTCGACCATGAGAAAGGGATAGCGATGCGGCAGAAGCGTCAGGATGTCGGTGATCTCCGCCGTCCCGAGCTTTGACTTTACTCCGCTCTCATTCATAAAAATCGGCTCCCTGGACTAGCAGCGGCGGACTAGGCTACGCGCCGGTCCCGCTTCCGCCCTCGCCCTGATCAAGCTTCAAATCTTTACGTTCGGCAAGCCTTTGCAACAGCGTGAGCTCCCGGAACCAGAGCCGCACGGGCTTGGCCGGGGTGCCCCCCCACCTGACGCCCGGCGGCACGTCGCCGCGCACATTGCTGCTCGCCGCAATCTGCGCGCCGGCGCCAATCTTGACGTGGCCCACGACGCCGACCTGACCGCCGAGAACCACGAAGTCGCCGAGTTCCGCGCTGCCCGAAATACCGGTTTGGGCCACGATGACGCAATGCCTTCCAATCACCACGTTGTGCCCGATTTGCACGAGATTATCAATTTTGGTGCCCTCCCCGATCACGGTGTCGCGCAAGGCGCCCCGGTCGATCGTGGTGTTGGCACCGATTTCGACGCCGTCCTGAATAATTACCCGGCCAATTTGGGGCACTTTCAGGTGGCCGGCCTTGCTCATGGCAAAGCCGAACCCATCCTGACCGATCGCCACACCGGCATGGATGGTAACATGGTTACCGATCAGGGCGTGGGTGACCGAGGCATTCGGCCCGATATGGCCGTCGCGGCCGATATGCACGCGGTAGCCGATCACGGTGCCGGCGGCGATGGTGGTGCCGCGCCCGATGCGCGCCTCGGGCCCGACCACCGCGCCGGGCTCAACGATTGCGCCGGGCTCGATCATCGCACTCGGATCGACCATCGGCGAGCGGTCCGTGCCGCCGGCGAGCGCGACCTTGGGTTTCATGGTATCGGGGTAAAACAGGACGAGCGCCCGGGCGAAGGCCCGATATGGCTCCGGCGTCACGAGGCATACGGTGCCGGCGGGGGCGTGCCCGGCGAATTTCGGTGCAACCAGGCAGGCGCTCGCCGCGGTGGCGGCGAACAGCGGGAGATATTTCGGGTTATCGAGAAAGGACAGATCGCCTCTGCTCGCGCTGTCGAGAGGCCGAACATCCTTGATCGCAAGACCGAGATCCGCGCCGTCGGCTGCCTTGGCGCCGGCGGCCTCGGCGACAGCCCCCAAGGAGAAGGGGCCGGCACGCTCGAAGAAACCTGGATGTTCCATCAAATTCTCAGCTTCAAGCGCCGCGACATGGGCCATGACGCGAAGCCATAACGGTAAATCGCTTCCTTTAGAAGTTCGTCGAAGCGCCGAAGCGGAAGATTTCGGTCTTGTCGAAATCGGCCTTGAGCAATGCCTGCGCGATATCGGCGCGGAGAGGTCCGAGAGGCGACTGCCAGATGATGCTGAATCCGGTCGACATGCGCATCTCGGCGCTGTCGAAGATGAAGCTGCCCTCCCCGCAGTTAGGCCCTGTCTTGTTGCCTGGGCAAACTGGGCTCGTGACGGCGTTGATGGCAAGCTGGCTCGGGTCCCACAACGAGCCGGCGTCGACGAAAATAGCGCCCTGCATGCCAAGGCTATCGGGAACGTATGGGAAGGGGAATCTGACCTCGGCCGTCGTCGCCCAGAACAGCTGTCCGCCGAGAGAATCCCGGGAACAGTCGTTTATGCGCTTTCCGGTGACCGGATCTTCGCAGGCGTCGCGCGGGCCGTAACCGGCTCGCTCAAAGCCCCGTATCGTCTCGCCGCCTTTGAAAAACAAATCCGTCAAGCGGACATCCTGGCCGCCCCAGCCCTCAATCTGCCCAGCCTGCGCCCGACCGACAAAGGTGATCTTGTTGGTGATCGGATAATAGCCGCGAGCATCGACGACCGACCTGAAATACTGCACGTCGCCACCGACGCCGGCAAAGTCTTGCGAGAACGAGGTGAAAATGCCGCTGGTCGGCGATTGCGGCAGATTGCGCGTGTCATAGGCGATGGTATAGCCGACGCTCGAGGTCAGGGACGAACCCTCGGATTCCTTGACCGCCAACGACGCGTTGTTCGACACGTCGAAGATGTCTTCCTCATCGAGCCGATAGCGCAGCCCCATCTGCGTGTTGTCGGCGATGGGAAAACCCATGCGCAGATTGCCGCCGGTGCTGCGCTGCGAGAACGAGGCCACATTGGTCAAATCCACCTCCTTGTGGAAGAGGTCGAAGCCTGCGGCGAGGTTGCGGTCGAGGAAATAGGGTTCGGTAAAACTGAAGTCCAGCTGGGCGCGCTCAAGGCTGCCGGAGAAACCCAGCCTGACATACTGGCCTTTGCCCATCAGGTTGCGTTCGGTGATGCTGACGTCGCCGATGACGCCTTCGCTGGTGGAGTAACCGGCGCCGAAGGACAGCTCGCCGGTGGGCTGCTCGACCACTTTGACCACGATAACGACGCGGTCAGGCGCGGTGCCGGGCGTGGTATCGACATCCACCGTCTTGAAAAAGCCGAGGGCGCGCAGTCTCTTGCGGGCGGCCTCAACCAAAAGACGATTAAACGCGTCGCCCTCAGCCAGGCGGAACTGGCGCCTGATGACGCCATCCTCGGTGCGGAAATTGCCGACGATGTTGATGCGCTCGATATAGATGCGCGGGCCCTCGTCGATGACGTAGACAATGTTGATGGTGGCGGTCGACGGGTCGCGGTCTAGACGCGGCTTGACCTGGCCGAAGGCGTAGCCCTGCTGGGAAACGCCGATGGTCAGCGCCTCGATCGTCTTCTCGACCTTCTCGGAATTGAACACCTTGCCGCTTCGGCTCAGGATGTATCCACGCAAATCGTCGACATTGAGCGACGGCAGGGCGCTCTCGACGTCGATGATGCCGAACCGGTAACGCTCGCCCTCCTCGATGGTGAAGGTGATGAAGAAGCCGCGGCCGTCGCGGTCGAGATCGGCCGTCGCCGAGACGACGCGCACATCGGCATAACCGTTCTTCATGTAGAATTGCCTGACCAGCTCGCGATCGAGATTGAGCCGGTCCGGGTCGTAGATATTGGTGCCTTTGAGAAAGCTCAGCAGAGTCGTCTGAGTGGTCGAGATCACGTAGCGCAGCTGCGAATCGCTAAAGGCCGAATTACCGATGAAGTTGATGGCGCGCACCTTGGTGGTCGCGCCCTCGTTAATCTCGAACACGACGTCGATGCGGTTGCTGTCGAGATTGATGATCTTGGGATCGACCTGGGCGGCATAGAGGCCTTGGCGGCGGTAGAGGGTAAGAATGCGCTGGACATCCGCCTGCACGCGAGCCCGGGTGTAGATCGCTCGCGGCTTGAGCTGAACCTCTGAGCTCAGCGTGTCGTCCTCGATCTCCCTGTTTCCTTCGAACGCGACCCGGCTCACGATCGGGTTCTCGACGATGACGATGACGATGGTCGCGCCTTCGCGTCGGATCCGCACGTCCTGGAACAGGCCGGTGGCGAACAGCGCCTTCAGCGACTCGTCGATTTGGGCCGGATCGTATGAGTCGCCGGTGGAGAAGGTGAGATAAGAGCGGACCGTCTCCGGCTCGACGCGCTTGCTGCCTTCAACCCGGATGATCTGGATGACGCCTTGGGCGTGCGCGGAAAAATCGCCAAAGCTCGCGCTAAGACCCAGCGAGAGCGGGACGGTACTCAACACAAGGAGGGCCGCGAACAGCCCTCTGACCAACGTCCACCGCACCATTTCTGGTGTCTTCCCCTCGAGCCGATCCCCGCCGCCGCTACGGCTACAAAAGCGAAACTGGCCATTGTTTGTGGCCGATTTTTGATTCCCGCCTCATTACGCCGACGGGGGCCGCGCGGCCCCCGCCAAAACCAACGATTTCGGCCGCTAGTCTCACAAAAACTTCAAATGAATCAAGTCATTCCAGGTTGCAAAAATCATCAACATCAGGACAAAGGCGAGCCCGATCCGAAAGCCGATTTCTTGGACGTTCTCGCTCAGGGGCCGGCCCCTGATAGCCTCGATGAAGTAAAATAGAAGATGACCGCCATCGAGCATTGGTATGGGGAACAAGTTCAGGAGCCCAATACTGACCGAAATGATGGCGGCAAGATTGAGAAGCGCAACGAAGCCAGCGCTGGCGACCTGACCGGACACCTGGGCGATTCGAATCGGACCGCCCAACTGGTCGGCGGCCTCGCGACCCGTCACCACATCGTACAAATAGCCGAGCGACCGGGAGACGACGAAATAGCTTTCCTTGAGCGCCATGCCGAAGGCGGTCAGGGGATCGTGGCGCTTCAGGGTCCAATCGTCGGGCGACGCGCTGCGCTGAATCCCGAGCAGGCCGAGGCGAATGACGTTGCCGAAATGATCGGTGATCTCCTTCCGCTCCGGCGTCGCGGTGATGTCGACGGACTGGCCGTTGCGGTCGACCACGAAATGGAGCGCTTGGTCTGGGCTCATGCCGACGATGCGCTGCATTTGGCCGAAGCTTTCGATGGTCGTGCCGTCGACGCTGATGACCCGGTCGCCCGGCTGGAAGCCGGCCCGCTCCGCGGCGCTTCCCGGATTGACGATATCGACCTTGGCGGCGGTGATGCGCTCGCCGAACAAGGCGAAAATCGCCGTGAAGATCACGATCGCCAGGATGAAGTTGGCGATCGGACCGGCGGCGACCACTGCCGCGCGAGCCGCCAACGGCTTGCCCTGGAAGCTCCGTGCCCGTTCCTCAGGCGACAACTGCTCGAGCGGTTTGTGGCCCGCGCTGGCGGCATTGTCGTCGTCGATGAACTTCACGTAACCGCCGAGGGGGATCCAGGACAGCCGCCATCGCGTGCCATGCCGGTCGTTGAATCCCGCGATCTCAGGACCGAATCCGATCGAGAAGGTCTTGATTCCCACGCCGCACCAGCGGGCCACCAGAAAGTGACCGAGCTCGTGGACGAAGACCACGACGCTGAGCACGAAGAGGAACGGAAGAAGATAGTGGAGAACAGTGTCGCCGACGCCGGCGAGCTGACTTATCGTATCCATAAGTAGGGGTTATCCTTGAAATTTGACCCTTATTAGCCCGCCCTACCAGCTTATGCAAACCGCGCCAGCAGGGATTGGGCCGATAGCCGCGCTTCGGCATCGATCGCGAGCACGTCCTCCACGCCCGTGCGGCCGGCACTCAGCAGATCGACGCTTGCCTCAAGCGTGGCCTCGACCACACCGACAATGGCGAGGAAGCCGATCCTGCCAGCGAGAAAGGCCGCAACTCGCCACCTCATTGGCGGCATTAAGCACGGTGCCGGCGCTGCCGCCGGCAAGAAGGACCTCGCGGGCCAGGCGGAGCGCCGGAAAACGCTCCGGGTCCGGCGTCTCGAAGCTCAGCGTGCCGAGCTCGGTGAGGTCGAGGCGCTTGGTCGGCGCGGCCATGCGCTCCGGCCAGGCGAGACTATAGGCGATGGGGGTGCGCATGTCGGGGCAGCTCAGCTGCGCCAGCACCGAACCGTCGCTCAAATGAACCAGGCAATGCACGATCGATTGCGGATGGATCACGACGTCGAGCTTACTTGCGGGCAGCGAGAACAGATGATGGGCTTCGAGCAGCTCCAGCCCTTTGTTCATCAGCGTCGCCGAATCGATCGTCACCTTCTGGCCCATGGACCAATTGGGATGGTTGAGGGCCTGTTCCGGCCGCGCTTGCCGCATTTGATCGAGGCTCCAGCAGCGGAAGGGACCGCCCGAGGCCGTCAGGCAAACCCGCTCGATGCGTTCCGGCCGGGTGCCGGCCATCACTTGCATGGCCGCCGAGTGCTCGGAATCGACCGGGAGCAGCGTGGTCTTGGCGCGGGCCACCTCGGCCATGAAGATGTCGCCCGCCGATACCAGGCATTCCTTGTTGGCGAGCGCCGTCAGACTCCCCTGGCGCACGGCTTCGAGGGTCGGCTTGAGACCCGCAGCGCCGACGATCGCCGCCATCACCCATTCGGCCGGCCGGCCGGCGGCCTCGAGCAGCGCTTCCTCTCCTGCTCCGATCTCGATACCGCTGCCGGCAAGCGCCGCGCGCAAGGTCGCGTAGGCATCAGGATCGGCGATCACCGCCAGCTCGGCCCGGTGGAGCAAAGCGAGTTCGGCGAGTCGGGCGGCATTGTGCCCGCCGGTCAGCGCGACGACCCGATAGGCCGATGGGTCGCGGCCGATAAGATCGAGCGTGCTCTCGCCGATCGAGCCGGTGGCGCCGAGGATGGAGATGCGCCGGGGGCGCACCGCCTTGGTCTCGATCTCGATGGTGAGCGACGTTAGGGACGAGAACACCGGGGCCCTACCTTCACCAGATGAGCAGGCCGTGGCCGGGACTGGCCGGATTGCGCAGGGCGATGAGGACGGCCAGCACGGCGGCAAACAGAAGCCCATCGATGCGGTCGAGCAGGCCGCCGTGACCCGGGATCAATTGGCTCATGTCCTTGGCTCCGAAGCGGCGCTTCACCCAGCTCTCAACCAAGTCGCCCATCTGGCACGCGAGCGCAAGGGCCACGCTCACCAGCGCGAGCGCCGGGGGAGACGTGTCCTCTAGGAACGAGGCAAAGGCGTATCCGACAAGTGCCGGCGTCACGGTGCCGACGATAAATCCGCTCCAAGTCTTCTTTGGCGAAATGCGCGGCGCGAGCTTGGAACCGCCGATCAGGCGTCCGGCGACATACGAGGCCGTGTCGGTCGTCCAGGCGACGGCAAACAGAAAAAGTATCGCAGTTAGCCCTAACGCCGTGTCGTCGCGCAGCCAAACGAGCGCAGCCGCCGGCAGCGCGGCGTAGATCAAACCGGTGACCGACCAGGCGGCGAGACCCGTCGCATAGGTGCTGTAACCGATGGCGGCGGCCGTAACCGCGAGCAATAACAGCGCGTAATCGGGGCGCCCAAGGAAGACGAAGACCGCGATGGCGGCGACGCTGACCGTCGCGACCATGAACGTGCCGTCGGAGCCGTTGCCGCGCGTGAGCCGGCCCCATTCCCAGGCAATGATGCCGCCGCCGATCATCACTAGCACGAGAAAGGTCCAAGGCCGCGCCATTGTGGCGCCGAGCGCGATGGCGGCGAGCACGACGGCCGAGGCAATGCGGATCGCCACTTCCGGTTTTCGGCGCGCTCCGTCCTCGCGTTTCTGCTCGGGTAGCGTGCCAGTCCCCGTCACGCGGTGGATCTCGCCGAGGTGCCACCGAAGCGCCGATTGCGCCGCTGATATTCGGCGATCGCGGCTTCCAGCTGCTCCCGCGAGAAGTCGGGCCAATAGGCGTCGACGAATACGAACTCGGCATAAGCAAGTTGCCAGAGGAGAAAGTTCGATAGACGCAGCTCGCCGCTGGTGCGGATCAGCAGATCGGGATCGGGAAGATTGGCGGTATCGAGATAATTGCCGAAGCGCTCCTCCGTCACGTCGGACGGGGCGAGCGTGCCTTTGGCCACGTCCTCGGCGAGGCGGCGCGCGGCGCGGGCGATCTCGTCGCGGCCCCCGTAATTGAAGGCGATGGTGAGGTCGAGGGCGGTGTTGTCCTTGGTGAGCTCGATGGCGTCGTCGATCATCCTGAGAAGGTCCGCGTCGAGTCCTTCCCGCGTGCCGATCACGCGGATCTTGACGCCGTGCTTGTGCAGATCGGCCAGATCGCGGCGGATGAAACGGCGCAACAGGCCGAACAGATCGTTGATCTCCTGCTTGGGACGGGCCCAGTTTTCCGACGAGAAGCTGAACAGCGTCAGATGCGTGATGCCCAGCTCGATCGCGGCCTCAACGGTGCGCCTTACGCTTTCCACCCCTTGACGATGGCCCTCGGCGCGCGGCAGCCCGCGCTCGGCGGCCCAGCGGCCGTTGCCGTCCATGATGATCGCGATATGGCGGACGGCCGGTCTATCGGCCGTCGCCCAGGCAATCTTGTCGACCGCAAGCGTCACGTTCGGCTGCTCCGGGTTCGGGGCAAGGGGGCGTGTCGTGGCCTTGCCCATTAAACCTGCATGATCTCGGCTTCCTTGCTGGCAAGGGCCTCGTCGATTTCCTTGATGATCTTGTCGGTCAAGTCCTGCACCTTGGTCGAGAGCGAGTGGTGCTCGTCCTTGCCCATCTCATGGTCCTTCTCGGCCCGCTTGAGATGCTCCATGCCGTCGCGGCGCACGTTGCGCACGGCGATGCGCGCCTGCTCGGCGTATTTGTGGGCCACCTTGGCGATCTCGTGGCGACGCTCCTCGTTGAGCTCCGGAATCGGGAGCCGCATCAGTTGGCCCTCGACCACTGGGTTGAGCCCCAAGTCCGAACTCTCTGATGGCGCGCTCGACGGCGCCGACCTGGCTCCGGTCCCAGACCTGCACGGTGATCATCCGCGGCTCGGGAACGTTGACGGTGGCGAGCTGATTGAGCGGCATGGGGTTGCCATAGGCCATCACCATGATGGGGTCGAGCAGGCTCGCGCTGGCACGGCCGGTGCGCAAGCCGCCAAATTCCTGCTTGAGCACGCCGAGAGCCCCCCGCATCCGCCGCTCGATCTCGTTAAGCTCGAAGCTAGCCATGTCGCCTTCCTCGCCTCCCACGCCCGCTCTGCCTCGAGGCTCGGGCGCTCTGTTCGGCACTGCTTAATCGCCTAAGCGCTTCCTCACGCCCCCGCACCATCTATCGTGGTCGAGGAGCCCTTCCCTTGCAACACCGCCGCCAAGCCACCTTGGCTCTTGATGGAGAACACAATTATCGGAATCCGATTGTCCCGGGCAAGGGCGATCGCCGCCCCATCCATGATGCGCAAATCTTGCTTAAGAACATCGTCATAGCTGAGCCGGTCGTAGCGCCGCGCATTTGGCGTGGTTTCCGGGTCGGCGCTGTAGACGCCGTCGACTTGGGTCGCCTTGAGCAGCGCGTCGCAGCCCATCTCCGCCGCCCTAAGCGCGGCGGCGGTGTCGGTGGTGAAAAACGGGTTGCCGGTGCCGCCGGCGAAAATGACCACCCGGCCCTTGGCCAGATGATCGAGCGCCTTGTCGCGGATATAGGCTTCGCACACGGTGGGCATCGGGATGGCTGAAAGCACGCGCGCCGTGACGCCTTCGCGCTCGATCGCGGTCTGGAGCGCGAGAGCGTTCATGACCGTGGCCAGCATGCCCATATAGTCGGCGCGCGCCCGGTCCATCCCGCCTTCCGACGCCATCAGGCCGCGATAGATGTTGCCGGCGCCGACCACCAGGCAAATCTCGGCGCCCGAGGCTAAAGCCGCGGCAATGTCGCGGGCAATTGGGGTGAGCACGTCGAGGTCGATGCCGTAGCCCTTGTCGCCGGCGAGCGCCTCGCCCGATAGCTTCACGAGCGCTCGCCGATAGCGAAGGTTCTTGGCGGCTGCCGTCCCTGCCATCAGCCTTCCTCCCGCTGCAATAGAGCCTCCGGCACCGGCCGGCCGCTCCATGCCAAGACGATCTAACGCCCGCCCATCTTACGCCGACTCGTCGCTTGCGCGATCGACACCTTCGCCAAGCGCGAACCGGTGGAAACCGGTGATCTTGATCGGCGCGCCGGCCGCCTTCTCGGCGGCGGCCACGGCCTTCGCCACGGTCGTCTCAGGATCGTGCACGAAGGCTTGCGCCAGCAGCACGACTTCCTCGTAGAATTTGCGCAAGCGGCCTTCGACCATCTTCTCGATGACCGGACCGGCCTTGCCCGACTCTTTGGCCTGCTCGGTCAGCACCGCCCGCTCGCGCTCGATCACGGTCTGGTCGAGGCTTTCGATGTCGACCGATTGCGGATTGGCGGCGGCGATATGCATGGCGACCTGCTTGCCGAAATTCTTGAGCTGCTCGACATCGCCGGCCGATTCAAGCGCGACGATGACGCCGATCTTGCCGAGGCCCGGCGCCATCACATTGTGCATGTAGGTGGCGATCGTGCCCTTGTTGACGGCGAGATAGGCGGTGCGGCGGAGCGTCATGTTCTCGCCGATGGTGCCGATCATCTCCTTGATGGTGTCGGCCACCGTGGCGCTGCTGCCCGGGAATTTGGCCTTGGCCAGCTTGTCGAGATCGCCCTTCGCGGCGAGCGCCGCCGTGGCAATGCCCGACGCCATGGCCTGGAAGGTGTCGTTCCGCGCCACGAAGTCCGTCTCGGAGTTGACCTCGACAAGGGCCGCCTCCTTGGCATTCGCGGCGAGCCCGATCAGCCCTTCGGCGGCGACGCGGCCGGCTTTCTTGGCGGCCTTGGCGAGGCCCTTGGTGCGCAGCCAATCGACTGCGGCCTCCATGTCGCCTTGGGTCTCGTTGAGCGCGGCCTTGCAATCCATCATGCCGGCGCCGGTCTTGTCGCGCAGGTCTTTCACCATGGTTGCACTGATCGTCGTCGCCATACTTAACCTCTGTCGCTTTCGGCCTCGCATTCCGTGCGAGGCGGCGCGCCGCTATTCCTTTTTCGCCTCGACTGCCGGACTCGGTCTCCGCCGGCTTAGGCTTCCGCGCCGGCTTCCTGCCGTCGCTTCTGCCTCTGCCGCCGCCCGGCCCCCTGGCGTCGTTCCGCGCGGGCTTCTTCTTTGGACGGCGATCGGCCTGCGGCGCCGGCCGGCCGGAACCGTCCTCGTCATCGAGTCCCGGCTCGCCGATCGGCTCCTCGGCGGCGCCGAGATCGACACCCGCCCCGCCCTGGGCGCGCTCGATGCCGTCGATCGCGGCGCGCGCGATCAGATCGCAATAGAGCGTGATGGCGCGGCCGGCGTCGTCATTGCCGGGAATGGGATGGCTGATGCCGTCAGGATCGCAATTGGAGTCGACGACGGCCACCACCGGCATATGCAGCTTGCGGGCCTCGGCGATGGCGATGCCCTCTTTGTTGGTGTCGATCACGAACATCAGATCCGGCAACGCGCCCATGTCCTTGATGCCGCCGAGCGAACGCTCGAGCTTGTCCCGTTCGCGGGTCAGCTGAAGCAGCTCTTTCTTGGTGAGACCGTGATGCTCGCCGGCGAGCAGCTCCTCCAGCGACTTGAGGCGCTTGATCGAGTTGGAGATGGTGCGCCAATTGGTCAGCGTGCCGCCGAGCCAGCGGTGATTGACGAAATACTGCGCGCAGGACTTGGCGGCATCGGCGACGGCTTCTGACGCCTGGCGCTTGGTGCCGACGAACAGCACGCGGCCGCCCTTGGCCACGACGTCGGACACCGTAAGCAGCGCCTGATGCAGCAGCGGTACGGTCTGGGTGAGATCGATGATGTGAATGTTGTTGCGCGAGCCGTAGATGTACGACGCCATCTTCGGATTCCAGCGGTGGGTCTGGTGACCGAAATGCACGCCGGCTTCGAGCAGCTGGCGCATAGTGATATCGGGCAGTGCCATTGGACTGCAAACTCCTTTTTCCGGTTCGGCCGCCGCGGGACAGGAAGACCGGGCCGAAGCCAAGTCACCGGAGCGAGCGCAAAGGCTATGGTGCCTTTGTGACGCTTAGCGTCCCGCGTGTGAGATGGTGCGGTTTATAGGGAGGGTATCCGCCCTTGGCAAGGCCTTCCGCCCGCGGAAGTTGAGCCTTGCGGCCCTAGAGCGCACTGATCGCGGCCACCCCCTCCACCAGCTTGAGCGCGCTGCGCTGCTTGGGGGTCGCGTCGATGCCTTGCGGCAGCACGAATTCCACTTCGCTCGAAACGTCGTCGAGGCGCAGCACCAGGCGGAACTGGCCCTGGCCCCCGCCCGATCCCACCTGCTCGGCCAGAGTCGCCAATGCCCGGCTGTCCTCGACATAGATCTTCATGCCGGCATGGCGTGCTTCCGCGGCGCGATCGAGCGAGGCGAGACGATGCACCCTGACCTTGACGTTCTCGCCGTCGGCCTCCGCTTCGACATCGACCAGGACGGGGGTCCCGGGTTCGAGCAGCGCCCGTGAGGCGGCCAGGACCTCAGAAAACACCACGGCCTCGAATTGGCCGGTCGGATCGGAAAAGGCGACGAAGGCATAGGCATTGCCGCTCTTGCCTTGGCGCTCGCGGGCATGAAGCACCGTGCCGGCCAGCGTGCCCACCGCGCGGCGTGCGCGCGCCTTGGCGGCGAATTCGACCCAGGTCTCGGCGCCGAGCGCTTCGAGCACCTCGGTGTAGTCGTCGAGGGGATGGCCGGTGAGGAAGAAGCCGACCGCGTCGAACTCCCGCGATAGCCGGTCGGTCGGCACCCAAGGCTGGGCGGCGCGAAGCTCGATGGGCGGCGGCGCGTGCTGAGCACCGGAAAACAGGTCGTCCTGGCCTTCGGCGCTGGTCTCCAGCGACCGGTTGCCGGCCGCGATCATGCGGTCGATATTGGCGAAGGCGGTGGCGCGGTCGAGGCCAAGCTCATCCAGCGCCCCGGCGGCGGCCAGCGTCTCCAGCGCGCGCTTGTTGACGATCCGCGGATTGACGCGCCGCGCGAAATCGGAGACGTCGCGGAAGGCGCCGCCTGTCTCGCGCTCGTGAGCGATATGCTCGACCGCCTGACGTCCGACATTCTTCAGCGCCGCCAGCGAATAGCGGATGGCCCCGTCGCTCGGGATGAACCCCACCTCGGAGAGATTGATCGACGGCGGCTGGATGCGCAGGCCGAGGCGGCGCACCTCTTGGGCGAAGCCGCTCAGCTTGTCGGCATTGGCCATGTCGAGCGTCATCGACGCGGCCAGGAACTCGGTCGGATAGTTGGCCTTGAGATAGGCGGTCTGGTAGGCGATCAGCGCATAGGCTGCCGCGTGCGATTTGTTGAAGCCGTAGCCGGCGAACTTCGCCACCAGCTCGAAGATATATTCGGCGCGCCCGCGGTCCACGCCGTTGGCGACCGCGCCCTCGACGAAGCGCGATTTCTGTGCGGTCATTTCCTTTTTGATCTTCTTGCCCATGGCGCGGCGCAGCAGATCGGCTTCGCCGAGCGAGAAGCCCGATAGGACCTGCGCGATCTGCATCACCTGCTCCTGGTAGATGATGACGCCGTAGGTCTCCTGGAGGATCGGCTCGATGGTCGCATGCAGCGACTCAATCTCCTCGCGGCCATGCTTGCGGTTGACATAGGAATCGATGTTGTCCATCGGCCCCGGGCGGTAGAGCGCCACGATGGCGATGATGTCCTCGAAGCGGTCAGGCTTGAGCTTGCGGAGCGCATCGCGCATGCCCTGACCTTCGAGCTGGAACACGCCGACCGTGTCGCCCCTTTGGAGCAGCTCGTAGGCGGGCGCATCGTCGAGCGGAAGCTTGATCGGATCGATGTCGATGCCTCCCCGCGCGATGAATTTCCGCGCCATCTCGATCACGGTGAGGGTCTTGAGGCCGAGAAAATCGAACTTCACCAGGCCGGCGGCTTCCGCCCATTTCATGCTGAACTGGGTCGCCGGCAACTGGGCGCGGGCATCGCGGTAGAGCGGCACCAGATCGATCAGCGGCCGATCGGCGATGACCACGCCGGCGGCATGGGTCGAGGCATGGCGATAGAGCCCTTCGAGGCGCTGGCCGATATCGAGCAGCTTGGCCACGATCGGCTCGGCGTCGCGGGCCTGCTGGAGCCTGGGCTCGCCGGCAATGGCCTGGGGCAGCGTGACCGGATTGGCCGGGTTCACCGGCACGAGCTTGCACAGCCGGTCGACCTGGCCATAGGGCATCTGCAACACGCGGCCCACGTCGCGCAGGACCGCGCGGGCCTGAAGCTTGCCGAAGGTGATGATATGGGCGACGCGATGGGAGCCGTAGCGCTCGCGCACATAGGCGATCACCTCGTCGCGGCGGTCCTGGCAGAAGTCGATATCGAAGTCGGGCATCGACACGCGCTCGGGGTTGAGGAAGCGCTCGAACAGGAGCCCGAAGCGGATGGGGTCGAGATCGGTGATGGTAAGGGCGTAGGCGACCAGCGAGCCGGCGCCCGAGCCGCGCCCCGGTCCGACGGGAATGCCTTCGGCCTTGGCCCATTTGATGAAGTCGGCGACGATCAGAAAATAGCCCTGATAGTTCATGCCGGTGATGACATCGAGCTCGAAGGCAAGCCGCGCGGCGTAAGCGGCCTCGTCATGGCCGGGGGCAACGCCAAGCTGGGCGATCCGTTGTTTCAGTCCGGCCTCGGATTGGCGCCGGAGCTCCGCCGCCTCGGTCTCGGCCAGCGCGCTCGACGCCTCGCCGCCGGTGAGGAAGGGCGGCAGGATGGGCTGGCGCTGCAACGGCCGGAAGGCCGTGCGGCGGGCGATCTCGATGGTGTTGTCGAGAGCTTCGGGCAGATCGGCGAACAATTCACGCATCTGCTTCGAGGTCTTGAAGTAATGCTCGGGGCTCAAGCGCCGGCGCTCATCGACCGCGACATAGCTGCCTTCGGCGATGCAGATCAGCGCGTCATGCGCCTCGAAGTCCTCGGTGCTGGCGAAATAGGGCTCGTTGGTGGCGACGATGGGAAGGTCGAGATCGTAAGCGAGATTGAGCAGCAGGGGCTCGACCGCCCTCTCCTGCGGCAGGCCATGGCGCTGAAGCTCGATATAGAGCCGGTCACCGAAAATCGCATGGAGAGCTTCGACGCGCGCGCGGGCGAGTTCTTCATTGCCATCGGCGAGCGCCGCGTCGATCGGCCCTTCAAGTCCGCCGGTCAGCGCGATCAGACCTTCGGCCCGCGCCGCGAGATCGGCGATGGAGGTAACCACCTCGCCGGTCTCGCTCGCCGCGAAATAGGCCTCGGTCGAGAGGCGCATGAGATTGGCGTAGCCGGCCTCGTCCTTGGCGAGGAGCGCGATGCGCCCGTCGGCGCGCGGCCGGTGAAGCTCGCCCGGCGTCGCCGACTCGCGCTCGGCCGCGAAGGTGAGCGAGAGCGTGAGACCGATGATCGGCTGGATGCCGGCCTCGGCCAGGGCCTCGGAGAATTCGAGCGCTCCGAATAGATTGTTGGAGTTGGTCAGCGCGAGCGCGGGCGCTCCGTCGGCGCGGGCGAGCGCGGCCAGCTTGGCGATGGTGAGCGCCCCTTCGAGCAGCGAATAGGCCGAGTGCACCCGCAGATGCACAAAGGGCTCAGTCCGATCCGTCATGCTTCCCGTACCTCCGCTGCACGCCTTCCCCACCCTCCTGGATTCGGCCGTCTCAATCGAAGGAAAAGAGCGGGCTATCCAGCCTTTCCACGCCTTGTCGCGAAGCGCGTGCTCGAGCGCTGTTGTTCCTTTATGTTCTCGCAGAAATCGGCAGAAAGCAAGCCGCTTTGAGGACCATCCGCTAGGCTTGAGCGAAGGTCGCCACCACAACCTCCTCCTCCACCAGGAGGCCGTCTACGAGGCGGAGCGTGCGGTCCATGCGGGCGGCAAGGTCGAGATTATGGGTGGCCACCACGGCCGCCACGCCGGACTGCCGGACCAGTTTCAGCAGCTGCTCGAACACCAGTTCCGCCGTGGGCGGGTCGAGATTGCCGGTCGGCTCGTCGGCGAGCAGGAGCTTGGGACTGTTGGCGACGGCGCGGGCAATCGCCACGCGCTGCTGCTCGCCGCCGGAAAGTTGCGCCGGGCGGTGGTCCCAGCGCTCGGCGAGGCCGAGCGAGCCGAGCAGGTCCTTGGCGCGGGCGTCGGCCTGGGCGTGGCTCTGGCCAAGAATGAGCTGCGGCAGCATGACATTTTCGAGCGCCGAGAACTCCGGCAGGAGATGGTGGAACTGATAGACGAATCCCACCTCCATGCGGCGCATGCGGGTCTGATCGTTGTCGGACAGCTGGCCGCAATCGACGCCGTTGATCAGCACTTGGCCGCTGTCGGGGCGCTCAAGCAGACCGGCGATGTGAAGCAGGGTCGATTTGCCGGCGCCCGACGGCCCGAGCAGAGCCACGGTCTCGCCGGGCAGGAAGGATGCCGAGGCGCTCTTCAAGACGTCGATGCGACGATTGCCTTGCGTGTAAGCCGCGCTCAAGCCGCTCGAGGCGAAGCACCGGTGACGTCTTGCTGTCCACCTTCCCCCCTACTCGTAACGCAACGCTTCGACCGGATCGAGACGAGAGGCCCGCCAGGAAGGATAGAGCGTGGCCAGGATCGACAGGATCAGGGCCATGATGACGACGGAGACCGTCTCGCCCGTATCCATCTCGGCCGGCAGCTGCGACAGGTAATAGAGCTCGGGCGCGAACAGCTCGGTGGAGGTCAGCCAGCCGATGAACTCGCGCAAGTGCTCGATATTGGCGCAGACCAGCACGCCGAGCGCCAGGCCGGCGAGCGTGCCGACGATGCCGATGCTGGCGCCGGTGATGAAGAAGATGCGCATCACCGCGGCGCGCGTGGCGCCCATGGTGCGCAGGATGGCGATGTCGTGACCCTTGTCCTTCACCAGCATGATCAGGCCTGAGATGATGTTCAGCGCCGCGACCAGCACGATCAGAGCGAGGATGAGGAACATGACGTTGCGCTCGACCTGAAGCGCGGTGAAGAAGGTCGCGTTCCGCTGGCGCCAGTCGCTGACATAGATGCTGGAGCCGCCGGCGGTGACGATCTTCGGCGCGAGCATGCCGACCTCGTCGGGGGAGTCGAGCACCACCTCCAGCACCGTCACGCTGTCAGGCTGGTTGAAATAGAGCTGTGCCTCGTTGAGCGGCATGAAGATGATGCTCGCATCATATTCGGACATGCCGATCTCGAAGATCGCCACCACGGGATAGCGCTTGACCCGCGGCGCGGTGCCGAGCGCAGTCGAGGCGCCGCGCGGCGTGAGCAGCGAGACCTGGTCGCCGACCTTCACATTGAGCTCGTTGGCCATCCGGCTGCCGAGCGCTAGGCCGGGCGCCTGGTCGAAGCCATCGAGGGTGCCGAACCGGATATTGGTGGAGATGGCCTTAAGCTGCTTGAGATCGGCTTCGCGCAAGCCACGCACCAGGGCGCCATTCGAGGTGGACGGGGTCGACACCATGACCTGCCCCTCGACCAAGGGAAGCGCGTATTTGACGCCCGGGACCGCGCGGATGCGGGTCGCCACATCGTCATAGTCGGTGAAATTGGTGAGGCTGTGCACCACGACATGGCCGTTCAGCCCCAGCATCTTGTTGAACAGCTCCTGGCGAAAGCCGTTCATCACCGCCATGACGATGATGAGCGTGGCCACGCCGAGCATGATGCCGATGAAAGAGAAGCCGGCGATGACCGAGATGAAGCCCTCTTTGCGCCGCGCCCGCAAATAACGGAGCGCCACCATCCATTCGAAGGGCGAGAAAGCCCGCGTGCCCAGCTCTGCGCTCATGCTGCTTCCCTTCTGGCCTCGGTCGCCGACGTAACGAGGCGATTCAAAGCGGATTCGAAGGTGAGACTATGGCGGGCGCCGGTGGCGCGCTGTTTTAGCTCAACCTCGCCGGAGGCAAGTCCTTTAGGCCCCACGATGATTTGCCAGGGAAGCCCGATCAGGTCCATGGCGGCGAATTTGGCCCCTGCCCGGTCGTCGCGGTCGTCGTAAAGCACGCTCAGGCCGGCCGCCTGAAGCTTGCCGTAGATGTCCTCGCAGGCGGCATCGGTAGCGGCATCGCCGACCTTGACGTTGATCAGCCCCACGTCGAAAGGGGCCACCGATTGCGGCCAGATGATGCCGGCATCGTCGTGGGAGGCCTCGATGATGGCGCCGACCAGCCGCGACACGCCAATGCCGTAAGAGCCCATTTGCACCGTCACCAATTCGCCGCCCGGCCCTTGCACGCGCGCGCCCATCGCCTCCGAATATTTGGTGCCGAAGAAGAAGATGTGGCCGACTTCGATGCCGCGCGCCGTCACCCGGTCTGCGACCGGCACTTCGCGCTCGAAGCGTTCGGCATCGTGTTTCTCTGAGGTGGCGGCGTATTTGCTGGTGAAGGCCTCGACCACGGGAGATAAATCGCCCCGATAGTCGATATCGGCGCCGGGCGGATCGAGTTCCACCACGTCGCGGTGGCAAAAGACCTCGCTCTCGCCGGTGTCGGCGAGAATGATGAATTCGTGGCTGAGATTGCCGCCGATCGGGCCGGTCTCGGCCACCATCGGCACCGATTTCAGTCCCATGCGGGCGAAGGTGCGCAAATAGGACACGAACATCTTGTTGTAGGACTTGCGCGCGTCATCGACGGTGAGATCGAAGGAATAGGAATCCTTCATCAGGAATTCGCGGCCGCGCATCACGCCGAAACGCGGCCTGATCTCGTCGCGGAATTTCCATTGAATGTGATAGAGGATGCGCGGCAACTCCTTGTAGGATTTCACCCCGTCGCGGAAGATCGCGGTGATCAGCTCCTCGTTGGTGGGGCCGTACAGCATCTCGCGCTCGTGGCGATCGCTGATGCGCAGCATCTCCTTGCCGTAGACTTCATAGCGGCCGCTTTCCCGCCAGATCTCGGCCGGCTGGATGGTGGGCATGAGCAGCTCGAGCGCGCCGGCGCGGTCCTGCTCCTCGCGCACGATCTGTTCGATCTTGCGCAGCACGCGGAACCCAAGCGGCAGCCAGGAATAGATGCCGGCACTCGATTGGCGGATCAGCCCGGCCCGGAGCATCAGCCGGTGGGAGACGATCTCGGCTTCCTTGGGATCGTCGCGGAGCAGCGGCAGGAAATAGCGGCTGAGGCGCATGGGCACCGTTTCGGGCGTTGGGGCGGATGCGGGGTCGCGCCGCCCGTTGGAAATGAGCCATGCTTGGCGTTGAGGACCTAACCTCCCCGCCGGCCCCTTGGCGCTAATAGCTTACTTTCGCAAGGGTAAGCAATGCCGGGAAAGAACACGGCCGGGAAGCACAACGGCGCGGAGCGGGAGCCGGATGAGGCCGCAGCGCCGGCGCCAAGCCTGCCTAATTTGACGGCAAAGACAGCTTGTTCGCGCCGCCACGAAAATTCCAGATTCCGGTCGGTTTGTGGCAGGGGCTTCGGTCCGGCGCGGGCTGCAAGCATAAATTAGCGGCGTCCGGCCACAATCATGGTGACAATTTGGCGCGGCTCGGCTAGTGTGCCCGGCACAACGTGGGAGCGATCGGGACCGGTAGCGATCTCGGAAGTGACGCGTTGAGATTGGACCTGGTCCAAGTCTTGGGAGGAAGTAACTCCGGGCGCACCAATTGGCGCAGCCGCTCTTAAGCCAGCATATCTCGATTGTCGAAATCGACGGGCGAGCCTCGCGGGCGGGGAGATCAAGGAGTTCGAGTTACTGAAGCAAGGTCCGTTCGGCCTTGCTTTTTTTTGTGCGTTTTTTGCGGCGATTAGGCCGGTTTTCGCGCGCTTTTGCCGGCAATTGCGCGCCTATTGCACGCGGTCGTAGCGCGGGAAGAACGGGATGTCGTCGAGCGTGATCACGTGATGCACGATGACGGCATAGAGCGCGGCGAACACGATGGTGGCGACCACGGTGGTCGCGAGCATCTTGGGCAGCAGGTTCGGGACGATGCGGCGCGCTCTCGGCGTTGCCCGGCGCGGTCTTCTCGCCGGACTCCTCCGAGGTGCGGACGCCGATCGGCAGCATGGCGAACAGCGCGATCCACCAGATGATGAAATAGAGCGCGATGGCGAAGGGCAGCGTCACGGCTTACGCCTCCTCGAGCTCGACCAGCGTACCGCAGAAATCCTTCGGGTGCAGGAACAGCACGGGCTTGCCGTGCGCGCCGATCTTGGGCTCGCCCGTGCCCCAGCACGCGCGCGCCTTGCGCCACCAGCCGGTCGCGCGCCGCCTTGATGTCGGGCACCTCGTAGCAGAGATGATGGATGCCGCCATTGGGATTGCGCTCGAGGAAGGCGGCGATGGGCGACCCCTCGCCGAGCAGGCCGAGCAGCTCGATCTTGGTGTTGGGCAGCTCGATGAACACCGTGGTCACGCCATGCTCGGGCTGATCGACCGCCTCGGACACATGAGCGCCGAGCGTGTCGCGATAGACCGCGACCGCCGCCTTCAGGTCGGGCACGGCAATGGCGACATGGTTCAAGCGGCCGATCATCGCTCAGTCTCCTTGTTCAACTGCAGCGGTAACGCGAAATGGCCGCCGATTGAAGAGCCTTATCGCCCCACCCCACCCGGCCGAGCCCCCTCCCCACGCCAGTTTACGTCAAGCGATAAAGGTTCCATTTAGGACCTGACGCAACCGCTCCTTAAGCGTGGCCCAACTAGACAGGATGCTGGAATCGGTCCGGTGACGCCATGTTGTTCACGCTGTTTCGATACGGTCTCATTCCCGTTGTGCTTTACGGCCTGGTCGTCATCACGGCCGGCATTGACGCCTACACGACCAACCCATCCAAAAATCCATGCCGTAGGCCACAGCAGCGGAATCGCGAGCGGAATGGATTGCCGGGTCAAGCCCTGGCGACGGTGTTCTATCGAGAGCCGTGTAGCGCTATAGCACCGTAACGGCACCGAGCACATGGGCCTGCGGCCACCAGGGCCGGCGGGACGGCGGCGCCGGTGCGCCGCGCTTGCCGGCATGGGGATTCGCCGGCACGGTCCTTTGTCCTGCCCCCGCCGTGCATGCCGCCGAGTTCGGCGCCGATCACGCGCGATCAGGAGCTTGACCGACAGCTACGCCGGCATCCGCGCGTCGGGGATGAAGGGATACAGCAAACGCCGTCGCCTTAGTTTTGTGGCCGAAATCGTGCTCTGGTGTCTGGTTGCTTGAGGGCCGCCATTCCGTTATTGCCGGAATGAGCTGATAAGCCGACTCCCAAAGAGGCTTCCATTGTCTTTCCGCAGCGCTGATTTGGCGAGAGTTACGCTGCACGCGGTGGCCTCGCTGGCTATTGCTGGCGCGTCGAATTGGATCTCCACATCTCGCGCTGCCGATCTGCCCCCGGGCGGCGGTTATGCCAATGTGGCGCCCGTCGCACAGACTGGATGGGAGTTCCGCGTCACGCCCTATGCGTGGGCGCCAAGCGTCAACGGTGACGTCACTGTGCGCGGTCAGACTGCAGACATAGACATGTCGTTCTGGGACCTATTCGACTCTGGTAGCTCGGGCGCTCAATTGGACTCGCTTGCCGCGTTGATGGGTTACGTGGAAGCCCGAAACGGGCGTTGGGGCATTTATGGTGATGTCGTTTGGGGCAAGTTCGATTTCTCGGGGGATGCTGTAAAGCAACGAAATCCCATCGCCAATTTGAACGTGTCGGCTCGCGCCAAGGCCGGATTAGATTACGAGATTACGATGGCCGAGAGCGGGGTGACCTACGAGGTCGCAAGATGGGCCGGAGCAGGTTCAGCCACGGCAGTCGACCTGCTCGGTGGCGCGCGGTACTGGAACCAGGAACTCGACCTCTCTCTGGCGGTCGACGCTTCCGTCGACCTTGGCAGGCTTGGCCTTGAGAGGTCGGGCTCACTCGCCGTCGCGCGATCCGGCACGCTCGATTGGGTAGACCCCTTCGTCGGGTTTCGCGTGCGGCATGAACTCGCGCCGGGAAGTGAACTCCAATTCCTAGGCGACATCGGCGGCTTTGGTGTCGGCAGCGATCTAACGTGGCAGTTATTTGCCGGATATGGCTTCGACTTCTGGCAGTCGAACTTACACGGCGTCATCGGCTACCGCGCCCTGGCGGTCGACTACACCAACGATAGTAGCGCCAATAGAAATAACCTCGACTTGATCCTGCATGGCCCTGTCATTGGATTGAGCTTCCGGTGGTAAGTTGCTTGTACCCGCAAGCTGGAAAGTAAGCCCGTGACTAAACCCAGAATGGGGCCAGCCAGCGCTTCCCAAGTTCTCCAGCTCTGCCGGGGCGGGGACCGGTAACCGTGATCGGTCAGGATGCGAAATTGCGCTTTCGTCGCTTGCAGGAGCGATTGGGCGATCCACTGCTTACGGTACTCACGATCCTGCTTGCGCTGATGCTGTTCGTCATCGCGCCACTTCATGCGACGGGAATATTTCCAAGCGCGGATGTCGGGCTTGCCGTGGGTATGGTGGTTATCGGGACGGTCGTGTTCGCATACGGAGTTTCGGCTGCTGTTTTCGTGTTGCTGGTGGCGCTGGGCCTTGCCGTCGCCGCTACTGTGGTCCGCCATCAGCATCGGATCGCCAATCGATCTCTATCTCGACGCTAGCGCCTGGATACTTTTCGGCCTTGCGTTAAGTTGGGTCGTTGCTCAGGCGGTGTTTGCACCCGGACGAATTACCTATCACCGCGTCATGGGGGCCATCTTGCTCTACCTGACGATCGGGGTGACGTTTGTAGCTCTCTATACCTTTCTCGGTTTGCTCATCCCCGATGCGTTTTCCGGAATGTCCTTGAAGGACACACCGGCACTTCCAAGCACCCTGGTCTATCTTCAGTTTTGGCACGCTCACCACAGCCGGAGTCGGGTGATCTCGCGCCGCTTCATCCAATTGCGCGAAGCCTTACCAACATCGAGGCAATGATCGGCCAACTTTATCCCGCGACACTGTTGGCAAGGATGGTGACACTCGAGATTGAAGGTGAAAAGGGGGCTTAAGGAGGTTTCCTCCTACCGATCGCTAGGTCCGCTTTGGGTCAAAAGCGGATGCGCGGGCCCGCACATGGCGCGACCGGTTCTCCTCTCGAAACGGACATTCGTTGTCTGCAAAAGACTCGCTTGCTTCACCCAAGCGGTGAGACGTGGATGGCCGGGACAAGCCCGGCCATGACGAGATAAGGGCCGCGCTTCGCGCTCCTTGAGCGCTAGATCACCGTCAGCAGGACCGAGCACATCGGCTTCTTGCCCCAGGCCTGGTTGACCGCGGCGCGCACGGCGCGGCGGACCGCCTCGCTCACCAGCGCCTGATCCTTGCGCTTGGGCTTGGGCAGGCTCTCGATGGTGCCGAGCGCGGCATCGCGCGCAATGTCCTCGAACGGCGTGCCCTGATTGTCGGCGGCGGGCAGCCCGGTCACCGCCACCTCCGGCTCGGCCAGCAGAACCCCCTTGTCCGACATCACCAGCGAGATCGCCACCGTGCCGGCAAAGCTCAGCCTGCGGCGGTCGCGCACCTGGCCGTCGTCGGCGCGGGTGATGATGGCGCCGTCACGGTAAAGCCGGCCGACCGGCACCTCGTCGATGATCTCGGCCGGCCCCGGCAGCAGCCGCACCATGGTGCCGTTGCGGGCGCGCACCACCTGCTTCACGCCGAGCCGCTCGGCGAGCCTGGCATGGGCTTCGAGATGCCGGCCCTCGCCATGCATCGGGATGGCGGTGCGCGGCTTGACCCAGCCATAGAGCTGCTCCAGCTCGCCGCGGCGGGGATGGCCCGAGACGTGGACGGCGGCGTCCTGATCGGTGATGACCTCGACCCCCATGTCGGAAAGCGCGTTCTGCACCCGCCCGACCGCCTTCTCGTTGCCGGGAATGGTGCGCGAGGAGTAGATCACCCAGTCGCCGTGCTTGAGCTTGACGTTAGGGTGCTCGCCCTGGGCGATGCGGGCCATCGCCGCCCGCATCTCGCCTTGGCTGCCGGTGCATAGCGCCACGACTTTGCGCGGCGGCAGCTTGGGCAGCGCGGTCTCCTGATGGAAGCGAAGGTCGGGGTCGAGATAGCCGGTGGCTTGCGCCGCCTCGATGACGCGAAACATGGCGCGGCCGACCACCACGAGTTCGCGCCCGGCGGCGCGGGCGGCATTGGCCACGGAGCGGATGCGCGCGACATTGGAGGCGAAGGTGGTGACCGCCACCAGTTGCGGCGCGTCGCGGATCAGGCGTTCGAGCGTCACCGCCACGTCGGACTTCCGACGCCGAGATGCCTTCGCGCACGGCATTGGTCGAATTGCAGATGAGCGCCGAAATGCCGTCCTCGCCGAGCGCCTTCAGCCGGGCCGAGTCGGTCGGGGCGCTGGTCAGCGGATTGTCGTCGAGCTTCCAATCGCCGGTATGAAGAGCGGTGCCGAGCGGGGTGCTGATCGCTACCGCCGAGGGCTCGGGGATCGAATGCGACATGGTGATCAGCTCGACATCGAAGGGACCGATCGCGCAGCGGTGGCCGAGCGGAATGGTCTTGAGCGGAAAGCCGTCGAGGCGGCCAAGCTCGGCGAGCTTCATCTTGAGCATCTCGGCGGTAAACGGCGTGGCGTAGACCGGGACCCCGCCCAGCTGCGGCCAGAGATCGGCCACCGCGCCGAAATGATCCTCATGCGCGTGGGTGAGCAGCAGGCCGACGATGTTGTGCCGCTCCTCCTGGAGGAAGCTTATGTCGGGAAGGATGACATCGATGCCGGGCTCGGCGTCGCCGCCGAAGGTGATGCCCATGTCGACGATGAGCCATTCGCGCGTGCGGCCGCGCCCATAGCCATAGAGATACAGGTTCATCCCGATCTCGCCCACGCCGCCGAGCGGCAGGAAGACGAAATCGGCTCCCTTTCCATCAGATTTTCGCGGCATGTCGGGGTTTCGGCGCCTCACCGGCTCAAGAAGAAGACATCGCCGGCGGAGATGCGATGTTCGCCGCCGTCCGGCGTCAGCAGGCGCAGCGCGCCATCGGCGTCCAACCCGGCATAGACGCCGTCGGTCTCTTCGCCATTGAGCTTCACCCGCAACGGCCGCCCGGTCGGGCCGGCCCGGTCGAGCCAGGCGCGGCGGATGCTGGGGAAGCTCGTCCCTTCCGCCCAGCGTCCCAGCCAGTCATGGGTGGTGGCGGCCAGCACCTCGAGCGCGTCGTGCGGCTCAACCGTCATGCCGTAGGCGGCGAGGCTCACCGCGGGCTGCGGCAGGTCCTCCGGATGGTTGGCGAGATTGATCCCGGTGCCGATCACCACGGTCGAGCGGTTCTCGGCCGGGGTGGCGACGCTTTCGAGCAACATGCCCGCCAGCTTCTCGCCGGACGAGCAGCACGTCGTTCGGCCATTTCAGCAGCAGCTCGGAGCGCCCCTCATAGGCGATCAGCTTGGCGATGGTGTCGTAGGTCACGATGCCGGCGACGAGCGCCAGCTGGCCGGCGACGCGGATGGGGCAATTGACCCCGATCAGCAGGCTGGCGAACAGATTGCCGTGATGGGAGACCCATTCGCGGCCGCCGCGGCCACGCCCTTGCGACTGCCGGGCCGACCAGATCCACAGCGGACCCGGCTCGCCGGCCTTGGCGCGGCGCCTCGCCTCGGCATTGGTCGAGTCGACCGTCTCCATCCGCACCAGGCGGTGACCGGCGGGCATTTTGGGCGCTGGCGACGAAAAATAGCTCATTTAGAACAATGACTTTGCTGCAACTCCGGCAAAGGCTACGAGCGGCGCCGGATAGACGAAATAGAGCAGGATGAACCCTCCGCTGACGCCAAGCACGGCGGCAAGCGGCGCCTGCATGGGCTCGAAGCGTTCCGCGGGCGCATCGAAATACATCAGCTTGACGATGCGCAGATAATAGAAGGCGCCCACGACGCTCAGAAGCACGCCGATGACGGCGAGCGCATAGAGGCCGGCATGAATGGCGGCAAGGAACACGTAGAACTTAGCGAAGAAACCTGCAAGAGGCGGGATGCCGGCCAGCGAAAAGAGCAGCATCGCCAATAGGAAAGCCATCATGGGCTGGGTGCGTGACAGGCCCGCGAGCGCATCGATATTCTCGATCATGCGCCCGCCCCGCCGCATGGCCAGGATGCAGGCGAAGGTGCCGAGCGTCATGGCGAGGTAGATGGCGAGATAGATGATCACGCCGGCGACGCCCTCGGCGCTGCCGGCGGCGAGCCCGACCAGGGCGTAGCCCATATGGCCGATCGAGCTATAGGCCATCAGCCGCTTGATGTTGGTCTGGCCGATCGCCGCGAACGAGCCGAGCGCCATCGAGGCGATGGCGAGGAACACCACGATCTGCTGCCATTGCAGCGTCACCGCCGGGAAGGCGGTGATCAGCACCCGCACCGTGAGCGCCATGGCGGCGAGCTTGGGCGCCGCGGCGAAGAAGGCCGTGACCGGAGTCGGCGCGCCTTCATAGACGTCGGGCGTCCACATATGGAACGGCACGGCGGAGATCTTGAAGGCGAACCCCGCCATCAGGAACACCAGCCCGAAAATCAGCCCGAGATTGGCGCCCGACGGCTGCACCGCAAGCGCGATGGTGGCGAAGTCGGTCGAGCCGGTGAAGCCGTAGACCAGCGAGGCGCCGTAAAGCAGCATGCCGGAGGACAGCGCGCCGAGGACGAAATATTTCAACCCGGCTTCCGCCGAACGCGCCGAGTCGCGCTTGAAGGTGGCAACCACGTAGAGCGCGAGGCTTTGCAGCTCGAGCCCGACATAGAGCGCGATGAGATCGTTGGCCGAGATCATCATCATCATGCCGGTGGTGGCGAACAGGATCAGCACCGGGAATTCGAATTTGAGGCCGCCCGACTTCGCGCCAATAGTCGGCCGACATCAGCAGCGTGGCCGCGGCTCCGGTCAGCGTCAGCAGCTTGAGCATGCGCGCGAACGGATCGACGATGAAGCTGTCGCCGAACAGCATCACCGTGCCGGCGCCGCTCGCCACGACAAACCCGGCCACCACCAAAAGCAAGCACGCTCAGCCAGAGGATCAGCACGCCCTGCTCGCGCCGCGTGAAGACGCCGAGCATGAGCAACGCCATGGCGCCGCATGCCAGGATCAGCTCGGGCAGCGCGACGGCGAGGTTGAGGGATTGGAGCACGGGCAAAGCTCCTACGGCGCCAGCGCCAGCCGGGCCTGATCGGCCGCGGCAAGACTGGCATTGAAGCCCTTGATCAGCGCTTCGACCGAGACGGCGGAGGCGTCGAGAATGGGCGCGGGGTAGAAGCCGAAAAAGACGGTGAGCAGCACCAGCGGCGTCATCACCGCGATCTCGCGCCAGGTGAGATCGGTGATGAGCTTGAGGCTCGCCTTCTCAAGTTTGCCGAAGATGACCCGGCGATAGAGGAACAGCGCATAGGCCGCCGACAGGATCACCCCGGTGGTGGCGAGGAACGCGACCCAGGTGTTGACGCGGAAGGCGCCGGTCAGCGCCAGGAATTCGCCGACGAAGCCGCGATGTGCCGGGCAGCCCGACATTGGCGAGGGTGAATACCATGAAGCAGAAGGCATAGACCGGCATGCGGTCGGCCAGTCCGCCGAAGGCCGCGATCTCGCGGGTATGCATGCGGTCGTAGATCACGCCGACGCACAGGAACAGCGCGGCGGAGACGATGCCGTGCGAGAGCATCTGGAAGATGCCGCCTTGCAGCCCCTGCATGGTGAGGGTGAACACGCCGATGGTGACGAAGCCCATATGGGCGACGGAGGAATAGGCGATGAGCTTCTTCATGTCCTCCTGCGCCAGCGCGACCAGCGAGGTGTAGATGATGGCCACCACCGACAGCGCGAAGATCAGCGGCGCGAATTCGGCGGAGGCGAGCGGGAACATGGGAATGGAGAAGCGCAGGAAGCCGTAGCCGCCCATCTTCAAGAGGATACCGGCCAGGATCACGGAGCCGGCCGTGGGCGCCTCGACATGGGCGTCGGGAAGCCAGGTATGCACCGGCCACATCGGCAGCTTCACGGCGAACGAGGCGAGGAAAGCGAACCACAGCCAGGTCTGCATTTCCGGCGGAAAGCCATAAGTGAGCAGCACCGGAATGTCGGTGGTGCCGGCCTCCCAATAGATCGCCATGATGGCGAGCAGCATCAGCAGCGAGCCGGCCAGCGTGTAGAGGAAGAACTTGAAGCTGGCATAGACGCGGCGCTGGCCGCCCCACACGCCGATGATCAGGAACATCGGGATCAGCCCGCCCTCGAAGAACAGATAGAACATCACCAGGTCGAGCGAGGTGAACACGCCGAGCATCAGCGTCTCGAGCACCAGGAAGGCGATCATGTATTCCTTCACGCGCTGCGAGATGGCGACCCAACTCGCCAGGATGCAGAGCGGCATGAGGAAGGTGGTCAGCAGCACGAACGGGAGCGAGATGCCGTCGACGCCCATATGGAAGCTGATCGGGCCGAGCCAGGGCCTAAGCTCGACGAATTGGAATTGCGCGGTGAGCGGATCGAAATCGCGCCAAAGAACCAGCGACAGCGCGAAGGTGATCAGCGTGGTCCACAGCGCGATGAAGCGGGCGTTGCGGAAGGCGCTGTCGTCGTCGCCGCGCAGCAGCACGATCAGCAGCGCGCCGAGCAGCGGCAGGAACGTCACGGTGGAGAGGATCGGCCAGCTATAGCTCATGGCTTGAGCCCTCCGCCGGCGAACAGGAAATAGGTAATGATCAGGGCCACGCCGATCAGCATGACGAAGGCGTAGTGATAGATGTAGCCGGTCTGGAGCTTGACCACGCGGTTGGTGATGTCGATCACGCGGGCGGCGACGCCGTCGGGGCCGAGCCCATCGATGATGGTGCCGTCGCCGGTCTTCCACAGGAAGCGGCCGAGGCGTTTGGCCGGGCGCACGAAGATCGCGTCGTAAAGCGCGTCGAAATACCAGGCATGCAGCAGGAACTGATGCGCGCCGCGGAAGCGCTTGGCGAGGCCGAACGGGATCAGCGGGTTGGTGAGGTAGAAGTACCAGGCCACGGCGAGACCGAGCGCCATGGCGATGGTTGGCGCCACCGTCACCCAGACCGGCACTTCGTGATGCGCCTCGCCATGCGTCACCAGCGAGTCGCGCCAGAACTCGGCCTGGCCGCTGCCGATGAACAGATGGAAGAACAGGCCGCCCAGGAGCAGCGAGCCGAGCGCAAGGATGATCAGCGGCACGCCCATGGTCCAGGGCGGCTCATGGGCATGCGCCAGCACTTCTTTCGGCACGCGCGGCTTGCCCTCGAAAGCGAGGAACATCAGCCGCCAGGAATAGAACGAGGTCAGCACGGCGGCGAGGAGCGTGAGCACGAAGGCGTAATTGCCGACATAGCTGTGTGCGGCGTAGGTCGCCTCGATGATGGCGTCTTTGGAGACGAAGCCCGAGGTGAACGGGAAGCCGGTCAAGGACAGCGTGCCGATCAGCATCATGGCCCAGGTGAAGGGCAGCACCTTGCGCAAGCCGCCCATGCGGCGGAGGTCCTGCTCGTGATGGAGCGCATGGATGACCGCGCCGGCGCCCAAGAACAGCAACGCCTTGAACGAAGCGTGGGTGAACAGATGGAACATGCCGGCCGCGTAAGCGCCGACGCCTTCGGCGGCGAACATGTAGCCGAGCTGCGAGCAGGTCGAATAGGCGACCACGCGCTTGATATCGGTCTGCACCAGGCCGACGGTGGCGGCGAAGAAAGCGGTGGTGGCGCCGACCACGGCGACGAAGCCGAGCGCGATCGGCGCCAGCTCGAATAACGGCGACAGCCGCGCCACCATGAACACGCCGGCGGTGACCATGGTAGCGGCATGGATCAGGGCCGAGACCGGGGTCGGGCCTTCCATGGCGTCGGGCAGCCAGGTGTGCAGCAGGAACTGCGCCGACTTGCCCATGGCCCCCATGAACAGCAAGAGGCAGATCAGGGTCAGCGCGTCGACCCGCCAAGCCAGGAACTGCATGGTCGCGCCGACATGGTCGGGCGCCGAGGCGAATACGGTGTCGTATTGCACCGAGTTGAACAGGGTGAAGATGGCGAAGATGCCGAGCGCGAAGCCGAAATCGCCGACGCGGTTGACGATGAAGGCCTTGATGGCGGCGGCGTTGGCGGCGGGCTTGTGGTACCAGAAGCCGATCAGCAGATAAGACGCGAGCCCCACCCCCTCCCAGCCGAAGAACAGCTGGACGAAATCGTCGGCGGTGACCAGCGCCAGCATGGCGAAGGTGAACAGCGACAGATAGGCGAAGAAGCGTGGGCGGCCCGGATCCTCCTCCATGTAGCCGATGGAATAGAGGTGGACGAGGCCGGATACCGAGGTGACCACCACCAGCATCACCGCGGTCAGCGTGTCGATGCGGAGCGACCACACCGACTTCAGATCGCCTGAACTGATGAACTGCGCGAGCTGGATGCGCTCCTCCTGGCCCAAGATGGCGACCTGATAGAAGGCGAGCCAGGACAGCAGCGCGACAATCAGCACCAGCGTGGTGGTGACGACCTCCGTGGCGCGCGCGCCGGCGAGACGGCCGAGCGTGGCGGCGAACAGTGCGCCGACCAGAGGGAGGAAGAGGATGGCCTGATACATCGGTGCTAAGCGTCAGCCCTTGAGAAGATCGATTTCGGCCACGTCGATGGTGCCGCGGTTGCGGAACGTGACGACCACGATGGCGAGCCCGATGGCCGCCTCGGCCGCGGCCACGGTGAGCACGATCATGGCGAAGATTTGCCCGACCAGATCGCCGTGAAAGGCGGAGAAGGCGACCAGATTGATGTTCACCGCCAGCAGCATCAGCTCGATCGACATCAGAATGACGATCACGTTCTTGCGATTGAGGAAGATGCCGAAAATGCCGAGCGTGAACAGCACGGCGGCGACGGTGAGGTAGTGGGACAGGCCGATGGTCATGACAGGCCCCTCCCCGATTCGACGTCGACCAGCTCGACCGCCTCCTCGCGGGTGCGGGCAATTTGTGCCGACACCGACTGGCGGCGCACGTTGCGCTGGTGCTGGAGCGTGAGCACGATGGCGCCGATCATGGCGACCAGCAGGATCAGGCCCGCCGCCTCGAACAGATAGACGTAGCGGGTATAGAGGATGAGGCCGATGGCTTCGGTGTTGCCGATGTCGACGGCGGGCGGCGTCGGCGCCTGCGCGGTGATCTCCGGCGCCGTGACCCAGGCGCCAACGACGAAGATCAGCTCGACCAGCAGCAGGAGGCCGATGGTGGCGCCGATCGGCAGATATTTGAAGAATCCCGCTTTGAGCACGGCGAAATCGACATCGAGCATCATCACCACGAACAGGAACAGCACCAGCACGGCGCCGACATAGACCACGACCAGAATCATGGCCAGGAACTCGGCGCCGAGCAGCACGAACAGGCCGGCGGCGTTGAAGAAGGCGAGGATGAGAAACAATACCGCATGCACGGGATTCTTCACGGTGATGACCATGAAGCCCGCGCCCACGCACATGATGGCGAACAGATAGAAGAACAGCGCGGAGAGCATTTAGATGTCTTAACTCATGTTGATTTCGTCATGGCCGGGCTTGTCCCGGCCATCCACTTCTGTGATGCAGCGCCGAGCGACAAAACGTGGATGCCCGGCACAAGGCCGGGCATGACAGTTGATGGGTTGGAAGATAACCCAACGATCCCCTCACCGGTACGGCGCGTCGAGCGCCAGATTCTTGGCGATCTCGCGCTCCCAGCGGTCGCCATTCGCCAGCAGCCGCTCCTTGTCGTAATAAAGCTCTTCGCGGGTCTCGGTGGCGAACTCGAAATTCGGGCCTTCAACGATGGCGTCGACCGGGCAGGCCTCCTGGCAGAAGCCGCAATAGATGCACTTCACCATGTCGATGTCGTAACGGGTGGTGCGGCGCGTGCCGTCGTTGCGACGGGGGCCGGCCTCGATGGTGATGGCCTGGGCCGGACAGATCGCCTCGCACAGCTTGCAGGCGATGCAGCGCTCCTCGCCGTTGGGATAACGCCGGAGTGCGTGCTCACCGCGGAAGCGCGGCGAGAGCGGCCCCTTCTCGAAGGGGTAGTTCAGCGTCGCCTTGGGGGCCACGAAATATTTCAGCGCCAACCAGAACGCCGACAGAAATTCCAGCAGCAACAATGACTTGGCGGCTTGGCCCAGACGCTTCACGCGCGCGCTCCTCTCAGGATGCCTGTTGCAAGAGCTGCAAGATCGCGGCCACGATCACCACCATGGCGAGCGACAAGGGAAGAAAGACCTTCCAGCCGAGCCGCATCAGCTGATCGTAGCGATAGCGCGGCACCATGGCTTTGACCATGGCGATCAGGAAGAACAAGAAGCAAACCTTCAAAATGAACCATAGCACGCCTGGTATCCAGGTGAAGGGCGCCACCGGGAAGAGCGGCAGCCAGCCGCCCAGGAACAGCACCGTGCCGAGCCCGCACATCAGGACGATGGCGACATATTCGCCCAGCATGAACAGCATATAGGGGGTCGAGGAATATTCGACCATGAAGCCCGCCACCAGCTCGGACTCGGCCTCGAGCAGATCGAACGGCGGCCGGTTGGTCTCGGCCAGCGCCGAGATAAAAAACACCACGAACATCGGCAGCAGCGGCAGCCAATACCAGCCGAACAGGCCGAAGGCGCTGTTCTGCGCCTCGACGATGGCCGAGAGGTTGAGCGAGCCGGCGATCAGCAGCACGGTGATGATGACGAAGCCGATCGAGACTTCGTAGGAGACCATCTGCGCCGCCGAGCGGAGCGCGGCGAGGAAGGCGTATTTGGAGTTCGAGGCCCAGCCCGCCATGATCACGCCGTAGACCTGCAAGCTGGAGATGGCGAAGATGTAGAGAATGCCGACATTGATGTCGGCGACGGCCCAGCCCTTGGCGACCGGCATCACCGCCCAGGCGGACAGCGCGAGCCCGGCGGTGACCAGCGGCGCCAGCAGGAAAATGCCCTTATTGGCTCCGGCCGGGATGATCGGCTCCTTGAACACGAATTTCAGCAAATCGGCGAAGGACTGCCACAGGCCCCAAGGGCCGACGACGTTCGGCCCGCGCCGCATCTGCACCGCGGCCCAGACCTTGCGGTCGGCATAGAGCAGGAAGGCGACGATGATGAGGAGCGTGACGAGCAGCGCAATGCTCTGCGCCACGATCAGCGCCAGCGGCAAGCCGTAGCTCGTCCAGAACTCAGCCATCGGTGCCGGTCGCCTTGTCGTTGCGGCCCGCATGGAGCGCGCTCAGATCGGCCATGATGGCGGAAGCGCGCGCGATCGGATTGGTGAGATAAAAATCCGCGACCGCTTGACCGAAGCGTTCCTTGCCGGGTTTGGCCGGCCGGCCGGCAAGATGCTCGATCGCCGCACCGTCGGCCGGAACGATTAGGTCGAGCAACGCCAAATGCGGATGCGCGGCGAACATCTTGGCGCGCAATTGCTGCGCCGTGTCGAATGGCAAGGTCTGGCCGAGCACGGCGGACAGAGCCCTGAGGATGGTCCAGTCCTCGCGCGCCTCGCCGGGCGGGAAAACCGCGCGCGCGGTCATCTGCGCCCGTCCTTCGGTGTTGACATATGTCGCGTCCTTCTCGGTATAGGCAGCGCCGGGGAGGATCACATCGGCGCGGTGAGCGCCGCGATCGCCGTGACTGCCCTGATAGATGACGAAGGCGGCTCCCAGCCGCGCCATGTCGATCTCGTCGGCGCCGAGCAGATAGACAACGTCGAGCCTTCCGCTCGAAGCGGCGTCGAGCATGGCGTCGACATCGAGGCCGCCTTTGCCGGGCACCAGGCCAAGGTCGAGGCCGCCGACCCGCGCGGCCGCATGATGCAACAGGTTGAAGCCATTCCAGCCGAGCGCGGGCTTGAGCGCGCCCATGGCGATGGCAGCCTTGGCGGCAAGAGCCAATACCGCGGCGCCGTCGGGCCTGGCCAGCGCCGCCGCGCCGAGGATCAGCATCGGCCGCTCGGCTTTCTCCAGCGTCTCAAGGAAGGGATGGGAGCCGTCGGCGATCTTGGCGAGCGTCTCGGGGCCGGCGCCGAGATAGTCATAATCGTAAGTGAGGTCGTCCTCCACGCCGATCAGCCCGATGGGGATGCTTGTCTTGGGCGTGCCGCCGGCGCTTGAGGATGCGGGCGTTGAGCACCGCGGCCTCGCGGCGCGGATTGGTGCCGACCAGCAAAAATGCATCGGCGTGATCGATGCCTTCGATGGCCGAGTTGAACAAATAGCTGGCGCGGCCGAGCGCTGGATCGAGCTTGGCGCCGTCCTGGCGGCAATCGATATTGGGCGAGCCGAGCGCGTCGGTAAGGCGCTTGAGCGCGAACATCTCCTCGGCGGCGGCGAGATCGCCGGCTATGGCCCCGAAGCGGGCGCCGTCGAGCCCCTTCAGCCGCTCGGCGATGACGGTAAAAGCCTCGTCCCAGGTCGCGGGCTCCAGCTTGCCGTTCCGGCGGACGTAAGGGCGGTCGAGCCGCTGGGTGCGCAGGCCGTCCCACACATGGCGGGCCTTGTCGGAGATCCATTCCTCGTTGATGGCGTCGTTGACGCGCGGCAGGATGCGCATGACCTCGCGGCCGCGGGCATCGAGCCGAATGGCGCTGCCGAGCGCATCCGTGACATCGATCGACAGCGTCTTGGTGAGTTCCCAGGGGCGCGCCATGAAGGCGTAGGGCTTGGAGGTGAGCGCGCCGACCGGGCAAAGATCGACCACGTTGCCCGACAGGTTCGACATCATGCCGCGCTCGAGATAGGTGGTGATCTCCATGTCCTCGCCGCGGCCGATGGCGCCTAGCTCCTCGACGCCGGCAACCTCGGTCATGAAGCGGATGCAGCGCGTGCAGTGGATGCAGCGGTTCATGTACGTGTCGATCAAAGGTCCGAGATATTTGTCCTCGACCGCGCGCTTATTGTCCTGAAACCGCCCGGCGTCGAAGCCGTAGGCCATGGTCTGGTCCTGGAGATCGCATTCGCCGCCCTGGTCGCAGATCGGGCAGTCGAGCGGGTGATTGATGAGCAGGAATTCGAGCACGCCCTCGCGCGCCTTCTTCACCGTCTCGGAGTTGGTGATGATGGTGGGCGGGGTGCCGTCGCGCCCCGGCCTGAGGTCACCGACGCTCATGGCGCAGGAGGCGACCGGCTTCGGCATGCCCGCCACCTCGACCAGGCACATGCGGCAATTGCCGGCGATCGACAGGCGCTCGTGATAACAGAAGCGCGGGATCTCGATACCGGCGATCTCGCAGGCCTGGATCAAGGTGACCCCGGCCGGCACCTCATGTTCTTTGCCGTCGATGATGAGCTTAGGCATGCTTGCCGACCTTCCTTCGCGCCGCGTCGAGTTTGGCGAGGCTCGGCGGCGGCGGCGGCGGTGTGTGGCGGGGGTCGTCGAGCACTTCATGCAGGAAGGTGCGGAACTTCGCACCGTATTGCTCGAGGTAGCCGGAGCTCTGATAGTAGGACGACAGCAAATAGTCGCGGTGCGGCTTGAGCTGGATGCGGACCGCCGCGTCCCATTCCTTGGTCGGCGAGACCTCCATGATCTCTTCGCTGGCATTGAGAATCGTGTCCACATAGAGCTCGTATTTCTGAAACAGTTCGATGCTGCCGTCGATGGTGCGCTCCTCGTAGTCGAATTGGGCGAGCTTCAGCGTCGGATCGGACAGTTTCGGATTGTCGAAGGCAAGCCGGAGCGTCTCGCGCCACAATTCATTGGCATTGGCGCGGCGCTCGGCCTTCTTGTTCTCGGCGATCTGCAGATGGGCGTAGATCAGCGCGGCGACGGCGGCCACCGCCATCACCAGCGTTCCGATCGTGACCGCATTGTCCCACAGCCAGATCATGCCCTTCGCCTACTCCGCCGCCACCGGCACCGAAGGCGCGATCGGCCTCGCCGCTTGTGCGTCGATGCGCTCCTCGATGACATGGCGGAAATGGCGGATCAGCCCCTGCACCGGCCAGGCGGCGGCGTCGCCCAGCGCGCAGATGGTGTGGCCTTCGACCTGATAGCTGACGTCGAGCAGCATATCGATCTCAGCTTTCTCGGCTTGACCCTTGGCCATGCGCTCGAGCACCCGCCACATCCACCCGGTCCCTTCGCGGCACGGCGTGCATTGGCCGCAGGATTCGTGCTTGTAGAAATAGGACAGCCGGGCGATGGCGCGGATGATGTCGGTCGACTTGTCCATGACGATCACCGCCGCGGTGCCGAGGCCGGTCTTCAGCGCCTTGAGGCTGTCGAAATCCATCGGCAGGTTTTCGCACTCGCTGGCCGGGATGCAGGGCACCGACGAGCCGCCGGGGATCACGGCGAGGAGATTGTCCCAGCCGCCGCGCACGCCGCCGCCGTAATGGTCGATCAGCTGGCGCAAGTCGATGCCCATCTCCTCCTCGACATTGCAGGGCGTGTTGACGTGGCCGGACAGGCAAAACAGCTTGGTGCCGGAATTGTTGGGACGGCCGAGCGAGGCGAACCAGGTGGCGCCGCGCCGCAAGATGTCGGGCACCACGGCGATGGTCTCGACATTGTTGACGGTGGTGGGCGCGCCATAGAGCCCGACATTGGCGGGGAATGGCGGCTTCAGGCGCGGCATGCCCTTCTTGCCTTCGAGGCTTTCGAGCAGCGCCGTCTCCTCGCCGCAGATATAGGCGCCGGCGCCGTGACTGAGATAGAGCTCGAAGTCCCAGCCATTGACGTTGTTTTGGCCGATCAGCTTGGCGTCATAGGCCTCGTCGATCGCGGCTTGCAGTATCTCGCGCTCGCGGATGAACTCGCCGCGGATATAGATATAGGCGACATGCGCGCGCATGGCGAACGCGGCGAGGAACGAACCCTCGATCAGCAGCTGCGGATCGTGGCGCATGATGTCCCGGTCCTTGCAGGTGCCGGGCTCGGACTCATCGGCGTTGACCACGAGATAATTCGGGCGGCCGTCCGACTGCTTGGGCATGAACGACCATTTGAGCCCGGTGGGAAAGCCGGCGCCGCCGCGCCCGCGCAGTCCCGACGTCTTCACCTCTTCGATGATGGCGTCGTGGCCCTTCTCGATCATCGCCTTGGTGCCGTCCCAGGCGCCGCGCGCCCGCGCCGCCTTGAGCCGCCAGCTGTGCAGGCCGTACAGATTCTTGAAGATGCGGTCCTTGTCTTGCAGCATCAGCGCGCTCTCGGCTTTCGACTCTTGCTCGGCGTCGCCGTTGGCTTGGCGGCCGGAGGCGGCTCATGCGTGTCGCCGGGCTCCTCGTGGCGATAAAGCGCGGGATCGGTCAGCGTGACCGGACCTCCCAGCGGCGCCGTGGCCTGCCGCCCATTCTGCGGGCCAGGCTCGATCCTGCGCCCGGCCTTCAAGTTTGCAACTATCTTCGCCAGGCTCTCCGGCGTGAGGTCTTCGTAATAGTCCTTGTTGATCTGGGCCATGGGTGCGTTGACGCAGGCACCGAGGCATTCGACCTCGGTCCAGGAGAACAGGCCATCGGCCGTGACATGACCCGGCGCGCCGATCAGCTCTGCGGCAGGTGTCCTTGATCTCATTGGCGCCGCGCAGCCAGCACGGCGTGGTGCCGCAGACCTGCACGTAATAGCGGCCGACCGGCGCCAGGTTGAACATGGTGTAGAACGTAGCGATCTCGTAGACGCGGATGTAAGCCATCGACAGCATGTCGGCGACATAGCGCAGCGCGGGCTCGGGCAGCCAACCGCCCATCTGCTCCTGCGCGCGCCACAGAATGGCCAGCACCGCCGAGGCCTGCTTCCCTTCCGGAAATTTCTTGATCTGGGCCTTGGCCCATTCAAGGTTCTCCGGGGTGAAGGCGAAGCCCTCAGGCTGCTCGGCGGCGAGGCGGCGGACGCTCATGGACTCGCTTCTTCTTCTCTCGCGTTAGGTGTTCTTCTTCTCGCGTCGATCTTGGCCCAGCCGACGCGCGGCTCCTAGCGGTGAACGATGCAGGCGGGAATCGTGTTCAGCTTGTTACCCACATAAGCCTTCAGCGTATAAAAGCAAACCGCGGTCGAACTCGACTTCTGCAAGGTCACGACGAGGGCGTCGGAGGACACTTTGCCCGAATGGCGGGTTACCGCCTCGGCCGGGATGAAGTCGGTGGTGCGGATCTCGAATCCGTCCCGCGTCAGCTCGCCGAGCGAGACTGGACCACCATCCGCCTGTCGCGACGCGCCGGCGCCCTCTTCCGCGCTCGGGCCAGCCTCGGCGGGCTTGGCGGCCTCGCCCGCTTCGGGCTTGGCCCCCTCGGTTTCAGCCTCAGAGGGCTTTGCCGCCGGCGCAGGCTTGGCATCGGGCGCAGTCGGCGTGACTCCGTCCTGGGCCGCGGCAGGCGACCCGGCATAGGCCAAGAGCAGCGCGGCGGCGCAAGCCAGGATCGGCACCAGCTTCGTCAATTTGGCATCCTTCACCGGTCAATCTCCCCAAACACGATGTCGATCGAGCCGAGCACCGCCGACACGTCGGCAAGCATATGGCCGCGGCATAAGAAGTCCATGGCAGCGAGATGGGCAAAGCTCGGCGCCCTGATTTTGCAGCGATAGGGCCGGTTGGTGCCGTCGGAGACGAGATAGACGCCGAACTCGCCTTTGGGCGCCTCGACGGCGGCGTACACCTCGCCCTTGGGCACATGATAGCCCTCGGTATAGAGCTTGAAGTGGTGGATCAGCGCTTCCATCGAGCCCTTCATCTCGGCACGCCTGGGCGGCACCATCTTGTGATTCTCGACCGTCACGGGGCCAAGCTCGGTGGTCAGCCGCTCGCAGCATTGCTTCATGATCCGCACGGCTTGGCGCATCTCCTCCATGCGGACGACGTAGCGGTCGTAGCAATCGCCGTGCTTGCCGATGGGGATGTCGAACTTAAGCTCGTCATAGCATTCGTAAGGCTGGGACTTGCGCAAATCCCAGGCCGCGCCCGAGCCGCGCACCATGACGCCGGAGAAGCCGTGCGCCCAGGCATCGTCGAGACTGACCACGCCGATATCGACATTGCGCTGCTTGAAGATGCGGTTGCCGGTCAGAAGGGATTCGATGTCGTCGCAGACTTTGAGGAACGGATCGCAGAAGGCGTAAATATCGGCGACCAGCTCGGGCGGAAGATCCTGATGCACGCCGCCCGGCCTGATATAGGCGGCATGCATGCGGCTGCCCGACGCCCGCTCATAGAACACCATCAGCTTCTCGCGCTCCTCGAAGCCCCATAGCGGCGGCGTCAGCGCGCCGACGTCGAGCGCTTGGGTGGTGACGTTGAGCAGGTGCGACAGCAGACGGCCGATCTCGGAATAGAGCACGCGAATGAGCTGCGCGCGCTTCGGCACGGTGACGCCCACGAGCTTCTCGACCGCGAGCGAATAAGCGTGCTCCTGGTTCATCGGCGCGACGTAGTCGAGCCGGTCGAAATAAGGGAGCGCCTGGAGATAGGTCTTGTACTCGATCAGCTTCTCGGTGCCGCGATGAAGCAGCCCGATATGGGGATCGACGCGCTCCACCACCTCGCCGTCGAGCTCGAGCACGAGCCTGAGCACGCCGTGGGCGGCCGGATGCTGCGGGCCGAAATTGATGGTGAACTTGCGGTCGTCGCGCTCGCGCTTGCCGCCATCGGCTTCGGCTATATGGGACTCGCTCTCGGCCATGGGATCCTTCTTCGCCGTCAGGCGAATGCCT
Source organism: uncultured Alphaproteobacteria bacterium (assembly GCA_963772925.1). GTDB lineage: Bacteria > Pseudomonadota > Alphaproteobacteria > Rhizobiales > Methyloligellaceae > Methyloceanibacter. Next base: position 59,083 of record CAVYZG010000010.1, read on the forward strand.
TCTCGCCAAGCCACCGGCCCGCGTAAGCCGCGAGCAAACATGGAATGCCGAGCAGCGCAAACATGACAAGCCCCAAGGGCAACAGATTGGGGACGCCGTCTTGGGCCAGGGCCAAGGCCAGGGACCATGCGGCCTGGCCGGCGATCAGGCCGACGACCCATCGCCACGGACGCTCGCGCCACACCAGCCCGAGGACAAAGGCCGCAAATAGAAGCAGCGGATAGAAAAGCTGCCAAAAGAGCGGGTCGTCCCAAGCCTCGCGGCGGGTGCCGAGCCGCCGGGTCAGTTCCCAGTCGGCCGCGCCAATGAGCACGGCGAGGCTCGCGGGCAAGAGGTCATGTCGCGCGGACATGTGCATTATTTGGCCTCCGCCGTTTCGCCTCGGGCGGCGCTCTTCGTCAGCTTGGCCGCGACGCCCCGATTGAAGCGATCCCACGACACGATGAAGCGCTCATGCGTGCCGGAGCCGATCTCGTCGACGCCGTCATGGGCGACGATCTTGAAGCGGGCGCGCGGGCCTCTCACCTCGACGCATTCCGCCTCGACGGTGACGGTGAAGCCGGGGGGCGTCGCCGCTTTGTGGGCGACGTCGATATGGGTGCCGAGACTCCCCTCGCCGGCATCGAGATGCGGCTCGAGCAGCTGCACGCAGGTCCATTCCATCAGCCCGACCATGAAGCCGGTGGCGAACACCGTCCGGCATGGCCTGGAGCTCCGGCGATTCACGATAGAGATGCGGCACGGTCTTGGTCTCGGGCACGGTGTAGGCGAAGCGGTGCTTCAGCCCGGCCTTGCAGCGACGGCTTCATGGCTCGCCGTCCCGGCTGTCGGGGTCGCCGGCCTTCTCGTCGCCGGGAATGGCGCTGTCCATGCCCTCCCAGGGGCTGAGGAAGTCGAAGCTGCGATAGTCCTGCATCAGCTTCACCGGCTCATAGACCACGCGCTTCAGTTCGTCGTCGTAGCGCAGCTCGACGAAACCGGTGAGCGGGAAGTCCTTGCGCAAAGGATGGCCCTGAAAGCCGTAATCGGTGAGCAGACGCCGGAGGTCGGGGTGGCCGGAGAACAGGATGCCGTAGAGATCGTAAGCCTCCCGCTCGAACCAGTCGGCCGCCGGGAACAGCCCGATAATGCTCGGCACCGGGTGAGCGGCATCGGTCTTGGTGCGGACGCGGATGCGGTGGTTCAGCCAGGGACTGAGCAGGTGATAGACGACGTCGAACCGCTCCTCGCGCTCGGGATAATCGACGCCGCAGATGTCGATCAGGCAGCCGAAGCGGCAGAGCGGATCGTCGCGCAACAGCCGGATGATCTCCGGGATCTGATCGCGCTCGATCTCGATGGTGAGCTCGCCAAGCGCCACCTCCGAGCGCAACAGCTTGGTCCCAAGGCGGTCGCCGAGATAGGCGGCGAGCTTGTTAACGGCTTCGTCCATCATGGCTCCAGGAGGGACGCGGAAAGCCGGATCAGCGCTGAATGGTGCCGGTCCGTCTGATCTTCTTCTGCAACAGGAGGACGCCATAGACTAACGCCTCGGCGGTCGGCGGGCATCCCGGCACGTAAATATCGACGGGCACGATGCGGTCGCAGCCGCGCACCACCGAGTAGGAATAATGATAATAGCCGCCGCCATTGGCGCACGATCCCATCGAGATGACGTAGCGCGGCTCGGGCATTTGGTCGTAGACCTTGCGCAAGGCGGGAGCCATTTTATTGCACAGCGTGCCGGCCACGATCATCACGTCGGATTGACGCGGACTGCCGCGCGGGGCGAAGCCGAAGCGCTCAAGATCGTAGCGCGGCATGGAGGCCTGCATCATCTCCACCGCGCAGCAGGCCAGCCCAAAGGTCATCCACATCAGCGAGCCGGTGCGCGCCCAGTTGATCAGATCGTCGGCGGTGGTGAGCAGGAAGCCCTTGTCGGCCAGCTCGTCGGAGAACATGCCGAAGCTGGTCGCACCCGGGGTGATGAGGCCGCCGGACGCCCGGTCCTTGTCAAAACCCGGCTCAGGGATCAATCCCATTCAAGCGCGCCTTTCCGCCACTCATAGATGAAGCCGATCGTCAGGATGGCGAGGAAGACCATCATCGCCCAGAAGCCGAATGCGCCGATGCCCTTGAAGGCCACGGCCCAGGGGAACAGAAACGCGACTTCGAGATCGAAGATAATGAACAATAGTGACACGAGGTAGAAGCGGACGTCGAACTTCATGCGCGCGTCGTCGAAAGCGTCGAAGCCGCATTCATAGGCCGAGACCTTTTCGGGGTCCGGCTTGCGTACGGCGATGATGAAGGGCGCGATGAGGATGCCCGCGCTGATGACGAAAGCGATGGCAATGAAGATGACGAGCGGCAGGTACTCTTGCAGCAACTGGCCCATGGTCCTCTTTTCCGAGTGTAAGGGGCCGAAAATGGCGGGAGTGACGGGGCTCGAACCCGCGACCTTCGGCGTGACAGGCCGACGCTCTAACCAACTGAGCTACACCCCCTACCGGGCCGCAAAACCACGGCCGGAGGCGACCTCAGCATGTACGGTGTGGGATTCGCCAAGTCAAGGCGAGGCGGTGGTGGGCGGTGACAGGCTCGAACTGCCGACATCCACGGTGTAAACGTGGCGCTCTACCAACTGAGCTAACCGCCCTCTTTGTGCCTCAGGCGTGATCCTTGGCCTTCCACTAGATACTTTGCCACGGCGCCGATTGCCAGTTTTGGGCGCTATTGTACCAGTCCTGCTGCCGGGTAGCGCCGCCATGAATTCGCTCCTGACACGCCTGCTGGTCATTGGAGGCCTTGGCGCCTCATTGGCAGGGGCGGCCGGCCGACGGCGTTGCTCTTCGCCGATACGCGTGCTGGTTCTATGCACACGCCACAGCCGCTCCAAAATTTCAGCCTGGAGGATGGCCGCTACACCGATGCCTCAGGCGTCGGCGGGTCCGTCACTTTGTCGGGCGACAAGATGCTGTTCGCGGGCGGGCATCTGAATAACCGAACCGGCATTTATAATGGCGGCAATCCGCCAACCATCAGCTTCTTCAATGCCGATGGGGAGACAGGTCCTGCTCTGCCAGTTGACCCCGTGACAATAAAGGCGAAGCCTCACTTCAGCAGCAAGGCTCCGCCTCAGAATTGGGTCCGCTCAAGGCCTAGCTGTTGCAGGCCTCTTTGAGAGCCTTGCCCGCGCGGAATTTCGGCACGCGAGAGGCAGGAATTTGCACTTCGGCGCCGGTACGCGGATTGCGGCCAACCGAGGCCTTGCGTTGCGCGACCTGGAAATTGCCAAAGCCGACGATCCGCACGGTATCGCCGCCGCGCAGGGCCTTCTCGATATTCTTGAACAGTCGCGTCCACGGCTTTCTCGGCCGCATCCTTCGACAGTTCAGATTCCTTCGCCACGTGGGCGACCAGTTCAGCTTTGTTCACGGGTCATGATCCTTTCGCTCGGGCCCCAATCGAGAGGGGTTTTGCGCCCTCGAGGCCTTGGGTACGCTCCGATTCACAAACAAGTGGTGTATGACTGGCGCAAAAAACGCGGAAAATCAACAAAAATGGTCCGACTCTGTGGACAGAGCCGGACCATGAAATTGGGGAAAAACCGCGGTAAAGCGCGGTTTGTCGCCGGCTCAATGAGCCGTGACGCCGGTCGGGGTCTCGTCCTTAGGCGGCAGGACTTGAGCTTTCTGCTCGCCGTCCTCCTCCCACGCGATCGGCTGAGGCGTCCGCGTGAAGGCGATCTTCAGCACTTCCTCCATCCGCGAGACCGGGATGATGGTCAGCACATTCTTCAGCTCGTCCGGTATCTCCGTGAGATCCTTGGCATTTTCGTCAGGGATGATCACCGTCTTGATGCCGGCCCGGAGCGCCGCCAGGAGCTTTTCCTTGAGCCCGCCAATCGGCAGGACCCGGCCGCGCAGCGTGATTTCACCGGTCATGGCAACCTCGCGCTTGACCGGAATGCCGGTCATCAGCGAGACGATCGCCGTCACCATGGCGACGCCGGCCGAGGGGCCGTCCTTCGGGGTTGCGCCCTCGGGCACGTGCACGTGGATGTCCCGCTTCTCGAACAAAGGCGGCTCGATGCCGAAATCGACGGCCCTGGAGCGCACATAGGCGTTGGCGGCCTGAATCGACTCTTTCATGACGTCGCGCAAATTGCCGGTCACGGTCATCTTGCCCTTGCCCGGCATCATCACGCCTTCGACCGTCAACAGCTCGCCGCCGACCTCGGTCCAGGCAAGGCCAGTGACGACGCCGACCTGATCCTCGAGTTCAGCCTCGCCATAGCGGTATTTCGGCACCCCGAGATAGTCCTCGAGGTTCTTCAAGTCGAGCTTGATCGACTTCTTCTTGCTGGTGAGCAGCTCCTTGACGGATTTCCGCGCCATCTTGGCGATTTCACGCTCGAGATTGCGCACGCCGGCTTCCCGCGTGTAGCGGCGGATGATCTCCTTCAGGGCATCGCCCTCAACGCTGAACTCCTCGTCCTCAAGGCCATGCGCCTTGGTCATGGCGGGGATCAGGTGGCGCCGCGCGATCTCCATCTTCTCGTCCTCGGTGTAGCCCGCAATACGGATGATCTCCATGCGGTCCATCAAGGCGGGAGGGATGTTGAGCGTATTGGCCGTGGTGACGAACATCACGTTGGACAGGTCGTAGTCGACCTCCAGGTAATGGTCGTTGAAGGTGTGGTTCTGCTCCGGGTCCAGCACTTCGAGCAGGGCCGAGGCCGGGTCGCCGCGGAAATCGGCGCCCATCTTGTCGACCTCGTCGAGCAGGAACAGCGGGTTGATCTTCTTGGCCTTCCGCATCGACTGGATCACCTTGCCGGGCATCGAGCCGATATAGGTGCGGCGGTGACCCCTGATCTCGGCCTCGTCGCGCACGCCGCCTAGGCTCATGCGCACGAACTCGCGGCCGGTGGCGCGCGCGATCGACTTGCCGAGCGAGGTCTTGCCCACGCCGGGAGGACCGACCAGGCAGAGGATCGGGCCTTTCAGCTGATTGGTGCGGTTCTGCACCGCCAGATACTCGACGATGCGGTCTTTGACCTTGGCCAGCCCGTAATGATCCTCGTCGAGGATCTTCTGGGCCTCGTCGAGGTCGCGCTTGATCTTGCCCTTGACGCCCCACGGGATGGTCAGCAGCCAGTCGAGATAGTTGCGGACCACGGTCGCCTCGGCCGACATCGGGCTCATCTGGCGGAGCTTCTTGAGCTCGCCGATCGCCTTCTCCCGGGCTTCCTTGGACAGCTTGGTCTTCTCGATCTTCTGCTCGATCTCGGCCAGGTCGTCGCGGCCTTCCTCGTTGTCGCCGAGCTCCTTCTGGATCGCCTTCATTTGCTCGTTCAGATAGTACTCGCGCTGCGTCTTCTCCATCTGACGCTTGACGCGGCTCCTGATCTTGCGCTCGACCTGGAGCACGGAGATCTCGCTCTCCATCAGGGTGAAGACGCGCTCGAGCCGCTCGGACACCGAGGTGATCTCGAGGATCTGCTGTTTCTCGGCGATCTTGATGGCGAGATGCGAAGCGATGGTATCGCCGAGCTTGGAATAGTCCTCGATCTGGCTCGCGGTGCCGAGCACCTCGGGCGAGATCTTCTTGTTGAGCTTCACGTAGCTCTCGAACTGGGACACGACCGAGCGCGCGAGCGCCTCGATCTCGTCCTCGGAGCCGACGGTCTCCTCGACGCGCTCGACCTCGGCTTCGAAATAGCTCTCATTCTCGGTGTAGCGCTTGATGGCGGCGCGGCGCGTGCCCTCGACCAGCACCTTGACGGTGCCGTCGGGCAATTTCAGCAACTGGAGCACCGAAGCGAGCGTCCCCATGTCGTAGATGCCGTCGGTCGACGGCTCGTCGTCGCTCGCGTTCTTCTGGGCGACGAGCAGGATCTGCTTGTCAGACCGCATCACCTCTTCGAGGGCGGCGATCGACTTCTCGCGGCCGACGAACAGCGGCACGATCATGTAAGGGAAGACGACAATGTCGCGGAGCGGCAGGACCGGATAAAGCTCCGGGGTGCCTTCCTTGATGGTGGACGGTTTGGATTCGGTCATGGCAGTTCCGTCGCTTTCTTGCTTGGGCGGGACCGGACACGTTCCGCCGTGCTGTCTCTACCCCATCCCCCCAGAGCCGGCCCGTCGACCGTCCAGTATGATGGTCGACGAAAGTGTTGGCCCTGCGGCAGTTTACCCCGTCGGCTAGCGTACGTGGCGACCGCTCGAGCCGCCGTCAAGTGGCTGTTGCGCCGGGCAGAGGCGCGATTTCCCACCATTTTGAGTGGGATTCGCCCAACCCCGCAAGCAGGAATGATGCCAGTCCCCGTCAGGCGCTCGAGCCGAGCTCCTCGTGGCGGTCGGAGTAGATGCGCAAGGGCCTGGCCTTGCCCTCGACCACCTCAGAGCTGATCACCACCTCTTCCACGCCGCGCAGTGACGGCAGCTCGAACATGGTGTCGAGCAGGATAGCCTTCCATGATCGATCTCAAGCCGCGGGCGCCCGTTTTGCGCTCGATCGCCTTCTTGGAGATGGTGCGCAGCGACTCCTCGGCGAAGCTGAGCTGCACGTCTTCCATCTCGAACAGCCGCTGATACTGCCTGACCAAGGCATTTTTGGGTTCAGTCAGGATGCGCATCAACGCTTCCTCGTCGAGGTCGTCGAGGGTGGCAATGACCGGAACACGGCCGATGAACTCGGGGATGAGGCCGAATTTCAACAGATCCTCGGGCTCGACCCCCTTCAGGATGTCGCCGGTGCGCCGATCGTCGCTCGCTTCCACCTTGGCGCCGAAGCCGATCGAGGTCGACCGCCCGCGGGCGGCGATGATCTTCTCGAGCCCGGCGAAGGCGCCGCCGCACACGAACAGAATGTTGGTGGTGTCGACCTGGAGGAACTCCTGCTGCGGGTGCTTGCGGCCACCTTGCGGCGGCACCGAAGCAACCGTGCCTTCCATGATCTTGAGCAGCGCCTGCTGCACGCCCTCGCCCGACACGTCGCGGGTGATCGACGGATTGTCGGATTTGCGGCTGATCTTGTCGACTTCGTCGATATAGACGATGCCGCGCTGGGCCCGCTCGACATTATAGTCGGCCGCCTGCAGCAGCTTGAGGATGATGTTCTCCACGTCCTCGCCGACATAGCCGGCTTCGGTCAGCGTGGTGGCGTCGGCCATGGTGAAGGGCACGTCGAGGATGCGGGCGAGCGTCTGCGCGAGCAGGGTCTTGCCGCAGCCGGTGGGCCCGATCAGCAGGATGTTGGACTTGGCCAGCTCGACATCCGAGTTCTTGCTCGAATGGTTGAGCCGCTTGTAGTGGTTGTGAACGGCAACCGACAGCACGCGCTTGGCGTAATCCTGGCCGATGACGTAATCGTCGAGGACGGCGCAAATCTCCATCGGGGTGGGCACGCCGTCGCGCGACTTCACCAGCGAGCTCTTGTTCTCCTCGCGGATGATGTCCATGCACAGCTCGACGCATTCATCGCAGATGAATACTGTCGGCCCGGCAATAAGCTTGCGCACCTCGTGCTGGCTCTTGCCGCAGAAAGAGCAGTAGAGGGTGTTCTTCGAGTCGGCTCCGCTCACCTTGCTCATTCGTTCATCCAATTCTCAAGTCGCGGCCGCGGCCGAATTATTGGCCTTAGCGCTATTGGTCCGTCTTGCCGCCTCGCAAGTGTGAGTCCCCCTCCTCCGGCGAAAGCTGCCCGAAGGGCAATCTCAGCATGCTAGGGCGGCACTGATCAAGGATTGATTAATCCCGGTTTTCCCCTCGCGGGGACACAACTCCCCGCGATTCGATGCTCATGCAGGCAGCATGCCCACGGTTCACGCGACTGCTCTCGGGCCGAGAATTCTTCGATTAGCCCTAACGCCTCGCTCGAACGTTCGAGCAACACCTGGCCCCGCCCTACGATACCGGCGCGAGCTTTTCCACTTTTTCTTCCAGCGGGTGCCGCTTGGTGATGACTTCGTCGACAATGCCGAACGCGCGCGCATCCTCGGCGGACAGGAAATAGTCGCGATCGAGCGTTCTTTCGATCGTCGCGTAGTCCTGACCGGTATGGCGCACATAGATGTCGTTCAGTCGCCGCTTCATCTTGATGATGTCCTCGGCATGCCGCTCGATGTCGCTCGCCTGGCCCTGGAAGCCGCCCGAGGGCTGGTGCAGCAGGATGCGGGCGTTCGGCAGCGAATAGCGCATGCCCTTCTCGCCGGCGCACAGCAGCAGCGAGCCCATCGAGGCGGCCTGGCCGATGCACAAAGTGGCGACCGCGGGCCTGACGAACTGCATGGTGTCGTAGATCGCCATGCCGGAGGTCACGACGCCGCCCGGCGAGTTGATATACATGGAGATCTCTTTCTTCGGGTTCTCGGCCTCCAGGAATAGGAGCTGCGCCGTGATGAGCGAGGCGACGTTATCCTCGATCGGCCCGGTGACGAAGATGATGCGCTCCTTGAGCAGGCGCGAGTAAATGTCGTAGGCGCGCTCGCCCCGGTTGGTCTGCTCGACCACCATCGGCACAAGCGTGTTCATATAGATGTCGGCCGGATCTCTCATTGCTGTCCTAAGGCTGGAAGGCCAGGTCAAGCCTGGGCGCGAATCCTCATCGTCTCGTCCTACTACATATGGGGTCGCTGACCCAAACGGAAGGGGTATGGCGCGGCTCTCCCGCGCGTCTAGCGATCAGCCCTTCTTCTTGCTGCGCTTCTTGGGGCCGTGGTCATGGTCGTGGTGGTGCCCATGGTCATGGTGATGATCGTGGTCATGGTCATGGTCATGATGGGTGTGATCGTGATCCGCGTCGGGATCGGCATAAAGCTGCTCGGGAGTCACTTTGGTCTCCGTCACCTTGGCCAGCTCGAGGACATAGTCCACGGTCTTGTCCTCGAAGATCGGCGCCTTGAGCTCGGCAAGGAGTTGCGGGTTGTTGCGGTAATAGTCGTAGACCTTCCGCTCCTGGCCGGGGAACTGCTTAACGCGCTCGAGCAAAGCGCGGCTCACCTCCTCGTCGGTGACGGTGATCTGATTGCGCGATCCGACCTCTGACAGGATCAGACCAAGCCTGACGCGCCGCTCGGCGATATCGCGATATTCTTGCCGCGCCTTCTCCTCGGTCGTGCCCTCGTCCTCGAAGCTGCGCTTCGAGCGCTCAAGGTCGGCCGTCACCTGGCTCCAGATCGACTGGAACTCGTTGTCGACGAGAGTGGGCGGAAGCTCGAAACGATGGCCCTCGTTCAGCGCATCGAGCAGCGCCCGCTTGACCTTCAGCCGCGAGGCCGAGGCGCGATCCTGCTCGAGTTTCTGCTTCACCGTCTCGCGCAGGCTCTCGACCGATTCGATGCCGAGGCTCTTGGCGAAGTCCTCATCGAGCGGTGGCGTCTCGGGCGCGCCGACTTCTTTGATCTTTACCGCGAAGCGCGCCTTCTTTCCGGCCAGGCTTGCTTCCGGGTAGCCTTCGGGAAAACGTCGCCTCGACCTCGCGGTCCTCGCCGGCGCGCGCGCCGGTCAGGCCCTCCTCGAAGCCGGGGATGAAATTGCCGCTGCCGAGCACGACCGGCGCATCCTCGGTCGCGCCGCCCTCGAAGGGCTGGCCGTCGATCGTGCCGGTGAAGTCGATGATCAGCCGGTCGCCGGTCTCGGCGGCGTCCGTCCTTCGGCTGGTAGCGCAGATTGGCGGCGCGGACCCGGTCGATCGATTGGTCGATTTCGGCGTCGGTCACCTCGGCCACGGGCTTCTCGAGCGTGAGCTTGCCGAAATCCATCAGCTCGAATTTGGGCAGCACCTCGAACGACAGCGTGTAGGCGAGGTCGCTGGTGCCGGCGAAGATCTTGTCGATCTCCGCCTCGTCCTCGGGCAGCCCGACGGTGGGCTGAAAGGCGGGCCGCTCCTCGCGCTGCGATAGGGCTTCGCGGCTGGTGTCGGCCACGGCCTGCTGCACCACTTCGGCCATCACCGAGCGGCCATAGACTTTGCGCAGATGCTCCTTCGGCACGTGGCCGGGCCTGAAGCCCTTGATCTTGGCCCTGCCCTTGAGCTCGTCGAGCCGGGCCGAGAGGCGCTTCTCCAGCTCATCGGCGCCGACCACCACTTTCAATTGGCGGCGCAAACCGTCAGCAGTCGTTTCCGTAACATCCATTCGGCGTCAATCCATTGGTTGAGCGCCGACTGGGCGCTTCGATCTCACTCAGAATCAGCCGGTGCTGATCCAACATTGGCTGGTGCGGGCGGAGGGAGTTGAACCCCCACGGCCGAAGCCACCAGAACCTAAATCTGGCGTGTCTACCAGTTCCACCACGCCCGCTCTGAGGGTCGCGTCCCGCTTCGACCCCGCGGTCTATAACACAGCGGATTCCTCGGCTGCTAGCCCAAGGGCACAGCGCGGAAGGATTTACCCGGCCCACCGCCGGGCTTGAAATTCCTTGTCTTGCAGGCCTTCCTCCCGCTCATTAGGTTGCGTTTCAACCTGGGAAGACCTGAAGGCCCCCCGTGCCCTACCGCAACGGCATTATCGAGGCGATCGGCAACACCCCGCTGATCAAGCTCAAGCGCGCCTCGGAGGAGACCGGCTGCACCATTCTCGGCAAGGCCGAGTTCATGAATCCCGGCCAGTCGGTCAAGGACCGCGCCGCGCTCTTCATTATCCGCGATGCGCTCAATGCGGGACGGCTCCAGCCGGGCGGCACGGTGGTCGAAGGCACCGCCGGCAATACCGGCATCGGGCTTGGCGCTGGTCGGCAATGCGCTGGGCTTGAAGACGGTCATCGTCATCCCCGAGACCCAGTCGGACGAGAAGAAGGACATGCTGCGGCTGACCGGCGCCAAGCTGATCGAGGTGCCGGCGGTTCCCTACAAGGACCCCAACAATTACGTGAAATATTCCGGCCGGCTCGCCGAGGAGCTCGCGGCGAGCGAGCCGAACGGCGCCATCTGGGCCAACCAGTTCGACAATGTCGCCAATCGCCAGGGCCATATCGAGACGACGGCGCAGGAAATCTGGAACGACCTCGACGGCAAGGTCGACGGCTTCATCTGCGCGGTCGGCACCGGCGGCACGCTGGCCGGCGTGTCGATGGGTCTCAAGGAGCACAACCAGGACGTGGTGATCGCGCTTGCCGATCCGATGGGCGCCGCGCTCTACAATTTCTACAAGCACGGCGTGCTCAAGTCCGAAGGCAGCTCCATCACCGAGGGGATCGGCCAGGGCCGCATCACCGCCAATCTCGAAGGCGCGGTGATCGATCAGGCCTATCAAATCCAGGACGCCGAAGCGCTGCCCATCATTTTCGACCTCTTGAGCGAGGAAGGCCTCTGCCTCGGCGGCTCGAGCGGCATCAATGTTGCAGGCGCTATTCGGCTTGCCCGCGATTTGGGCCCAGGTCATACGATCGTCACGGTGCTTTGCGATTACGGCACACGCTACCAAAGCCGGCTGTTCAACCCCAAATTCCTCCGTGAAAAGGGGTTGCCCGTTCCGGCCTGGCTCGACCAAAAACAAGCGGCCGCGCCGCGCGTGTTCGTCTAGACTCAAAATGGAGATTTCGACTTGTTGCAGACGAAGACATGGCTGACCGAGACCGACGAGCTCGCCCGCGAGCTCGATGCGCCCGACCTCGTCATCATCGACGCCTCCTGGCACATGCCGGGCGAAGGCAAGGACGCGCACGCCGAATATCTCGCCGAACATATTCCCGGGGCGCTGTTCTTCGACATCGACGAGATTGCCGATACCAAGAGCAACCTGCCGCATATGTTGCCACCGCCGGAGAAGTTCTCCTCGCGCATGCGCAGCATGGGCATCGGCGACGGCTCGCGCATCGTCATCTACGATTCGGCCGGGCTGTTCAGCGCCGCCCGCGTGTGGTGGACCTTCCGCGTCATGGGCGTCGACGACGTGAGCGTGCTCAATGGCGGATTGCCGAAATGGAAACAGGAAGGCCGGCCGATCGAGAGCGGCCCGCCGCCGCGCCGCACCACGCGCCACTTCACGGCACGGCGTAACGCTCGACCTGGTGCGCGATGTCTCCGACATCAAGACGCTGCTCAAGGACAAGTCGGCCGAGATCGTCGACGCGCGGGCGCCGGAACGATTCGCCGGCAAAGCGCCCGAGCCGCGTCCCGGGCTTCGTTCGGGGCACATCCCCGGCGCGCATAATCTGCCTTACGCCAAGCTGCTCAATAAGGACGGCACGCTCAAGACGGCGCCCGAGCTCGAAAGGCTGTTCGCCGACGCCGGCGTCGATCTCAACAAGCCGGTGGTGACGAGCTGCGGCTCTGGCATCACCGCCAGCGTGCTGGCGCTCGGGCTCGCCCAACTCGGCCATCGCAAGACCTCCGTCTATGACGGGTCGTGGTCGGAATGGGGCGCCGATCAAAGCCTTCCCATCGAGACCGGCTAGGCCCATGCGATTCCCTTCGCGCGGCCGACACTAGATGAGCAAGCGGACCAAGAAGCAGAAAGACTTGACCCGGCTGGTGCATGCCGGCCGCGACCCCGCGCGTCAGCATGGCTTCGTCAACACGCCGATCTATCGCGGCTCGACGGTGTTGTTTCCCACCATGGCGGCGATCGAGGCGAACGATCAGGACTTTACCTATGGCCGTCTCGGCACGCCCACGGTCAAGGCGCTCGAAGAGGCGATCGCCGAGCTCGAAGGCGGACACCGCACGCTGCTGACGCCTTCAGGGCTTTCGGCCATCGCCACGGCGCTGCTTGCCTTCGTCTCGGCGGGCGACGAAGTGCTTGTGGTCGACAGCGTCTATCGGCCGACGCGGCGCTTCTGCGACAATGTGCTGAAGCGGTTCGGCGTCACCATTACCTATTACGATCCGCTGATCGGCGCCGGAATCGAGAGGCTCATCACCAAGAAGACGAAGGTCGTCTTCACCGAATCTGCCGGGCTCGCAGACGTTCGAGGTGCAGGATATTCCGGCCATCGCCGACGCGGCGCATGACGCCGGCGCCGTGGTCATTCTCGACAATACGTGGGCCACGCCGCTCTATTTCAAGCCGTTCGCGCATGGCGCCGACGTGTCGATTCAGGCCGCCACCAAATATATCGGCGGCCATGCGGATATCATGCTCGGCGCCATTACCATGAACGAGCGCACTTCGGCGGCGGTCGCCAAGGTGCATGAGGATTTGGGGCTCTGCACTGGACCCGAGGACGTCTATCTGGGCCTCCGGGGCCTACGCAGCCTCGGCGTGAGGCTTGAGCGGCATCAGAAGTCGGGGCTCGAGCTGGCGCGGTGGCTCGCGGCACGGCCCGAGGTCGCGCGCGTGATTCACCCGGCCCTCCCGACCGATCCCGGTCACGCGCTATGGCAGCGCGACTTCACCGGCGCCTCTGGCCTGTTCTCGATCGTGCTCAAAAAGGTGTCGCGGGCAAAGCTCGCGGCCATGCTCGACGGCCTTAGCCTGTTCGGCATGGGCTATTCCTGGGGCGGTTTCGAAAGCCTGATCCTGCCGTTCGACCCGAGCACCTATCGCACTGCCACAGAGTGGCCGGTGGAAGGACCGGCGCTGCGGCTCCATATCGGGCTCGAAGACATCGACGATCTCAAGGCGGATCTCGACGCCGGCTTTGCGAGACTCGCCGCGCGCGCTTAGCGTCAACAAGTATTTCGCGGTTATCCACTATTTCAGTGTCGCTCGGGATTGACCCGGAGCCCACCCTCCAACACAATAAGAGGGGGGCTAATGACCAGTCTATTTATTGCAACACCCGCCTTTGGCGAGATGTTCTACTCGGCAGCGGAGCTTGTTTGGGCTCCAGCACGTCCTGGGCGCTCGCGGCTGGCCCTGTGCCCTCGCCACCCTGTCCTTCTCCGATGTCGTGGAAAGTCGCTCCGTCTTGCTTTCGCACTGGTTCGACCGGACCAATGCAAGCCATCTCCTGTTCATCGATGCGGATATGGGGTTCGACCCGAAGCTGATCGTGGACATGAGTCGAGCTCGACCAGCCCGTCGTTGGCGTCATGCTAATCCCAAGCGTAAACTCGATCTCACCAAATACGAGACGGCGATCAGGCGGGAGATGCCCAGCGGAGGTCGTGCATATCGGCTTGACCGATTGTAGGCGCGCTACAGCGATCAGTGGCCGGCGCGGGAAGCCGCCCCCGGCCCGGTCGAGATCCTGGGCCTGCCCGCAAGCGAACCGGGCCCCCAGAACGCCGAACGTCCCGCCCCGCGCATCGTCGTGCGCCAAGTCAAGTTGGGCTGACCCCCTCCTTCGCGGAAACGATGATCCGGCGGTGACCGTGTCGCCCACGCCGATGCAGGCCGCGCCTTATCGGGCAACGGGCTGCGCTACTCGAGCGCGTAGGCGACCAGCGAATTGTTCAGCATGATCGGGATCAGCACCGTGTTCTGATCCGGCAGCAGGCGAAAATCGGCGCTGCCTTTGTTGAGCTTGATCAACCGCTCGGCCTTGCCTTTGGCGTCGACGCGATAGAGCACCCCTGCCGCCCAATCGGTGACGAGATAGACACCGGGCTTAAGCGCCTGAAGACCGTCGAGATTGCCGAAGGCTTCGCCGCTGCCGACCTTGCTCACGGCTTGGTCCTCGAGGTTGACGGCAAGCAGCCGGCCGAGCTCCTGCTTCTGCCCCTCGCCCGGCAACTTGCCGAACGAGGCGACGATGAGCTTATCCCCCTGCGGCAGTAGACCGTTCGGGCCGTTCAGATCATCGTTCGCCAGCCACGGCTCGAAGGCTCCGTCCTTGAGGCGCCAGATCGTGTTCATCGGGGTGTCGGAGGCATAGACGGATCCGTCTTCCCCGACCGCGACATCGTTCAAAAAGATGGCGCCCTTGGCCGGGTAGCGATTGGCAATCTCGCCGGAGGCGACGTTGATCTCAACCAGCTCATCGACGTCGGCCACATAGAGTGTGCGCTCGTTGAGCGCCATGCCGGTCGGCGCATTCAATCCCTTGACCCATTCGCGTTCGATGATGGTGCCGTCGGGCCGGAGCCGGGCGATGAAGCCGTTGCCGTCCTTCACCATGATGGCGCCGCCGATATTGCTGACATAGATCGATCCCGTGGCCGGATCCTGGACGACCGACTCAGGCTGCGCCAAGCCTTTGACCTCCCACAGCAGTCTGGGCGCGGCGGCGGCGGCGTCGCAAAGGATCAGCGTGACAAACAGCCCGACGACCAAACGCATGACATTCCTCGCCAGCATGAAGTGACGTTCAGACCAGACAGGCATGAAGCGATTGGCGGTCCCGGAAGGATTCGAACCTTCAACCCTCTGCTTAGAAGGCAGATGCTCTATCCCTTGAGCTACGGGACCGCTTGATCGCTGCAGACTATAACCCGAATTGTTGACGGTCAGTGCGTCCAGCGGTCGGCGCGCCCGAACTTGAAGTTCTCGGCGTAGGATTTTGGTCTCAGGACCGTCTTTTGCGGCTGTTCGAGGCGAAAGGCAATGCCGTGACGGGTGGCGAACGCCACCGCCTCCTCCTTGGTGGCAAAGCATAGACGCAGTTGCGACCTGGTGTCGGCGGAGCTGGTCCAGCCCATCAAAGGCTCGATCGCCCTCGGCTGATCCCGCTCATATTCGAGCACCCAGTCGCGCGCCGCCATGCCCTGCTGCATCGCGTTCCGGGCAGGCTTATAGATGCGTGCCGCCATCGGGTCCTCGTCGTTGCGTGATCCAAGCGATGGTCGGGGCAGCAAGATTCGAACTTGCGACCCCCTGCTCCCAAAGCAGGTGCGCTACCAGGCTGCGCTATGCCCCGATCACATCGCTGGCTCGTGGCCGACCCGGACAGACCGGACAGAAGCTCGCAGGATACATAATCCGCGCCGGAGCCTTAGGCTAGTGTTTAGCCTTGAGCAAAGCCCTAACGGCGCCGGGTCAACGGTCCTTGGCGAGGCCCGGATAGATGACCTTGTCGCCGCGCTTCAGGTCGATCTTATCGGCCTGGCCGGCATTCAGCTCGAGCACGGCCGAGATGGGGCCGTCGGACGGGATCACTTCGGTGGAGAACGGCTCGGTGTTGCGCTCGATGCGCAGCACCGTGCTGTCGGGAGCGATGAACACCATGTCGAGCGGGATCAGCGTGTTCTTCATCCACATGGCGGCCGGCTGGGGCGGGTCGTAGATGAACAGCATGCCGGCATTCTCCGGCAGCGAGCGGCGAAACATCAAGACCAAGCGCCTGCTCGCGGGCGGTCGTGGCCACTTCAATCGCGAAATTATGATCGCCGGTTCCGGTCTTGAACACGAGCGTGCCAGTGCCCGCGGCCAAAGCAGCCATGGGCAGGAGCAACGCAAGCAAAGCGAGCGCCGCCGAACGGGCCCGCCGGCTGATCCTGTTGCGTGTTAGTGGGACGACGGTCCTTGCGAGCCGTCGGGTTTGAGCTCGGCCGCCATCAGCCCCTTCGGTCCGCGTCCGAACCGCACCAGCAATGTCTGGCCCGGCCTCAGCTCGGTGAAGCCGCAGCGGCGCAGCGTCTCCATGTGCACGAAAATATCGAGTGAATCTGCTGCCCCGGGTGAGGAAGCCAAAACCGCGCAAGCGGTTGAACCACTTGACCGTGGCCCGCTCCCAGTCGCTCTCGGGAATGACGATGACATGGGTTCGCTGCGGCAATTGCGATGGATGAATCGCCGTCGAATTGTCCATGGCGCGAATACGAAACGCCTGGAGGCCTTTCGGCCGTCGCAACACCTCGCACACCACGCGCGCGCCCTCGTAGGCCGTCTGAAAGCCGTCGCGGCGCAAGCACGTCACGTGTAGGAGAACGTCGGGTAAGTCTTCGTCCGGTACTATAAATCCATAACCCTTTGACGCATCGAACCACTTGATCGATCCTGACACTTCGAAGACATCAACTGTGACTTCCTCGTCGCGTTGGGTATGGCCCTCTGCCAGTGGCGGTTCTTTCGCCCCCATGCCGCATTCCCCCGCTTTCACTTTTAACGCAGCCGACCCGACGCCCCACACACGAATCGGCTGGAATACACTCGTTGCGAACATAGCATTGCCGCCTAATCAGGCCAGTGGAATTTTCCGCGCGTTTCCTCCTTCTCCACAATCCGGCGCGCAGTTCGTCACGTCTCCGCAACAGCGCGTGCAAGCATCTGATCGGCCAGCGAATCTCGTGCGAGGCCGGTGCGGAGCGCCACTTTGCGCCGGAGCGTTGATAAATCGCGCTCGCGATCGCGCAAATGTCTCTGGCGTCGAGAGAATTTTCACTTCGGTCGGTGCAGAGACAGCGCAAGCGGCGTGCTGTGGGAAGCGGGCAACAATGGCGAGGCAATCTGCATGGGCAAGCGGCAAAAACAGTGCTTGACGTGACGCGCTTGCCACAGATGAGCCCTCCGCGCTAATGGGACGGCGTTCAGGGTACCCGCGCAAGGAGACGACAAGCGATGAAATATCTGCACACGATGGTGCGCATCTCCGACGTCGACCAGTCGCTCGACTTCTATTGCAACAAGCTGGGGCTGAAGGAAGTGCGGCGGATGGAGAGCCCGCAGGGCCGCTTCACCCTGTTCTATCTCGCCGCCCCGGACGACGAGGATGCCCAGGTCGAGCTGACTTATAATTGGGACCCCGAGCCCTATGACGAAGGCCGCCATTTCGGCCATCTCGCCTACGAGGTCGACGATATCTATGAGATCTGCGAGCGCCTGATGAAGAGCGGCGTGACCATCAACCGGCCGCCGCGCGACGGCTACATGGCCTTCATCCGCTCGCCCGACAATGTCTCGATCGAACTGCTGCAGAAGGGCAAGCCCAAGCCCAAGCAGGAGCCGTGGGCGTCGATGCCGAATACCGGGAAGTGGTAGGTCAGCGCTTGGCGGGTGGTACCCCCTAGGAGAATTGAACTCCTGTTTTCAGGTTGAAAACCTGACGTCCTAACCATTAGACGAAGGGGGCTCACCGTCGCGCCACGTCATATAGAAAGCTTTGCCGCGGCAGGCAAGAACGTGGACTAGGGCCGGGTTTCGCGCGGGTCGACGGCGTCCTCGATCATGAGTTCCACGCTGTCGCGCCCCTGCCAGCTGTTGCGGCGGAGATGCCCCACGACATGAAGCGGCAGCCCCTCCCCGTTGAGCAGAAGCTTGGCCAACTCCGTGTCGCCGACGCGGAAGGCGCACGCCTCGATGCGCGCGCCGTCGGGCGCTCTAAGCGTGCAGCGCACATGGGCCTCTTTGAGGTGGCGGACGCGGCTTAAGCGATGCGCCGGGAACACGAAGCGAGGCTCGGGATGGCCGGGCCCGTAAGGGCCGGCGCGATCGAGCAGATCCATGAGCGCCATGGCTCGCGCCGCCGGCCGACAGCGCGCCGTCGATGGCAAGTTGGCGAACCAAGCCCGCTTGGGCCACCGGCTGAGCCAGACGCTCCAGCAGAAACGCGAGCAGCGCGTCGTGCTGGCGACGCTCCAGCTTGAACCCCGCCGCCATGGCGTGACCGCCGCCTTTGACGAGTAGCCCTTCATGCACCGCGCCGCGCACCACCGCGCCGAGATCGACCGCGGCGATGGAGCGGGCCGAACCGGTGGCGAAACCGTCAGGCTCGAGCGCCGCGACGAAGGTCGGCAGGCGGAAGCGCTCGGCGACGCGGCCGGCGATCAGGCCGAGCAGGCCCTTGTGCCAGCCCTCGGCGGCGAGGAACAGCAACGGCCGCGCCGGATCGGCGGCAAGTTCGGCGTCGGCAGAGGCGAAAGCTTCCTCGAGCATGCGCTCTTCGATCGCCTTGCGTTCGGCATTGAGCGCTTCGAGCTTGGCGGCAATGCCGCGCGCCTCGATCTCGTCGTCGGTCGCCAGCAGCCTCGCGCCGAGGCTCGAAGCGCCGACCCTGCCGCCGGCATTGATGCGCGGGCCGAGGATGAAACCGAGCGTGTAGCAGGTCGGCGCCGTCGTCGATGCGGGCCGCGTCGGCGAGCGCGCGCAAGCCTTGATTGTGCCTGAGCCGCAGCACGCGGAGCCCCTTGCGCCACGAAGGCGCGGTTCGCGTCTTTGAGCGGCACCACGTCGCACACGGTGGCAAGCGCCACCAGATCGAGCAGGCCGAGCAGATCGGGCTCCGGCGCACTGCGATAGAAGCCCTCGCGGCGCAGCACAAGCGTGGTCGCCACCAGGAACAGGAACACGACGCCGGCGGCCGCCAGATGCCCCTGCCCGGAAAGGTCGTCCTGCCGGTTCGGGTTCAGCACCGCGTAAGCCGGCGGCAGCGCGTCGTCGGCCTGGTGGTGATCGATGACGATGGTTTGCGCGCCGGCCTGCGTTGGCGGCGGCGATGGCGTCGACCGATGCAGTGCCGCAATCGACGGTGAGAATGAGACGCGCGCCGTCTCTCACCAGGCCGGCAAGCGCCTCCGGCGACGGCCCATAGCCTTCGGTGAGCCGGTCGGGGATATAGGTCGCGGCACTTTGCGCCATGGGCGCGCAGGAAGCGCTCGATCAGCGCGACCGAGGCCGCGCCGTCGACGTCGTAGTCGCCGAATACGGCGATCGGCTCGCCGCGCGGTGATGGCGGCGGCAAACCGCGTGGCGGCCTTCTCCATGTCCTGGAGCCGCGACGGATCGGGCAACAACGTCCGTAGCGAGGGATCGAGAAAGCGGGTGACGGTGTGGGCCTCGGCGCCGCGGGCGGCCAGCACGCGGCCGAGCAGCTCGGGCAAGCCATGCGCCTGCGAGATCGACGTGGCGACCAGCGCGCGGCTCGAATCGAGCCGCTCGACCCAGCGATAGCCGCGCGCGGAGTGTTCCACGCCGAGGAGCGCGCGGGCACATTCGGGGGTCGGGTATTTCAGGGCCGCGGTCACGCTACGCCGTCCACTCGCTGTCAGAGCCTAGAACAGGCGAGTGTAAGGTGATTCGGGGCGGCTCCCCTCCCCGCTGGGAGGGTCAGTCGAACTTGCTGATGTCGGGATGCTCGGTCTTGATCCAGCGCACGGTGCGGGTCGAGGCGCGCATCACCAAAGTGTGGGTGAAAATGGCCTCCTTGGAGAAACGAACCCCCTCCAGCAGCGAGCCGTCGGTGATGCCCGTGGCGGCGAAGGAGAGATCGCCCATCACCATGTCGCGCATGTGATATTTGCGGCCGAGGTCGACAATGCCCGCCGCCCGGGCGCGCTCCCGCTGCTGCTCGTTGGCCGCGACCAGCCGTCCTTGCATCTGGCCGCCGATGCAGGCCAGCGCCGCGGCGGCCAGCACGCCTTCCGGCGCGCCGCCGGTGCCCATATAGATGTCGATGCCGGTCTCCAACGGCTCAGTCACATGGATCACCCCAGCGATATCGCCGTCGCCGATGAGGCTGAGGGCGGCGCCGCAGGCACGCACCTCCTCGATCAGCTTGGCGTGACGCGGCCGGTCGAGGATGCAGACGGTGATCTCGTTGATCGGCGCGCCCTTGGCGAGCGCCAGCGCCTTGAGATTGTCGGCCGGCGAGGCATCGAGATCGACCAGGCCCTCCGGAAAGCCGGGTCCGATGGCGATCTTGTCCATATAGATGGTGGGCACTTTCAGCAGACTGCCGCGCGCGGCCAGCGCCAGCACGGACAGCGCGTTGGGCAGAGCCTTGGCGCACAAGGTCGAGCCTTCCACCGGATCGACGGCAAGATCGACCCTGAGCGCGGCATCGCCGCCGGCACCGACGGTCTCGCCAATATACAGAAGCGGGGTCTCGTCCTCCTCGCCCTCGCCGACCACCACCACGCCTTCGATCGGCAGCCGGGCAAGCTCGCGGTACATGGCGGCGGCGGCGGCCTCGTCGGCGGCGGCCTCGTTGCCACGGCCTCGCCACAACGCCGCGGCCACGGCGCTGGCCTCGGTGACGCGAACGATATCGAGCGCCAAAGCGCGGTCGAGCTCGGACTTGGCCGGAGCCTTCAACACGTACATTCCTCCCTGCCCTCAGGCGATCTTAGCCGCCGCCTGTAGGGTTACACACTCACTATCACAGTTTTTCGATACGGATCATCTGCGGCTTCTGGTCGACATGGCCGTCGCGCTCGATGGCGGCCAGCGCCTTGCGGATGGCGGCCTCGGTGGTCTGATGGGTGATCATGACCACAAAAGCCGGCGCGCCTTCATCCCGCCGGTTGAAGCCGGGAAGATCCGCACCCGGACGGCGTTGCACGATGCTCTCGATGGAGATGCCTTGATCCGCCATGCGGGTGGCGATGGCGGCAAACGCGCCGGTCCGGTCGTAGACCGAGAGCCGGATGTAGTAGCCGCCCTCATGCGCCTGCATCTGTGCCTTCTTGTAGGGCTTGAGCGCCTTCGTCGCGGCGCCGAACGGCGGCAGGATATTGCCGCGAGCAATGTCGATCAGGTCGCTCACGACAGCCGAGGCAGTCGCAGCGCCGCCGGCCCCCCGGCCGATCAGGACGACGTCGCCGACGAAATCGCCGCTGACGGCGACGCAGTTCAAGACGCCGTCGACCTCGGCAATCGCCGTGTGTTTCGGCACCATGGTCGGGTGCACGCGCTGTTCTATGCCGCTCTCGGTGCGCAGCGCCACGCCGAGCAGCTTGATGCGGTAGCCGAGATCGCCGGCCGCCTCGATATCGGCGGGCGTGATCGATTCGATGCCTTCGACATAGACGGACTCGAAGCTCACGCGTGTGCCGAACGCGAGGCTGGTGAGAAGAGCAAGCTTGTGCGCGGTATCGAAGCCGCCGATGTCGAAAGTGGGGTCGGCCTCGGCATAGCCTTGCGCCTGCGCCTCCTTCAGCACGTCGGCAAAGTCCCGCCCCTCGCGCTCCATCCGGGTCAGGATGTAATTGCAGGTGCCGTTGAGGATGCCGTAGACGCGGGTGATGTCGTTGCCTTGCAGGCTCTCGCGGATGACCTTCACCACCGGAATGCCGCCGGCCACGGCCGCCTCGAAATTGAGCGCCACGCCATTCTTCTCGGCGAGCGCGGCCAGGCTCGCGCCGTGATGAGCCAGGAGCGCCTTGTTGGCGGTGACGACGTGCTTGCCGGCGCGGAGCGCCGCTTCCACGGACTCTTTGGCCACGCCGCCTTCGCCGCCCATCAATTCGACGAACACGTCGATGTCGGGGTCGGTGGCCAGCGCCACTGGGTCCGGCGCGCGGCGGAAAGCCGAGATGTCGACTTGCTTGTTGCGGCGATCCTCGAGCGTCGATATTGCGACAACCTCGATCGGCCGCCCCGCGCGCGCCGCAATAGCGCCGCCATGGGCGGCCAAGAGCTGCAGCAGCCCGCCGCCGACGGTGCCGACCCCGGCCAGTCCAAGCTTAAGTCCATCACTCATTGTCGGGATTAGAACGACCGATTGGCCTTGGAGGCAATGGGAATGACGTTATGCATGGTCTTGGCCGACTCGGAGAAGAACCTCCGAATGTTGCGCGCGGCCTGGCGGATGCGCTGCTCGTTCTCAACCAGCGCGATGCGCACATAGCCTTCTCCATACTCGCCGAAGCCGACGCCGGGTGAGACCGCAACCGAGGCCCTCTCCAGCAGGAGCTTGGAGAATTCGAGGCTGCCGAGATGGGCGAACATCTCGGGGATCGGCGCCCAGGCGAACATGGTGGCGGGCGGGCGACGGGATCGGCCAGCCGGCGCGCGTCAGGGCATCGACCAGGCAATCGCGGCGGCGCCGATAGATGGCGCGAATATCGTCGATGCAGTCCTGCGGCCCGTTCAGCGCCGCGGCGGCAGCCACCTGGATCGGGGTGAAGGCGCCGTAGTCGAGATAGGATTTCACCCGGGTGAGCGCGTGGATCAGGCGCTCGTTGCCGACGGCGAAGCCGACGCGCCAGCCGGGCATGGCATAGGTCTTGGACAGCGTGGTGAACTCGACGGCGATGTCCATGGCGCCGGGGACTTGAAGGATCGAGGGCGGCGGCTCGCCTTCGAAATAGATCTCGGCATAAGCGAGATCGGACAGCACGATCAGCTCGTGCTTGCGGGCGAAGGCGACGACCTCCTGGTAGAAGTCGAGATCGGCGACCACGGCGGTGGGATTGGCGGGATAATTGAGCACCAGCGCCGACGGTTTGGGCACCGAATGGCGCACCGCTTTGTCGAGCGAGGTCATGAACTGGGAATCGGTGCGCGCCGGCAAATGCCGGATGACGCCGCCCGACATGATGAAGCCGAATTCGTGGATGGGATAGGTCGGGTTCGGCACGAGGATCACGTCGCCAGGGGCGGTGATGGCCTGCGCGACGTTGGCGAAGCCTTCCTTGGAGCCGAGCGTCGACCACCACTTGGGTGTCGGGACTGAGCTTCACGCCGAAGCGCCGCGCGTAATAGGCGGCTTGCGCCTTGCGCAGACCGTGGATGCCCTTGGAGGCCGAGTAGCGGTTGGTGCGCGGATCGCGCATCGTTTCGACCAGCTTGGCGACGATATGCTCGGGCGTCGGCATGTCGGGATTGCCCATGCCGAAATCGATGATGTCATCGCCGCGCGCGCGCGCCTCGGCCTTGAGCTTGTTCACCTGCTCGAAGACGTAAGGCGGTAGCCGCTTGATTCTATGGAAATCGCTGGTCACGGATGCGAGGGGTCCCCACCCCGATAGGCCCCGAAGGGAGCCCACTTGAACCATAGAAAGGGGCCGCGGGCAAGCCGGTCCGGCCGAAACGGCCGGCCTTTCATCCCGCGCTTGGGCCGCTTTAGCCCCGATCGACGCGGCTTATTCGGGGGCCGTTGCGTCGTGCTTTTTCATCGCGGCGCTCGAAGATCGCTGATGGCCGCCTTTTGCTCGGCCTTGGTCAGGGTCTTGTCATAGTCGCGCTGGAGCGTGGTCGAGGACGGCGGTCTCCTTGGACGTGAGCGTGTCGGCGCAGGCGGCGAGGCCGAGCGGCAGCAGCACGGTGAGCAGGCGCAACAATGATCCAGGCACCCAGCTGCGGCATGAAATTAGCAAGCGGTCTGTTGTTGGTTTCCCGTGACGATTGGCAATCGTCCCCCACTTGATATATTGCATAGCACAATGACCGTTTGCGAGAAAGCCGCCAGCAGAACTCAAGATCTTATCACATGGTGGCTCGAGCAAGGTTACTTTGGGGGTAAAACAAGGACAAATTGATGCAGGAGAACAATAAAAACCCCGGCGAAAGCGGGGCCGAGCAAGTCCAAACAATCAGTTCGAAACACTAGCCCGCAACATGGTGCGCCTGTTCGACCAGGGCGCCAAGGCCTTCTCGACATTATCGGAACGCAACAAGTCGAACGGCAACGGCCCTTACAGCATGGCCTCGGAGGCCGGCGAGGCGGCGAAGTCGTTGGGCGAGATCGCGCGCCATTGGGTGGCCGAGCCCGGCAAGCTGGCCGCGGCGCAGGGCGAGCTGTTCAGAAGCTACGCCGATCTGTGGGGTCGCTCCTTCCGCCGGCTTCTCGGCGAGGAGGTCGAGCCGGTGGTCGTGCCCGAGCCCGGCGACAACCGCTTCAAGGACCCCGACTGGTCGAACGGCCAGTTCTTCGATTTCTGGAAGCAGGCTTATCTCATCACCTCGCGCTGGGCCGAGGACCTTACCCGCAACACCGAGGGCGTCGACGACAAGACGCGCAAGAAGGCCCTGTTCTACCTGAACCAGATGCTGGCGGCGGTGTCGCCTTCGAATTTCCCGCTGACCAATCCCGAAGTGGTCCGCACCACGCTCGCCACCAACGCCGAGAATCTGGTGCAGGGCATGACCCATTTCGTGCAGGACCTCGAGCAGTCGAAGGATCTGCTGCGCATCAGCCAGACGGATCTCTCCGCCTTCGAGATCGGACGGAACCTGGCGGTGACCCCGGGCAAGGTCGTGTTCCAGAACGACCTGATCCAGCTCATCCAATACGCGCCGGTGACCGAGGAGGTCTATGAGCGGCCGCTGCTGGTCGTGCCGCCCTGGATCAACAAATTCTACATTCTCGATCTCGTGCCGGAGAAGTCGTTCGTCAAATGGGCGGTCGCACAGGGCTTCACCGTGTTCCTGGTGTCGTGGGTCAACCCCGACATCCGGCTCGCGCAGAAGACCTTCGAAGACTACATGCACGAGGGCATCCTGGCCGCGGTCGATGCCGTCATCCGCCAGACCGGCAGCCCCAAGATCAACGCGCTCGGCTATTGCGTCGGCGGCACGCTGCTCGCCTCCACCCTGGCTTACATGGCGGCCAAGGGCGACAAGCGGATTGCGTCGGCGAGCTTCCTCGCCGCCCAGGTCGATTTCAGCGAGGCCGGCGATCTGCTCGTGTTCATCGACGACACGCAGCTCAAGGCGCTCGAGGAGATGATGGCCGAGCACGGCTATCTCGACGGCTCGCGCATGGCGGCGGTGTTCAACATGCTCCGCCCGCGCGATCTGATCTGGCCTTACGTCATCAACAATTATCTGCTCGGCAAGAAGCCGTTCCCGTTCGACCTGCTGTTCTGGAATGCCGAACTCGACCCGGCTGCCGGCCGCCAACCACGCCTTCTATCTGCGCGAGTTCTATCATCTGAACCGGCTGGCCAAGGGCGAGATGCAGCTCGGCGGGGTGAGGCTCGATCTGTCGCGCGTGACCATCCCGATCTACGAGCTGTTCACCAAGGAGGACCATATCGCGCCGGCGCTGTCGGTGTTCCGCGGCAGCAAGCTGTTCGGCGGACCAGTGCGCCTGGCGATGGCGGGGTCGGGCCATATCGCCGGCGTGGTCAATCCGCCGGCCAAGAAGAAATATCAGTTCTGGACCGGGGGAACGCCGAGCTCGCTTGCACGAATGGATGGCGACGGCGACCGAGACGGCGGGATCGTGGTGGCCCGACTGGGCCACGTGGCTCGCCGGTTATTCGGGTCCGAAAGTGCCGGCACCCGATCCCTCGGGCGGCCCGTTGTGGGCGATCGAGGACGCGCCGGGATCTTACGTGAAGAGCCGCGACTAGGCGCTTACGGAAAGAGCGGCAGCTGCTCGAGGCCGGTGGTCTCGTCGAAGCCGTACATCAGGTTGAAGTTCTGCAGCGCCTGGCCGGCCGAGCCCTTCACCAGATTGTCGATGACCGAGACGACGATGGCGCGGCCCGGGATGCGGTCGGCGAACACGCCGATATGGCAAAAGTTCGAGCCGCGCACATGCTGGGTCGCGGGAATGACGCCGTCCTCGACGATCCGCACGAACGGACTGTCGGCATAAGCGTCCGTGAGCGCCTTGCGCAGGCTTGATGCGGTCGCCTTGCCGGCCAGCCGTACATAGCAGGTGCAGAGTTCGCCGCGCGACATCGGCACCAGATGCGGGGTGAAGTTGACGGTCACGGCCTCATTGGCCGCGAGCCCCAATTCCTGCTCGATCTCCGGCACGTGGCGATGCGTGCCGATGCCGTAAGGCGACAGCCCCTCGCCCGCCTCCGCAAACAAGATGTTCTGCTTCAGCGTGCGGCCGGCGCCGGACACGCCCGATTTGGCGTCGATGATGATGTCGGTCGCCGCGATCAGCTTGGCCCTGGCGAGCGGCAGCAGCGCCAGCAGCACGGCGGTCGGATAGCAGCCCGGACAGGCGACCAGCCGCGCGGTTCTGATCGCGTCGCGATAATGCTCGGTCAGCCCGTAGACCGCCTGCTTGATCAGCTCGGGCGCGCTATGCACGTTGGCGTACCACTCGGCGTAGAGCTTGGGATCGCGCAGGCGAAAGTCGGCCGACATGTCGATGATCTTGATGCGCTTGGGCAGTTTGCCGATCTCGCTATGGGCGGTGCCGTGCGGCAGCCCGCAAAAGACGACATCGACCTCGCTCCAGTCCACCTGGTCCGAGCCGACCAGGGCCGGCAGATCGAGGCTCGCCAGATGCGGAAAGACCTGCGCGAGGCTTTGACCGGCATGACCCTTGGCGATCAGCGCGGTGAGCCGAAGCGCGGGATGGCGCGCGGCGAGCCTGATCAGGTCGGCGCCGGTATAACCGGACGCGCCGAGCACGGCGGCTCTGATTGGTTTGTGGTCGGCCATGGAACGAGGCTTGTCTAACGCGGACGATGGAAGCTGGATTAAGCCGAGTTCGGGACTACGTCATACCGGCGAAAGCCGGTATCCAGCAATTGAACATTGAGCTTCGACTGGATTCCGGCTTTCGCCGGAATGACGGGGATACGGCTAGCGCTTGGAGAACTGGAAGCTCTTTCGGGCTTTGGCCTTGCCGTATTTCTTGCGCTCGACCGTGCGGGCGTCGCGGGTCAGGAACCCGCCCTTCTTCAGCACGCCGCGGAGCTCCGGCTCGAAGCGGGTGAGCGCCTTGGAGATGCCATGGCGGACGGCGCCGGCCTGGCCCGAAAGCCCGCCGCCGCTGACGGTGCACACGACGTCGAACTGGCCCTCGCGCTTGGCGGCGACCAGCGGCTGATTCAGGATCATCTGCAGCACCGGCCGGGCGAAGTAGACGGTCTGGTCCCTGCCGTTGATGGTGATCTTGCCGGGGCCGCGCTTCACCCAAACGCGGGCAACCGCGTCCTTGCGCTTGCCGGTGGCGTAGGCGCGGCCCTGCGCGTCGACCTTCTTCTCGTAGACGCGGGCCTGCGGTGCGTCGGTGTCGCCTTTCAGCGGAGCAAGGTCCTCGAGGGTCATGGTCTCGCTCATGGCGTCAGGCGCTCCTTGCATTCTTGGAATTGAGGGCCGCGACGTCGAGCTTCTCGGGGTTCTGGGCCTCGTGGGGATGCTCGGGCCCGGCATAGACCCGCAAATTCTTCATCTGCTGGCGCCCAAGTGGCCCGCGCGGAACCATGCGCTCCACCGCCTTGTGCAGCACCCGCTCGGGATGCTTGCCGTCGAGGATCTTCTCGGCGGTGCGGTCCTTGATGCCGCCCGGATAACCGGTGTGCCAGTGATAGACCTTGTCGGCGCGCTTGTTGCCGGTGAACACGACCTTGCCGGCGTTGATCACGACGATGTTGTCGCCGCAATCCATATGCGGGGTGAAGCTCGCTTTGTGCTTGCCTCTCAGCCGCATCGCGATCAGCGACGCCAATCTGCCGACCACGAGGCCGTCGGCATCGATGAGGATCCAGGACTTCTCGATGTCCTTGGGCGTGGCTGAAAAGGTTTTCATGGATGTGTCCCGGGTCGAAAGATCGGCGCTTCTAACGTCTGCCTGGATAAGCGTCAAGCGAAAACAAAATCCACAACGAATTCCGTCGTTTAGCTGTGTGGTATTATAATACCATAGCTTGGTTGATGGTGGGGGACGCGTTGCCAGCGCACAACTCTATCTCTGCTATAAGGCGCACCGTCAAGCGATGAGGCCCGAAGAATGGCAAAGACCGCCGCACAGACACGCGAACGACGCCGACAGTGTTGCTGCGCGAGGATCGCGGACCGGTGGCGCTGCTCACGCTGAACCGGCCCGAGGCGCGCAATTCTCTCTCCGAGGAGCTGATCGCGGCGCTCACCGGCGCGGTTCGCGAGATCGGCGGCTCGGACGCCGTTCGCGCCATCGTCGTCACCGGCGCGGGCTCTGCCTTCTCCTCCGGTCACGACCTCAAGGAGCTGACGGCGCATCGCAACGATCCCGACCGCGGCCGCGCCTTCTTCGCCAAGACCATGGCCGCCTGCTCGGACATGATGTTGACCATCGTGCGCTCGCCGAAGCCGGTGATCGCCGCGGTGAACGGCATCGCCACCGCCGCCGGGCTGCCAATTGGTGGCGAGCTGCGATCTCGCGGTGGCGAGCCAGGACGCGCGCTTTGCCACGCCCGGCGTCAATATCGGGCTGTTCTGCTCGACGCCGATGGTGGCGCTGAGCCGCAATGTGTCGCGCAAGGCCGCCATGGAGATGCTGCTGCTCGGCGAGATGGTGGGCGCGGACGAGGCGAAGTCGCTCGGTCTGGTCAATCGCGTGGTCGAGCCCGACCGCGTGGTCAACGAGGCGGTCGAGCTCGGCCGCCAGATCGCGCAGAAGCCGACGCGCACGCTCAAGATCGGCAAGGAGGCGTTCTACCGCCAGCTCGATATGCCGCTCGACGAGGCCTACGCCTACGCCTCAGCGGTGATGGTCGAGAACATGCTCGACGCCGAAGCCGAGGAAGGCATCGGCGCGTTCATCGACAAACGCGCGCCCCGCTGGCCGCGCTAGCGCGGCCCTTGCGCTCGAGCCTGCCCTCTTCTATCTGCGCTCCACGATGAACCACGACGCCTATAGCGACGCCTATATCCGCGACCTCCTCGCGCGAAGCCGCACCATCGCCATGGTCGGGGCGAGCCCGAACCCGTCGCGGCCGAGCTATTTCGCCATGAAGTATCTCAAACAGAAGGGCTTCCGCGTGATCCCCGTCAATCCAGGTCAGGCCGGCAAGGAGATCCTCGGCGAGACGGTCTACGCATCGCTTGCCGACATCAAGCAGCCCATCGATATCGTCGACATCTTCCGTGCATCTGACGCCGCACTCGGCGTCACACGCGAGGCCATCGCCATCGGCGCCAAGGTGGTGTGGATGCAGCTCGGCGTGCGCAACGACGCGGCGGCGCAGTTGGCCGAGGCAGCCGGCTTGCAAGTGGTGATGAATCGCTGCCCCAAGATCGAATATGGCCGGCTGTCCGGCGAACTTGCCTGGGCCGGCGTCGAATTCGCGCATGCTATCGAGCAAGCGTCCGCTGCTCGGCGCCAAGGGCGTGCAGCACCGCGTGCTGAAGGCCGCAGGCGATTGATGCGGCAGCTGCGGATGATAGCGCTTGCGCTTGCTTCTTCAGGCGGCACGGCAAGCAAAGCGGCCGACACGGCACTCATCATTCCCGAGACGGAGATCATCAAAGCGCTGCAGGCCGCCGTAAGCGCGGACGATAAGCAATGGTTTGCGGAGCATCTGCATCTTCCGGTGCGCTACTACGGCAAGACATTCCGCATGATCCGGTCTAAGGAGTGGTTCTTAAATCACTATGCGACGATCCTCGGGCCGGAACTCAAGGCCTCGATCCTGGCGCAAGACCCGGAGACCTATCTCAAGAACTATCAAGGCCTCATGGTCGGCGAAGGGAGCCGCAATATCTGGCTCGAGGAATTCGGCGATCCCGGCGCCGGGATCCCATCGGACTACGAGATCATCACCATCAACAACAGCGACTAGGGCCGTCTCGAGCCATCCGAGTTGCTCTAGACGGAAGCGACACCCAAGAGGGAGTGGACATCATGGACGCCGACCGCAAACCCGGCTTCAACACGCTGGCCATTCATGCCGGCGCGCAGCCCGATCCGGCGACCGGCGCGCGCGCCACGCCGATCTATCAGACCACGTCGTTTGTGTTCGACGACGTCGAGCACGCCGCGGCGCTGTTCAATCTCGAGACCTTCGGCAACATCTATACCCGGATCGGCAACCCGACCCAGGCGGTGCTGGAGGAGCGGCGTGGCCGCGCTCGAAGGCGGCACCGCCGGTCTGGCCGTAGCCTCGGGCCACGCGGCGCAGGCGATCGTGTTGCATACGTTGCTCGAGCCTGGCGATGAGTTCGTCGCCGCGCGCCAGCTTTATGGCGGCTCGATCAACCAGTTCACCCATGCCTTCAAGAAATGCGGCTGGCAGGTGCGCTGGGCCGACACCGCCGATCCCCAATCGTTCCGCGCCGCGCTCAGCCCCAAGACCAAGGCGATCTTCGTCGAGTCGATCGCCAATCCCGGCGGCATCATCACCGATCTCGCCGGCGTCGCCGCGGTCGCCAAGGAGGCCGGCGTGCCGTTCATCGTCGACAACACGCTGGCCACGCCCTATCTCACCCGCCCGATCGAGCACGGCGCCGACATCATCGTGCATTCGCTGACCAAGTTCCTCGGCGGGCACGGCAACTCGATCGGCGGCGCGATCGTCGATTGCGGTACGTTCGATTGGATCAAAAGCGGGCGCTACCCGACGCTGTCGGCCCCCTGCCCGTCCTATCACGGCATCACCCTGGCCGAGACCTTCGGCAATTTCGCCTTCGCCATCGCCTGCCGGGTGCTGGGCTTGCGCGATCTCGGCCCGGCGATCTCGCCGTTCAACGCTTTCCTGATCTTGACCGGGATCGAGACGCTGCCATTGCGGATGCAGCGCCATTGCGACAACGCGCTCGCGGTCGCCACCTGGCTTTCGGGCCACGACAAGATCGCCTGGGTCAATTACGCCGGGCTGCCCGGCAATAAATTCCATGCGCTCGCCGAGCGCTACTGCCCGAACGGCGCGGGCGCGGTGTTCACCTTCGGGCTGAAGGGCGGCTACGACGCCGGCATCGCGCTGGTCAGCAACGTCAAGCTGTTCAGCCATCTCGCCAATATCGGCGACACGCGCAGCCTGATCATCCACCCGTCCTCGACCACGCATCGCCAACTGACCGACGAGCAGCAGGTCAGAGCCGGCGCCGGACCCGAGGTGGTGCGGCTGTCGATCGGGCTTGAGGATGTCGACGACATCATCGCCGATCTGGATCAGGCGCTCGCGGCGGGCTGAGCGGGCGCGACGGCGTGAGGCTCGCGACGCGCAACCCAGACATGGTAGAGCGCGGTGGCGAACAAAGCGATGGCGCCGGCCTGATGCGCCAGGCCCAGGGTGATGGGCACGGCGAGCAGCAGCGTCCAGACGCCGAGCGTGGCTTGCAGCACGGCGAACAGCGCCAGCACCAGTGCGCTGCCGATCAATATCTGCGGTGCCGCCTTGATCGCCAAGCCAAGCAACCTGGCCGAGCGCGGCCAGCACCACGGCATAGCCCAGCATGCGGTGGTCGAACTGCACGGTCAGCGGATTCTCGAACAGGTTGAGATACCAGGGCGAGGCTTCGCCGAGGCCGGTCGGCACGAAGCGCGCCGTCGATCAGCGGCCAGGTGTTGAAGCCCATGCCGGCATCAAGCCCGGCCACCAGCGCCCCGGCCAGCATCTGCACGACGATCAGCGCCAGCACCAGCGTGGCGACCCAGGCCGCGCTGCGCGAGCGCGAGGCGGCGGGTGCCCGCTCGCCGAGCCCGAACAGGAGCCAGAGCGTGTAGCCGAGGATGACGAGCGCGATGCCGAAATGCGCGGCGAGCCGGTACTGGCTGACATCGGTGCGGTCGACCAGACCGCTCTTGACCATGTACCAGCCGACCGCGCCCTGAACGCCACCGAGCAGGAACAGGCCGATCAGCCGCGGTAGCAGCGTGCGTGGAATATAGCCGGCGAACCAGAACATGACGAACGGCACGAAGAAGGCGACGCCGATCAGCCGGCCGAGAAAGCGGTGCGCCCATTCCCACCAATAGATGGACTTGAACTCATCGAGGCTCATGCCGTGCTTGAGCGCGGCATATTCGGGAATCGTCTGATAGGCGGCGAAGGCCTTCTGCCAGTCGGCCTCGCTCGAGCGGCGGGATGGCGCCGAGGATCGGCTGCCATTCGGTGATGGACAGGCCTGAATCGGTGAGCCTGGTGGCGCCGCCGACCAGGATCATGGCGATAATCAGTGCCGCGACCGCGCCGAGCCACAGCCGCAGCGCGCGAACATGGCGCGGTTTCATGGCGGCTTCGCTGGTGGCTGCCAGTTGAGGTCATGGCAGGTCTGATAGCGGCACCGGCGGTCCGAACTCAACTCCGGCCCCCTGCCCCATTGCCGCAGTTTCGGTGTCCTTCGTTCGTTACGGCCGCTTACCGCTCAGCAGTCGCGCTTCCTTGGCGAAAATAGCATCCACCGTCAGCCCGAAATGCCCAAAGACCTGGCCCAACGCGGCGTCCTGTCCCAATCCTTGTTGGTTCAGCTTCGAGAGCCTCGTGTTCCCCTTGTAATTGAACTCAGGCATCAAGTGAGTCCCGCCAATCGCGCAGCAGGGCACGTCTTGCGTAAGGCTCATGGCCTTGAACCAGATGTCATCGTTTAACGGAGCCAGATCTCGGACCAGAACCCGGTCACCGACCACAGGGTTGAGCGACCCTGGTGGGTAGAGGATCCCATACCCACCAATCGGAAGCACATAGAAGCTGGGCTCAGGGGACAGAGCGCGCGGCCATTGGTTGTAGTTCGTGAACTGCCCATCCTGACTGACCATCCGGCGGCCCCTCGCGCAGATGATGGTTCGCGGATTGACTGCGGCCGCTTGCCACAAACGCGCAAGAGCGTGGGCTGGATAGAGGCGATCATCGTCGAAGGTCGCGATCCAGTCGCCGGGAAAATCGACAAGTGCGAACAACAGCTTTTTATACGACCGAAGATTCTCCCCTACGAAGCGAATTTCAAATCGACCGTCCTCGAGCCGCGCCAGCCGCCGGGGTATTTTGTTGCCTGGGAACTCATCACGGGAGAGATAGAGAACGATCCGGCGCGGCTGCAGCGATTGGTTCAGCAGCGATTGGACGACGAGGTGCACCTTTCCGATGCGAGGCGGAAAACTCGTGAGACTGACGACCAAATCCTCCGCGATGCGGGCGTTCCAAAGGCCAAGCGCCCTTCCCGTTCGTCTGATTGCGAGCTTTGCCAGGCTGTGAGCCACCCCGTTTCGGGCGAATGTCCGCTTGATCGGTTTCCTGTATTTGGGGCGCAGCATCGGCTCAAGCTTACCAGCTTCACCATCCGCCGGCAGGGCTGACGTGTGGCTCGTGGGTATCGCGCGCGGAATTCAGCCACTATGCTTCGATCATGCCAGCGCGCACCCGCAAGCTGATCGGCACGATCGTGCTGCTGCTGTCCCTCGCCGTCTATGGCACGGTGGCGGCGGTGATCGGCTCGGGCCGCATCACGCTCGCCCCGGCCTGGGTGCAATTCGCGTTCTATCTGACGACCGGCCTCGCCTGGGTGATCCCGGCCGGGCTGCTTATCGGCTGGATGCAGCGTCCCGATTGAGCCTCAGGCGGCGTCGACGTGCTGGAAGCCGTTCCACAGCGCGAAGGGCGCTCCCGACAGATACAGCGCGGTGTAGGTCAGCGACTGGTAGTCGCCGCTAAGCGTCACCCGGGGCAGCGCCGTGAGGTGGCGCCGGTGCTCATCGAACAGCATACCCTTGCGCGTGGTCACCGCGGTCTGGAAACCGGCCTGACGCGCCAGCGCGAAGTCGCGCGGGCCGGCGCTGCCAGGATCGCCATAAGGGAAGCTGAGATGGAGCGGCCTTTTGCCGAGCTCCTGCTCGAGGCGGTCGGCGCCGCCGACCATCTCATCATAGGCGCGTTCGTCGGAGAGCTTGGCGACGGCGAAATGCCCCTTGGTGTGGGCGCCGATGGTGACCAGCGGATTAGCGGCCAAGGACCTGACCTCGTCCCATCCCATCACCAGATTGCGGCAGTCGGCCGCCATGTCCACCTCGTAGCGCTCGGCGAGTACGCGGACCACGCGGCGCTGGGTGGCCTCGTCGACCCCGCGCAGCCACCAATAGATGTCATCGAAGGCGCGGGCTTTTTCCGCCGGGGTGGAGGCGTCGAGCCGCCATAGCGCGCCGTTGCGGCAGAGCTCGATCTCGTCGGCCCGGGCGACCACCTTCTCGAGCGCGAGCCACCACAACTCACCGTTGCCGTCGATATAGTCCGTAGGCAGATAGAGCGTCAGCGGCAGCGAGCGGCGCTGGAACAGGGGCAAAGCGTGCTGGGCGACGTCGCGGAAGCCATCGTCGAAGGTGAAGCAGGCGAAGCGCCGGTCGCCGCCCTCCTTAAGCCGCTGGCCGGCCTCGTCGAGCGAGACCACATCGAGGCCTGCGTCTTGCACTTGATCGAGCACCCCGTCGAGGAAGCCCGGCGTCACTTCGAGAAAGCGATTGGGCGCGAACGCACTCGGCCGGTCGAGCTCGGGACGGACATGGTGCAGGGTGAAGATCACTCCCGCCCCTTGGGTGTAAGGAGCAAGCAGGCGATGGGCGCCAGAATGGTACAGGCCGGACATGGCCGCCTTCATGACGGTGGTTTTCATCTTGGCCACGGCAACGCTCCCATTTGCGCGAGATTAACCTTGCTCGGGCATGGTTTTGATCCAGGGCCCCCGGTTTGACAGGTGTTCCTTGCAAAACGATTGCCAGGCGAAGCCCGCCGGCAGCGCCGCTTGAGTCTTGGTAATTGCGTATGAGCTCGACCGCCCTTTTTCGCACCCAGGCAGAGGTCGCACGACAGCGGATCGCGCGGCGTGGCCCGGTCACCGTGGCGACGAGCCTTGGCGAAATCTCGCTCCGCATCACCGGCGATATCCAGAGCCTCGAAGCGGTGTGGGAGCAGTTGCAGGCTGCTGTGCCATGCACCGCGGCGCAGACCTTCGACTGGGCCAAGGCCTGGGAACGTCACGTGCTGCTGCCGGCAGGCCGCGAGCCGGTCATCGTGCTGGGCACGGCGCCAGGCGGACGGACGCTGTTTCTGTGGCCGTTCGAGATGAGCCGTTGCGCCGGAATGAAACTGCTCGAGTGGCTCGGCCAGGAGCACGCCAATTACCATCTGGGCTTGTTCGCGCCTGAGGGAGCGGCGCTCACCGCCGACGACCTCACCCGCCTGCTCGGTGCGGTGGCGCACGACACCGGCGCAGTCGCGGCAAGCCTGGAGGCGCAGCCGTTCGACTGGGACGGTAGCCCGAACCCGTTTGCCCAATTGCGGCATCAGCTCGCGCCAAGCAGCGGCTACGCTGTGACGCTTGGCGACTTCGCCACGCTCTACGAGCGACGCTACAGCAAGCGCTCCCGGAGGATTCTCAGCGTCAAGGAGCGCAAGCTCGCGGCCATGGGTCCGCTTGCCTATGGCTGGGCCGAAACGCGCAATGACCGGCTGCGGCTGATCGATATTTTCTTCGCGCAGAAAGCCCGGCAATTCGCCGCAGCGGGGGTCGGCGACATCTTCGACGCCCACGCGCGCGCGTTCTATCGCGAACTCGCTCTGCTGGAAGGCGACAATCCGAGCCGGCTGAGGCTCGGCGCTATCAAGGTCGGCGACACGGTGCTGGCGACCTTCAACGGCACGGTGTGCCACCAGCGGCTGATGTTCCTGCTGGCCTCTCTGGCGGAGGGCGATTTGCAGCGCTACTCGCCCGGCGCCCTTCTGCTCAGGCATCAGATCGAGGAGGCTTGCGCCGAGGGCCTGGCGATCGCCGATTTCGGCGCCGGCTGGGGTGCCCACAAGGAACAATGGACCGACCTGGTCCAGCCTCTGTTCGACAGTTTCATCGCGTTCAAGCCGCATGGGCTCACCTTGGCGCTGCCGCTGGCAGCCCGGTCGCGCCTGAAGCGCGCCTTGAAATCGAACCCGCATCTGTGGCCGCTGGCGCAGAAGATCCGCGCCCGCCTGTTCGGCGGTACCGGTACCGACGTCTGAAGGAAGCTCAGCCCGCAGCGACGCGCTCAAGCAGCCGCGCGCGCAGCGTCTTGCCGGTTTGCTCGTAGACCAGGACCGGGCAGCCCAGGGCCGAGAAGTCGGTCAAGTCGGTCTTCGTGTTGCCCGCGCTGGTTCCAGACGGCAATACTGCCACCACCACCGGCAGCTCGAATTTGAGCGCCGGCGTCAAATGACGCAGCGCCTCGCGGTCGGCATGCAGCACGACGCAGTCATAGGCTTGGGTGAGCGCCTCGAATAGACGCGTGAATTGCTCGTTCTCGTCGCCTGTGGCGGCGAGTTTCGGATTGCCGGCGGAGATCACTTGCAGCGAGGTGTCCTCATCAATTCTGACGACGTCCTCGAAACTGGCGCGGCCGGCGGCAAGATCGGTAAGACCGGGCGTGCGTGGCAGTCCGAGCGCACCTGACACCGAAGACGGTCCGCGGGAGAGATCCACCAGAACCACCTGCTCACGCCGGGCGACCAGCGCACGGGCGATGGCGATCGCCTCCGCCGTCGCGTCGACCTTGGCCGAGGTCCCGGACACCAACAGGGCGCGCGGCGCGCTGCCTTTGCCGCAGGCGAGAATGTGATTGAGCACGGCGTCGAGCGATTTCAGCACCGGGCCCGACTTTGTCGCTGTCGGTCTTGGCGGCAGCGACGTCACCCTTGACGGCGAGATCGTTGGCGGCGGTGTCCGCCGCGGACGCGGCGAGCCGTTGGTTGAGATAATGGCGAAGATCGTTGGTCCTGAGCACTGGCATGCTTCCCGCTGGTGGCGATGTGGCGGTTTCATCCTTGGCGTCCATGTCGTTCCCCGTCGCGCGCGCGGGGCGGATGCGGCCGAGCCATCCGCCTGGCGGCTGAGAAGCGGCGGGCGGCGTCTCGCTGGGCGCCAGGCCGCGCCGCAGGCGCTCGAGGAAACCCGCCGCGGACTGGGTGCTGGCCGGAGCATTGGCTGCGGCGCTGTCCTGGGCGATCGGCGCTGTTTGGGGCTTGGCCGGCGGCGGCGAGTCCTTGGTCTCCTCGGCCCGCATCGCAGTCGGCACGGACGGCCGTTTGGGCTGCCAGGCACTGGCTGCCGCGCCGGCGCTCGGCGCTTGAGCGGTGGTGGCGAGCGGACGCGCGACGAGGAATTGAGGGCGAAGTTATGGCCGGGGCGACCGGCTCGACCTGCTTGAGAGCGGCGATGTCAGGTTTGGCTTTCGGCGACTGGGCTGCCGGCGGCGTTGCCGTCGCGCTGGACGAGACCGGTGGAACAATGGCGGTGGCGGCAGCTGGAGCGACGGCGGGTTCGGCAGGCGGTGCGCGGCGGCGCTCCCGCAGGCGGGGCTCGGCCACGGGCACGAGCTCGCGAGCTCTGAGCGGGCGCACCGATCAACTCGCGTGCCAGCACATAAGACAGCGCCAGCAACGCAGTGGCGACGGCGACCAGTAGACTGAGCGGACCGCGCTTGGGGAAGGACGGCAGGATCGATGCATGGGCGCGGCTGACGATGGTGGCCTGCGCCGGCACCGAGCCCATGTCGTGACGCGCACTGGCGTCGCGATAGCGGGCCAAATAGGATTCCAGCAGATCGCGCTGGGCCTTGGCTTCGCGCTCGAGCGCCCGCAACTTGATCTCGGCCTCGCTCAAGCCGGAGGCCTGCGACTTCACGTCGTTGAGGCTACCGCGCAGCGAAGTCTCCCGGGCGCTGGCGACTTCCGCCTCATTCTCCAGGCTCTTGACGATCTTGAGCGCCTCGTCGCGAATCTGCGCCCTGAACTTCGGCCAGCTCGGAGGTCAGCTGTTTGATGCGCGGGTGCGACGGCAGCAGAGTCGCCGACAACTCGGCCAATTGACGCTGCACCTGGACGCGCTGGTCGATGAGCCTGGCGATCAGCTCGGACTTCATCACTTCAGGCGTCACGTCGATGTCGCCGTTATCGGCGAGCATCTTCTTGATCTGACGGGCGCGGGCCTCGGCCTCCGATTTTTGCGCCTTGGCGAGAATGAGCTGGCTGTTGAGCTCGGAGAGCTGCTGCGCGTTGAGCGTGACGTTGTTGCTGCCGGCGAACAGGCCCTCGCTCGCTTTGAATTGCTCGGCGGCGCCTTCCGCCTCGGCCACCTTGGTGCGCAGCACTTCGATCTGGGCGCTGAGCCAGGCCGTGGCGTCCTTGGTCTGCTCGAGCTTCGCCTCGCGCTGCCAGTTGATGTAGACGTCGGCGAGTTTGTTGGCGATCTGGGCGGCGAGACCGGGATCGCCCGAAGTGTAGTCCACGGCGATCACGCTGGACTTGGTGAGCTGGAATACCGAGAGGTGCTCGGCGAACGCGTTGGCGGCCTTTTCCTCCTGCGAGGTTGCCGATCCTTTGGCGAATCCCATGCGATTGAGAAAGCGCGTCAGCGCGTTGGTGCCGGCGTCCTTGGCGAATTCGGGATTGTTGGTGAGGTCGAGCGCTTTGATCACTTCCACCGCCAGGTCGCGCGAGGTGAGCACCTGCACTTGGCTTTGCACGGCCTGCTCGTCGAGCACGACCTGTTGCGGATTGCGCCCGTCGTCGCCGGCCGGCCGGGCGTAGGTCGATTCGTCGCTCTGGATGAGGATGCGCGCCTCGGAGGTGTAGAGCGGGCGCATCATCGACAGGACGACAAAGGTGAGAACCCCTGCCCCGATGGCGAGGCCGAGAATCGCGGCCTTGGCGCGCCACAGCGCCCGGCCAAGCGTCGGGAGGTCGATATCCTGTGCTACCGGGTCGGCGTTGCGGGAGGGGGTCAAGCGCGGAACTCCTAGGAGGCGTGTCTTATTAGAGCGCTACCTCGTAACCAAATGCTTAAGGCGCGCTCCGCTTCGAAACGTCCGCTCAGCATTCGTTAACCAAGCTCGGCCTAAAACTGGTGCATGTTTGGAATGCGAAGAGTTCGGGCCGCCCGTGTTGCGCTTCTGGCGCTTACGGTTGTTGCTGCTGCGCTCGGCGGCTGCAACAGAAGCGCCATGCCTGGGTTAACGACGCCGGAATACGCACTCGCTACCCCGGCCCCGTTACCGCCCCCGCCGCCGATGGCCATCACTCCCGGACCAAAGGGGGCGCCCGGCGTCCCCGCCAATCCCTACAACATCTACCGGCTCGACAGCGGCGACCGGTTGCGGGTGATCGTGTTCGGCCAAGACAATCTGTCGCGCGCCTATAACGTCGACAACAGTGGCAGCGTGTCGCTGCCCCTGATCGGGCCGGTGCGGGCGCGCGGCCTTTCGACCACCCAGCTCGCCCTCGATATCGAGGCCGAACTCAGGCGCAAATATATCAAGGACCCGAAGGTCAGCATCGAGGTCGAGGCCTACCGGCCGTTCTTCATCCTGGGCGAGGTCCGCAAGCCAGGGCAGTATCCCTACGTCAATGCCATGACGGTGGAGGCCGCCGTGGCCATCGGCGAAGGCTACACCGAGAGAGCCAGGAAGCGCATGGTGCGGCTCACCCGCAGATTCGGGGGCGTCAACAGCACGGTGATGGTGCCAACCGATTATCCGGTGCAACCAGGGGACACTATTTACGTTCTCGAACGCTTCTTCTAAAGCTTATGCTCCTGTCGCCCAAAATTCCTGCCCTGGGGTCGCGTGAGCTCAACGCTTCGTATTCTGCATTGCCTGCGCGCGCCCTCCGGAGGTTTGTTCCGCCACGTCCATGACCTGGCCCTGGGCCAAGCCCAGCTTGGCGCAGAAGTTGGCATCGTGTGCGATTCGCGCGCCGTGGGCGATCCGGTGGCACTAGGCCGCCTCGCCGACAATTGCGTGCTCGGGCTCACGCGCATGCCGATGTCGCGCCATGTCGGCATTAGGGACTGGCAGGTTACCGGGAAGATCACGCGACTTGCCGCCAAGCTGGGAGTCGACGTCCTGCACGGTCACGGCGCCAAGGGCGGCGCCTACGCCCGTCTGGCGGGGCGCAGGCTGAAGCGCAAAGGCATGAATGTTAAGGCGACCTATACGCCGCATGGGGGCAGCCTGCTCTACACCGCGTCTCGCCTGATGAGCCGGTTGTACATCAAGGCGGAACGCAAGCTGCTGCCCTTGAGCGATGGACTTCTGTTCGAAAGCGTTTTTGCCGCCAACCGCTATTACGAACTGGTCGGCGAGATGCACTGTCCGGTGCGAATCGTGCCCAACGGACTCTACCCCCACGAATTTTATGAGCCGATGCTGGCCGATGACGCCGTGGACTTCGTCTTCATCGGCGAGTTCAGGCATAACAAAGGGGTAGATGTCCTGCTCGAAGCACTAGCCGCGCACCAAGCGATCTTTCCGGGCCGGGCTCTGATCGTGGGCAGTGGCCCCGAGGAGGCCGGCCTGAAAAGACTGGCCCGCAGGCTAGGCTTGAACGGACGGGTGGCGTTCTCGGGACCGCAGTCGGCGCGTAGCGCCTTTGCCCGCGGGCGATGCGTGGTGGTCCCCTCGCGCGCGGAATCCTTCCCCTATATCGTGCTCGAGGCGGCAGCGGCGCGGATGCCGATGATTGCCACCGGGGTCGGCGGCATTCCCGAGATCGTTGGCGAGATCGGGATGCCGCTCATACCGCCCGGCGATCCCGAGGCCCTGGCCGGACAGTTGCGGGCGTTCCTGTCCAATCCCAAACCATTCCTCACGCGCGCGGTCGACCTTCAGAAATATGTCTCGGAACGGTTCACCGTGGACAATATGACGAACGCCATCGTGGACTTTTACATTTCCGAGCTGGGAGCCGGCGTCGCCTAAACAGGGTAAATGGCCGCGTCGGAAAGCGACACTTAACCATAGCGGCAACGCGCCCCTTCTCCAGCAGCAGCTTTCACCCATCCCAAAGCAGTCATGCCGTAAACCATGGACGCAGCCGCGCGCTGTATCTGTCGGCTTGGCATGTAACCTGCTTGCCGTAAGGCAAGCTGTTAATCGTACAGGGTCCACATGAGTGACGAAGCTGTAGCGCGCGGCGTGCCGGCGCGTTCGCGGGGGCGCACAAAATCCGAATCGAAATATGTCGAGCGGCGGCGCGCGCCTCGACCGCCTCTCGCTGAGATTCGGGTGGGCGCCAATTTGAAATTGGTGCCGCCGATCGTGATCACCGGCGCCGTGCGCATGACCGAGTTCTTGATCGTGGCGGCGCTCGGCTTCGGCATTTACCTTGGCTATGTCGAGCGCGAGGGTCAGAACGCCCACGTCGTCTATCTGGTGACCGTACTCACGGCGGCGCTGGCCAACACGCTTATGCTGCAGGCATTCGATCTCTACAGCGTGCCGTCCCTCAGCGCGTTTGTCAGGAGCATTACGCACATCGCTCTGGCTTGGTGCCTGGTCGTAGCCGGCCTGATGGCGGGCGCCTTCTTCGGCAAGATCGGCGCCGATTTTTCGCGCGTCTGGATCGTCACCTGGTTCGCCGCGGCTCTAATTACGCTGTTCGGTGAAAGGCTCGCGGTGTCCGCGCTGGTCAGGCGATGGATCCGAGAGGGACGCCTGAGCCGGCGGGCGGTGATCGTCGGGGGCGGACCGGAGGCTGAAAACCTGATCAGGGCGCTCGAAGCGTCGACCGATACCGACATCCGCATTGCCGGCATCTTCGACGATCGCGACAACAATCGGGTCTCCCCGATCGTCGCGGGCTATCCAAAGCTTGGCAATATCGATCAGTTGGTGAAGTTCGCGCGCAACTCGCGGCTCGATCTCCTCATCGTGTCGTTGCCGGTTACCGCCGAGCGGCGCCTGCTTCAGCTGCTCAAGAAGCTGTGGGTGCTGCCGGTCGATATCCGCCTGTCGGCCCATAGCAACCGGCTCAGGTTCCGGCCGCGCACCTATTCCTATATCGGCAATGTGCCGTTCATCGACGTCACCGACAAACCGATCGCCGACTGGGACCATGTAAAGAAATGGCTGTTCGACAAGATCGCCGCTAGCGTGGCGGTGATCCTGTTTGCGCCGCTGATGGCGGTGATTGCGCTGTTCATCAAGCTCGACAGCAAGGGCCCGGTGCTGTTCCGCCAAAAGCGACAGGGCTTCAACAACGAACTGGTCGACGTCTATAAATTCCGCTCGATGTATGTCGACCACGAGGATGTTGACGCGAGCAAGCTGGTCACCAGGGACGACCCCCGCGTCACCCGGGTCGGCCGCTTCCTGCGCAAGACCAGTCTCGATGAGCTACCGCAATTCTTCAACGTGCTCAGAGGCGATCTGTCGATGGTGGGGCCGCGCCCGCATGCGCTAAAAGCCAAGGCCCAGAACAAGCTCTATTACGACGTGGTCGACGGCTATTTCGCCCGGCATCGCGTCAAGCCGGGGGTCACCGGCTGGGCGCAGATCTCAGGCTGGCGCGGCGAGACCGACACCGAGGAGAAGATCCACCGGCGGGTCGAGCACGACCTCTATTACATCGAGAATTGGTCGGTGATGTTCGATCTGTATATCTGCCTGATGACGCCGTTCGCGTTGTTGCGGGGCAGGAATGCCTATTAGGGGCCGCTAGATGAACGCGCTGCCAGCCAGGACCATCGTCACCGACCCGGCGATCACGGCCAACCCCAGCATCCCGCGCGTCGCGGTGTTGATGCCCGCCTACAATCCCGGCGAGGCGATCAATCGCGCGGTCGGAAGTCTCGTCGGCGGTACTTATCCTTGCGACATCTATATCGTCGACGACGGCAGCGATGTCCCGGTTGCCGAGATTCTCGACACCTTCCCGCGCATCGAGATCGTTCGACTGCCCCGCAATATGGGCGTGGTCAAAGCGCGCAACATTGGGCTGGCGGCAATTCTACGGCGCCCTTATGAATTCGTGGCCTGTCTCGATGCCGACGACGTGTCGTATCCCGATCGCATCGCCAAACAGGTCGAATTCCTCGACCGCCATCCCGGCATCGCCGCGGTCGGCGCTTGGGCCAGGCATCTCGCCGAGGCTGACGGCAGGTTTCTGTTCATCGAGCGGACGCCGGAGAGCCCTCAGTCGGTGCGGCAAGCGCTCAATTACAATTCGGCGATCAACCACACGACCTTCATGGTCCGCAGCGATGTGCTGAAGGAAGTCGGGTTCTACTCCGAGCATTATCCGGTGGCCGAGGATTACGAGTTGTTCCGAAGGATTCTCCGGCGGTTCCCGATCGCCAATATTCCGGTGGTTTTGGTGGATCGCCATCTGTCGGCCAAAGGTCTCTCGCTGTCGCGTAGGCGCCGCCAGTTGTGGGACCGCCTCCGTATTCAGCTCCACTATTTCAGCGTCGCTGAAGCGGATTCCTGGCTTGGAGCCCTCAAGACGATGCTGCTGTTTGTTGTCCCTGTCGGTCTTCTCATGAAGATCAAGGGGCATCGGTCGACTTAACCCCTTGGCGGTTGCGTAATGCGAAACGTCCGAAGCCAGAAAAGGCGTTAGGCGGCCATGTCCGCCTATGCTTCCACGCAAGTTGATGGTCTCGCCGGCGGGCAACCGGGGATCGGCATTGGCGTCACGCGGTTCGCGCTGGCCTATGTCTGGATCACGATTGCCTTAAGCGGCGTGGTCTTTTCCGAACCGGCGCCGTGCGACGCGCTGATGGTCGGCGCGATCATGTTGCTGCCGGTGGTCGGACTGACGCGCTTCACCTCCGGCATCGCGTTCTATCTGATGCTGTGGGCCTTGATCGTGGTCGGCGGCTTTATCGCTGTTACCCAGGCCGGCGAAATCGAGGTGCCGATCAAGCATATGAGCATCACCCTCTATCTAGCGCTCAGCTCGGTCGTGATGGCGGCCTTCGTGCTCTATTCCCCGGCCGCCAATATCCGGCTGATCATGTCGGCCTATTTGGTCGCAGCGCTGGTCGCCGCCATTGCCGGATTCATCGGCTATTTTAGCCTGGTGCCCGGCGCGCACGATTTGTTTGCGCCGGAGTTCGGCCGCGTGCGCGGCACGTTCAAGGATCCCAACGTGTTGGGGGCGTTTCTCGTCCCGCCCCTGCTCTATGTTCTCAACTCGATCGTGCGGTCCGGCGTATTGCGGTCCGGTTTCGCGGTGCTTGCCGCGCCGATCCTGCTGTTGGCATCCCTCCTCGCGTTTTCGCGTGGCGCCTGGGTCAACCTTGCCGTGGCTCTGGTTGTCTATGCCTATTTGGCCTTCGCCTCCGCGGCATCGCACCGCCAACGGCTTCAGCTCATCATCTACGTGACGGTCGGCGCGTTGGTGGCCCTTGGCATTCTCGCCGCGGCGCTGTCGGTTCCGTCGATCGCCGAACTCATGCATATGCGCGCGAGCTTGGAGCAGCCCTATGATGTCGCCCAGGGCGGCCGCTTCGTTGGCCAAGTCCAGGCGCTCAGCCTCGTCATCACCCACCCGTTCGGCCTTGGCGCTCTCGAATTCGCCCGGGCCTATTACGACCAGGACGCGCAT
Source organism: uncultured Alphaproteobacteria bacterium (assembly GCA_963772925.1). Classification (GTDB taxonomy): domain Bacteria; phylum Pseudomonadota; class Alphaproteobacteria; order Rhizobiales; family Methyloligellaceae; genus Methyloceanibacter. The sequence goes on from CAVYZG010000010.1 coordinate 103,567, forward strand.
GAGGTTTATCTCAGCATGTTCCTCAACGCCGGCTGGCTCGGCGGCACACTCTACATCGCGGTTGTGTTGCTCACGATCGGTCTAGGTTTCCGTCAGGTGGTTCGAGACCGTGGTGGCGATGGCGTCAGTGCGGTGCTGGCCGCGGCCTTTATCGGCATGGTGGTCGAAGGCGCGATCGTCGACACCGATCATTGGCGCCACTTCTATCTCATCATGGCGATGATCTGGGGCCTGGCGCTGGCCTCTAACAATCCGCGCGACCCCGACCGCGTGAAGCGATGGCCCGCATGAGCGCCACTGAACAGCGAGTGACGGCGCCCCCCTTGCCGTTCGGCGGAATGCGGCTGGTATACCAGTTGCTGCGCTTCTCGATGCGCGCCGGCGCGACGATGTCGAAATTCCTCCTCGCCATCTATACGGCGCGTTATCTCGGCCTCGCCGATCTCGGCATGTACGGACTTCTGGTCGGGGCCACCACGATCGTGCCGGCGATTGTCGGCCTCGGAATGACGGAATGGACCAGCCGCAGGCTGGTCGCCGGGGCAGGTCGGGCTTTTTCCGGCGCAGGATGAGAACCGACCCGACGGTCAGGCCGAAGAAGATCCACTGCCCGAAGACGACGTAGGTGAACAGCTGTTCGAACGTCCCTGAAAGGCTGAGGATGATGCTCCAGACGCCGATGGCCAGGATCGAGACGTGGGCGTGAGGAACTTGGGATGGACCTCGGCGATCTTCTTGAAGAACAGGCCGTCCTTGGCCATGGCGAAATAGACCCGGGCGAACAGAGGACGTTTTGGTTCGCGGCGCCGAGAATCGAAAACAGGATGATGAACGAAATGAGGGAGGCGGCGATCGGCCCGATCGCGGAGTTCATGGCGTCGGCGGCTACGCGGGCCGAGGAGGCGATGGCGCTCGTCGGCAGAACCCACAGGTAGGCCAGGTTGGCCGCCAGGTAGAGGACGATGACCACTCCCATGCCCACGAACAAGCCCAGCGGCACGTTGCGCTGCGGGTTCGTCTCTCCAGCGCTGTAGGTCGCCGATTCCCAGCCCTCGGGCCGACAGGCAGGCCACTAGGGCGATGCCGAAGGGTCCGAGCATCCCGGTCATCCCCTTCGTCGAGGGCGTCACGAAATTCGCGGCGTTCCCCTTGCCGAACAGGAAAATCACGCCGCAGATGCCGACCAGAGCCCCGAACTTGATCACGGTCAGGACGTTCTGGAGGTTGGCCCCCCAGCGCGTCCCGAGATAGTTCACGGCAATAAGGAATACGATGACCCCGGCGCTGATGAGCTTCTGCCCGAGCGGCGTAAGGGGGAAGAAGTGGGTGAGGTACTTCGAGGAGAAGGCGACGGCCAGGGTGGCGATGGCCCCCGAATCGATGACCAGAAACAGCGTCCAGCCGAAAAGGAACGAGATCATGGGCCCGTAGGACTCGCGGAGATAGACGTACATCCCGCCCGCCTCGGGCATCGACGCGCCCAGCTCGGCGAAGGACAGGGCTCCGAAAAAACTCAGCGCGCCGCCGACGACCCGCAAGACGGCGAGCATCAGCAGCGGGGCCTTGACGCCGGCGGCGATGCTCGACGGCACGAGGAAGATCCCCGAGCCGATAACGCCTCCGACGACGATCCCGACGATGTCCCAGAATCCCAACACTCT
>CAVYZG010000011.1:0-19734 GCA_963772925.1 uncultured Alphaproteobacteria bacterium
GATACCGGCGACCGCATCGTCGGCGTCGAAGTGTGCGGCGAAAACGACGACGTGCTGCTGACCTCCGCCGAGGGCCAGGCCATCCGCTTCCCGGTGACCGACGTGCGTGTGTTCAAGGGCCGCGAATCGCCTGGCGTGCGCGGCATCAAGCTGGGGAAGGGCGATCAGGTCATCTCCATGGCTATTCTCAGCCATATCGAGGCCGTCGCCGCCGAACGGGCCGCTTATGTCCGTCAGGCCAACAGCATCCGACGCGGCGGCGCCGAGGTCGAGGAGATGGAGGCCGAAGGCGACAACCAGGAAACCGTGGTGCTGACCCCCGAGCGTTACGCCGAACTCAGCGCGCATGAGGAATTCGTGCTGACCGTGTCGGAGAACGGCTACGGCAAGCGCACCTCCGCCTACGAATACCGCATCTCCGGCCGTGGCGGCAAAGGCATCATCGCCATGGTCGTCAACCAGCGCAACGGCAAGTTGATGGCCTCGTTCTCGGTCGAGGAGACCGATCAGATCATGCTGGTCACCGACGGCGGCCAGTTGATCCGCGTGCCGGTCCGGGACATCAGCATCACCGGGCGCTCGACCCAAGGGGTGATCGTGTTCTCGACCGCCGAGGGCGAGCATGTGGTCTCGGTCGAGCACATTCCCGACGAAAATGGCAATGAGGGCGAAGACCTCGCTGAAAATGGCGATGGCGGCGACGACATTGCCGAAAATGGCGATGACAGCGGCGACAGCCCCGAATAAGCGGCCTTGCCGAGCCGAGACTTGCGCGGCTAGAAGGGTGCCCTGACGCGCCGGGTCAACCGCCTTGCGCTTGGGAGTGCCGGCATGCGCGTGGGCCTTTATCCTGGGAGCTTCGATCCCGTCACCTTCGGCCACGTCGATATCGTGCGCCGGGCGGCCCATCTCGTCGACCGGCTGGTGATCGCCGTCGGCAGCCATCACGACAAGCACCCGCTGTTCACCACCGAGGAGCGCGTCAAATTGACCTCGGAGGTGCTGACCCCGGTGGCCAAGGAGATCGGGCTCAAGCTCGCGGTGACCACGTACGGCAATCTGACCGTCGATGCCGCCAAGGACGCCGGCGCCACCATCGTCATCAGGGGGCTGCGCGATGCCGGCGATTTCGACTATGAGATGCAGATGGCCGGCATGAACCAGGCCCTTGCGCCGGAGATCGAGACGGTGTTTCTCGCCTCCTCGCCGGAAACGCGGCATATCGCGGCCAGTCTCGTCCGCCAGATTGCCGCAATGGGAGGGGATGTCTCGTCCTTCGTGCCGAAGGTCGTGACCGCGGCCCTTAACAAGAAATTTGCCGGCTAGTCCGGTCCGCTGATTTTCCAAGGAGGTATCATGAGACTTCAGGCAAGCATCGCGTTCGCGGCTGCGCTCGCGCTCAGCGTTCTCGCCGGCCACGGCGTCGCCCAGGCCGGCAATCTGTCCGACCCCGCCAGCCTCAACGAGCAGGCGCCGGCGGTCTACAAGGCGAAGTTCGTCACCAGCAAAGGCGCCTTCGTGATCGAGGTCCATCGCGATTGGGCGCCGAACGGCGCCGACCGCTTCTACAATCTGGTGAAGAACGGCTATTTCAACGACGTGCGTTTCTTCCGCGTGCTCGACGGCTTCATGGCGCAGTTCGGCATCAACGGCGAGCCCAGCGTCTCGGCCGTGTGGCGCGACGCCAACATCAAGGACGATCCGGTCAAGCAGAGCAACGTCCGCGGCACCGTCACCTTCGCCACCGCCGGCCCCAACACGCGCACCACCCAGGTGTTCATCAATTTCGGCGACAATACCGGGCTCGACGGTCAAGGCTTCTCGCCGTTCGGCAAGGTGGTGTCGGGCATGGACGTGGTCGATTCGCTTTATAGCGGCTACGGCGAAGGCGCGCCCAACGGCCACGGCCCCAACCAGGGTGTCGTTCAGAGCATGGGCAACGCCTATTTGGCCAAGGCGTTTCCCAAGCTCGATTACATCAAGACGGCGACCATCGAGAAATAGTGAGCCCGGCAACAAGGACCGTTCATCATGGCAAAACCCGACGACACCCTGATCATCGAGACCACCAAGGGCCGCGTGACGGTCGAGATGCGCCCCGACCTCGCGCCCGGCCATGTCGCCCGCATCAAGGAACTGGCGCGCAAGGGCTTCTATGACGGCGTGGTGTTTCATCGCGTCATCGACGGCTTCATGGCCCAGACCGGCGATCCGACCGGCACCGGGAGCGGCGGCTCGGGCCAGAAACTCAAGGCCGAGTTCAACCCCGAGCCGCATAGCAGGGGCGCGGTGTCCATGGCGCGGGCGCAGTCTCCCAACTCCGCCGACAGCCAGTTCTTCATTTGCTTCGACGATGCCAGATTCCTCGACCGCCAATATACGGTGTGGGGGCGCGTGACCGACGGCATGGAGAATGTCGACAAGATCAATCGCGGCGAGCCGCCGTCCAATCCCGACAAGATCGTCTCGGTGCGCGTGGCATCCGACGTTCAGGCCTGAGGCGCCCATGTCGCTCCAGGGTCTGTCGCTCACGCTCATCGCGCTTGTCACCGGCGGCATGATCGCCCTTCAGGCGCCCATCAACGCCGAAGCCGCCGCGCGTCTCGGGCACCCGCTGACCGCCGCCACCATGTCGTTTTGCGTCGGCACGGTGGCGCTGATCCTGCTGACGGCGCTCTTCGCCCGCCACGGCAGCACTCTCGGCGCGCTCAAGACCATGCCGCTTTACATGCTGCTCGGCGGCGGCCTGCTCGGCGCGGTCTACGTGACGGTCAATCTCGTGCTGGCGCCTAAGATCGGCGTGGCCGCCATCATGGCGCTCGGCATTGCCGGGCAGCTCTTCGCCGCGCTGGCCATCGACCGCCTCGGCCTGTTCGAGCTGATGGAGCGGGGCTTGAGCGTCGGCCGCGTCAGCGGTGCCCTGCTGGTGCTGGTGGGCGCGCTGATGGTGCGCGTGTTGTAGCGCCGCAAGTCGTTGCGTACCGACCTGTTCGACTATCATCTGCCGGACGAGCTGATCGCCTTGCGCCCGGCGAGCCCGCGCGACGCCGCGCGGCTGCTGGTGGTCACCCCTGAGGCCGCGCCGGAGATCGCCGACCGCGCCATCCTCGATTTGCCGGGGCTGCTTCAGCCGGGCGACGCGCTGGTGTTCAACGATACCAAAGTGATTCCGGCCGAGCTCAGAGGCGTGCGCCGGCGCGACGCCGGCAGCGCGCAGATCGCGGTGACCTTGACCGAGCGGCGCGACGATCATCGCTGGCAGGCGCTGGCGCGGCCGGCCAAGCGGTTGAAACCCGGCGACCGCATCGCGTTCGGCGAGGGCAGCGATGTTTGTCTGCTCGGTGCGCTTGGCGCCACTGTCGAGAGCCGCGGCGAGGACGGCGCGGTGACGCTCGCTTTCGAATTGAGCGGGGCCGCCCTTGACGACGCTATCCACATGCTCGGCGCCATGCCGCTGCCGCCTTACATCGCCGCGCGCCGGCCGTCCGACCGACGCGACATGAGCGACTATCAGACGGTGTACGCGCGGGAGGAGGGCGCGGTTGCCGCGCCGACCGCTGGACTGCATTTCACCGAGAGGCTGATGCAGGCGCTGGCCGGCACGGGCATCTCCGAGCATTTCGTGACGCTCCATGTCGGACCGGGCACCTTTCTGCCGGTCAGATCGGCCGACACCGCGCGCCACCACATGCATGCCGAGCGCGGCACCGTCAGCGCCGCGACGGCGGCGGCCCTGAACGCGGTCAAGGCGCGGGGCGGGAAGATCGTCGCAATCGGCACCACCTCGCTTCGCCTGCTGGAAAGCGCGGCAGGCGAAAATGGGGCGTTGTCATCGTTTAGCGGCGAGACCAGCCTGTTCATCACCCCGGGCTATCGCTTCCGCTTCGTCGATCGCCTCTTGACCAACTTCCACTTGCCGCGCTCAACCCTGTTCATGCTGGTCGCCTCGTTTTCCGGGCTCGATCTGATGAAGCGCGCTTACGCCCATGCCGTCGGCGAGCGCTACCGCTTCTATTCCTATGGCGACGCCTGCCTGCTCAGCCCGGCACGAGGCCCCAATGGCTGACCTCTTCGCCTTCACCATCAAGGCGCGGGACGGCAAGGCGCGCGCCGGCGCCATCGCCACGCCGCGCGGGGTGGTGCGCACGCCGGCCTTCATGCCGGTCGGCACCGGCGCCACGGTCAAGGCTATGTTTCCGGAGGATGTGGCGGCGGCCGGCGCCGACATCATTCTGGCCAACACCTATCATCTGATGCTGCGGCCCGGCGCCGAGCGCGTCGCCCGGCTCGGCGGTCTGCACGCCTTCATGCACTGGGCCGGACCGATCCTGACCGATAGCGGCGGATACCAGGTCATGTCGCTGGCCAAGCTCCGCCGCATCGACGAGCAAGGCGTAATCTTCCAATCCCATATCGACGGGGCCACAGTCACGCTGCCGCCCGAGCGGGCCATCGAGGTGCAATGCCTGCTCGGCGCCGACATCCAGATGGTGCTCGACGAATGCACGCCCTTCCCGGCGACGCGCGACCAGGCCAAGACGTCGCTCGAGCTGTCGCTGCGCTGGGCCGAGCGCTCGAAGACGGCCTTCGCGGCCATGAGCGCGCCGGGCCAGGCCTTGTTCGGCATCGTTCAGGGCAGCACCTATCCCGATCTGCGCGAGGGGAGCGCCCGGGCTTTGATCGACATCGGCTTCGACGGCTATGCCATTGGCGGTCTGGCCGTCGGCGAAGGGCAGGCCGCCATGCTCGATATGGTCGAGGTCGCGACGGCGATCCTGCCGCCGGATCGTCCGCGCTATCTGATGGGCGTCGGCACGCCGGAGGATCTACTGGAGTCGATTGCGCGCGGCGTCGATATGTTCGACTGCGTCATGCCCACCCGCTCAGGCCGCCATTGCCAGGCCTTCACCTGGGGCGGGAAGCTCAATCTGCGCAACGCCCGCTATGCCGACGACGCGACCCCGCTCGATCCCGAAAGCGGTTGCCCGGCGGCGCGCTACGAGCGCGCTTATCTCCATCATTTGGTCAAGTCGGGCGAGATGCTTGGCGCCATGCTGCTGAGTTACGCCAATGTCCAATTCTATCAGGAACTGATGGCGCGGGCGCGCGAGGCGATCGCGCAAGGCCGCTTCGCCGCGTTTTCCTCCGACGTGACGCGACGTTATCGCAACATGAGCGATGACGAAGAGAGCTAGAGAGTCTCCGCGAAAAAATCATTCCGCGTCATGCCCGCGCTCGTCGCGGGCATCCACGTCTTTGACCCAAGCTCAAATCGTGGATGGCCGGGACGAGCCCGGCCATGACGGGTTTGGGTTGATATCAATCACGCACCCGAGTTCCGCGCCCGGTCACTGCGTGGCGATATCGGAGGCAGGGCCGCCTTTGCCCGCGCCCATTTGCTTGCGTTCCCGCGCCAGCAGATAGAGGCCCGACAGGATGACGATGGCGGCGCCGGACAGCGTCCACAGCGTCGGCACGTTGCCGAACACCAGGAAGCCCAGCGTCGACATCCAGATGAGCCCGATATAGATGAACGGCGCCAGCACGGCGGCCGGCGCGCTGCGATGGGCGAGGATCAACAGCCAATGGCCGAGCCCGCCCCAAAAGCCGAGCGAGGCCAGCAACAGCCATTGCGTCATGGTCTCGGGCGAATGCCACACGGCCAGCGCCGGCGCCGCCAAGATCACCACCCCGGCCAGCGGCGTATAGGTCTGCGTCACCGAGGCCGGGTCGAACGCGGCGAGATAGCGCGTGGCGAGATTGTACAGCGCGTAGCCCAGGGTCGCGACCAGCGCCAGCAGCATGGCCCAATGCACCGTGCCGATGCCCGGATGCACCACCAGCAGCACGCCCAGGAACCCGGCGAGAATGGCGAGCATGCGGTGCCAGCCGACCCACTCATTGAGCAGCGGCCCGGCCAGCGCCGCGACCAGGAGCGGCGCGAGAAAGAAGATGGTGATGGTCTGGTCGAGCTGGAGATATTTGAGCGCGACGAAATTGAACCCCGTGGTCACCACCATAGAGTCCGGAGCGCAACACCTGCAGCACAGGCTTGGCCGAGCGGAGCGAGGGTCTCAGCGCGAACGGCCACAGCACGACGGCGCTGAACACCACATGCCCGACGAAGCGGAGCCAGGTCACCTCGGCGACCGGTACGCTCTCGACCACCACCAGATATTTGGCCGATGAATCGAGGCCGGCGAAGCACAACGTGGCAAGGGCCATCAGCCCGATCGCCTTCAAGCGCTGGTGGGTGTCGACCGTGACGGAATGAGCAGGGCGAGGCATCATGGAGGCGTGGTTCTGCATCAATCTTTGCCAAAACGCCATCCGCGGCTAAGGTCGTGAAGCCGGAACGGCATCGAGAAGGAGATGAGCGTGGCTGACATTCGCGCCATGTGCGCCATAGGCCAGCGCGGCCAGTTGGGGCTGAACGGCCGGCTGCCCTGGGAGGGCAACAAGGGACGCGAATATGTTGCCGATGTGGCGCGGTTCTTCGACGTCACCCGCGGCCACGTGATCATCGCCGGGCCGGCCACCATCGCCTCGATCCCGCCCTTCGCCTATGAGGACCGGACCATTTGCGAGATCCGCTCGGCGAACCACCCGGAAGAGGTGCTGGCCTGGTTTCCCGACCGCGTGGTCTATGTCGGCGGCGGCCCGCCGGTGTGGGAAACCTATGCGCCGTTCATCCGCCACTGGGACATCACCCGGCTGCCTTACGATGGCGAGGCTGACCGCTGGTTCGACCCGGCCTGGCTGGTCGCCGCCGAGAAATCCGGCTGAGGCGAGCCGAATTCTGCGTTGTCGAATCCGAAAGCATGGCCAGCGATAGGTTGCGGAGCAGCGGCAAGAAACCGCTAGATTGTGAGCGTCGGGATCGTCCGGAGGATCGGGCATGAACGTCTCACGATTTCGCTTCCCTTCATCGCGGCTGCCCTCGTCGCCGCTCTTGCCGGTTTCTGCGGGTCATCCTTCGCGGCGACGGGCGCCACCAAGGACGAGGCGGTCGCCATGGTGAAAAAGGCGGTCGCCGCGATCGCGGCTGAAGGCCCCGGCAAAGCCTATGCCGAGATCAGCAATCCCGCCGGTCCGTTCGTCGCCGGCGACCTCTATATCGTGGTCTATGGCCTCGACGGCATGGTGCTCGCCCACGGCGCCGACGCCAAACGCATCGGCACCAACCAGATCGCCGACAAGGATCCCGATGGCAAGGCGTTCGTAAAGGAGCGCGTCGAGCTCGCCGCGACGCATCAGAGCTTCTGGCAGACCTACAAGTTCATGAACCCGGTGACCCAGCGGGTCGAGCCCAAGGATATGTATTGCGAGCGGCTCGGCCAGACCGCGGTGTGCGGCGGGGTCTATCGGCTGTGAGGCCTGAGCGGGCTTGATGCCGGCGCTAGGCGGGCCGGCGGCGCGGCCGCGCGTCCGCCTATATCCGAAATCTTAAGCGGAGGGGGCCAGACTGCCAGGAAAGCAAAGGAAATCGCGATTCGGTCGAGGGCCGGACGCGGATTTGGGTTCCGATTTGGCACGGTCAAGGCTACCATCTTCGGGGCGAGATTGGGGCTGGGGGACGTCCCGCTTGCCTCCGGGAAACCCTATTCTTCTGACAGGGCTTATGGACTTTCGCCCCGCCCTGGATCGTGAGGAGACGGCTATCGAAACCGCCAACGACCCCGTGTTCACGACCGAACAGATCGGCTGGCGCTTCGCTATCGGCACCGCCATCATTGTCGGCGGCCTATGCCGCGTGGCCGCTGATTCCCGTGGTGATGATGACCGACCTCGAGCCCGGCATCAAAGCGGGGCTGTCGGGCTTATTGGGCGCGACGCCGTTCATATCCAAATTCCTCGCCCTCGCGATCATGGGCAGGCCGGCTTATTACTTCCTCAAGCGCACCGTCTACGATCGCCTTCGCCGCCGCGGCGTGACCCCGGCGGAATAAGCCGCTTCATTTTGAGCTTCGGATAAAGAAAGGGCGCCGGCCGCAGCCGACGCCCGATGCCTGTCACGCCGGCGAGGCGTGGTCAGTAGCAATAATCCCAATAGCCGCGATACATGTACGGGTCGGCCCAGTACCAGCAGAGACTGGGATCGGGCGCATAGGGAACGATGCCGACGCCGTTCGCCGCCAGAATCGAGCCGAGCACAATCCCACCGAAAAATTCGCCGTAATAGGGCCGCCGCGACCAGCCGCGCACATAGGCGCGATTGTTCCAGTTCCTATTCCAGTTGTTGTTCCAGTGATTGTTGTTGCTCCAATTCTTGTTCCCGTACTGGTTACCGTTCTTGTTCCAGTTGCCGTTGTTGCCGTTCCAGTTTCCGTTCTTGTTGCCGTTCCAGTTGCCACTCTTATTGCCGTTCCAGTTTCCGCTCTTGTTGCCGTTGCCGTTGCCGCTGCCGTTCCAGTTTCCGCTTTTGTTGCCGTTGCCGTTGCCGTTCCAGTTGCCCTGGCCCTGGCTCTGGCCTTTGCCGTCGCCTTTGCCGTTTTTGCCGTCCCAATCGCCCTTGTCATTGTCGTGGTTGTCGGCGACGACGATCGCGCCATCCGGCATCGAGCTGCGCTGAGCGAGCGGGGCAGGGACCTCGGCCGCCGAACGCGTCACGGCGTCGCTTGGGCGGGCCATGGCGGGGGATTGCGAGCCGGCGATGCCAACGCCGAGCATGACGGCGGCAGCGACGGCCAGCCCGCGGCGATACGAAGATGCGTCAGAAGTCATGGTGAGTCTCCAATGTTCGATTTGAACAAGCTGATGCCAAGTCATGGTGGCCGATGTGAGACGCCGCAAAATTTGAACCGCGGTGAAGGCGATGCGCTCCCTGCTTGGCGTCGATCGGTCGAACCTAACCGATGGCCGATGTACCGGCCTTGAACCGGCCGTTCATCGACGGTTCATCGGGCAAACCACAAAAAAGGGACGCCGGCCGAAGCCCGCGCCCCTCTGATCGCCGGCAATCAGACCGTTCGGGTCAGCGTCAAGACATCTTCGCCGGGGCCGTCGGTTTGGCCTTGCCACCGCGCGGTTCTGATCGCCTGAACCAGCGCCGAATAGAAGTTGGGCATGTCGACGACTTTATGATCGGGCCCGATATAGCCCTGGATCAAACCATGTGCGGTGGCGCGGGCTTCCGCTTCCCGTCGAGCCTCCGAGGCTTCCTGCTCCCTCACCAGTCGGGTCACCATCTCAGCTTGGTCGTTACGCATGGACTCATTACGCATGGACTTGCTCCCTCGAATGATGGCTCCCCCCGCTTGCCAGCTTGGCAAAAGAAAACGGCTGCCGCATGGCCGGGTCGCGGAACCCGCCGCCCCGAGCATGCGTTGTACTTCCATCGGAGGGGGGATTCCGCCATGACCAACATGCCGCAGTTCTTCAGGATCTGGGTTCATCGCAGCGCCGGCAGCATCTTTGGCCCTGCATCCAGCCCGGTCATCCGCAATGGCGCGTTTCTGTGCTTTGACGATGAGGCGAGGGCGCAAGCCGAATGCGACCGGCTGAATGCCCGCAGGGGCGGCCCGCATCTGAATTACAGCATCCAGCCCACCCATATCGAGGCGGCGCTGCCGCGCGAACTGGCCAAGCGGAAACTAGCCGACGCCCCGTCTTTTTCGGCGCTGGCAACCTCGCCCTGTTACGCCACCGACCGACGGCCTCGCGCTCCCCGCACTGCCTAGCGGCCGTTGCCGCATGGTGTGGTGATCGGGCAGGACTGTTCATCTTCGGTTCATGACGAGAGTGCCATTCTCGCCCGATGGCAGACCGCATGCGCGTGAACAAGTGGCCGCCGGCCCTTCGGAACTCTGGGCTGGCAGTGGGCATTTTCCTCACTGCGGTTTGAAAACCCCCCAACCAGGAGAACAGAACCGATGGTTAGAAAATTTGCAGCTTTGAGCGGCGCGGTGGCGGTGATGGTTGCGTGTTCACTCGCGTCCGTGCCGGCCTATAGCGTTCCGGTCGCGTCCCTGAAAGCCGACAGCAGCATCATGCTCGTCAAGAAGGGCGGCGGCGGTCATGGCGGCAAGAACTGGAACAAGGGCGGCGGCAACAAGCACTGGAGCGGCAAAGGCCACGGCGGCAAGAACTGGAACAAATACGGCAAGTGGCACGGCGGCGATCGTTATCGCGGCGGCTACTGGCGTAATGGTCTGTTCGTGACCCTTCCCTTCATCGTCGGCGACCAGTGCTACGACTATCTGGATTACCGTGACGGCGCCCCGCGCCCAGGTTGGTACTGGGTCTGCTGACGGGCTTCTCCGCCCACTGAAAATACCTGCGGCCCCGGACGATTCCGGGGCCGTTTTTCTATCGATCGACGCCCGCCTGGCCACTCTTGCGCCCAAGGCCCGGAGTTCACAACTAAGGGGGCGCGCCCGCCGACCTGAGGGGCGCGGTAACCCGCCACTGGCAAGGGAGAGGTAAGATGAAATCGAACCATGTGATCCTGGCCGTCGCCGGTCTGGCTCTGGTGAGCGTGACCCCGGCTTTCGCCACCTCGCCGCAAGTTGAGGCGTCCTGCTTTGCCCAAGCCGAACAGGTAAGGCCCGCCCTGACGCAGCCCGAGAAGGAAGCCTTCATCGCCGGTTGCATCGCTGACGCCACCCCCAGTCCCGGGGCGAAGCAGGGTCACAAATACTGATCCCGAAGGCGAAACGGGCTTAGCGGGCGGGGCCGTCAGCACTTTCTGCGGCAAAAGGAGCGCCCGCCGAAGCCGTCGCCCTTGGGATTTAGGAGAATGTTTATCACTTGGTGGAAATCCTCGAAGCATGAAGTCTTCCATGCAGCTTATCGAGGAAATCATCCGCGCCAAGACGGCTTTGCACCTGACGCTCGTCGCCCACCGAAACGAGGGCAAGGTCGATATTGGGGGTAAGCTCATAGACGAGCTGATCGCGGAGGTCGATGCGGGGCTTTTGAGCTACGAGCAAATGCTCGTGCTTGAAAAGAACGAGGCCGCCGCCGCAGTTATGGAGTCGGCGGAGGCTGAATGAGCCCCCGCAAACGCAAGTAAGCACATGAGCGAGCCCAAGGACCAGTCTGGGCGCTTGCCGCGTCGGCGCACCCTCAAGAACGGTCGCATCGTCTTCAATAACCGCAATTCGACGATCGATTGCACCGTACGTAATCTCTCAAACAACGGGGCGCTTCTGCTGTTGCCGAACGTCGCCGGGATTCCTGATGACTTCGAACTCCATATCGATGGCGTGAGCCATGCCACCCATGTTGTCTGGCGGAGCAACGGCCAGCTGGGCGTGACATGGATCTGAGAGGGGTCGCGGCACCCGTGTTGGATTGAGGCGAATGCTAATCGCCTGGGGCGTGTCAACCGATGAAGAAAGAGGGCGCGGGCCAGAAGCCGACGCTCCACCTGCGTAGAGCGGGGCCATTCCCGTTTAGTCCTCTAGGCCGCTATGCTTCGCCTCGATGGGGGAAGCGAAGCCAGCGGCATTCTACCTTCCAGCCCTCGACGGCTTGCGCGTGCTCGCCTTTGTCCTGGTGCTAATTCATCATGGCCCGCAGCCTCCGTCTCAGGTGCTTGGCTTTGTGAAGGAGCGGGGCTGGATTGGAGTTCGAGCTTTTCTTCGTCATTTCGGCCTTTCTTTTTTTCCGGCTGTTCGCGTTGGAGGCGGACCGAACCGGGGACATCAGCATCAGCAATTTTTACGTTCGGCGATTGTTGCGGCTCTACCCGCTGATGATTGCTTTCCCGTTGGCGATGATTCTCATCTTCGGTCAGGGCACGAGCATCGAGTGGAGTTGCTGGCTCGGGCTTGCGGCCTTCGTCGACAACTTCCAGGCCTGGTTTGACGGATATAGCCAAATCCCCTTCAGCATCCATCTTTGGACGCTCTCCTTCGAGTATCAGCTTTATCTTATCTTCCCGTTTGTCTTCCTGGCTTACCGCTCGCTGGGAGCGGAGCGATTTGGTTGGATGCTGCTTGGGGTCTGGGCAATCGCTCTCGTGGCGCGAGCTGCTTTCATTCTCGCTGGTGCGCGTCATCCCATAATTTGGGTCACGCCGTTCCTGCGGCCGGAGACGACCCTGCTGGGCATTCTGCTCGCAATTCAATTTTTGCCGCGCTTGTCGGTTGCGATGGTTCTGGGCGCTGGCGTGCTTGCGGTTGCTGTTCTGACGCAAGTGCCCAACGTCGAGAACGTTGGGCCGGGGACGATGCTTCTTTATCCGGTGGTTGCCGTGTTCTGCGGCGCTTTGGTTTGGCTCTGCCTCAATTCCGATTGGATCGCGAGGGCCTTCAGCACGCGTGGCATGGCCTTTCTTGGGTCAATATCGTTTGGGCTTTACGTCTATCATTGGCTCGGCCTGTGGATGACGAAGGCAGCATTCGCGTGGGCGGGCATTTCGTGGGACGGCGCGCTGTATTTCTTGTTCATGCTGATTGCCGTCGTCATCACGGCCGCATTGAGCATCGTCAGCTATTACGGCTTTGAGCGCATCTTTTTGCGGCCGAAGGCTCGCTTCACCGCAGTCGAGAGCCGGCCGATCTAATCCGTCGGAGATTTCTATTTTTTGCAGTTCTTATTGTACTCGGCGACGATGTCGACCGAGCAAAAAGCCCTCAACGAAAAGGGCGCCCGCCGAAGCGAGCGCCCCTCTTGTTGCTACCAAGAAGTGGTTAGCCACAAATCCAGACGTAACCGCCCGGGACCAGGCGCCAGCATGAGCCGACGCCGTAACCCCACCAGCGTCCGCCATACCAGTGGCCGCGGTGAGCGTGATGTCCATTCCAGTGGCCGTGACCGTGTCCCTTCCAGTGAGCGTGTCCGTGACCATGACCATGACCGTGACCATGGCCCTTTCCGGCAAATGCTGCTGGTGAGGCCAGCAACGCGGCAGCGGTAGCTGTGATAAGGAAAAGTTTGCGAACCATTCTTGCCTCCGAGGCGTCGACGTTGGAGCGTTAGCGCTTACGCAGCCTAACAACCGAGGGCTAATAAAGTTGTAGATGAAAAAAGAAAATTGAATAGCTGCGGGGGCTGCATCAGCCGCGACACAGGGGACATAATAGGGCGCCCGCCGAAGCGAGTGCCGAAAGGGCCATTAACTCTCTCGGTCTGGATGCCCAAAGCGGGGGCGGGGTTTCGAGGAACCAGGCTCCTGGCGGCTGAGTTTTATGGAGACGCGAAGCGCGTAGTGCTTCGCCCCAAGGAGTACCCTCCATGAAGAAATATCTAATTGCCGCATCGCTGATCGTCGCCTTCGCCACGCCGGCACTGGCTGACGAATTTTATGTGATGCTGGATATGTCGGCGAAGAAATGCACGACGATGAAGGCAATGCCCAGCGACATGAAGCACTACAAGATGCTGGGCAAGTATCCCACTCAGGGTGAAGCCGAGACCGCCATGCACACCATGACCGAGTGCAAATAGGCATGTTCGGGGCCCGGTCCCGAGTGGGCCGGGCCTCCCCTTGATCCTGTGTCCTACCGACCGGTCAGGACCTCGGACGAGATTTTGGCGCCGAGCCTGCCGCCGAAGATGTCGTTTTGGAAGTCGACCCTCCGCAAAGAGGACCAGGTGTGCTCTCACCACCTCCAACCTTGGCCCCAAGCTTGTCCCCTAAGGTGTCGCTTCGGAGATCAATGCCCGCTGAGAGTTCACGGCTGACGGTGTCGAAGCCGAGCAGTTTGGTGAAGTCGATTTTCATGAATGGCGTCCCCGTGCGGTTCAAAAGCCCCACAGGATGATAGCAAGGGGGGGCTGGGGCGTGTCAACTAATGAAGAAAAAGGGGCGCCAGCCGAAGCGGATGTCTTCATCGGGGGAAGCTGAAGTCCTTGGCGTGGTTGGTGAGCCCGGCGGGATTCGAACCCACGACCCTCTGATTAAAAGTCAGATGCTCTACCGGCTGAGCTACGGGCTCTCTGGCGCGACCATAGGGGCCGCTGCGCCTCAAAAGCAATATTGCGCGTCGCCTTGCTAAACAACCCAAAATGCGGCATCCCCGCTTAGTTTTGGCAGTCCGGCGTTGCCGGGACGCCGAGCAGGCCTGCGCTTCAAGGGGGAGGGGCCAGCGCGATGACCCGCACCAAGCACACCGCGAGTCGGCTGCGCTATTGGCCGCGCCTGCTCTTTTTCATCCCTTTCGGCGCCATGATGTGGGTTCCGTCCTACAACCGGATCGAGCCCGAGCTTGGCGGCATTCCCTTCTTCTATTGGTATCAGCTCGGCTGGATCCTGCTCGGCGCGGCGATCGTGCTCATCGTCCATTTGATCGAAACCCGGATCACGCGGGCGGTCGAGCCCCCCGGCAAGGGGCTTGAGGCCAAGGATGTCCCAGGAGACATCTTGTGACCCTCGACCTGACCGCCACCGTCATCTTCGTCGCGCTGTTCCTGTTCGTCACCTGGGTCGGCTTCATCGCGGCGCGCTGGCGCAAGGCCGATCTCAATCTCCTGCATGAATGGGGTCTCGGCGGCCGCCGCTTCGGCACCATGGTCACCTGGTTCCTGCTCGGCGGCGACCTCTACACCGCCTATACCTTCATCGCCGTCCCGGCGCTGGTGTTCGGCAAAGGGGCGATGGGCTTCTTCGCCGTCCCCTACACCATCCTGATCTATCCCATCCTCTATCTCGTGTTCCCGCGGCTGTGGAAGATCGCCCATGAGCGCGGGCCATGTCACCGCCGCCGACTTCGTGCGCGACCGCTTCGGCAGCCGCATGCTGGCGCTCGCCTTCGCGCTGACCGGCATCGTCGCCACCATGCCTTACATCGCGCTCCAGCTGGTCGGCATGGAGGTGGTGATCGGCGCGCTCGGCTTTCCCGGCAGGCGGCTTTGTCGGCCACATCCCGCTCATCATCGCCTTCATCATTCTCGCCGCCTTCACCTATACCAGCGGGCTCCGGGCGCCGGCCCTCATCGCCATCGTCAAGGACGTGCTGATCTTCGTGACGGTGTTCGCCGCGGTGATCATCATTCCGGCCAAGCTCGGCGGCTACGGCGCGATCTTCGCCAGCGTGCCGCCGGAGAAGCTCACCTGGCTCCGCCTGAAGGCGACAGTCTCGGCTCCTACAGCGCTTACGCCACCCTCGCGCTCGGCTCGGCCGTGGCGCTGTTCCTCTATCCGCACGCCATGACCGGCATCTTGAGCTCGTCGAGCGGCAACGTCATCCGGCGGAACGCCGCGCTGCTGGCGGCCTATTCCTTCATTCTCGGCCTGATCGCGCTGCTCGGCTACATGGCCATCGCCGCCGGCGTGGATCGAGGATCCGGCCTATGCGGCGGGCTTCGCCCAGTACGGGCCGAATTTCGCCGTGCCGGCGCTGTTCCTCGCCTCCTTCCCCTCGTGGTTCGTAGGCATCGCCTTCGCCGCCATCGCCATCGGCGCGCTGGTGCCGGCGGCGATCATGTCGATCGCCTGCGCCAATCTGTTCACCCGCAATCTCTACAAGGAGTTCATCCGCCCGGATTGCAGCGACGCCGACGAAGCGCGCATGGCCAAGATCGTCTCGCTGGTGGTCAAGATCGGCGCGGTGGTGTTCATCCTCGCCATTCCGCAAGCCTATGCCATCCAGCTCCAGCTGCTCGGCGGCATCTGGATCATCCAGCTGCTGCCGCCGCTCCTGCTCGGCCTCTATACGCGCGGCTTCAATGCGCTGCGCTCTCCTGCTCGGCTGGGCCGCCGGCACCGCCATCGGCACCTATATGGCCGCGACCCAAGGGTTCACCTCGTCGGTCTACCCGCTGGAGATCTTCGGCGTGACCGTGCCGGGCTACGCCGCGCTCTATTCGGTGCTGATCAATTTTCTGGTTGTGGTCGCGCTCTCGCCGCTGCTCGACCTGATCGCGCGGCCGCGGCGCGCCCTCGGCCGCGCGCTGATCTTATCCGACCGCGTCCAGCGCCCCTCGACCGCCGCGTCATTCCTCGATAGGTTCGGACCTGCGATTCTTAACGTCCCTCGAGAGGGAGGAGATTGACATGGCAGATGACAACCAAGGCAGCAGGACATTCCTGGCGATCGTATTGGGGGGTATCGTGCTTGCCCTCGTCATCGCTGCCTTTTTCATGTACGGGCACAAGGGCGAGACCGGCGTAAAGGTCGAGCAGCCGATGACCGAGCAGCCGGCCGAGACACCCGCTCCGCCGCCACCAGCCCCGCCACCAGCCCCGCCGGCAGAACCGCCTGCGGCCGAAGCGCCTGCCGCCGAGCCTCCGGCCATGGAGCCAGAAGCCCCGGCCGAGGAGGCGCCGGCCGATGAGGCGCCGGCCGACGAAGCCCCCGCCGACGAGGCGCCGGCCGACGAGGCGCCGCAGTAAACTGCCACATTTAGGGGCGGCCTCTTCATCGGGGCCGCCCTGGTTTTTCCCGCTGGGATTTGCCGCCCTCGCCACTTCGTTCATCTCAGGTTCAGGCTGAACGCGGTCTCCTTGCCGCCGAATTGGTGCTAGATTGTCGGCATCATCATCAGCAGCGGGACGCACGCGAAAATGGCGTTTGGAGGGTGCTCAGGGGCGCGATGGTGGCTAGTGGCCGCCGGGTTCGCCATGGCGTGCACCGGCGCCGCGGCCCAGGACCAGAACAGCCCCGCCGTGCCGGTCGAGGCGGCGAAAGTGGTCGCCGCGCCGCTGAGCGAGCAGGTGACCGCCATCGGCACGCTCTTGTCCGACGAAGCGGTGACGGTCAGCTCCGAGATTCCCGGGCGCCTCAAGGAAATCCACTTTCAGGAAGGTCAGCCGATCGAGCAGGGCGCGCTGCTCTTCACGCTCGACGATTCGGTCTATCAGGCGCAGCTCGCCGATGCCGAGGCCAAGCTCAAGCTGGCCGAGCAGACCAACAAGCGCACCGCCCAGCTGTTCAGCAATAAATACGCCACCGCCCAGTCGGCCGACGAGTTCGACCTCGAACGTGGCGGTGAACACTGCCGCCGTCGAGCTCGCCCGGGTGCAGCTCGAGAAGGCGCATATCGCTGGCGCCGTTCGCGGGGATTGTCGGGCTGCGTCATGTCAGCGTCGGCGAGTACATCACCGCCGGTCAGGCTCTGGTCAATCTCGAGGCGATCGATCCGGTGAAGGCCGATTTCCGGGTGCCGGAGAAATTCCTGCCCGCCATCAGGGTCGGCCAGACCATCCGCATCAAGGTCGACGCCTTTCCCGACGACAGCTTCGAGGGCAAGGTCTACGCCATCGATCCGCGCCTCGACGTGGCCGGCCGGAGCCTGCTGGTGCGGGCTTTGGTGCCGAACAAGGATAAGCGGTTGCGCCCCGGCCTGTTCGCGCGGGTCACCGTCCTGTTGCAGCTCAAGGAAGACGCTCTCACGGTGCCGGAGCAGGCGATCGTGCCCCAGGGGGATAGCCAGTTCGTGTTCAAGATCGTCGACGGCAAGGTGAAGCTCACCAAGGTGGTGACCGGCACGCGCCGCGAGGGGAGGGTCGAGATCGTCGAAGGCCTCGCCGCCGGCGACGAGGTGGTGACCGCGGGCCAGCTCAAGATTCGCGACGGCAGCGCCGTCTCCGTCGTCGGCGCCACGGGAGCCTAGCCCGTGACGCTTCCCGAACTTTCCATCAAGCGGCCGGTCTTCGCCACGGTCATGAGTCTCGTGCTCGTGCTGGTGGGGCTGGTGTCCTATGACCGGCTTTCGGTGCGCGAATATCCGGCGATCGACCCGCCGGTCGTAACCGTGCAGACGACTTATCCCGGCGCCAGCGCGGCCATCGTCGAAACCCAGGTCACCCAGGTGCTCGAGGATTCACTGTCAGGCATCGAGGGGATCGATTTCATCACCTCGATCAGCCGGCAGGAATCGAGCCAGATCACCGTGCGGTTCAAGCTCGACCGCAATCCCGACTATGCCGCGGCCGACGTGCGCGACCGGGTCGGGCGCGTCCGCGGCCGGCTGCCGGACGAAATCGAGGAGCCGATCATCCAGAAGGTCGAGGCCGACGCCCAGCCGATCTTCCATCTGGCTTTTTTCAGCGACCGGCATTCGGCGCTGGAGATCACCGATTATGCCGAGCGTTACGTCAAGGATCAGCTGACGACGCTTCCCGGCGTTGCCGAGGTGCGTCTGTTCGGCGAACGCGAATATTCCATGCGCATCTGGCTCGACCCGGAGCGCCTGGCGGCCTACGAGCTGACGCCGCAGGACATCGAGGCCGCGCTCAGGCGCCAGAATGTCGAGGTGCCGTCGGGTCGTATCGAGAGCCAGCAGCGCGAATTCACCGTTCTCGCCGAGACCGATCTGCGCACGCCGGCCCAGTTCAATGATCTGATCGTCAAGGAAGCCAATGGCTATCTGGTGCGGCTTGAAGATGTCGGTCATGCCGAATTGGGGGCGCTGGATGAGCGGCGCGTGGTGCGCTTCAACGGCAAGCCCGCCATCGCTCTTGGCGTCATCAAGCAGGCGACCGCCAATCCCCTCGACGTGGCGCAGGAGGTGCAGAAGATCCTGCCGAGCATCAGGGAGTCTCTGCCCGAGGGGATGGAAGTCCGCGTCGCCAACGACAAATCGGTGTTCATCGCCGAGTTGATCAAGAACGTCTATCACACCATCGGCGAGGCCATCGTTCTCGTCGTCCTCATCATCTTCCTCTTCCTCCGCTCGATCCGCGCCACGCTGATCCCGCTCGTCACCATTCCCGTATCGCTGATCGGCGCCTTCGCGCTGATGTACGCCTTCGGCTTCACCATCAATACGCTGACGCTGCTTGCGCTCGTGCTGGCGATTGGCCTTGTCGTCGATGACGCCATCGTCGTGCTGGAGAACATCTACCGGCATGTGGAAGAGGGCATGCCACCGGTGAAGGCGGCGCTGCTCGGCAGCCGTGAGATCAGCTTCGCCGTCATCGCCATGACCATCACGCTGGCCGCGGTCTATGCGCCGATCGGCTTCATGACGGGCATCACCGGCAGGCTGTTTACCGAGTTTGCCTGGACGCTCGCCGGCGCGGTGATCGTCTCCGGCTTCGTTGCGCTCACCCTCTCGCCGATGATGTGCTCGAAGCTGCTGCGCCACCAGGCAACACACAACGTCCTCTATCGCGTCAGCGAACGCGTGCTCCAGGGACTGGCTTCGGGCTATCGCGCCCTCTTGCGCGGAGCGCTGGCGGTACGTCCGCTGGTGCTTTTGATCGGTCTCGGGGTTGCTTGCGCGAGCTTTTTCCTGTTCAGCCAGTTGAAGGCCGAACTCGCGCCGATCGAGGATCAAGGCACAATCTACGTCACCTTCCGCGCGCCCGAAGGCGCCACCATTGAATATACCGACGCCTATGCCAGGCAACTCGAGCAGATCTATCTCTCGGTGCCGGAGGCCGATCGCGTGTTTGTCGTGGCGGGCAACCCCACGGTATCGCAAGGCACCTCGGTGGTCAGACTCAAGCCGTGGTCGGAGCGGGAGCGCGTGCAGCAGGAGATCGCCAAGTCGATCGCGCCGCGCATGGTTGCCGTTCCCGGCGTGGTCGCCTTTCCGAGCAATCCGCCCTCGCTCGGCCAGAGCCAGAAGGACAAGCCCATCAACTTCGTGATTCAGACCTCGAGCTCCTATGCCGAGCTACAGAAAATGGTCGAGGCGATGCTCGACAAGGCGCGCGATTATCCCGGCCTCGTCGACGTCGACACCGATCTCAAGCTCAATTCGCCGCAGCTCGATATTTCGGTCGACCGGGAGAAGGCGGCGGCGACCGGGGTCGAGATCGACACGCTCGGCCGCACGCTCGAGACCATGCTCGGCGGCCGTCAGGTCACGCGCTTCAAGCAGAACGGCGAGCAATAC
>CAVYZG010000012.1:0-152856 GCA_963772925.1 uncultured Alphaproteobacteria bacterium
GGACGGTCTCGGTGGCGACGCGGCCACGCATGAGAATGGAGCCGCGGCCCTGTGATAGGCGGAGCGAATGCCGGAACGGCCGAGAATGAGGCCGCCGGTCGGAAATCGGGACCCGGCACAATCTCCACCAGCTCCTCGATGCCGATGGCCGGATTGTCGAGATAGGCGACGCAGGCGTCGATCACCTCGCCCAGATTGTGCGGCGGGATGTTGGTGGCCATGCCGACGGCGATGCCGGACGCGCCGTTGACCAGCAGGTTGGGGAATTTCGCCGGCAGGACGACCGGCTCGCGCTCGCGGCCGTCATAGTTCGGCTGGAAATCGACGGTGTCGTTTTCCAGATCGTCGAGCAGCGACATGGCCGGCCGCGCCAGCCGGACCTCGGTGTAGCGCTCGGCCGCGGGCGGATCGCCGTCGACCGAGCCGAAATTGCCCTGCCCGTCGATCAGCGGCAGGCGCATGGAGAATTCCTGCGCCAGCCGCACCAGCGCGTCGTAGATCGCCTGGTTGCCGTGCGGGTGATACTTACCCATGGTGTCGCCGGTGACGCGCGCCGATTTGTTGTAGGGGCGGTCGGGCGTGTAATTGTTCTCGTGCATCGAGAAGAGGATGCGGCGATGCACGGGCTTCAGGCCGTCGCGAACATCGGGCAGCGCGCGCGACACGATCACGCTCATGGCGTAATCGAGATAAGACCGCTTCATCTCGTCGATGAGCGAGATGGGTCTGATGTCGGAGGGAGCCGGGCCCTCGACCTCTGGGATATCGTTGTCAGCCAAGGTCGGAGAAAGCCTGTTCTAACGAGGTGAGCGAGGCCCACGCTGTCGGCGGCGGGATGGCAAAACCGTCCGCGCGGAGGACCGAAAACGATGGCCGTAAGACAATCTTTCTATAGCTGATTTGGCGGCTCGTTCGCAAGCCTCAAGCAACGCCCTCACCTCATTGTTTTTCCATGTTTTATCAAGTGTTATGCGATGACGCGGCGACGGCCGGTTCGGCGCCGCACAAGAGCACCGTTCGTCAGCCATCGGACGATATGCGGAACAGCGAAGGTGGGAACGATCGAGTCGGGCTGGACGTTGTTCAGGTCAGGCGGTCAGCGACCATACGCTCGGCCCAGCCGCAGTGCGACAACAACCTCCCAAATCCCGTGAACAACTACGGAGCGAAACCATGAATCGATTTCTTACATCCACGGCCGTCGCCCTCGTGTTGGGTCTTACCCCGGCGCTCGCCCAGACTCCGACCGACGAGGCCCAGACTCCTCCTGCCATGCAGGATCCGGCGCAGCCTTCAGAGGCGGTGCCGTCTGAGCCGTCGAAGCCCGCAGCTCCCCTCGCCGGCGAAACGTCCGAGCCTGACGCCGTACCGGGTCAGTCGTCGGAGATGATGCCGTCCAGCCCGGACGAGGCATCGCCGCCGGCGCAGTCATCCGAGGCGCCGGATTCCATCATGCCGCCAAGTCGTCGGAGAGCGCCGCGGCCGACGGCCCGACGCTTCCTGTCGAAGCAGGAGAGCAACGACCTGCTGGCCTCCAGCCTGATCGGCCAGTCGGTGGTCAACAGCCAGGATGAGACCATCGGCGACATCAACGACCTCGTTACCGACGAGAGCGGCAAGGTCATTGCCGTGCTGGTCGGCACCGGCGGGTTCCTCGGCATCGGCGAAAAGGACGTGGCCCTCGGTTTCGAGGACCTCCGATTCGTCCGTGACGAGAACGACGCCATCAAAGTGATCGCCAATGTGAGCCAGGAGACGCTCGCTTCAGCGCCCGATTATCGAGACGCTGGCCGAGCAGAAGGTCACCGTGGGCGAGAACAAGGACGATCGCGAGGACCGGGCCCAGTAAATTCGCTGGCCTCGTCTAAGCCGTAGCAGACACGGAGCCCGGCTTGCCTTGCGCAGGCCGGGCTCTTTTTATGCGTCACGACCGGCTTGGCGATCATCAGCCAGAAGATCGCGAGCACGGACAGAAAGGCCGGCCAGCCGAGCCAGAACCAGAGGCGGGCGAGACGATGATAGCGAGGCGGCAGCGCCGTCGCCTGTGCCGCCACCGCCTGTTCGGCGAGATCGCGCATCTTGATCTGGATCACCACGACCGGAAGCCAGCAGACGCCGACCAGCACATAGAGCGCGAGGCTGGCGACGATCCAGGTTTGTCCCCAGCCATAGCCGCCATAATGAACGAGGAGAGGCCGGTGACCGGCTGGGCGATGGCGGCGGTGGCGGTGAAGACATAATCGGCGACGACCACGGTCCTGAGCGTGGCGGCGATCGCCGCCGGCGCCTCCTCCCGGTGCGCCCGGAACAGGAAAAAGGCGATGCCGAGCCCGGTGCCGAACAGAGACGGCGGCGCCGATCACATGCAGGAACTTGAGGGCGAGATAGAGATTCCATCGCGCTCGCTTTCAGCGCTTCTCCGCGAAGGCCATCACCACCAGCGTCGCCGCCATCATCGGCACGACCTTGAGCAGAGGGCCCGAAATGATCGGTCCACAGCGCCGGCGCGACCAGGCTCAAGCCGATGAGATAGACCGTGCTCAAAACGAGCTGCGCCACCCCTGCCCGCCGCACCCAGCGCGGCAATAGGAATGCGGCGCCCACGACAGTGTCGGCGACCGAGGCGACGGCCACCAGCGCCTTGGCGAGGCCGGGGGCGAAACCCGCATCGGCCACCAGCGCCACGGCGGCGGCGAAGCTTTCCGGCATCAGGGTCAGCACGCCGGTCAGGATCCAAAATGCGGCCAGGGCGATCTGCAACAGCGGAACGGCGAATAGCGCTTCTCGCATGCAGCCGGTCCTGCAACGTCGCGGGAGCGGCTTGCAGCGTTGCCGTGAAGCTCTTCAGGGGGACGCCGCAGCTTTGCGCGAAGCCGGAGCCGTCGACTAGCGTGTCGTAGCGCAACTGCACGAGCGAGGTGGTCCTTGCCGACGAGGCATGGCCGAGCCAGCCGGCGATATCGCCGAGACCGAGCAGGAGGCGCAGCAGCGGCACAGGCACCGCCAGCTCGCGCGCGGCGCCGAAGCCGAGCCAGGCGCGGTAGGCCACCAGGATGTCGCGCACGCTCAACGTCTCGGGCCCGGCGGCATGAAGCGTGACGCGTGCCGGCTCGATCTTGGCGGCGAGGCGCGCGACGCCCGAGGCGAGGTCGTCGAGGTCGATCGGCTGGAAGCGCTCGTTCCCCTCCCCGGGCAACGGCAGAACGCATGGGAGCCCGGCCAGCCCGCGCATCAATGACGTGCCGCCATAGCTCCCTCGTCCGATCACCAGCGACGGCTTCACGATCAGCCAATTGAGCCGAGCGTCTCGAGCGCGGCATCGGCCTTGGCCTTGGACCTGGCATAGGCTGTCGGGACGTCGGCTTCGGCACTCACGGCGGAGACATGCACCACCCGCTTGATGGATGCGGCGGCGCAGGCTTGAAACAGGGCGATGGTCGCCTGACCGTGAATGCGATCGGCATCGTCGCGCCAACTGCCTTGCAGAATGCCGACGCAATTCACCACGGCGTCGATGTCGTTCAGGCGCGGCAGCCAATGCGCAACTTCGACATCTGTGTTGAAGTCGCACGCGACCCACGCGATGTCGGGCATCAGGCGGCGCGCAAGGTCGAGATCGCGGCCGGCGCCGACCACGGTGACGCCTTCGCGCTTGAGCGCGGCCACGACGCGCGCTGCCGATGAAGCCGTAAGCCCCGGTCACGAGGCAACGCATGCGCGAGCCCTTCCGCTTGCTGGCCGCCGGCGGCGATACTGGCTGATTCCGTTTGCCGGCGCGACGTTTAGCTCGCGCTGCGGGCCTTTGGCACGGTGCCGCGTCCCAGCAGCGCGGCGAGCCGGAGTTGCGCGCCGTATAGGAGACTGCCGACGCTGTCGCCGGCGCTCGCCTTTAGCCTGAGCGCGGGATGCTCGACGAAATGCCACGACAGCACGGCGACCGCGAGCACGGCCGGGAAGCTGCACGCGAACAGCGCGCCGGGCCCGATAGCGGGGTCGAGCATCACGAAGATCTGCTGGATGGGGAAGCAGAGAATATAAAGACCGTAGGAGTAGTCGCCGATCCGGTTGAATAGCCGGAGGGGACCGGCCGGCACTAGCGCGAACCACACGACGCCGTAGGCCAGCGCCACTCTGAGCGCTATTTCGCAGCCGCCGGTGCCAACGGCCAGGACCGCGGCCAGCACCAGCGCGAGAGCGATCCGAATGTCGAGCTTGATCTTGTCGGCGTAGAGATAGAATGCGCCGCCGATGAAGAAATCGACGACGAAACGGGACGCGCTGTCGATGGCGGCGACCTGCTCGCGCCACGGCGTCGCGAAGGTGACGAATAAATAGAGGGCGAAGATGGCGGCCAGCGTCAGGGACGCCCGGGCCCGGGTGGCGAGCAGGCCCGCCAGCGCCAACAGCGCGAGCAGCACGTAGCACATCACCTCATAGCGCAGGGTCCAGAGCGGCGGATCGATCACCCCGCTCATCGGGCACATGGTCGAACACGCCGGGCAGCGTCAGCGAATAGGTGACGAGCGACGCGGTCAGCGGCACATAGAGCCAGGGCCGCGCATCGCTGAAATAATCCTGGAGCGAGACGGTGGTCACGGCCGGGCCGAGCAGGAAGGCGATGAAGATGCAGGCGGCCAACAGCGCCGGAAACAGACGCAGAAACCGGGCCACGGCATAGTCGACCAGAGTCGGCTGCGTCAGCACGCTACGGGTGACGAGAAGACCGGAGACAATGAAGAACACGTCGACCGCCACGCGCGCGATGTCGAGCCCGGCGAAATTGATCGCCGCACTCGCCGCGCGCTCCGGCGTGACCAGGACGAAGCTGTGGTCCAAGATCACGGCCGAGGCCGCGAGAAACCTGATCAGATTGAAATTGTTGTCTCTGCCGTGCAGCAGAGCGGCGATCTTGTTCGCCATCGGTCCATTCCGTGTCCTGATGGGTGAGTGACGCGCGCGGTCCGGGCCGGCGCCGCGCGCTTCCCACCCTTGCAAGGACCATACCGATGGCGCTGATTGCCCGACAGCGCAGGCTCCGCATAGCGTTAAGCGTCGTGCTTAACGCCGGCCGCTCGGCCAGGCGGCGCCGCGTCATCACGAGTCGTAAGGGTTAAAACGGGATCTCGTCGTCAAGCTCTTTGTCGAAGGCGGCGCCGCCGCTCGCGCCGCCACTGAGCGCCTTCGACCGTCCGAAATCGCCGCCGCCGCGCGGCTCGCCCTCGCCCGCCCCATCGCGTCTGCCGTCGAGCATGGTGAGCTGGCCGTTGAACCCCTGGAGCACGATCTCGGTGGTGTACCGCTCCTGCCCCTGCTGGTCCTCCCATTTGCGGGTCTGGAGCGAGCCCTCGAGATAGACCTTGGAGCCCTTCTTCAAATATTGCTCGGCGATCTTGGCCAGATTCTCGTTGAAGATGACCACGCGATGCCATTCGGTCTTCTCGCGCTTCTCGCCGCTCGATTTGTCGCGCCAGCTCTCACTCGTGGCCACGCGCAGATTGGCGATGGCCCGGCCGTCCTGGGTATGACGGATTTCGGGATCGGCGCCGAGATTGCCGATCAGAATGACCTTATTGACCGATCCGGCCATATGAAGAAACCTCCAGGGGGCTATAGGGGCTGATGTTGCCCCACTCTACCGCCCCCGAGGCGCCGCCTGCCAGACGGCAAAGGTCCTGTCCACAGGCCAGGGGGCAATCTGACCACTGTACACGTTTTGTTCTCATGCGTCCAGTCCTCACATCTTGAGAGTTGGCGACTTGCGCCCTATGCCTTAGGGAACAAGATTCCACGGTGGGTTCATCGGCGGCGCGTCGGCTTCGTGGCGCGCGCCTGACAGCAGGGACAAAGGCACCATGCAACGGTCGGTCGAGCAGCGACACGCCCCTAAGCGGCGCATCAGCGCGCGGCGCCATCCGCGCGAGCAAGTTCTCGGCTTCACCGCCCGGCAATGGCCGTTCATCTTCGTTCTGGTCGGCAACTGGCTGTTCGCCGCCGCCTTCTTCGCGGTCGCCAAGCTGCTGTGGGATTGGGTGCCGACCGACTGGACCCTCGGCGATCGCATCGCTC
The DNA here is from genome assembly GCA_963772925.1 of uncultured Alphaproteobacteria bacterium. Lineage (GTDB taxonomy): Bacteria > Pseudomonadota > Alphaproteobacteria > Rhizobiales > Methyloligellaceae > Methyloceanibacter. The sequence continues at coordinate 6,067 of CAVYZG010000012.1, forward strand.
TGGTCATCAAGGACGCGGTCGTCGCCATCATGCCGGCGGTGCTCGCCATCTGCATCGTCGCCGCGCAGCGCCTCGATCCGAGCATGTGGGTGGGCCGCACCGCCAAGCCCAATTCCGCCCTCGACATCAACACCAGGTTCATCCTCAACACGTTCGAGCAGTTCATCCTCTATTTCATCGGCAATGCCGGCATGGCGCTGTACTGCCCGCCCGAGGAAGCGCGCTCCCTCATCATCCTCACCGCTCTGTTCCTGCTGGGACGCGTGCTGTTCTGGATCGGCTATCACTACAATCCGTTCGTGCGCGCCTTCGGCTTCGGCATCACCTTCTATCCGACGGTCGCGGTCTTTCTCTGGCTCATTCTCCGCATGGGGTTCGGCGTCACCATTCGGATTTGACGCGCGTCGCGCCGGCGCCCTGCCCTAGCGTCCTTGCTGCCATTGCAGCACGCTATCGAGCGGCCACACGAACATCAGCACGTTCAGCGTCAGATTGTCCCTGATCATCGCACCGATGAAGAGCTCGAGCGCCAGCGCGACGACCACTGTGAGCCAGACCGGCAGGCGCGCGGCGAGGAAGAAGCCCGCCACCATGAACAGAATGTCGCTCACCGAGTTGATGACGCTGTCGCCGTAATAATCGAGCGAGATGGTCATCTCGCGATAATGGTTGATGACGAAGTCGGTGTTCTCGACCACCTCCCAGGACGCCTCGATGGCGACCGCCAGCACCAGCCGCAGGCCGAACGATAACGGCAGCCACCGCGAGGCGAGCCACAGCAGCCAATAGAAGATGAAGCCGTGAATGACGTGGGACGGCGTGTACCAGTCGATGAGATGCTGGGAATTCTCCGCGCTGGCGACGTCGAAATGCCAGAGCTTGACAGTGCCGCATTTGCAAATGAGCGGATGGCCCATGAGATAGAGCGCCAGCGCCGCGGCGGCAACGATGCCGGCGATGATGATGGCGGTCTGCGTGCGGGAGAGGGTCGTTCGGGCAAGACTCATGGGGTTGCATCTATGGCACGACCCGGCGCATGCCCGCTATCATTCCTAAAGCTCGCCTGGGTCGACCGGCTCGCGCGCGGAATGCCTGATATGCAGGACGACTAGCTCATTTTCCGACACGGTGTAGAAAATTCGATAGGGATACATGCCGAGCGGGAGGACCCTCACTCTCGTTCGACCCTCAAGCATCCGCCCGCTCGCCGGGAACAGCGCCGCAAGCTCCACAATGATACGAATTCGCTGCTCAACAGCAGCGGCGGCGGCTGGGTTTTGCTCAGCGAGATAATATCCAATCTCCGCCAGATCGGTTACAGCCCTCGGGCTGTATGCGATCCTCACTTGCGGAAGCGCGCGAAGGCCTCTTCCACTTGGGCCGGAGTTGCCCGCTCGCCGCGCGCCACCTGTTGAAGAGCCTCATCGATAGCGCGGAGCTCGTCGGCCGTGGCCCGGTAGGGAAGTCGTGCCCAGACGATCGAGCGCCAACAGAAGCTCTGCTGCTTCGTTTTGCCGATCCTGAGGCCAATCGCGCACGGCTTCGAGCGCCTGTTGCATGAGTGTGGTCATCGGTAAGAATTAGCACAGGATTGGAGGCCGACCCAAGGCCGGTTGTCTAAGGAACCGCCGCCCTCGGCCTGCCCCTTGCCGCTCGCGGCACCCCCGACTTAGGCTAACACTGGGGCGCTGAGTCCCCGAGGGCGTTCAAAGCATGACCCAAGGCGAGGCGCTGGCTCTGCTCAAAACCGGCGCATCCATCTTCCTCACCGGCCAGCCCGGCAGCGGCAAGACCCACACGGTCAACCGCTATCTGCAATGGCTGAAGCAGCACGGCGTGGATTACGCCTATACCGCCTCGACCGGCATCGCCGCCACGCATGGGCATGGCGTGACCATCCATGCCTGGAGCGGGATCGGCGTGCGCGACGCGCTGCAGCGGCGCGATCTCGACACGCTCGCCGCCAATCGCCGTCTCGCCACCCGCATCGAGCGGGCGAAAGTGCTGGTGATCGATGAAATCTCGATGCTGCCGGCGCGGAGCCTCACTCTGGTCGACACGGTGTGCCGCCATATCAGAGGCGTGGCTGCGCCGTTCGGCGGCTTGCAGATGGTGCTGGTCGGCGACTTCTTTCAGCTTCCGCCAATCGTCCGTCGCGGCGTTGAGCCGGGGATGCTGCCGCTGGCTCAGGGCGAGGACGCCTTCGGCGCCGAGTTCGCCCATGCTTCCTCGGCCTGGCGCGACCTCGCGCCCATTGTCTGTTATCTGTCCGAGCAGCACCGGCAAAGCGACTGGCCCTTCCTCGAGGTGCTCGACGCCATCCGCGCCAATGCCTGCGGCGCCGCCCATCGCCAGCGCCTCGCGAGCCGGCTGATCGATCAAGGAAGCTGGCCCGAGGGCTGCACGCGGCTGTTCACCCACAATGCCGCCGTGGACGACATCAACCGGCAGCAATTGGAGAAGCTCGGCGGCAAGACGCACAGCTTCAGCATGGTCGCCAAGGGGCCCGAGCCGTTCGTGCAGGCGCTGAAGCGCGGCTGCCTCTCGCCGGAGCTGCTCGCGCTGAAGACCGGCGCGGCGGTGATGTTCACCCGGAACGACCAGGGCGGCCGTTACGTCAACGGCACGCTCGGGATGGTCGAGGATTTCGATGCCGAGGACGACTATCCGGTGGTGGTGACGCGCGGCGGCAAGCGCATCGTCGCCGAGCCCGCCACCTGGAAGATCGACGAGGCCGGCACGGAACGGGCGAGCATCACCCAGGTGCCGCTCCGGCTCGCCTGGGCGATGACCGTGCATAAGAGCCAGGGCATGTCGCTCGACGCGGCGGTGATCGATCTCTCTCGCGCCTTCGAGTACGGCCAGGGTTATGTCGCGCTGTCGCGGCTGCGGACCTTGGCGGGCCTGCATCTGCTCGGGCTGAACGAGCGCGCCTTGAGGGTGCATCCGCGTGCGGTTGAGAAGGACGCCGAGTTCCGCGCCGACTCCGAGGCGGCGCAAGCCGGGTTGGCGCCGAACGGGGCGGCGCTGGCGCACCGAGAGGCGGCGTTTCTCGCTGCCTGCGCGGCGCGGCCACCCGAAGCTGCCGCCGGCGCGCCGCGCACGCCCAGACCATCCGCCTACCCTAAGAGCTACGAGGTGGCGGCGATGCGGCAGACCCATGCCCAGGCCTATGCCCCCTGGACCGAGGCCGAGGAGAGCGACCTCAAGCGGCGTCACCACCAGGGCGAGACGGTGGCCGCCATCGCCGACCGGTTGGGACGAAAACCCGGCGCCATCAGGTCGCGACTGCAGAAACTCGCGCTGCTCTAAAACCCCCTCTCCCCTCCGGGGAGAGGGTTGGGGTGAGGGGTTTAACAGGCCCGTTCGTCGCATCCCCCTCACCCGGCCGCGTTGCGGCCGACCTCTCCCCAATGGGGAGAGGTTAACCTGCGGCTCTTGCCGCATAGGCCTTGGGGGACTAAGCCTTTGCGGGCCTTGTCTAACCGGCCGCCCACGCCGACATTGCAGACAGAATGACCTCCAAATTCATCTCCATCCGCGGCGCGCGCGAGCACAACCTCAAGAATATCTCGCTCGACCTGCCGCGCGAGCAGCTGGTGGTGATCACCGGCCTGTCCGGCTCCGGCAAGTCCAGCCTCGCCTTCGACACCATCTATGCCGAGGGTCAGCGGCGCTATGTCGAGTCGCTGTCGGCCTATGCGCGCCAGTTCCTCGACATGCTGCAGAAGCCGGACGTGGACCATATCGACGGGTTGTCGCCGGCCATCTCGATCGAGCAGAAGACGACCTCGCGCAATCCCGCGCTCCACCGTCGGCACGGTCACCGAGATCTACGACTATATGCGGCTGCTGTGGGCGCGGGTGGGCGTGCCCTATTCGCCGGCGACCGGGCTCCCGATCGAGAGCCAGACGGTGAGCCAGATGGTCGACCGCGTGCTGGCGCTGCCCGGGGGCACCAGGCTCTATCTGCTGGCGCCGATCGCGCGCGGGCGCAAGGGCGAGTACCGCAAGGAATTCGCCGAGCTGCAGAAGAAAGGCTTCGCCCGCATCAAGGTCGACGGGCAGTTCTACGAGATCGCCGAGGCCCCGGCGCTGGACAAGAAATTCAAGCACGATATCGACGTGGTGGTCGACCGGGTCGTGGTGCGCCCCGACATGAGCGCGCGGCTGGCCGATTCGTTCGAGACCGCGCTGCAACTGTCGGACGGCATCGTCATCGCCGAGTTCGCCGATCCGCAGTCGCGGGGAGACAGCGCGGAGCGCATCATCTTCTCGGCCAAGTTCGCCTGTCCGGTGTCGGGCTTCACCATCGAGGAGATCGAGCCGCGGCTGTTCTCGTTCAACAATCCCTATGGCGCCTGCCCCGAATGCGACGGGCTCGGCACCGAATTGTTCTTCGAGCCGGATCTGGTAGTGCCGGACGAAAATCTCAGCCTGGCGCGCGGCGCCATCGCGCCATGGGCGCGCACCTCGGCCAGCTCGCCTTATTATCAGCAGACGCTGGAATCGCTGGCGCGCGCCTATCGCCAGCCGATGACCAAGCCGTGGAAGTCGCTGCCGGAGGATTTCCGCAACGTGGTGCTGTACGGCTCGGGCGACGACGAGATCGCATTCACCTATGACGACGGCGTGCGGCACTACTCGACCACCAAGCCGTTCGAGGGCGTCATCAACAATATCGAGCGGCGCTGGCGCGAGACCGAATCCTCGTGGGTGACCGAGGAGCTGTCGCGCTACCAATCGGACCAGCCCTGCGAGGCGTGCACCGGCTATCGCCTCAAGCCGCAGGCGCTGGCGGTGAAGATCGCGGGGCTGCATATCGGCCAGGTCACCGAAATGTCGATCCGGGAGGCGTCGCGCTGGTTCGCCGAACTGCCGGCCCAGCTCACGCCCAAGCAGACCGAGATCGCCGCGCGCATCCTGAAAGAGATCCGCGAGCGGCTCACCTTCCTCAACGATGTCGGGCTGGATTATCTGACGCTGTCGCGCGCGTCAGGCTCGCTGTCGGGCGGCGAGAGCCAGCGCATCCGGCTCGCCTCGCAGATCGGCTCGGGCCTCACCGGCGTGCTCTATGTGCTGGACGAGCCCTCGATCGGGCTGCATCAGCGCGACAATGCGCGGCTGCTGGAAACGCTCAAGTCACTGCGCGACATGGGCAACTCGGTGCTGGTGGTCGAGCATGACGAGGAGGCGATCCTGACCGCCGACTATGTGGTCGATATGGGCCCCGGCGCCGGCATCCATGGCGGCGCGGTGGTGGCCGAAGGCACGCCGGAACAGGTGATGGCCAACCCGGAGAGTCTGACCGGGCAATATCTCACCGGCTTCAAGCAGATCGCCGCGCCCAAAGAGCGGCGCAAGCCGACCAAGGGCCGCCGCCTGACGGTCAAGGGCGCGCGGGCCAACAACCTCAAGGACATCACCGTCGACATTCCGCTCGGGCTGTTCACCGCCGTCACCGGGGTGTCGGGCGGCGGCAAATCGACCTTCCTGATCGAGACGCTCTATCGCGCGGTCGCCCGCCGGCTGAACAGCGCGCGCGAGATGGCCGGCGCGCATGATGCGATCGAAGGGCTGGAGCAGCTCGACAAGGTGATCGACATCGACCAGAGCCCGATCGGGCGCACGCCGCGCTCCAACCCGGCCACCTATACCGGCGCCTTCACCCCGATCCGCGAATGGTTCGCCGAGCTGCCCGAGGCCAAGACCCGCGGCTACAAGCCGGGGCGGTTCTCGTTCAACGTCAAAGGCGGCCGCTGCGAGGCCTGCCAGGGCGACGGCGTGATCAAGATCGAGATGCATTTCCTGCCCGACATCTATGTCACCTGCGACGTGTGCAAGGGCAAGCGCTACGACCGCGAGACGCTGGAGATCAAGTTCAAGGGCAAGTCGATCGCCGACGTGCTCGACATGACGGTCGAGGAGGCCGCGGAACTATTCAAGGCGGTGCCGTCAGTGCGCGACAAGCTCGAGACGCTGAAGCGCGTGGGGCTCGGCTATATCCATGTCGGCCAGCAGGCGACCACGCTGTCGGGCGGCGAGGCGCAGCGCATCAAGCTCTCCAAGGAGCTGTCGAAGCGCGCCACCGGGCGCACGCTCTATATTCTCGACGAGCCCACCACCGGCTTGCATTTCCACGACGTGGCCAAGCTGCTCGAGGTGCTGCACGAGCTGGTCGACCAGGGCAACAGCGTGGTGGTGATCGAGCATAATCTCGAAGTGATCAAGACCGCCGACTGGATCGTCGATCTCGGCCCCGAGGGGGGCGACGCCGGCGGCTATGTGGTCGCGATCGGCACGCCGGAGGAGATCGCCGCCAATCCGGCCAGCTATACCGGGCATTATCTCAAGCAGGTGCTGAAGCGCCGCGGCAGTGCCAAGGCCGCGAGCGGCAAGCGCGCCGAGACCCAAGCGGCGGAGTGAGCCGAATCCCCCGGAATTTGCCCGGCCAGGCCAGGCCGGTTTGGCTCCAAAATATCGGGCATATCGCCTCTTGAAATGAAATAGGCCGTCACCCAGCTTTCCTCTCAATAATTTTAATTTCCTAACAGGAATTTTCTACGTAGGAGGCGCTATGAAATGGTCGCAAGGGCTATGCGCTGCCATCCTGATCGATGAGCTCCATTTTCTGCCGCCGGTCGCCGAACCGAACCCACGATGGGAGCGGGATTTTCCGGACGTCGCGCCGGAGCCGGCGTCCACGCCGAACGCGCTGGCGCCGGATTGGGGGCTGTCGCCGGAAGCCGGCCGGACCCCGGTCCCCACGCTTGCGAAATATGGGCTCATCCGGCTCCGGATCCCGAGCTTCATGTTGAAATCCTAGCCCTCGCGGCGCAGCGGCGCCGGGGTCAAGGACAAGCCGGTCGCCGCCAATCCGGCGCGCTATACCGGCCATTATCTCAAGCAGGTGCTGAAGCGCCGCGGGGCAGTGCCAAGCGCGCCGCGGAGACGTAGGCCGCGGAGTAGCGCACGCGCCAACCCTCGGCTTCGGCCCCTTAGTGAAATTCCTCACCGTCCAGACGCCGGGACCGCCGACAAAGAGAGCGCCTGTTGCGCCGCGATGACAGTGAAGACGGCGACATGCTGCTAATCTCGGCCAGGAGTCCCGCTCGCCGCCGCTAAGGCCTTTGGAGAAACGGGAAGATGGCGCGCTTTGCCAAAATCGCCGCCCCGCTCCTGTTGATCGCGAGCATGTCCCCGGCGCTCGCCGATGAAGGGGCTTCGGGTCTCTACGTTCCGGGCAATTTCGGCTTCGGCGCCGGCGTCACGCCCGGCCCTGGGCTCTATCTCAGCACCGGCGCCGGTTATTACGACGGCGATATCAAGGTCTATATCGACGGCGGCAAGATCGTGCTCGATGTCGTCAAGCGGCCGGTCTCCACCATGTACGCGGCCCTGTGGGTTCCCGAGACCAAGATCCTGGGCGGTCAGCTCGGGCTGTCGCTCCGATCCTCCTACAATTACGCCTGGGCCCACGGCGTGGTCACGGGGCTGATCGCCGAGGACAAGACCGTGGCGGGATGGGGCTTGGGCGACACCATCCCGCGCGCGCAGCTCGGCTGGACCGCCGGTGGCTGGTCGAACACGCTCTATGTGACAGGCTGGCTGCCGACCGGGCGCTACCAGCGCGGGTTCGAGCCCAACACCGGCAAGAACCGCTACGGCCTCAATCTCGGCTGGGGCGTCACCTATCTCGATCCGAGGACGCTGCTCGAATTCGATTCCGCGATCGGCGTGACCTGGAGCTCGCGCAATCCCGCGACCGACTACAAGAACGGCGACGCCTTCACCTGGGAATGGGCGGTCGGCAAGGCGTGGACCAATGGCCTGAAGATCGGCGTCGCCGGCTATGCCTATCAGCAGATCACGGGCGACTCCGGCTCGGGCGCCAAGCTCGGCCCGTTCAAGGGGCGCGTGTTCGGCGTCGGGCCGCAGATCGTCTACAACACGGAGCTGCTGCGGCGGCCGGTGATCTTCAATCTTCACAACTACCAGGAGTTCGGCGCGGTGAACCGGTTCGAAGGCAACGTGACGACCTTCGGGGCGACCTTCAAATTCTAAGAGGCACGCCGGAGCAAAGAGACCTCCCCTCGGGCTTGACCCTCGCCGCCAATCCGGCGCGCTATAGCGGGCAGTATCTCAAGCAGGTGCTGGAGCGCCGGCCGAGCAGCAAGGCGAAACGCGCGGCCGAGACGCAGGCGGCGGAGTGACTCCATGTAATCCGGGTGAGGGAGGCACTAATGAAATCGGAAATGAAATTGCCCCGACAATCGACCGCCTTGATTGGCATGCGTGGTGTCTACTCCGCAGCGGCCGAACTCGCGCGACGAGGTTTCATCGTCTCACCCACCTCACGCAGCGCATACGGTGCTGATCTTCTGGTAACGGATCAGCGATGCCGGCGAGCGTGGTCAGTCCAAGTCAAGACGACGGCGCGCGCGCACCCAGCGAACTTTTGCCTTGCGGGTAGGCACGCCAGAGACATAGCCACATTTACATTTTCGTGAGCTACAGAGAGGACAAGGCGAATTTCCTGGTCGTGCCGAGCCACACGGTAGCAAAGTGCGTTCGTCTGTTGGGAGGGTGGTGGGTCTTCTACCGTAAAGATGCGAACTGCGCCAAGGACGATCCAGAGGGATGGGGAGTGTTCGAGGAACCGTCGGGAGATCATCAGGCGCGGAAGCTCCGCTAGCGGCACGCCGGAGGAGACCTGATGCGCTTCGTCCGCGCGCCCGATCCCCTCACAAATCGAGCGGCGCGGAGTCCGGCAGCAGGTGATGAAAAGTATTGAGGTAGAGCACGAATTTCAGCCCGCCTTTGGCCGCGCGCTCGAGGATCCAGTCCTCGCCGACCACGGCCTTGATCACATTGGGCGCCTTGCGCCCCGGAAACTCCGCCTGCCAATAGACGGTGCCCCTCGCCCGCACGCGCTCCGGCGCTGCATTGAGCGGCGTGAGTTCGAACGGGCCGAAGCTATGGCGCTCGTTGATCCACTGGGCGTGCAGCTTCTCGTGCTCGGCGAGGCTGATGGTCACGCCGTTCCAGACCACATAGATGCGCGCATGAGGGTCGAGGAAGAATTGCGCCTGCTCGGCGGCCGTCGCGCCGCGCGCCACCGCATCGAACCAGCGCCCGCCGAAGTCCCGCATTTCGCCGACAGTGATCATCGAAGCGGCCTCCCTTTCGTCATGCCCGGACATTCTTCTCATCCCTCCCCTTGATGGGGAGGAGTCGCGCCTCTTGGCGCGACGGGTGGGGTGGGAGTTTTCCTATGCGCTATCGCTTCGCTACTTGAGCGCGGATGGCCCCCACCCCAGCGTCACGAGAGCGTCGTCGGACCTCCCCACAAAAGGGAGGTATAAAGAAGTTATCCCCGCAGTTGGAGCCGCATTTACACTCCGTGTCGCCTTGTCCACTTAGGGGCGCGCTCATGGGGCGTCATGACGTGGGACGAGGCGCGGCGCCCGCGGGTCCGGCTCGCAAGCCGGGCACTCGGGCGGCGCCAGGGCTCCGCCCGGGACCACTACGAGTCCCTGCCAGGAGCTGGCTGAAGGCTCGGCCGGCGCTTTCGCGCGACAGGCCGGACTAAAGCGCGGCTTGGCGCCGGAATAAGAGCGCCGCAAATGAGCATGCGTTTTTTGTGCGCTATCGGCCTCTGGCCTACTTGAGCGCATTTTTAGATGCGCCATCGGCCTCTGGCCTACTTGAGCGCATTAAGCGCATGTGGCGCGCCGGACGGCGCCCGCCGCGCTTCCCACAAGGAACGCGGACACCATAGGTTTGCGCTGTTCGGCGCGCCGCCCCCCGGGTCAAGCCCGGGGGCAAGCCCCCCATAGCCCGGATGCGTCGCGCATCGCGGAAACGGATGACGCATGCCTTGTCGAAACGCAGCAACGAACTCCATACCTCCCCCTCGCGGGGAGGTCCGGCGTCGCTTTTGCAACGCTGGGGTGGGGGGCTGCCGTCTCACCCCACCCGGCGCGCTAAAGAGAGCGCGCCCCCCTCCCCATCAAGGGGAGGGATGGAGCAAGAAGCGATGGCGAGATTCTCCTCTGCCACAAGGGAGGGGATCAAGGAGCAATAAACGCAGATGATCGAGAGCGACTTGAAGGCGCCGACGGCGGCGGACAGCTACCGGCTTTACGCCGCGCGGCTCCAGATCTGGCGATTGTGCGATCGCGTGCCGGCGGGCGCGTTCCTGCCGGGGCGATCCGCTCAGTTGTTGCCGGCGTTTCGCCGATTGGGCCGATTCGGTGACGGCTGCCGGGCAACGCGCGCGCGATGCGCGCGATCCCGCGGCCGATGCGCTGCGGTCGGCGTTGGGCTTAAGGCTCCGCCGCCTGGCCGAGACGATGCGGGATGAGACATGAGGACCGTGCCAATGGATGGCCGGGAACGGCTTGCGCCGCCTCGAATAGCCGTGCGGCCCGCGGCGGCGGCAATCGGCAATCTCGCGGGCGTCGCCGGTCAGCGCGCGTCCTTGGACCTGAGATATTCTTCCACTTTTCTGGCCAAGCCGCCGGCGGCCAGCACCGCTTCGCTCAGTTCCTGCTCCGAGACGCTGAACCGCTCTTTCCAGTAAGCGACCTGGTAGGATTGCTTCAGGTCGATGCGAGTCTTGTCGCTGTAGTCCCGCTTCTTGGGAGGATTCACGCTGCCCATTCTGGTTCTCCTGCGGCGCTTGTGATCGCAAATCGCGGGGCCGGTTGGCTGCACGCAGCCCCGTGCTTGGCACCAGCATGCCTCAAGATTTCCTTTCCGCCAAGACCCCCTGGGGACAAGCAGCGGTGGGGCGTCAGGCTAGGCGCGGTTGGCGACTCAATAGCCCGAGCACACGCCGGACGGCCCGGTGCCGTTCCATTTGCCGCTGCCCTTGGCGCGCGTGAAGCGTCCGGTGCCGATGGCCTGGCGCGGGCCGGCCACGCCGTTGATCTTGGTCGCGCCCGAGCCGGCAATGTTCCCGGCCAAGGCAATCTTGTGCATCACGAATTTGCCGCTGGTCGCGGAGATGTGGCCGCCCGTGACGGCCATGCCCATCTTGATCACGCCGCAATGGCCGCTGGTCGTCACCAGGACCATGGTCCAGCTGCCGTTTCGTCGGCACCAAGGGCCTCGGCGTGTTCCTGTTCGCCACGCCCGAAGGCCACATTCTGATGAATACCGGCATGCCCTCCTCCGGCCCGATGATCGTCGAGTCGATCAAGGCGCTCGGCTTCAAGCCGGAAGACATCAAGATCATGATCAACGGCCACGCGCATATCGACCATGCGGGCGCCTTCGCCTATCTGAAGGACCTGATCCCGGGCGCGCAGCTCGCCGTCATGCGCGAGGACGTGCCGGCCATGGAGAGCGGTGACCGGGGCGATTTCAAATATGGCGACGACTTCGTCTATCCGCCGGTCAAGGTCGACCGAATCTTGCGCGACGGCGACACGGTCAGGCTGGGCGACGTTCTGCTGACGGCCTATCTGACGCCCGGCCATACGCGCGGCGCGACCACCTGGGTCGCCAGCATCGTCGATAACGGCAAGGCCTTCACGGTCGTTTTCCCCGACGGCGCCGGCTTCAATCCCGGCTACCGGCTGGCGAAGGACCCCTCCTATCCCGGCATCGCCGACGACTATCGCCGCACGCATTATGCCCTGGAGATGCTGACGCCCGACATCTGGCTGGCGCAGCATAACGAATATTACGACCTCGAGGGCAAGCGGCGCCGGGCCGAGACCGAAGGCGTCGGGGCGTGGATCGACCCGGAAGGCTATCGCCGCTTCGTCGCCGGCAAGAAGCGCGCCTTCGAGGACGAGGTCGACAAGGAGCTGGGCGCGCCCCCGAGCGGGGCGAAATGACTCGGCGCGCGCTGTCTTCGTCATGCCCGAACTCGTCACCTCGGCGAACGCCGGGGTCCAGGGCCAATCGCTCGGTGCCTGCTGCCCTGGATTCCGGCTTCCGCCGGAATGACACTTGATGGCGAAAACTTATCCCCGGGGGCCGGCTAGAGGTACTTGGCGTCGTCGCCTTCGAGCAGATCGCGGATCGAGCCCACCACCGCGAAGCCGTAGCCGCTGCCCGGCGCGTCAAGCATGAGATCGCCCGACTTGTGGTAAGCGCTCGAATAAATCTCGGCGCCAATCATTTGCAAGGCCACGACAAGCGCCTGAGCCGAGTCATGGCCCCATGCGGTGATCAACTCCTTTCCCTCCGGCCAGCCGATCTCATAGATGCACGACCAGGCGTCGCCTTCGTGCTTCGGCGCGGAAATCGAGATGGGAATCTCGATGTCACCGTCCGGCCGTTTAAGCGTAAGTATGCGAGTCGCGATGATCATGGTCCTGCCTCAATAATTGAGGCTGCCCACAAAAAAGGATCGCGGCCGCTCGGTGCTCCGCAGTCCCCATTCTTGCTGCCTTCGCGGGTTCTCCCGGCGAAGTGATCGCGCGTGCGCTATTTCGCCGTCATGTTCTTGATGACGCCGACGATGAGCGTGAGCACGATGCCGCCGATCGCGCCGCCGGCGATGTCGCCGACCCAGCCTTCGATCATCTGCCCGGCAAAGGTGCCGATCAGCTGGCCGACGACGCCGCCGCCGACCGCGCCGGCGATGGCGTTGCCCACCGCGCCGAGCGAATATTGCTTGGCTGCCGCGCCCGCCGCGCTGCCGCCGATCGCGCCCGATACGACCTGAACCAGAAGACCCGCGATGTCCATTTGGCTTTCCCCCCTTGTCGCTTGTCGCGGTATTTTAGGCGCAGGACGGGTTCGACGCCAGTCCAAGCGGGGGCGCCGGCGGCGCGAAATTGGCCCGGCGGAGCCGGAATTGCCTTAAAAACGCGGGGATTCACAGGATTCGTTAGGGTTTTAGCGGACAATGGCCCCCGAATCGGCCAGCGTCAGGGGGAGACGGGGGCAAAACCAGCTTCCCGGGCGGCCGAGAGCTTTTTCAGGAGGAGCAATCCCATGATGTCGAAATCAGAACTGATCCAGAAAATCGCCGACGAGTGCTCGGTGGCCAAGAAAGACGTGAAGGCGGTCATGGAGTCGATGGCCTCGGTCGGCCACAAGGAACTGAAGAAGGTGGGCGTGTTTGTCCTGCCCGGCTTCGCCAAGTTCCTGGTGGTCAAGAAGCCGGCGACGCCCGAGCGCCAGGGCATCAACCCGTTCACCAAAGAGCCGACCGTGTTCAAGGCCAAGCCGGCCCGCAAGACGCTGAAGGTTCGCCCGGTGAAGGCCGCCAAAGACGCAGTGTGACGCCGGCAACCGGCGGGGCCTGTGGCCCTGGGACTATTTCGCGTCTTGGGGGATGGTGACCGCGCCGGGGGTTTTGCAGCCATAGGCGGGGGTGTCGCCATAGGTCAGGCAAGCGGCCTCGGCGGTGTCGCTCGGCCCTAAGGTCATGGGCAGCATGGCACCCTGTTCGGTCACGCAACCGGCAAGGCCGAGAGGCAGGACCAGGATTAGGAGCCATTTCGCCATGATTTCCCTCGTCGGGTTTGGGGAACCCACTGCTTACACATATGGCCGAAAGCGCCAAATGCAAGGGCCTCACCTCATGGCGTTAAAGGCGATGGAGATGCCGAACGCCATCTTGGCGGCGTAGGCCAGGCCGAGATAGATCGCCGCGGTGACGCCGTGGCGAAAGAGTCCGAATATGCTGTTGGAAATCAGGTGCTCGGGCCGCGTCCTGCGCCGCATGCGTTCGGCGACGCGGCTGATGAGGCGGCCGCTTCGCGCCGGCGCGCCCATGAAGCCGGCGGCCTCGGTCACGAACCATGGGCTTCTCGAATTGCTGTCGTCGAAGTCGACGATGTCTTCCTCGTTCATTGCTCCATAAATATCCTTTTCGCGTTGGTTGACTGCTCTTCTTGCATATAGGCACGCATGAGGGCGTGTGCGAGCGGTGCTGGCTTCGCCGACATAGCCACGAATGCCGTCATTTGGGCGAAAGCCGGTCTCCGGAGCAGCGGAGCGATAGGGCTTGCCCAAGGCGGCTTTGCGGTCCGTGCCCCCGGTGGGGTATAGTGGTGCCGACCCTTCCCCAACCCATTCGAGGTGTTCATGGCCGACCAAGCAACGCTGGCGGAAATCGAGAAGCGCATCCAGATCGTCGAGGACAATCTCCGCGAGCTGGTGGAGCAGGCCGCGGCCTTTTCCGGCGCGGCGGACGAAGAGCGCAATGCCGATCGCATCGCCGATCAGCAGGCGAAGCTCGACGCGCTGCTGAAGGAACGCGAGATGCTGCTGGCCAAAGCCTAAGCGGTCACTTCTTCGGGGCGTAGAACACGCTGTCGATCTCGGCGATGTCGTCGTCGAACAGGCGCTTGACCTCGATCATGGTGCGCGGCGGATAAGGCGGCCCGCCCCACAGCTCCGCTTGCGCCTTCTCCACCATCGGCGCGTAGCGCGGCAGATCGCTGAGATAGACCGTGAGCCGCACGCAATCCTGCAAGCTGGCGCCCTCGGAGGCGGCGATCAGCTTGATATTGAGGAAGGCGCGCCGAATCCGGGCTTGCGGGTCCTTGACCAGGGTGTTGGTCGCCGGATCGATGCCCTGCATGCCGGCGACAAAGACGAAGTCCCCTGCCCTGGTGCCCAGGCTCCAGGTGCCTTCCGCCTTGATGGCGCCGGGCGGATCGAGGGTTTTGACCCCGTTCGGCGATTGCGCCCAGCCGACACCTGCCGCCAAAGCGACCGCCGCCATGGAAAGAGCGAGGCGCCGCACCCTAGCGGAGCGGCTAGGCGGTGATCTGTTTGATCAGCCGCACGATGACCAGCAGGATCACGGCGCCGAGGAAAGCGAGGAGAATCGCGCCGATGAAGCCGCCGCCAAGCGTCAGGGCGATGCCCAGAGCGGGGAACAGGAAGGCCGCGATAAGCGCCCCAAGGATGCCGACGACGATATCGCCGACCAGGCCGAAGCCCGTGCCTTGCACCAGCAGGCCGGCCAGCCAGCCGGCGATGCCTCCGACCACACAGGCGATGATGAGTGCTGTCAGCATTGTTATTTCCCCCCAATTGGATCGTCGATCAGCCAATTTAGCACGAGTCGCGAGCGCCCCACTGGTACATTGCGGGCGCGGATGCTGGCGGCTTAGGCGTAGCCGGGCTTGCGGATGGCCTGGCGGCGCTGCTGCATCAGGCGTGTGACCTCGGTATTGGGAATGGCGCGGCCGAACAGATAGCCCTGGCACTGGGTGCAGCCGGCCTCGCGGATCTGCTCGAACTGCTCCCTGGTCTCGACGCCCTCGGCGGTGGTCGGCACGCCGAAGCTCAGGCCAAGCCCCGCCACCGCGCGGACGATCACCAGGCTCTCGGGATGAACCAGCACATCCCTCACGAAGCTCTGGTCGATCTTGATCTTGTCGAACGGGAAGCTCCGCAAATAACTGAGCGAGGAATAGCCGGTGCCGAAATCGTCCATGGCGATCTTGACGCCGAGCGTGCGGAGCTGATGCAGCGTGGACAGAGTGGTGGTGTTGTCGTGCAACAGCGCCAACTCGGTGATCTCGAGCTCAAGGCGGTCAGGCGGCAGCCGCGACGCGGCCAGCGCATTCATCACGGTCTGGGTCAGCGCGGCGGTACATTGCGCCGGCGAGATATTCACCGCCAGGCGCAGGTAAGGCGGCCAGCTGGCGGCATCGTCGCAGGCCTTGCGCAGCACCCATTCGCCGAGCGGAACGATGAAGCCGACTTCCTCGGCGATGCCGATGAACTCGGAGGGCGGCAGCAACCCCTTCTCGCGGTGGCGCCAGCGCAACAGCGCCTCGTAGCCGCAGGTGCGCTCGGACCGCACATCGACGATCGGCTGGTAGTGCACCTCGAATTCGCCGCGCGCCAAGGCGTTACGCACCGCGCGCTCGAGATCCCGCTTGGCCTCGAGATAATTGTCCATGCTCGGATCGTAGAAGCGGAAGGCGTTGCGGCCGTCGGTCTTGGCGCGATAGAGCGCGACATCCGCATTCTTGAGCATGCGGTCAGGCTCGTGACAGCCATCGCCGGCGACGCTCACACCGACGCTGGCGGTCAGGGTCAGCTGGCTGCCGCCGACGTCATAGGGGCGCGCGATGGAGCGCACCAGCTCGGTGGCGATGGCGGTCGGGCTCTTGCTGGTGGGAGAGACGGGATGGACAATGGCGAACTCGTCGCCGCCGAGCCGCGCCACGGTGTCGCCGTCATGGCCGCAGCGGCGCAGCCGCTCGGCCAACAGGCGTAGTACGGCATCGCCGGTCGGGTGGCCGAGCGTGTCGTTGAGCCGCTTGAACCCGTCGAGATCGATAAAGAACAACGCCACGCCACGCTTTGTGCTGCGGTGTTCGGCCATCGCCGCGTCGAGGCGCTGGCGAAACAAAGCGCGATTGGCGAGATCGGTCAGGCCGTCATGATGGGCCATGTGACGGATGCGCTCGGACTTGAGCTTCTGGTCGGTCACGTCCTCGGAGATGCCGAGCAGATATTGCGGCTGCTCATTGTCGTCGCACACCACGATCATCCGGGTGCGCAGGAAGCGCAGGCCGTTATGCGGGGTGTGAACGGGCTCTTCCTCGATGATCTCGACCTGCCGCGATTTCAACACCTCGCGATCGCGCGCCACGAACTGGTCGGCCTCGTCTTTGGGAAAGACGTCGTGGTCGGTACGGCCAATAATGGCATCTCGCTTGACGCCGAGAAATTCTTCGCCGGCCCGGTTCAACAGGATGAAGCGGAAGTCGCACGCGTCCTTGACGAACACCACGGCGGGAATGTGCTCGATGACGGCTTCGAGAA
Source organism: uncultured Alphaproteobacteria bacterium (assembly GCA_963772925.1). Taxonomy (GTDB): domain Bacteria; phylum Pseudomonadota; class Alphaproteobacteria; order Rhizobiales; family Methyloligellaceae; genus Methyloceanibacter. The sequence continues at coordinate 22,828 of CAVYZG010000012.1, forward strand.
ATTGCCCGGCGCCAAGCAGAGAGCTCAGGCCGTCGGCGGCCTCAGTCTGAACTGCCGCCGGGCCCGGCTGACCCGCGGATTGAGCGCTGCTCTGCATCGACTTTCCCTTCGTCCTCGGGTCACCATGACGAAAGTCGATTGAGGAGCGGTGTAGCGAGACGGTTAATTGCGGGTAAGGAGACTCAACCCGACGGTCGCCGTGCCCAGGGCGTTCGCCGAGAGCGCTTCCGCCCGTTGGTTCCCCTTCACCCGGTGCGGTTGGGCGTCCCGAGGATGTGGCTCTTGGGCGGCAGCATCACCTGGTCGAAATCTTGCGTGAACATCGCCGCAGCGAAGAAGGCGACGGCGCGCAGCGTTTGCTTGCCGGTGTTCTCGAGGTCGTGGCGCATCGGCGTCGGCAACACGAAGACGCTGCCGGGCCCGACCGCGTGAGTGGATCCGTCCTCCAGGTAGAGCTTGCCCTGGCCGGCGATGATGTATTGCGTCTCCTCGGTGGCGTCGGTGTGCCAGCCGAGCCGCTTGCCCGGCTCGATTTCGTAGACGATGGTCGACGACGCGGTCGCCCCGTGTCCGCCATAGACGGCGAAGGCGCCCGCCCAGCTCACGGCTTGATCGGTCTCGCCCCATACTTTGCTGCGTGCGAGCTGGTCGGAGGCGACGACGGGAAACTTGCTGGCCGCGCGCTTGGGCGGCGGCGATTTGGTAGCCGGTGCAGGAGCCATCTTCCGTTCCTCCATGGTGGCGGCGGAGAGCCTAGTCCTCGCGGCCGCGGACTGGCCAGGCTCCGCGATTTGCGGTTTCGGCTTGGTATCGACCGAGACCCGCATTCAAGTCGAAATGGGCCGATACAGTCCGCACTGGCGCCCGTCGGCATAACTTGTCATCAACCCGAATTTCCCGCACGACTAAGCCATTGCCATCTTTGGCGGGAGGGACCACGCCGATGACGCTGTTGAAGTTGCTGATCCTCGGCTTTATCGCCGGGTTCGTCGCCACGCTGATCTTCCATCAGGGCCTGTGGTGGCGTGTTCAATCAGATTGGCGTCATCCCGCCCGACCGGCCGGCCTGGCCACTCGATCCCATTCCGCCATACGGCGTGCCGTCGGTAATCTCCAAGGCGTTCTGGGGCGGCCTATGGGGCGCGGGCTTGGCGCTGCTGCTCGGGCAATTGGGCGGCGCAAGCTATTGGGCGAGCTGGACCGCTGATCGGCGCGGTGGCGCTCACCTGCGTCGCCTTCTTCGTGGTGCTGCCGATCAAGGGCGAGCCGATCCCCCCGCTCTGGCCGCGCTTCGCCTCGGGACTTCTGCTCAACGGCGCCTGGGGCTTCGGCACGGCGCTGCTGTTGCGGCTGCTGGCGCGCTTGTAGCGCGGGCAAATAGCCCACGTTCCACTGGAGTGGCAATCATCTGCGCCTGCCCGCTCAAGCTGTATTGAGCCTTCGTACAATCTCTGGTTGAACTTTCCCTAAGTCCATGCCAAAAAGTGGAATTTGGACGCCGCCTTTGGGGAGGAAACCATGCGCGCTTGCCAGTGCCGTCATCCGATCTTCTGCATTTTGCCAGGCTTCATTTTGAAATCGGTGATCGAGAAGGGAACGCCGGAGCAGAGGCAGGCGGCGCTCGCCACGCTCAGCAGCGACAGCACCTTCCGCGCCATGCGCGCTTTCTTTCGGCCAGCAACCCGCCCTCTGCTCGCCGGCGGCGGCGGATCGGACTCGGGCCGGCCAGGCAGCGGACGATTTCGACCGCCAAGACGCTCGAAGCGCTGCCGGGGAAGATGATGCGTGGAGAGGGCATGCCGTCAACCGGCGACGTCGCGATCGACGAGGCTTATGACGGCCTCGGCCACACCTTCGATTTCTTTTGGGAAAACTTTCAGCGGAACTCGATCGACGACGAGGGTCTGCCGCTCAACGCCACCGTCCATTACGGCAAGAAATACAACAACGCCTTTTGGAACGGGCAAAGGATGGTGTTCGGCGACGGCGACGGGAAGCTATTCAACCGCTTTACGATTTCGCTCGATGTGATTGGGCATGAACTCGGCCACGGCGTCACGGAAGACGAGACCGGGCTCGCCTATATCCAGCAGCCTGGCGCCTTGAACGAGCATCTATCCGATGTGTGGGGATCGCTCATCAAGCAATGGGTGCTCAAGCAAACGGCCGACAAGGCCGATTGGCTGATCGGCGAAGGGCTGCTTGCCGCCGGCGTCAATGGCAAGGCGCTGCGCTCGATGAAGGCGCCCGGTACCGCGTTCGACGATCCCGTATTGGGCAAAGATCCACAGCCGGACCATATGGACAAATACGTGGACACGTTCGCCGACCATGGCGGCGTCCATATTAACTCCGGAATTCCCAACAGGGCGTTCTATCTCGCGGCGACGGAGATCGGCGGGCGCGCTTGGGAGAAGACGGGCCGCATCTGGTACGAAACCACTCGCGATCCGCGCGTGACTGAGGGCACCAAATTTGCGGATTTCGCGGCTGTGACGATCGACGTGGCCAAACGCCTGCCGGGCATCAAGACCGCGGAAGCGAAGGCGGTCGCCGACGCCTGGGCTCAAGTTGGCGTGGTTGTCACAAGCTGAGGGCGCTGGCCTGTTTGCCGGCGGCGTGGCAGGCTTGGCGGCATGAAGATCACCGTCTCAATGCCGAGTACGGGCATCGTCTACGCGCCCGGATTGGCGCGGCCCGTCATAATCGACAGCGACCGGCTTGCGCCGGCCGTGGCCAAAAAGCTCGCACGCCTGGCTGACGAGGCCCAGCTCTTCGCGGGCGCCGATATCACTCCGAGCGCGGCTCCCAAGCTGCGCGATGCGCAAGAGACCGTCATCGCCGTCGAGGCGGAGGGCAAGGTCCGGACCATTCACGTTACCGATGCGGTTGGATCTATCTCCAACAAGGCGCTTCGGGAATTTGTCACGCTGGTTCGGGAGCAGGCAGACCTCCTGCGGGGACACGACCAGCCGGACGAGCCGGACGGCACGCCACCGGCTGGCTAGGCCGCGGCAAGCTTCTGATCGGCGGCGACGGCGCGCTGCAAGGCCGGACGCTGTTCGAGCCGGCCGACATAGGCAATGAACTCAGGCCGTGTCGGCAGCAGGCCGAACATCAGGCCCCAGCGCAGCGTCGAGCCGACAATCACATCGGCGGCGGTAAATTGCTCGCCGAGAAGATAAGGCCCGGGCTCGACCGCCTTGGCCACGACCTCCATGACCGTATCGAAATCGCCATAGCCAAGCATGCCGCGCCGCGGCTGCTCCTGGCGGGGAAAGGCGCGATCGGTCATGGCGGGCTCGATGCAGCTCGGGCCGAAGAACAGCCATTTGAGGTAGGGTCCGCGGCGCGGGTCGCCGACCGGGACGTTCAGCCGCGCCTGCGGGAACTCATCGGCAAGATAGGTGCAGATGGCGGCCGCCTCGGTAACGACGGCATCGCCATGGCGAAGGGCGGGCACCTTGCCCATCGGATTGACGGCGAGATGCCCAGGCTGATGCTGCTCGCCCCTGGCCAGGTTCACCACATGGAGATCGTAAGGTTCGCCCAGCTCCTCCAACATCCAGCGGACGACCGACGAGCGCGACGGCGCGGCGTGATACAGCGTGAGCTTCGCCATGTGATTCTCCTGCTACGGGCGCCCTCACCTAATGGCCGGTTGTGGCATTAAAATGATGGCGGTAAGGAACGGCTGACCGCCATGGCCGGCAGGACCGCGAGCGCGGCCGACCGCGCGCGGCTGAAGAAGGCCAAGGACGAACTCCGCAATTCGTTCGGCAAGAGCCGCGCCTGACCCGCCCGAAACGACTCGGTCGCAGTTACCCCCTTGCCTTGTATTGTGTAATCCGTACAACTTATCCGGGTAACCTGCCAAGGGAGGACATCATGGCCCGGTCCAGCAAAACAAAGCCATCGAAGCCGAAGTCATCGAAGCCGAAGAGATCCACGCCAACGGGCCAGCTTCTCGCTGCCGCAAATGTCGGTGGAATCGGCGACTTCGAAACATTCACCCTCATTCGCGAACTGAACGATCGCCTCGCCGAGCAAGGCCCGGCCCGCCCGTCTGCCAAACAGGCTCGTCTCGATTTGGTTGCCGCAGTCGCCGTGCCGGACGTTGCCTCCGACGCGCCTTGGGTTGGGGTTGCCCGCGGCGAACTCGGCCAGAGAGACTATCCGGGTCCGCGTTACAATCCGCGCGTGGTCGAATATCTCAAAACCACCGGCCTCCAGGGAAACGAGGACGAGACGAGCTGGTGTTCAGCCTTCGTGAATTGGTGCATGCGGCAGGCGCGTCAGCGCGGAACCAACAATGCCGCGGCCAAGCTCGTGGCTCACCTACGGCCAAGCCCTTAGCAGCCCGAGACCTGGTTGCGTTGTCGTCCTGTGGCGCGAGTCCCCGAGCTCGTGGAAAGGCCATGTCGGCTTCTTCGAGGGCTTCGATGTCGGCAACCGCGTTCGGCTGCTTGCCGGCAATCAAGGCGGCGGGGTGAGCTGGGACGAGGTCTGCGTGACGACCTTCCCGCAAGAGCGCGTGCTCGGCTATCGTTGGCCGTCTGGGCAGCGTAGGGGATTGCGGGCTCAGCCCTGCTCGGCCTTGGCCCAGCCCTCGACCTCGCCGATCCAATGTTCGGCGTGCTGGGCGAAGGTGCCGAGCACGGCATCGAAGGTCGCCTCTTCGGCCGCTTCGGCGCCACGATCGGCCTGCAAATCCTCGAACACCTGCCGGTAGTCGGCATAGCCTTGCAGCTCTTCCCAGCGGTGCCACCAGAAATCGTCGATGAAGAAGAACTTGATCCAGGAGAACAGGCAGTCGGTCCAATCCTCCAAGATAATAGCGGAGGTGGACGCTGGGCGCGCAGAGATAGAAGTCGGCGCCGCGGAGCGACTTGGCGCCGCTGGCGGCGCAGTCCTCGCTGGTCGCGACCTCGACCAGCCTGCCATCGAGCAAAGGCTGCGCCGGGACATTCGAGGAAGACGAAGCTCATGCGGTCGGCGCCGGGATAGAGCCCGCGCGGATCGAACAGCTTGAAGTCCAGGCCGCGCAGCCGCGCGCTGCTCGATCGCGATCAACGGCGGCGCTTTGCCGTCGGGATCATCGACCAGGGCGAGGCCCGCCTGGCGCGCATCGGCGAGAAGCGCCTCAGGGTCGTGGGCCGACAAAGCTCGAGATGAGGATCGTGCCGGAGATGTCCAGATCGATGGTCTCGATATTGGCCCGGGCACGCACCGGCCCGCCGCGCTGCTGATTTATCACATCCAGCACGCGCGGCCGCTCCGGCTGCCGCAGACGCAGATATTCGTCGCTGCGCGCGGCCAGGCCATGCAGATGGCCGAGCAGCCGTTGCCGGGTGCGCGGATCGTGGCAGTTGCCTTTCCAGACAACGGCGACGGAGGCCATGGGCTTGAGTCCCCCGAAAAGACGATGGAGCCGAGAAGACGGGCAGATTGCCCGTGCCGAATGGGCAGCGCAAGCGGAGTTCCGAAAAAGGGTTGCCTCGAAATTCACTCATGCGCCTTTCTGGCGCGCTCTGTTTACTGTCCGGCGACGGCACCGGCGTGCAAAATCGGACGAAGCGGCGTTCATCCAGGATGTGCCGTTAGGATGTGTTGCGGGGTAACACTAAGGCGCGCCAAAAAAGAGAAACGTGGCCACCCCGCAGGGAGGCCACGTCGCTCAGTCTGACGGACGGGGCGATTACCCCGCGTGTCGCCGAAAGCGGCGTCGCCGCTTAGGCTTTAGCGTGGCGCGCGCCATGACCTGCGCCAGCCAGCATGCCGGCGAGTTTCTCCGACACATAGCCGAACACCGCGCCGACGATCATCGACAGGATGATGACGACGACCGGATTCTCCATCGAGGCGGCCGTCAAGCTTCCGGCCGCAGTTGCCCATCAGCGTGTAGGCAACCACCGAGGCGAAGCCATAGACCTGCGCCGGAATGATCGAGAACATCGGCACATTGGCGAGCAGCACCATGGCGGCCACGCCGATGCCGACGCAGATCGCGGCCCAAATCGGCAGGCCGAGCTGATCGGCCAAGCCGGTTTTGGTGGCGACCACCAAGCGTTATACCGGCGATGATCGCGCCGGCGGCGTTGTTGAGGATCGCCGATTGCAGACCGGCCTCTTTGCCACCGCAATGGAAGAAGCATCCCCAGGCGATGAAGGCCGCCCAGATCGCGAGCACACCGCCGAGTGGCCCGAGAAAGAGCCAAGTGGCAATCGCGCCAAGCACACCAACGCTAATCGCAAGAGCTGTATTCGAGGACATCTCACCCCCCTTTCGTGGAAGAGCGGGCCGATGCGCCGAAGGTGCCGGCGGTTCACCGGCTCAATGAGCGGAAGCCTATGCTCTGTTACCAGGTGATTCGGCTTCCGCCTGAAACATAGTCGAAAATTGTGCCATTTTGAACATCAATTCATCGTTGTGCCCAATCGATAGCCAGTAAAGGCAAGAATTTTGGCGCATTCTTCCCGGCTTGAACGTTCGCGCCCTGGCGGCCTAGGGTCAGCGATGGCAGGCGAAGTTCATGTCATCGGGGGTGGACTGGCCGGGCAGCGAGGCGGCCTGGCAGCTCGCGCGCAGCGGGGTGCGGACCGTGCTGCACGAGATGCGCCCCAACCGCCAGACCGAGGCCCATCAAGACCGGCGCCTTCGCCGAGCTGGTCTGCTCGAACTCGTTCCGCTCGGACGAATGGGAGACCAATGCCGTCGGTCTGCTCCACGAGGAGATGCGCCGGGCCTCCTCGCTGATCATGGCGGCCGCCGATGCGAGCAAGCTGCCGGCGGGCGGCGCGCTGGCGGTCGACCGCGACGGCTTCGCGGCGGACGTGACGCGGGCGCTCGAAGCGCATCCCCTGATCGACATCGCCCGCGGGGAGATCGCCGGCCTGCCGCCGGCCGACTGGGACAGCGTCATCGTGGCAACGGGGCCCCTCACCTCGCCGGCGCTGGCGCGCGCCATCCAGGCGCTGACCGGCGAAGCGGAACTCGCGTTTTTCGACGCCATCGCTCCCATCGTGCATCACGACTCGATCGACATGACGATGTGCTGGCGTCAGTCGCGCTACGACAAGACCGGTCCGGGCGGCGGCAACGCCGATTACATCAACTGTCCGCTCGACAAGGGCCAATACGAGGCGTTCATCGCGGCGCTGCTGGCGGCCGAGAAGACCGCCTTCAAGGAATTCGAAGCGGCGACACCCTATTTCGAGGGCTGCCTGCCGATCGAGGTGATGGCCGAGCGGGGCATCGACACGCTCCGCTACGGACCGATGAAGCCGGTCGGGCTCACCAATCCCCATCGCCCGGGCGTGAAGCCGCACGCCGTGGTGCAGCTCCGGCAGGACAATGCGCTCGGGACGCTGTGGAACATGGTCGGCTTCCAAACCAAGCTGAAGCATGGCGAGCAGGCGCGCGTGTTCCGCCTGATCCCTGGGCTCGAGAATGCCGAGTTCGCGCGGCTTGGCGGGCTTCACCGCAACACCTTCCTCAATAGTCCGAAGCTGCTGGATGCGAGCCTGAGGCTCCGGGCCGACCCACGGCTGCGCTTTGCCGGCCAGATCACCGGGGTCGAGGGCTATGTCGAATCGGCGGCGATCGGGCTCATCGCCGGGCGCTTCGCCGCGGCCGAGAGGCTTGGGCTCGCGCTGTCGCCGCCGCCGCCGACCACGGCGCTCGGCGCGCTGCTGAACCACATCACCGGCGGCCATCTCAGCGCCGATGGCGAAGCGGGTGGGCGCAGCTTCCAGCCGATGAACATCAATTTCGGACTGCTTCCCCCCGATCGCCGCGCCGAAATCCCCGCGCGGCAAAGGGCCCGCGCAGCAGCAAGGGCTTCGAACGCAAGCGGGCGATGGCCGCTCGTGCGCTGGCCGATCTCGAATTTTGGCTGGCCCATCCCGCTTCGGTCGCGGCGGAATAGCGCCTCGGGCGCGGCTACCAGCGCCAGCGCGCCATGCGCCACAGCCGGTGAGCGGGTTGATACCGGCGATCTCGCGCACCGGGTCGCGCTCGCTTTCTCCAATGAAGCGAGATAAGGCTCAACCAGGCACAGCGGCAGGAAGGCGGCGCGCGCGTTGGGTCGAGCTCGGCGACCTGCCGGCGCGCTTCGGCGAGAGCTTTCCTCGCTTTGCCGCGCAGTTCGGCCAGCACGGCGAGAAGGCCATCGCTCGGTCTTTCCGGCAAGCACCGCCTCGGGCGATGTCCCATGGCGAAGGAGCGCGTCGGCCGGGAGATAGACGCGGCCGCTCGCGGCGTGCACCGGCAGCGCCCGCATCAGGCCGGTCAGGCCATAGGCGAGGCCCGCCTGCGAGGCCGCCGGTTCGAGCGACGCACCGCGCGCCCCGAGACACTCGCCGCCGAGCGCAAACAATGCGCCGGCCGTCTCGGCGAGATAGGCCTCGAGCGAGCTCCAGTCGGGCATGATCTTGGTCTCGATGTCGAAGTTGCGGGCGTCGATCAGCGCGTCGATGCGCTCGCGTGAGAGCTTGCGCCGCGCATGACCTCGCCAATCGCGTCGGCGACAGGATGGCCGGTCGCCTCGCCCTTTCCGCGCGCTCGAGCGCCTCGCGCCACCATTGCAGGCGGATGGCGCCGAGCTCGGGCTCGCTCACCTGTTCGGCGATGCGGGCAAGCTCGACATTGAGGGCGATGAGGGCAAGAGATCGGCGCGCGTCTCGCGCGGCGCGAACAAAGCGGCAAGGGCGCGATCGGGATCGCCTGACCGCGCGATGCGTCTTACCGTGTCGCCCCGCTCGGCCTCATGCAAGGTCCGCTCGCCTCGCCAGGATCAGATGCGCGCCGCGGCCGGTCCTCTTCCCTTGGCCGGTCGCCGGAGCCGCGCTCCACGCCTCGCGCCGCACGCCGAGAATGAGCTGGAGCGGCGAGGCCACGAAGATCGACGAATAGGCGCCGATGACGATGCCCCAGCACATCGCCAGCGCGAAGCCGAAGATCGTCTCGCCGCCGAAAAACAGGAACGGCAGCATGGCGAGGAAGGTCGTCACATGGGTCAACACGGCGCGGGCCAGGGTCTCGTTGATCGAGACGTCGAGCAGCTGGACCAGCGGCATCCGCTTATATTTGCGCAAGTTTTCCCTGATCCGGTCGAAGATCACGACCTTGTCGTTGAGCGAGTAGCCGATGATGGTGAGGATCGCGGCGATGCTCGAGACGTTGAACTCGAGCTGGAACAGGGAATAGAGCCCGATGGTGCCGGTCACGTCGTGGATCAGCGAGGCGATGGCCGCCACGGCGAACTGCCATTCGAAGCGGAACCAGACATAGATCAGGATGCCCATCAGGGCCACGACCACGGCGATGGTGCCGCTGGCGATCAACTCGCCGGAAATGGTGGGGCCGACGATCTCGACGCGGCGATATTCGACCGTATCGCCGAGCGCCGCCTTCACCTTGGCGATCGAGGCCTGCTGCTCCTGCTCGGTCGGCTGCGAGGCGATGCGAATGAGCACGGCGTCGGGCGCGCCGAATTCCTGGATCTGCACTTCGCCGAGGCCGAGCCCGCTGACCTTGCCGCGAATATCGGCAAGATTGGCCGGACTTTCCTTGGTCTTGATCTCGATCAGCGTGCCGCCCTGGAAGTCGATGCCCATGTTCAGCCCGATCGTGGCGACGAGAATGAGCGGCGCAAGCGTCAGGAAGCGCCGAGACGATCCAAGTGATCGTCCGCATTCCGACGAAATCGATCTTGGTGTCCGGCGGAATGAAATGGATGCCGCGGAACATCTGGCGATTCCCTAAATCGGTATGAGCTGCGGCCGCGTCCAGCGCAGCCAATAGGAGACCATGAGCCGGGTGACGGTCACGGCGGTGAACATCGAGGCGAGGATGCCGATGGTCAGCGTCACGGCGAAGCCGCGCACCGGTCCCGAGCCGAGCCAGAACAGCACCAGCACCGCGATCAGCGTCGTCACGTTGGAGTCGATGATGGTGACGAGCGCGCGCGAATAGCCGGCATCGACCGCGGCATAGGGCGACTTTCCGGCGCGTATCTCTTCGCGTATGCGCTCGTTGATGAGCACGTTGGCATCCACGGCGATGCCGATGGTGAGCACGATGCCGGCGATGCCGGGAAGCGTCAGCGTTGCGCCGATCAGCGACAGCACGGCGAAGATCAGCGCGATGTTGACGATCAGCGCGATATTGGCGAACATGCCGAACAGGCCGTAGCCCGCGATCATGAAGATCATGACGAGCACGAGCCCCATGATGGCGGCCTTCTTGCCGGACTCGATCGAGTCCGCGCCAAGGCTCGCGCCGACGGTTCGTTCCTCGATGACGGTGAGCTTGGCCGGCAGCGCGCCGGACCGGAGCAGCACGGCAAGATCGTTGGCCCGCTGCACGGTGAAATTGCCGCTGATCTGTCCGGTGCCGCCGAGGATCGGCTCGCGGATCACCGGCGCCGAGATCACCTTGTTGTCGAGCACGATGGCGAAGGGCAGCCCGACATTCTCCTGCGTCACCTTGCCGAAGCGCTTGGCGCCGGCGGCGTCGAAGCGGAAGGTCACCACCGGCTCGCCGGTGCGGCTGTCGAAGCCGGGCTGCGCGTCGACCAGGTTCTGGCCGCTGACCAGGACCTGGTCCTTCAGCACGTAGGGAATGGGCGGATGTGTCGGTGCTATAGACGAGCTCGTCGCCGACCGGCACCTGCTTGGTGGTGGCGGCCTGCACCGGGTCGACGGCGGGATCGACCAGCTTGAATTCGAGCTTGCCGGTCTCGCCGATCAGCGTCTTGAGGCGCTCGACGTCCTGAATGCCGGGGACCTGCACGAGCACGCGGTTGCGGCCCTCGCGCTGAATGCTGGGCTCGGTGGTGCCGAAGGCGTCGACGCGGCGCCTGATGGTTTCGATCGAGGCCTGGATCGCCGAGGTCATGCGGTGCGCCAGGCCCTGATCGGTGATCGTCAGCGTGACGCCGGTGTCGGTCTTGGCGACATCGAGGTCGTAGCCGGAGAAGCCGGCGAATACGTCGCCGCCGACCGGCGCGGCAAGCGCCTTCAGCGCGGTATAGGCCTTGTCCAGGTCGGCGGGCTCGCGGATCGTCACCGACACGGAGCGGTTGATCGAGATTCTGCGCGAGGTCGGAATAGCCGATGCGGTCCTTGCGCAACGTCTCGCGCACATCGCCGCGAATGTTGTCGAGCCAGTCCTCGATCATCTCCTTCTCGTCGAGCTGATAGAGGAGATGCGCGCCGCCTTGCAGGTCGAGGCCGAGATTGACCTGCTTGTGCGGCAGCCAGGTGGGCAGCCGCGCCACGGTCGCGGCGGAAAATAGGTTGGGAAGCGCGAACAGGAACCCGGCGATGACGATGCCGAGGATCAAGATCACCTTCCATCTTTGGAAATGCAGCATTGCCGCTCTCGAAGCTCCGGATCAGATCAGCTTGGTGCGGTGGACTATGCAGAAACCATCATGAGGCGGCCTTTGCCTTTGCCGCCGGGGCGGCCTCGCCCTTGCCGCGCACCTCGGAGACCGTCGAGCGCACGACCTTGATCTTGACGCCGTCGGCGATTTCCACCTGAAGCTCGTTCTCGTCAACCTTGGCCACCTTGCCGATGATGCCGCCCGAGGTCACGACGGTATCGCCGCGGCGAATGGAAGCGACCATATCCCGATGCTCCTTCAGCCGCTTCTGCTGCGGCCGGATCATCAGGAAATACATGATGCCGATGATTAGCATGGTCGGGACGATCAGGCTATTCAGCATGTCGAACGCACCGGGGGCGGCTTGAGCGTAGATCGAACCTGGCATTGCTCCTCACCTTTGCTTGGCTTAAGGATGGCCGCCCTCGCCGGGTGACGGCCCTTAGTCGTCGCGCGACGGGCAGTTAACCCTCGAAGGTGGCGGGACTATAGCTGCCGCGCGCGCCTTTGCAACGGCCCCAAATGAACTTTCAGGAACCCCTTTCCGGCCTTTTCGAGCGGATCGCCCGCGCCATCGAGCGGCTTGGTCCGCGGGAGCCCGAGCGGCCCGATTTCGCCGCCGGCGATGCCTTTGTCTGGCAAGCCGAGACGCAAAGCCTCCTGCCGGTCGAGAACCGTCAACCGCGTGCCGCTGTCGCTGCTCAAGGGCATCGACGCCGCGCGCGACACGCTGCTCGCCAACACCACGCGGTTTGCGCGCGGGCTTCCCGCCAACAATGCGCTGCTTTGGGGCGCGCGCGGCATGGGCAAGAGCTCGCTGGTCAAGGCCGTGCACGGCGAGGTCGCGGGGCTCAAGCTCGTCGAGATCCATCGCGAGGATATCCAGTCGCTGCCGCATCTGCTTGCGCATCTGCGCGCGGCGCCGGACAGGCGCTTCATTCTGTTCTGCGACGACCTCTCCTTCGAGGCGCTCGACACCTCGTACAAATCGCTCAAAGCCGTGCTCGAAGGCGGCATCGAGGGAAGGCCCGCCAACGTGCTGTTCTACGCGACCTCGAACCGCCGACATCTGATGCCGCGCGAGATGGTCGACAACGAGCGCTCCACCGCCATCAATCCCGGCGAAGCGGTCGAGGAGAAGCTCTCGCTGTCAGACCGTTTCGGGCTGTGGATCGGCTTCCACAATTGCAGCCAGGACGATTATCTGGAGATGGTGCGCAGCTACGCCGGCCATTACGGCCTGCCGATTGCCGATCAGAGCTTGCGCCAAGAGGCGCTCGCCTGGGCCATATCGCGCGGCAGCCGGTCGGGCCGCGTCGCCTGGCAGTACATCCAGGATCTCGCCGGGAGATTGGGTCGGACGCTCGAGAGCTAGTCGGCGTTGGCCGCCTGGTCGCTCATGTATTTGGTCGGATCGACCGGACGCGAGCCCTTGCGCAGCTCGAAATGCACCTGCGGCCGGCTGACCGAGCCGGTGGCGCCGGCCTTGGCGATGGTCTGGCCGCGGCTCACCTTGTCGCCGCGCTTGACCAGAAGCTCCTCGTTATTGGCGTAAGCCGACACCCAATTATTGGCGTGGCGGATCAGCACCAGATTGCCGTAGCCCTTGAGCTCGTTGCCGGCATAGGCGACCACGCCGTTCTCCGCCGCTTTCACCGCGGTGCCCTGCGGGACCGCGAGGTCGATGCCGTCATTGTGGCCGCCGTCCGGTCGCGTGCCGAACTCGGCGATGACGCGGCCCTTTACCGGCCAGCGGAAGCTGTTGCCGGACATCGGGTCGGGTGTCGGCAGCTGTTCGTTGCTGGCGACGCGCTGGCTGCCCGGGCCTGTGACCTCGGGCGAGGCGGGAATGTCGTCGGCCGCGTTGTCTTGCGTCTTGCCGGCAGATTTCGCGCCGGGCGTGGCCTGGGCGTCTTCTTCTTCGGCCAGCGAGGTCCCCGGCGCGGGGATGGTCATGGTCTTGACCTTGCGCACGCTCGGCGCCGTGTCCACGGCCGGTTCGGCGAGCGGCGTGTCGTCCTTGGCGGCGACCACGGGCTTGGCGCTCTTGCCCGGAACGACCAGAACTTGACCGATGCGGAGATTGCTCGGGTTGAGATTGTTGCGCTCGATCAGCGCCTTCTCGCTGACGCCGAATTTGTCGGCGATGCTGTGCGGGGTGTCGCCCTTCTCCACCTTGTAGGTCGATTGCCCGGCGCGGGCGGAGGAGCCTCGACGGAGCCGCCTCGGCCACCACCTTGGGCTCTTTCGCGCCGGGAATGATCAGCTCCTGGCCGATCGAAAGGCGCCCGTCAGGCAGATTGTTGCCGCCATGATCTTCTCGACCGGAACGCCGTAGCGGCGCGACAGGGTGGAGAGCGTGTCGCCCTTCGCGACCTTGACATGGGCGCCCTGAACGCTGCGGGCGCAGCACGGCAGGCTCGGGCCGCGGCGCAGGCTGCGCCGCGTAGTTGGCCTGGGCGCGGCGACGCGGCCGCTCGGCGCGGGCGAGTAGGCGGCGCCGGGCGCGGCGAATAGTCCGGCGGCGGCAAGTTGGCGCGGGTGAGGCGCGGCGGCGTCCCTCGCCCGAGCTATACACCAACTCCTCCGGAAGCACCGGCGGCAGTGACGAGGTCGAGGCGAGATCGGCGTTGCCGCCATCCGCAGGGGTATCGTTGCTGGTCAGATTGAAGGCGGGAAAATCGAAGCGGGAGACGCCGGAGCTGCAGCCGGCGAGCGTCAAGCCGAGGCAGGCGGCCGCCACCACTCCGAAAGCGCCGCGGCCATAGCCAGACAGATACGCAGCCTGCCGCATCCCTCACTCCGCCCCTCGCTACACGTCCCGAGGAGTAAAGCGCGGATGCGGTTAAAAGGCTGTTAACCGTTGGGATGGCGGGGAAAGATTCGACGCGCGAGTGGCCGGTCAGGTCTTCGACTCCCCGCGCGCGAGCTTTCGGCACCGCGCGCGCCGACGCCGGCGCGCCCATGCACCAGCGGCACGAACCGCACCGGCAGCAGCTCCGTCTGGCTCGAGCCGGCGTCCGTCTTGTCGATCGCCACCAGCATCTGCGTATCGCGCGTCTCGCCCAACGGGATGATCATGCGGCCGCCGATCTTGAGCTGCTCGAGCAGCGCCGGCGGCGCCTCGTGCGCGGCCGCCGTGACGATGATGCGGTCGAACGGCGCTTGCGGCGGCCAGCCGAGCCAGCCGTCGCCGATGATGGTGGTGACATTGGTGATGCCGAGCCGGGCGAAACGCCGCTCGGCCGCCTTCTGCAATTCGCGCCAGCGCTCGACGGTGTAGACCCGGCGGCAGAGATGCGACAGCACCGCCGCCTGGTAGCCGGAGCCGGTGCCGATCTCGAGCACCTTGTGCCGCTCGTCGAGCTCGAGCCGCTCGGTCATGAAGGCGACCACGTAAGGCTGCGAGATGGTCTGGCCGCAATCGATCGGCAGCGCGATGTCCTGATAGGCGTGGTCGGCGAACGCCTCGTCGACGAACAGCTCGCGCGGCACGCGCTCGATCGCGCGCAGCACCGCGTTGTCGCGGATGCCGCGCCGCCTGAGCTGCATGATCAGCCCGATCTGGTCTTGGGCGGATGCCATGGCCTAAATCCACCTCCTTCCGAGGCGGTTGACGGATTATCCGACGATTCTTGCGCGCTGTCTTAGCGCTTCCGGGGCGCGATCTTGGTCAGGCCGCCCATATAGGGCTTGAGCGCCTCGGGGATGCGGATGCAGCCGTCCGCCTCCTGGTAGTTCTCCAGCACGGCGATCAGCGCGCGGCCGACGGCGACGCCCGAGCCGTTCAGCGTATGCACGAAGCGGGTGTCCTTGGCGCCCTTGGGCTTGTAGCGCGCATTCATGCGGCGGGCCTGGAAGTCGCCGGTATTGGAGCAGGAGCTGATCTCGCGATAGGCGCCTCCCTCCTGCCCCGGCAGCCAGACCTCGATGTCGTAGGTCTTGTTGGCGGCGAAGCCCATGTCGCCGGTCGAGAGCACGACCGTGCGGAAGGGAAGCTCGAGCCGCTTCAGCACTTCTTCGGCGGATTTGGTCATGCGCTCGTGCTCTTCCGCCGATTGCTCCGGCGTGGTGATGGAGACGAGCTCGACCTTGGAGAATTGATGCTGGCGGATCATGCCGCGCGTGTCCTTGCCGGCCGCGCCGGCCTCGGCGCGGAAGCACGGCGTCCAGGCGGTGACGCGCATCGGCAGCTTCGCCTCGTCGACGATCTCCTCGCGCACGAGATTGGTCAGCGGCACTTCGGCGGTGGGGATGAGCCACGGTAGACTTCGGATCGCCAACGCATCTTGCCAATTCCCAGCAGTATCCCGAAGATAGCCTGTCGAGAGCTCGCACGTCTCTTGGCTGACTGGAACGCTTCCTCGTCTTCAGCTCGTCCAGTTGCATTGATCGCTCGCCTTCTAAGCCGCTCGCAGTCATCGCAAGCTTCGGACCGTCGATGTCAGCTGCCAGCAGAACTGGATACTGATCCTTCGAAACTTCGGCAGTTGCGCAGTGCCGAACATTGTGTCGTCGCGCACGAGCAGCGGCGGGTTGATCTCGGTGTAGCCGTGCTCGCTCGTGTGCAGGTCGAGCATGAACTGGGCGAGCGCGCGTTCGAGCCGCGCCAGCGGTCCTTTCAGCACGACGAAGCGCGCGCCTGAGAGTTTCGCCGCCGTCTCGAAATCCATCAGCCCGAGCGCTTCGCCGAGCTCGAAATGCTGCTTCGGCTGGAAGGAGAATTTCTTCGGCGTGCCGACTTTGCGCAGTTCGACATTGGCGCCGGCATCGGGCCCGACCGGCACATCGGCGGCGGGCATGTTGGGAATTGCCGCGAGCATGGTCCTGAGCTCGTCGTCGAGGCGCTTCTCGCCGGCCTCGCCCTCTTGGATCGCGCTCTTGAGCCCTGCGACTTCATCCATCAGGCGCTTGGCGCATCGCTCGTCCTTCTTCGCCTTGGCCTGGCCGATCTCCTTGGAGGCGGCGTTGCGGCGCGCCTGCGCCTCCTGCAATTTCTGAATCGTGCCGCGCCGTTCCTCGTCCAGGCTCAGAATTCGATTCAACGTCGCGCGTCGGGATCGTCGAAGCCGCGATCGGTCAGCCCCTTGAGAAAGGCATCCTGGTTGTCGCGGATCCATTTGATGTCGAGCACGGGTAGGTCCTCGGTCCTTGAGCGCTTCGATCCTGGCCAACCTATACAGGTCCATCGGCCATTGTCATGGCTCCGCCATCTCCTTTCGTCATCGCCGGGCTCGTCCCGGCGATTCAATCGTGCCTTTCAACCGCGCGCCTTCGAAGCGGGCAACGCTACAGGAGAGGGGATCGCGCTCCGCGACCATCAAGCCGGCTTGGCGGCGGGCTTGGCTAACCGGCGTCAGGACTGGCGCAGCGTCACGATCGCCAAGCGCCCGTCGGTGTGCCAGGGATCGCCGCCGCCGTTCCGGCCTTCGCGCTCGGTGTGGAAGCCGTCCAGCCATTGCACCGCCTGCACCATGCCGGCCTGCTGCAACTCGCCGACCAGGCGGTCGCGCTCGGCATCGACGTCCGGCGCGATGTGATGGGTGACCTGCCCGGTCGTGTGGCTGAGGCCCACCTTGGAGTCGAAGGTGGCGGCGCCGAACCAGCCTGCCGGCCTTCATAGAGCTGGTCCCATTGCCAGAAGCGGACATGGTGCCGCTTGCCCGGGCCCCCGGCATCGGCTGCTCGAAGGCGAGGTCCTGCTTGCGGCCAAACAAAAACAGATTGCTCACCGGCGCATCGTCGTCGGGGCGGCGCAGCACGGTGTCGGCGGCGATGCGCGCGCTGCTCGCGAGCGTGATCGGGTCGGCGGGATACCAGCCGGCGGCCCGCATGGCGCGCACGACATCGTCCTCGCTGCCGACCAGGCCGATATTGATCGGGTCGCCGGGATGGCCGTCGCCCGTCTGGGTGATGCGCGCGGCCTGGGCGAAGAAGGGATGACGGCGGAAGTGGCGCACCCACAGCGCCGGCACGACAGATAGGCGGCGACTGCCCAGGCCAACGCAATCAGCAGCAGGCTCTTGGTGTCGAGCAGATGCAGCATGCTCGGCTCAAGCCGGCTTGCCGGCGGGCTTGGCGCGCGGCTGCGCGGCGGCGTGCTTCTTCTCGACCAGCTTCACCGCAAAGATCGACAGCTCGTAGAGCAGGATGGTCGGCAGCGCGAGCGAGATCTGGCTGATCGGGTCGGGCGGCGTCAGCACCGCGGCGACGACGAACACGCCGAGGATGGCGTGGCGGCGGTAGCGCTTCAGCCCGTCGGCGGTGATCGAGGCCGGCGCGGGCCAGCAGCGTCAGCAGCACCGGCAGTTGGAAGCAGATGCCGAAGCCCAGGATCAGCGCCATGATCAGCGAGAGATATTCGCTCACCTTGGCGGTCAGGTGGATCTGCACCTGCGTGTCGCCGGTCTGCTGCATCGACAGGAAGAACTTCATGGCGAGCGGCATGGCCACGAAATAGACCAGCGCCGCGCCGAGCAGGAACAGGATCGGCGTGGCGATGAGATACGGCAGGAAGGCCTTGCGCTCGTTGCGGTACAGCCCGGGCGCGACGAACATGTAGATCTGCGAGGCGATCACCGGGAAGGCGATGAAGATGGCGCCGAAGAGGGCGAGCTTCACCTGGGTGAAGAAGAATTCCTGCGGCGCGGTGTAGATCATCTCGATCGGCGCGTCGGAGCCGACCGCGAGCCGGTACGGCCAGAGCAGGAGATTGTAGATCGGCTTGGCGAACCAGAAGCAGACGAGGAAGGCGAGGAACACCGCCAGCAGCGACCACATCAGCCGCCGCCTGAGCTCGATCAGATGCTCGATCAGCGGCGCCTTGCTCGCCTCGATATCGTCGTGGCCGTCATGGGTCGGTCGGCGCGCGCTCAGCCTTGGCCTTGCCGCGCTTGGCGGGCGCTTTCGGCTTGGCCGCGGCGCGCTTGCGCGCCGGCTTGCGGCCGGCTTGGTCTTGGCGGCCGGCTGGGCTTGGCCGCGGCGTCGGCTTGGCCGGCGCTGCGGCCGCGGACGCATCGGGCTTCGGCAGCATCACCGGCTGGTCGAGCGCAGGCGGCTTCGGCCCGCACGCTCTCCATCGCCTTTTTCACTTCGGCGATTTCGGTGTCGCGCATGGCCTCGTCGAACTGACGCTGGAAGTCGGCCGCCGCGCGCCGGAGCTTGCCGGCGTAGTGGCCGAAGCTGCGCATCAGCCTGGGCAGCTCCTTCGGCCCGACCACGACGATCGCGACCACGACGATGACGAGAAGCTCCGACCAACCGATGTCGAACATGTGTGTGCGCTTCAGGGCGAGGATCGCGGGACGGCAGCCGGCCGCGAATGTCGGCTGCCGCTAGCCCGATTTCCGCTTGCGCGGGGCCTTGGCGCCGGAGGCCGATCTTGGGCGCGGGCTTGGCGTGCTCGATGACCTTCGGGTCCTTGGCCGGCGCCTCGGTCTCGTCTTCGGCCATCCCCTTCTTGAAGCTCTTGATGCCCTGGGCGACATCGCCCATCAGCTCGGAGATCTTGCCGCGCCGAACAGCAGCACGAAGAGCACGAGCACGATCAGAATGTGCGACCAGCTCAATCCCATGTATCAAGTCTCCACCGCGCATAGGCCCACTCGGCCGCAACGCGCATTCTCGGGGTCTTGCGGCACTATGGCAGCAAAGGCCGCCTGGTCGCAAGCCGGGGCAAAATCCCAGCAGCCTCTAGGGTTAAGCGGCCGGCCGATCGCCATTGTCGGCCTCGAACACCAGAACCGCGCCGGTGTCGATGCCGACGCCGATCTCGGCGCCTTGCGGCGGCACGTCGCTCTCCTTGACGCGGGCGAAGATCGGCGCGTCGAGCCCCTGCACCGCCATTTCGACCAGGGCGACGTCGCCGAGAAAGCGCGCATCGAGCACGCGCGCCGGCACGCCCTCGCCGGCCGCGAAGCAGGCGCACGCCGCGCTGGCGCACGCAGACGATGGCCTCGGCGCCGTCGGCCAGCCCGTTGGCGGCGAAGCGGCCGAGCGGGGTTACGGCGCCGCCCCCTTCGATCCGCGCGGCGAGCTCGTTCAGATCGGAGAAGGTGCGCGCGGCGAGGATGTCCTTCGGCGCGCGGTAGAGATCGAGCGCCTTGCCGGTCTGCACCACGCGGCCTTTGCGCATCAGCGCCACGCGGTCGCCCATGCGCATGGCCTCCTCGGCGTCATGGGTGACGACGATCGAGGTGGCGCGGGTCTCGTGCAGGATGGCGAGCGTCTCCTCGCGCATCTTCTCGCGGAGGCGCGGGTCGAGGCCGGAGAACGGCTCGTCCATCAGCAGCACGCTCGGGCGCGGGGCGATGGCGCGGGCGAGCGCCACGCGCTGCTGCTCGCCGCCGGACAGGATGTGCGGATATTCGCCGGCATAATGGCCGAGGCCCGACGCGCTCGAGCGCGGCATGCGCCTCGGCCTTGGCTTCGCTGCGGGTCAGCGATTTCAGGCCGAAGGCGACATTGTCGAGGATGGTGAGATGCGGGAACAGCGCGAAGTCCTGGAACATGAGCCCGATCCCGCGCTGCTCCGGCGGCACGAAGCGGTCGGGTCCGGCGACCTCCTGGCCGTCGAGCAGCACGCGGCCCGAGGACGGGCGCTCGACGCCGGCGGCGATCCTGAGCAGGGTCGACTTGCCGCAGCCCGACGGCCCGAGCAGGCAGAGGATCTCCGACGGCGCGATGTCGAGGCTGACGCGGTCGAGCGCGAGCATGTCGCCATAGCGGCGCGACAGATCCTCGAAGGCGAGGCGCGCGGCGAAGGTGACGGCGGCCTTGCCGCGCGCGGCTCTCGCGCCGCCGCTTGCCGGCCTGGCCGCGCGACCGCGCCGCGTCTTCAGGAACTCCAACATGGCGAGAGGTCTACGCGGTTGGCTGCCTTACGTGCAACCCCGTCCCGTCATGGCCGGGCTTGTCCCGGCCATCCACGATTTTCGTGTCGCTCCGCCGCAAAGACGTGGATGCCCGGCACAAGGCCGGGCATGACGGTAGTTATGCTTGGAAGGCCTTGAAGCGATCAGGTGGGCTCGTCGCCGTCCTCGTCCTCGTCTCGCCCTCGCCCAGCGGCTCGTCCTCGAGCGGCTCCTCGTCGTCGCGCAGATCGGGCGCATCGTCGGGATTCGGCATGGAGAAGCCGGGCGGCAGGTTGGAATCGAGCAGGCCCGCGCCTTTCAGCTCGTTCAGCCCGGGCAGGTCCTGGATCGAAGTCGAAGCCGAAATGCTCGAGGAACTCCGCGGTCGTGCCGTAGGTCACCGGACGGCCCGGCGCGCGGCGGCGGCCGCGCAATTTGATCCAGCCCGTCTCCAGCAGCACGTCGATGGTGCCCTTGGACGTGCTCACGCCCCTGATCTCCTCGATCTCGGCGCGGGTCACCGGCTGGTGATAGGCGATGATGGCGAGCGTCTCGAGCGCCGCGCGCGACAGGCGGCGCTGCTCGACCGCCTGCTTCTCCAGCAGGAAGGACAGATCGTCGGCGGTGCGGAACGCCCATTTGCCGGCGACGCGCACGCAGATTGACGCCGCGCCCGGCATAGAGGCTCTGCAGCTCCTCGAGCAGCGCGCGCACGTCCTCGCCTTCCACGAAATGCCGGGCCAAGGCTGCTCGTCGAGCGGCTCGGCGGCGGCGAACAGCAGCGCCTCGACGATGCGCAATTTCTCGCGCCGGTCGGTCGACTGCAAGGCGATGACATTCGAGGGGAGCGGCAAAGGAAGGCGCGGTCGGCTTCGCTCGCGCTCGGTCTCGTCTTCCGGCATTGCCTCCGCCCTACTCAATTGCTTCGCTGTCATCCCTGGGCCCCGTTGTTGTTGCTTCTATACAGATCATGGTCATGCGGCGCGCTCGCGGCGGCGGACCAGGAGCGGCGCGAACGATTTCGCCTGGCGGATTTCCAGCGCGCCCTCGCGCGTCATCTCCAAGGTCGCGGTGAAGCTCGACGCGAGCGCGGTGCGCGCAGCTCCGGCTCGACCAGGAACTCGGCGATGCAGCTGATCGAGCGGCGCCCAATCGAGGTTCATGCCGAGCAGCCGCTCAAGCTCGCCGCGCGCTTCCTTCAGCGACCACACCGTGCGCGGCTGCATCCGCAGGCTCGTGCACCGCGGTGCGCTGGCGCTGCTGCGAATAGGCCTTGAGCAGATCGTAGACATTGGCGTCGTAGACGCTCTGCCGGGTGATGCGGATCGGCTCGGGCAGGCCGCGCGCGAACACGTCGCGGCCGAGCCGCTTGCGCGTCATCAGCTGGGCCGAGACCTCGCGCATGGCATGCAGGCGCTTGAGCCTGAAGGCCAGCAGCGCGGCAAGCTCGGCGCCGGTCGGCTCGCCCTCCTCGCGACGGCTCGGCCGGCAGCAGCAGCTTCGACTTGAGAAAGGCGAGCCACGCCGCCATGACCAGATAGTCGGCGGCGATCTCGAGCCGGAGCCGCCGCGCCTCGGCGATGAAGTCGAGATATTGCTGGGCGAGCGCCAGCACCGAAATCTTGGCGAGATCGACCTTCTGGGTGCGGGCCAGCGCCAGCAGCAGGTCGAGCGGTCCCTCGAAGCCTTCGACATCGACCACGAGCTGATCGCCGGCCTCCGCCTCGAACGGCTGCGTCCGCGCTCTCCCAATCGGAGATCTGGTCGTGTCCCTGCGGATCCTCGCTCGTCGGCGTCTCGATGTCGTTCATGCCTGCACCGTCGGGTCGGCACCCCAGCTCGCCACCTGGGTGCCGGCAGCTTCCGTCACCAGAGCCATGGCCTCGGCGACATCGAAAGGCTGCGGCGCGTGCAGGCACGTCGCGGGCGCGGGCGAAGCGTTCGGCGGCCAACACCGTCGAGCGAGCGGCACCGCGTCGCCCGACCTCGACCATCTCGGCAAGGGTGCCGCCGCAATGAAGCGCCACGTCGCAGCCGGCCGCGATCACGCCGCGCGGCGCGTTCCGCGAACGAGCCGCCCAGAGCCTTCATGCCGAGATCGTCGCTCATCACCAAGCCGGTCAGACCGATCCGATTTCGAATCACTTCGCCCATTATAACGGGCGAGGTGCTCGCCGGTCGCCGGTCGTCGAAGGCCGGCAACAGGACATGGGCGGTCATGGCCAAGCGGCGCGTCGCGGAGGGCATGGAACGGCCGGAAATCGACCGAATCGAGCTCCGCCGCCGACACGTCGATCCTGGGCAGCGCCAGATGGCTGTCGGCCTTGGCCCGGCCGTGGCCCGGCACATGCTTGATCACCGGCAGCACGCCGCCGGCGAGACAGCCCTCCATCACGGCCCGTCCGAGCGCGATGACGATGTCGGGATCGGTAGCTGTAGGCGCGGTCGCCGATGATCTCGTGCGCGCCCTGTTGCGGCACGTCGAGCACGGGCATGGTGTTGACGGTGATGCCGAGATCGTAAAGCTCCTGCGCGGTCAGCCTGGCGCCGGCGAAGGCGGCGCTGCTTCGCCGCCTCGGGATCGGTCTCGTACAAACGCCCATAGCAGCGCGCCGGCGGCATGTTGCGCCAATGAGGCGGCTTCAAGCGCTGGACCCTGCCGCCTTCCTGGTCGATGAGCACGAGCACCTCGTCGCTGCCGACCGCGTCCTTGAACGAGGCGATCAGCGCGCGAAGCTGCGCGGGCGTGTCGCAATTGCGGGCGAACAGAATGAGGCCGCACGGACGCGTGGCGGCAAAGAAGCGCCGCTCGGCGTCGCTGAGCGCGATGCCCGCACAGCCTGAGATGAAGGCTTTGAGGTCCACGACGCGGGTTAGCGTGCGCCGCGGCTCGTGGTCAAGGCCGGAACAGCGCTGGCATGCCGCCTATTGCGCCATGACCAGGCAGTCAGGCAGGCCTTGCGACTTCAGCTGCGTGCAGAGCTTGGTCGCGGCCGTCTTGTCGACGATCGGGCCGATGCGCAAGCGATACCAGGTTCCCTTGGCGCCGAGGTCGGCCTTCTGCACCATGGGCCGATAATTGGCGAGCAGGCTCGGATATTTCTGCTGCATGTCGGCGAAGCTCGCGAGCGCGTCGGTCTGGTTCTTCTTCGAGCCGACCTGCACGACATATTTGGTCGGCGGCCGCCGCGGCCGGCGCCGCCGCGGCCGTCTGCTGCACGGCGGGCTTGCGGCGGCTTCGGCTTGGCCGCGGCGGCGGCGGGGCCGGCAGAGCGGCGACCTCTTGCGGCGCTGCTTCGGCGGCTTGCGGCGCGGCGGCGGGCGCGGCTGGAGCGCGGCCGCGGCAGCGGCGGCACTGCGGCGTGGCCTCGGCGGCAGCCGGAGCTTCCGCCGCGGCAGCCGCCTCGGGAGGCGCTGCCACCGAACCGTCAGGACGCACCACCATGGTCTTCACCTTGCGCGGACCGCCGTCGGCATCGAGCCATCGTCGACCGAGGCGACGGCAATCGGCTCGGCACCGGCCGACCGCCTGGGTGGTCGGCGTGCTGAGATCGGTGCTGGCGACCGGCGCCGGCCCATCGGCCGAAGGCGGCAACGCAGGCACGGCCACATTCTCCTGACGCGGCACGAGACGCTCGGTCTCGGGCTCGTCGCCGTTTTGCAGCCGATCGTATATCAGCTTGTTTTTGTGAGGGAATTCCTTGCCGCCAGGCTGGTCCGGCAGCTCCTTGACCGGCCGGCTGTCGGCCGTGACCAGAGGCGGCTGCTCGCTGCCGAGACCGCCGCCGCTCTGCTTGTAGGCGAACGCCAGGGCGCCGCCGAGTGCGATGGCGCCGAGCAGCGCGCTGCCGACCATGAAGGCGCTCCGGCCCCTGATCGTCGTGCCGGCTTTGGCGCGGGCGCCGGGCGGCGGAAGGGTCTGGCCCTCGTCGAGGAAATCCGCGTCGATCCGCTCGCCCTCGTAGAAATCCTGCGCGGCGCGGCGCGCCTGATCGTTCGACCCCAGCGAAATCTGTGGCGGCTGGTCGTAGATGGCGTCGAAGGCCTGCAACTGCCGCCGCGGGATCGCTCGGCGGGAACCTGTCCGTAATCCTGCGCGGTCTCGTCGGCGAAGGTGTCGAAGCTCGTGAGCCGGCTGCTCCGGCTGCGCATAGTTGTCGGGCGCCGGCTGGTCCTGATGGCCGAAATCGTGAGCGGCCTGGAAGTTCGAATCGGGAAAGCTTGCGTCGAAGCCTTGCGGCTCTGGGAAGCTCGCATCGGCGAAGCCCTGCTTGGCGAAATTCTGATTGGCGAAATTGGGGTCGGCGAAGTTCTGATCGAAGCTCGGTTTCCGGGAAGCTCGCATCGCCCGCGCCGGGCTCGGGGAAGCTCGCATCGGCGAAGTTCTGATCCCGTATAGGCCTGGCTCGGGAAGCCTTGCGCGCCGTTATAGCTCGAAGCGGGATAGGCCTGCGAGCCGTGCATGCTCGGCGCCGGGATAGTTCACCGGCTGATTGGCGGGCTGATAGCTCTGAGTCGGAAACTCGGTCGGCCTGATAGCTCGGCGCCGCCGGGATGAGCCGGGGCCGAAGCCGGGTGGGAGCTTTGATAGCTCGGCGCGGCGCCTGGCTGAGGGCTCTGATAGCTCGGCGCGGCGGCCGGATGCGGGCTCGGATAGCTCAAGGGAGACGGCGATTGCGGGCTTCGGATAGCTCAGCCCGAAGCGGCCTGCTGGCTCGGCTGGGAATGGGCTGCTGGTTGGCTCGGATCGTAGGGGGTGTAGGCAGGCGCGGCGGACTCGGGGGCCTGGGGACGAGGATCGGGACCGCGGGTGACAGGCGTGTAGGTCGGCATCTGGGCAAAGACTGGACTGCCCCCGCCGAAAATCGGTCGCTGTCCGCCGGCCGGCTGACCCGGTCTTCCCGCTCCGTGAGCCATCAAGTTTACCTCGCTCTGCTGAGCATTGAGCGCGTTGTTGCCCCAAGTCTGAACGCCGGGAGCATGACCCAAACTCGGCCTATTGGTGAAATCTGACTGCGACCCAGGGTTCGGACCCGGCCTTGCGGCCGTAACCCGTCATCGTGCGTGGACATGATACTTCCCTCGAACCATCCCCCCTGCCCCGGATTGGCTCAATGCAACTCGTGCATGGCGTGAACGCCGAGGATCCCCAAACCCGACGCCAGGACGCGCTTCGTGGCGGCGACCAGGGCGATACGAGCACGCGTTAACTCTCGGTCACTCTCGTAAATAAATCGTAATTGTGGCAAGTCTTTGCCTCTGTTCCAGAGGCCGTGAAAGTCTCCGGCAAGATCGTAAAGATAGAAACCGATGCGATGCGGCTCATGGGCCAGTGGCCGCGGCCTCGACCAGGCGCGGGAACTGGGCGATGCGCCGGATCAGCGCAATCTCACCCTCGTCGGTCAGCCGATCTAGATCGCTGTTCGCCAACGCCCCCTCCTCGGGATCGAGATCCGGGAAGGTTTCCCGAACGTTACGCAGAACCGAACTCGCCCGCGCATGGGCGTATTGGACATAGAAGACCGGGTTGTCCCGCGACTGCTCGGTGACCTTGGCGAAGTCGAAATCGAGCGGCGCGTCGTTCTTGCGATAGAGCATCATGAAACGAACGGGGCCCGCGCCCACCTCGTCCACGACCTCCCTGCAGCGTGACGAACGTCCCGGCACGTTTGGACATCTTGACAGGCTCGCCAGCCCGAAACAAGCGAACAAGCTGGCAAATCTTGATGTCGAGCGTCGGCCTCGCCGTCGGTCAGCGCCGCGACCGCCGCCTTCATGCGCTTGACATGGCCGCGAATGGTCGGCGCCGAACACGTCGATCATGGTCTTGAAGCCGCGTGTGAACTTGTCGCGGTGATAGGCGATGTCGCCGGCGAAATAGGCGTAGTGACCCGTCGGACTTCACCAGCGGCCGGTCGATGTCGTCGCCGAACTCGGTGGCGCGGAACAGCAGCTGCTCGCGGTCCTCCCAATCCTCGTCGACCTTGCCCTTGGGCGGCGGCAGACGCCCCTGGTAGATCAAGCCCCTGGCCTTGAGGTCGGCGATGGTCTCGGCCACCTCGTCGCGCGGGCCCTCGGTCAGCGAGCGCTCGGAGAAGAACACGTCGTGGCGGATGCCGAGCGCGGCGAGATCGTCCTCGATCATGGCGAGCATGGCTTGCAGCGCGGCGGCCCGCACGATGGGCAGCCATTCGCTCTTCCGGCATCGCCAGCAGCTCCTTGCCGTGCTGGGCGGCAAGCTGCTCGCCGACCGGCTTGAGATAGTCGCCGGGATAGAGCCCTTCGGGGATCTCGCCGATGCTCCTCGCCGAGCGCCTCGCGGTAGCGCAAGAAGGCCGAGCGGGCGAGCGCATCGACCTGGGCGCCGGCATCGTTGACATAATATTCGCGGGTGACGGCGAAGCCGGTGAAGGCGAGCAGATTGGCGAGCGCATCGCCGAACACCGCGCCGCGGCAATGTGCCGACATGCATCGGCCCGGTTGGATTGGCCGAGACATATTCCACGTTCACCGCCTCGCCCTTGCCGATCGCGCTCCGGCCGTAGGAGGCGCCCTGCTCCAGCACCATGCGCAGCACGCTCGGCCAGAACTGCAAGCGCCAAGGTCAGATTGATGAAGCCGGGTCCGGCGATCTCGACCTTGTCGATATGCGGGTCGGAGGCGAGCAGCGGCACGATGCGCTCGGCCAGCGCGCGCGGCGGCTGGCCGGCCGCCTTGGCCAGCACCATGGCGGCATTGGTGGCGAGATCGCCGTGGCGTGAAGTCCTTGGGCGGCTCGAGCGTGATGCCGTCGATGCTCGCCTCGTGCGGCACCACGCCGTCATGCTTGAGCTGCTGGACCGCGGCGAGAACCCGCCCGTGGAACCCTGCAAAAACGTCCATGGCAGCTCCGGGAAGACTATGCGCATGATCTTATCGGAAAACCGGTGCCCACTTTTCCGGATCATGCTTGGCGGCGACTAACGCAAATCGGGGGTGGCGTCAAACAGGCGGCGATGCTCGGCCAGGGCGAAGCGGTCGGTCATGCCGGCGATGAAGTCGCGAGATGTGGCGCGCGTAAGCGGGCGTGCCGCGCGGCGGCGCCTGCCCGCGCCAATCCGGCGGCAGCGCCTCGGGGTCGACGCTGTAGCGGGCGAACAGATCGCCGACCACGCCTTCGGCCTCGCCCATGATGGCGGCGATGCGCGGATGGCGATAGACGCGGGCGAACAGAAACGCGCGCAAGCGATCGAGCTCGCGCTGCATGTCGTCGGAGAAGGCGACCACGGCGCTCGAGGCATGGCGCACGTCGGCGGCGGATCGCGGCGCCAGCTTATCCGAGCCGGCGCTCGGTCTCGGCCACGGCATCTTCGATCATGGCGCCGATCAGGCGGCGGATCGCTTCATAGAGGAGCCGCGTGCCGTCGATGCCGGGATAGGCTTCGCGCACCTCGGCCAGCGCGCTGGCCGCAATCGGCACCTCGGCGAGCTCGGCGAAGCTGAACAGCCCGGCGCGAAAGCCGTCATCGATGTCGTGATTGTTGTAGGCGATGTCGTCGGCAAGCGCCGCGACCTGCGCCTCGACCGAGGGAAACGTGGCCAGCTCGAGGTCCTGCCGCGCGCAATAGACGACGGATCGACTCCGGCACCGCGACGTCGGGCTTCACCGACTTGGGCCCGGTGAGCGGACCGTTATGCTTGACCAGACCCTCGAGCGTCTCCCAGGTGAGATTGAGGCCGTCGAAGCGCGCATATTTCTTCTCGAGCTCGGTGACCACGCGGAGCGATTGCGCATTGTGGTCGAAGCCGCCGGCGCCGGTCATCGCGGCGTCGAGCGCGCGCTCGCCGGCATGACCGAATGGCGGATGACCGAGATCGTGCGCCAGCGCCAGCGCCTCGGTCAGGTCCTCGTCGATTTTGAGGGTCCGCGCCAAGGCGCGAGCGATCTGCGCAACTTCGAGACTATGGGTGAGGCGCGAGCGGTAATGATCGCCCTCATGGTAGATGAACACCTGGGTTTTGTAGTTGAGCCGCCGGAAGGCCATGGCATGGAGGATGCGGTCGCGGTCGCGCGCGTAAGGCGAGCGGGAGACGCTCGGCGGCTCGGGCACGAGCCGGCCGCGGCTGGCGCCCGGATCCACGGCATAGGGCGCAACCGGGCGCGATCCGGGCGCGGCGGCGCTATCCCCCGGTTTTTCAGGGGAAATCGCCTTAGCCTTGCGTCTGTGGTCGATTGACAAGCGCTCGCGCCATCCTATGTTCCAGTGAGAGATTGGCTACACCCAAGATGAGCGAACCGTCCATCACCATAAGTCCCCGCGCGGTGCGCCGCATCGCCGAGATCCTCAAGGCCGAGGCTGCGCCGACGCTGTTTCGCGTGAGCGTCGAGGGCGGCGGCTGCTCGGGCTTCCAGTATCGCTTCGACGTGGTGAGCGATCAGGCGCCCGACGATCTCCTGGTCGAGCGCGACGGCGCCCGCGTGGTGGTCGATCCCGTCTCGCTCGGCTTCCTGCACGGGGCCGAACTCGATTTCGTCGACGATTTGATCGGCGCCCAGTTCAAGCTCAATAATCCGAACGTCACCGCCGCCTGCGGCTGCGGCACCAGCTTCTCGGTCTAAGCTCCTCATACTTCATTCTCTGTCATGGCCGGGCTCGTCCCGGCCATCCACGTCTTTCATGACCGCAGCAGAAAATCGTGGATGCCCGGCACAAGGCCGGGCATGACGAAGCCCTGTTTGGTTGTAAGTTCCTGAGCCATGAAGATCGCCACCTGGAACATCAACGGCGTCAAGGCGCGCATCGACGCCGCGCAGACCTGGCTCAAAGCGGCCTCGCCCGACATCGCCTGCTTGCAAGAGATCAAATGCGCCGACGAGGCCTTCCCCACGGAGATGTTCGAGGCGCTCGGCTATAACGTCGCCGTGCACGGGCAGAAGGGCTTCAACGGCGTGGCGCTGCTGTCGAAGCTGCCGTTCGACGAGGTCCACCCGCGGCTCGCCGGCGATCCGGACGACGTGCAGGCGCGCTATCTCGAGGCGGTGGTCTCGGTGCCCTCGGGCGTGCTGCGCGTCATCAATATCTATTTGCCGAACGGCAATGGCAGTCCCGAGAAGTATGTCTACAAGCTGGCGTGGATGACGCGGCTCAAGGAGCGCATCAAAACTTTGCTCGCCAATGAGGAGCCGATGGTGATCGCCGGCGA
Source organism: uncultured Alphaproteobacteria bacterium (assembly GCA_963772925.1). Taxonomy (GTDB): domain Bacteria; phylum Pseudomonadota; class Alphaproteobacteria; order Rhizobiales; family Methyloligellaceae; genus Methyloceanibacter. Next base: position 52,253 of record CAVYZG010000012.1, read on the forward strand.
CTTCAACGTGATCCCGGCGCCGGAGGACGTCTACAACCCTGCCGCCTGGATGGACGATGCCCTGTTCCGGCCGGAGACGCGCGCTCATTTCCGGGCGCTGGTCAATCTCGGTCTAACCTGCGCGTTCCGCGCCTGCCACGACGAGCCGCACCGCTATACCTTCTGGGACTACCAGGCCGGCGCCTTCCAAAAGAACCAGGGCCTGCGCATCGACCATCTGCTGCTGTCGCCGCAGGCCGCCGACCGGCTGCAAGGGTGCGAAATCGATGCCGCGCCAAGAAGCTGGGAAAAGCCCTCGGACCACGTGCCGATCTATGTCGAGCTGGCGCTTTAGGGCTTGAGGCCGCCCGCGTCGGTGCTGGTGGCGCCGAAGCCCACCGAAAGCCCCATCGCGGCCGGCGGCGGCGCGCCCTTACCCAACGGAGCGGCGTCGGACGACGCCGTGGACGCCGGCGGAGCGGCAACTTCCTTGGTTCCCCCCGAAGCCGGCATCATCATGATTTCGGCCGGCTTCGCCTTGGCGGCAGGAACGGCCGCGGCCGACTTCACGCCGCCCAATTCGGGCATCATCGCCGTGGCGTCTTTGCGGGTCGCGACATCGGACCGGCCGAACGCTTCCTGATAAAGATCGCCGATCCATTGCGGTTCTTTGCCGGCCGCCAGGGCGTTCTCATGCGCCAGCATGATCAGCGCGAGGCCCCTCGTCCGCCGCGGCCTCATCTCCTGGCCGCGCCACAGGATCTCGCCGAGCGTCGCCTGCGACGCGGCGTGCTGCTTCTTGGCGGCAATGGCGAGCCAGTTGACGGCCAGGCCCACATTCTTCTCGACGCCGTCGCCGTTCATATAGAGACGGGCGAGCCGGTATTGCGCCTCGGCATTGCCGAAATAGCTCGCCGCGTGGCGGAACAGATCGGCGGCATAAGACGGGTTGGCTACGCAGCGGCATGGCGGGAATGCCGTCGAGGTAATACTCGCCGAGGGCCACGAAGGCTTCGGCGGCATATTTCGCAATCGGGCTCGACGGGCTGATGTCGGCCTGCTGATCGGCAATCTGCTCGTAATAGGTGAACGCCTTGGCGTCGTCCTTCGGCACGTCCCGGCCCGCGGAAAAAGCGCGCGCCAGCTTGATCTGAGCGCCGAGCACGCCGCGCTTGGCGGCATATTCAAGTGCGGGCAAAGCGACCGCCGCGCGTCCGGCCTTGAGCGCGTTGGTGCCTTGGCGATAAGCCTCGGTGGCCGAGGCGTAAGGCGGGGGATCGTCGCCTCCGGCCTCGACAGGGCCCAGCATCATGAAGGCCGCCAGCGCCCCAAGCGCCAGTCTGTTACACATCAGCATAGCACGCCACTTCCACGCTGCCGCCGGGATGGGTCACGGCGCCGGTCCGCGCCGGCCCCACCTCGTTGGCGTATTTCCACAAATAGCCGCTCTTGAAGGCGCCCGGCCGCGGCTTCCACGCCTTGGCGCGCTTCTTGAGCTCGGCCTCGTCGAGCTCGACATCGAGCGTGCCGTTCTCGGCGTCGAGCACGATCATGTCGCCGTCGCGGATGAGCGCGATCGGACCGCCGAGCGCCGCTTCCGGCCCGACATGGCCGACGCAGAAGCCGCGGGTCGCGCCCGAGAAGCGGCCGTCGGTGATGAGCGCGACCTTGTCACCCATGCCCTGACCGTAAATCGCCGCGGTGGTCGACAGCATCTCGCGCATGCCGGGGCCGCCGCGCGGCCCCTCATAGCGGATGACGATCACGTCGCCTTCCTGGTAGCGCTTGGCGCTGACCGCGGCGAAGGCGTCTTCTTCGCAGTCGAAGCAGCGGGCCGGGCCCCTAAATTTCAGTCCCTTCATGCCGGCCACCTTGACGATGGCGCCGTCGGGAGCGAGCGAGCCCTTGAGACCCACCACGCCGCCGGTCGGCGACAGCGGCTTGTCGGCCGGCCGCACCACGTCCTGATCGGGGTTCCACTTAACCTTGGCGAGGTTGTCCTTCAGGGTCCGCCCGGTCACGGTCATGCAGTCGCCGTGGAGATAGCCATGATCGAGCAGGGTCTTGAGCAGGAGCGGCACCCCGCCAGCCTCGAACAAGTCCTTGGCGACATAACGGCCAGACGGTTTCAAATCCGCGATATACGGTGTCCGTTTCATGACTTCGGCGACGGCGAACAGGTCGAAGTCGATGCCGCATTCATGCGCGATGGCCGGCAGATGCAATGCCGCGTTGGTCGAGCCGCCGGTCGCGGCGACGATGGCCGCGGCATTCTCCAGCGATTTGCGGGTGACGATATCGCGCGGCCGGATATTCAAGGCGATGAGATCCATGATCTTCTCGCCCGCGGCCATGCAGAACCGGTCCCTGATCTCGTATGGCGCGGGCGCGCCGGCCGAGTATGGCAATGCCAGCCCGATCGCCTCGGAGACGCAGGCCATGGTGTTGGCGGTGAACTGAGCGCCGCAGGCGCCGGCCGACGGACAGGCCACCTGCTCCAGCTCCTCGAGATCCTCGCTCGACATCTTGCCGACCGAAAGCGAGCCGACCGCCTCGAACAGGTCCTGCACCGTGACGGGCCGGCCCTTGAACGAGCCGGGCAGGATCGAGCCGCCATAGATGAAGATCGACGGCACATTGAGCCGGCACATGGCCATCATCATGCCGGGCAGCGACTTGTCGCAACCCGCCATGCCGATCAGCGCATCGTAGCTGTGGCCGCGGATGGTGAGCTCGACGCTATCGGCGATGACCTCGCGCGACGGCAGCGAGGATTTCATGCCCTGATGGCCCATGGCGAGGCCGTCGGTGACGGTGATGGTGCAAAATTCGCGCGGCGTGCCGTTGGCAGCGGCGACGCCCTGCTTCACCGCCTGCGCCTGGCGCATCAGCGAGATGTTGCAGGGTGCGGCCTCGTTCCAACAGGTGGCGACCCCGACAAAAGGCTGGTGAATCTGCTCGCGCGACAGACCCATCGCATAATAATACGAGCGATGGGGAGCCCGGGACGGGCCCTCGGTCACATGCCGACTCGGCAAGCGGGATTTATCGAACGTCTTCGCGTCCATCTCTGCTAACGCCCGGATGAGGTGCGAAGGGGAATATGTGGCGTTACCCACCGCTCCCCAATGGCTCGGCCCCCACTTTCTCCCGGCTCGTCCCCCAATCTGAGCCATGGGAAGCGTTTTAGGCCGACGCGCCTCCTGCAAAGCCCGATGTGTCAAAGTTTTATGGCGCAAACGAGGCACAAATGCCGCATATTGTTGCAATTTAGCTACAGTTGCCAAGATTCTAGGTGAACTGCCCAAGGCAACGGCAAAACTTCGACTTGGCATTTGGCGGCGTTACAGGCAAGAACCCTAGGATTGTCGTAAATCTGTCATCGGCCGCTCTTGGCTGCTCTTGGGGGGAGCAAGATGGCGAAATCGCCCAGAAAACCACGTTCTGCCGGCGCCAGACCAGCGGCGAAGCCGGCGCAGCGCCTTGGCCTGCCCGATCCCAAATTTCAGGGTCCCTTCCGGCCCTTTGCCAGCGATCCCGGCTGGAGCGAGGCGTGGTGGTGGCTCGGCATCCCGGTGGCCGCCGCGGTCTTCGTGGTGGCGAGCTTTGCCATCGATCCGGCCTGGCACCGGCATTGGGTCACCCGCGAAGGTCCGGGCGTACTCGAGACGGCCCAGTTCATCCTCATGGTGATCGGGTTCGCCATCGCCGTGCAGCTGCTGTTCGACCCATTCGTGCGGCGGCGGCCGTTCGTGCTCGCTGTGACAATCGTCGCAGCCCTGTCCTGCCTCTACATCGCCGGCGAGGAGGTGAGCTGGGGCCAGCACATCTTCTTCTGGCAGGAACCCAGTCTGATTTCCGAGGTGAACGACGAGGGCGAACTCAGCATTCACAACATGAACAAAGCCTTCGAGCGAACCCCGCGCACCTTGCTCGAACTCGGGGTGCTGATCGGCGGGTTGGTCACGCCGATCCTCTGCTGGTTTCTTCCCCGCCTGCGGCAAAGCCGCGTGGCGCTATTCCTGCCAGCCGCGATACTGGTTCCAACCGCCCTGCTCATGCTGGGCTTCAGGCTCGACGGCGCGCAGTCAAATTCACCGGCGCGAATTACTCGTCGGTGAGACCGAGCGAGACGGTCGAGTTCTATCTCTACTTTTTCATCCTGGCTTATTTGATCCTGTTCGAGCGACGCATCCACGAACTCGAGACAGATGACGTTGGCGCGAACGCGACAACGGGCCACTAGGCACCCTGTCAACGAACCGTCATAGTGGAAAAAGCCAATACCGGCCCAATGGTTGGCCGTCAGGGCTGAAAGCAAAGAAAAACCGGGGGAGGATTCGTGGTCGAGGCGGGCCAAGGTGCCGAGGAGACGCAGTCGGCCACAGATCGGGTCTGGGCTCGCGCGCGCGTCATGTTACGCGCGGCGTTGCCTTTGGCCGGCGTGTGGCTTGCGACCTGGGCGCTGCTGCTGCTGCCGGATGTCCTGCTCTATTGGAGCGGTTACGCGGTCGAGGCCGTGAGCGGTTTCAAAGCGATCCTGTTCGCCGCGGTCGTCGCGCTCCTGATCACCACGGCGAAGTCGCGGCGCTTTCGCGTCGCGGTCATCGCCTTTCTGGTGCTCAACCAAATCATCTGGACCGGCTACGTGGTCTATTTCGGCCAGGCCTTAAGCCCGGAGCACCTCATGCTGTTCCAGCACGAAGCCGCCGACACCGTTATCGGCGTGCTGGCCGACTGGCGCGTTCTGATGCCGTGGCTGATCACCTTGCTGGTAAGCGGCGCGGCGCTGATCGCCCTCCAATGGCGTGAGGGCGCCAATGCGAACCTGCGGTGGCGGGTCTCGGGCGTAGCCTTCATCGTCATGACCGTGGCGGCGATGGCGGCGTGGATGCTGCATCCGCGGATCGACGCGGCGTTCCCGGGCAAGCACACCGCCGCGATGTACGGCCCGTTCCAGGCGGCGGTCGGCGCGGTGCGCATGGGGCTGACCCATGTGGCCGCCGACAATCTGAACGTGATCGGGCAGACTCAGCTTCAGGCGCCGCCGGACACCGAACCGGTGACTGTCGTCGTCATCATGGGCGAGAGCATCAACCCGACCCGCTTGTCGCTATACGGGTTCAAGGCCGACACCACGCCGCATCTTGCCGGCTGGCGCGCCAGCCCGCCGACCGGCTTCACCCTGATCCCGCAGATCGGTTTCTCCGGGGGCCTCGACACCTATGCCAGCGTGCCGGGCTTCTTGCGGGCCGCCTATTGGCCGGTCCAGGCCCAGAAGTTCGGCGTCAATCTGTTCGGGCTGGCCCATCAACAGGGTTTCAAAAGCTGGTACTTCTCGGCGCAAACCTTGAACTTTCTCGAAGCCGCCGGAGGCGCGCCGGATGCCGAGCGGGTCGAAACCGTGGAGAGCGACGATGATCTCACCAAGCTCGCTTACGAGATCCCCGAAGGCGCGCAGAAGAGCTTCGTCTTCTTGCATCAGCGCGTGAACCACACGCCCTACACCAACAATTGCGCGCCCGCGCCCGAGGGTCTGTACATTTTCGACGCGGACGGGGGATCGACCGACGACCGGCGGCGAGCGGCCTACGATAACGGCTTGCGCTGCTGGGACCGCGACGTGAGCGCGATGGTCGAGCCGTTCCTGAAGCGGCCGGGCGCGGTCCATATCTTCATCACCGCGGACCACAGCGAGTTGATGGCCGAGACCGGCAGCTGGGGACATGGCTTCACCGATCTTCGCGTCGCCATGGTTCCCATGATGCTGCTGACAAACCGGCCGCGGTCTGACGTGGCCACGCTGTTCAGCGCGTGGTCGCCGCCGACCACCTACCATTTGGCGCAGACGGTCGCGCGAGCGTTGGGCGTGCGTTTGGAGACGCCCGGCGTCGCGGTCCAACCGGTTCTTTCTGAATAACACCATGCCGTTCGCGCTGGCCGGCTTCATGGAGGTCGAACAGCTGGAGCCGGGCGTCTATCGGGTCAAGCACTTCGCCCGCAACGGCCAGCTGCTGAGCGAAGAGGTCAGCAATCTTCCCGAGGTTGGAGCGGCCAACGCGAATTACGGGCCGCCGGCGCAGTTGTCGATTCCGTTGAACAGCAAGACAGGCAATGCCGGGAAGGCCGGCTAGGGGATGCTGCCGATGCGCCGCAAGGGACGCAAACAATGATGCTGAAATTGCCAGGCGCGCCTGTCGGCACAGCCCGAGCGCATTTGCCCGACCCGGCCAGGCCGGGGCCCTACCGTCCGTTCGCGTCGGACCCGGGCTGGAGCGAGGCATGGTGGTGGTTGGCTGTTCCGGTGGTCAGCGCGCTGGCCTTGATCGCCGTCTTTAGGCTCGATCCGGACTGGTACGACCGGCGCGTGATCCCCGAAGGATACGGCGTGCTCGAACTCTCGCAGTTCGTCATCATGCTGGTCGCGCTGGCGATCGCCGTCGGGCTGCTGTTCAATCCCTTCGTGCGCAGGCGTCCTTTCGTGCTCACCGTCACGATCCTCAGCGCGCTCTCCTGTCTCTACATCGCCGGCGAGGAGATGAGCTGGGGCCAGCACTTTTTCCATTGGAACACGCCGGACTATTGGGCGCAGGTCAACCGCCAAGGCGAGACCAATTTGCACAACACCTATGCGGTGTTCGAGAAGTGGCCGCGGGCGATCCTCGAGATCGGCGTGTTCATCGGCGGACTGCTGGTGCCGCTGGTCGCGGCGTTCGATCCGCGCGTGCGCGCCAACCGGCTGTCGCTGTTCCTGCCCCCGGCCGCGCTGATACCCATCGCGATCGCCGTGTTCGCGTTCAAGTATTTGGACGTCGCCCAGCAGAAGGGCTACCTGCAAGCCTTGGTGCAGCGCCCGAGCGAGTCGGTCGAGTCTATCTCTATTTATTCATCCTGGGCTATTTGATCGTGTTCGCGCGTCGTATCCACGCGATCGAGACTGAAGATTTGGATCCGATAACCGAAGCTATGACCATGGCAAAGGCACAGCCGCCCCTCCCCGACCCTAAGATACCGCACGGCCCGTATCGGCCCTTCAGTTGCGACCCCGGCTGGAGCGAAGCGTGGTGGTGGCTCGGCCTTCCGCTGCTGGTGGCGGTGTTCGCGGTCGGGACCTATCAGCTCGCGCCGGATCTCTACATGCATTACGTGCTGCCGGAAGGCTACGGCGTGCTCGAGATCTCTCATTTCTTCATTCCGCTGTTCGGCCTGTTCATCGCCGCCAGCCTGCTGCTCCTGCCCTTCGTCAGGGCGCGGCCGTTCGTGTTCGGCGTGGCGCTGGTCGGCGCGCTGAGCTGCCTCTACATCGCCGGGGAAGAGATGAGCTGGGGCCAGCACATCTTCCATTGGAACACGCCCGAGTACTGGGCCATGGTCAACCGCCAGGAAGAGACCAATCTGCACAACACCTATGCCATCTTCGAGAAGACGCCGCGGTCGATCCTCGAGGTGGGTATCTTTGTCGGCGGCCTGATGCTGCCGCTGGCGGCATTGTTCTATCCTTGGCTGCGCGCCTGCCGGGCGTCGCTGTTCCTGCCGCCGGCGGCGCTCGTGCCGCTCGCGTTCGGCGCCTCGCTGTTCAAGCTGATCGATCGGCTCCAGCAAGGCGCCCATATCCCGACCGTCCTGCATCGGCCGAGCGAAACCATCGAGACCTATCTCTATCTCTTCATCTTGGGTTATCTCGTGGTCTATGCCCGCCGCATCAAACAGCTTGAAGTGGCGGAAGGCGCGCTGCCGAAATAGCTGTCGCTTAGGTGAGAGCTTTCCCTTGTCACCGTCATGGCCGGGCGAAGTCCCGGCCATCCACGTCTCTGAAGTCCCTTGATTGTCGAAATTCGGGATGCCCGGGACAAGCCCGGGCATGACGCGTGGATTGGGGTATCGGTGAAACCTAAAGCGCGGCTTCGAGGCGCTTCAGCGCCTGTTCGAGCTTGGCGGCTGATGGCTTCGGCTTCACTCTTGCGCTCGCGCTGCTCCTCGACCACGTGCTCGGGCGCGCGGCTGACGAATTTCTCGTTGGCGAGCTTGGCGTCGATCTGCCTGATCTCGGAGCCGACCTTGTCGATCTCGCGCTTCAGCCGCTTCGGACTCGGCGTCGATGTCGATGATGCCGGCCAGCGGCAGCGCGAGCACGGCCTCGTCGAGCACGATCTGCACCGCGCCGGACGGCGGCTTGCCGAACTCGATCTGGTCGAGCCGGGCGAGGCGCAGCAGCGTCTCCTCGTGGCGGGCGACGCGGGCGCGGGTCTCATCGTTGGCGCCGGAGATGACCAGCGGCACCTTGGCGCCGGCCGGCACGTTCATCTCGGCGCGCACCGAGCGAACCTCCGAGATGAATTTGATCAGCCAGCCGATCTCGGCGTCGGCGTCGGCGTTCTGGAGGCCCTGATGCTCGGGCCACGGCGCCAGCATGAGGAGGTTGGCGCGGCCCTCCTCTTCGGCGGCGCGCTTCGCCCACAGCTCCTCGGTGACGAAGGGCATGAAGGGATGCAGCAGCTTGAGCGCCCGGTCGAGCACGAAGGCGGCCATGGCGCGCGTCTCGGCGGCGGCGGCGGCATCGCTGCCGGCCAGGATCGGCTTGATCAGCTCGAGATACCAGTCGCAATAGACGTGCCAGATGAAATGATAGATGGCGCCGGCCGCCTCGTTGAAGCGGAAGGCCTGCAAGCGCCTCGGTGACGGCGGCAAGCGTGCGCTCGCTCTCGCCGGCGATCCAGCGGTTGAGCGTGACCTTGGCGGCGGCCGGATCGAAGCCGGCGCGCGGCACGCAACCGTTCATCTCGCCGAAGCGCGCGGCGTTCCACAGCTTGGTGGCGAAGTTGCGATAGCCCTCGACGCGGGACGGACTGCAGCTTGATGTCGCGGCCCTGCGCCGCCATGGCGGCCAGGGTGAAGCGGAGCGCGTCGGCGCCGTAGGTCTCGATCAGGTCGAGGGGATCGATGACGTTGCCCTTCGACTTCGACATCTTCTGGCCCTTCTCGTCGCGGACCAGAGCGTGGATGTAGACGTCGCGGAACGGCACCTCCTCCATCACGTAGAGGCCCATCATCATCATCCGCGCGATCCAGAAGAAGATGATGTCGAAGCCGGTGACCAGCACGTCGGTCGGGTAATAGCGGGCAAGCTCGGGCGTCTTGTCGGGCCATCCCAGCGTCGAGAACGGCCAGAGCCCGGAGGAGAACCAGGTGTCGAGCACGTCCTCGTCGCGCTTGAGCACGACCGGCTTGCCGTAATGCTCCTTGGCCTGCGCCTCCGCGCCCGCCTCGTCCTCGGCGACGAAGATCTTGCCGTCGGGCCCGTACCAGGCCGGAATCTGATGGCCCCACCACAGCTGGCGCGAGATGCACCAAGGCTGGATGTTCTCCATCCAATGGAAGTAGGTGGTCTCCCAATTCTTCGGCACGAAATTGGTGCGGCCGCGCTTGACCGCGTCGATCGCCGGCTTGGCCAGCGTCGCGGCGTCGACATACCACTGGTCGGTCAGGCGCGGCTCGATCACGGCGTTGGAGCGGTCGCCATGCGGCACGGTATGGACGTGCGGCTCGATCTTCTCGATCAGGTCCTGGGCTTCGAGGCGGTCGACGATCATCTTGCGCGCGGCGAAGCGGAACACGCCGTTCAATTCGAGAATCGTGGCCTTGAGTTCGGCGCTCGGCTGCGACATTCTGGGTGAACTCGGGATTGGGATCGAGCAGGAGCTTAGCCTCGGGGCTCAACACGTTGATCATCGGGAGGCCGTGGCGCCTGCCGACCTCGAAATCGTTGAAGTCGTGGGCCGGCGTGATCTTGACCGCGCCGGAGCCCTTCTCGGGGTCGGAATATTCGTCGGCGACGATGGGGATGCGGCGCCCGACCAGCGGCAGGATCACGTTCTTGCCGACCAGGTGCCGGTAACGCTCGTCGTCGGGATGCACGGCGACGGCGGTGTCGCCGAGCATGGTCTCGGGCCGCGTGGTGGCGACGACGATGAAGGTGGACGGTCGTCGGGATTGAACTCGTCCCCTCGATCGGATAGCGCAGGTGCCAGAGATGGCCCTTGGTCTCGAGCTGCTCGACCTCGAGGTCGGAAATGGCGGTGAGCAGCTCCGGGTCCCAATTGACCAGGCGCTTGTCCTTGTAGATCAGTCCGGCGCGGTAGAGATCGACGAAGACCTTGCGCACGGCGCGCGACAGGCCCTCGTCCATGGTGAATCTGAGCCGCGACCAGTCGCAGGAGCAGCCGAGCCGCTTGAGCTGGCCGACGATGGTGTTGCCGAACTCTTCTTTCCATTGCCACACGCGCTTGATGAACGCCTCGCGGCCCATGGCCCGGCGGTTCGGCTCCTGCCGCTCCAGCAATTGGCGCTCGACCACCATCTGGGTGGCGATGCCGGCGTGATCGGTGCCCGGCTGCCACAGCACGTCGCGCCCGCGCATGCGCTCGAAGCGCACCAGCACGTCTTGCAGCGTGTTGTTGAGGGCATGCCCCATATGGAGCGAGCCGGTGACGTTCGGCGGCGGAATGACGATGGCGAACGGCTTGGCCTGGGCGCGCCCGGGCGCGCCCGCGGCGAAGGCGGACGCCTCCTCCCAGGCGCGATAGATGTCGCCTTCGATCTTTTGCGGCTGATAGGTCTTGTCGAGCATGGATGCGGAGGCTTGGCGTAAGGGTCGCTCGCGCGCGTCCTACGCGCTTGCCTTCCGCACTGTCAACTCGAGAGCGCCTCTAGTCGCCTTGGCCGACGCGCGCCGCTGTCCCCGAGCTCGTCCTTGAGAGCCGCGGTCAGCACGCGCGGCATGTTCTCGTCGAGCCATTGGCGCAGCATCGGACGGAGCATGTCCTTGACGCTGTCCTCGAGGGTCTTGTGCGCGGCATCGAGCGACGGCGGTGCCGTGCGCCAGCCGCCATTGGCGCGCGCCGCGGGACGCTCCGGCTCGACCAGGGGCTCGGGAGCGCCGGCCCACGGCGCGTGTCGCCTCCCAGGCTGGAACTCTGCTCGGGCTCGCTCGGGGCGGCCGCTTCGAACTCGACCGGCTCCTCGACCATCATCTCCGCTTCGAACTCGGTCAGCACCAGTTCGGCTTTCAAGCTCCGGCTCTGGCTCCGGCGCGGGTTCCGGTTCTGGCTCGGCGGGCTGGCCCGGCTGCGACGCAAAGGCCGGAGGCTGGGCTTCCGGCTGCGGCATGAATTCAGCCATCGAGGTCGGTACGTGCCCTGCCCGCAAGGCCGCGATCGCCCGCTCCAGCGCCGACGCCGCTTCGTCGCTCGCCGACATCGGCGCCGGAGCGGCTGAGACGGCCAGGGCCTGGGCTTCGGGTTGAGGTTGGGGCTCAGAGCGGCCTCGGCCTGCTCCGCTACTGCCGGCGTTTCGTCCTCGAGCCGGCGCCTCGGCGATCACATCGACCACCTCGACCATTTCGATCATTCCTGCGTCGAGCAGCCGGCATCTTCCGACCAGCTCGAGCCCGCCGAGCTCGGCCGTCAAATCGAGGATATCCTCCTCTTCTTCGGCCGCCGACGCGCTCCCACTCAAGACCCGCGCGATGTCGTTGATGATCTCGTCGTCAGCCTCCCCTTCCACGGCCTCAAGACCTTCGTCGTCCTGCTGGCTCGCAGAGGCGGTCGGCTGCCTTGCCGCACTCGAACTCGTCGTCTGAGATGATCCGACGGATGGAGGCCAGAATCTCCTCCATCGTCGGTTCAGGAGCCCGCTCCGTGCTGCTCATGACTTGATCCCTTACCGCCATATAAACCCCCGCATCGACCCGGCGGTCAAACACCAGGGTCGCCCTTGAATTTGTAGCTTAACACACCGTTAACACCCAAGTCTCGATTTGGTTGGCCAAACCCGTCGTAACGTTGGTTAACGCGCCAAGCCCGCGTTTTCGTTCACTCATCGGGCACCGGCGGCGTCGGCGGACGCAGGCCGAACCACTTGTTCTTGACGATGTCATAGTGCTCGATCGGATCGTAATAAGGCACTGGCAGACCGAGCGTTTGCGCGTCCATCCGGCCGATGGCGGCGTAGAGGGAATATTCGGCAACGATACGGTCGCGCAGCGCCGTGACGAGGCCGATCTGCGAGTTCAGAAGCTCCCTCTGGGCGTCGAGCACGTCGAGCGTCGTGCGCTGGCCCACTTTCTCCTCTTCGCGCACGCCGGTCAGCGCGATCTTATTGGCGGCGACGGCGGCTTGGGCCGATTCGATTGCCGGACCCGATGACTGCAAGATGCCCCAATTCGCGATCACGTCGGCATGCACCCTGAGGCGCGCGTCCTCGACCTCTTTCTTGAGCTGGTTGTTGGTCTCCTTGGCCTGGCGCACGCGGGCCGCGACGCCGCCGCCCTGATAGAAGGGCACCGTCGACCCGGCCCGTCACCGTGGTGGTCTCGAGCTCGCGCGGTCGAACTGGTCTGGTCGAAGCGCTTCTCGTATTGCGCCTCCAGCGTGACCTCGGGCAGCAGCTCGCCCATGATCTGCTCGACCGGCGTAAAGCGAAGCCTCCTCGTTATAGACGGCGGCGAGGATGATGCGGGTTCTCGCCGTCGCCGAGCGTCATGGCCTCGTTGATGCTCGAGGGCAGCAGATGGCGGATCGAGGCGGGCGTGACGAGATTGCCCGGGGGATGGCCGATGATTTGCTCATAGGCCGCGCGGCTCGTCTTGAGATTGGCTTGGGCGGCGGCGAGCGTGGCCAGCGCCTCGGCGCGGCGCGCTTCGGCTTGCGCCACGTCGGTGCGCGTCACCTCGCCGACATCGAAGCGGTCTTTGGTCGCCTTGAGCTGCTCGGTCAGCACGGAGACGTCGTTCTCGCGCAAGCCGCACGATCGCCGTGTCGCGCACGACATTGACGTAGGCGGTGGCGGCATCGAGCAGGACGGTCTGCTCGACGGTGCGCAGGACTTCGCGCGCCGCCTGCACCGTCGATTTCGCCTGCCTGATGGCGTTGAGGTTCTGGAAGCCCTCGAACAGCGGCTGGGTCAGTTGCACCGAATAGCCGTGCGGATGGGTGATGCCGTCGTCGGTGTCGCCGGCCGGACCGGTATCGATGGGGAACTGTCCGAGCTCACCGAGATCGATGACGCCGCCGCCCTGGTTCCCGTTCGCCGATTTCGCTGTTCTGGATTGACGATAGTTCGTAGTCGGCGGAGCCGCTGACGAACGGGCGCAAGCCGGACTTGGCGAGCGCGACCTGCTCGTCGGTCGCCCTGAGCCTTGCGCGCTCGGCATTGAGCACGGGATTGATCAGATAGGCGTCGGCCAAAGCCTCCTCTAGCGTCTCGGCGCTAGCCGGACGGCCAAAGACGGTGACGACGAGGAACGCGATTACGAGAGCAGCCCCGCCACGCAGCCGCCATGACATTGCCGCGCAGGACGACATGTCGCTGCCTGCCCACGACGCCTCGCACTCGACTTCTCCCGCAGTTGGTGATGTCCCCCCGGCCCCCACTGCGGTCAAACCATAAAGCACCATGAGCGGGGTGCGATACCCCGTGGTTGGGCCTCATTGGGCAAAATGCCCGGTGCACTGTGGGATCGCGGCAACAGTGCCAAAGGGTGCGGAAGGCTCTAGAAAGTGAAGCAGGGCTCAGGCGCAAAGCCCGGCAGCGGTCTCGCGCCGGCGTCGAAATGCGGCAGCCCGCTCACCTCCCCGCCCACTTTGACGAACAGATAGGCCTTGCCCTGGGTCCCGATGGCGCCGCTCGACAGCACCGCGGCGAGCCTGCCGCCCTCCGTAAGCTGGCGCGATCAGGGCCTCAGGCGGCTCGGGCACGCTGCCGTTCAACAGGATCACGTCATAAGGGCCCGCAGCCGGGCGCCCAAGCGCCAGGGCGCCTTCGACGATGTCGGCATTGGCGATCCCGACCGCGCGCAAGGCTGTCGCGCGCCGTTTCGGCAAGTTCGGGCTCGGGCTCGAGCCCGACCACCGAGCGGCCGAGCCGCGCCAGGACGGCGGTCGAATAGCCGCGTGGCGCAGCCAATATCGAGGACGGTGTCGTGAGGTTCGACGGCGGCCAGCTGGACCAGCCGGGCCAGCACCATGGGGGCGAGAAGATAGCGCGCCGGCGCGCCGTCGATCGCGGGAAACACTTCGATGCCCTCGTCCATATAGGCCAGCGTGCGCAGCTCCGGCGGCACGAAACGCTCGCGCGGCAGCGCGCGCATGGCCGCCAGCAGCCGCGTCTCGGTCACCTCGTTGGGGCGGATCTGGGTCTCCACCATGGTGAGCCGCTGGCGCTCGAAGTCGATCATTCTGCGTTGCCCTCCCCGCGGCGGCCGTGGTTAGCCCGAATTAGCGAGCGCTCTTGGCGACCTCTTATCATCTGGGCGCCCAGGCTGGTAGCGTCGCCATCGCTCAAGGGGCCCCGGAGGCGTATTGACCGGAAGGGGCACCATCACTTAGTTAAGGGGACCTCGCAAGTCTCTCCCAGGTTCGGCCACGTGGCGGAGTGGTTACGCAGCGGACTGCAAATCCGCGCACCCCGGTTCGATTCCGGGCGTGGCCTCCAATCCTAAGTCTCGACCCGGAGCTTAAGGTGCCGTTCCGCTCTCGCGGTTCGCGCCACTCTCGGTGTCGCCGTCATCGCCCTTTTTGCGGTGCCACCACACGGTGAGCTGGCGGCGCCAGCGCCGCACGATCGGCAGATCGACCGAGAGCACCAGCAGCCCGAGCGGGATCATCCAGAAGCCGAGCACCGGCAGGAAGCCCACGAGGCCGCCGGCAATCAGCAGAATGCCGAGCCCGATGCGGATCGGCTTCGACTGCGGCAGATGAAAGTGACGATTGAAGAGGCGGACTTTGGGGGCCATCTGGTCCTAGCCTTGGAGGCGGGTCGATGCCGACATAAGGATTATGCGGGGAAGCCGCAACCCGCGCGATTGCCGCGCATGACGCTCCAGCCCTGCCCTCGCGCAAAGCTCTGGAAAGGCCCCTTCCCTTTTGCTATCTAACCCTCGAAGCGCCGCTCGATGAGAGCGCGCTGTGCTCCCCGGTAGCTCAGTTGGTAGAGCAAGCGGCTGTTAACCGCTGGGTCGCTGGTTCGAGTCCGGCCCGGGGAGCCAATTATCCGCTTCTGACCCAGATCCGACATCCCCGATCGGGCAACTGATCAGCAAAATGTTGGTCGGGTCGCTGGATGGACAGCTCGCTCGGTAAGCTTGGGCCTAGTGACGAGCAGCCGCCGCATAATCCCGAAGTACGTTTGCTTCCACCTGCAACTCTCCAAGTCTGTGCTTGAGAATATCGCCGATACTGATGATCCCGACGAGTTGGTCGCCATCCTTGACAGGCACATGGCGAATGCGGCGCTGGGTCATCAGTTTCATCACATCGGTGATGCTGTCCTCAGGCGAGCAGACAACGACCGCCTTCGTCATCAGTTCTTTCACGGGAATCGTCGGTAATCTGGCGCCGTGCGTCGCGAGGCCATAGGCGATGTCGCGCTCCGATACGATTCCATCGATAGAATTACCGTCAGCGCTCACGACCAAGGCACCAATTTGCGCAGCGCGCAGTTGCCCTGAGAGCAGAAGCGCCGTTTCGTGCGGCGCCACTGTCTTCACGACGGAACCTTTGCTCCGCAAGATGTCAGCTACCTTCATGGCCGGCTCCATTTGCGTTAGAAAGCGCTCTGTGCGTCACGGTAAGTTATTTCGGGTTCGATGATGCAGGAAGGGCGGCGGGTGAGCACCGCCGCCCTTCCATTAGAACGCCTAAGAACAGGTCTTGGTTGAGCCGTCCCACTTCATGTGGGCCTTCTCGCAAGCGCTCTTCGTCTTCGGGGCGTCGGCAGCAAATGTCGGCGCCGTGAAGCCAACCGCAAGCCCTAATGCAACAAGCACGGAAACGAGCTTCTTCATGGAGGTATCTCCCAGGAATGAACTACCTCAATCCGGTAGCCCGTATGGGATACGCCCGGAGCAGCTTAGTAACTCTGAGACGAAGTAGCGCTGAGGCCAAGAACCGCTGCGGCAAAATGCATACTCTGTGGCAAGGGGTTCGACCTTTGGCAGAGGGTGGTGAACCAGGGGCGCTGAGCTTGAGATCAACGTCTGCGTCTGACCCTAAGCGGACTTCGAAACTTCTCACTACGTTGCCGCGTTTTGACGCTACCCTGCGGGTGTCAGCCAGCGAGTTGAGGAGTGAGTCAAAGGTCCGGAAAGCGAGGATCTGCGATGCGTCACGTGAGCGTGGTGATGGTCAGGTGCCCAAACACCGGCCGCGAACTTTCGACGGGCGTTGAAATGGATGAAGTAACATTTGAACAGCTTGCCGACATTCGCTCGGAAATGAAGTGCCCCGTCTGCGGCCTCGATCATGTCTGGTCGACGCGCGAAGCTTGGCTCGGGAACCCGGTTCCTTCGGCGCCGGCGCTCCCTTGGTTGTTTATCAATAACCGGACTGCAGAGAACGATTAGGAGTCAGGGTGTTCGCCCCCGCGGACGCCGGAACGCTCAACCTCACCGCTCGTTTTTCGAGCAGCCAGCCCGGCGGCTCGCAGTCCCCGCAGGCTGGTCAGGCCCGGCGTCGTCTCTGTGCGTGCGAACGCCAAACGCCGGGCCGCCATTGGCCTTTAAGGCAGCGTGGCTTGGCAGGAACCAGGCGCTCTCGACCGGAGTTCTCTCGGTGCCCCCGTTAAAAGCGTAAGGGAGTAACGTCCATGAAAACGCTTGTTTCGACGTTTGCGTTGGCCCTGGCTCTTGCCTTCACTGGCCCAGCCTTCGCCGGAGACGTGACGACCGCAAAGACCCCGGCCGACTGCGAGAAGGCTGGCGGCATGTGGGATGCTACGACCAAAGCGTGCTCTGAGAAGAAGTAACCTTCTTCTTTCGCCACAAGCGCAAAGAGGGGCGCTCGCCTCGGCGGGCGCCCTTTTTGGACGCGTAGACCTAAGAACGCCGCAAATTTCCTGCTCCCTATCGAGCAGGGGTGGGGCACCCCTTTAGTACTGCGTAGGGAGTATGCGCCATGGAAATCTTGGATTTGGTCGACGGCAAGCCCTCAGGCAATGGTCATCACAAGACAGATTTTATGAACCTTCGGAGGCTGCAACCCAGGGAGAAGCTTGCTAACGCTCAAGCAAACCACGCTTCGGAATATCAGCCTGGGGTCGATTATCTCATTCGCGGGCTCGTGGACATGTTGCCCAATCCCGACGGCATCTGGCCTCTCGATGATCGGGCCAAATGGCTTCGCCTCGCGGCGGGCATTTTTGATCTTGGCTACAAGGCGGGTGATGGCGAGCACAAGACGATCAGCGTTGTGGTTGTCAAACCGGAAACCCTGTAATCCGTGGTGCCGTCAGGCGGACATTGCCTGCAAGGAACGACGGTCTAGGGCGCTCGCTTCGGCGGCGCGCTGCGACGGCTGCGGGTGACATCGCCTGGAGACAGCGGGCCACGTCCAGGAGAAAGTGAAGCTTGACCTCTTCGAGGGGAGGCTGGCGGCCTACGAGCGACTGCAACTTCTCTGTTAACCGCTGGGTCGCTGGTTCGACTCGGCCCGGGGAGCCAATTATTCTCTTGGACATTTTGAAGGGCGACGGCGGCTGCTCAGCGTCCTGACCCGATGACCGACGTCCGACCCCTCCCTCGATCTTTGCATCTCGATCTCCGCCGCGGCACGCTCTCCGCCATCGCCATCGGCGCTCCCATCGTCATTGGACTTCTGAGCGGCCAAGCCGGGCCCGGTTTGGTCGGCGGCATCACCGGGCTGCTGCTTACGTTGTCCGATACGGAAGGCTCGCTCTTTTCCCGGCTCGGCACCACGGCGGGCGTCGCTCTTGGAATTGCGACCGGCGGGCTCCTCGGTGCTTGGCTTGCGAGCGTTCAGCCGATCTTTTGGACCGTCTTTTTCATCGGCATCTTCGCGGCGGGCCTGCTCAATCAGATCGGCAAGGGCCCTCACTTCGCCGTGCGTTTCGGCGCCATCGCCTTCGCCGTCGTTGCCGGCCTGCCGGACTTGGGAGCGGTGGATCTGTGGTATTGGGGCGCCGCCGTCGGCTTGAGCCTGATCACGAAACTGATCGATCAGCTCCGCAACGGACCGCTGCCGGCGGGTGCACCGTGGCCCGGCTCGATTACCGCCGGCCTGTCGCATTGGCTCCGTTTCGCCTTCGCCTACGCGCTGGCGGCGAGTGCGGGACTTTGGATCGGGGTGCAGTCGGGGAGCGTGCGCGCAGTGTGGACGGCGGCGATCGTGCTGGTCTTCATGCTGCCGGACATCCGCCTCACCTATACGCGCATCGTTCAGGGCGTGACCGGAACGGTGCTCGCGGTGCTGACGATATGGCTGCTGACGCTGATCGATCCGCCCCAAGCCGTGTTGGTAGGGATCATCCTCCTCTTCGCCTTCATCTTGCCGTCGCAGCTGCCGCGCTTCTGGCTGTTCAGCGGTTTGATCGCCGTGATCGTTCTCATTGCGTGGGGCCTGGCGAGCGGCGATCCCACCTTAGAGCCGGTGCTGCTCTGGGAAAGGCTCGAGGATACGCTGATCGCCGCTACGCTCGTGACGGCGGTCACCGCGCTTTTCTTTCCTCGCCAAAGCTGGTCTTCTCTTGCGGCTCTGTTCGGCAGGGCAAGCGGCGCGAACCCCTCATGAACACGGAGAAGCCGATGCGAGTCCTGATCTTGGCGATCGGCTCAGCGACGCTCATGACGTTCGGCTGGTCCCCTCGCCTGGCCCAAGCGGCGGACGCGCCCTTCACCGATGCCGTCGCCTACTGCCAGGCGGTGGCCAATGTGGACGCGCCCGACGCGCGCTATACCGGCCCGGCGGTCCCCGAATGGATGGTGCCGGCGCTGTACAGCATGGACGAGATCAAGGCGCAGAAGAAAGCGAAGGTCGATCCGGCCCGCGCCATCGTGTGGCGCTGCTTGCAAGGGAAAGTCTTTGGCTGCGTGCAAGGCAACAGCCCGATCTGCGGCACGGCCAACCAGGAGATGGCGCCGACCAAGGCGATGCGCGCGTTCTGCGCCGGCCAGCCCAATGCCGAGGTCATTCCGCTGTCGGTGATCGGCCACGACCACCCGATGATCTACGACTGGTCATGCCGGGGAAAGAAGCCGGCCATCGCCCGGCAGATCTTCACCGTCGACGCGCGCGGCTTCCCGGTCGAATTGTGGAAAGAAATCGCGCCGGCGCCGTAGCGCGCTTTAAGCCGGGACGGCCTCGATCACGGCGATGGGCCGTGCGGTCGGCACGATGCGGCTGAGCCTCAAGCCCGCAGGCGGCGAACAACGCGCCGAACTCTTCTGCCGTGCGCTCCTTGCCGCCCACCGTCATCACCAGCATCTCGATGTCGAGCATCTTGGCGGGGGTCGGCCCCGGCTCGTCGGTCACCACCATCTCGCAGACGAGCACGCGGCCGGTCTTGGGCAGCTTGTCGCGCATGAGGGTGAGAATATTGCGGCAATGCTCATCGCTCCAATCGTGGATGATGTGTTTCATCAGATAGGCGTCGCAACCGTCGGGCACGCGCTCGAAGAAACTTCCCGCTTCGATGACGATACGACCATCGCAGCCGGCAAAGCGATCTTTGGGCACGCCGGCGACCGTCTCGGCGCGATCGAACAGCACGCCCTGCATTTCCGGATAGCGCCGAAGAATCGATGCCAGCAGCGCGCCATGCCCACCTCCGACATCGGCGAGACGCTTGATGACGCTAAAATCGTAGGCTTGGGTGATGGCGTCTCCGGCCAGTGTGGAGCCGCTCGTCATCGCCGCCTGGAAGGTCTCCAATTGGTCCGGCCGCTCGGCGAGGAGATCGAAGATGTCCTTGCCATAGGCTTGGCTCACGCCGTCCTGGCCGGTCCGCAGACAGGAGGTGAAGTGCTCGTAGGCGCGCGTGGTCCACTCGTCGCCGAACATCATGGCGAAATATCTGACCGTACCCGGCACATTCGATTTGAGCAGTTCGCCGGCCGGCGTCAGGGCAAAGTGGCGCGGCGGCCCCTCCTTGAATACGCCGAAGCTCGCGAGCAAGCGCATGACGCGATAGAGCGAGGGCGCGTGGGCGCCGCAACGGGAGGCGATGGCCTCGACCGGCTGCGCCGTCCTCGTCATATGATCGGCGACGCCGAGCCGCGCCACGCCGGACAACGAATATGTGAGCTGCTTGCCGAACAGAAGCTGCATCATCGCCTGTTGCGGCGGCGGCGTTTGCGTTGGGTGGTCGATCATGGGAGCTCCGTGGCGCGAAGTTCGTCCAAGGATGGCTCCTGACGCGGGAATGTGGCGGGTGAAAGACGGCCCTCGGCAAGGGCGAGGAAGACTTTGGGAGGATGCGGAGAGTTGAGTGAAAGGGCCGGACCCGACCCCTTCACCCCCGTACACGGCGTGGCAGGGAACGCAACACTGACCCCCACCGAATCACACAAACACGGCGCTCAGGGGAAGGTTCCACCCCGTGTCAAGAAAATGCTTTGAGGCCCAGATTGGGCCCGGATTGAGGGCGGGCGAGGGCCGGAAGCCGGGTCAGGCCGGCACGAATTTCAGCGATACGCCGTTCATGCAATAGCGCAGGCCGGTGGGTTTCGGGCCGTCGTTGAACACATGGCCGAGATGGCCGCCGCAGCGGCGGCAATGCACTTCGTCCCTGACCATGCCGAAGGTCGAGTCCTGGCTGATCCTGACCGCATCGTCGAGCGGCGCGTAGAAACTCGGCCAGCCGGTGCCGCTATCGAATTTGGTTTCGGAGTCGAACAGCGGCAGGTCGCAGCCGGCGCAGGCGAAGGTCCCTTTGCGCTTCTCGTGATTGAGTGGACTGGTGAACGGGCGCTCGGTGTCCTCCTCGCGCAGCACCGCATATTGTTCGGCGGTGAGCCGCTTGCGCCACTCTTCCGGCGTATAGCTGACCTCGAACGTCTCGGTGGCGGCCTTGGCGCCGCCGCCCCGCCATCTCACAGCGCCGAGACCGGCCACGGCAAGTCCGGCGACGGCAATTCCGCCCAGTGCAAGCTTGCGTCGCGTAATCATGGGTTCTCCTTCAGCCCTGGCTGGGCGCATAGTTCTGAGCCGGAATCTATGCACTCCCACCCTGGCTGCAACTCAACTTACGCGCACGGTCGATCAATTCGGGTTGACGAAGCCGTTAGAGGGACCAGCGGATGCGCAGAGAGGCCAGCGGATTTGCGGCCTAGCCGCGCGAGGTGACTTGCGCCAATGGAATGACGATCTCGCAGCGCACGCCCTTGGGCGGAAAGGACAGCCTGACGTCGCCTTCGAGAGCCCGACCCACCACCGTCTCGATCATGGCCCGACCGAAACCGGACCGCTCCGGGGGCGTGACCGGCGGCCCTCCTCGCTCCTGCCAAGTGAGCCTCAGCTTGGAGGCCTCTTCGCAGAACTGCCAGCGGATGCTCACCCGGCCCTCCGGCCCGGACAGTGAGCCGTATTTCTGCGCGTTGGTGGCGAGCTCGTGCAGCGCCAGACCGAGATTCTGGACGGCTTCCGGCTTCAGCATCACGTCCTCGCCTTCGATGGCGATCTGCTCGCCGATCCGGTCGGTATGATCGCCCAATTGCTGTTCGACCAGCATGCGCAGCGACGCGCCGTGCCAATCGTCGGCGATCAGGAGATCGTGGGAGCAGCCGATGGCCACCAGCCTGGCGCTGAAGCGATCGAGGAAGTCGTCGACCGAGCGCGTGCGCGACGCCGTCTGCCGCGCGATGGCGTGGATCACCGCCAGCATGTTCTTGCAGCGATGAGTCAGCTCGCGCAGCACCAGGCGAAGCTGGTCCTCGCTCGCCTTGCGGTCGCTGATGTCGACGGCGACCGAAGTCGTGCCGAGAACGGCGTCATGCTCGTCAAGCAACGGTTCGATCACCAGATAGAACGAGCGCTTCCGGCCGAGCAGCTCGAGATTCGTCTCGAGCTGTTGCGCGTCGCCGGTGTCCATGGCCTTTTGCTTCGCCGCCATGATGGTCTCGGCGGTTTCGGCCGGCAGCACTTCGGCGTCGGTCTTGCCTTCGAGGCGTCCCGGCGAGAGACCGGCCGGCGGATTATGCGCCCAGGTGAAGCGCATATCCTTGTCCTGGCTGAACACGGAGATCGGCGAACCGCGCAGTGCAATCTCGATGCGCTGTTGCGCCTCCGCCAATTCCTTGGTGCGGGCCTCGACGCGCTCCTCGAGCCGATGCCGGGACGCTTTCAATTCTTCGAAGCTGTGCAAATGGGCGGCGACCTCGGCCTGTAGCCGGTCGCGCGAGGGAAGCCGCCAGAGCTGCGGCGCGAGCTTCCAGATGACGATGGCGGTGGTGAGCGCCAGCAGCGCCGCGGCGGCCTTCACCAAGCCCTCGAGTTCGCTGCTCGGAACCCAAAGTCCCGACCAGCGCGGCGAGATGGGCGAGCCCCACGGCGAAAATGAACAGGGCGAACAGGGTGACCATCGCCGTCTCGCCGGGATTGCTCTCGCCTCGCCGCTTGTTGATGTAGAGCAGCGCCACGGGGATGGCCAGCAACGACAGCGCGATGACGCCGTCCGAAACGGCATGAAGCAGGACGAGCGCGGAGGGAGCCATCTCGGAGCTGAGCGGAACTCCCTGTGCCACAGATGAAATAGCCAAGATGTCATGTCGTCAATCAGTTAGCCAGCGGCGTCGGGTCAGGGCCGCGCGCCCTGCACTCGCAAACCACGACCTTGGCTCATGGTGCTCGCCCGCAGCAAGTGGGAGTAAGCGCGAATTTGGGCTGCCGGGTTCCATTCCGCAAGCCGGGGAAAGCCGTTCGATTAATCGATAGAGCTGCGGGAACTGTTCCTAACCATCGGCGTTAAGTTGCGGTTCGAGGGCATGCGAACTTCATCCCGCCCCTCCCCCGCTGTCCTCGAACCAAACGCCCGTGACCGACCTCCCCCGGTTGCGGGCGTTTCTTTGCGAATGTCGGAGGGGTCCTCGCGCTAGAGGATCGCGGCGATGAGCGTGACGAGAAAGACGACGATGAAAATGAAGAACAGAATGCGCGCCACACCGGCCGCGGCGGACGCCACCCCGCCAAAGCCAAAAACACCCGCCACCACGGCGACGACCGCGAAAATCAGCGCCCAGAACAGCATGTCAGGCTCCTAAGTTTGGAATGTCATCTGGCGGCGAATCCGCCGCTGCTCATTTCCTACAACGCCCGTTCCGCCATTTTGTTGCAATGCCACGGCTCCCGCTGCGCGATCCTTAAAATTGGGCGACGGCGGCGAGCAGGTCCTTGCCGGTAAACGGCTTCTTCACCAAGGGCGCACCCTGGTGCGCCGGCGGCAGTTGCTCCCGTCCATAGCCACTGACAAAGGCGAAGGGGATGCCGCGCGCTTTCAGCGCGTCGGCCACGCGGCCGACCGGCTCGCCGGCAAGATGGGCATCGAGCAGCGCGCCATGCACCTCCTCTTGCTCGATGGCCTGAAGCGCATCGCCGACGGTTCCGGCCGGACCGATCACCGCGAGACCCGCCTGTTCGAGCACGCCGGCGATATCGAGGGCGATGAGGAATTCGTCTTCGACGACGAGAATGCGCGTTGCTGCCGCCATCCGGGCTAGCCCCTCTCGTAACGGTCGCGGTCCGGACCATCGAGTTCATTTGATTTATCGCGTTCAATCAAGGCCCTTCGACGGGGACCACGCCGGCCGCCGGAACCTCGTCTTCGGGCGAGCGCGTTCTCCTTATCACCTGTGAGCAGAGGCGCTGCGACCACGCACGTCTGCCTTTTACGTAAGGCCGCCACCCGCTAGTGGGAGGCAAACGAGAGGAGTAGACTTTCATGAATTGGGATCGAATTGAAGGCAATTGGAAGCAGTTCACCGGCAAGGCCAAGCAGCAATGGGGCAAGCTCACCGACGATGATCTCCAGGTCGTCGAGGGCCGCCGGGTCGAGTTGGTCGGCAAGATCCAAGAGCGGTATGGCATCGCCAAGGACGAGGCGGAGCGGCAGGTCGATACCTGGATCAGCAATATGTAAGGCAAGCTGAACGCGCCGCGGCTCCCGTTGGGCCGCGGCGGCCTGCCTGTTCCAAAGTCTGCGTCGCGTCGTGGGACGCTCGGCGTCCTTCGCAAAATCAATATGACGGCGTGGGGTGGCTGAGCGTCCCTACGCCTTAGTGCCGCGCGCGCTGCAACCGCTAAGAGAGAGGTAACATGCTGTCGACAATTCTGATCATCATCTTGATCTTGATCCTGCTCGGGGCCTTTCCCTCCTGGCCTTACAGCCGGGGCTGGGGCTACGGCCCGTCGGGCGTGATCGGATTGATCCTCGTGATCCTTCTTATTCTGTTGCTGCTCGGGCAAGATTTAGCCTTTCGTAGTCCGGCAAAGAGGCTCTCATACGCCAGCGTTTGGTCGCTTCTTTGCCGGCACGGGGCTTTCTAACGGGGGGTGACATGCTGACGACCATTCTCATCGTCATTTTGATTTTGATTCTGCTCGGCGCGTTTCCGGCGTGGCCGCACAGCCGCGGCTGGGGCTACGGCCCGTCGGGCGTGGTCGGGCTGATCCTGGTGATCCTGCTTATTCTGCTGCTGCTCGGGAAGATTTAGTCCCGCCGGGGACAACATGGCCGGGTCAATCCCGGCCATGACTCACCGCTGGGCAATCGCGCTAGGCCGTCATCTGCGGGCGGTCGCGCAAATGCGCGCGGCGCTCGAAGAACAGCGCTTGGCTGACGATCGCCTTCACCGTGTCGGGCTGATAGGGCTTGGTGATGAGGAAGGCGGGCTCCGGCCGTTCGCCGGTCAGCAGCCGGTCGGGATAGGCGGTGATGAAGATCACCGGCACCTCGAACGAGCCCAGCATCTCGTTGACGGCGTCGAGGCCCGAACTGCCGTCGGCCAGCTGGATGTCAGCCAGCACCAGGCCGGGCTTGTGCTGACCGACCGCCTTGACCGCTTCGGCATGGGTGCGGGCCACGCCGGTGACGCGGTGGCCGAGTCCCTCGACAATGCTCTCGAGGTCCATGGCGATCATCGGTTCGTCCTCGATGATGAGCACGTCGGTGGCCACCTGCGCGGCGATCTCGCGCCCAGCCAGGTCGATCAGCTCGTCGATTTCGGCAACGTCGAGGTCGAGGATTTGCGCCGCTTCGGCGGCGGAAAACCCTTCCACCGCGCAGAGCAGAAACGCTTGGCGCGGCAGCGGGCGTGATGGCTTCGAGCTTGCGGTCGATCGCGGTCGCGGCGCCCGCCGGTCCATCGGGCTTGAGGTTGATGCCGACTGAATTCCACAGACCGAGAAAGGTGCGATAGAGGGCAACCCGCGGATCGAGCGAATTGTCGAACAGCGACGGATCCTCGATCAGGACTTCGAGGGTTGCCGCCCACATAGGCGTCACCGGCGGCCTGCGTGCCGGCAAGGGCACGGGCGAAGCGTCGGAGATAAGGAAGGTGAGGCGCGATCGCTTTCGACATCGGCATCCGGCTTCGCTTTCATTGATGGGCCCGGGGCTGGGAACCGTTATCTCACAAACCGGGCGGAGGGTGGCAACTCAAAACCGTGCACCAAGGTCCGAAATAACGCGCAAAGCGCGAATTCGGTTCCAGGAAGGTGGAACCAATTGAATGCTTTGGGCGTTTTTGCATACCTGGGTTCGGAGAATCCGGTATCTTACGGTCACCGATCGAAGTGCGACAGGGGACCATCGTGGACCGCGACGCTAACAACAAGGACCGCCGGCGAAAGATGCCAGGCGCAAACAAAAAAATGGACCGAGCAGTTGAGAAAGGCGCCGCCGGCAAGTCAGGCGGAACGCAGGAAATCGGGACCGACGGCCTGTCACCTGCCCTGCAAGCTCACATCGGCCGCCATGTTCGAGCGGTGTTCGATGAGGTCGCGCGCGAGCCGATACCGGAGAATCTCCTGCGGCTGCTTAAAGATCTCGAGCAAAGCGGAGACAAATAAATTGCCCCGCAAAGTGTCTGCAAGCCTACGAGAGGCCCTCGTGGCGGAAATGGGCAGCCTGCGCGCCTTCGGCGTGTCGCTGTGCGGCGACAAGGAGCGCGCCGACGACCTGGTGCAGGAAACCCTGTTCAAGGCGTGGAACCACCTCGACTCGTTCAAGGAAGGCACCAATCTCAAGGCCTGGCTGTTCACCATCCTGCGCAACACCTATTTCTCCGAGCGGCGCAAGCGGCGCCGCGAGGTCGAGGACGCCGACGGCAGCTACGCCGCGCGCCTTTCCACCCACCCGGCGCAGCACGGCCATATGGAGATGCAGGATTTCCGCGCGGCGCTGGTCCAACTGCCCGACGATCAACGTGAGGCGCTGATACTGGTTGGCGCCGCCGGCTTCTCCTACGAGGAGGCCGCGGAGATTTCCGGCTGCGCGGTCGGCACCATCAAGAGCCGCGTCAACCGCGCCCGCAACCGGCTGGTCGGCATGCTGGGCCTCGAGGAGGACGTTGGCTCCGACATGACGGGGCTCAGCAAGACGGCCTGAAGTTCGCTTTACCGATCGTTTGCCGATGCTTCGCTTTCAGTCGCACAGGAGCGCCGCCGCGATGACATCCGCCGTATTGGACCTCGCCAAAGCCAAACTCGATCCTGCTTCGGTGTTTCATGCGCCCGAGGACGTGCTCGGCGCTGCCGGGCCTCTCGCCCGAGGACAAGAAATCGATCCTCGTCCGTTGGGAAGCCGACGTGGAAGCGCTGCTCAGGGCAACCGAAGAAGGCATGCCGCCGGCGGACAATCGCAGCCCGGCGGAGCTGTTGCGCGATGTGCAAGAGGCCATCCAGTCGCTGGAACGCGGCTCGGGCAAGCATCGCCGCTAGGCCAAGCACGGTCGCCGCGCCGATCGCGCGGGAACGCATCCCCGTGCCGGCGCGTTTATCCCAGTGAACCCCTCATGCGAAAGGACGGACCTGATGGCGATCAAAATCACGCCGACCGAAGCACGCCAGGGCACCGGCCCGCGCGCCATGTTTTGGGTGCTGACCGCCTCGATTACCCTGGCTGTGATCGCCGGGCTGCTGCTGGGGCTTGGGTGGGTCTCGCTGCCCTAACGCCTCGACCCCTTGACCGGGCGGCTGCGAGCACAAATCTATTGGTGAACGGGAATTTCCGAACACGAGGTTGCTCGTGCCTTTCCGCCTACCCTGGTTCCGCTCCGCGCTGATCGCCGCCCTGCTGGGTATCGTTGCCGGCACTGCGCCCGCGTCCGCCGAGCCCGTCGAACCACAAGAACATTCCGCTCAGGCCGCGCTCGACAATTTCGTCGCCTATCTCAAGGCGGAGACCAACGAAGCCATTACGGCAGCGGCCAGACTGGCCCGCGACCACAAGGATAGCCTGGAAGCGGCGAGGTCCTACCTAGACCGGCATTTTGCCGGCTGGCGCGCGGCGTTAAGCGGCCAGAAAGCGAAAGTGCCGACACTCGACAAGGACGCATCGGCGAGGTGGCAGGCGTGGCGGGAAGCCGCCGTCTCGTCATGGGCCACGATCGAGCGCTCGGCTCATGACGTTGTTGACTGGATCGCAACCTGGATGCGCCATCAGTCCCTGTCAGATCAGAACTCCCGAGACCCCTGTTTGACCCCCTTTTCACGAGAGTGAGGCGAGAGATGGAAAACGAGCACAATTCGCAATTCGGCAATCAGTCGACCGAAGACGAAACGAAAGCGGACAAGGAGTGGACCGAGTTCGAGCGCGATCTCGATACGCTCGGCCATCAGCTTGCCGCGCTGCAAGCGCATACCGCCGCGCTCGGCAGCCAGCTCGTGTCGAGTCTCGACGCGCGCTTCCAAGAGGTGAAGGCGCGCGCGCAGACCTTCAAGCAGGCCCGAGAGGTCGAGCTTGAGCAGATGCGCCTGCAACGCTCAACAGCAGGCGGAAAGCACCTTCAGCGACGCACGCATGCGTTCGGCTGAGGCCGCGCGCCAGGCGTGGGAGCGCTCGGAGCCGCTGCGCCAGGGCGCCAAGGATGTCGGCGAAGGCTTGGCGCGCGCTTGGACCGAATTGCGCGCCTCGTTCGGCAAGGCCGCCGGCCGGCTGCATACCGAAACCGCGAACGGACCTGTTCCCGCCACCACCGACGATCGCCGCGAGACGACTTAATCCCGACGCTGTCATGCCCGGCCGCAGTGCCAGGCGTCCACGAATTCGACCAAAAGAAGAGACGTGGATGGCCGGGACAGCCGGCCATGACGGGTTGGTGTTCTGACTGCAACTTTAAGGGCTGGCCGCGTGGGCCGGCTCGCGCGTCAGCCCGGTCTCCAGCCCGGGCTGCATCAGCTCGGCGCGGATGAGACCTCTGACCGAATTGCCGAGATAGATGCGGTCGGCGGCCAGCAGGTCTTGCGGCGTCAGCACCGCCTCGCTCGCCGCCGCGCGCGGCAGGTCGAGCAGCTCCTCGCGCAAGGTGCCGGGCAGCAAGTCCGCAAGTGAGCGCCGGCGTGAACAGACGGCCGTCAAGCTCGATGAACAGCGTGGTGCGCGTTCCTTCGGTGAGCTCGCCCTTCATGTTGAGGAACACCACCTCGTCGCAGCCGGTCAGCGCCTTTTGCCGCTCCATCTCGCGGTCGTAGAACTGCCGCCGCGTGGTCTTGTGGTAGAACAGGGGATCCTTCTCATCGAGACGCTGGTCGGAGATCACGAACCGCCACACGGTATCCTTGGTGGGCAGCGTGATCGCGGTCGAGGTCACGGTCATGCGCGCCGTCCTCGGCAAGCAGCAGCCGCACCAGAGCGACCGGCTCCTCGACGCGCGCGGCCTCGGCGTCGAGCGCGGCAAGCACCGCCTCGCGCGAGAACGGATAGCCGAAATGAGCGGCCGAGGATTGCAGCCGCGCCAGATGCCGCTCGAGCAGGTGGAAGCCGCGGGCGCGCTCGTAGCGCAGGGTCTCGATCAGCTCGAACGGCGCTGTCGACCTTGGTCAGGAAATGCGCCTTCAACAGGCATTCCTCGAACTCGGAATCGACCTTGGAGTCGGCGACGATGCCGCTGCCGATGCCCATCTCGCCCTGGTTGCCGGCCAGCACCACGGTGCGGATGCCCACGTTGAACTGGGCATCGCCCGACGGCGTGATATGGCCGATGGCGCCGGTATAGACGCCGCGCGGCGCCGCCTTCGAGCTCCCTGATGATCTCCATGGCGCGGACCTTGGGCGCGCCGGTGACCGAGCCGCACGGGAACAGCGCGCGGAGCATGTCCTTGAGCCCCATGTCCGATCGAAGTTCGGCCGAGATGCCGGAGGTCATCTGATGCACCGAGCGATAGGTTTCGACGGTGAACAGATCGGTGACTTCGACCGAGCCGATCTTGGCCACGCGCCCGAGATCGTTGCGCAGGAGATCGACGATCATCAGGTTCTCGGCGCGCTGCTTCTCATCCATGGCCAGCCAGGTCCTGAGCCGGGCATCTTCGCGCGGCGTGCGGCCCCGTGGCGCGGTGCCCTTCATCGGCCGCGTCGACATGTGCTTGCCCTCGCGGCGGAAGAACAGCTCGGGCGACATCGACAGCACGTCGAACTCGGGCGCGTGGATCAGCGCGCCATAGGCGACCCGCTGTTTGCGCCTGAGCGCGGCGTAAAGCGCGACCGGGTCGCCCTCGAAGGCGAAGTGATATTTCAGGGTGAGATTGATCTGATAGACGTCGCCGGCGGCGATGTAGTCCTGCACGGCGGCGAAGGCGCGATCATAGTGCTCGCGCCGCCAGGACAGTTTGAGGTCGGAGATCTTGGCCCGCTCGTCGGCGCCGTGCTGTTCGAGCCAGGCGCGGGTGCCGGCATCGTCGAGCGGACGAGGCGCGCCGAACAGGCCGATCCACAGCAGCGGCACGGTGCGGTCTGCCGGCAGCAGGCCCTCAAGCTTCGGCTCGAGGCAATAGCCGAGCTCGTAGGCGAAGAAGCCCGCGGCGTGGAGCCCGCGCGCCAGTCCCGCCGAGATCTGGTCGAGGGCGGGCCCAACCTGGTCCGGCGCGTAGGCGGCAACGACCAGCTCCGGCGCCGTATAGAGCAGACTTCTGCCGCCGGGCGTCAGACTGTCGTCAAGCAGGACATAAGGGGAAGCGGTCATCTGTCAGGCCCGGTCGCGTGCCATCCGCTTAGCCAAGCGAGCATAGCCCATATGGGCGTTCCAGAGGTCAACATCGAGACTTATTTGGGGTTTCGGCCGCTAGGCCAGGATCAGCATCTCGCCTTTGCCGAGCACCGACATGTCGCCCATCAGCCGGCGCGCGCGGTCGCCGAGCTTGATGGACTTGCCGGTGTCGCGGAGCCAATGCTCGAGCAGGCGGAGATAGTCGAATTCCATCACCCCGCAATCGCCGAAGGTCGGGAGCAAATCTTTCGGCTCCTCGACGAAGATCAGGCTGCCGCGGCGGAGGCCGTACCCCGCGCCGCGCCCGACTTTGCGCTTGAATAGGATGGTGCCGGCGATCATGCGGCCGCCGGCGTAGTCCCCAGCGTCGCCGCCGACGATCACCAGCCCACGCCGCATGCGCTCGCTGATCAACGGTCCGGCATTGCCGCCGATGGTGAGCACGCCGCCCGTCATGCCCATGGTCTCGCCGACCATGATGCCGCCCGCCCGCTCGTCGACATCGCCGGCAATGGCGATGCTGCCGCCGGCCATGCTGGCGCCGGCCAATACGCCGGCATTGCCCGTGACCTCGATCTTGCCACGCTTCATGCCGGCGCCGAGATAGGCGCCGACGTCGCCGTCGACCATGATCGCGCCATCGGTCAGACCGGCGCCGATCTTGTCGCAGCGCCCGTCGGTGCCGGCAAATCTCAGCTCGCCGGCGTCCTTGCCCTTGACCTTGAAGGCATCGCCGACGGTGAGGCCCTCGCGGGTCGAGCCGATCGTGAGCGCCTCGATGTCTTTTGGTTTGAGTTCTTTCAGCCGCGACGGAATGAGGTGCGACAGATCGAGCCTCTGGTCGGGCTTCGCTTTCAGCTCGAAGGTCAGCGCGCTCACGCCACGATCTCCTTGAGATGGAAATGATGCGGGCCGAGATTGCCGCCATAATTGCCGGCGGTGATGTGAGTGACCCCGGCCTTGGCGCCGCCTTCGGCGATGGCATGAATGCCGGCATGCATCGCCTTGGCGATCAACTCTTTGGTCAGCCCGTCAATGACGATCTCCAGCACCGCCTCGACGTCGAGCGGCAGGTCGGTCTTCACCGCGGCTTTGAGCGTCGGGCAATAGGCGTCGTTGGTCGAGGCGATCTGGCCCTTGTATTTCGAGCCGACCTTCGAGCCCGAGCGCACGATGCCGCCGGGAAACGGGGTGATCACGCCCTCGATCTCGGAAATGGCCTTGACGCCGCGCTCGGCCGCGGCCAGCACGGCGGCGTGCGACTTGCCGAGCACCAGCAGATTGCCGCCGCCCACCGCTTTCTTGGTGAGGCCCGTGGTCGCCTCGCACAGAAACTCGCCGTCCATCACCGGGATGCGCCAGAACCTCCTGCCGCCGATCCGTTTCGACATCTGCCAGCCGTCGCCGAAAAATCTAAGCGAGGCCCCGAGCTTCAACTTCTTCTCGCCTTCGAGCCCGGCGAAGCAGGCCGAGCCAGGACTGGTCAGCACGCATTGGCCGACGCGGTTGCGGAGCTGCCGCTGAAGCTTGTCGGTATCCATGGTGAACAGCAGCACCGCCACGCCGGGACGCCCGTCCATCGTCTCGTCGGCGGACAGCGTACGCTCGATGCCGGCCTCCGCCCCGCAAGCGATCACCGAAGTGGCGAACCCAGTCATGGTGCGGGCCGAGATCAGCGCCCATTCGAGACTTGGCGCGGTGATGATGATCCGCGTGCCGACCATGGGGAAGGCCTCGGCGAACGTCTCGACGATGGTGACGCCTTTGAGCTTCAGATCAGCCATTGAACGGTCGCAAGTCTATCTGGCAGAGAATTAGGTGGGGACGCCGAACCGGTCGGATCGGCGCCATAGCGGCGCACCATTAAACAGGTGGCCCAACCGGCGCAAGCGTGGGGGCTGAAATTCGTCGATCGGGACTAAGATTTGGGCTTGTCGTATTTGATATAGGCGAAGCGCATGTCGTCCGCGGGACATCCTTCGAGCGCTCCACCCTCCAGGCCCGGCTGCCAGTGGATCACCTCTTCGATC
Source organism: uncultured Alphaproteobacteria bacterium (assembly GCA_963772925.1). GTDB lineage: Bacteria > Pseudomonadota > Alphaproteobacteria > Rhizobiales > Methyloligellaceae > Methyloceanibacter. Next base: position 84,251 of record CAVYZG010000012.1, read on the forward strand.
TTCTTGGCGAGGGCGAAATCCTTGTCGGTGATGCCCTTGGCGGCGTGGTTCTTGAGCCTGACCTCGACCCAGGCGTAGGAGGCGGTGATGTCGGGGTGATGCCAGGCAGCCTCGGCAAGATGGCCGACGGTGTTGATCACCATCAGCGTGCCCTTCCAGCTATTGGTCTTGTATTTGCGCCTGATCCAGCCGTCCTCGAGATGCCAATGAGGCAGCTCTTTCTTGAGCCGCTCCTCGACCTCGCTGTCGCTGTAGGTGCGCTCGGACGTTGCCATTGCCGCCGTCCTCTGAAAAAGTGAGGCACTCCCCGCCCAGTCAGAGCATAGCAGAGGCTTCGAGCCGATCAATGGAGGCCTTTTCCGCGCAAACAAACGATGCCGGTGAGACATTTCACCGGCCGCGCCAGGCGGCGGTCACCACCACCGCGCGGCTGCATTTCGGCTTTCTCGATCCGAGCGGGCGGGGCACGCGACCGTTCGGATCGTTCGGCCTTTCGCTCGACCGGCCGAGCACGCGACTCAGGCTGAAGCGCGCGGAGGCCGGCGCGGTCAACGGCCCGGAGTCGGAGCGCGCCGCGCGCTATCTACAATGCATCGCCGCGAGCTGCGGCGTCGCGCAGACCTACGATCTCCGCATCGAGCAAGCGATCCCGCCCCATGCCGGTCTTGGGTCCGGCACCCAGCTCGCGCTCGCCGTCGGCTCGGCTTTCGCCGCGCTGGAGGGGCTCAACCTCACCCCGCAGGACATCGCCGCGCGACTCGGCCGCGGCGCGCGTTCGGGCCTCGGCATCGTCACCTTCGCGCAAGGCGGCGTGGTGCTGGATGGCGGTCCACGCCAGGGCGCATTGCCGCAGCTCATCAGCCGCCTGCCGTTCCCGCCGGCATGGCGCGTGCTGCTGATCTTCGACGCCGAGACCACCGGGCTGGCCGGGGCGAGCGAGACGGCGGCGTTCGAGACGCTGCCGGATTTTCCAGAGAGCGAGACCGATGACCTTTACCGGCGCATCGCGCAAAGCGCGCTGCCCGCGCTCGAAGCCGGCGACTTTGCCAAGTTCTGCGCGCAGGTCGGCTATTTGCAGACCTGCATGGGCGCTTATTTCGCGCCGCTGCAAGGCGGCCCCTATACCAGCCCAAGCGTCGCCACTGCTCTCGATTGGCTGCGCGCCGAAGGTATCACCGGGCTCGGCCAAAGCTCGTGGGGACCGACCGGCTTCGCCTTTGTCGCCACGGCGCAAGAAGGCCAAGCGCTGCTCGATCGTTTGCGGGCGCGCTTCCCGCATCCTGGACTAAGCTTCACGCTGGCGCATGGCCGCAACGACAGCGCAATCATCGAGACAGCTTCGCGCGAAATGCAGTAATCACCGCCATTGGGACGCTTTGCCACCTCGCCGAGTGTGGTAAAGCGAGGCAGTTAGAGCCCGCGATTTGAACCGCGCCAAGCGGCCGAGCACGCGGGCCTAGCCTTAGCAGGGAGACGACACCAATGGCGAACCCCCGCATTCTGCATATGCTCACGCCGCTCAAGCATATGAGCCCGTTCGACGTGAACATGGCCCTCGACGCGGGCTACGACGACGCCATTCCCTACACCAACGTCACCATCGACGATGTGACCGGGCTGGTGCAGGACGCGATCTTCTCGCGCGGGCCCGACGGAGTGAAGCGCACCGGCATGTTCATCGGCGGCAAGCGCGCCATCGAGGCGCTCGACATGATGGACCGCGCCAAGAAGGCGATGGTGCCGCCATTCGAGATCTCGGTGTTCGCCGACCCTGCCGGCTCGTTCACCACCGCGGCGGCGATGGTCGCCTGCGCCAAGAAGGCGCTCGAGGAGACGTTCAAGACCGGCCTCAAAGGCAAGCGCATCGCCGTGTTCGGCGGCACGGGTGTGGTCGCCTTTGCCTCCGCGGTAATCGCCACCAGCGTCGGAGCCAAGGCAACGCTCGTCGGCTATGACGGGCCGGAACGGGTACGGAAGCTCGCTATCGAATCGAACGCACGGTTCGAAATCGATCTCGGCTATGCCGACGGCACCACCGAGGAGCAGAAGGCGGAGCTTGCGAAGGAGGCCGATCTCATCTTCGCTGCCGGCCCTGCGGGACGGCGGATCATCTCGCAGGCCCAATTGAAACCGGCCAAGGGTCTGATGGTCGTTGCCGACGTGAACGCAGTGCCGCCATCCGGGGTGGAGGGCATTGGCGTGAACGACAATGGTACGCCGATCGAAGGCACGAGCGCCGTCGGCATCGGCGCACTCGCGATCGGCGACGTGAAGTACAAGACCGAAGCCGGCCTATTCAAAGAGATGATCGAGGCCAAGAAGCCGGTCTATCTCGATTTCCGGGACGCCTACGCTCTTGCCCAGAAACTCGCAGGCTGACGGACCGTCGCTGCTGCTGGCGGCGATCTCGGCGCGGTCGCTGGCGCAGTCGGCGCGCCGCGCCGGCTTCACGCCGCTGGTCGCCGATTTCTTTGCCGACACCGACACGCAGGAGGCGGCTCACGCCTGCCGCAAGCTCGCGGGCGGCATCGAGCGCGGCATGCGATGGGGACGCCTTGGCCGTGCGCTCGACGCGCTGGCCGAGCGCGCCCCCTCGCCGATCGCCGGCTTGGTCTATGGCGCTGGCTTCGAGGACCGGCCCGAGCTGCTGACGCTGATTGCCGAACGCTGGCCCCTGCTCGGCAACGATGCCGATACGGTCAAGCACATCAAGGCGCCGGCGATGTTCTTCACCGAACTCGACCGCTTGCGCATTGCTCATCCCGCCACCACTACCGAGCGTCCGGCGAATGCGGGACCGTGGCTCGCCAAGAGGATCGGCGGCGCCGGCGGCAGCCATATCGTGCCGGGCCGCGTGGCGAAGCGCGGCGCCGATATCTACTACCAGGAGCGCGCCGAGGGTCGCGCCGTGTCGGCACTGTTCGTCGGCACTGCCAGTGGCGCGCGCGTGCTCGGCTTCAGCGAGCAGTGGACGGCGCCCACGCCGCGCAGCCCATGGCGCTATGGCGGCGCGATACGGCCAGCCGCCCCGTCTCGAACCGCGGCGCGGCGGATGACAGCCGCGGTCATCGGCATCGGTCGCGCCTTCAGGCTCAAGGGTCTCGCCTCGGCCGATTTCTTGGTGAATGGCGACGAGGCTCTGCTGCTCGAGATCAATCCGCGCCCGGGCGCCACGCTCGACATTTTCGACTGCGGCGCGATGCCGCTTCTGCGCCTCCATGTCGAGGCGGTAAGCGCGGGAAAACTGCCGCCGCGCGGGCTGAAATTCGGGGATGCCATGGCCTCGGCAATCGTCTATGCCGGGACCGGCGGTGCGGCGCCTCCGGGATTCGTCTGGCCCGACTGGTCGGCGGATCGTCCTAAGTCATCGGAACGGATCGACAAAAACCGCCCGATATGCACTGTGGTGGCCCGCGCGCGCACCGGATCGCACGCCAAACGCCTAATCGAGGAGCGAATTTGCAAAATCCAGTCTGTGTTTCAAAGCGCTAGGGGGGAAGACGGTGAACAAAAGAGAAGAAATCGCCGGGCGCCAAATGGAGCGACCAAGCGTCAACGCCAAGGCGGCACCGCTCGTCAAAGCTCTCATCGCTGACGCCGGCGCCCTGCGGATCGACGTCACGCAAGGCAAGCTCGGCGAGTGCCGAAATCGATTGCGGCGTGCGCGCGGTGGGCGGACTGGAAGCCGGCCGCCGCATCGCGGAGATTTGCCTGGGCGGCCTCGGCCGCGTGGCGCTGGAGACCACCGACACCGACAGCTCCTGGCCGTTCATGGTCACCGTGCATACCGCCCAGCCGGTGCTGGCCTGTCTCGGCTCGCAATATGCCGGCTGGAGCCTCTCGACCGAAGACAACGGCAAGAAATACAGCGTGCTCGGCTCCGGCCCCGCACGCGCCCTCGGCTCCTCGGAGAAGCTGTTCCAGGAGCTCGATTATCGGGATAAGGCCGATAGTGCGGTGCTCGTGCTCGAAGCGGACCGTCCGCCGCCGCCGGCGCTGGTGGAGGAAGTGGCCAAAGCCTGTAAGCTCAATCCCGACCGCCTCACCTTCATCTACGCGCCGACCTCGAGCCTGGCCGGCACGGTGCAGATCGCCGCGCGCTGCCTCGAGGTCGCGCTGCACAAGTCGCACGAGCTGCACTTTCCGCTCGACCACATCGTCGACGGCATGGCCACCGCGCCGCTGCCGCCGCCCTCGCCCGACTTCATCGCCGCCATGGGCCGCACCAATGACGCCATCATCTATGGCGGCCGCGCCCAATTGTTCGTGTCGAGCGGCGCGAAGGAGGCCAAGTCCTTGGCGGACGCCCTGCCGAGCCTGAAGTCGAAGGATTACGGCAAGCCGTTCGCCGACATCTTCGCCGCGGTGAAGGGCGACTTCTACGCGATCGACCGCATGCTGTTCAGCCCCGCCAAGGTGACCGTGACGTCGCTCAAGTCGGGCGAGAGCTTCGAGGCGGGGCACATCGACAACGCCATCCTCTCCCGCTCCTTCGCCTGACGAACATGCCGACGCCGGGAGCCAGCGACGCCGCCATCGTGATGTTCGGCGATGGCCGGGACTGGCACGGGCGTAGCCTCTCCCGCGCTTTCAAGCGCCGGGGGATCACGCCCCTGTTGGCGCCGCTCAACCAATGCGGCTTCTCGACCGTGACGGCCACCGGGCTCGACATTCCCGGCCTCGGCGACCGGCTGCCCGAAGGGGCCTTCGTCCGCTTCGTCCCCGGCGGCAGCTTCGAGGAGGTCACGCTCTATCTCGGCGTGCTGCACGCCCTGCGCGAGCTCGGCGTGACGGTGTGGAACGACGCCCGCGCCATCGAGCGCTGCGTCGACAAGTCGACCACCACGTTCTTCATTCAGCGCGCGGGCATCCCGACGCCGCGCACCTTCGCCCGGGTCGGCCGCGAAGAGGCCGAGGCCATCGCCGCGGCCCTGCTCGCCGAGGGCCACAAGCTCGTGCAGAAGCCGCTGTTCGGGGCCCAAGGCAAGGGCTTGCGCCTGATCGCCTCGCTGGCCGATCTGTCCTCGCCGGAGGAGGTGAACGGGGTCTATTATCTCCAGGAGTTCATACCGCCGGCGCAGAAGCACCATCAGGATTGGCGGTTGTTCGTATGCCGAGGCCGCGTGGTCGCCGCCATGATCAGACACGGATCGAGCTGGATCACCAACATCAAGCAGGGCGCGCGCGCCAAGGCGGCGATCGCCAGCCAGGAGATCAGCGACTTGGCAGTGCGCGCGGCGTCCTGCGTCGGCGCCGATTATGCCGGGGTCGACATCATCCAGGCGCGAGACGGCAGCTTCCTCGTGCTGGAAGTGAACTCGATGCCGGCCTGGAACGGATTGCAGCGGGTATCGCGCGTGGCCATCTCCGATCATCTGGTCGACGCGTTTCTCGACGCCGCGCTGCCCGGAGCGCGGCGTGAAGGCCAAGAGGGCGCTTGACCAGGCCGCTCAAGCCCGAGGCGATCGCCCGCGCCTTCCTTGACGCCTGCCTGGCCGAACTCGACGCGCTGAAGCCCGGCAACGTGCATCGCTTCGGCGACGGTCACCGCATGACGACGGCGGACTTCGCGGCCAGCGCCGAGGCCGCGGCGCCGCTCATCGGGCGCCAGGGGCTCCCCGTGGGGAGCCGCATCAGGCTCGCGGTCGAGGCGACCCAGGGCGCCGTGGGGCAGAACACCAATCTCGGCATCATCCTGCTGGCGGCCCCGCTGGCCGGGGCGGCGCTCGAGCCCGACAAGGACGATCTCTATTTCCGCCTGCACCATGTCCTACAGGGCCTCAACATCGACGATGCGCGCGAAACCTACCAGGCGATCCGCGCGGCAAGACCCGGCGGGTTGGGCGACGCGCCGCGCCACGACATCGCCACGGAGCCCGAGGTCGACTCTGCTCGAGGCCATGCGCGCGGCCGAGGGCCGCGACCGCATCGCCTGGAACTACACCCACGACTTCGCCGACATCTTCGACGCTGGGGCTGACCTGGCTCGACCAGGGGCGCGAGCGCTGGGGCGAGCCCGCCTGGGCGGTGACCCGGGTCTATCTCGGCTACCTCGCCCACATCCCCGATACCCTGATCGAGCGGAAATTCGGCGCGCGGACCGCAGCCCAGGTGCGCGAAGAGGCCGGTCCGATCGAGGCGAGCTTCACCGAATGCCAGTCGCCGGACGCCATGACGGCTCCCCTTACCGCCTTCGACCGCGCGCTGAAGGAGCGCGGGCTGAACCCGGGCACCTCGGCGGATTTGACGGTGGCGACCCTGTTCGCGGCGTCCCTGATCGCCCTGGAACGGCCCATATAGCCTCGAAAATCCCTGATCGATGCGGTCAATAATCGACTTGCCGATCGTTCCGCCCCCGGCTTATGTTCACCCCGCGCAACTCGAACCAGGAGTTGCGGACGGAGGCGCGTTCAGCCAAGCACTTTCGTCGGCTCGCTGCCGGCGGCGATCCTCAGGCGGCGTAGCTGTTTGTCGTGTCAGCATCTAGGGAGGGCTAAGTTTCATGGCCAAGATTACTGGTACCTGTGTCGGCGAGTCGCTCGTCGGCGACGGCAACGAGGTCGCTCACATCGACCTGTTGATCGGTCCCCGCGGCGGCGCCGTGGAGCAGGCGTTCTGCAACGCTTTGACGAATAACAAAGACGGCTTCACCACCCTGCTCGCGGTGGTCACGCCCAACCTTCTCTGCAAGCCCCCGACGATCCTCTACAACAAAGTGACGATCAAGGATGCACGTCAGGCGGTGCAGATGTTCGGTCCGGCGCAATATGCCGTGGCCAAGGCTGTGGCCGATTCCGTCGCCGAAGGCGTGATCCCCGCCAACGAGGCCGATGATCTGTTCGTCTGCGTCGGCGTGTTCATCCATTGGGAAGCCAAGGACGACAAGAAGATCCAGGACTTCAACTATCGCGCCGTCAAGGAATCCATCGCCCGCGCCGTCAAAGGCGAGCCGAAGGCTTCCGAGGTGACCGCGAAGAAGGACTCCGCCCACCACCCGTTCGCCGCTGGCTGAAAGGGAGAACCCCCAGGTCGGGGGCAACCCGGCAAAGACGGCGGTCCGGGCCCGATTCGGCGGTGGCTCCAAAAGCTGGGTTTCTAACGGATGGGCGCGTAAGCGCTCGGATTAGGATCGCCGCTCTCGCAAGAGGGCGGCGATCTCTTTTTGCGTGACGGCTTGCGAATGGAGGGCCGTGGCAATCAGCGCACCCTGGGCTTCCAGCGACGCCAAGGCGGCAAGATCGCGCGCGTTGCGCACGCCGCCGGCCGCGAACACGGCGCGGCCATCGGCGACAGCAAGAATGGCTTTGAGCCGATCGACATCGGGACCCGTGTCGGCGCCCACTCTGGTCAGGTCCATGGCAATGAGCCGGCTGGGCCACAGCGCCGGATCGCTGAACAGCGGCTCGGGACCGCGGCTGCCGTCGGTGCCGAAATCGAGCGACAGCACGACGCTCTCGCCGAACGCCTCCTGGATGTCCCGCCAGTCGTCGACGGCGGCGAGACTTTCGCTGCCGATCACCAGTGTCGCCCCCAGCGGCAGCCAGAAGGCGCAATCGGCCACGTCGGAGAAGCCGGCGTCGATCCACACCGTGACGCCGGGCAGCGCGTCGGCAATGCCGCGCACGAGCTCGAAATGATTGCCGATGCCGGCGATGGCATCGAGATCGGCGATATAGAGCGAGGGCGAGCCGGTGACGGCCAGCAGGCCACGGGCGATCGCTACGGGATCGTCGGCGGCGCCGAACGGGCTCTTAATCGGGCGGTAATCGGCGCGGTCGCCGGCTTTGGCCTGAACCACGGCGCCGTCCTTGAGGTCGAGAGCCGGAATAACAGCGAAATCGCCCATGATCGCCTCTCCACTCTACAGCTTAAGCGCCGGGCTTTGCCCCGGCCTGCCAGTCCTGTAGATGCACAGCGGATAGGGCCGAAGCAAGTCCGGTCAGGCCGCAAAACGAGGACAAAATGAGCTCGATCGTCGGTTGGGACCTTGGGCGGCGCCAATCTCAAGCTCGCCTACCTTGCCGCAGGACGCCTGGTTCAGGTGGCGCAAATCCCCTGCCCCGTGCGGCAAGAGCCGAGCAAATTCGACGCGGCTCTCGAGCAGGGGCTGATGTTGTGCCCGCCAGGGGCGGCGCATGCCGTCACCATGACCGGCGAACTTTCCGACGTCTTCGTCGACCGCGCCGAAGGTGTCGCCTATCTGGTCGACATGATGACCAGAGCCACAGATGGCGACGTCCTGTTCTATGGCGGCGCGGCGGGCTTTCTCGATTGCATCCGCGCCGTGGAGCGGTCGTCGGAGGTCGCCTCGGCCAATTGGCACGCCAGCGCCGCGCTGCTCGCGCAGTTGTTCCCCGAAGCCCTGTTGATCGATGCCGGCACCACCACGACCGATCTCATTCCGCTCAAAGGCGGGGGGGTGGCGGCGCGCGGCTCTGCCGACGGCGAACGGCTGGCCGAGGGCGAGTTGATCTATAGCGGGGCCGTGCGCACGCCGGTGATGGCGGTGGCGCGGACGGCGCCGTTCAACGGGCGCATGCAGCGCATCGCCGCCGAGCGCTTCGCCACCATGGCCGATGTCTGGCGGCTAATGGGAGAGCTTCCCGCCGATGCCGACCCCTACCCTGCCCCCGATCTCATGGGCAAGAGCACGCAAGAAAGCGCCGCCCGCCTTGCCCGCATGCTCGGCCGCGATCTAAGCGACGCCGGTCTGCTTGCCATGATCGACGTCGCCGGCCACTTCGCCGCATGTCAGGTGGCGGAGATCGAGGCGGCGGCAGCCGCGCTGCTCGCGCGCGAACAGATCGCGCCGGATGCACCGGTGATCGGCGCGGGCTGCGGCCGCTTCATCGCCCAGCAGGTGGCTCAGCGCCTTGGCCGGGCCTATATCGACTTCGCCGATGCAATCGGGTGCGCGCCGGACACGCGCGAGATGGCGGCCGTCTGTGCTCCCGCCGTCGCCGTCGGGCTGCTCGCCGAACGCGAGCTTGTTCTTCCCGCGCTGTGATGGGCCGGAGGTGAGCGCCGCAGCGCCCACCCCATGCCGAGCGCTACCGGCTGGCGAGCAAGTGATAAAGCCACAGCACCACGATCGCGCCGATGATGGCGACGATCATGCTGTAGATGTTGAAGCCGGTGATGCCGGTGGCGCCGACAGCGGTAAACAGATAGCCGCCGACCACCGCGCCGACGATGCCGAGCACGATGTCGAGCAACAATCCCTGACCGGAGCCGACAAAAATCTTGCTGGCGATGAAGCCGGCAATCAGACCCAATACAATCCAGGCTAGGATCGACATGAGGGACCCCCTTTTGGCTGGACTCGGATGACTGGCTAACGCGTTCAGGACATTAGCCGCATTAGCTCCTGCTGCGTTGGCAGTCGTCCCTCAGGGGTGAGCTTATCCACCACATTCGGCAGCATACGGGCCAATTCCGCCACGACCTGATCGCGCGAGAGGCCGGTGCGCCGCGCCAACTGATCGACCACGTCGCCGCCGAGCGCCACGGAAACCTGGTCCGGCGCAACATTCTTGTTGGTGCCGCGATTGACCCAGGAATCGATCACGTCGCCGAGACCCTTTTTCTGGAACTGATCGATCAGGCCGCCAAGGCCGTCGAGCACGTTGCCAGGGGACTCTTCGTCCGGCGATACCGGCACGGGATCGGGGAGCTTGGGCATCTCCTTGGACGCCGGCTTCTGTCCGCCGGCCATATAGCGCGAGGCGAGCAGCGCTAGCAGCGCGATGACGAGGGGCTTGGTGACGCTACCGCCGGGAACCGCCGGGCCGGAATCGGAGCCGAAGATGTTCTGGGACATTTTGACCTCCTGTTTAGCAAGTTACGTAACGTCTTAGCCCCCGGATCGTTTCAGCATTGCCGCAGCGGCGAAAGTGTAACACTAGGACCGGGCACGACCCATGCGCCTTAATGTCAAGTTCCCGCCTAAGGTTCAACGCATGGTTCGATCAGACCACGCGGCGAGACAAGCAAGAGGGAGAGTTTGATGCGTCAAATTTGCATGATTGTGGCGGTCACCGCCTGCGGCATTAGCCTCGCCGTTGCGCCGCGTGAGGCAAACGCTGCACCGGTGCCGGCCGTCTCAGCTCCGGCCGTCACGTCCACGCTGATCGAGCACGCGGGCTATTGGAAGCGGCGCTGGCGGCACGGTTATAGCCCCGAAATCGTCATGCCCGATGCGCAAGTCGATCTCGATGTGAATGGAGATGTCGATGTCGAGACGCCGGCCATCATCGTGCTCGCCGCCGCCGCGCCCGTTAAGCTGCGGCCAATATCGCTACTGGAACGGCGATCGCTGCGTCGATGCGCGCTACAACAATCCCTATATCGGCCCAAAATAGCCTAAGGCGGAGTCTCTCCCGGAATGATGGCGCGCGCCCGCGTGGCGGGATCGACGCCGGTGATGCTGCCGAGATAGGACAGGATCGCCGCGACTTGCTCGGGCGAGAACTGAATCTGCGGCATGTCGCGGTGCTTGGAGCCCATGCCTTCGGCGAAGCCCTCTTCGAGCTGGTCGATCGGGATATTTGAGATAGACCTCACGCAGCGGCGGCGCCTGCGGCAGCGGGCTCGCACCTTCGGCCGCGAGCGAATGACAGCGGCCGCAATTCTGCTCGAGGATCGTCTTGCCGCTGTTCGATGCGTCGGCGGCGCATGCGCCCGACGCGCCGAGCGTCATGAGGATGAACCAAGCGACGGCCGCCTGCCGGCTGGGAGGCTTCGTCATTGTCGCACCTCCTCGATAGGACAGCGCGGAAATGGCAACACGCGCGTGCGGGTAACGGTAGCAAGCCCTCGCGGAAATGTCTTGAGGTGCGTCAAGGCTGCAGCGTGCACAGCGTGTAATGGTCATAGATGATCGACTCGAGCGGCCGCTCCGGCCAGAATTGCCGGTGGAGTTCGCCAACAGTGCGGACGTCGGCGACGGTCAGGCCGGTCGCCGCGGCGAGAGCTCCAAGATCGTCGATACCGTAGTGCCAGGGCGCCCCCATCGCCGCGAAGCGCTCGACGAATCCTGTCGCTCCAGCTTCGCCGGTGGTGCACGCAACCACCGCCTTGTCCATGTAATCGAACGAGATGGCGAACCGGGATAAGCGGCGCTTGAGATCCTTCAGGACCTGCATAGCCGCAGCCTCGGTCAAATACATGGTGTTGCCTTCCCAGATGAAGAAGGACGGCAGGTCGCAGTCGAAGCCATTGGCCTCGAGCAGCGGGACGACCCCCGACGCGACATAATTGGCGGCAATGAACTTGATCGGGGCGTCGAAGCCGCGTTCCGCCAGCCGCGCCTGCTTGAAGCTCAGCGTGCTTGGATCGTCGATCTCGAAATAGGCGACACCCGGCGCGCGCTTGCGCACGGCCCTGGTATCGAGCCCCGAGCCTAAAATGACGACTTGGCGGCAGCCGTGGGCGAGCTGCTCGTCGAGCCTGTCGTCGAGGTAGCGCGTCCTGAGCCTGACGTTGTTTTCGGCCGCCGCGAAGCCGGCCGCAATACGATCCGCCGCCCGCTTCGTCCGGTCGTCGAGAAAGATCGGCACGACCCGATCGATATAGAGCGGATGAGGCTCGTCATTCTCGCGCGCGCGGAACTCGGCCACGACAAAGGCTGTCCCGGTAACGTCCTTGACTTCAGTCATCGCCCGCTCCTGCGGAGGTTGGTTGGATAGTCTATGAGGAAGGCTCAGCCGGTCCAGAAGCCGATCCTGGGAATGACTCGACTGAGGGCGTAAGCGGATAGGACGGCGATCGCCGCGCAGGCGAGCCCGATCTCCAGGCGCCCGTAAAGCAGATATCCGGTGCCGAACAAGGCCGCGTAGACGGCGACGCAGCCCAAGAACCAGGCGAGAAACGCCGCCGCGATGTCGCCGCCGGCGTGCGTCCCGCCGCTGGTATCCACGGCACGGCGCCATCCGGCCGGAGCGGGTCGGATCTTGTCGTAAAAGGACTGGAGCACGGCGCGATCGGTTGGCGGCGTGAGGAAGGTTACCGCCAGCCAGGTGACGGTCGTCACGGCCACGCCGATCAGCAGCGCCAGACGCGGGCTCGATCGGCGCAAAGCCGAGCCGGGCGTGGCCGAGATGCAGGTATAGCGCGACCAGGAGCGAGATCACCATCGCGGCGATCTCGCTCCACGCGTTGATGCGCCACCAGTACCAGCGCAACAGGAAGATCAGGCCGGTGCCGGCGCCGATCTGGAGCAGGATCTGAAACGCCTGCATGGCGTGGTCGAGCCACAGCGCCACGAGCGCGGCCAGCACCATCAGGCCGACTGTCACCGCCCTGCCGACATTCACATAATGCTGTTCTGACGCGTCAGGCCGCAGGAAGCGGCGATAGATGTCGTCGACGACGTAAGACGCGCCCCAGTTGAGATGGGTGCTGATGGTCGACATGTAGGCCGCGGCGAGAGAGGCCACCACCAGCCCGAGCAGCCCGTGCGGCACGAACAGCAGCATGGCCGGATAGGCAAGATCGTGCCCGATGATCGCCGGGTCGACATAAGGCAGCTTGGCCTGAAGATCGGACAGCTCCGGATAGACGATCAGCGAGGCGAGCGCGACCAGGATCCAGGGCCACGGCCGCACGGCGTAGTGGGCGATGTTGAACCACAGCGTGGCGGCCATGGCCTGTTTCTCGTTGCGCGCCGCCAGCATGCGCTGGGCCATGTAACCGCCCCCGCCGGGCTCCGAGCCCGGGTACCACGTGCTCCACCACTGCACCGCGAGCGGCACGATCAACACCGCCACCACGGCGGCGCGGTCCGAGAAATCGGGCAGCAGCGAGAGCTTGTCCTTGACCTGCGGATTGGAGACGAGCCCGGCAAGTCCCCCGACGCTACGGCTGAGTCACGGCAAAATAGGCCGCCGCGAACGAGCCAATCATCGCCAGCGCGAATTGGAAGAAATCGGTGACCACGACGCCCCACAGGCCCGCCGTCGTGGCGTAGACCATGGTGATCAGAGCGGCAAGCACGACCGTCTTATAGGGATCGAGGCCGAGCAACACGCCCGCGATCTTGATGGCGGCCAGCGTAACCGTCGCCATGATCATCACGTTGAAGAACACGCCGAGATAGATGGCGCGGAAGCCGCGCAGGAAGGCGGCCGGCGCGCCTGAGTAGCGCATCTCGTAGAAATTGATGTCGGTGAGCGCGCCCGACCGGCGCCACAGCTTGGCGTAGAAGAACACGGTCATCATGCCGGTGATGAGAAAGGCCCACCACAGCCAGTTCATGCTGACGCCGCCGGTCCGCACCAAATCGGTGACGAGATTGGGCGTGTCGGTGGAGAAGGTGGTCGCCACCATCGAGGTGCCGAGCAGCCACCAGGGCAGCTTGCGCCCCGACAGGAAATATTGCTCGAGGCTGCGGCCCGCGCGCTTGGTGTACACCAGACCGACGATGAGCGTGATGACGCCGTAGACCGCCACCACAACCCAATCGATCCATTGCAGCTGCATGGCCAAGGTCTCGGACGCGACGCGCTGGCACCCTAGCGCGTCACGCGTGCTTGTAATGGTCCTCGATCTTCTCGACCAGCAGCCGCCAGGCTTCGTGCTCGCGCGGGCCCGCGGTCTTTTCCACCGCGATCTGCAGATAGCCCAGCTCGCGCTCGATCTTCTCGCGCGGCAGCATGTGCAGGCGGCTCGCCAGGATGGCGGCCTCGATCACCGCGGCCTGGGCGCGGTTGAAGCCCCTGAACGGCGCGTGGATCGCCTCATGCACCACGCGGCAATGGAAGCGCGGCCGCTGCTCGTCCTCCTCGACATGGTCGACGGCCAGCTCGGCGTGGCTCAGCGCGCCGTCGAGCACGACGCCGGGCACATGGGTTGCGGGCCGGGTCGGCCAGTCCTTCCGGCCGGTGAGGCAGCCGGCGAAGACGAGAACGTCGTCGGTGAAATTGGCGACCGCGTGCGGGGTGGCGCGGAGATTGTCGAGCGTCGCCGAGGGGCGGAACGGGGCGATGATCCAGCCCCCCTCCTCGGCAATCAGACCGAAGGGCGCGATATGCACCTTGCCCTCCTCGTTGAGGGTGGTGACGATGCATTCGCGGATCATGGGCATGGCGGCTGAACTCTGAACGCTGTCACGTGGCTTCCCGTTTCCGCTTGGCGACGAGCGTGTGGCCGGCCTGTTTCAGCCTGGTCCGGTCGTCGGCCGGCGCGTCGGCGGCCACGCCCCAGTCGAGCGGTTCGTCCTGAGCGTAGCGCTTGGCCAGCCTGAAGGCGATCTCGGCCCGCGCCAGCTCCGCGCCGAGATAGAAGGCGTGCGGGCCGTCCTTCTCGACACCGAGCTTGGGAAACAGCTCGAAGGCGTCCTGCGCCACGTGATGGCCGTCGCGGTTATAGACATGGATGCCGTCCTCGGCGATCTCGATGCGGAAATTCTTGTCGCGCACCTCGCGCGCGGCCTCGGCGATCTCCTCGGGCGTCTGCGGAAAGGGCCGGCGCGCATGCAGCGCCAGCAGCCCATCGGCATAGTCCTTCGGCAGCTCGTGCTCGGCGCGACTGGCATACATGATGCGGCGGGCGAGATCGTGCTCCTCGACCGTGCGGCGGGTGTGCGGGCTCACCTGCACCACCAGCACGTTCTTGATGTGCAGCTCCGAGGCGATGCCGAGCAGCACGGCGGTGATGCCGGTGGTGTCGGCGTCGGTCAGCTCGGTGAGATTGCCGGTGCCCATCAGCATCTCGGCGTCAGGCCGCTCGCGCCTGACTTGGGCGTAGCGCTCGAGCGACTCCATGAAGCCGAAATTGATGGGGTCGAGCACGGGATCGACCAGATAGTCGCGCCGCTTGGCGTCGAGCGCATCCATGGCGCGGTAGAGCGAGGCCAGGTCGCCGTGGTCCTTGGGGATGAGCACCGGGGTCGAGGCAACCTGATCGGCGATGTGAAGCGTGTCCTCGTTGAGGCTCAGCAGAAAATCGGCGCCCGCCTTGCCGCCGCGCAGCAGCTCGTCCGGGTCGGCGGAGTCGACGCTGACCTTGTAGCCCTTGTCCTTGAGCGCGGCGATCGTCTCCTCGAGATGCGGAAACGGCGTGTCGGGAAGGCAGCCGAGATCGATCACATTGGCGCCGCGCTGGGCGTAATCCTGAGCGCGCTTGACGATCGCCTCGACCGACAGGGCCGAGGCATCGACGATCTCGGCGAAGATCTGAATGTCGTATTTGGTCATGTCGGAGGCCTTGCGCGCGCGGCCGAAATAAAGCGGGATGTCCTTGAGCTCGTCGGGGCCGCGCAGGAACGGCACGCCGAAGCGCTCGCTCAGGCGGTCGAGATCGGCGCGGCAGCGGCCGGGCAGCATGATCTTGTCGGCCTCGACCGGCTTCGGCAGGCGCCGCGCGATGATGTCCTCGGTCATCAGCGCCGCGACCTTGACGCCGATATCGAGCACCTTCCAGTCGAAGCCCGCCTCCATGGCGCCGAGCACGGCCTCGAGCCGGGGCCGCGCCAGATGTCCGGTCAGGAACAGGATGCTTTCAGCCATGGTGCTGCGCTCTTCAGCCTGTCGCCCTTCTAACCCGCTCTTGCAGGCGAAGCGCGAGAGCATGACGCCGGCAATCCTGAACGCTTGAGTTGGGCTAATCGATCTTGAGCGGCCGAAGCCGGCCTGCTTCGGCATCCTCCGGCAAGCGCGGCGGCGAAGGCCTGCTGGTCGCCGCGGCCGAGCAGGAAGGCCGGGACGCCGGTCTCCTTCAGCATGTCCGGAAAGGCGGCATCGACGATGCCGTCGCGGGCGAGCTGGCCTGCGCTCGCGGCGTGTCCCTGCCGCGCGATCGACTTGATCAGATAGCAGCGCGCGGCGCCGATCCGCGCGGCGAGCCAGAGCGCCAGGCTGTCGGAGGTCAGCCGCCAGGATTCCTCGATATCGGTCCGCTCGGCGATCAAGGCGTAAGGCGCCCACACCGCCACCGACGCCGCGCTCGAGCGCGGCGCGCAGCTCGTCCTCGGTCGCGCCCACGGCAAAGCCCTGGCGCATTCCCGCCACGGCCCAGGCGAGTTGATCCATGGCGAGCAGGGCCATGCGGTGGGCCGAGCGATCGCCGAAGCCGAGCTGGCTCTGGCAGGCGCGCACCTCGTCGGCCAGAGCCCCTCCTCCCGGGACGACCACGATGGGACGCGGCGCCTGCGCAATCGCATCGAGCCAAGCCGGCAAGCTCGGCCGAGCGGACCACGCTGCCGCCAAGCTTGACGACGATCGGCCGCGCCCCGGCCGCGAGCGGGGCGAGATCGGCATGAGCGCGCGCTATCCGGCCCGGCATGGTCAGACGCTGCCCTTGGAGCGCACGATCTCGACGCCGACCGCGCCGGGCTCCTTGTCGAGCTTCTCGATTTTGACCGTGACCCGCGCCGCGCGCGGATGGCGCGAGGCAATGACGCGCCACCTCTTCGGCCAAGGTCTCGACCAGGTTGATATGGCCGCGGGCGACGATGCTCCTTGATGCCTTCGATGATCGTGTCGTAGTCGAAGGCGCGGCCGATATCGTCGTCGAGCGCGGCGCGTGGCCGGCGTCAGATCGACATCGACCGAGAAGCGCACGCGCTGGGTCACGCCCTTCTCGTTGGTATAGACGCCGATTTCCACGTCGAGCACGAGATCGTGCATGAACACGCGATCGAGATCCTTCGCCTCGCTCGGCGCGGGCTTCGCGCACTGCCTCAGTCGCTGTTCGGCCATTGACCAGGCTCCTTCACGACGCGAGCGTCAAAAGCGCGCCATCCCTAGCATAACGCCTGAGGGGCGAGGTCGGCCAAGTTCGGCTCATGCAGAATGCGCGGCCGTTCCGGGATCAGCGCCCGGATCGCCGCCAGCCTGCCGGCGTCGAGAGCTTCCGGACGCGATCGCCGCCATGACAGAGCGCGCCGCGGAAGCCGAGCAGGTCGGGCGCAAGCGCCAGCAGGCTCGGCACATGCCGCGCTTGGAGCGAGCCGGCCAGACCGACCACCAGGCCTTCAGCCTTGGCGGCGGCGATGTGGCCGGCGAAGGTCATATAGGAGATGATGATCGGGCAACGGCCCCGCGCTCTTGCCGAGCGTGTCGAACATCACGCCATGCGCTCCGATCCGTGCCGCAAGCGCGATCGCGTCGAACTCCGGCAAGGCATCGGCGAACAGCACGAAGATGAGGCGGATCTGGCTCGCCGCGGTCGTCAAGCCGGTTCAGGCCGCGTTTCGGCATCGCCGCCGGGAAACAGTCCGAGCTTGACGTAGTCGACGCCGAGAGCGGCCGTCGCCAGCACTGCGGCGCGAACCTCGCCCTCGAGCGGCAGGTCGCCGATGGTGGCGCTGACCGGCGCCCGTGCCGGCGACCACGCTCACGCAAGTCGGCGATCACGTCCGGCGAAAGCGCGCCGAGCGCGCCGTGGCCGGGGTCTTTGAGGTCGACGATATCGGCGCCGGCGGCGAGCGCCAGTTCGGCCTCGGCGGGATCGCGTACGCTGGCGAGGAACAAGGTCATGGGATACTCGCGGTGGTCATCGCCGGGATTGACCGGGCGAACCAGTAATCATGGTTTCGGTTGTAGCGCTAGGGATCAGCGGAACAGCCAATTGAACATGCTGCCGCCACCGCTTTCGCCACCGCCACCGCGGCGGGCGCGGCGGCCCTCGGTGGGGGCGCCAGCATCAGGACGCTCGAAGCCCCAAAAATCGTCACGCTCGGCCGGGGCTCGCTGCCTCACCTTGCGGAGCTGGATCTCGTTGGCGTTGCCGTCGGGATCGGTCACGACCACCGAGACGGCCTGCCAGTTCCATTGGGCGGCGGCTGGACCCCAGCTATGGGGCTCGACTGAAATGACCTTATTGGCGCGGGTATCGACGATGGCGACATATTCGAGGCTGCTCTCCTCCCCGTCGCCAAAATCGCCGGCGTAATATTTCAGCAGGCCGATCCCCGACAGCGCGTCTTTCAGCAGCTTCCATTCAAGGATTTTGGGTTGGCCGGTGCCGAACATCTCCAGCTCGGTCCTGACCGCGGGATATTTCGGATTGCTGGCGATGTAGCGTCCGGGCTGCGGCTCCTTGATCACCCAGCCGGCGACCGGCTCGCCCAGCGTGCGACCCTCCTCCGCCGGCACCTCTTGGGCGAGGCGCTGAAGGGCCTCGCGGCTCTCGGTCTGAAACGGATCTTGGGCAAGAGCGCTGCGGTAGTCGGCGATGGCATCGTCGGGGCGCTCCAACGCCTCGTAGACATTTCCCCTGACGCACAAGGCGAACGCATCGTTTGATGCGATCTGCAGGGCCTGATTGACATCATACAGAGCGTCATCCTTGGCCTCCGCCTGGAGCTTCGCGGTGGCGCGGGTGGCAAAGGCCTTTGCATTCCGGGGATCGAGTTCGAGGGCGCGGGTCAGATCGCCGACGGCGTCGTCGAAGCGGCGGGCGCCTATGAACACGGTGCCGCGCTCGATATAGGCATCGACCAGTTCGGGCTTCTCCTCGATCACCTTGTTCAAATCGTCCAAGGCTTGATTGAGCTTTTTGTCGCCGGCATAGGCCCGGGCGCGCAACAGCAGCAGCTCGGGATTGGGCGTGTCAGGCTCGAGCGTGAGCACCTCGGTGGCATCGGCCACGGCTTCGCGATACAGGCCGAGCGCGAAATAAGCGTCGGCGCGATGGCGGTAGGCCGCCACATATTTGGTGTTGAGGGCGATGGCGCGGCTCAGATCGCGGACCGCGGCGTGATAGCGCTTGAGCTCGGCATGGGCGGTGCCCCGCCCGTTGAACGGCACCGGGCTTTGCGGCATCCGCTCCACGGCCTTGCGGAAATCCTGAAAGGCGAGGTTGTATTGGCCCAGCGCCACGCGCGCGTTGCCGCGGTTGTTGTAAGCGGGACCGTAACTGGGCGATAGCGCGATGGCGCGATCGAAATCCTTCACCGCCTCGTCAGGATGGCCCAAATCCATCAGCGCGTTGCCGCGGTTGTTGTAGACCGTGGCATTCTCGGGCGAGAGCTGGATCGACTGGTTGAAATCCTCGATCGCCTCCTTGGTCTGATTCAAACGCCATTTGGCGACGCCGCGATCGCTATAGATGCTTGCCTCGATGAAGTCGGCGATCTCGGGGGTCGACAGCGCCTCGTCGTAGGAGGCAATCGCCTTGTCATATTGCCCGCGCATGAGCGCCGCAGCCCCCTCGCGCGCGCGGAGAAGGGTCACGTCCTCGGCCAGAGCCCCGGCGCCGGCCGAGGCGATGAATAGGACCGCAAGGAGCCAGCCAATGTTAAATCGCGAAGCGTGCATGGCCACAATCAGTCAGCGTTCCCTCGGAGCCTCTGCTCCATGTCTCCCATAAGGCTGGAGTGTGTCAACATAGGGTCATCAAGCAATTCGAGCCCTCAAAGATCGGCCCGCGAGCCCGGCTTTTGTCCGCAAGTCTGAAGGTCGCGCAGGACATTCGGCAGCATCTCCGGCACGTCCTCGGCGATCAGGCCAGGGCCGAAATCCTTGGCCGCCGCCCCGTGCAGCCAGACGCCGGCGCTGGCCCCCTCGAAACCCGGCATGGCTTGGGCGAGCAGCCCGACCATCATCCCGGCCAGCACGTCGCCGGTGCCGGCCGTCGCCAGAAACGGACTGGTGGTGGCGTTGATCGAGGCGCTGCCGTCGGGAGCGGCGGCGACGGTGTCGGCGCCTTTGAGCACGATGACAGCGCCAGAGCGGGCGGAGGCTTGGCGGGCCCGGTCGAGCTTCGGCAGGGAGGCCATATCGCAGAACAGCCGGGCGAATTCTCCATCATGCGGCGTGAACACCACCGGCGCGGCGCGCGCGCCAATGGCGGCGAACAGCGGACCCGCGTCGTCGGCGAAGGATGTGAGCGCGTCGGCGTCGAGCACGACTGCCGCCTCGGCGCCAAGCGCCGTCAACACCATTTCTTTGGTTCGCTCCCCGACACCAAGGCCGGGGCCGATCAGAACGGCGTTCTTGCGCCGGTCGGCAAGCAGGGCTTTCAGCCCGCGCGCGTCGTCGGCTTCGCGCACCATGATGGCGGTAAGTTGGGCCGCATTGACCTGAAGCGCATCCCTTGGCGAAGCGACTGTGACAAGCCCGGCGCCGACCCTGAGCGCGCCACGGGCAGCGAGCCGCGCCGCGCCGGTGCTGTAGACCGGTCCCGACACCACCACCGCGTGGCCACGCGCATATTTGTGGCTCTCGTCCTTGGGCCAGGGAAATTGCGCCAGCCAGAGCGCGGGCTCGTTGACGAAGGTCTGGGGGCCGATCGTGGCGAGCACGCTCGCGGGGATGCCGATTTCGGCGAGGCTGACCTCGCCGCAATGAGCCCGGCCGGGCAAGAGGAGATGCCCCGGCTTCAGGCGAAAGAAGGTCACGGTGGCGGCGGCTCGGATTGCGACTCCCCTCACCTCACCGGTGGTGCCGTCGATGCCACTCGGCACGTCGACCGCAATGACGGGAAGACCCGAGGCGTTGACGCTGTCGATCAGGCCGGCAAGCTTGCCTTCGATCGGGCGGGCAAGCCCGGCGCCGAACAGGGCGTCGATCACCACATCGGCGCCGGCAAGACTATCGGGGCGGAGGGCCACCCGCGCGCCGGTGAAGCGCTTGGCCATGGCGGCGGCATCGGCCGGCAGCCGCGCCATATCGCCGTCGAAGCCAAGCCTGACCTGGTAACCTCGGTCCAGGAGGTGACGGCCCGCGACGAACCCGTCGCCACCATTATTGCCGGGGCCGCACAGGATCACGACCGTTTCCCGATCGGGAAAGCGCCGGGCGACCTCGTCGGCGACGGCGCGCCCGGCGTTTTCCATAAGGGTCGCACCCGGCACGCCATCCTCGATGGCGAGGCGGTCGGCCCGCCCCATCTGCTCGGCAGTCAGAACCTCGATCATCAATTGTCCGCGAATCCGGCGTGAGTGCCCTCTTGTAGAACAAGGCGCGCCCGAGTAGACAACTCAAGACAGAGGGTGCGAAACTTGCTTAATTCTTACGCATACAGCCTAAGCGTTGAGCAGCCGTCAATTTCCCGCCGCCGCCGAACTCCGTTCAACCCCACTAACGCCTTGAAACTAGGCAAAGAACTTGCGCCTAAAGGATTGGCATAGGGCGTGCTTCGGCTCGCCTCACAGTCTGGCGGATTCACGGACGGAAGCGCGCGGCTAAGCGTCAATTTGCGTCCATGGGAGGTGCAGCAACACAATGAAAAAGATCGAAGCAATCATCAAGCCGTTCAAGCTGGATGAGGTCAAGGAGGCCCTGCAAGAGATCGGATTGCAAGGCATCACGGTGACCGAGGCCAAGGGTTTTGGGCGCCAAAAAGGCCATACCGAGCTCTATCGCGGGGCGGAATATGTCGTCGACTTCCTGCCCAAGGTGAAGCTCGAGCTCGTGCTCGGCGACGCCATGGTGGAAAAGGCCATCGATGCCATCATCGCCTCGGCAAAAACCGGGCGTATCGGCGACGGCAAGATCTTCGTGTCGAACGTCGAGGAAGCCGTACGCATCCGTACCGGCGAAACGGGCAACGACGCCATCTGAGAAAGATGGCGCGCATTCACTCGCCGAGCTAAAAAGGGCGGCATTCATCACGCGAATGACAGGGGAGTACGATGGCAGACGCCAAGAGTGTGGTCAAAAGGATCAAGGACGAAGATATCAAGTTCATCGACCTGCGCTTCACCGATCCGCGCGGCAAGATGCAACATGTCACCATGGACCCCAAGGAGATGGACGAGTCCTCCTTCGAGGAGGGCATCATGTTCGACGGCTCTTCGATTGCCGGCTGGAAGGTGATCAACGAGTTGGACATGAAGCTCATGCCGGATGTGAGCACCGCGGTGATCGATCCGTTCTTCGCGCAGAGCACGCTTGCTGTGTTTTGCGATGTGCTCGAGCCGCTGACCAACGAGCCTTATGAGCGCGATCCGCGCGGCATCGCCGGCAAGGCGGAAGCCTATCTGAAACAGACCGGCGTCGGCGACACGGCGGTATTCGGGCCGGAGGCGGAGTTCTTCGTGTTCGATGACGTCCGCTTCAAGGCCGACCCGTTCAATTGCGGCTACAAGATCGACTCGATCGAGCTGCCCTCGAACATGGACACCGACTATGAGATGGGCAATCTCGGTCACCGCCCGCGCACCAAAGGCGGCTATTTCCCGGTGCCGCCGATCGAACTCGGCGCAGGATCTCCGCTCGGAGATGCTCAGCGTCATGGCGGACATGGGCGTCGTCACCGAGAAGCATCACCACGAGGTGGGCGCAGCCCAGCACGAGCTTGGCATCAAGTTCGGCCCGCTGGTGAAGATGGCCGACGCCATGCAGATCTATAAATATGTGATCCACCAAGTGGCGCAGGCCTACGGGAAGACCGCGACGTTCATGCCGAAGCCGGTGTTCGGCGATAACGGCTCAGGCATGCATACGCACCAGTCGATCTGGAAGGGCGGCAAGCCGATGTTCGCCGGCGACAAATATGCCGATTTGTCCGACATGGCGCTCCATTATATCGGCGGCATCCTCAAGCATGCCAAGGCGCTCAACGCCTACACCAACCCGCTCACCAACTCCTATAAGCGGCTGGTGCCGGGCTATGAGGCACCGGTGTTGCTGGCCTACTCCTCGCGCAACCGCTCGGCGTCGTGCCGCATTCCGCTCGGCTCGGGGCCCAAGGCCAAGCGCGTCGAAGTCCGCTTCCCCGATCCCGGCGCCAATCCCTATCTCGCCTTCGCGGCAATGCTGATGGCGGGTCTCGACGGCATCGAGAACAAGCTCAATCCCGGCGATCCGATCGACAAGAACCTCTACGACCTGCCGCCGGAGGAGCTGGAAAAAGTGCCGACGGTGTGCGGCTCGCTGCGCCAGGCCTGCGAGGAACTGGACAAGGACCGCGCCTTCCTGAAGAAGGGCAACGTGTTCACCGACGATGCGATCGATGCTTATCTCGAGCTTCGCATGGAAGAGGTGGAGCGCTTCGAGATGATGCCCCACCCGATCGAGTTCGACATGTATTACAGCGTCTGACGCCACGTCACGACGCGCGCCAAAAGTCACGACGCGCGCCAAAAGAATGGGGCGGCTGTCTTGCGACGGCCGCCCCACTTTAGCCCGGCCTGCCGAACCCTCCCCGCGTTCCCCCGTCGACGCGGCAGGAAGGCTCCCGCCAGGCTCCCCCAAATCCTGGGCTGACTACCGCAGGTAGAACACCGCGTAGAGCAGCCCTCCGCCAATCAGCGTGTAAATCCAGTTCTTGTGCTCTTGGTACCAGCCGTCGACCATCGACGGCAGGCCGAAGAGCACGAAGCGGCCAAGCGAGAGCGTGATAAGGGTGGCGATCGCGGCCAGCAGCCAGAAGGCGACATCGCTCGGCGCGGCGGTCGGCCCGGAACCGGTATGGCCGGCATCGACCAGCAACGCCGGCGCCTGAGCCGCGCTGATATCGAACAGCGCCCAGACCGAGGCAACTGCCATCGCCACCAACATGGCGTAACGCATGATCATGACGCTAAAACCCCGCCGCTTTTGAGATGAATTTTAGGGTTGGGGCGTAAAGAAACGGGAAAGCGGTAGGCTTAAGCGGAGGTTAATAGGGGGCCGAAGGCCCTTACGCCGCCTTCCATTTGATGGAGCAGCCGATCGAGGCGACCTGTTCGCGGGGGCCCTTTCCCGTCGCGGCGACTTGCTTCATGGCTTCGAACAGATCGCGGCGAACACCGGCCGGCGCAGCCTCTTTGCGGCTTTCGTCGAGCCGTCCGCGATATTGCAGCTCGAGCTTGCCGTTGAAGCCGAAGAAGTCGGGCGTGCAGGCTGCGCCATAGGTCCGCGCGACCTCTTGGCTCTCGTCGTAGAGATAGGGAAAGGTGAAATGATGGGCCGCGGCGAAGCGCTTCATGTTGTCGAAGGAATCGTCCGGGTAATGCGCGGCATCGTTGGACGATATGGCGACGGCGTTGACGCCGAGTGGGCGCAGCGCGTTGACGTCGCGCACGATGCGGTCGATCACCGCCTTCACGTAAGGACAGTGGTTGCAGATGAACATCACCAGCGTGCCGTTCGGCCCACGCAGTGCGTCCAGGCTATAGGTCTTGCCGTCAACGCCCGGCAGGGTGAAGGCCGGCGCCTTCCAGCCGAAATCGCAAACAGGAGTCCCTTCGGCCATGGCATCTATCCTCTTCGCAAATCTGTCACGACGCGGTTCTAACCTCGCGACTGCTTCACACTGATATCGAGCCTCGCATATGGCGAAAACCGACACATTCTGCAACAGGGCCGAGGCCTATGAGGCGCACGACAATGTGCCGCTCAGCCCGGGCACCGGCGACACGATCGGCGACCTTATCGCCCGGCGCTACAACCGCCGCGACATCATGCGCGGCGCGCTCGGCGTGACCGCCGCCGCCGCTTTGTTCGGACCTGCGCTGCTGGCCAGCCGTGCCGCTCGCGCCGAGGACGCACCGGACCGCTTCCCGTTCGCGGAGGTCGGCGCCGGGGTCGACGAGACTCACCACGTCGCCGAGGGCTACCAGGCGGACATTCTGCTCAGATGGGGCGACCCGCTCTTTCCCAACTCGCCGCCATTCGATCCGTTGCAGCAAAGCGCCGCCGCGCAATTGAAGCAGTTCGGCTACAACAACGACTATGTCGCCTTCATCCCGCTCGACGATGCGGGACGACGCGGCCTGCTCTGCGTCAATCACGAATACACCAACGAAGAGGTCATGTTCCCCGGCATCGCGCGCCAGGACTTGATCTGCTTTCCCGACATGACGGCAGAGCTGGTCGACATCGAAATGGCCGCCCATGGCGTCACCATCGTCGAGATCGCGCGCGACGATGACGGGTGGCGTCCCGTGCTCGACAGCAAATATAACCGCCGCATCAGCCCGGCCACGACGGTGATGAGCGTCGACGGCCCGGCTTCCGGTCACGACCGGATGAAGACCAGCGCCGATCCCTCCGGCATGAGCATCCTCGGCACGCTCAACAATTGCGCCGGCGGACTAACGCCGTGGGGCACCTACCTCACGGCGGAGGAAAACTTCCACGGCTATTTCTGGAGCGATCTCTGCGCCACGGGCGGCAAGGCCCCGGCGGGCCTGGGCGGCAATCAGGCCAAGAGCTATGAGCGCTACGGCGTGCCGGGCCTGTGGCAGGCCTGGGGCAAATTCGTCGACCGCTTCAATGTCGACAAGGAGCCCAACGAGCCGAACCGCTTCGGCTGGATCGTCGAGATCGATCCTCTCGATTCCAATTCCGTACCGGTGAAGCACACCGCGCTCGGCCGGTTCCGGCATGAAGGCGCGGAGTGCATCCTCAACACCGACGGCCGCGTCGTGGTCTATTGCGGCGACGACGCCAGGTTCGACTACGTCTATCGCTTCGTGTCCGACGGCCGCTACGACCCGGACGACCGCGCGGCGAATATGCGGCTGCTGTCGGCCGGAACGTTGTCGGTCGCGCGGTTCGACGCGGACGGCAGCGTCGCCTGGCTGCCGCTGGTGTTGGGACAAGCGCCGCTCACGCCGGAGGGCGGATTCGCGAGCCAAGGCGAGGTCCTGATCGATGCCCGCCTGGCCGCCGATGCGCTTGGCGCCACCCGCATGGACCGGCCCGAGGATGTCCAGCCCAACCCGGTCACCGGCAACGTCTATGTGATGCTCACCAACAACAAGGACCGCGCCGCAGGCCAGGAGGATGAAGCCAACCCGCGAGCCGACAATGTATTCGGTCACATCGTCGAGATGACCCCGCCGGACGGCGACCATGCCGCCGAGCATTCTGCCTGGGACGTGCTGGTGCGGTGCGGCGACCCCGCGGTCGCCGAGGTGGGCGCGTTGTGGAATCCGGAGACCTCGGACAATGGCTGGTTCGCCTGCCCCGACAACGCGGCGGTCGATGCCGAGGGCCGGCTGTGGGTCGCCACCGATCAGGGCGATCCGTGGCCGACCGGGCGGGCCGACGGCCTCTATGCGCTCGAAACCGAAGGCGCGCGGCGGCGCACCGCCAAGCTGTTCTTCCGCTGCCCGGTCGGCGCGGAGATGTGCGGCCCCTGCTTCACGCCCGATCAGCAGACGCTGTTCGTCGCCGTGCAGCATCCCGGCGCCGACGCCACCGACCGCTATAAGGGCTTCGAGCGTGCCTCGACTTTCGCCGACCCGGCGACCCGCTGGCCGGATTTCGATGCCAACATGCCGCCTAGGCCCTCGGTCGTGGCCATTCGAAAGATCGGCGGCGGCAAGATTGCCTGACGCGCCTAGGGCTGGCGTCGCTCTTGAAAAAGCCGCGGACGCGTGCGAGCTAACATCGTTCCCTGTGCATAGAGATTCGTGGAGCCCCTGGTGTCGAAGCGACCCATGCGCAAAGCCGCCACATCACGCGACCTGTTCGCCACGCTTGAGGACGAGCTGAAAAAGAAGCCCATCAAGCCCGGCAAGCCGGCTACGAGCGCCCGATCGCGCGGCGGCCCGGACGACGCCTATACCGCCGCCGACATCGAGGTGCTGGAGGGGCTCGAGCCGGTGCGCCGGCGCCCCGGCATGTATATCGGCGGCACCGACGAAAAGGCGATGCACCATCTCTTCGCCGAGGTGCTCGACAACGCCATGGACGAGGCGGTGGCGGGCCAGGCGACGCGCATCGAGGTCGAGCTTGAGGCCGACGGTTTCCTCACCGTGACCGATAATGGCCGCGGCATCCCGGTCGATCCGCACCCCAAATTCAAGAAGAAGTCCGCGCTCGAGGTCATCATGACCACGCTGCATTCCGGCGGAAAGTTCAACTCCAAGGTCTATGAGACCAGCGGCGGCCTGCACGGCGTCGGCGTGTCGGTGGCCAACGCGCTGTCGGAGACCATGGAAGTCGAGGTGGCGCGCGGCCAGAAGCTCTATCGCCAGACCTATACGCGCGGCACGCCCGACGGCCCGATGAAGAGTCTCGGCGCGGTGAAAAACCGGCGCGGCACCAAGGTCCGGTTCAAGCCCGACCCCAAGATTTTCGGCAAGGGCGCCGCCTTCAAGCCGGCGCGGCTGTTCCGCATGGCGCGGTCGAAAGCCTATCTGTTCCGCGGCGTCGAAATCCGCTGGTCGTGCGCCAAGGCGCTGCTCCAAGGCGACAGCGAGACGCCTGAGAGCGCGGTCTTCCACTTCCCGGGCGGGCTCAAGGACTTTCTCGCCGATCGCATCGAAGGCCAGCAAACCGTCACCAACGACGTGTTCGCCGGACGGATCGAGAGGACCGAAGGCTCCGGCTCGGTCGAGTGGGCGATCGCCTGGATCGCCAGCGACGACGGGTTCTTGAGCTCCTATTGCAACACCGTGCCGACGCCCGACGGCGGCACGCACGAGGCGGGCCTTCGCGCCGCGCTGACCAAAAGCCTGCGCGGCTATGGCGAACTGACCGGCAACAAGCGCGTGGCGCAGGTGACGGCCGACGACGTGCTCGGCACCGCCGCCGCCATGCTGTCGGTGTTCATCCGCGAGCCCGAGTTCCAGGGCCAGACCAAGGACCGGCTGGCGAGCGCGGAGGCCGCCCGCATCGTCGAGGGCGTGCTGCGCGACGCGTTCGACCACTGGCTGACCGGCAACCCCAGCCAAGCCAACCGCCTGGTCGATTGGGTGGTCGACCGCTCCGAAGAGCGGCTAAAGCGCCGCAAGGAAAAGGAGATCGGCCGCCAGACGGCGACCCGGCGCCTGCGGCTGCCCGGCAAGCTCGCCGATTGCGCCGTGAGCGGCGCGCTGGGCACGGAGATCTTCATCGTCGAGGGCGACTCGGCCGGAGGCTCGGCCAAGCAGGCGCGCGACCGGGCGACCCAGGCCATTCTGCCGCTGCGCGGCAAGATCCTCAACGTGGCGAGCGCGAGCTCGACCAAGCTGGCCGACAACCAGCTGCTGAGCGATTTGATCCAGGCGCTCGGCTGCGGCACCGGCACCCGCTATCGCGAGGAGGACCTGCGCTACGAGAAGGTGGTGATCATGACCGACGCCGATGTCGACGGCGCCCATATCGCCTCCCTGCTCATCACCTTCTTCTTTCAGGAAATGCGCGGGCTCATCGACGCCGGTCATCTCTATCTTGCCGTGCCGCCGCTTTACCGGCTGAGCCAGGGCGCCAAGATGTTCTATGCCCGCGACGACGCGCATAAGGACGAGCTGATGCGCTCGGAGTTCAACGGCAAGGGCAAGGTCGATGTGAGTCGTTTCAAGGGCTTGGGCGAGATGATGCCGAAGCAGCTCAAGGAGACGACCATGGACCCAAGGGTGCGCACGCTGCTCAGGGTCGAGATCGACGACGACGACAAGAGCACCGTCAAGCTGGTCGATCAGCTGATGGGCAACAAGCCCGAGGCGCGCTTCCGCTTCATCCAGGAGCGCGCCGAATTCGCCAAGCGCCGACGAGCTGGATATCTGAGCTAGAGCCAGCGCGGCACGCGCGCCTGGTAGCGGCGGTAAGCCTCGCCGAATTGCCGTTCGAGATAAGCCTCCTCCCGCTCCACCACGCCGCGCTGCAAGATGAGCAGCACGGGGATCAGCAGCAGCAGCACCCACAGGCTGGTCAGGATGACCGCCAGACCGAAATAGATGAGCACCAGGCCGATATAGATGGGATTGCGGGTCAGGCGATACGGCCCGGTGACCACCAGCGCGGTCGACGGCTCGCCAGGGACGACGCTGGTGCCGGCGCGCCGGAAACTACGCACCGAGAACGCGGCAAGCGCGAAGCCGATCGCCACGAAGGTAAGCTCCGACGGCGAGCGCCTGACCGTTGGGCGACGCGAGCCTCGGGCCGAGGGGAATGACCAAACTCAACAAGGCGCCAAGCATCAGCGCGCCCATAAACAGGAATGGCGGCTTGATCGCCACATCGGCACGATCGGTCGCAATCGCCATGTCTCCGCCCGTCCTCACAACTTCCGTGGCCCCGTGGCGCCAGTCTATAAGTCGCTAGCGTGGCATTGGTTCACAAGCACGCGGGTCCTGGCGTGAAGAAAAGACCCGGTTTCTGCACTCCGCGTGCTTTTGCCCCTTGCGCCGAAAGCCCCAGCGCCTTATTTGGAGAGGTAAGCAATGCAGGGCATAACTGCCTAACTGCTTCCGTCTAGTCTTGCGCAAAGGCTGCGAATCGTAGCAGCAAATAATTTGCGCCTCAAAGAAAGAAGATACGCGTGGCGCTTCAGCCCGCGCGGAATTTTACTAACGCATGAACTTTTCCAATCTTGGCCTAAGCCCCAAAGTGTTGTCCGCCGTTGAAGCGGCGGGCTTCGATACTCCCACTCCCATTCAGCACCAAGCCATCCCGATCGCGGTCACCGGCCGCGACGTGCTCGGCATCGCGCAGACCGGAACCGGCAAGACCGCTTCCTTCGTGCTGCCGATGCTGACGCCGGCTCGAGCGAGGACGCGCCCGGGCGCGCATGCCACGCTCGCTGATCCTGGAGCCGACCCGCGAACTTGCCGCCCAGGTCGCCGAGCATTTCGAGATCCTCGGCAAGAACCATAGGCTCACCGTGGCGCTCCTGATCGGCGGCGTGTCCTACGACGAGCAGGATCGCAAGCTCGATCGCGGCGCCGATGTGGTGATCGCCACGCCGGGCCGGCTGCTCGACCATTTCGAGCGCGGCAAGCTGCTGCTCAACGGCATCGAAATTCTGGTGGTCGACGAGGCCGACCGCATGCTCGACATGGGCTTCATCCCCGACATCGAGCGCATCTGCAAGCTCCTCCCCTTCACCCGGCAGACGCTGTTTTTCTCGGCGACCATGCCGCCCGAAATCAAACGCCTCGCCGACAAATTCCTGCACAGCCCCGAACGCATCGAAGCCGCGCCGCCGGCGACCGCTGCGGCCACCATCGTGCAAAGGCTGAAAAAGGCGCCCGACGATCCGGCCGGCAAGCGCGAGGCGCTTCGAGCCTTGATGCGGGAGATCGACGTCAAGAACGCCATCATTTTCTGCAACCGCAAGAAGGATGTCGGCATCGTCCATCGGTCGCTGCTGCGCCATGGCTTCAATGTCGGCGCGCTGCACGGGGATTTGGACCAGCATCAGCGCACGGCGACGCTCGATGCGTTCCGTAACGGATCGATCGCCTTTCTGGCCGCCAGCGACGTGGCGGCGCGCGGGCTGGATATCCCCGATGTCAGCCACATCTTCAATTACGACGTGCCGATTCATCCGGAAGATTATATCCACCGCATCGGCCGCACCGGCCGCGCCGGACGCGAAGGCTTCGCCGCCATGCTGGTGACGCCGAAAGACATCAAGGCGCTCAAGGCCATCGAAAAAATGCTCCACCAAGAGATCCCGTGGATCGACGGCGCGCCCAGCGCAGCCGAGCAGAGCGAAACCTCGGGGGCCCGGCCGAACGGAAATGGCCGCAATCGCCGCGGCGGCAAATCGCAACGCAGCAAACGCCCGGCGGGCTCGGGCAGCCAAGCAAGCAAGCCAATCCAGCCGCCAAGGCAGCAAGCGCCGGCCGCGCCGCAGGGTTCACCTCAGACCGCGCCGCAGAGCATCCCTCACACCGCGCAGCAGAACGCCCCTCACCCAGCGCAGAACATCCCTGACGCCGCGCAGCAGAGCGCTCCTCACAACAACGGCAATGCCGGTAAGAAGAGAGATGAGCGCCGCAACGACCAGCCCAGGCATCAGCATCACGGCGAGCGGAAGCACAATCAAGGCGCTCCCGCCGACCGACCGCCCGGCAGGGCGCCTCAGCTCCAGCCGGCCCGGCCCAACCAGCAGGGCATGGGCGATCACGTGCCCGCCTTCATGATGCGCCCGGTGCGCGTCACTTAAGGCCTCTCTCCTCACGACATTGCTTTCGTCATGGCCGGGCTCGTCCCGGCCATCCACGTTTTGGCGTGTCGGAGGCTAAGCGTGGATGGCCGGATCAAGTCCGGGCATGACGAAGAAGATAGGTGACGCTGAGCGGCTTTTCGGACGCTCGAGTGATCCCGCGCAGCTTCTTCGGCGGGCTTGAGCGTGACCGACTCGCCGCAGCCGCAGGCTGAGGTCTGGTTCGGGTTGTTGAACACGAAGCCCGAACGCATGCGGTCGCTCCGGTAGTCCATCTCGGTGCCGAGCAGGAACATCACCGCGGTGGGGTCGATCAGCAGCTTGACACCCTTGTCCTCGATCACCTCGTCATGCGGCCCGCGCGCCTCGGCATAGGACATGGTGTATTCCATGCCGGCGCAGCCGCCGTTCTTGACGCCGATGCGGACACCTTCGACCTCCTTGCCGGAGTCGGCCTGGAGCGCGCGGATGCGTTCGGCGGCGGCTTCGGTCAGGCGCATCACTTGGGGTCGGGTCATGCTGGTCATGGCTTGAAGTTGGGGTAAATCGCGGCCGCGTTCAAGGCTTGTCTCTAGAACATGTTGAGGGCGAGGCGCGCCTCGTCGGTCATGCGGCTCATGTCCCAGGGCGGGTCGAACACCAGCTTGACCTTCACCTGGCCCACGCCAGGCACCGCGGACACGGCATTCTCGACCCAACCGGGCATCTCGCCGGCCACCGGGCAGCCGGGCGCCGTCAGGGTCATGTCGACCTCGATATTGCGATCGTCGTCGACCTCGAGGCGATAGATGAGGCCGAGCTCGTAGATGTCGACCGGGATCTCGGGGTCGAACACGGTCTTCAGCGCGGCCACGAGATCGGCATGAAGACGCTCAAGCTCCGGCGCCGGGATGGCCGAAGCAGTGCCTTCGCCGCCGCCGGTAGCGCCGACGCAAGCCTTGATCTCAGCCGGCTCGGCAGCCTCCACCTCAGGCTCGGCGGCTCGCGCGGCGTCCTCTTTTTGAGTCTTCTCAGTCATTTCAGCGGCGACCTTAAGCAAACATCTCACGCGCCTTGTGCAGCGCCTCGACCAGGATATCGACCTCTCCGATCGTATTATACATGGCGAACGAAGCCCGACATGTCGAGGTCACCCCATAACGCGCCAAAAGCGGCTCGGCGCAATGGGTTCCGGCCCTGACCGCCACACCGTAACGGTCGAGGATGGTGCTCACGTCATGCGGGTGGGCGCCATCAATGTTGAAGGCGATGATGCCGCCCTTGTCCTTGGCCCGGCCGAAGATGCGCAGCCAATTCAGCTCGCTGAGGCGGCTCATGGCATAGTCGAGCAGCACGTCCTCATGGGCCTTGATGGCCTCGCGGCCGACGCCCTCGACATAGTCGATGGCCGCGCCAAGCCCGATCGCCTGCACGATCGCCGGCGTACCGGCCTCGAAGCGGTGCGGCGGCTCGGCATAGGTGACGGTGTCGGTGGTCACGTAGCCGATCATCTCGCCGCCGCCCTGGTAGGGCCGCATGCGCTCCAAATGCTCCTTCTTGCCGTAGAGCACGCCGATGCCGGTCGGCCCGTACAGCTTGTGCCCGGTGAAGACATAGAAATCGACGTCGAGGTCCTGCACGTCGACCGGGAGATGCACCGCCGCCTGGGCGCCGTCGGCCAGCACCGGGATGCCACGCTCGTGCGCAATCCGCACCACCTCTTTCAGCGGCACGATGGTGCCGAGCACGTTCGACATGTGAGTCAAAGCAATCAGTTTGGTGCGCGGGCTGATAAGCCGCTCGAACGCGTCGAGCAGGAAGTCGCCGCTGTCTGAGATCGGCATCCATTTCAATACCGCGCCTTGACGCTCACGCAGGAAATGCCAGGGCACGATATTGGAGTGGTGCTCCATGATGGTAAGCAGGATCTCGTCGCCCTCGCCGATATGGGGCGCGCCATAGGACGAGGCGACAAGATTGACCGCCTCGGTGGCATTGCGGGTGAAGATGATCTCGGCGTCGGAGCGCGCATTGAGGAAGCGGCGCACGCTTTCCCGCGCCTTCTCGAAATTGGCGGTGGAGAGGTTGCTGAGATAATGCAGCCCGCGATGAACGTTGGCGTATTCGTCGCCATAGGCGCCCTGGATGGTATCCAGCACCGCGCGGGGCTTCTGCGCCGAGGCGCCGTTGTCGAGATAGACCAGGGGCTTGCCGTTCACCTCCCGGGACAGGATGGGAAAGTCGGCGCGGATCGCCGCCACGTCGAAGGGCGCGTGAACCGCTTGCATGTCCTTGGCCGAGGGCGTGAGCACGGTCATCGACCGCTCCTTCAGTGGTAGTCGACGCCGAGCCACTCCGACGAGGCCCTGGCAAGGGCGTCGCGGAGCGCCTCATCCTCGATCCGCTCGAGCGCGTCGCCGACAAAGGCTTGGATCAGGAGGGCGCGGGCTTCATCTTCCGGGATGCCGCGCGCCTCGAGATAGAACAGCAGATCGCGGTCGATCTGGCCCGAAGTCGAGCCGTGGCCGCAGATCACGTCGTCGGCAAAAATCTCAAGCTCGGGCTTGGAATCGAACTCGGCACTCTCAGACAGGAGCAGCGCGCCGGACATCTGCTTGCCGTCGGTCTTCTGCGCGCCGGGCGAAACGACGATCTTGCCCTGAAACACGCCGCGCGCCTCGCCGTCGAGCACCCCTTTGAACAGCTCGCGGCTGGTGCAACGCGGCACGCGATGCTCGACCAGCAGGGTGGTGTCGCAGTGCTGCGCGCCGCGCAGCAGAAAGGCGCCCGACATGTCGGCGGCGGAGCCCTCCCCCGCGAACCGGGCATAGACCTGGTTGCGGGCGAGCGCAGCGCCGGTCGAGAACTGGAAGGCGTCGTAGCGGCAATCGGCGCCAAGCTCGACGAGCCAGGTGGAGAGATGCAGCGCGTCGTCACCGTCGCGTTGCAGCTTGAAATGCTTGAGCGCGGCCTTGTTGCCGACCTTCAGCTCGGTGACTGCATTGCGCTGAAGGCCGCGCAGGCCGAGGCTGCCGAAGCTTTCCAGCAGCGTGGCCGCGCTGCCGGGTTCAGCGACCACCACATTGCGGGTGACGATCGAGGCCGGCTCACCGGTGCCGTCGAGCTGGATGAGATGGATGGGCTTATCGAGGGTCACATCGGCGCCGATACGCAAGGCGGCGCCGCCCGTCATCAGAGCGGTGTTGAGCGCGAGCACCGCATCGTCGTCGCGCGGCGTGTGAGCGAGCGCGGATTTGAGCCAGGACGGCGGCTTCTCTAAAGCGTGGCCGAGCGACAGGACTTCGACGCCCTTGGCCTTCAGTCCGGCGATATCCGACAGATCGGCGCGCAGATCGCCCTCGACCACCACCAGGCGGTAGGCGGGAAGCGCCGCAATCTCGCTGCCGAGCGCGCGGGCGAGTTCCGCGTCGCCCACCGCCACGCCGTCGGCCTTGAGCAGCGGATTGACCTCGTCCAGCCGGGCGCGAAGATCGGTATATTTCCAGGCCTCGATGCGGCGATGGGGCAGCCCGAGGCGGCCGTAAGTTTCGATCGCCTTGGCCCTCAGCTCCGCGACAAAGGGATCGCCGGCGCCGGGAAGCGCTTTCCGGGCGCCCGCGAACAGGTCGAGATAGGCCTGCTCGGCCTTGGTCCTGAAGGTCTGGACGGGAAGGTCCATCGTGCTGCGTTCCCCTTACGCTGCTTTGCCGCCGAATTCGGCGTAGCCGGTCTCTTCCAGCTCGAGCGCAAGCTCAGGTCCGCCCGAACGCGCCACGCGCCCATCGGAGAGAACATGCACCCGATCCGGCACGATGTAGTCGAGCAGGCGCTGATAATGGGTGATGACGAGCGAGGCGCGGTCGGGACTCCGGAGCGCATTGACGCCGTCCGCAACGATGCGGATCGCGTCGATGTCGAGGCCGGAATCGGTCTCGTCGAGCACGCAAAGCGACGGGTCGAGCAGCGTCATTTGCAGAATCTCGTTGCGCTTCTTCTCGCCGCCGGAGAAGCCGACATTCAACGGGCGCTTTAGCATTTCGGGGTCGATCTTGAGCAGCTTGGCCTTCTCGCGCACGAAACGAAGGAAATCCGGCGTGGACAGCTCGGTTTCACCACGCGCCTTGCGCACCGCGTTCACCGCCGTGCGCAGAAAGGTCATGGTGGCCACCCCGGGAATCTCCAGGGGATATTGGAACGCCAGGAACACACCGGCGGCGGCACGCTCGCTCGGGTCCATGGCGAGCAAGTTCTCACCCTTCCAGGTGATCGAGCCGGCGGTGACTTCGTAGTCGTCCTTGCCGGCCAGCACGTAAGCGAGCGTGGACTTGCCGGAGCCGTTAGGCCCCATGATGGCGTGCACCTCGCCGGCAGGCAGGGTCAGGTCGAGACCTCTGAGGATCTCGCGGCCATCGACATTGACGTGCAGGTTCTTGATCTCAAGCATTACGACTTCTTTCTAACCGCTTCTTACAGAGTCTTTTTTCTGTCATGGG
The DNA here is from genome assembly GCA_963772925.1 of uncultured Alphaproteobacteria bacterium. GTDB lineage: Bacteria > Pseudomonadota > Alphaproteobacteria > Rhizobiales > Methyloligellaceae > Methyloceanibacter. Next base: position 119,479 of record CAVYZG010000012.1, read on the forward strand.
CGGGCTTGTCCCGGCCATCCACGTTTTGATCTTTTCGCTCTGGCCACGAAATTCGTGGATGCCCGGCACAAGACCGGGCATGACCAGGAGTTTGTGATTGTCACGGAGCTACCCAACGCTGCCCTCCAGCGAGATGCCGATCAGCTTCTGCGTCTCGGCCATGAACTCCATGGGGAGCTGCTGAAGCACGTCGCGCACGAAGCCGTTGACGATCAGCGCTACGGCCTCTTCGGCCGAGAGCCCGCGGGAGAGGCAATAGAATAGCTGGTCGTCGGAAATCTTCGAGGTGGTCGCCTCGTGCTCGAAGGTGGCCGATGCGTTCTTCGCCTCGATATAGGGCACGGTATGCGCGCCGCATTTGTCGCCGATCAGCAGCGAGTCGCAGACCGTGAAGTTTCGCGCATTGGCGGCGCGGCGATGCGCCGACACCAGGCCGCGATAAGTGTTGTTGGAATGGCCGGCGGCGATGCCCTTAGAAACGATCCGGCTCGACGTGTCCTTGCCGAGATGGATCATCTTTGTGCCGGAATCGATCTGCTGATAGCCATTGGAAATGGCGATCGAGTAGAACTCGCCGCGTGAGCCGTCGCCGCGCAGGATGCAGCTCGGGTATTTCCAGGTGATGGCCGAGCCGGTCTCAACCTGGGTCCAGGAGATCTTGGAGCGGTTCCCACGGCAATCGCCCCGCTTAGTGACGAAATTGTAGATGCCGCCCTTCCCCGACTTATCGCCGGGGTACCAGTTTTGCACCGTGGAATATTTGATCTCGGCATCGTCGAGCGCCACCAGCTCAACCACGGCGGCGTGAAGCTGGTTCTCGTCGCGCATGGGCGCGGTGCAGCCTTCGAGATAGCTGACATAAGAGCCCTTGTCGGCGACGATCAGGGTCCGTTCGAACTGGCCGGTCTGCTCGGCATTGATGCGGAAATAGGTCGACAGCTCCATGGGGCAGCGCACGCCGGGCGGCACGTAGACGAACGAGCCGTCCGAGAACACCGCCGAGTTGAGCGTGGCGTAGAAATTGTCGGTGATGGGCACGACCGAGCCGAGATATTTGCGCACCAGCTCGGGGTGGGTTTTCACTGCCTCGGAGACCGAGCAGAAGATCACGCCGGCCTTGGCCAGCTCATCCTTGAAGGTGGTGACCACCGAGACCGAGTCGAACACGGCATCGACCGCGACGCGCGATTCCTTCACGCCGGCGAGCAGTTTCTGCTCGGTGAGCGGGATGCCGAGCTTGGCGTAGTATTCGAGCAGCTCGGGATCGACATCGGCCAGGCTCTTCGGGCCTTCCGTGCTTTTCGGCGCCGAATAGTAATAGAGCTCCTGGAAGTCGATCTTGGGATAGTGGACGTTGGCCCAGGTCGGCTCGTGCATGGTCAGCCAGCGGCGGTAGGCTTCGAGCCGCCAGTCGAGCAGCCAGTCCGGCTCGCCCTTCTTCGCCGAGATGAAACGGACCACGTCCTCGGACAGGCCCTTAGGGGCCTTGACCGACTCGATGTCGGTGAAGAAGCCGTATTTGTACTTGTCGACGTCGATCTCTTTGACGCGAGCGACGGTCTCTTGCACTGCCGGCATTGCTCTACTCCAAATCCTCAATCTCGTTTGAGCCTGATCTTGTCGGAAAACCGGTTTCCACGTTCGGGATCATGCTCCGGCGGCTTACGCCGCCACCCTAGGCCTGAGCCGCTTAATGAGCTCGTCAAAGGCCTTCAAGAAGTTGTCGATATCGGCACGCTTGGTCGCAAAACCAAGGCTTACCCGGATCGCGCCTTGGGCGACCTCCTCGGTCACGCCCATGGCGCTCAACACATGCGAGGCCTCCACCTTGCCGGAGGAGCAGGCGCTCCCCGAACTCACGGCGATCCCGGCAAGATCGAGCCCGATCACCAGCGTCTCGGCCTTGGCGCCCGGCACGGCGATGCACGTCGTGTTAGGCAACCGCGCGACGCGCGCCGAAAGCACCTGGGCATCGGGCGCAATGGCAAGCGCACCCTGCTCCAAACCATCCCTGAGCGCCGCCAACGCCGGAGCGTTGGCGAGATCGGCCAAGGCAAGCTCAGCGGCAATGCCAAAGCCGACAATGCCGGCGACATTCTCCGTGCCGGCGCGACGGCGCCGCTCTTGGCCGCCGCCTTTGATGAGCGGCTCGACCGTTGCGCCGGAGCCGAGCACCAAAGCGCCAACGCCCTTGGGTCCGCCGATCTTGTGCGCCGAGAGGCTCAGCATGTCGGCGCCGAGCGTGGTCATATCGAGCTTGATCCTTCCTGCCGCCTGGACGGCGTCGGTGTGGAGCAGCCCGCCTGCGTTGTGGACGATCTGTGAAGCTTCCGCGACCGGCTGAACCGCGCCGGTTTCGTTATTGGCAGCCATCAGGGAAACAAACGGCCGCCAACCTCCTAGATGGTGTTTCTCAAGCTCGTTCGCAAGGATTTGGAGATCGGCGACGCCGTCGTCGGTGACCGGAAAATTGGTCGTGGTTTCGCGATAGAACCGGCCGCCGGCAAGCACCGAAGGATGCTCCACCGCCGACAGATAGCAGTGCCAGGCGCCGCCCGACTGCGCCGCAAGCGCCAGCGCATTGGCCTCGGTGCCGCCGCTGGTGAAGATCACGTCCTCGGGCCGCGCGCCAACGAGGGCCGCGACCTTCCCTCGCGCCAACTCGATAGCCGAGCGGGCCGCCCTGCCCTCGGCATGAACCGAGGATGGGTTGCCATAAAGGGACAGCGCCGCCGCAATAGCGTTAGCCACTTCGGGGCGAAGCGGTGCGGTCGCGTTATAGTCGAGATAGAAGCGCTGGTTCATGCTCTGACGAAGCTCGCGGCCACCTGCCGCCGGTTAACGCTTGCGCGAGCCCCCGTAGCGCGTGCTATGAAGCGCGGCCCGAAGTTCGCGCCGCTCCAAGTGCCCAGCTGTCTCGGAGCGACCTTGTTTGGAACAATTCTAATCTTAAGTTGTATAGGTTTCCGGAGCGGCAAAGTCAAGTTTTGCGGCGGCGTTCGGCGCTTCCCAGTTAGCTTGCAAGGCGCCGCCCTAACGCCCAGCCCCCAGTGATTTGTATTGAGGCCAGTTGTTCATGCCTGAAGTGAATATCAGCGGTCCGGCCGGCAGGATCGAGGCCCGCTATCATCACGAACGCGGTCCGAACGCCCCGGTCGCGCTCATCCTCCATCCCCATCCGCAGTTCGGCGGAACGATGAACAACCAGGTGGTCTATCACCTGTATTACGCGTTCCAGAAGCGAGGCTTCTCGGTGCTGCGCTTCAACTTCCGCGGCGTCGGGCGGAGCGAGGGCTTGTTCGACAACGGGCCCGGCGAGCTCGCCGACGCGGCCACCGCGCTCGACTGGTTGCAGGCCTACAATGCCGACGCCCAGACCTGCTGGATCGCCGGCGTGTCGTTCGGGGCGTGGATCGCCATGCAACTCTTGATGCGCCGGCCCGAGGTCGAGGGCTTCATCTCGGTGGCGCCTCCCGCCAATCTCTACGACTTCACCTTCCTCGCCCCCTGCCCGTCATCCGGGCTGATGGTCAACGGGGCGAAAGATCGAGTCGTGCCAACGGAATCCGTGCGCGGGCTCGTCGATCGTCTCAAGACGCAGAAGGGCATCGTGATCGACCACTCGACCGTGCCCGACGCCAACCATTTCTTCGAGGGCCGCATGGACGGCCTGATGGAGGTGGTCGACGCTTATCTCGACAAGCGTCTCGGCAAGGCGAAGAAGCGCAAAGAGAGCGCCGCCTAGATTCGCCACGCTCCGGGCCGTCATGGCCGGGCCTGTCCCGGCCATCCAGGTCAAAGGGGCGCTGCAATCCGAAAACGTGGATGCCCGGCACAAGGGCTTGCATGACGAGACTTTGGAATTCGGGCAGAAAGCTGATAGAGGCTCTGCAAATTGCAGAGATTCTCAGTCGCCGGGCATCCCCATGAGCACCGTCAAATCGGACTTCCTGCACGAGCTTGCGGCCCGGGGCTATATCCATCAGGCGACTGACGAGGCGGGGTTGGACAAGCTCGCGCGCGGCGAGACTCTGACCGGCTATATCGGCTTCGACTGCACCGCACCTTCTCTGCATGTCGGCAACCTCGTCAGCATCATGATGCTGCGCAAGCTGCAGCAGGCGGGACACCGCCCGATCGTGTTGATTGGCGGCGGCACCACCAAGGTCGGTGATCCTTCCGGCAAGGACGAGGCCCGCAAGCTGCTTTCCGATGCCGAGATCGGCGCGAACATCGCCGGCATCGAGCACGTGTTCACGAAATTCCTGAGCTTCGGCAAGAGCACGAGCGACGCTCTCATGGTCAACAACGCCGACTGGCTCGATCAGCTCAATTACATCGATTTCCTGCGCGACTATGGCCGGCATTTCAGCGTCAACCGCATGCTGACCTACGACTCGGTCAAGCTCAGGCTCGAGCGCGAGCAGCCGTTGAGCTTCATCGAGTTCAACTACATGGTGCTGCAAGCTTACGACTTCGTCGAACTGTACCGGCGCCATGGCTGCCGCTTGCAGCTCGGCGGATCGGACCAGTGGGGCAATATCGTGAGCGGCATCGAGCTCGGGCGCCGCAGCGACGGAGCGGAGTTGTTCGGTCTCACCTCCCCTCTGCTGACGACGTCATCGGGCGCCAAGATGGGCAAGACCGCCGCCGGCGCCGTGTGGCTCAACCCCGACATGGTCTCCCCCTACGACTATTGGCAATATTGGCGGAACAGCGAGGACGGCGACGTCGAGCGCTTCCTCAAGCTGTTCACCGAGCTTCCTCTCACGGAGATCGCCAAGCTCGCCAAGCTGAAAGGCGCGGAGCTCAACGAGGCGAAGAAGATCCTCGCCACCGAGGCGACCGCGCTGGTCCATGGCCGCGATGCCGCCGATCGCGCGGCCGAGACGGCGCGGGCCACGTTCGAGGAAGGCCTGACCGCAGCGAGCCTGCCGACCGTCGAGATATCGCGCGCCGAGCTCGAAAAGGGGCTTGGCGTGTTGACTGCGAGCCTGCTGGCGGGTTTCGTGCAGTCGACTGGCGAGGCCAGGCGTCAGATCAAAGGCGGCGGTCTCAAGGTGAACGACAAGACCGTTTCCGACGAGAAGCGGCTCCTCACCTCCGCCGATCTCACCGAAGACGGCGTGATCAAGCTCTCGCTCGGCAAGAAGCGGCACGCTCTGATCCGGCCGGTGTGAGCCGCTCGCCTATTGCACGCTGGGCGTGAAGCTCTGGCCGGGCTGCATGAAGGACGAGGCGGGCGGCGTCGCGTTCGGATCCGGCACTGTGCCGGTGAACTCGAAGATTTGCCGGAAGATGCCGGGCGTCATGACCGACATCGGATTGACGAGCACCGAAGGGTCGTCGAGCTTGCCTTTGATGGCGAAGGTAATGCCGACCACGCCCTCGCCCTGGCGGCCGACCAGCACCCGGCCGAGAATGGGAATGGCCCCGAGCGCCGAGTTCAAGCCGTATAGCGGCACATAGGTGCCCCCCAGCTCGACCATCTGGCCCTTGAAATCGACCGTGCCGCGCATGGTGGCGCCGAGCATCGGTCCGTTCATATAGGCGTCCTTGAGCCGGAACTTGCCGCCGCCGACGGAGAACGGCGCGCGCAACTGATTGAACAGGATGCGCTGCCTGGTGACCTGCTGCTTTTGCTCGCCCAACACCGCCTCGGAGTTCGGATCGGTGAGCACGTCGTTCACCACCGAATCGCCCAGCACGACGAAATCGCGCGCCCACAGCGTCCCGCTCTTCGTCCCCGGACCGCCGGCGTCGAGATTGACTTCCAGCGACGCCTCGCCGCCGTCCACGCTCGGGTAGAAGCCGACCAGGCGGAATGCGTCACCGGCATTGCGGGCTTCGGCCTTGATCAGGCGCGCGCTCCCGCTCTGCTCGAGATGAACGGCGGCCCGCGATTTGCCGTTCAGCTCGGCGGTGGCATCGAGCGCAACGATCCGGCCGTTGCGCTTCTTCATGGTGACTTCGACGTCCTTGGCGGTGGCATCGTAAAAGCCCGTGACCGTGCCGACCCGGGCGGTAAGGTCGACGCCGAACGGATCGACCGGCTCGGCCGACCCGTCGAGCTGGCCGGCGGAGAACAGCGACTGGAAGAACTGCCGCCCGTCGAAGCTCGGCCCCTCCGCCTTGATATCGAGCACCTGGTCGTCGCGGACGGTGGCCGAGATCTCGATATGGGTGAGATGGTTGACCGAAAAGTCGGAGAAATAGAATTCCTTGAGACGCTGGTTGGCGTCGAGCGCGATGCCGCCGCGGATGTCGATGTCGTCACCGAGGATCTTGAGATTGTCGAGGACGGTCGAGCCATCCTCCTTCGGCACGACGTCGAGTTGGATGGTTGCGGCACGGCCCACCGGCTTGGTCCAGCCCAAACCGCCAAACAGAAGCTGCGCGTCGGTGAGGTCGGCCTGCACATTCATGACCGGCGGCGTCACTCCATCGCCAAGCCGCGCGATCCGCAACGTGATGGGCGTCGGTCCATGCACCAGATGGTTGACCTTGATGCCAAGCCTATCGCGCGCCTCCGCGTCGAGGCGGGCGGTAACCTGGATCGGCGGCTGGCGGTCGTCCGGCGCGTTGAAAATGCGCTGCCAGGTAAGCTCCGCCGTGACGCCCTTGATGCTGATCTCGCCCTTGGCCTCGACGGCCTCCTCGGTGAGGTTCACATCCAGCACACCACCGGCCACGTCGATAGCGCCGACGAGGTTTGCGGCAATGGCGTCATTGAGCCGCGCCGCACCCCGGTACTTGATCTGATCGAGCTCAAGGTCTGGCCGCATCGGCATCGACAGGGTGAAGGCGCCCTCGGCCGTGCCGCCTAGAAAGTCGGGCTTCAGGCCGACGCTCTGGATGTAGCCGAGCGGCTCATGGTCGAGCAGCTCAAGCACGGTCGGTGTGGCGCCGTTCGCCTTGAACGTGATCTCGCCCTGTTGCGGGTCCTCGCGGAGATCGGGAATGAAAAAGCGGCCTTGGCTAAGGGCGATCTCCTGCCCCGACGGCACGACGATCTTACCCTCAGGAATATCGACGGCAGAACCTTGCCCCGGACACGGTCAGCTTGGCATTTCCGGTGATGACCGGTGGCATCTCGGCGATGTAAGCGATGCTCATTCCGGAAAATTGAGCTCGACCGTTACGGTGTCGGGAGGAATCTCGACCCCCGTCTTGGATCTTGGCGAACTCGCCCGGTCCGAGATTCACGTCGAACTTGCCGCCCAGGACCTGGCCGCTCCTCGACCCGCTCCAGCACCCAGGCCGCGCGCCTTGCCGGCAAGAAATTTCGGCCAGAACCGCTTCAAGCATGTCGACCGGCATCGGGCTCACCTCGCCCGCCAAGTGGACCTCCTGGAGACGCCCGGCGTATCGACAACACTGCCGGACAAGCGCGATCGAGGCGTCGCCCGAGCGAATGGCGAAACGCGAAATGGTCACCCGCCCCTCTTGCGGCACGAAGCTCCCCGTCGCCAGCCATTCATCGACCTTCATGGGAGCGAGCCCGATACTCCTCGACCGCGAGCACCGCCTGGTCGGCCTTGACGGTGAAGTTCCAAGACGTGGGGGCGCCGTTGGCGTCGCGCACCGGCCGGAACTCGCCGCTGAAGGTGGCGTTGCTCTGTCCCCAGCTGAGGGTCGACGGCTCGATCTCGACCACGTCCTTCTCTTTTAGGTAGCGCACGATGAGCTTGGCCCTGGTCGATGCGCAACGGACTGTCAGGGTCCCAAGGCGGGGTGATTTGGCCGGCCTCCAAATCGAACTTGGCCTCGCCGGCCAAGAACTCGCCCGAGTTCGAGAGTTCGATGGTGGTTTCGCCGTTCACCACCATGTCGAGCGCTTTGAGCACGCCGAGCGAGGAGAAGTTGCCGGCGATCCCCGAGGGAACGAGATTCTGGATCAGCGCGGTGATGGCGAGGCTCTTGCCGCTTGGTTTGCTGCGCCGTGCGGAACTCGAGCTGCCAGTCGCCTTTGGCGGAGGCGATATTGGCTTGGCCGATGAGAACGCTGCGCCGGTTGCCTGATGCTCGAGATCGATGGAGAAGTCCGGCACCTGCCACGAGGTCTGCGTGCCGTTCTGGCTGAGCACGACGCGGGCGTCCTTGACGCCGAACCGCGTCAGATAGGAGGTGTTGCCGCTGCGCGCGCGCTCGAACACTTCGGCGACCGTGCGCGTCACGTCGAGCACCTGGCCGCCGCCGATATGGTTCCGGCCGCTTGGCGATGGTCGTTTGCGGCGAGGCAGGCGCGGCCGTCTTGCTCGGCGGACTCTCCCGCCGGCAGCGAGCCGCGGATTGGCGCCTCGGTCTCGCCGGCCGCGGGGCGCGAGAAGCTGAGCGCAAGGCCCTGGTCGGAATCGTAGAACAGCAGCAGTCGCGGGCCGATGAAGTCGACGCTGCCAGGCGCCAGCCGCCCCGATAGAAGGGCGCTGCCGCTCATGCCGATGGCGGCGAGCGGCGCCTGGGCGAGGATCGCGCCGTCCTTGTCGACCAGCCGGATGTTGCGCAGGCGGAACAGGACGCCCGGTCCGTCAGCCGCGCGTTGCAGGATGGCGTCGTCGATCTCGACATGCAGATCGGACAAGCTCGCCGTTGATGGCCGCCTCGATGGTGGGAACGAGGCTGGCAAGCGAGATCGGACCGCGACCGAGCCGCCCATAGCCGAGAACGATGGCGACCAGCCCGACCACCAGAATGCCGGCGAAGATTTCGCGGCAGACATGCGCGCTGCGCACGGAAAGTTTCTTGAGTTCGATCTGCACCGGCTCGGGAACGCGCTTCACCAGCGCGCGGCCCCGCTCGGGCAAGGCGAGGATCACCTTGCTGCCCTCGTTGGTCAGCTTCACGAGGGCGCCGGAGATCGGCTTGTTCGTTTCGTCCGCGGCCGCCGCTGGCGATCGATCCTGGCGTGTCCCCAGCGGACGCGCTCTGCGCCAAAGCGCGGATCGCCAGGCGTTCGAACTTGCGCGCGAAGCAACAGGATCGCCCTGCCACCTTCGGTGGTCAGTCTGACGAGAGCGCCTGAGATCGGCTCGTTCATTCCGTCGATGGTCCCGCCATGACCAGGCCCAAGACGCACCCATTGCCGCCCCTGCGCGCAGGCAGGTCGCCAGCAATCAACGCGCAGACGGCCTCGCTTCTGAATGGAAAGCGACGCCTCGGTCTGCTCATGGCCTTGTGTCGGCATCCCCCAAGTCAAGCCCCTCGAACCCTCAAGCCCCGTTGTCAGGCGCCCGACGCAAAGGATAAGGGCTGGTTGCATAAGAGGTGGTAAAATCGGCTAAAGGAAGGCGGTTTCCAAGCCCATGCCGGGGCTTAGCTCCCCGTGCGCCACCGCTCATCTTACCGGGGAGAACCCCCATGACAACACGCAGGCGAGGCGATATTGTCATGGCAGGAGTGGGCGCTGGGGCGTTGGCCCTCAGACGGGAAACTCCGCGACAATCCCGTAAGGCGGCTTATTCCTGTTGCTCGTAAGTCGTGCCTTAGCGTCGGGGAGTCCTTTTTGCGCCTGCGTCACAGTATGCGATGGGGAGGTACCAGGTATGTTCACGAAGAAACCCGAGCCGGGAGAGAGTGTGACAAAGATGGGCGGGGGGCTGGGCGGCGATATGAAGACGCCCTTCACCGAGCGGCCGGCAACCTATGCCGCCAAGAGCCCGACCCCAAGCGCCAGCAAGATGGTCCCGTCCATCATCGGTGAGGATCTTACCATCAGCGGCAACGTGACCTCCAAGGGCGAGATCCAGGTCGACGGCGAGATCCAGGGCGACATCCATTGCGGCTCGCTGCTGCTCGGCGACAAGTCGCAGGTGATGGGCAACGTCATCGCCGAGGACGTCGTCGTACGCGGCCGGGTGGTCGGCTCGATCAGGGGCTTGCGCGTCACGCTACAGGCGCAGTCCCATGTCGAGGGCGATATCTTCCATCAGAGCCTCGCCATCGAGCAAGGTGCGTATTTCGAAGGGAAGTCGCGCCGCTCGGACGATCCGCTGGCCGAGATCAAGGCGCCCGAGCGGCGGGAAGTTCCGCGGTCGCGCTCCGACAAGCCGTCAGGTTTCGATGCGAAGCCTCACGACGAGGCCAGCGCGATTCCGACCCGCGCCGCCGAATAGCGGACGGAAGGCGACGAGCCTTTCCGCTAGCGAACCGCGACGGCTCGTCAGGCCTTTGCGTCGGCGTGGATGCGCTCGGCGAGCGCCGCCTCGATGAATCGGTCGATGTCGCCGTCAAGCACGGCCGAGGGGTTGGTGCTTTCGACGCCGGTGCGCAAATCCTTCACCAGCTGGTAGGGCTGCAGCACGTAAGAGCGGATCTGATGGCCGAAGCCGATGTCGGACTTGGCGGCGGCGGCGGCCTGCGCCTCATCCTCGCGGCGCTTCAGCTCGGCCTCGTAGAGACGCGCGCGCAGCATCGCCCAGGCCGTGGCCCGGTTCTTGTGCTGCGACCGCTCGTTCTGGCAGTGCACCACGATGCCGGTCGGCAGATGGGTGAGGCGGACGGCGCTGTCGGTGGTGTTGACGTGCTGACCGCCCGCGCCCGATGAGCGATAGGTGTCGATGCGCACGTCCTTCTCGTCGATGTCGATCTCGATCGTGTCGTCGATGGCGGGATAGATCGACACCGAGGCAAAGCTCGTGTGCCGGCGCGCGTTGGAGTCGAACGGCGAGATGCGCACCAGGCGGTGCACGCCCAACTCGGTCTTCAGCCAGCCATAGGCGTTGGCGCCCTTGACCAGCACGGTGGCCGATTTGACGCCGGCCTCCTCGCCGTAATGCTCGCCGATGATCTCCACCTTGTAGTCGCGGCTCTCCGCCCAGCGCACATACATGCGCTCCAGCATCTGCGCCCAGTCCTGGCTCTCGGTGCCGCCGGCGCCGGCATGAATCTCGACATAGGCGTCGTTGGCGTCGGCCTCGCCGGAGAGCAGCGCCTCGACCTCCCGCGTGTGAGCCTCTTGCCGCAGCCGGGCAAGCGCCTTCTCGGCCTCGGCGACGACGTTCTCGTCGCCCTCCTCCTCGCCGAGGGCGACGAGTTCGATATGGTCGTCGAGCTCGCGGACAATGCGGTCGAACGCGCTGAGCGCGGTCTCGAGCTGCTGACGCTCGCGCATCAGGCCTTGAGCGCGGCGGCTGTCGCTCCAGAAGTTCGGGGCCTCAGCCTCGCGGTCGAGCGCGGCTAGCCTCTGCTTGGCCTGGTCGGGGTCAAAGATGCCTCCTGAGCAGGGCCAGGGATTCTCTGATATCGTTGACCACCGACTCGGTTTCGGCGCGCATCGCTTCCTCAAGCGCTATGAATGGATGGAACCAGACTGCCGGGCGGAGCCGCCCCGCGGCCAGACTCGAGCTGAATATAGGGTCTAGTAGAGGCCGCCGGTACCCGATGTCAAAGCGCGGTCGTTGCCGGGCGCGGGGCCGTGCGGCGGCGGCGGTCCAGCCGCGGCGGCGGACCGAAATCGTCGCCGGCCATGTCGCCGCCCTCACCCTCGCCGTCCTCGGCGACCACCGAGCCGGCGGGCTCCTGACCGGGCTTGAACGCCTCCATGATGGCGGTCTTGTCGCCGGGCCCTGCCGGCAAGCCGGTCTTGTGGTTGACGCGCACGAGCTTGATGCCGGGTGGCGCGCGGAACGGGACCGGGGGCACATCTTTCAGCGCCTCCCTCATGAAGTCGCGCACGACGGGCGCGGCGACATTGCCGCCGGTCTCGCCATGTCCCAGGGAGCTTGGCTGATCGAAGCCGATATAGACGCCAACGGCGAGATCGGGCGTGAAGCCGATGAACCATGCGTCCTTGTAGTCGTTGGTGGTGCCGGTCTTGCCGGCGATCGGCCGTTTCAGGACCTTGAGCTTCTGCGCCGTGCCGCTTTGCACGACGCCTTCCATGATATTGAGATCATCTGGAACGCCGACATCGGATCGAGGACCTGCTTGCGATCGTCGACCAGTTCGGGCTCCTGCTGACCGCTCCACTCCCGGGCGGCGCAATTGGAGCAGTCGCGCCCGTCGTGCCGCCAGATGGTCCGCCCGTAGCGGTCCTGGATGCGATCGATGAAGGTCGCCTTGATCTGCTTGCCGCCGTTGCCCAGCATGGAATAGCCGGTCACCATGCGAAGCAGCGTGGTCTCGCCGGCGCCGAGCGCCATGGACAGAGCCGGCATCAGATTGTCGTAGACGCCGAAGCGCTTGGCGTATTCGGCGATGATCGGCATGCCCATGTCCCGGGAGAGCCGCACCGTCATCAGGTTGCGCGAGTGCTCGATGCCGAAACGCAAGGTCGACGGGCCGGCGGCGGAGCCCGCCTCGTAGTTCTTCGGGCACCAGTGCGGCATGCCCGCCCCTTGACTGACGCAAATCGGGCCGTCGACGACGATGCTCGACGGCGTGTAGCCGTTGTCGAGCGCGGTGGCGTAGATCAGACGGCTTGAACGAGGAGCCCGGCTGGCGGCGCGCCTGGGTCGCGCGGTCGAACTGGCTCTGCGCGAAGCTGAAGCCGCCGGCGATGGCAAGCACGCGGCCGGTATGGGGATCCATGGCGACGATCGCGCCTCCGACCTCGGGAACCTGCTGCAGCGACCATTGCCCCTTGTAGCTCGGGTCGGGCTCTCCGGGCGTGCCGTCGTCCGCCGGTTTGGGTATGCGCGGCGAAACATAGATGACGTCGCCGGGCTTCAGCACGGCGCTCACCGATGCCGGCGTTCCGCCGAACGATCGCGCCGACCTTAGGCCGCGCCCACTTCACTTCCTCGTAGGGAATGACGCCGGTTTCGCGCTCCTTCACCAGGACGCCGGCCGACGTCGCGGCCGGGACGAATGCCGATCATGGCCTTGTCCTTGGAGACTTCGAGCACGACGGCAAGCCGCCATGGCTCGATGTCGGACCACACCGGAATGGAGCCGAGCGTCTTGCCCCAATCGCCCTTGATCTCGATCTGCTTGACCGGGCCGCGCCAGCCGCCGTGGCGGTGATCGTAAGCGACAAACCCATTCACCAGCGCCGTGCGGGCCAGCCGCTGCAGCCGCGGGTCGAGCGTCGTGCGCACGGACAGATCCGCCGCCATAAAGCTTGTCCTCGCCGAAGCGGTCGAGAATCTCGCGACGCACCTCCTCGGCGAAATATTCCGAGGCGAAGATCTTGGGTCCGGTCTGCCGCTTGATGACGCCGAGCGGCTGGGCCTTGGCGGTCTCGCCCTCGTCCTTGGTGGCGAAGCCGTTCTCGACGACGCGGTCGATGACCCAGTTGCGGCGGGCCACGGCCCGGTCGTGATATTTGAACGGATCGTAATTGCTCGGCGCCTTGGGCAGCGTCGCAAGATAGGCGCAATCGGCGAGGGTGAGCTCGTTCAGCGCCTTGTCCCAATAGGACTGGGCCGCGGCCGCCACGCCGTAAGCGCCCACGCCGAGATAGATCTCGTTGAGGTAGAGCTCGAGGATCTGCTCCTTGGTGAAGGCGCGCTCGATGCGGATGGCGAGGATCGCCTCTTTCAGCTTCCGCTCGACGGTCTGGTCGCTGGACAGGAGGAAATTCTTGGCCACCTGCTGGGTGATGGTCGAGGCGCCGACCGAGCGCCGGCCCGACTGCAAATTGCTCATATTGGTGACGACGGCGCGGATGATGCCCTGAATGTCGAGCCCGCCATGCTGATAGAAGTTCTTGTCCTCGGCGGAGATGAACGACTCGATGATGCATTCGGGAATGGCGGTGATGGGCACATAGATGCGCCGCTCGCGGGAGAACTCGGAGATCAGCGAGCCGTCATTGGCGTGGATGCGGGTCATCACCGGGGGCTCGTATTTGGCGAGCACCTCGTAGTCCGGCAGCTCGCTCGAGACCTTCCACAGCACGAACGCGGCCGCGCCGGCGACGGCGATGAACACGATCATGCCGGCGGCGAACATGAAGCCGAGGAAGCGCAGGAAAAAGCCCCCGCGGCGGCGACGCCTCCGGTTCTCCGGCGGCTTGACTGGAGCCGTAATGTCCATAATCGAACCCGTCCCAACCCCGTTTTAAAAGCGCGGGGTACCCGAAGCAACCCTAGCGAAGATTATGGCAACAAAACGCTGGCGTCGCCGGAAATTCTGCATTTTGAAGCGCGGCTGCGGGGATTGAGGACGTTAGAACGGGTTGCGGGCGACGCGCTTGGCGAAATAGGTGTCGATCGATTCCGCCACCGCCTCTGCCGTCCGCTCGCGCCAGGCCTCGGAGACGAGGCGCTTCTCGTCGTCAGGATTGCTCAAGAATCCAAGCTCGAGCAGGACCGAGGGGACGTCCGGCGCCTTCAACACCCGAAAACCCGCCGATCGCAGCCTTTTGGTATGCAGCGTCCCCTTGCTCGCCAGTTCGCCGACGATGGAGCGGGCAAACACCGCCGACCGGTTCTGCGTCTCGCGCTGGGCAAGATCAATGAGGATATTGGCCAGGACCTCGTCGGAGTCGGTCGGCAGCTCGACGCCAGCGAGCGCATCGGAGAAATTCTCCTTGGCGGCGAGCGCCCGCGCCTCGTCGTCGGAGGCTTCCTCCGACAAGGTGTAGACGGTGGCGCCGGTGGCCTTGTCGATCTTGTCGGGGAAGTAGTCGGCATGAATGGAGAGAAACAGGCCGGCCCCTTTCTTTTGCGCGATCTCCACGCGCTCGCGCAACGGCAGGAAGGTATCGTCGTCGCGGGTGAGATAGACCTCGTAGCGTCCGGTGGCATCGAGCTTCGCCTTCAACGTGCGGGCGAAGGTCAGCACCACCTCCTTCTCGGTGATGCCGGCGGCGCTGCTGGTGCCGGGATCGACGCCGCCATGGCCTGGATCCAACACCACGACCGGTTTGGCGTCGGGCGGCCGCGAGACGGCTTGGGGGATGACGGGCGCTCCTTCGCCTTCCGCCTGCGGCGACTTGGTCTCTTTCAGCTTGGCGAGGAACGTCTTTTCGTCGGTCGGCACGAGGTCGACCACGAGCCGTGCGGGCTGGTCGTCGCGCGGCTCGAGTACGAAGGCCTTGTCGATGAGAAAGGGACCGGCGACATCGATGACGATGCGCGCTTTGCCGGGCGCAAACAGCCCGTAGCGGTAGGCGGTGACCAGACCGCGATGCTCCTTGCCGATCCCGTCCGGCATTTGGAAGCTCACATCAGGGGCGTCGACGATCACGCGATACGGGTTGCCGAGCGCGAAGACATGCACGTCGACCTTTTTGGACAGATCGGCGATGAAGCGCGTTCGCTCGCGGTCGCCGGCAACGCGCGCGTCATTGGCGACGGCGAGCTTCGATTCGGCCATGGCAGGCACGACCGAAAGGCCGCCGAGCGCGAGCATTACGCTAACAGCGACGGCCATGGCCGGCCCGGCCGCACTGACTGCACGCTGAACTCGCATCGTCCCCCAGGTGACTGAACTGAGCCGGTTATTTCTCCTCGCCCGGTAGCGGCCAAGCAGCCGCCGAGCGGACCGCGATGCGCCAAAATAGGCTCGATCTCGGCCAAATCTTAACCACGCAGTCGTTAAGCGACTCTTGTGACCCTTTGCGGGCCCGGTACCGGAACACTTGCCAAATCTCTCGCCATACCCGTAATAAGGGTCAGGCTCGGTTTCGAGTCCGGAGCCCTTGGACGCCAAACGGCGATACGGGCGGAATTGTTTCGCGCGTCAGGCCTTTCGAATCGGTCAGGACGCAGAAAGAAGCGGCGGCCAGGTGACAGACGGCCGCCAGATGAAACTTTCTCAAACCGCGGCTAAATCGCGGTGGTGAGGACTGCGATGCAAGATCAGACCATTCGGCTAAGCCTCGGGAATCGCGGGGCTTTACCGTCGGCGCTGATCATCTGCCGGCCAGCGATGGCCGCGCCTTTGGGCCGCCGTACCAGGCCGCTCATGGGTCGTCGCAGCGAATCATGGTCTATTGGTCATTGGCGCGCGCGGGCCCCGGACCCAGTGCGGCGGTCTGATTTCCCGCCCTTCCCGTCCCGCGCGGCGGAGAACACACAACATGCAAAGCAAAATGCTAGTCGATGCGGCGCATCCGGAGGAAACCCGGGTCGTCGTGGTAAAAGGTCAATCGCGTCGAGGAATTTGACTACGAATCAGCGAACAAGAAGCAACTTCGGGGTAATATTTATCTCGCCAAGGTCACGCGCGTAGAGCCGTCACTACAGGCGGCCTTCGTGGATTACGGTGGCAACCGGCACGGCTTCTTGGCCTTTACCGAAATTCATCCCGACTACTACCAGATCCCGGTCGCCGACCGTCAGGCCCTGCTCGAGGAGGAGGCCGCGGAGCACAGCCGAGCCTCTGCCGAAGAGGCCGCCGAGGACGACGAGGCTGCGGCCGGTCGACGCCGCCGGCGCGGCGGCCGGCGCGGTCGCGGGCGCCACGAGGGACAAGGACGAGAGGGCCAAGGACGAGAGGGCCAAGGCGAGAAGGACAAGGCGCCGCGAGACCGAGCGCCCCAGCGCCGCCCCTGCCGAGACCATTGCCGTGGCGCAATTCGAACTCGATGCCCGAGGACGAGATCGACACCACGCCCCGAGATGCTCCTCCCGAGCGTCGCCATGGAGGCGAGCGATCTCATCCACGAAGTGTCGGAGCCGGTCGAGCCGGCCGAAGACCGCGAAGGCGAAGCGGCGGGCAATAATGTGCGCAACGCGCCGGAGCCAGATGACGACGACGATGACGCCGAGCATGTCGAGACCGTCGGCCAGCCGGTCGCGATGAAAGAAGGCAACGGCGACGCCGTCGCCGAGACGGTCGAATCGGTCGGCTCGGAGGACGCGCTCGAAGAATTGCCCGAGCGATCGCGGCGCCGGCGCGGACGTCCATACAAGATCCAGGAGGTCATCCGGCGCCGCCAGATCATCCTGGTGCAGGTGGTGAAGGAGGAGCGCGGCAATAAGGGCGCAGCGCTGACCACCTATCTGTCGCTGGCCGGCCGCTATACCGTGCTGATGCCGAATACCGCACGCGGTGGCGGCATCTCGCGCAAGATCACCCAGCCCACCGACCGCAAACGCCTGCGCGAGATCGCCGGCGAGCTCGAAGTGCCGGAAGGCATGGGGCTGATCATCCGCACCGCCGGCGCGCAGCGCACCAAGACCGAGATCAAGCGCGACTACGATTATCTGTTGCGGCTGTGGGAGACCGTGCGCGACCTGACGCTGAAATCGACGGCGCCGTCCCTCGTCTATGAGGAAGGGAGCCTGATCAAGCGCTCGATCCGCGACCTCTACAACAAGGACATCGACGAGGTGCTGGTCGCCGGCGACGACGCCTATCGCGAGGCCAAGGACTTCATGCGCATGCTCATGCCGAGCCATGCCAAGAACGTGAAGCCCTACAAGGAGCCCGAACCGGTCTTCATCCGCTTCCAGGTGGAGCGCCAACTCGCGGCGATGTTCTCGCCGCAGGTGGTGCTGAAATCGGGCGGCTATATCGTCATCAATCAGACCGAGGCGCTGGTCTCGATCGACGTCAACTCGGGCAAGGCGACGCGCGAGCACAATATCGAGGATACCGCGCTCAAGACCAATCTCGAGGCGGCCGACGAGATCGCGCGCCAACTACGCTTGCGCGACCTTGCCGGGCTGATCGTCATCGACTTCATCGACATGGACGAGCGCCGCAACAACCGGCTGGTGGAACGGCGGCTGAAGGAGTCCTTGCGCAACGACCGTGCACGCATTCAGGTCGGGCGCATCAGTCATTTCGGCCTGCTGGAAATGTCGCGCCAGCGACTCAGGACCGGCATGCTCGAAGGCTCGACCAAGTCGTGCCCCATGTGTCAGGGCATCGGCATGGTGCGCTCGGTCGAATCGGTCTCGCTCGACATCCTGCGCTCGATCGAGGACCGGCTTATCACCGATGGCGTGGTGCCGCTGGTCGCCACCACCGCGGTCGATGTCGCGCTCTACATTCTCAATCAGAAGCGGGCCCATCTGAACGACATCCAGCAGCGCTATCGCGTGCCCATCACTGTCACGGCCGACGAGGACATGCATATCTCGCAATTCGTGATCGAGCGTGCGGCCGAGGGCGAGATCGCCAATGGCCTCGGTGCGGTGGTCCATATGGATTGGGCGCATCATCACGACGCGTCCCCTGGTGCTGATGCCGAGGCCAATGTCGACGCTGATGCTGCTCATGCCGCCCCTGCCCCCGCTTCTGCGGCGGTCGAAGGGGAGACGGCCGAACAGGCCAGGCATCGCTCGCGGCGACGGCGCCGCCGGCGTCGGCCGGACGGCAGCGTCGACGCTCCGCGGCCAGTCTCCGCCGTCAATCGTCACCGTGACGACGAAGAGGACGCCGATCGTCCCGCCGAGGGCGGAGCGGACGAGCCTAAAGGCGCCGAAGCCAAGGAGGAAGGCGGCGCGCAGGCCCGCAAGGGGCCGCGGCGCAGAGGCCGCCGGGGCGGCCGTCGTGGCCGGCAGGGCCAGGGATCCCCACGCGCGCCGGGTGAAGAGATGCCGGCCGAGGCTCGCGCTGAGCCGCAGGCCGATGGCGAAGGCCGGCAGAATGGTGCCGCCCTCCAGCCGCGCAGCGAAGGAGGCCCCGAAAAGGAGATCGCCAAGCCTCCGCACCGCGAGACCGCGCGCGTGTTCGAGACGGTGGCCCGGGTCAGCGAGCAGCCGGCGCCGGCCGTCGAGACCCATGTCGAAACCCAGAGCGAGCCGGAGGGGCCACGCCGCAAGGGTTGGTGGAGCCGCTAGTCTGAAAGGGAGCGCGGCGCGCTCCCTTTCCGTGCGACACCCGGTCACGGTGTCGCCGTATTCGAAAGCCAATCAGACAAAGATTGGCAAAGACGTGGCTTCAGGCGAACCGAAACGTATCGCGGGCGCCGGATGAAGCGAGAAAAACGGGCATCTTTGCTTCGGCCCTCGTCAAGCATATACGATCAAGCCGACCCATGCCTCTTTTGGCCCAAACCCGGATCAATTCCGCCCCCCGGCGGCTCCGCGCGGCTCTTGTCAGCGCGCTCGCGGCCACTCTGGTCACCTCGACCTCGGTGGACGCTGCCGGGCTCATCCGCGATGCCGAAACGGAATCGCTGATCCGCATCTACGCCAAGCCGATCTTCACCGCCGCCGGCCTCGGCTCGCAAGACATCCGCATCCATCTCGTCAACGACCGCGCCTTCAACGCCTTCGTCGTCGATGGGCATAACATGTTCATTCATGCCGGCATGCTGATGGACGCCAAGACGCCCAATCAGGTGATCGGGGTCATCGCCCATGAGAGCGGCCATATCACCGGCGGCCATCTCGCCCGGCTGCGTACCCAGGTTGGGCGGGCGAAATCGGCGGCGCTCATGCTCCAGCTGATCGGGCTCGCGGCCATGGTTGGCGGTGCCTTTGCCGGCGTCCCGGGCGTGGGGCAAACCGGCATGGGGATTGCCTATGGGGGCCAGGACGCAGCCCTGCGCACCCTGCTCGCCTACAAGCAGGACGAGGAATCCTCGGCCGACCAGGCCGCCGTCACCTTCCTCAATGCCACCAAGCAGTCCGGGCGCGGCATGCTGGAGACGCTGGAGTTCATGGCGAGCAAACTGGTCGGCGTCCAGGGCATCAACCCCTACCTCCAGACCCACCCGCTGCCACAGCAGCGCCTCACCCAACTCAGAACCCTGGTCACGGCGAGCCCCTATTACGACAACACCGACCCGCCTGAGCTGCAGTTTCGGCATGACCTGATGAAGGCCAAGCTGTTCGGCTTTCTCGACGATCCGCAGATCGTGCTCAATCGCTATCAGAACGACCAAAGTCTGCCGGCGATGTATGCCAGAGCGATCGCCACCTATCGCAAATCCGGGGTGAAGGTCGCCATGCCGCAGATCGACGCGCTGATCGCGGCCAAGCCCGATTGGCCTTATTTCTACGAACTCAAGGGCCAGTTCCTGTTCGAGAGCGGCAGTCCGGCGGCGGCGGTTTTGCCGCTTCGCGAAGCGGTGCGACTGGGCCCCGACGAAGCGCTGATCCGGGTGATGCTGGGCCAGGCCCTGCTCGGCACCAATGATCCCAAGCTCGTCGACGAGGCCATCAGCAATCTGCGCAACGCCTTGGCGCGCGAGGACAGCTCGGCCATGGGCTACCGCCAGCTCGCCGCGGCCTTTGCCCGCAAAGCCGAGGCGGCGAAAGCGGTCGGCGCCAAGAAGCAATTTATGGCGCAGGCCGAGCTTGCATCGGCCGAAGCCTATTTCTATGAAGGGCAGCTGAAGCTTGCCAAACAGCAGGCCAAACGCGCCAAAGCTGGGCTGATCGACGGCACGCCGAACTGGTTCAAGGCCGACGATATCCTGGCTTTCGAAGTCCCCCGATCGAACTGAATTCAGACCCCGGAGATCTCAGCATGACCCTCAAGACTGGCTTCGCCACCGCCCTGGTGGCTGCCGTCGTTGCCGCGCTTGTGACGGCCGCTACCGTCGTCGTCATTTGGCGCACGGCGCCGGGAGTGGTCGATGCTCCCTCGGCGGCGCTCGACGAGAAGAAGATCATCGACATCGTCCATGACTATCTCACCAAGAATCCAGAGGTCTTGGTCGAGATGACCACCGAGCTCGACAAGCGTCAGCAGGCGGAACAGGCCTCGAAGCAGGAAAAGGTCATCAGCGACAACGCGGACGCCATCTTCCGTTCGCCGCTGGCCAATGTCGCCGGCAATCCCAATGGCGATGTAACCGTGGTCGAGTTCTTCGACTACAATTGCGGATTCTGCCGCCGGGCAATGCCTGACGTGATCAAGCTGATCGACAGCGACGACAAGGTCCGGGTGGTGTTCAAGGAACTGCCGATTTTCGGCGAGGACTCCGAAGGGGCGGCCAAGGGCGCGCTTGCCGCCGGCAAGCAAGGCAAATATTTCGAGATGCACCAGAAGCTGTTCGGCGATCCCGGCAAGGCCGACAAGGACAAGGCGGTGCGGATCGCGGCCGAGCTTGGTCTCGACGTGCCGCAGTTCGAAAAGGACATGGAGGATCCATCCGTCCAGCAGGCGCTCGACGAGGCTAAGGACCTGGCGCAGAAGCTCGGCCTACAGGGCACGCCCCTCTACCTGATCGGCGACCGCGTCGTGCCGGGTGCCCCTGACGACCTCTACGACCAGCTGACGGCAAAGGTCGCCGGTGTGCGCGAGAAGGGCTGCAAAGCCACGTGCTGAGCGGCGCTTGTCTAGGGAAGGACAGTTCGGTTCCTCTTCCTCATTTTGCCGAACGGCAGAAAAGCTGATAAAGGGGCCCGTCTCCTCCGCCGGAGTTAACGCGCGGCAGCCCCGCGCGTGTCCGGAATTATCAGGCGGTTCCTAACCACCATGGCCAAACCGATCTACGTGTTGAACGGCCCCAATCTCAACCTGCTTGGGGCCCGGGAGCCGGAGGTTTATGGCCGGGAAACGCTCGATGATTTGCGCGCCAGATGCGAGCGCAAGGCGGCCGCGCTAGGATTTTCCGTGGAGTTTCGCCAAAGCAACCATGAGGGCGAGTTGGTAGCATGGATCCAAGAGGCAAGGACGGAAGCTGCCGGGCTGATCGTCAATGCCGGGGCCTTTACCCACACCTCGATCGCCATGCTGGATGCGCTGCTGGCTTGCCCCGTTCCGTCGGTCGAGGTGCATCTGTCGAATATTTTCACCCGCGAGCCGTTTCGCCACCATTCCTATATCTCCAAGGCGGTAAGGGGTGTGATCTGCGGCTTCGGGGCGATAGGCTACGAACTCGCAATCGAGGCGCTGGCCGACACTCTTGCGGCCGGCAAGTCGAAGTGATGGCGAAAGGGAGAAGACGCCACCCATGACCCAAAAAGGGGCCGGCTTCGACAAGGACTTGATCCGTGAACTCGCGTCGCTGCTCGAGGAGACCGGTCTCACCGAGATCGAGGTCGAGCATGACGGCAAACGCATCAGGGTCGCGCGCGGGGTGAATCTGACCACCACCCTCACGACCACCGACGTACCCGTATCCCAGGCAGAACCGCGCGAGGGCCCGCGGCCAGGCAAGCGGGGCTCGACCCAGACCGAAGAGTTCATCATCCATCCCGGCACCGTGACCTCGCCGATGGTCGGCACCGCCTATCGCTCGCCCGAACCGGGCGCCCCGCCATTTGTCGAGATCGGCTCGAAGGTGACAGCCGGCCAAACGCTCCTCATCATCGAAGCCATGAAGACCATGAACCAGATCCCCTCTCCCCGCGCCGGCACCCTCATCGCCATCCTGGTCGAAGACGGCCAGCCGGTCGAATATGGCGAGCCGCTGGCGGTGATCGAGCAACGCTAGCCATGGCGCCATGTTCGACAAGATCCTGATCGCCAACCGGGGAGAGATCGCCCTCCGCATCGAGCGTGCGTGCAAGGAACTCGGCGTCGCCACCGTGGCGGTGCACTCCACCGCCGATGCCAACGCCATGCATGTGCGCCTGGCCGACGAAAGCGTGTGCATCGGCGCCCCGCCGGCCAAAGACAGCTACCTGAATATCCCGGCCATCGTCGCCGCCTGCGAGATCACCGGCGCGGATGCCGTGCATCCCGGCTACGGCTTCCTCGCCGAGAATGCTCGCTTCGCCGAGATCCTCGAAGAGCACGAGATCACCTTTATCGGGCCCACCGCCGAGCATGTCAGGCTGATGGGGGACAAGATCCAGGCCAAGGTGACCGCCCGCGAGCTCGGCATTCCGGTGGTGCCCGGCACGGGCCTGATCAGCGATTTCGATGAGGCCAGGGCGTTCGCCCGCGACATCGGCTATCCGGTGCTGGTCAAGGCGGCGGCCGGCGGCGGCGGGCGCGGCATGAAGCTGGCGCTGTTCGAGAACGAACTCGAGCCCGCGCTACAGACCGCGCGCAACGAAGCGAAGGCCGCGTTCGGCGACGCCACGGTCTATCTCGAGAAATATCTCGCCCATCCCCGCCATATCGAAGTGCAGGTGCTGGCGGACGGCCAGGGCAACGCCATCCATCTCGGCGAGCGCGACTGTTCGCTGCAACGCCGCCACCAGAAGCTCTGGGAGGAGGCCCCCTCGCCCGCTCTCAACGAGAATGAGCGCGTGCGCATCGGCGAGACCGTGGCCCAGGCGATGCGCGACTTGCGCTATCGCGGCGTCGGCACGGTGGAGTTCCTCTATGAGGGCGGCGAGTTCTACTTCATCGAGATGAATACGCGCCTCCAGGTCGAGCACACCATCACCGAGATGATCACCGGGCTCGATTTGGTGATCGAGCAGATCAGGATCGCCGCGGGCGCGCCGCTCACGCTCCGCCAGGAAGACGTCCGCTTCAACGGCCATGCCATCGAATGCCGCATCAACGCGGAAAATCCGCATACGTTCAGGCCATCGCCGGGAACCATCACCCATTTTCACCCGCCCGGCGGCCTCGGCGTCAGGGTCGATTCGGGCGCTTATGCCGGCTACACCATCCCCCCGTATTATGACAGTCTGATCGGCAAGCTGATCGTGCACGCCCGCACCCGCAACGAATGTCTGATGCGGCTCAAGCGGGCGCTCGGAGAATTCGTGGTCGATGGCATCGAGACCACCATACCCCTGTTCATCTCGCTCATCTCGCAGCCCGATATCGTCGACGGCAGTTACGATATCCACTGGCTCGAGACCCACCTCGCTAAGCTAGGTGCGCGTGGATAGACAAGATGACCGCGATCGACGACGTCATGATCGAGATCACGCCGCAGGTGCTTCTCAAAGCCTATGCCTGCGGCATCTTCCCCATGGCCGAGAGCGCGGAGGATAACGCGCTCTATTGGATCGAACCTGAGCGGCGCGGCATCCTGCCGCTCGATCGGATGCATGTGCCGAAGCGACTTGCCCGCACCATCCGCGGCGGCGGCTTCGAGGTGAAAATCGACCGAAACTTCGAGGCGGTCATCGACGGTTGCGCGGCGCCGCGCTCAGGCCGGCGCTCGACCTGGATCAACGGCCGCATCCGGAGCCTCTATCGCGAGCTGTTCGCGCTCGGCCATTGCCACACGGTCGAGGTGTGGCAGGACGGCGAGCTGACCGGCGGACTTTACGGCGTGCATCTCGGCCGCGCCTTTTTCGGCGAGAGCATGTTTTCCAAAGCGCGCGACGCCAGCAAGATCGCGCTGGTCTATCTGGTGGCGCGCCTGAGATATGGCGGATTCACCCTGCTGGACACGCAGTTCGTCACCGGACATCTGGCGAAGTTCGGCGCGATCGAGGTCAGCCGTGACGAGTTTCAGCGATTTCTGGAGGCGGCGTTGGGCGGCGGTGGCTTGGCCCAAGGCAGCGGCTCAGGGCCTGCCGCTTCCTGGGGCGGTTCGGCAGGCGGCGGCGCCGGGGCGGCGGCGAGGCGCAGGGGCGGCCACGGGCGGGGCGGCCGGCGCGGCCTTTTCGGCGCTGCCGGAAGGCGCGGGCGGCGCATTGGTCTTGCAGTTGGTCAGCCAGACATCGAAGACCGGGTGCTCGACCGCGTGAAGGCCGGGGCTTTCGGCGAACATCCAGCCGGTGAAGATCCGTTGCACCTCGCCGGTGAGCTTCACCTCGTCGACCTCGACAAAGGATGAGGTGTGGGGCGCCTCGGTCGGCGGCCTCGTGTCGCAGACCCTCGGCGTCACTTTGAGGGCGCCGAATTCGACCGTCTTGTTGATGGGAATCTCGAGATGAGAGATGCGCCCGGTCACTTTGTCGAGGGCGGCGAACACCGCGATCGGGTTCTTGACAGTGTCGGCCTGCGCGAGGCCCGGCGTCGTCAAAGCTGCCATAACCAGGACCATCGCGCCGGCCCGGCAGCCAGCCGAAACATCGCTTCGTTGCATCATACCGCACACCTTCTGAACGGGCCCCTTGACGATCGCTCCGGTGCGCTCCTTAAGCATCAAACGCCTCGACCATGATTGGGGCATTGGTGTGGCACCTGGCATCAGGCACCGCGCTCGGCAACGAAACGAAGCCGAATGTGATCGGCGGTCCACACGCCGCGGCTGTCGCACAGCGAGGGCCGCAGCAACTCGGTGACTTCGCCCACGACCTTGGTCCGCTCCGGCTCCGGGAACTGATCGAAGAAGGACCGGCCGAAGGTCCGCAGCCAGCCTTCCATGCCGGTCTTGAGCGGCGTCGGGCGCGGCACGAGCCCGATCTCTTTGACGCTGAAGCCGCCTTCTGCCAGGAGGAGGCCATATTCCTCGGCGGTGGGAAAGAACCACGGCGCGACCATAGCGGGATCGCCGCCGCGCGCCGCGCCGACCGCGCGCATCGCCGTGGCGATGGCCGCCACGTTGCCATGACCGCCCAGTTCGCCCACGAAGCGGCCGCGCGGCCGAAGCGCGCGCGCCACCCCGGCGATCACCAGGTTCGGCTTCCGCATCCAATGCAGCGCGGCATTGGAAAACACCGCGTCGAACTCGGAGACGAAATCCAGCGCGTGCCCGTCCACTTTGCGGACATTGAGACCCTTCATGCGCGCCACGGCGAGCAACTCATCGCTCAGATCGACGCCGAGAACGTGGGCGCCGAGCGCCTTGATCTCGGCGGTCAGCGCGCCGTCGCCGCAGCCGAGATCGAGGATGCGCTCGCCTGGCTTGGCGCCAAGCATGCCGAACACCGGCCCGGCGAGCTCCTGCACGAAGCGGCCGTTCTTGGCATAGTCGGACGCCGACCAGCGCTGCACCGCCTTGGGCGGCGCGACGTCCAACGTCGTCGGTTGCGTCACTTGGGTTGCCACGGTTCGTAATCCAAAGGCGGCTTCACGACGCCGGGGCGAAGGGTCGAGCCGGGCGGACGATAGGCTTCGTAAGTCCCGGTGAGGTTCGGCCGATGCGCCTGCTCCCAGGGCCGCGGCATGTAGTCCTCCTCGGTCGGCGGCACATCGACGGTGTGATGCAGCCAGCCATGCCAGTCCGGCGGGATCTGGGACGGCTCGGCGAGGTCGCGGTAGATCACCCAGCGGCGCTCGCCGCCGCGCTCCCGATAATAGATATTGCCGAGCCCGTCCGCGCCCACGCGCTCACCTTTTCGCCAGGTGTAGAGGCGCGTGCCGATGGTATTGCCTGTCCACCAGGCAAAGAGCTCGGTGAAGAGTCCCATTGCGTGTTCGACGCTTGTTGTTGCGCCGGGACTATGGCCTTTGGGGGGGCCACCTGTCCAGGCCGCCTAGTTCGGCGCGGCCCGCGCTTTCCGGGCGACGTCGAGGGTCGGCGCGGCGTCCTCATCAGGGGTAAAGACCGGCAGCGGAAGGCCGGGCGCGGCCGGGACGTAAACCGGACGCGGAATGCTGAGCGAGAGCCGCTGCTCCATGCCGGCAACGACATAATGCTCGCCCTTGAGCTCGAATGGGCGATCGTCATGGATCAGCCAAGCGATGCGGCGATAGAGCGTGCTGGCGGTGGTCGGCAGCACCAGCACCTGATGGGCCCCTGCCCTGAGTGCCTCCTCGACCGAAGCCGGCTTGGCCCGGACGCTCATGATCATGGCCGGCACGAGGGCGAGCGGCCCGGTGTTGGCCCGGCGCATGACCCGAACGAGCGCCGGGCCGGTCAATGGCTGCATCGAGGCGGCAGCAATAACCAGATCGGGAGGGGTCTTGGCCATCGCGTTGATGGCCTCGGTCGGGCTCTCATAGGTTTCGATCCGGCCGGTGCCGATGGCAGCGAGCATCGCCCGCATCAGCGACAGGATCGGCCGGCGATTGTCGACGACGGCGACAACCAGCGTGTCGAAGTCGCGGCTAAAGGCGCGATGATGGGGCATGGGGCTACGAGCTCTGACCACTGTCGGGAGCAGCGTAGTGAATGGTTCGTAAACAGACCGTCAAAGCCCCCCGCGACACAGGCTCCAGGGCGGTGGCTTGCCTTTCGCCAACAGGGTTTCCACATATCATCCCCTGACTTTCCCACTGCCACTTCTGGTGTTCGCCCACAGGGTTTAGTGGTACATTAGCAAGTCCATGCATAGATGTTGATGGTTCGGACGAATCGCCTCAGTTTCGACCGTTGCGCGCCCCTTCGGCGCGGGGGGGATTTCCAGCGGGGAGCTACTAATGAGGATTGAACGAAGATTCACCGAGGCGGGCAAGTCGCCCTATGACGCTATTCCCTTCCGGGACAGCGCGAGCGAGATCCGTAACCCGGACGGCTCGGTGGTGTTTTCGCTCGAACGCTTCCAAGTCCCTACCCATTGGAGCGGTGTCGCGGCCGACATCCTCGCCCAGAAATATTTCCGCAAAGCCGGCGTGCCGGCCAAGGCCAAGCGAATCGAGGAAAACTCCGTCCCGTCCTGGCTGTGGCGGTCGGTCCCTGACGAGGCCGCTCTCGCCTCCCTCCCCGAGGGGGAGAGGTATGGCAGCGAGAGCGACGCGCGCCAGGTGTTCGATCGGCTGGCCGGAACCTGGACCTATTGGGGCTGGAAGGGCGGCTATTTCTCCTCCGAGGAGGACGCGCAGACCTTCTATGACGAGCTCCGCTATATGCTGGCCATGCAGATGGGGGCACCCAACAGCCCGCAATGGTTCAATACCGGCCTGCATTGGGCTTACGGCATCGATGGCCCCAGCCAGGGTCATTATTATGTCGACTACGCCACTGGCGAGCTCACGGCCTCGGCCTCGGCCTATGAGCATCCCCAGCCGCATGCCTGCTTCATCCAGTCGATCGAGGACGATCTCGTCAACGAGGGCGGGATCATGGACCTCTGGGTGCGCGAGGCGCGCTTGTTCAAATATGGCTCGGGCACCGGCACCAATTTCTCGATGCTGCGCGGCGAGAACGAGCCGCTGTCAGGGGGCGGCAAGTCGTCCGGCCTGATGAGCTTCCTCAAGATCGGCGACCGGGCAGCGGGCGCCATCAAGTCGGGCGGCACCACGCGCCGGGCGGCCAAGATGGTGGTGGTCGACATCGATCACCCCGATATCGAGGATTTCATCAACTGGAAGGTCAACGAAGAGCAGAAGGTGGCGGCGCTGGTCACCGGCTCCAAGGTGCTGGCCGAGCGGCTCAACGCCATCCTCAAGGCGTGCGTCAATTGCGAAGGCGACGGCGACGACTGCTTCGACCCCAAGCGCAATCCGGCGCTGAAGCGCGAGGTCAAGGCGGCGCGCAAGGCCAAGGTGCCCGACACTTATATCCGCCGGGTGATCCAGTTCGGCCGCCAGGGCTACAGCTCGATCCAGTTCCCGACCTATGACACCGACTGGGATTCCGAGGCCTATCGCACCGTCTCGGGCCAGAATTCCAACAATTCGGTTCGCGTGACCGACGATTTCCTGCGCGCGCTCGCGGCTGACGGCGAGTGGAACCTCACCAACCGCAAGAACGGCGCGGTGGCGAAGACGGTGAAGGCGCGCACGCTGTTCGAGCAGATCGGCTACGCCGCCTGGGCCTGCGCCGATCCCGGCATTCAGTTCCACACCACCATCAACGATTGGCACACCTGCCCGGCTGCCGGTGAGATCAAGGCGTCGAACCCGTGCTCCGAGTACATGTTCCTCGACGACACCGCCTGCAATCTCGCCTCGCTCAATCTGATGGCGTTCCGCAAGCAGGACGGCCGTTTCGACGTCGAGGCCTATGAGCACGCGATCAAGCTGTGGACCATCGTGCTCGAGATCGCCGTTACCATGGCGCAGTTCCCGTCGCGCCAGATCGCCCAGCTCTCTTACGAATACCGGACGCTCGGGCTCGGCTACGCCAATATCGGCGGCCTGCTGATGGCCTCGGGCATTCCTTACGACTCGGCCGAGGGCCGGGCGCTGTGCGGGGCGCTCACCGCGATCATGACCGGCGTCGCTTACGCCACCAGCGCGGAGATGGCGCGCGAGCTGCGCCCCTTCCCCGGCTATGCGGCAAACCGCGAGGCCATGCTCCGGGTCGTGCGCAATCACGCCCGCGCCGCCCGCGGCGACAAGGACGGTTATGAGGGCCTCGCGACAGCGCCGGTGCCGCTCGACCACGCCTCCTGCCCCGAGCCCGATCTGCTCGCTCATGCCGTCCACGCTTTCGAGCGGGCGTTGGAGCTGGGCAAGGCGCACGGCTACCGCAACGCGCAGGCCACCGTGATCGCGCCGACCGGCACGATCGGCCTGGTCATGGACTGCGACACCACCGGGATCGAGCCCGATTTCGCGCTGGTCAAGTTCAAGAAGCTCGCCGGCGGCGGCTATTTCAAGATCATCAACCGCATGGTGCCGGAGGCGCTGCGCGGGCTCGGCTACCCCGAGGATGCGATCAAACGCATCGTCGAATACGCGGTCGGTCACGGCACGCTGGCGGGCGCTCCTTCGGTCAACCATGAGAGCCTCGCGGCCCGCGGCTTCACGCCTGACAAGATCGCGGCGGTAGAAAAAGCCGTCGCTGCCGCCTTCGACATCAAATTCGTGTTCAACAAATGGACGCTGGGGGAGGACTTCCTCACCGGCACGCTTGGGCTGTCGCCGGAGCGAATCGATCAGGCCGATTTCGACCTGCTGGCCGAGATCGGCTTTGGCCGGCGCGAGATCGAGGCCGCCAATGAATATGCCTGTGGGGCCATGACGCTGGAAGGCGCGACGGGGCTCGATCCCAAGCATTTGCCGGTATTCGACTGCGCCAGCCCCTGCGGGCGCAAGGGCAAGCGCTTCCTCTCGGTCGAGAGCCATATCCGCATGATGGCGGCGGCGCAGCCCTTTATCTCCGGCGCCATCTCCAAGACCATCAATATGCCGGACGACGCCAGCGTCGAGGACTGCAAGGAGGCCTATCTCCTGTCCTGGCGGCTCGCGCTCAAGGCCAACGCGCTGTATCGCGACGGCTCCAAGCTATCGCAGCCGCTCAACGCGCAGCTCCTTGCCGACGACGAGGACGAGCAGGACGAAGTGCTCGCCGCAGTCGCCTCCGATCAGCCGCAGGTGCAGCGCGCGACGGTGGTGGCCGAGCGCATCATCGAGCGGATCGTCGAACGCGCGCGCGCAAAGGCCGATCGCGAACGCTTGCCTGATCGGCGGAAGGGATATACGCAGAAAGCGGTCGTCGGTGGTCATAAGGTCTATTTAAGAACTGGCGAGTATGAGGACGGACGCTTGGGCGAGATCTTTATCGATATGCACAAGGAAGGCGCCGCCTTCCGCTCGCTCATGAATAACTTCGCGATCGCGGTGTCCGTCGGCTTGCAGTATGGAGTTCCGTTGGAAGAGTTCGTCGATGCCTTCACCTTCACGCGCTTCGAGCCGGCAGGTCCGGTGCGCGGGAATGAGGCCATCAAGAACGCCACCTCGATCCTCGATTATCTTTTCAGGGAGCTTGCAGTTTCTTATCTTGGGCGCTACGAGCTTGCTCATGTTGATCCAAGTGAGATCGGCAGTACTACACTCGGCTCAGGTGACGCTGGCGAAGGCAAGCGTTCCACCGAAGCTCTCGTCTCGCCAGGCTTCACTCGTGGTCGCCTCAGCGAGCGAAAGTTTCTTGCGCCGAGCAAAGCGCAGAGCACTGGTGTTCATGCGCGGGCGTTGCAGGCGAGAGCCGATGACGACGCGCACCCGCACACCACAAGCTTTGCCACCGCGTCCTCTCAAGTTCCTTCACCCGAGACGACCGAGCGTGTTGCTCGCGCCGTCGAAACGCTCGCCGAACGTGGCTCATCAGATCTTATGGCCGAAGCGCGCGTTAAGGGTTATGAAGGAGAAGCATGTGGAGAATGCGGGAACTTTACCCTCGTCCGCAATGGCACGTGTCTCAAATGCGATACGTGCGGTGGGACGAGCGGATGTAGCTAGAGTGATTTAACAGCCAGCCAGCCCGAAGGAGGGATGCATCATGGCAGTAGCAAAGAAAAGAGCAGTGAAGAAGGCAGTTAAGAAGAAGGTCGTGGCGAAGAAGGTCAAGTCGGCTGCGGCGAAGCGCGCCGTTCGTCGCAAGGTTGGGAAGGCCGCTGTCCGTCGCAAGGCTAGATAGCACTTTCAGGGCGCGGGGCATCGTCCCCGCGCCTTCTTTATTTCCATTCCAAAACAATCGGTTAGAAAGAACGCGCGGACCTTGATCGAGCCCGCGCCGAAGGGGCGCGCGTTCGCCGGCTTCGCGACACATCGCTCGCATGGCTCGTGGCGCAACGTGGCAATGCTCGATCGGTACGCGCGCATCACCCCGCATCGCCTCGCGAATCGCCGCGGGCACGATCTCGCCGCGAGGAATTCTCTCCCCGCATCCGCACAGCGGCGACGCGCGGTCGCCATTCGCGAGCGCGCGCACCACGCGCCAAGACGGCTACGGCGGCGCTTTGGTCTCGCGGTCCGCCGAGCACCGGGTGATTCGCTTTTTTCTAAAAATCTTCACGTGTCGTCGGCGGAAACGGCCGCAAAGCCCTCTTGGCGAATAAATATCCACAGCGCATTTTCGGCCGCCGCGAGCATGTCCGCGTCGACGCCGCGCAACACGATGTAAGTGCCAAGGCGCTTGTTCTCGAAGAACGGATAGCTGCCGATCTGCACTTGCGGATGCGCCGATTGCAGCCCGGCGAGACCGGACGCCACGTCGCCCTCCGGCACGTCGATGCGGACCGAGCGAGAGAGCATCGGCCGGCCTTTGGCAAGACGTGGCGCCACCGCGTCGAGCATGACCTGCATGATGCGCGGCACCCCGGCCATGACGATCACGTTCTCCAGCATGAAGCCCGGCGCCCGGGACAGCGCGTTGTCGATCAGGGCGGCGCCCTTCGGGATGCGTGCCATGCGTAGCCGGGCGGGCGTCAGCTCGGCGTCGCTGAAACGCCGGCGCATGGCGGCGACCGCCTCGGGATCGACCACGACCTCGACCGCGAAGGCCTTGGCGATGGCATCGGTGGTCACGTCGTCATGGGTCGGGCCGATGCCGCCGGTGGTGAACACATAGCTGAAGCGGGGGCGGAGCTCATTCACCGCGGCGACGATCTCGGCCTCGACATCGGCCACCACCCGCACCTCGCGCAACGAAATGCCGACGCGGGTGAGATAAGCGGCGATATAAGCGATGTTCAGGTCGCTGGTGCGTCCCGACAGGATCTCCTCGCCGATCACGACAAGCGCGGCGGTTACGGTCGGAGAGCCCTGCGGCTGATCGGTCATGGCGCTAAGGAAGCCTGATCGCGGGGATGAGAGTTCAGCCTGTTGCCGCGGTTCCGCCAGCTTCTTGGGTCCTCCTTCACTGGAAAGGTGGGTCTGCTCCCGTTGCACATTGCGAGATTTCCCCCTAAGTGAGCGTCAGGCCCCTATAATCGCATCCCATGTCCAATCTCGAATTTGCCCGCGCCCAGGCGCGAGACACCAAGATCAAGCTTCACGGAGCGGACGCCTTCGCCGGCATGGCCAAGGCGGGGCGGCTGGTGGCCGAGGTGCTCGATCGCCTGGTCGATGAGGTCAAGCCCGGCGTAACCACCGATGCGCTCGACCAATTCGTGTACGCCTACGCCATGGACCATGGCGCCATCCCGGCCCCGCTCAATTACCGTGGATTTCCCAAGTCGATCTGCACCTCGCTCAATCATGTGGTCTGTCACGGCATCCCGGGGCCCCGCGCGCTCAAAGAAGGCGACATCCTCAATATCGACGTGACGCTGATCGTCGACGGCTGGCACGGCGATTTCGAGCCGCATGTATACGGTGGGCAAAGTCCCCCGTGCCGCCGAGCGCCTGCTCCAGGTGACCTATAACGCGCTGATGCGAGGGGTGGCCGCGGTCAGGCCCGGCGCCACCACCGGCGACATCGGCGCCGCCATCCAGACCTACGCCGAGGGCGAGCGCTGCAGCGTGGTGCGCGACTTCTGCGGCCACGGCCTGGGCCGCGTGTTCCACGACCGGCCGAACATTCTGCATTATGGCGAGCCCGGCGAAGGGCTTCAGCTCAAGCCCGGCATGCTGTTCACCATCGAGCCGATGATCAATCTCGGCAAGCCGCATGTGAAGATCCTGTCGGACGGCTGGACCGCGGTCACCCGCGACCGCTCGCTGTCGGCTCAGTTCGAGCACACTGTCGGCGTCACCGAGACCGGATGCGAGGTATTCACGGTCTCGCCGCAAGGGTTGGATCGGCCGCCTTATGGGCGCCAATCGAGCGAAGGCTGAATGGGTTTCAAGGATGCGGGCAAGCCACATTATCTCGGCCATCGCGAGAGGCTCAGACGACGCTTCCGCGAGGCGGGCCCCGACGCCCTCCCCGACTACGAGCTGCTCGAGCTGATCCTGTTTCGCGCCGCGCCAAGGCGCGACACCAAACCGCTGGCCAAGGCTCTGATCGCGCGCTTCGGCACCTTCGCCGAGGCGGTGAACGCACCCGAAGAGCTGTTGCGCGAGGTTCCCGGCATCGGCGAGGCGTCGATCACCGAGCTCAAGCTGGTGCGCGCGGCGGCACTCAGGCTGATGCGCGGCGAGGTGCTGGAGCGGCCGGTGCTGTCGTCCTGGTCCCAAGTGCTGGACTATTGCCGCGCCTCAATGGGGTTCGAGAGCAAGGAACAATTC
>CAVYZG010000013.1:0-68568 GCA_963772925.1 uncultured Alphaproteobacteria bacterium
GTGATAGGCGACGGTGTCGTGATCGATCTCCGACAGCGTGCCCTCCTGGGCGCGCAGGCAGGCGGCGAAATAGCGGAAATGATCGATGGCGAGCGGGATGTCGGCGAAGGTGGTCTCGCGGATCGGCTTGCCGTTGTCGATGGTCTCGACCGCGGCCAGCACCTTGAGGTTCTCCTCCATGCGGTCGGCGATCTTGTTGAGGATATCGGCGCGCTTGGCCGCCGCCATGTTGCCCCAGGCGTCCTTGGCCTTATGGGCGGCGTCGAGCGCCAGCTCGATATCGGCGGCTTGCGAGCGGGCGATCTGGCAGACGGTCTTGCCGGTGATCGGGCTGAGATTGTCGAAATAGTCGCCGGCGACGGGCGGGACCCATTTGCCGCCGATGAAATTGTCGTAGCGGGGCCGCAAGGCCACGCGCGCATTGAGGGTCTCGATGACCTGGTGAAGCATGGAATCCTCCCTTACTCGACCGCATTTTCTTTGTTCTGTGCCAATCCTCCTCCCGTGCCTTGACCTGCGTCAAGCGGAACCTAAAGTTGAAGTCGGGTGAACTCGGCCAAGGCCGGGAACAGGGCGCCGTTCAGGGCGTTCGTCGAAAGACGCAAGCGAGTCTAGGAGGGTGCAATGCAAAGAAATATCAGCCCAATGCTGGCCTTTTTGCTCGGCGTGGTGGTGGTCGGGCTCGGCGTGCTCGGCTATCTGCTATACGAGCGCCAGCACCGGAAAGTGGTCACGATCGACGTACCCGGTTTCTCCGGCGAGATCACCAAGGACAATGACGGCGGCGTCGATATCCAGGTCGGCAAGGACCGCTAGTCTTCCTTATTCCGTCATTCCGGCGAAAGCCGGAATCCAGAGCAATTGGTTCGGAGCGCGCGACTCTGGATACCGGCTTCCGCCGGTATGACGAAGTCCTACGGCACCAGCACCGCGGCGCCGGTCAGTTCGCCCTGGCGCAAGCGTGCCAGCGCGTCGTTGGCGGCATGGAGCGGCATCGGGGTGACGCTGGTCTTGACCGGGATGTTCGGCGCGAGCGCCAGGAATTCACGCGCGTCGGCGCGGGTGAGATTGGCGACCGAGCGCAGCATGCGCTCCTCCCACAGGATGTCGTAGGGAAAGCTCGGGATGTCGCTCATATGGATGCCGCCGCACACCACGACGCCGCCCTTGCGCACGGCTCTGAGCGCGGCCGGCACCAGCGCCCCGACCGGCGCGAAGATGATGGCGGCGCCGAGCGTCTCGGGCGGCGCCTGATCGGAGCCGCCGGCCCACACCGCGCCGAGTGACTTGGCGAAATCCTGCGCGGCCTCGTCGCCCGGCTTGGTGAAGGCATAGACCTCGCAGTTTTGCGCTTTCGCCACCTGCGCCACGATATGGCCGGCGACGCCGAAGCCGTAGATGCCGAGCCGCGACAGCTTGCCGCCGAGCGGCTCGCTGGCGAGCTTGAGCGCGCGGTAGCCGATCAGCCCGGCGCAGAGCAGCGGCGCCGCCTCCGCGTCGCTATAGGCGGCCGGCAGCTTCAAGCAATAGCGCGCGTCGGCGATCGCGTATGCGGCATAGCCGCCATCGATCTGATAGCCGGTGAAGCGCGGGTCGTCGCAAAGATTTTCCTCACCCCGGCGGCAATAGAAGCAAGTGCCGTCGGTCGAGCCCAGCCAGGGCACGCCCACGCGGTCGCCGACGGCGAAGTCCTCGGCGCTCGCGCCGAGCGCCGCCACCTGGCCCACGATTTCGTGGCCGAGAATGAGCGGCAGCTTGGGCTGCGACAGCTCGCCGTCGAAAATATGGAGATCGGTGCGGCACACCCCGCAGGCCGCGACCTTGATGAGGATCTGGCTCGGCCCGGGCGCGGGCACGGGCAGTTCGGCAAGCCTCAGCGGTTGACCCGGCCGGTCGAACATCATGGCTGGCATGTGCGTGGGGATGGGCAAGGTTCTATCCGGTCCGGCCGATGTCGCGGCACGCGATGGTAGTGCCGAAACTCTCGAGCGTGACGGCCTGTTCCCGCTCGGGCGGCAGCAGGCCCAGTATCGCGCCGGCGACGAAGCAATAATATTGCGCCGCCATGGCGGTTTTGTCCTTGCCGGAGCGGAACCGGGCCGAACGCTCGATATTGTCGATTTGCATGCGCGCGGCCTGGGTGACCCGCTGCAAGGCAGCAGCGATGGGTTCGGGCGCGATTTGCGCCACTTCGTCGAGCAGACCGTGCACCGCGCTCGCGTTCAGCTTGCTCAGCACGCGGCAAGAGTCCGAGGCCAGATAATCGCGATAAGCGTCCGACCCTTGCTCCGGCGCGAGCAGGCTGTTCTGCGCCGCGATCAGCTCATTGGCGAGCGCGCGCCAGTCCGCCAGCGCGGCGCCGGCGGCAGGGGCGGCAGCGAGAATGGCGGCGGCTTGGTCGCGATAAGACTGCCAGCGCGCGGCGGGAATCGCGATGGGCAAATCTTTGGCGGCGAAAGCGACGAGGTCGCAGCCGGCGATATTCTTGAAGGCGAGCGCGGGATCGGCACCGAAGCCCAGCATCGCGCACGCGACCAAGAGGAGAGGGTGCCTCACTCGATGCTTTTGCGGATCTGCTCGAGCAGCACCGAGCGGCTCGTCTGCGGGCTGAGCTTGTAGCGGTAATAGCCGACCATGTCCTTCATGCGCTGATACTGCAAAGGCGTGAAATGCTTCATGCAGGAATCGTCGGAGTAGTCCATGTAGTTCTCGACCGGGTCGAAGCGCGCTTCGCCGGGGCAGGCCGAGGGTTGCTGCAGCGGACAGCCGGTCGCGGCGCCGGCTTCGTAGGCGGTGTCGGCAACGTCGTCGCCGGGCGCGGCGCAGCCGCCCTGGAAGGTGTGATAGAGCCCGGACCAATGGCCGATCTCATGCACCGCGGTCATGCCGAGATCGAACGGCCAGGGCTGGCTGGACCACGGGCGCTCGGCCTCGGGGAAGCTGGCGTGGTGGAGCACGACGCCGTCGAGCTGGGGCGTGTCGGCATACCACCACGGGAAGGTGGCGTAGCCCAGCAATCCGCCGCCGGGCTCGGCGGTATAGATGTTGAGCGAGCCGGCGGTGTCGGTGCCGAGCTGGGTCTTCATCTCGGTCTCGGCCTCGGTGCCGGGCTCGTGGTAGAACCAGGCATCGTTCTCATGCAGGTTCACGTCGACGATCTTGAATTCGATCGAGGCGGGCGCGTAGGTGCTGTTCAGCAGCGCCACCTGCGCCTTCAGCTGCCGATCCGGCAGATAGCCCTGGGCGCCCTGGTGGATGATGTGGAAGCGGACCGGGACCACGGTCTGGCCGCGGAAATTGACGCGGTGCGTCCGCAGCGCGGTGATCACGCGATTGGCCTGGATCTTCTCGCTCGGGGTGGGCGGCGGCGTGCCGCAGCGGTAAAGCTTGGCCGCGGGGGCGGCGCCTTGCGCGAACAGAGGATCGATTTTGGCGGTTGCGGTGGCCAAGCAGGCGCAGGCGGACGACATGAGGAACTGACGCCGATTCACGACTACCCTCCCAGGTTGGTTTCACTGTTGTTGGCTTGGCTTGCGACCTTGGCCCACCAACCAAGCCGCAAGACCGCATTCGGGCGGCAGGCGAGATTACCCATCCCGTCCAGGGTCTGGAAGCGTTTTCAGCTTAAGGTTTAGTCACCTTCGAGGCGGCCGGCCCGCTCTTTCAGCGTGGCCTCCAGCCGCGTGATCCAGGCCACGTCCTCGCCGCGCTGCTGGCGCATGTCGCGGATCAGCGCCAGGTTGCGGGCCGTGGTTTCCAGCTCCCAGGAGGCCCGCGCCACCGCCAGCGCATCGCCCAGCCGGTCGGCGGCGTCGTCCTCGTCGCGGGCCAATACCGCCAGCTCGAGCAGCGTGGCGTGGTCCCAATAATCGGGCGCCTTGGCCGCCTTGCGGGCGGCGGAATAGCGCACCACGGGCAGGATCTCGGCCTGGCGCGGGTCGGGCTTGGCGCTCATCTCCATCAGCGTCACGGCGTTGATGCCGGGATAGGCGTCGCGCCAATCGGCCTCGAAGCCGGCGAGATAGGTGTCGATCGCGCTCTTGAGCAAAGCGCGCGCCTCGGGCAGGCCCTCTTTCTTGGCGAGGTCCCAGCGGTCTTTGTAGATGCGGCCCAGCAGCCCGTTGGTCTCGCTCGACGGGCCGAACTCGGCGATCACCTCGGCGAGGACCTTTTCGGCCTCGGCGAAGCGGCCCTCGCGGTTCAGCGCGAAGCCGAGCTGCTCGCGCATCATCTTGGCGCGCTGCAACGGCAGCGGCATGCGGTGGTAGAGATCGATCATGCCGCGATGCGCCTTCACATCGCGCAGCGACAGGAACAGATCGACCACCACGCCGCTCTCGACCTCGAGCAGATTAGCCAAGGCCGGCTCGGCGGCGATCTTCTGCACCGCATCGGCGCCGTCGCGCACCGCCGCGCGCAAGCGGTCCTTGTAGCGCTTCGAATAATCGACCGCCTGGCGGAAGATGTCGGTCTTGGAGTGGTCGATGTCCCAGCGCGGCGCGCCCTCGACCAGCTGGAAGATCGGGCTGTCGTCATGCGGATTGCCGCGCGCCGCCCCGAGCTGGCTGGCAACGGCGTCGACCGTCACATCCGGATCGACCGGCTCGCCGGCGCCGTCGGTCTTGTAGGCCAGGCCGCGCACCAGGGCGATGTCGAACGGCAGCACGGTGCCTTCGCCGAACACGATCACCGTGCTGCGCGGCCGCATCGCATGGCGGATGCCGAGTTCGTAGAACACGTTGGGGTTGGCGCCGGTGATGTCGGCCACGGCGTAGTGGCACAGCATCAGCCGCTCGAACATCGGCTTGTGGATGGCGCCGCCGATCTTCTCCTCGTCGGCGCGGATCGGCTCGAGTCCGGCGCGCTCGACCGCCGGGGCGATGATCTTGGTGTAGACGGAATCGAAATTGGTGACGCGCCCGGCCGCGTCCATCTTCTTGCCGAACGGCATCAGCACGAAGCAGAGCGGCGCGAGTTCAGCCGTCTCGTCCAATGGACATCCTTTCAGCCTGCCTGGAGAGAATAGGAGCCCCGGAGGCTTAACGCCACGCCGGCGATCGCGGCGGGCAGGCCTATTCGATGGCGCTCAACACCGCGTCCTGAATGGATTGATCGGGACTGCCGAGCCATTTTTTCTGCTGGCCGGTCAGCAGCAAGCCCCACGCCTTGGCCCCGCCCGGCGAGAACAGCACGTAAAGCTGATCGTCGCCGCATCCGTTCGGCTTGCAGGTAAAGCCCAAAGTGTAGGGGTCGGCGCCGACCATGACCGGGATCGAGGGTGAGGGCGGGCCGTCGAGAGTCTTGGCGTAGTCCTCGATCCAGGCCGGCGGCGTCTCGCCGGCGAGCATGCCGATCCATGCCGCGCGATAGGTCGGTTGCTTCATCAGGTCGGCGAGAAGCGGAATTTTGACCTCGTCGGCGGCGAACGCCGGCGCGCTCCCGGCCAGCAGCAAAACCGAAACCACCAACGCTCTGAACACCATCTATGCCTCCGTCAGCCTTCGCCGGCAGCGGGAGCCTGCCGCCGCGGGATGACGGTTTTATGGAACAGGCGGGGTTCTAGTGGAAGGCGCTTAGTGGCGCACCAGCGGCCAGCCTTGCGGACCGGGCCGGAGCGGGGAGACGGCGACCGGCGGCTCGTCGGCCTGCTCGAAGGCGCCGTCCGGAAGCGTGGTGTGCGGGCCCATCAGCCGCCCCTTGGGCACGAGCGCGCAGGACGACCACAGCGCCTCGAAGGCGAGCCGGCCGTGTCTGACCGCATCGCCCGCGCTCTCGTCGAACAAGGTCAAGGCGTTGCGCTTGTCGGCGTCGCGGCGCATGGCGTCGCCCGACCAGCACATGATGTCGCCATAGGTCACCTGCTCATGAGCGTCGAGCAGACGGGGATTGCGCGCCCAGCGGATCAGCTCGTGGGCGGGCTCACGCGGCGAAAGCGCCGACAGATCGGCAAAGAGCTCCCTCAGCTCGTCCTCGGGCGCGATATGGGCGAGGATCACCCTGGCGCGAACGCCGGCGCGCTCAAGCGCGCCCTTCATGCCGATCAGCGCCTTGGCGGGGTCGGAAGCGGGCGAGCGCAGAATCATGGTGAGCGCGGCGCCGGCGGCGGCGGCCTCGACAAAGCGCGACATCATCTGAAGATGACGGCGAAGCTCGCTCTGCCTTAAGTCCCTCGAACTTCCCGATTCAACCACAACGCGCATGTTTCCCCCGCAGGCGTGGAAGTAATTGACCGGCGGACGCTATGGCGCTTGGCCGTGCGTTGCCATGAATAGCAAGAACAGAGTTAAGGAAGGCTTGAAGCCCGCGTCTTTTGCGGACAGGCGTCTTGGCCGCCGGGCCGAAGCTTGAATTTTGGCTGTACGGAAGCGCACCGGAACGGGCGCTGGGCCGAGAAAAAATGGGATGCGACCCGGCCATGGAGCCGGGACGGCGCAGCAAGCGGAGCATGACTCGTACTCGAACCGACTAGAACCCTCTAATCAGCCCCACTTCGCCGGTGCCCACTGGCGAAGATTTCCCCGACCTCATCTGAGCGGGTAATTGTGTCGCAGTTGCGACCACCCCGGGGGGTGGCTTTTCCCCGCTACGACCCATCCCCGTCACCCGCTTGATCGCTTCTTCTCGCCGTCGTCAGGCCGGGCGTCCCGGCCATCCAATGGGAGTGGAAAAAGCGCCCTGCGTCGACCTCAACGCCGGCATGGGCCGGGACAAGCCCGGGGGTGACGATGAAAGGGGACCTTTTCCCCACGCAATTCCCGCCTCTCAAACCTCGCTGACACTCCGCCCACCGGGTCCCTAAGGGGCGCATCATGAGGCGTCGTGAGGCGGGACGAGGCGCGGTGTCCCCGCGGGTTCGGCTTCGCCGGCCGAGCACTCGGGGCGGCGCCGGGCTCCCCCCGGGTCCATTACGAGGCCCCGCCAGGAGCTGGCTGACGACTCGCCCGGCCCATCCCAAACGCTGTCTGGCCCGTTAGACGTGGTCCAGGCCGGGCAGCGGGGCAAGGTGCAGCGAAAGCGGGGCCGGCGTACGACAAGTCGCCGCAAAAGAGCATGCGCTGACGTGAGCGCAGGTGTTTGCGCGCATTTTTTGATGCGCTATCGCTTCGCTACTTGAGCGCATGTGGCGCGCCGCGAGGCGCCCGCGCGATCTTCGGATCGCGAGCTACACGATTTGCGTCTTTCGGCGCGCCACCCCCTTCGGGATCACCGCGTCATAGGCCGGACGCAAACGCGCCGCGGCAAGGAGCCCGCATGCTGCTCTTCGTCATGCCCGGACACCCGGGTCCGGCTTCGCCGGCCCGGGCGCAGGCTTGGCCGGGCATCCAATAGAGCGGGTCAACATGTGCGGAGTCAGTATTGGATCGCCGGGACGAGCCCGGCGATGACGAAGGAGGAGATGGACGCGCAAATGGGTAACCCAGCTAATTCTTCCTCAACCGGAATCTGCGACAAGCTAGTGTCACGCTGCCGACGAAGGAGAGGATCATGGCGCCCTGGTTGCTGCTGGCGGGCGTGTTGCTGGCGCCGAGCGCCGCCTTCCTGCTGTGGAGCTGGCGCGCGCAGCGCAACGACATGGCGTTGATGCGCGCCACCGAGACCACGCCGGCGGCCGATGTCGCCAAGCTCCCGCCCGGAAGTCTGGTCGAGGTCAAAGGCCGGCTGCGCTGTGCCGCGCCGGTGACCGGGGATCTGTCGAAAAACCCTTGCGCCCATTTCATGGCCACCGTCGAGCGCGACTACGAGATCTTGCAATATGATGCGCATCACAAGGGCTCCTACCGGGTGCGCAAGACCGAGATCGTCCAGTCCAACATCGTCTATGCGCCGTTCGAGATCGAGGATGACAGCGGCCGGGCCAGGGTCCTGCCCGCGGACGCGATCATCGAAGGGATCGAAGCGGTCGACCGTCACGAGGTTGTTGATGCCGAGACCGTGAGCGAGAGCGTGATGCAGGACGCGCTCGGGACGCGGCCGGCAATGCCGATCGGACGCTCGGCTTCCGCTACAAGGAGATGCACCTGCCGCTCGACGTCGAGATTTATGTGCTGGGCGTGGTCGGCGAGAATTGCTGCATCGGCGCGCCGCCGGAAGGCGCCAAGGGGCAGCGCTTCCTGATCAGCGTCAAATCCGAGGAAATGCGCGCGGCGGAGCTCGGCAGCGCGAGCAATTGGATGTTCAAGGTCGGCCTCGGCTGCCTGGTCGGCGCCGGGGTCAGTTTGGGGCTGGCGCTGTGGCTGGCCCGGGGCGGTCTCAATCCGCCCGCGCCGCCGCAAGAGGTGCTGCAAGGCGAGCGCTGGTGGTGAAGCGCTTCCGGCGCCGCCGCTAGAAATCCGAGTCGAATGCAGTTGGTGTTGGCGGCAAGCCGGAATACATACCCCACATGACAGAACCCCTCACCAAAGAGCGCGTGCTCGCGGCGCTGAAGCACGTCAAAGGCCCCGATCTCGCCAGCGACGTCGTTGCGCTCGGTCTCGTGTCCGAGATCGTGATCCACAAGGGCAAGGTCTATTTCTCGATTTCGGTGGACCCGGCCCGGGCCGGCGAGCTGGAAGCCTTGCGCCAGGCGGCGGAGAAGGCGGTGAAAGCGGTGCCGGGCGTCGAGGCCGTCACGGTGACGCTGACCGCCGACCGTGCGCCGGGCGGTGCGTCGAACGGCAACGGCAGAGGTCCGGAGGCGCCGCCAGGCTCGCCCTTCACCCGGCCAGGAGCCGCGCGCGATGCGCGCCACCGCCCCGGCGGCGTGCCCGGCGTGGACCACATCATTGCCGTGGCCTCCGGCAAAGGCGGGGTCGGAAAATCGACCACCGCGGTCAATTTCGCGCTCGCGCTGAAAGAGAAGGGGCTCCGCGTCGGCATTCTCGACGCCGATATTTACGGACCCTCGATGCCCCGGCTGTTGGGTCTCAAGGGTCATCCGCAGCAAGTCTCCGGCAACAAGCTCGCGCCGATGGAAGCCTACGGGCTCAAGGTCATGTCGATGGGTTTCCTGGTCGACGAGGAGACGCCGATGATCTGGCGCGGACCGATGGTGATGTCGGCGCTGTCGCAGATGCTGAAAGACGTCGCCTGGGGCGAGCTCGATGTGCTGGTGGTCGACATGCCGCCCGGCACCGGCGACGCCCAGCTCACCATGGCGCAGCAGGTGCCGCTGGCCGGCGCCGTGATCGTCTCCACGCCGCAGGATTTGGCGCTGATCGATGCGCGCAAAGGGCTCGCGATGTTCCAGAAGGTGAACGTGCCGGTGCTCGGCATCGTCGAGAATATGAGCACCTTCGTCTGCCCGCATTGCGGCGAGCCTTCCAACATTTTCGGCCATGGCGGGGCGCGCGCCGAGGCCGCGCGGCTCGGCGTGCCGTTTCTCGGCGAGGTGCCGCTGACCTTGGCCATTCGCCAGACTTCGGACGAAGGACGCCCGGTGGTGGCGACCGATCCGACGTCACCGGGGGCGGTGGCGTTTCGCGAGATCGCGGCGCGCGCACTCAGCGAACTCGAGCGGAGCAAAAGCAGCGCGCGGGCGGCGCCCAAAATTGTGATGGAGAGCTAAGGGCTTGGACAAAAAGGCGCGACTCAGATAGGCCGAGTTCGGGCGTAGCCGAGTGTATCCATGCAACATTTCGGGCTTCGCCGCCGTGAAGAAGAAAACCAACGATGCGTCGGTGTTCTTGATCTATGCCGGCATCGTCCATGCCATCGGCCTGGCACTGCTGTTGCCGATGCTGATCACCTTGCCGGGGCCGGGCGGCGGCGGCGAGCCTGACGCGGCCGCGATCGACGTCGAGATTATCCCCGGCACTCCGGCCCGCTGCTAAAATCGCGCCGGGTAGCGAGGACACCGCCGCGCTGCCGTCGGCGCCCGATCCGGTCGAGGGCACGGCGGCGGCCGAGCCCGCTGGAGAGGCGGTCGCCAATGTCAGCCCGGCGGCCCCGCCGGAGTCAGCGGGGGCCGAAGAGGCGCCGGATAAGGCAGAGTCTCCGGCGAAAGATGCGGTGAAAGCCAAGGCCGCGGCGCCCGCCAAGGCCGCCCCCGCCGCCGCCAGGAAGCCGGTGGCGCAGCGCAGCCGGACGGCCAAGCCTGCGGTCAAGCGCGTGCCAAGACCAAGACCAAGATTGCTCCGTTCAATGGGGCTTTGACCGGGCTGTTCAGCCCCGGCGCTCCCGCCCATAACCGCAGATAGGCGCGGGCGCTAGGCGGCGCTGCTGCGCGCCGCGCTGATCGGCGTCACCTTGTTGGCCTGGGGCCTGGTGTCGCATCTCGGCGGCGCCGGGATAGCCGTAGAGGAAGCCCTGCACTTGCGGGCAGCCGAACTCCCGCAGCATCGCCGCCTGCTCCTCGGTCTCCACCCCCTCGGCGGTGATGGTGACGTCGAGCGACTTGCCGAGCGCGATGATGGTCTTGACGATCGCCCGCATGGCCGGGTCGCGCGTCATGTTGCGGATGAATTGGCGGTCGATCTTGATCTTGGAGAACGGGAAGCGGGCGAGATAGCTCAAGCTCGAATAGCCGGTGCCGAAATCGTCCATGGCGATGTGCACGCCGAGCTGGCGCAGGCGATTGAGCTTGCCGAGCACTTCCTCGGTGTCGTTGATCAGGAGACTCTCGGTGATCTCGAGCTCGAGCCGCTCCGGCGGCAGGCCGGTCTCGTTGAGCACTTGGGCGACCGTCTCGGCGACGTCGCCGTCGCGGAACTGCGCCGGGGAGAGATTGACCGAAACGAACAACGGCTCGGGCCAGTTGACCGCGTCGCTGCAGGCGCGGCGCAACACCCATTCGCCGAGCGGCACGATCAGGCCGGTGTCCTCTGCCACCGAGATGAAATGGCCGGGCGCGATCTTGCCGTGCACCGGATGATGCCAGCGGACCAGGGCCTCGGAGCCGCATTGCTGTTCGGTGGCGAGGTCGTATTGCGGCTGATAGACGACCTCGAACTCCTCGCGTCCGAGCGCCAGCCGCAATTCGTGCTCGACCATGCGCCGGCGCTGTAGCGCCTTGTCCATGCTCTGCTCGAAGAAGCACATGCGCTGGCCGCCGTCGCCCTTGGCGCGGGCCAGAGCGATGCCGGCATGACGCAGCACGGTGGTCGCGGTGTCGCCGTCGGCCGGGGCGAGCGCGATGCCGACGCTGGTGGTGACCAGCATGTCCTTGCCCATCACCTGGAGCGGCCGCCGCAAGGCCTCGACCAGGCGGTTCATGAAGGCCATGACGTCGCCGAGATTGGTGATGTCGACCAGGGCGATGGCGAATTCGTCGCCGCCCAGCCGCGCGATCAGGTCGCCCTGGCGCAGCGTGGCCTGAATGCGGGCGCCGATGTCGCGCAACACCTGGTCGCCGCCGGAGTGATCGGCGGCGTCGTTGATCTCCTTGAACTTGTCGATGTCGAGGCACAGCACGGCGATATGGGTGCGGTCATGATGCATGCGGGTGATGGCGTCGGCGAGGCCGTCGCCAAAGGCCGTGCGGTTGGCGAGGCCGGTGAGGGCGTCGTGCTCCTCGAGATAGCGCACCTGCTCCTCGGCGCGTCGCTGCTCTCGCTCCCGCATCCAGGCGAAGACGGCG
Organism: uncultured Alphaproteobacteria bacterium; assembly: GCA_963772925.1. Classification (GTDB taxonomy): domain Bacteria; phylum Pseudomonadota; class Alphaproteobacteria; order Rhizobiales; family Methyloligellaceae; genus Methyloceanibacter. The sequence continues at coordinate 11,555 of CAVYZG010000013.1, forward strand.
GGCACGGCGATGCCGGCGCCGAGCAAGAGCAAGCGTGATGGCGGCGATCATTCCGAAATAGCTGGACAGCACTTTCGCCTGGTCGGATCTGGTCGAGATAGACCACGAGCGTGCCGCGTGGATCTCCGTCCCAGGCGAGGGGGAGCGTGATCGCGGCAAAATTGGTGGGATGGGTCCCGCCTGAAACTTGATAGAGGGTGACCTTGGGCGCCTCGTCGGAGGGGCTGGCGAGCAAAGTCGCGAGATCGTCGTCGAGCTGCAGACCGGCGAGGCCGCTGGTGAAGGCCAATTGGCCGTCGCGGTCGTAAAGCTCGTAGCGCAGCACGCGGGGACCGTAGCCGGACTTGTTGAGGATGTCGGCGAATTGCGGCGTGGCCGACGGGCTGGCCAGAGCATAGAACAGCGCGTCCGGCTCTTTCAGCATTTGCGCCTTCAGGCGGTCGGCGGCCACCAGCGCCTCGCGCTTGAGCTCGATCTGGCTGATCTTACCGGGCGCGACAAAGGCGGCGGCCGCGATCAGCGCGCTCAGCGCCACCAAAACCACCCAGTACCAATATTTCTTGTGCGACGCCAAAGCCGACATAAACGACTCGCCGCGTAGAGTCCCGTTGAGGGTCGAATGTGCGCAGCGATGCGTTAAGAACGGGAAAAGCTGGTTGCTTAACGAAGCCTGCCGGGCCGGCGATTTCGACGCGGGCGTCCGGAAGAAAACGGCGGGAATGCGGGATTTCCGCGGATTACCCGCCGGTCAGCGACATCGGCCGCGCGACTTGAGGCCGCTCGCCCCGGCCGATGACGAAATCATGGCCCTTGGGCTTGCGGGCGATGGCCGCGTCGATGGCGGCGTGCAGCAGGGCGTCGTCCTGGCTGGCCCTCAGCGGCGCCCTGAGATCGGCTGCGTCCTCCTGGCCGAGACACATATAGAGAGTGCCGGTGCAGGTGACGCGCACGCGATTGCAGGACTTCGCAGAAATTGTGGGTCATGGGCGTGATGAAGCCGAGCCTGCCGCCGGTCTCGCGCACGTCGACATAGCGCGCCGGTCCGCCCGAGCGGTATGGATTGTCGTCGAAGGTGAAGTGCTGCTCGAGCCGCGCCCGCAGCAGCGATAGCGGCAGATATTGCTCCACGCGGTCGGCTCCGATCTCGCCCATGGGCATGGTCTCGATCAGGGTCAGCTCGAAGCCATTGCCGTGGGCCCAGCGGATCATGTCCTCGATCTCGTCCTCATTCATGTCACGCAGCGCCACGGTGTTGATCTTGATCTTGAGGCCGGCGCGGGCCGCCGCCTCGATGCCGCGCAGCACCTGGGCGAGGTCGCCTTTGCGGGTGATGGCCCGGAATTTGGCGGCATCGAGCGTGTCGAGCGAGACATTGATGCGCGCCACGCCGCATTCGGCCAGCGCTTCGGCGTGGAGGGCGAGCTGGCTGCCATTGGTGGTGAGGGTGAGTTCGTCCAGGCCGCCGCCGAGATGGCGCGACAGCGCGCGGATCAGCCACATGATGTTCCGCCGCACCAGCGGCTCGCCGCCGGTCAGCCGCAGCTTGCGCACGCCCTTGGCGATGAAGGCCGATCCCAGCCGGTCGATCTCCTCCAGCGTCAGCACCTCCTCGCGCGGCAGGAAGGTCATGGTCTCGGCCATGCAATAGACGCAGCGGAAGTCGCAGCGGTCGGTGACCGAGACCCGCAAATAGGTGATGTGGCGGCCGAAGGGGTCGATCATGGGGTGTCCGGTCGTCATGCTGCTCCGTCGTCCTGTTCCGGCGTGCCGGCTTTGCTCTTGCGCCGATAGGCCTTGGCGTTCTTTACCACGCGCTTGCGGAAGACCGGAGTCGCGAGGGCGGCGGCCGCGGCGCTGCGGCGCTTTACCGTCTTTTTCGGCTTCATCTTGCGGCTGGCCCGCTTCTTCGGTCTGGCAGGGCCCTTGCGTGAGGTTACCGCCATGGGCTTTGTCTCTAATATAGGTGCTTCGCCCTTTCCATAGCATGGGACGGGGCGCGTCAGGAGGCCAAGGATGGACGAGCAACGCTTCAATATGTCGATGCGCAAATACCTCAAGGAGGTGGGCGTCACCTCGCAGCAGGCGATCGAGCGCGTGGTGCGCGACGGGAGCCTGGCCGGCAAGGGCAAGCTCAAGGTCAAGATGGTGCTCACAGCCGATGGCACCGGCCTCAAACATGTGGTCGACGGCGAAATCGATTTAGGCTGAGGCCAGTCGATGGCCGACCCGTGGCCCAGCGAGCTTAGGCTCGACAAGGACAAGCGCGTTCTCACCGTGACCTTCGACGACGGGCAGAGCTTCACGCTGCCCGCCGAGTTGCTGCGCGTGCTGTCGCCAAGCGCCGAGGTGCAGGGCCATGGTGAGGCGCAGCGCGTCACGGTGGCCGGCAAGAAGGCCGTGGGCATCGTGCGGCTCGAGCCGGTCGGCAATTATGCCATGCGTATCGTGTTCGACGATGGCCACGACACCGGCCTGTTCGTCTGGGATTATTTGCGCGAACTCGGCGAGAACAAGGACGCGCGCTGGCAGGACTATCTCAAGGATCTCGCCGCCAAAGGCTTGTCGCGCTAGGACTTGGCTTCCTTGGCGAGCAAAGCGCGCTTGCGCTCCACGCCCCAGCGGTAACCCGACAGCGCGCCGCCCGTCCTCACCACGCGGTGGCAGGGAATTGCCACGGCGATGTGGTTCGAGGCGCAGGCCGACGCCACCGCGCGCACCGCTTTGGGCGCGCCGATGGCCTCGGCGATCTCCGCGTAGCTGGCCGTGGTGCCCGCCGGAATGCGGCGGAGCGCGTCCCATACGCGGTGCTGAAAGGCGGTGCCTTGGATGTCGAGGGGAAGGTCGAGGCCGGCGCGCGGGTTCTCGACGAAGGAGATGACTCCCGCAGCGAGCTGCTCGAACGCCTGGTCGCCGCCGACCAGACGGGCGCGGGGGAACTGATCCTGGAGTTCGCCGAGCAAAGCTTGCGGGTCGTCGCCGAGAAGGATGGCGCACACGCCTTTTTCGCTCGAGGCGACGAGAACGGCGCCGAGCGAGCATTGGCCGATGGCGAATTTGATCGCGGCATTCGTGCCGCCCGACTTGAAATCGGTCGGCGTCATGCCGAGCACCTCCGACGAGGTGGCGTAGAAGCGGCCGTTCGAATTGAAACCGGCATCGTAGATCGCCGCCGTGACCGTGGCGCTCTTGCCAAGCTCGGCGCGCATGCGCTTGTGGCGATGGGCGGTGGCGTAGGCCTTGGGCGTGACGCCGAGCGCCGCCTTGAAGATGCGATGGAAGTGATAGGGGCTTAAGCCTACCGCGGCGGCGAGGTCGTCAAGCTTCGGCGCTTCCGAAGAGGTCTCGATCAGGCGGCAGGCTTCTCGCACCTTCTCGGCATGTTGGGCAATGAGCGAGGGCTCCCCCGGCTTGCAGCGTTTGCATGGCCGGAAGCCTGCTTGCTCCGCGTCCAGCGCGGTGTCGTGGAAGCGGACATGGGCGCGCTTGGGGCGTCTCGCCGCGCAAGACGGCCGGCAATAGATGCCGGTGGTCGTCACCGAATAGAGGAAGTGGCCGTCGAAGGCGGCATCCCTGGCCATGACGGCCGCCCATCTGGCGTCGTCGAGGGAAGAGCCCTGGCCCCGCGGCGGGGCAGAGATTGGGGTCGAGGCGGTGCGGGGCATTGGCACTGGTCCTGGGTGAGCGGCCGTTATCGGCACCGAGCTTTAGACCGATACCGATGCCCACACACTCCGATCCTTGCGGTTGAATTCGCGCGGCCAGCATATGCCTGGCGCGGCCGGCGCGAAACGCACGCCCTTGTGATCCCTATAGCCGGCTCTTGTCGCCCCCGGCTATCTCGGTGTGCGGCAGCTCGACGCGGTAGAGCGCGCCGTCGCCGCCATCGGTCAGAACATAGAGGACGCCGCTCGCATCGATACGCACATCGCGGACGCGGCCGAGCTGGTGCCGCAACAGGCGCTGCTCGGTCAGCACGCAGTTGTCAGCAAGGCTGAGTTGCACCACCATCTCCCCGGCCAGCGCGCCGACCCATATTTCCGCGGTGGCGGGCTGGGTCTCGACGGCGAGGCTGGAGGGCGCGATCGAGAACGGCACCCAATAATGTATCGGTAGCTCGGTGCCGGGCTGTTCGCTGTTGATGGCGATCGGGCGGCCCGAATAGTCGACGCCGAAGGTGGCGACCGGCCAGCCGTAATTGCCGCCGGGATGAATGAGATTGAGCTCGTCGCCGCCCTGCGGCCCATGCTCGTCGGCCCATAGCTGGCCGGTGGCGCGATCGTAAGCGAGACCTTGCGGGTTGCGATGACCGTAACTCCAGATCTCGGGCCGTGCGCCCGGCGTGGCGACGAAGGGATTGTCGTCCGGCACCGACCCGTCGGTCTTGATGCGGATGATGCTGCCCGCGGTGTCGGACAGATCCTGCGCGCGCTCGCCGTCCCACCGGTCGCCGAGGGACAGAAACAGATAGCCGTCGCCGGTCAGTGCCAGCCGTCCGCCAAGCATCTCAGGCTTCGGGCCGATGCTGCCCTCGAAGATCACCTGCTGGTGGACGAGCCTCGCGTTCTCGGCATCGAACCGGGCGCGGAGCACCTTGACGGCCGATGCCGATTCTTCGCCCTGGAGGAAGGATAGGTAGATGATGCCGTTCTCGCCGAACGCGGGATCGAGAGCAATGTCGAGCAGGCCGCCATGGCCGATGTAAAGCACGGGCGGCGTGCCGGAAACTTGGCGGGTGTCGGCGCCGGGGCGAACATGTTGCAGCCGGCCGGGCCGCTCGGTCACCAGGAAGGAACCGTCGGGCAGCAGCGCGACCGACCATGGCACCTGAAACGGGCCGGCGGTCCTGACCGCGGCGACCGTGCCCTCGGCGAGCGCGAAGCCCGCCTCTTCGTCAGGTCCTGTAGTCCAGGTCTTGGACGGCGGGCAGCCGAGCGCCAGTCCGGGCAGGGCGGCGATTTGCAGTGAGGCTAGAGCGGCGAATGTTGCCGCGTATCCTTTACCGCGCATGACGGTTGTTAACCTTCCCCGACCCCGACGGTGGCTTTTCGTCTTGAGGATGGGAGACATGTGACGGCGCTTTCTACTCTGTGGACAAAGGCTCAGACCGAGAACCCACCCCGATGGCAAACGCCGCGTCCGGGATTATATCAAAGAATGCAGGGGAAATGAGCGGGGCGGGCGCCATGTCATCCGATCGTCACCTGACACCTTCAAGCCTGTCGCAAAAACGTGATATTCCAAAGGCAATCATGAGGTGCGAGCCGTTGGACGATTCGTGGCGGGGGGCGGAGAGAAGGCATTGAGCGATCAGGCAGAACCGGGCGCCCAGGCCCTTGAGCCGAGCCTGCTCCTGCGCATCGGCCAGGCCGTCATGCGGCCCTTCCGCGAGATCGCGGCACGGCTCAGGGCGGCACTGTGGCTGATCGTCGCCGTCGCCGTCATCATGGCCTCGCTGGTGCTGATCGCCGGTCTGTCCAAGGCCTTCGCCCTGATCGGCCTGGTCAGTTTCGTGGTCTCGGTGGTGCTTTTGCCGCGCCAGGATACCGATCAGGTTCTCACTGGGGCGTTTGAACGCCCGACGGCCGCGGCGCGGTCGGCCTCGGCCATGCACGCGATGTCCGAGGCCCTGCCGGACCCGGTGATCGTGCTAAACCCCGCCGGCCACGTGCTGTTCTGCAATGCGCCGGCGCGCGGCCTGTTCGCCTCGCTGCGCGAAGGCAGCCACATTTCCTCGGTGATCCGCACGCCGGAATTTCTCGATGCGGTGTCGGCCGCGCCCGAGCGCGGGCGCGCCGTGACGGTCACTTACGCCGAGCGCGTTCCGGTCGGGCGGCGCATGGCGGCGACGGTCGCCCCGCTGGTGCGCGGCAGCCAGCAGGGCGGCAGCATCCTGGTGCTGCTGCGCGATCTGACCGAGGTCGAGCGCATCAACCAGATGCGCGCCGATTTCATCGCCAATGCCAGCCATGAGCTCCGCACGCCGCTGGCCTCGCTGCGCGGCTTCATCGAGACGCTGCAAAGCAGCGCCAAGGGCGATCCCGACGCGCGCGAGCGCTTCCTGCCGATCATGGCCGAGCAGGCCTCGCGCATGACGCGGCTGATCGATGCGCTGCTGTCGCTGAGCCGGGTGGAGATGAACGCCCATGTGCCGCCGTCCGATCTGGTCGATCTCAACGACGTGCTGAATAGCGCCAAGGACACGCTCGAGCCGCTGGCGCAGGAGACCGGCTTCACATTCGAGGTCGGGCGCTTTCCGCGGCCGGCGATCGTGCGCGGCGACCGCGACGAGCTCCTCCAGGTGCTGCAGAACCTGGTGCAGAACGCGTTCAAATATGGCGAGCGGGGCGGCCATGTGCGGATCGAGGCCAAACACATTCCCTCGCTCGGCCGCCAGGCGGGCCGCTACGCCATCGCCGTGGTCGACAAGGGCCCGGGCATCGCGCCGGAGCACCTGCCACGCCTGACCGAGCGCTTCTATCGGGTCGATGTCGCCTCGAGCCGCGAGAAGGGCGGCACCGGGCTCGGCCTGGCCATCGTCAAGCACATCCTCAACCGCCACAAAGGCGAACTGGCCATCGCCTCCAAGCACGGCAAGGGCTCGACCTTCACGGTGATGTTGACCGAGGCGCGCGCCAGCCATCCCGAACGGGGCGCCGCCGCAGGCTAGGCGCGAGCGGCTGTCCACAGCCATCGCATTACGAATGGCGCGCAATTCCGGCCGTTTTCTGGACTGTCACCCAACTGTCATATAACCGACATAGTAGGTTTATTGCGCGGCGTTAACGCTCGCCCATCGATGGAGGAGGGCCTTCATCGCGGGGGTCCCGCTTCCGCGGGCCACTCACCCCACCCTAAAGGGAGAGCACTATGAGGTTCATGTCTTATGCGGCCGCTGCGAGCTTGGCCGCGGCGTTTACGTTCAACACGGCGCTGGCAGCCGATATTTCGGGTGCCGGTGCGACCTTCCCCTATCCGATCTACGCGAAATGGGCCGATGCCTACAAGAAAGACACGGGCATTGGGCTCAACTACCAGTCGATCGGTTCGGGCGGCGGCATCAAGCAGATCAAGGCCAAGACCGTTACGTTCGGGGCCACCGATGCTCCGCTCTCGGGCGCCGAGCTCGATGAGGCGGGTCTCATTCAGTTCCCGATGGTGATGGGCGGTATCGTCCCCGTCATCAACATCGAAGGCATCGAGGCCGGAAAGGTCGTGCTCGACGGCCCGACGCTGGCCAACATCTTCTTGGGCGCGATCACCAATTGGGACGATGCCGCGATCAAGAAGCTCAATCCGGACGTCAAACTTCCCTCTTCGGCGATTGCCGTCGTGCATCGCTCCGACGGATCGGGCACCACCTACAATTTCACCGATTACCTCTCCAAGGTGAGCGGCGATTGGAAATCGAAGGTGGGGACGGAGAAGGCGGTTGAATGGCCGGTGGGCATCGGCGCCAAGGGCAACGAGGGTGTCGCCAATAACGTCGCCCAGACCAAGGGCTCGATTGGCTATGTCGAGTATGCCTATGCCAAGCAGAACAAGCTCACTCATGCCAACATGATCAATAAGGACGGCAAGGCGGTCGCCCCCGAAATGTCAGCGTTCCAGGGCGCCGCCGACGGAGCCGATTGGAAGGGCACCCCCGGCTTTGCGGTGGTCCTGACCAACCAGGCCGGCGCCGCGGCGTGGCCGATCACGGCGGCGACCTTCATCCTGATGTACAAGGAGCCCGCCAGCATCGAGGACTCTGCCGCAGCGCTCAAGTTTTTCGACTGGGCTTACGCGAACGGCGGCAAGATGGCTGAAGAGCTCGACTACATTCCCATGCCCGACAATGTCGTCGGTCTGGTGCATGAGGAGTGGAAGAAGATCAAGGACACGACCGGTAAGCCCGTGTTTGCGATGAACTAGTGCATGCTGGCGAGGATGGGGGCGGGAGTTGCCGCCCTCATCCTTGCGGTTTTTAGGCAGACGCAATCAAGTTGGGCTAGGGGTTTGAACGAGATGATGGACGCGGCTGTCGCGGGGAGAGGCATCGGGCTCGTCCATAACGACATCAAGCTCGCCAAGACTCTGCGCCGCTTTCGCGTCGGCGACAGCATCTTCAAATGGCTTACGTTGATTTCGGCGGTCACAGTGCTCGCGCTGCTCGCGGGCGTCATGATCGCTTTACTTCATGGCTCGCTGCCGGCGTGGCGGGCATTTGGGTTCGGTTTCTTCACCTCGGAAAGCTGGAACCCCGTCACCGAGAAGTTCGGCGCGCTGCCGGCCATCTACGGCACGCTGCTCACCTCCTTCATCGCCATGTTCATAGGCGTTCCCATAAGTCTCGGGATCGCAATCTTTCTGACCGAAATCTCTCCGGAGCGGCTGCGCCGACCGATCGGCATCGCCATCGAGCTGTTGGCGGGCATACCGAGCATCATCTATGGCATCTGGGGACTGTTCATATTCGCACCCTGGTTCCAGGTGCATGTGCAGCCCCTAATGATCGATACGTTCGCCGACATTCCCGTTCTCAACCAGCTGTTCGCCGGTCCGCCTTACGGCATCGGCATGCTGACGGCCGGGCTCATCCTCGCCATCATGGTGCTCCCCCTCGTCACCTCGATCACCCGCGAAGTGTTCGACACGGTGCCCCCGGTGCTCAAGGAAGCGGCTTACGGTATCGGCTGCACCCGCTGGGAGGTGATGCGGCGGGTGGTCATTCCCTATACGCGCGTGGGCATCGTCGGCGGGGTCATGCTGGGCTTGGGCCGGGCCCTGGGCGAGACCATGGCCGTGACCTTCGTCATCGGCAATGCTCATCGCATCGTGCCCTCGGTGCTGGCGCCCGGCACGACCATATCGGCGTCTATTGCGAATGAGTTCACCGAGGCGGTCGGCGAACTCTACACCTCCTCGCTCGTCGCCCTCGGCCTTATACTGTTCTTCATCACCTTCGTCGTGCTCGCGCTGGCCCGGCTGATGCTGATGCGTCTCGACCAGAAAGCCGGGAAGTAAGCATGCCAGCCCTAGCCGCCACCCCTCGTTACCACCGCCGGCGATGGCGGAACCGCTTAGCGACGGCGCTATCGGTCGGCGCCGCGGCCTTTGGGCTCACCTGGCTGGTGTTGATCCTGCTGGTGCTGGTGGTCAAAGGCGTGGGCGGGTTGTCGCTGGCGGTGTTCACCGAGATGACGCCGCCCCCCGGCAGCGCCGGCGGCCTCCTGAACCCGATCATCGGCAGCTTAATCCTCACCGTGCTGGCGGTCGCGTTTGGCACGCCGCTCGGCATGCTGGCCGGGACCTACATGGCCGAGTATGGCCGCTACTCCAAGCTCACGATGGTGGTCCGCTTCATCAACGATATTCTGCTGAGCGCGCCGTCCATCGTAGTCGGTTTGTTCGTCTATGAAATCATGGTCGCAACGATGGGGCATTTTTCCGCCTGGGCCGGCGCCGTCGCGCTGGCGCTCATCGTCATTCCGGTCGTGGTTCGCACGACCGAGGATATGCTGTTGCTCGTCCCCGACACCCAACGTGAGGCGTCGTCTGCACTGGGCGTTCCGAAGTGGCTCGTGATCCGTCACATCGCCTATCGCGCCGCGCGTGCCGGCATCATCACCGGGGTGCTGCTCGCCATTGCCCGCATCACCGGCGAAACGGCGCCGCTTCTCTTCACGGCCCTTAACAACCAATTTTTCAGCTGGAACTTGAATGCACCGATGGCGAGCCTTCCGGTGGTGATCTTCCAGTTTGCCTTGAGCCCTTACGAGGATTGGCAGCAACTTGCTTGGACCGGGGCTCTCCTCATCACGGCGGCGGTGCTCGGTCTCAGCATTCTGGCACGCGCCCTTTCAGCGAAAAAGGTACCGCTATGAGTTTTGCAATTCACACTGAAGTAAAAGAGGCGCCAGAGACACCGGCCGAGGTCGCTGCCCTGGAAGAGAAGGTGTCCGTGCGCCGGCTGAACTTCTATTACGGCGCCTACCGCGCGCTCGCCGACATCAACGTGAGTCTTTACAAGAATAAAGTGACGGCATTCATCGGCCCGTCGGGCTGCGGCAAGTCGACCCTGCTGCGCATTTTGAATCGGATCTACGACCTCTATCCAAACCAGAGGGCCGAGGGCGAGGTGATCCTCGACGGGGCGAACATTCTCAGCCCCAAGCAGGATCTCAATCTGCTCCGTGCCAAAGTCGGGATGGTGTTCCAGAAGCCGACGCCGTTCCCCATGACGATCTACGAGAACATTGCCTTCGGCGTGCGCCTCTACGAGCCTTCGTCCAAATCCGAGCTCGACGGCCGCATCGAGGACGCGCTCAAGCGCGCGGCCCTTTGGGACGAGGTTAAGGACAAGCTCGATGCCAGCGGCCTGAGCCTCTCCGGCGGCCAGCAGCAGCGACTGTGCATCGCCCGCACCATCGCCATCCGGCCCGAGGTCATCCTGCTCGACGAGCCCTGCTCGGCGCTCGACCCGATCTCCACCGCCAAGATCGAGGAGTTGATCGACGTCTTGAAGCAGGACTACACGATCGCCATCGTTACCCACAACATGCAGCAGGCGGCGCGCACCTCCGACTTCACCGCCTTCATGTATCTGGGCGAGCTGGTGGAGGTCGACGAGACCACCAGGATCTTCACCAATCCCAAACAGCAACGCACGCAGGATTACATCACCGGCCGCTTCGGCTAGGCGTCTTTAGGAGATCGACCGAATGGACAAGCAACACGAACATATCGTCAGGTCTTACGAGGAGGAGCTTGCCCTCCTCAACAACAAGATCGCGAAGATGGGCGGCCTCGCCGAAAAGGTGCTCGGTCAATCCTTCGAGGCGCTGGAGCGCCGCGATCCCGAGCTCGCCGCCGCCACCATCCGGGAAGACGAGGCGATCGACGCGCTCGAGAAGGAGATCGAAGAGCAGGCCGTGGTCATGATCGCAAGGCGGCAGCCGATGGCTTACGACCTGCGCCAGATCATGGCCGCATTGCGGATCTCCAGCGACCTGGAGCGCATCGGCGATCTCGGCAAGAACATCGCCAAGCGGGCGGTGGCGGTGGTCGGCGAGCAGCAGCCGAAGCAGCTTGATGCTCGGCCTGAAGCACATGGGCGAGCTCGCGCTTGGCCAGCTCAAGGAAGTGCTCGACGCCTTCATCGAACGCGACGCCGATCGGGCGCTCAAGGTCTGGTACAAGGACGAAGAAATCGACGCCATGTACAACTCGCTGTTTCGCGAGCTGCTCACCTACATGATGGAAGACCCGCGCAATATCGGGCTCTGCACCCATCTGCTGTTCGGCGCCAAGAACATCGAGCGCATCGGCGACCATGCCACCAATATCGCCGAGACCGTGTACTACCTGGTGCACGGCACGGCCATCACCGATCAGCGCCCGAAAGGGGACACTACGAGTTCGACGCCGGTCGCGCTAAAGCGGTCGGCGGGCTAAAACCATGCTTGAGATGAACGCGATGAGCGCAGGCGCCAAGGTGTTGGTGGTTGAGGACGAGGAGCCGCTCGCCCTCCTGCTTCGCTACAACCTCGAGGCGGAAGGCTATTCGGTCGACGTGGTGCATCGCGGCGACGAGGCCGAGATGGCTATCGCCGAAAGCTCCCCCGACCTGATCGTGCTCGATTGGATGCTGCCCGGGATTTCCGGGCTCGAATTGTGCCGGCGCCTGCGCACCGGCAAGGACTCCCGCACTATTCCCATCATCCTGCTGACCGCACGGAGCGAGGAAAGCGACCGCATCAGGGGCCTCACCACCGGGGCCGACGATTACGTGGTCAAGCCGTTCTCATTACCGGAGCTGATGGCGCGGGTGCGGGCCATTCTGCGGCGCACCAATCCCGAGCGCATCGCATCGGTGCTGAGCGTGGGCGACATCGAACTCGACCGGGAGTCGCATCGGGTGACGCGCAACGGCCGCCAGGTGCATCTCGGGCCGACCGAGTTCCGCCTGCTGGAATTTCTCATGCAGAGCCCGGGCCGGGTGTTCAGCCGGGCCCAACTGCTCGACGGGGTGTGGGGCCGCAATGTCTATGTCGATGAGCGCACGGTCGACGTTCATATCGGGCGTCTGCGCAAGGCCATGATGCGTGGACCTGAGACCGATCCCGTGCGCACCGTGCGCGGCGCGGGCTACGCCTTTTCCGACAAGCTCGAAGAGACGGCCTGACGGCAAAATATAAAGAGGCGCCGCGTGGGCGCCTCCTAATTCTTCTGCCGCATTTCAGTTCCGGCCAAGCCTAGCCGCTGGCGAAGCGCTTCTCGCGCCGGCGCATCTGCACCGGCTGATAGGCCATGCGGGCGTGGTGCTCGCAATATGGCATCTGGCCGGAGCTCTTGCGGCCGCAGAAATGAAATTCCGCGTCACCGGGATCGCCAATCGGCCAGCGGCACATCGCTTCCTTCAGCGTCAGGATGCTCGCCCGCTCATGGAGCGGGATGACCAGTTCCTGGAGCGGCGCCGGCGCCAGATCGAACTCAGTCTCGTATTGAGGCTTGAGCGCGGTATTGCCGCGAGTGCCGAACATCAGTGACGGCGCGCGATTGGCACGCGGCACATGGGTTCGCCGTGGTCTCGGGCTCGATGAGCGCGAGCTGGTGGCCCGCCCCGACAGCCCAAGACGATGCACCTTGCCGATCACCGCGTTGCGAGTCACGCCGCCCAAACGGCCGGCGATTTGACTTGCACTTAAGCCCTCGGCCCAGAGTTTCTTAAGCAGTTCAACCCTCTCGTCAGTCCAGCCCATGGTTTGGCCTCCTCGAATTGGACTCAGAATCCCCCCGTCTGCCTAGAGACGGCGCTTGAAAAACTCAGATTTACTGCTGAGATTGACCGCCCGGGTGCAACGCAGCACCCACGATATCTTGTAGCCGAGCGATTATACGCTACTATATCCGGCAGAACCCGGCAAGCGTCCGCCACGCTTGTCTTGTCCGTTGTCCACCGGAACCAGGTGGATTCTGACACTTCTCCGGCAAGAACACAAATGCGAGGTGGACGGAAACGTGGACGAGCGTGGGATAAGCCCTGTATGTGCCCTGATTGACACGCTACAGGCGGAGACCTAATGCTCTGAGATTGCTTTGCTGCCGCCGGTGGGCGGCAATTTTGTTTCAGGGACAACGAAATTCCATGTCGCCCCTCCTTCCGACCTATGCCCGCAGCGAGCTTTCCTTCGCGCGCGGGGAAGGCGCCTATCTATTTACCGAGGCTGGCGAACGTTATCTCGACTTTGCCAGCGGGGTCGCTGTCACCGCGCTCGGTCACGCGCATCCGCATCTCGTGCAGGCGCTGACCGAGCAAGCACAAAAACTGTGGCATGTGTCCAATCTGCACCGCATTCCGGAGCAGGAGCGGCTGGCCGCGCGGCTCACCGCCGCCACCTTCGCCGACATGGCGTTCTTCGCCAATTCCGGCGCGGAAGCGGTCGAATGCGCGATCAAGGCCGCTCGCCGCTATCATTTCAAGGTCGGCGCGCCTGAGCGCTATCGGCTGGTGACGTTCGAAGGCGCCTTCCATGGCAGGACGCTCGCGACCATAGCCGCCGGCGGCCAGGCCAAGCATCTCGAGGGTTTCGGCCCGCCGGTCGACGGTTTCGATCAGGTCGCGGCGTTCGATCTCGACGCGGTCGAGGCGGCTATCGGCGACACGACCGCCGGCATCCTGATCGAGCCGATCATGGGCGAGGGCGGCATGCGCGAGGTTTCCTGGCGCTTCCTGCAAGATTTGCGCGCGCTCGCCGACGACAAGGGCATTCTGCTCCTGCTCGACGAGGTGCAGACCGGCATGGGCCGCACGGGTCGGCTATTCGCCCATCAATGGGCGGGCATCGCGCCTGACATCATGGCGACCGCCAAGGGTCTGGGCGGCGGCTTTCCGGTCGGCGCCTGCCTCACCACCGAGGCGGTCGGCTCGGCCATGACCGCGGGCAGCCATGGCTCGACCTTCGGCGGCAACCCACTGGCCATGGCGGTCGGCAATGCCGTGCTCGACGTGGTGCTCGAGGAGGGCTTTCTCGATCATGTCGCAAAGATGGGGCTAAGGTTGAAGCAGCGTCTCGCCGCGCTCAAGGACGAGCATGGCGACATCATCGAGGAGGTGCGCGGGCAGGGGCTGATGTTGGGATTGAAATGCAAGGTGCCGAACCTGAAGCTGCTCGAAGCGCTGCGCGCCGAGAAAATGCTGACGGTACAGGCCGGCGACAATGTCGTGCGTCTGCTGCCGCCGCTCATCGTCGGCGAGGCGGAGATCGATCTGGCCGGCACCAAGCTTGACGCCGCCTGCGTTGCGCTGAAAACCGGCGCGCGCGTTCACGCCTAACCCGCCCCGCCGCCACAAATGTCCATGTCGCCCAAACACTTCCTCGATATCGACGCTCTCGACCGCAAGTCGCTGCGCGCCATCATCGACATGGCTGCCGCGGTCAAGCGCAAGGGTCGCGTGCCCAAGGGCTTCGCGCTGCGTCCAGGCGCCGTGCTTGCCATGATCTTCGAGAAGCCCTCGACCCGCACCCGGGTCTCGTTCGACGTCGCCATCCATCAGCTCGGCGGCAGCTCGGTGGTGCTCGACCCGCAAGACATGCAGCTCGGCCGGGGCGAGACCATCGCCGATACCGCGCGGGTGCTGTCGCGCTACGTCGATGCGATCATGCTCCGCACCGGACCGCACGAGACGCTGAGCGAGCTGGCTGCGCATGCGACCGTGCCGGTGATCAACGGGCTGACCTCCCGGTCTCATCCCTGCCAGGTGATGGCCGACGTGATGACCTTCGAGGAGATGAAAGGTCCCATCAAAGGCCGCACAATCGCCTGGATTGGTGACGCCAATAATGTCGCGACCTCGTGGGTGCAGGCGGCGGCGCGCTTCGGCTTCAAGGTCAAGATTGCCGCGCCGCGGGCATTCGGCCCTTCGCCAGCGCTGCTCGATTGGGCGAAGAGCGAAGGCGCCGACATCGAGGTGAGCGAGGATCCGCTTCAGGCGGCGCGCGGCGCCGATTGTGTGGTGACCGATGTCTGGGTTTCGATGAGCGACAATGACTACAAGAAGCGGATGCAAACGCTGCGCCCGTTTCAAGTCGACGGGCGAGTGATGGCGCAAGCGGCCAAGGATGCGATCTTCATGCATTGCCTGCCGGCTCATCGCGGCGACGAAGTGACGGAAGAGGTGATTGACGGCCCGCAATCCGCGGTGTGGGACGAGGCCGAGAACCGGCTGCATGTGCAGAAGGCGATCCTCGCCTGGTGCCTCACCGGCGGCGGCGCGCGCAAGACCAAACCCCGCGGAGCGCGGCGATGACGGAGCATGCGTCGCAGACCCGCATCGAGCTCAGCATCCCGGCAGACGATCTGATCCTGCCGTTCCAGGCCGAGCAGGCCGATGTCACCGGGCGGTTGGTCAAGCTCGGCCCGACCGTCGACACCATCCTGTCGCGCCACGACTATCCGGAAGCGGTATCGCAACTGCTCGGCGAGGCGGTGGCGCTCACCGCTCTGCTCGGCGCCGCGCTCAAATCCGAGGGCAAATTCATCCTGCAAGCCTCGACCGACGGGCCGGTCGATCTCCTGGTCGCCGACTATCAGGTGCCGGGGGGCTTGCGCGGCTATGCGCGGTTCTCGCCTGAGGAGGTCGAGGCGCTGCCGCCCGACGGCCGGCTGCTCGGCGACGGTCATCTCGCCATGACCATCGACCGCGGGCTCGACACCGAGCGCTATCAAGGCGTGGTGCCGCTCGAAGGCGACAATTTGACCGAAGCGGCCGACACCTATTTCCGGCAGTCCGAACAGCTGCCCACCTTCATCAGGCTGGCGGTGGCGCGCCACTACCGGCCTGGCGCGTCAGGCGGCAGGCCATGGACCTGGCGGGCGGGCGGACTCCTCGTGCAGAAGCTCACCCGCGAGGGCGGACACTCGGTTGGGCGCGAGGCGGCCTTCGCCGAAGAGGATTGGATGCGCGCCAGGGCCCTGGCCGAGACGGTCGAGGATCACGAGCTGCTCGACCCGACATTGCCGCCCGACCGGCTGCTGTACCGGCTGTTCCACGAGGAGCAGGTGCGAGCCTTTCGCGCCATCCCGCTGGAGAGCTATTGCAGCTGCTCCCGAGGGCGGGTCGAGGATCTGCTCAAGGGCTTCTCGGCGGAGGATCTGGCCGACATGGTGGTCGACGGCGAGGTGTGGGTGACGTGCGAGTTCTGCAACAGCCGCTACCATTTCGATCCGGCCTCGTTCGCCGACGCCTTGAGCGTCCGACCGGCGCCATAACGGAGCGTGTCGGCGGAGGCCTGCGAGGAGCAGGCCAGGCAAGCCTCGAGCTGGGCGACGCTCACATATTCATCCGCGGCATGGGCTTGCGCGATATCGCCGGGTCCGCAGATCACCGCCGGCACGCCCGCCTGCTCGAACAGTCCTGCCTCGGTGGTATAGGACACCGCGTGGGTATGTTCGGCGCCGGTGAGCTCCAGCGCCAGCGCGACCGCCGCCGATCCCGGCGCGGCGACGAAGGCCGGCACCGACCCTTCGGTCTCGGTCTCGATCCCGGCCTCCTTGGTCACTTGCCGCATGCGGGGCAGCAATGCGGTGTTGGCAAAGGCGGCGAGATCGCGCGGCACCTCGGCCGGCGCGGCGCTCGGCAGGCTGCGCACCTGCCATTGAAACTCGCAAGTCTTGGGGACGATGTTATGCGCGGTGCCGCCCGCGATGGTGCCGACCACCACCGTCGAGTAAGGCGGATCGAAGCGCGCATCGTTCTGCTTGGCCGCAATGTCGGCGCCGAGCCGATCGAGTTCCCCGATCAGCGCGGCGGCGGCGGCGATGGCGTTGACCCCGAGTTCGGGCACGCTCGAATGCGCCTCGCGCCCGGTGACGCGGGTGCGATAGGCGTCGATCCGCTTATGGGTGTCGATCACCCTCATGCCGGTCGGCTCGCCGACGATGACGGCGCGAGGACGCGGCAGGTCATGGCCGAGCCGGGCGATCAGCGGCCGCACGCCGGTGCAGCCGACCTCCTCGTCATAGGAGATGATGATGTGGATCGGCTCTTTCAGGCTTCGCGATTGGAACAACGGCACGGAGGCGAGCACGCAGGCGATGAAGCCCTTCATGTCGCAACTGCCGCGGCCATAGAGCTTGCCGCCGCGCAATGTGAGGGTGAAGGGGTCGGAGGTCCAGCGCTGGCCCTGCGACCGGCACGCAGTCGCTATGGCCGGACAGGCCGATGCCGCCTTCGCCCGCCGGGCCGATGGTGGCAAACAAATCGGCCTTGGAGCGGTCAGGGGAGGGGATGCGCGTGGAGGCGATGCCGTGACCCTTGAGCTGGGCCTCGATGAAATCGATCAGCGCGAGATTCGACTTCGAACTGGTCGTGTCGAAGCCAACCAGCCGCGCGAGCAGATCCTGCGCTGTCGAAAGGGAAGCGGGCAAGAGAACTCCTATACGCCTTCGCAGGACTCGCGCAGGGCAGGGCTAGGTGGTGTGACGGGACGGCGTGCCGAAGCGCTCCGCCGATCTGGCCCGAGCCTTCAACGCCTCGACCTCGCGGTCGCGCGGGGGTGCATCGGTTACCAGCGAGTCGATCAGCTCACGCGCGGCACGGGAGACCTTGTCGACGGCCCGATCGAAGGCAAGCTGATTGGCCTTGGAGGGCCGGGTGAAACCGCTCAGCTTGCGCACAAACTGCAGGGAAGAGAGATAGACCTCCTCCTCGCTGGCCGGCGGCTCGAAATTATGCAACGTCTTGATATTGCGACACATGCTCGTCCTCATGCGATGGTCATGCCTGCATAAAAGGGTGGCATACGCGCTGAGCGCAGGCAAGGCGGGGCCAAGCTACAGGTTTATCCGGTGTTAGCGCGCGCCGCGGTAAGCGCCTGGTCGAGATCGGCCTTGAGGTCGCGGACATCCTCGAGCCCGATCGACAGCCGCACGCTGTTGTCGAAAATGCCAAGCTCGGCCCGGGCCTCGGGCGCGAGCCGCTGATGCGTGGTGGTGGTGGGATGGGTCACGAGGCTTTTCGCGTCGCCAAGATTGTTGCTGATCTTGATGATCTGGAGCGCGTTCATGAAGCGAAACGCCGCCGCCTTATCGCCCTTGATCTCGAACGCGACCATCGGGCCGCCGCCCGCCATCTGCCGCTGGGCGAGGGCGTATTGGGGATGATCGCCGCGGCCGGGATAGAACACCCGCACCACTTCGGGCCGCTCGGCGAGAAAATCGGCGATCGAGGCGGCCGAGGCGCCATGCCGCTCGACCCGCAGGCACAGCGTCTCGAGTCCTTTCAGCAGCACCCAGGCATTGAAAGGGCTGAGCGACGGGCCGGTGTGCTTGAGGAAATTGTGCAGCTTCTCGCCGACGAACTCCTCGGACCCGAGCACGACGCCGCCGAGGCAGCGTCCCTGGCCGTCGATATGCTTGGTCGCGGAATAGACCACGACATCGGCGCCAAGCTTCATCGGCCGTTGCAGCAGCGGCGTGGCGAACACATTGTCGACCACCACCAGCGCGCCGGCCTTCTTGCCGATCGCCGACACCGCTTCGATATCGACCAACTCGAGCACCGGGTTGGTCGGCGTCTCGAAGAAGAAGGCGCGGGTATTGGGCTTGACCGCCGCTTGCCAGGCGGCGAGATCGCGCCCGTCGATCAGGGTCGTCGCAATGCCGAGCCGCGGCAGCAGATCCTCGACGACATAGCGGCAGCTGCCGAACAGCGCCCGCGCCGAGACCACGTGATCGCCGGCCTTCAAGTGGCACAGCAGCGAGGCGGCGACGGCGGCCATGCCGCTGGCGGTGCCGCGCGCGGCCGGCGCGCCTTCCAGCGCGCACATGCGCGCCTCGAACATGGCGACGGTCGGATTGGCATAGCGGCTATAGACGAAGCCTTCCTCGTCGCCCTTGAAGCGGGCCTCGGCCTGCTCGGCGCTGTCATAGACGTAACCGGAATTGAGGAAGATGGCCTCCGAGGTCTCGCCGAACTGGCTCCTCAGCGTGCCGGCATGCACGAGCGCGGTGGCCTCGTGCCAAGGCACGGTCTTGTCTTTGCGATCCTTGCTGGCAACCATGGATCAAGCACTCCTACGACGGTTTCCATGCCGGCCGCATAAAAAAACCCGGACTTTGGCTGCCGCCAAATGACCGGGATCGGCTTGAAATCGCCTCGCACGGCCTTTTAGCGACTTGTTTAACGTGGCTGCAAGCCGGCCGGCCAAATCACCACGAGGCGCATTAATGCCCCCGCGGGACGGGCGCCGTCAAGCCTCGGCAAGCCTCGGCCGGGGTCAACCGGCCGAGAGGGCAAAGAGAAAGGAAATGACCGCCAGCGCCCCGAACAGGGTTCGCACCGCATGCAACCTGGCCCATTTGTGGAGCAGGGCGCGAGTCTTGGGCCCGGCCTTGGCGAGATCGGTCGCCATCAAGGCGTCGTTGACTGGCTTGATGGCGATCAGCGTCCACGGCCAATTCGCCAGGATCAGCACCGCGCCGACGAGGAAGGCGGGCTTGCCGGTTTGCCACCAGGCGATCGCGCCGAGGATGAAGCCGATCAGGGCCAACGGCCCCTGCATGGCGAACCCAAGCGGATAGGCTTTCTGCCACTCGGCCAATAGCGGCCGGTCCTTCAGCCCGAGCCTCGCCGGCTGCTCGGCGAAATTGACGTAGAAGGCGGCGCCGGTGAACAGCGCCGCAACGGTGAGGGCGAATAGTCCGATAAGCATGGCCAGGCCTTGTTCCTTATCCCCTCTTGTGAATTCGGGGGAGAACACCGAGCTTAAGTCTAGCCCGTTGGTACAAAAAATCCGGTAGTCCATATCCTTAAGCGAAAGTGGGAGAGTGCTCCAATGAATCCGAACAAAGCACTTTGGGAAAAAGGTGACTTTACTCGGATTGCGGAGAGCATGAGAGAGAGCGGAGAGGTGCTCGTCAAGCAACTCGCAATCACAAAAGGGCTCAAGGTTTTGGATCTCGGATGCGGCGATGGAACGACGGCATTACCAGAAGCGAGACTCGGAGCCGATGTCTTGGGTGTCGATATCGCGAGGAACCTCGTTGAGGCTGGGAACAAGCGTGCTAAGGAGCAGGGCCTCACCAACTGCAAGTTTCAGGAAGGCGATGCGTCCAATTTGCATGAGCTAAAGGATCACACTTTCGACCTTGTCGTGAGCATCTTTGGCGCCATGTTCGCGCCAAGGCCGTTTGATGTCGCCAAGGAGATGGTGCGCGTGACCCGGCCCGGAGGGCGGATCGTTATGGGGAACTGGATTCCAAATGATCCGACATTGGTCGCGCAAATCTTAAAGATTAGCGCCGCCTACTCCCCGCCACCGCCGGAAGGCTTCATTAGCCCCATGACATGGGGAATCGAGAACAACGTGACAGAGCGATTCGCGGCCGCCAGGGTTCCAAATGACAAGATATCATTCGTCAGAGACACGTATAGTTTCAACTATCCCGGTGCACCATCAGAACTCGTTGATGCATTCCGAAAATACTATGGGCCGACCATGAATGCATTCGAAGCTGCGGAAAAGAGCGGCCGAGCCGGTGATCTGCAGAAGGAGCTTGAAGTTTTGTTCAACAGCCAAAACAACAGCACGAGCAAGAGTGCCACTTCGATTCCCGCGACCTTCCTACGCGTTACCGTTGCGCTTAATTAGTCACCCGTGAATTTTCCGCGTTAAGATGACCGGACAACCGGGAAAATGCAAAGACGGACCATGCAGCCAGCAACCCCGCGTGACAGGCTTTTCGAGGCGCTGCCCGAGGAGCGTCCGGCCGATGCGCCGGCCGAGAGCCCGCGCAGCGTGTTCGCGCGCACCGGCATTCTGCCGAGCCAAGCCATCCGGGCCATGATCGCCGGCGGCGAGATCATGGGCGCGCCGGACATCGAGGCCAATCAGGTCCAGCCGGCCAGCCTCGATCTCAGGCTCGGCAAGGTCGCCTATCGCATCAGGGCGAGCTTCCTGCCCGGGCCCGACGCCACCGTGCGCGACAAACTGGCCGGGCTCAAATTCCATGAGATCGATCTCACCAAGGGCGCGGTGCTGGAGGCGGGCTGCGTCTATCTCGTGCCGCTGATCGAGCAGCTCAAGCTGCGCTCGACCATCGCCGGCTTCGCCAACCCGAAAAGCTCGACCGGGCGGCTGGACGTGTTCACGCGGCTGATCGCCGATCATCAGGACGGGTTCGACACGGTCGAGGAAGGCTACTCAGGTCCACTGTTCGCCGAGATCTGTCCCCGCACGTTCTCGATCAAGGTGCGCTATGGCTCGCGACTGAACCAGATCAGATTCCGCCGCCGCGTCGGACAGCAGCTCGACGCCGGCGAGCAGCCGGGCCGGGTGGGCGACCGCGCTCTGCGCGAAATTCATTCCGATGTCGGGCTGGTCGAAGGCGACGCCGCAATCCGCGACGGGCTCAATCTCCGCATCAGCCTCGCGCCGATTGAGCCCGCGGGGCTGATCGGCTATCGCGCGCGCCGCTATGCCGGCGTGATCGACGTCGACGCGGTCGGCGCTTACGACGTCAATCAATATTGGGAGGCGGTGCATCTCGGCGGCGACAGCCGCCTCGTGCTCGATCCGCACGAATTCTACATCCTGGCGTCGAAGGAGAGCGTGTCGGTGCCGCCGGCCTATGTCGCCGAGATGGCGCCGTTCGATCCGCTGATCGGCGAGTACCGCGTGCATTATGCCGGGTTCTTCGATCCCGGCTTCGGCTATGCCGAAGGCAAGGTGCCCGGCGCCAAGGCGGTGCTCGAAGTGCGCAGCCTCGACATCCCGTTCATCATGGAAGACGGACAGATCGTCGGGCGCCTGATCTACGACAAGCTCACCGATATCCCCGACCAGATTTACGGCCAAGGCATCGGCTCGCATTACCAGGCGCAAGGCCTGAAGCTGTCGAAGCACTTCAAGCAAGGCTAGGCATCGCCGAGGTTGGCATGGCAGCGATTTCCATGATGGACGCTTGGCGGCGCAATGATGCCAAGATCGCCGCTGACGCCATCGCTTTATGGAAGCGGCTCGACGCATTGCCGGCGAATCTCGATCCGGCCGTTCGCGCCAAGGAGCTTTGCGCCGCGGCCTATCTGGGCCGAGAGCTGATCGGGGTGTCGACCATGGTGCTGGAGACTCTGCCGCAGGTCCGGTGCCGTCTCGGTTTCTTCCGCTGCCTGGTCGCACCCGAGCACCGTCAGCAAGGCCTCGCGCGAAAGCTCGGGATCCACTCCCGGGCTCTGTTGGCGCAATGGTCCGAAGACAATCCGCGGGAGAAGGTGCTCGGCATGGCGACCATCGTCGCGCCTCGATTAGGCGCTCAGGCCGAGCAGGTGCCGCCGCCGAGCACGCAGAACTTGGCGCAATGCGGATGGCACAGCTTGACCGCGCCATGGTCGAACATGCCGCCATCGGCGCGCGCGGCCTCGGCCAGCGTGGTCCCCATCTCGAAGGCTGGATCGTAAGGCAACAGCGTGCAGGGCAGCACCACCGGGGCAGCGGCGCCTGTTCGCTTCACCACCATGCGGCTCGAGGCGCACATCACATCCGCGGGGCTCTTGCCGAGAATGCCCCAGCAATCTTGCGTGATTTCCGGCACGTCGGCGCGCGCGTCCATCTCGGGAAACAGCACCAGGGCGCCACGATCGTAAGCATCGACCGGCCAGGCGCGGGCCGCGATCAAGGCAGCATAACCGGCGCGCTCGTCAGCCTCGCTCTCGCCCCAGCAGGTGCGGCCGGCCAGCGTCAGGGTGAAGCCTCCGCGCGCCAGCCAGTCGATGCCTTCGACCGTCTTGGCGAACGAGCCCGGCATGCGCTCGGTGTCGTGCAGTTCTCGGGAATAATGGTCGAGGCTCACGCGCAAGGTCAGACGGTTGCCATGAGCCGCGCGCAGGGCGGTCAGCCCGTCACGGACGCGGAGGCGCAGCATCGGCTGCATGGCGTTGGTCAGCACCAGCACGGCGAAGCCGCGGGCGAGCGCATCGCCGAGCATGGCGATGATGTCGGGATTCAGGAACGGCTCGCCGCCGGTGAAGCCGATCTCGCGCACCGGCAGGCGATCGCGCGCGATCTCGTCGAGATAGGAAGCTGCCTCGGCGCGGGTGATATAAGCAAGCCGATCGTTGTCGGGGCTCGAGTCGATATAGCAGTTGCGGCAGGTGATGTTGCACAGGCTGCCGGTATTGAGCCAAAGCGTGCGCAAGCCGGCCAGGGCCACGCGGGCGCGCCGCTCGCCGTGAGCGGTGATGTCGGGGTCGCTGAATTTCGCGGGCGCAAGCAGCGCGGCGTCGGCCATTTCAATCCCCTCCAGCCCCGGCATTAACAGGCGATTGGCGCCCGTTCGCAAGACCGGACGCAATCACCACTCTGTGAGGGTGGCGCTTTTCGCCGGCCCACGCGCCATGATAAGAGTTGGGGCCGGCCGCGGGTGTAGCTCAATGGCAGAGCAGGAGCTTCCCAAGCTCACGACGAGGGTTCGAATTCCCTTCACCCGCTCCAATCTCACGCAACTGATAGAGAGCTGCCGCGTTGTTCCTTTAACGGCCTCGGCCAGTCAGGCGGGGCGGCAAGCATTTTTCAAACAGGAGGCTGCAATCATGCTGGGCTTGGCCAGGGCAGAGCGCAAGGCGTCGCAATTCGTCAAGGACAATGTCGATGTCGACGACATCTACGATCAGCTCAACACTTTGCGCGACTATGTGACGGAGCTCACGTCCAGCGCGGGCCATGGCGCGAGCCGCCAGTTCGGGCGGGCCCGCGACTACGCGTCTGATGCGGCGCATGACGCCGAGGAGGCGATGAGGGACAATCTCGCCGCCTCGCTGCTGCTTGCGGTCGGGCTCGGCATGGTCGTCGGCTATTTCATCCGCCGCGGCAGCGAATAGACTTGCTCTCAGTGCGCGAGCTTGACGGCGCCGGTATAGAGCGCGCCGCCGAGCACGCAGGGCAGCGCGATATAGGCCTGCCCCAGCGCGGACGCCGCCACGCAGCCGGTGGCGATGGCGATCGAGCCCGCGGTCGCGCCCTTCGACATGCCGGCCTCGTTGGTCATCTGCGCCTTCTGCGCGTCCTCGATGGCGCCGAACTGGTCCTTGCGGATTTTCTCCGATTCGAAGATTTCGGCGGCCTCGATCACGTCCTTCAAGCGGCTTGGCGATGTCCTCGGGCTGACGGTCGTATTCGGCGCGATAGAGATTGAGCAGCTCGCGGTCGCGCTCGGCGTAAGAGGCAAGCGTCCATTTCGCCGTGCCGCCGGTGGTGATCTTCGTCGACCGCGCTCGGATCGCTGCCCCAGCCGGAGAACACCTTGCGGAAGGAGAAGCCGCTGTCGTCCTTGTTCTTCGACCAGCGCAGCGCCTGCATGATGCGCACCACCGGCTCGTGCTGGCCGGTCGCGACGTAATAGCCCCACAGCGCGTAGATCCCCGGCGAGCCGCCGTGGTCGAGGGCGAAGCTCCATCAGGATGGGCCGCTTGCCGGCAAGAAAATCGTCGATCAGCGGACGGCGCAGCGGCATCCTGGACGAATTCTTCTCGAGCAGTTCGCGCCAGTCGGGGCGACCGGAATAGGCGATGGCCCTGATGATCACCGCCTGCTCCTTGTCGGGCAGGGGGAACATCTTCGGGATCAGGGTGGGGCCAGTCCTTGGGATTGTGAGCCGAGCACGCCGGCGATGAAGCCGGTGCAGAACCACGCCTTCTCCTCGTCGCCGAACAGGCCGAAATCCTGCATGGCGTGCACCGCGGCAGGCACGCGCGAGGGGTCTTATGCTTGCGGTAGTTGCTGATCCAATCCATCAGCCGGTCGACCGAGGGAAGGCGCCTTGCGGCTCGGGCGCTGCTTGCTCGTCGATCGCCGAGGTCGGGATCGGCGGGCGCATGGTGGTATATCGCTCGATCGGCACTTCCACGGGGGGGCGACCGGCGCTGCGGCGGCGACGGGCGGCGGCTGCGGCGGCGCGCGCGCGCTTGAGGCACGGGCGCAAGGCTCTGCGGTTGGGCCGGCACCAGCAATTGCGGCGCGGGCTGCTTCGCCACCGACACGCTGTTTTGCGCGGCGGCGGGTAGCGTTAATCCGAGCGCGCAGCAGGCAGGCGAGCGCAAGAAGGGCGTGTTTACGCATGTCATCAGCTTCCTTCCCCCGGCCCCAGAAGTGCTGACGATTACACCGACATAGTTAATGCCCACGAGGCCTTGCGGCTCGCGGGAAACATGTTGATTTTCAGCGCGTTTCATGGCTTTTTGAGGGCCGGAAGCCGTTAACCATAACAAAGGTTACGGACTTCCGGGCCCTCGTTCGCGCCCTGAAAGTCCGGCCGCCCTCCCGACTCGCGGTGCAGAAGGACGGCCGGTGGCCTCGCGCGGGACGCCGCTAGGGAGCGCCCGATTTCAAGCTTGCGAGGTCGATCACGAAGCGATAGCGCACGTCATTCTTGAGCATGCGCTCATAGGCCTGGTTGATCTCCTGAATGGGGATCAATCTCGACATCGGCGGCAACGCCGTGTTGCCCACAAAAGTCCAGCATCTCCTGGGTCTCGCGAATACCTCCAATCAACGAACCGGCAAGGCTCCTCCGCTTCATGATCGAGCGGGCCGGCCGAGAGTGGCGTTTGCTCGGGCAGTCCCACCAGCACCATGATGCCGTCGCGGCGGAGCAGGCTGAGATAGGCGTTGTAGTCGTGTTGGGCCGACACCGTGTCGATGATGAAATCGAACCGGGCGGCATTGTCCTCGAACACCGCCTCGTCCTTGGTGACGAGGAAGTCGTCGGCGCCGAGCGCCAAGCGCATCGTCGCGCTTGCGCGGCGAATGGCTGAGCACGGTGACATGCGCGCCCATGGCGTGACCGAACTTCACCGCCATGTGGCCGAGGCCGCCGAGGCCGACCACGCCGAGCTTGTCGCCGGCCTCGAGACCGAAATGCTTGAGCGGCGAATAGGTGGTGATGCCGGCGCAGAGCAGCGGCGCGGCGCGCTCGAGCGGGATGCCCTTGGGGATCGACAGCACGTAGTTTTCGTCGACCGTGATGCGGGTCGAGTAACCGCCATAGGTCGGCGTCTTACCGTCGCGCTCGTAGCCGTTATAGGTGAGCGTCATGCCCGGCTCGCAATATTGCTCCTCGCCGGCGCGGCAGGCTTCGCAGCGGCGGCAGGAATCGACGAAGCAGCCGACGCCGACGATGTGGCCCGGCTTCCATTTCTTCACGTGGTCGCCGACCTTGGCGACGCGGCCGACGATTTCGTGCCCGGGAACCATGGGAAAGATCGAGTTTCGCCACTCGTCTTTCACCTGATGAATGTCCGAGTGGCAGACGCCACAATAGAGAATGTCGATCAGGACGTCGTGCGGGCCGGGCTCGCGCCGCTCGATCGACCAGGGTTCGAGCGACGCGTTGGCCGCCTTGGCCGCATAGGCTGGGGTTTTGAGTGTGGCCTTGGACTGAACAAGGGTATCCATAAATCTACTCCGCGTCTTGGGGATGGGGTTCAGCCATCCTAACGCGCGAGTCCGCGTTTCGGTTTGCGGCATGTTGGCGCCGCGCGATGACGAAGGCGAAGTCGCGACCCTGTCCTTTGGCGAGCGCGAGTTGAATCCAAAGCATCGCCAGATGCTCCAGCGAGCGTGCCGTCTTGAGCTCGCCGGCATCGACCGGATCGAACCCGACATCCGCGACAATGCGCAGCACGGTCTCCTTGTCGGGACCGTCGGGCCCGGCGACGAACATCGCGGCTTTGCCTTCGGCGAAATTCGGCTTGGCCATCACCTCAACGCCGGTGCTGTTGAAGGCCTTAAAAAATTTGGCGGTGCGGGCTTGGCTCTGCAGCAGCTCGACGCCTGAGCTGTTGGAGGCGACGGCAAGCCGCGCGAGGCTGGGGTGGATAGGATTGGTGGCATCGATGACGATCTTGCCGGCCAAGGCGCCGGCATGCTCGCAGACCAGCGCCTCGGTCGCCTTCCAAGGCGTGGCGAGGATCACCACCTCGGCGCCGGCCAGCGCGTCAGCGATGCTCTTCACGTTGCGGTCGGTCCGGTTGGCGGGGTCGCGCGAGCCAAAGATCACATTATGTCCCTTGGCTCGAAGGGCGGTTCCGAGCGTCTTCCCGACATTGCCCGCGCCGATAATGGCAATCGTCATCAACCCTCCCTTCTTGCCGGTCGCGGCAAGCCCCGCTCTTTTGAGGGCGTGTTTGGCCTTGCTCAGTACATGGGTGCTCCCGTATCATCATTCCAATCGATGAGATCGATGACAAGTATTGACCACGCTAATCTAAGCAGGCTCGACCTCAATCTGTTGGTCGCGTTTGACGCGCTGCTGACGGAGCGGAGCGTCACACGCGCCGCGGCGCGACTCGGGCTCGGCCAGTCGGCCATGAGCCATAATCTGGGGCGGCTCAGAGTCCTGTTCGGCGACGAGCTGCTTACGCGCGGCGCCGAGGGCATGCGGCCGACCCCGCGGGCGCTGGCGCTGGCCGATCCGGTGCGGGTGACGCTGTCACAAATCCAAGCGGCGGTTCTTCAGCGCGAGGCGTTCGATCCTTCGACCGCCGACCGGACGTTCAGAATCGGTTTGGCCGATTCGATCGAGGTCGCCGTTATTCCGGGCCTGCTGGCGCGCTTGCGCAGCGTGGCGCCGGCGGTCTCCTTGCGTCTCCGCTCGATCAATCGAATCAGCATCCTGGAGGAGCTCGACACCGGCAAGCTCGATCTCGGCATCGGCGTGTTCGATCTCGGGCAAATCCATCACAAGCGCCGCGCGCTCTATACCGACAGCTTCCTGTGCCTGTTCAATCCCGCGCAGCTCAATTTCTCCACGCCGATCTCGCTCGAAGATTATCTGAGTGTGCCGCACGTTTTGACGAGTCTCACCGACGACGGCCATGGCGCGGTCGACGAAGCGCTGGCCAAGCTCAAGCTGAAACGCAGCATCGGCTTGACCACGCCCGGCTTTCTCGCCGTGCCGTTCGTGGTGCGCCGGGCGCCGGTCATCACCACCATGCCGTCGCGGCTCGCCCGCTACTTCGCCGAAGCCTTTGGGCTCGCCACCAGCCCCGCGCCGATCGAGCTGCCGACCTTTACCATTTCGCTGTTGTGGCATGCGAGCTTCGACCAGGATCCGGGCCATGTGTGGCTCCGCCAAACCGTGTCGGGGCTGGCTTCCGAGGTCGGCCTGGAGCTCTAAGCGCGCCGCGTTGCGGTGTGGACAACTTGGATTTGGCAGCCCGCTGCCCGGCATATGGTTTCATTATTGCCGCCTATGATTCGCTAAGCGGGGTTTTGGCGAGCCGTACGAATCAACCTGGCGATCGAAGGAGGTTCTCCCATGGCTGCGAGCACAGCATCGGGAAAAATGAGCGTGGCAGCGACCAAGGCGCGCTGCGACGCCATGAGCGAGGTCTTGGCGGATAGTTGGTGGGCGGTAGGCTTGCGCGGAATCATGGGCATTCTGTTCGGCCTGATCTGCCTGCTTACGCCGGGGCTGGCGGTCGAAGTGTTCGTCATTTTGTTTGCGGCCTATATGCTGGTCGACGGCGTGTTCGCCATCGCCGGGGGCATCAAGGCGGCGCGGAATGGTGAGCGGTGGGGCCTGCTCATCCTTGAAGGCATCGTCGATCTCGCGGCAGGCCTGGTCGCCGCGCTGTGGCCGGCGATCACGGCGGTGGCGCTGATCTGGCTGATCGCCATCTGGGCGGTGGTGTCGGGCGCGCTCATGCTTGGCGCCGCGTTCACCCTCAATCTCGATCATGGCCGCTGGTGGCTCGCGCTTGGCGGGGTGGCGTCGTTCATTTTCGGCATCCTGCTGGTCATCGAACCGCTGATCGGGGCGGTGGTGCTGACCATGTGGATCGGCGCCTATGCGCTGGTGTTCGGCATCTTCCTGCTCATTCTCGCCTTCCAGCTCCACTCGAAGAAGGAGGAGCGCGAGCGAAAAGCGCCCGCGGGGGCAAAGAAGGCCTAACTCTCCATCTTCGGAGCGTTATGATCGGGGCGCGGCGCTAACGAGCGCGGCGCCCCTTATTTATGCCCGGGTCGCATCATGTCGGCGTTCAGCCTCCCCACCGTCGCGTTGCCGTCCGGCGTGAAAGTGCCGCAGCTCGGGCAGGGCACCTGGCGCATGGGCGAGACGCGCGGGCGCGCGGGATGACGACATCGCAGCGCTTGAAACTCGGCATCGATCTCGGGCTGACGCTGATCGACACCGCCGAGATGTATGGCGACGGAGTCGCCGAGGGTATTGTCGGCGAGGCCATTCACGGGCGGCGCGACGAATGCTTCATCGTCAGCAAGGTGCTGCCTGAGAATGCCACGCGCGCCGGCACCATCGCCGCATGCGAGCGCAGCCTGAGGCGGCTCAAGACCGACCGGATCGATCTCTATCTCCTGCATTGGCGTGGGCGTCCGAAACTCGAAGAGACGCTGGCCGGCTTCGCCGCGCTGATCGAAGCGGGCGCGATCCGCTACTGGGGCGTCAGCAATTTCGACGTCGACGACATGGAGGAATTGCTGGCGCTGCCCGGCGGGGCCGACTGCGCCATCAACCAGGTGCTGTACAATTTGCGGCGCCGCGGGATCGAGGCGGGCCTTCTGCCGTGGTGCCGCGAACGCGGCATCCCGATCATGGCCTATTCGCCGATCGAGCAGGGGCGGCTGCTGCGCGACCGCATCCTGACCGGCATCGCCATCCGACATCGCGCCACGCCGGCGCAGATCGCGCTCGCCTGGGTTCTGAGGCAGCGCGACATGATGGTGATCCCCAAATCCGGGACGCTCGATCATGTGCGGGAGAACCGCGCGGCGCTCGACATCGCTTTGACCGAGCGGGATCTCGGCGAGCTTAATCGCGTGTTCCCGCCGCCCAAAGGACCGCGGCCGCTCGAACTGCTGTGATCGGGGCAAAGCGATTGTCATCACGGCGTCATGCAATTTCGCTGTTGGTGCGGCAAGCGCGTGATCGCGCTCTGAGTCGCACGCGTTCCGCGAGGCTATGCCGGCCGATGCCCCGGATTCTTCTCAGCGCCTGACGGGCGGGCCATTCCCCGCTAACATCGCGCCATGGACGGTCTCATGGGACAAAGCGACGGCATCATCCGCCTCGCGGTGTTCGCCAGCGTGTTCGTGGCGATGGCGCTGATCGAGCTTGCATGGCCGAAGCGAAAGCTGCTGGCGTCCAGGCGCAGGCGTTGGCTCACCAATATCGGCATCAGCGCGGCCGGCACGGTGCTGCTCCGGCTGATGGCGATGCTCGCCGTGCCGATCGCCGCGATCGCCGCCGCGTTTTATGTCGAGGCGCATCAAATCGGCCTGCTGAATCAAGTCTCCTGGCCATATTGGATCAAGGTGGTGGTGGCGCTGCTGGTGCTCGACCTTGCCATCTGGGCGCAGCATTTGGCCTCGCACAAGATCCCGGTGTTTTGGCGACTGCACCAGGTGCACCACGCCGACCGCGACATCGACGTGACCACGGCGGTGCGGTTCCACCCGGTCGAGATCGGGCTGTCCATGCTGTGGAAGATCGTGGTGGTCGTGCTGCTCGGCGCCTCGCCGCTGGCGGTGTTCCTGTTCGAGGTGATCCTCAACGCCTGCGCCATGTTCAATCACGCCAATATCGCGCTGCCGCAGGCGTTCGACGGCATCTTGCGGCTGTTCGTCGTGACGCCCGACATGCATCGGGTGCATCACTCGGTGCTGCGGCGCGAGCACGATTCCAATTACGGCTTCAATCTGTCGCTGTGGGACCGGCTGTTCCGCACCTACACGGCGCAGCCGGAGGCGGGACATCTGGGCATGACCATCGGGCTCACGCCCTATCAAAGCGAGGCGCCGACGCGGTTCGGCTGGTCGCTATGGCTGCCGTTCGGACCACAGCGGCGCAACACCGCAAGCCGCAAGGACGAAAGTGGCGGCTAGAAGAAGCTCATCGGGAAGTAGCGCAGGAACAGCTCTTCATAGCGCCCGCTGGCATGGACCTGCTCGAGCGCGTAATTGAGAATTTGAGCCAGCTGACGATTGCCCTTCTTCACCGCGATGCCGACGCCCTCGCCGAAATATTTGGTGTCGAGATAGGGGCCGCCGCGAAACTCGCAACAGCCTTCGCTGGTCACGCCGTTCAGCCAGAAGGTCATGCCGATGCCATCGCCGAACACGAAATCGATCGCGCCTTGCTTCAGCGCCTTCTGCGCGTCCTCGGCGCTGTCGAACGAGGCGATGGCCACATTGGGAAAGAACAGCTTGAGATAGGCTTCGTGGCCGGTGCCCTTGGCCACGCCGACCTTCTTCCCCTCCAGCGTCTCGGGCCGGATGTCCTTCAGCTCGTTGGTCTTCTGGGCGATGAAGCGGGCGGGCGTGGCGTAATAGCGGGAGGTGAAGTCCGCCTTCTCCGCCGACTCCGCGCTGATGCGGATCGAGGCTATTGCCGCGTCGGCCTCGCCCCGGTCGAGACTGGGGAAGATCTCGCTCCAGTCGACGTCCTTGATCTCGCACTCGACCTCCAGCGCCTCGCACAGGGCCTTGGCCAGGTCGACATTGAAACCGGTGAGCGCGCCGACCTCGTCGAAATAATGGAATGGCGGGTAGTCGCTGTCGGTGACGAAGCGGAGCTTCTCCAGCCCGTGCAAATCGGGCTTGGGCCGGAGCACGTCGCCCTGCCAGGTGTCGGGGACGATGTCGTTGCGGACCTGGGCGGCAGCGGGAGCGGGGCTGAGCCAACAGAGCGCGAGGGCGCAAACGGCAAACCAGGCCGGCGCCGCGCGCGAGCGTTTTGGATCAGGCGAAAGAGCGGGCGCGCAGGTCACGCGCTGTTCTTAGCGCGGCAGAGCCTTACGTGCCAAGGCCACAAAGACACCATAAGGTTGTAATATGACCTTATGCAATTCTACATTGCATGACTGCGATACAACTTAAAGTCGTTCACGCTATATTGCGTCTCATCTTAAAAGTGCAAATACTCACGGGAGAATGCTGGGGGCATTCCCGTGTCGCTGGTGGCGGAGTCTAGGCCGTCGGAGAGACAGCTTGCGCGCTCTGCCGCGCGCGAGAGCGGAGCCCTGCAATCCGAATACGGATTTCTCGTAGGTCGCTTCATCGATCAGGCCACCTTGATGCGGGCGAGCGCGCTTGCGGCGCGCTGGGGCGTGCATCCGCACGAGGTGATGATCGCCAATGGCTGGCTCGAGGCGGAGGACTATTACCGCGCGCTGGCCGAACGCTGCCCCGCCCCGTTCAAATCGCGACTGGTCGCCGCCGACGTGGCCCCGGCCGCAATGGCAAGCCCCCGGCAAAGCCTATCGAGAGGCGTACTCAAGGAACGCGCGCGGGCAGGACAGTTCGTGTTTGCGCCCGATCGCCTCAGGCCGAACGACTTGCGCGAAATGCTGGCGCGGCTTTCACCCTACCGCTTCTCGCTGGCGTCGCCCAACGCGGTAAGAAACGCGATCTGTCACCATTTCGGTCCGTCCTTCGCACTTCATGCCATCGAAGGCCTCGCCTCGCGCCATCCCGGCATGAGCGCGCGGACGCGCCCGGCGCTATGGCAGCGCATAATTCTGCTGTGCGCCACGCTCGCGCTGGTGGCGGCGATGGCGCTGGCACCGATCGGCGCCATGCGGGCGATCATGCTTGCTCTCGCTGTTCTGTTCGTACCGGTCATCGCGCTCCGCCTGGTTGCGGCTTGCTTCCTGCTCGTTTCGGACAAAGACGACGCGCGCGCCGCCTTGCCGCGCGTACCGGACCACGAACTGCCCATCTACACGCTGCTGGTGCCGCTTTACCGCGAGGCGCATATGCTGCCTCCGCTTATCGCCGCGCTGACGCGGCTCGACTACCCGGCCGCCAAGCTCGACATCAAGCTCGTTCTGGAAGCCGCGGACGGCGCCACGGTGGCGGCCGCCCGGGCGCTTCGTCTTCCAGGCAATGTCGAGATCGTGGTCGTGCCGGAGCTGCACCCGCGCACCAAGCCGAAGGCGCTGAACTACGCGCTGCCGCTTGCCCGCGGCGAATATGTGGTGATCTACGACGCCGAGGATCGGCCCGAGCCGGGCCAACTGCGGCAAGCCCTCAATGCCTTCCGCGCCGGTCCTCCCAACCTGGCGGCGGTGCAGGCGCGGCTCAACCTTTACAACGCCTCGGACAGCTGGCTCACCCGCCAGTTCACCATCGAATATTGCGCGCTGTTCGACGGGCTCTTGCCGGCGCTTAACCGGCTCAAACTGCCCATTCCGCTCGGCGGAACATCCAATCATTTTCGCGCCTCGGCGCTGGTGTGGCTCATGGGATGGGACCCGTTCAATGTCACCGAGGACGCCGATCTCGGCATGAGGCTCGCGCGCAACGGCTATCGCTGTCAGGTGCTGCGCTCCACCACTTACGAGGAGGCGCCGGTCGCCTTGATGGCCTGGATCCGTCAGCGCACGCGCTGGCTCAAAGGCTATGTGCAAACTTGGCTGGTGCATATGCGGGCGCCAGGCGCGCTGTGGCGCGAGCTTGGGCCGGGCGGCTTCCTCGCCTTCCAGATCATGGTGGGAGGCACGATCCTGTCGGCGCTGGTGCATCCCTGGTTCTATGTGCTGGCTTGTTTCGAACTCGCCCATGGTGCGTTGCTGGCGCGGCCCGCGAGCGTGTTGGGCTGGCCATTCTGGCTGATCGCCTGGTTCGACCTCGCGGTCGGCTATCTCGCCACGATGGGGCTCGGCTTGCTGGCGGTGCGTCGCCGCGGCTACCGCGCGGCTGCTCAAGCAGATTCCGTTGATGCCGGTCTATTGGCTGCTGGTCGCGGCGGCGGCCTATCGGGCGCTGTGGCAGTTCATGACCGCGCGCTTCGAATGGGAGAAGACCGAGCACGGCGTGGCCGCGGCCCGGTCAGGTGTCCGAAGGAGGGGCTAAAGCACCCGGTTGCGGGCCCTGATGCCGCGTTCGATGCCGGTGGTGGTGAGCTGGTCGAGATCGAGGCTGTCGCGCAGCATCTCCAAAAAGCGCGTCTCCTCCGGCGCGACGTCGAGATCGGCGGCGGCTATCTCGAGCGCCACGGCATAAGCCGTCTCGCGCAGCTTGGGCGGCAGGTTGCTGCGGATCAGCACGAGCACGTGCTCAAGACCGCCGTCGGCGCTCAGAACCTCGCCGCAGTTTTCCGCCGTCTTGACCAGGTTCTCCTGGTCGAAATCGGCGAAGATCGGCAGGGTCGACACGATCTGGCCGATGCGAGCAAGCTCGGCGTCGGTCATGGTCCGGTCCACGGCGGACATGGTGACCATCACATAAATGAGCGCGGCGTGATGGCCCAACGGCTCGGTCATGGCGTTCCCGTCCCCTGTCGTGGCGCTAAAGCCAAAGGCGGCGCGACCGTAGGCAATTGCGAGGAGGCGGGCAAGCCCTCCCGCCAGGCACGGAAATGCTGGCGCCGTTTAGAAAACTGTGAAACTTGTCGCTCACACTCCAACGAAACCACCTTCCCGCGACGAACCCGATCATGGTCCGCCCACCCAGCGCCAAGCCCCCAAACGCTAAGAAGCGCAAGGCGGAGCCTCAGCTGGAAGCGAGCGTGTCGCAGGCTAAAGCGACGCCATTGGGCCAGAAGCGACCGAAGGCGAGCCCCAAGATCGAGGTGAGCTCGGAGCTGCTGGCTCATGCCCATGTGAGCAAGGCCTGGCCGTTCGAGGAGGCGCGCAAGGTCTTGAGCCGGCTGAAGCACATTCCGAAGCCGACCGGGGCGATCATCTTCGAGACCGGCTACGGGCCGTCGGGGCTGCCCCATATCGGCACGTTCGGCGAGGTCGCGCGTACCACCATGGTGCGCCATGCCTTCCGCGTGCTCACCGAGGACAAGATTCCGACGCGGCTGATTTGCTTCTCCGACGACATGGACGGCTTGCGCAAAGTGCCGGACAACGTCCCCAACAAGGAGATGCTGGCCGAGCATCTCGGCAAGCCGCTGACCCAGGTGCCCGACCCATTCGGCGAGCATCCAAGCTTCGGCCATCACAACAACGCGCGGCTCAAGGCGTTTCTCGACACGTTCGGCTTCGACTACGAGTTCCTATCGGCCACGGACTGCTACATCTCCGGCCGCTTCGACGTGACCTTGCTCAAGGTGCTGGAAAATTACGAGGCGGTCCGCGACGTGATCCTGCCGACGCTGGGGCCGGAGCGGCGCGCCACCTATAGCCCGTTCCTGCCGATCTCGCCTTTGACCGGCAAAGTGCTGCAGGTGCCGATCGTCGACTCTCGACGTGGCCGGCGGCACCGTGCATCTACACGGACCCCGACACCGGCAAGCTCACCCAGGTCCCGGTCACGCGCGGCCATTGCAAGCTGCAATGGAAGGCCGACTGGGCCATGCGCTGGGCGGCGCTCGGCGTCGACTACGAGATGGCGGGCAAGGACCTGATCGACTCGGTCCGGCTGTCAGGCCATATCTGCCGCATCCTCGGCCGGCAGCAGCCGGAAGGCTTCATCTACGAGCTGTTTCTCGACGAGAACGGGGAGAAGATCTCGAAGTCGCGCGGCAACGGCCTGACCATCGAGGAGTGGCTCACTTATGCCAGCCCGGAGAGCCTGTCGCTCTACATGTATCAGAGCCCGCGCAAGGCGAAGCGGCTCTATTTCGACGTCATCCCGCGCGCAGTCGACGAATATATCGGCCATCTCGCCGCCTATCCGAAAGAGGAGCCGGCCGCCAAGCTGATGAACCCGGTCTGGCACATCCATCAGGGCGAGCCGCCGAAGGCCGAGCTGCCTATCAGCTTCGCGCTGCTCCTCAATCTGGCCAGCGCCTCGAACTCCGAGGACCGCGAGGTGCTGTGGGGCTTCATCCGCCGCTACGCGCCGGACGCCACGCCGAAGCAGCATCCGCTGCTCGATCAGCTGGTCGGCTATGCCATCAGCTATTTCCATGATTTCGTGAAACCGGCGAAGCATTACCGCGCGCCCTCCGACAAGGAGCGCGCGGCGCTGGCCGATCTCGATGCGCGTCTGGCCAAGCTGCCCAAGACCGTGCTCGCCGAGGAAATCCAGGCGCGAGGTCTACGCCGTCGGCAAGGAGCATGGCTTCGAGCCGTTGCGCGACTGGTTCGCCGCGCTTTACGAGGTGCTGCTCGGCCAGACCCAAGGCCCGCGCTTCGGCTCGTTCGTCGAGCTTTACGGCGTCGACGAGACGCGGGGGCTGATCGCCAAGGCTTTGGCCGGCGATCTGGTCGGGCTGTAACCTTTCCCAACAGCCGAGCGGAACTCAAGCGACTGCCCAAGGGTTAGTCCTCTGACTAGGGCCGACGACACGTTCTCGGCGACGATCATTCCTGTCGAGACCGAACGGTCAGTCCTCTCTTCCGCACAGATTCGCGGGCGAGCCCCCATCACTCTCAGCTGGAGAATGAGCCATGAAACTCACAACCTTTACCGCCGTGGCGGTTCTGATGAGCGCCGGTTACGCCTTTGCCGGCCGGCGCCGGCGCCCCCGTCCCCGAAGGCTCGCAGAAAGATCCGCCGTCCGGTCGTCCGGGCAAGATCTTGACCGATGCCGAGTGCGCCAAGGCCTGGGAGATGGCCGGCCCTGACGGCGATACGCTGTCGCAGGACAAGGCCACGCCCTACATCCTGAACTTCCAGATGGTCGACACCTCGAGCGATGCCAAGATTTCCCAGGAAGAGTGGAAAGCGGGCTGTAGCAACGGCTGGGTCACCGCCGACGCCGCCACCGATGCCGACATGAAGGGCACGCCTTCCAACCCAAGCTCGACGGATAAGATGGACAAGAAGTCGTCTAACGAGACCGACAGCGGATCGTCCGCCCAGTAGCGGCGGTCTGTGGTTGCCATAATGTGAAATGGAGCGGTCCCGGCGCAGCGGGACCGCTCTTTTTGGTCGCGGCGCGGGCGCTGCAATCCGACATCATCGCAATTGTCGCCAGTTTGCGCCGATCGGCTTAGGCGTGTTTTAGAAGATCTGTGGCTAGGGTCCCGGCATACCCAACCGGAGGAAACCGATGACCGTTAAATTCGCTCTCGCCGCCGCCGTCGTGCTTGGCTTTGCCGGCGCCGCCTATGCCGCCGATGGCAGCCAGTTCGTCATCATCAAGGACAAGAACCAGCATTGCCGCGTGGTCGAGCAGAACCTCGTCAGCGAGGATGAGCTTGGCATGCAGGTCGGCAAGCAGGCCTATCCGAGCATGGACGAAGCCAATATCGACCTGAAGGTCGTTTGCGACAACTCGTAGCCTGATGCCAAGCGCCGCGCTTTAGCGGCGTTTTTCATTTCGACATCGCCAAGACGCGGTTCGGGTTTACTGCCCGTTCCGCGTCTTTTGCTGTTTGGGGCTTGGCGAACCGGGGAGGGAACCGCGGCCGACCGCCGGCCGTTTATCCAGGGAGGGGTTGGGTCGAATTCCGCTGGAGACAAGGAAACGCGACATGACCCAGGCACGACAAATGATGGCGACGGCCGCCGCCATCGCGCTGACCTTCGGCATTTCCGGCAAGACGTTGGACCGATCGAGCAGGACGAGCCCATTTCGACGGGTGACATTCTGATCGTGACGAACGACAGCGCGGCCGAAGAAGCCGGCCTCACGGCCAAGATCGATCAGCCTGACCGCGGCAATCCGATCACCGGCAATTTCTCGGAATAGCTAGGGCGCTTCGCGCAATATCTTCAAGAGACGCGGAATTCCGGGCCGTACCGGTACCGCGTCTTTTTGCCTCGCGTTATGGATCGCAGGAGTCGGCGCAAGATGGGGCGTCTAGAAGGAGACGACCGATGACCAAATCAAAACTGATGCTGACCGCTTCCGCGGCGTTATTGATGCTGGGTGCAGGCTGCGCAGCGACGCTGGCCGCGGAGCGTGACGTGACGGCCAAAGGCTCCGTCGTGATCGCCGCCGACGATAGCGCGGATGACGATGGATCGGCGAAGATGGGCGAGGGCGAAGGTACGCATTCGGGCGACGAGGCCGTCACGCCGGAGAACGACACTCAGAAGATCGACCAGCCGCCGCGCCGCGACCCCACCACCAGCAATGACACCGACGAGGACGACGATGTCATGCCGCCGCCTGAGGACGAAGAGGACGGCGCGCCCCCGGAAGACGGTGAAAGCCCCGAGTGAGGGCAGAGCGCGTTCCCGCCAGCGCTGATCGCGTTTTCAAACCGCTGCCATCACTCGGCGCTGTGCCACAGGCCGAGCTTTTCCGATTTGGCCGCCGCCGCCGCTTCGGCGAGCGCAGGCGCGTTCGGCTCCTTCGGCGTGGCCCAGCCCTGGCGCACCAGCCAGGTCGAGAGATCGGTGCCGGCCACCGTGCAGCTTGTGTCGAAGATATTATGCTCGCCGGATTTGGGCAGCACGCAGGTGACGGCGCGGGCGTGGATCAGCCGGGTGAGCGCCGCTTTGGCGGCCGCGCCGCATGGCCAATCCTTGCCGTGAGCGTCTTTGCAGGTGGCATCGGCGTTGCGCGCGGCAATGCCTGACAGCCTGATCACCACCTTGCCGGCCTGCAGCGTGCCGCCGTCGCGTACGCTGACGCGGTAATAGCGCTTGGTCGCCGCTTGGGGAGCGAGGGCGCCGGTCTTGTCGTTCTCGTTGAGCGCGGCGAGCTGTTCGGGAGCTGCCGCGTCGCCGGTGACTGGGGCGGGCTTCGGCGTCTCCGCGCTTGGCGCGACGGCATGGGGCGGCGTTGCCGGAGGCGCGGGCGGCTTGACTTCGGCCGTGGGCAGGCTCGCTGGCCGCGCCCATTCAGGTTGAGGCGGCGAAGGGGAGGGCGGAGCCTGCGTGTCGCGATTGCGCCTGGCGGCTGGCCCACCACACTTCGCCGAAGCCGACCGGGACGGTGACCGGCCACAACAGCAGCACCATCACGGCGATGCCGAGCACGAACGATACGATGCGCGAGGCAAGCTCCATGGCCGCCATCTGAACTCAGAGATCCGGCCATTCTAGGGCCTGTCGCCGGAGTCTCGCTACTGGCTCGCCCACACGATGCGCGCCATCCAGTCGATGCGGTCCAAGGGAAAGACCAGATTGGCGTGGGTCGGGTTGAACGAGGCGAGCTCGACCGTCTTGGCCGTGCGCCGCACCAGGATCTTGGCCATCACCTCGCCGTCGGTGGTGCGCAGCACGATGCGGTCGCCTTTGCGCGAGGCCGAGTTCGGCGAGACGATCAGAATATCGCCGTCGCGATAGAGCGGCTGCATGCTGTCGCCGGTCACTTCCAGCGCGTAGGCGTTCTCGTCGTCGACCTTGGGGAAGCGGATCTGATCCCAGCCCTGTCCGACCGGGAAGCCGCCGTCGTCGAAGAAGCCGCCGCCGCCCGCCTGGGTCAGGCCGATCAGCGGGATGGGCGCGCCGCGGGCGACGCGCGGCTCGGCGGTGACCAGCGCGGTGAAGTCCTCGAAACTGGCGCCGGTGGCCTCGAGCACCTTGGCGATGCTTTCGGTGGTCGGCCAGCGCGGGCGGCCTTCGCCGGTGATGCGCTTGGACTTGTTGAAGGAGGTTGGGTCGAGCCCGGCGCGCTTGGCGAGCCCTGACGGCGACAGGCTATAACGGCGCGCGAGCGCGTCGATGGCGGTCCATACCCTGGTATGGGTGAGCCTGTTCAGGGGAAGCGGCCCCATTGCGTGAAACGAGCCAATCGGAATTTAAACCTGAGAATAGGAATTATGGCTTATTTCTGCCGCTTGTCCACCGCAAATGGCGCGGGCGCGCCGCCCTCAGCCGCTGGGGCGCAGAACGACAACGACATATAATTTGCGGAGCCACATAGGATGACGCCGGCAAACAGCATCGCCAGCCAGACCGGCGCTTTGCTGAAGGCCTCCAGGAGCGCGGTAATGGCGCCGAGCAGGCCCGTGCCGCCCTCGGCGAATCCTGCCGCGGCAGCGTCGGCGCCCCCGAGAGCAATCTCCGCAAGGATCTTCTTCCAGACCTCTAAGAAGGCCCCGGCCAAACTCAGAAGAACCAGCAATATTCCGGCACCCAAGAAAAACCAGGACGTGAACTCCGCACATGTGGCATCTCTCCCGTTCTACTACTTATACGAGTATAACGAAGGATTGCATCCTGGCGCCAGTTTCGTCTCCGCCGTTGGATGGAGACTGGGCTTTTCTTGTTGGGCGTGGGAGGGGCGGCTAGTCTGCCGCGAAAGCCAATGGCCGATCCCATCTACAAAGTCATGACCGAAGCCGCCTTCGAGCAGTCCTGGAGCCTGGGGCGTTTCGATGGCTCGGCCGACGATGCCCGCGACGGCTTCATCCATCTTTCCGCTGCGCATCAGCTCGAGGGCACCTTGGCCACTCATTTCACCGGCCAGGACGGGCTCATGCTCCTCGCGGTGGACGCCGGGCGTCTTGGCCCCGACTTGAGATGGGAGACATCGCGCGGCGGGGCGAGCTTTCCGCATCTCTATGCGCCGCTCGATCTTGCCGCCGTGCTGTGGGCCGAGCCGCTCACGCTCGGACCTGACGGAACCCATGTTCTGCCTGACGGGGTGTGCGCGTGAGCGGGCTGTTCGGCTTGGG
This sequence comes from uncultured Alphaproteobacteria bacterium, assembly GCA_963772925.1. Taxonomy (GTDB): domain Bacteria; phylum Pseudomonadota; class Alphaproteobacteria; order Rhizobiales; family Methyloligellaceae; genus Methyloceanibacter. The sequence goes on from CAVYZG010000013.1 coordinate 52,020, forward strand.
CCAGAGCCTGCTGCTCGCGCTTGCCGCCGGAACGGGCGCACGATCTCGCGGTCAAAAGTCTCGAGCTCGGGCTCTACCCGCGGGCCGGCGCGCCGGACGACAAGCGGCTCGGTCAGAATCTGTTCGGCCTCGACTTTCCCAACCCGATCGGCATGGCGGCGGGCTTCGACAAGAATGCGCGCGTGCCTCGTGCGCTGCTGGCCATGGGCTTCGGCTTCGTCGAGGTGGGCACGCTGACGCCGCGCGCGCAAAGCGGCAATGCCAGCCCGCGCATGTTCCGTTCGACGGCGGACCGCGCCGTCATCAACCGGCTCGGCTTCAACAACGAGGGGCAGGAGGCGGCGCTGCGGCGATTGCTGGACGGCGCCGGGCCCGGCGTGAGTCGGCGTCAATATCGGCGCGGGACGCGACAGCAAGGACCGCATCGACGATTACGTGTCGGGCATCCGGCATTTGGCGGAGGTGGCGCGTTACTTCACCATCAACATTTCCTCGCCCAACACGCCGGGCTTGCGCGATCTCCAGGCGCCGGAGGCGCTCGATGCGCTGCTCAAGGCGGGTGCAGGAGGCGCGCGCCGCCACGAGGGCCAAGCCGCCGCTGCTGGTCAAGCTCGCCCCCGATCTTGCCGAGGACGATCTGCCCGAAGTGGTGCGCGTGATCCTGCACAACGGCGCCGACGGCATCGTGGTGTCGAACACCACGCTCGCGCGCGATGGCCTGCAGCGACCACGCTTTCGCCAGGGAGACCGGCGGGCTGTCGGGGCGGCCGCTATTCGCCCGCGCCACCCGCATGCTGGCTCGCGTCTATCACCTCAGCGACGGCAAGCTGCCGCTGATCGGCGTCGGCGGCATCGATTCGGGCGAAACGGCGCTGGCCAAGATCGAGGCCGGCGCCTCGCTGCTCCAGCTCTATACCGGGCTGGTGTTCGAGGGCCCGGCGCTGATCGGCCGCATCAAGCAGAAGCTGATCGCGGCGATGGAGGAGCAGGGATGCAACACGCTCGCCCCGCTGATTGGCCGGCGGGCCGGGGAATGGTCCGAACGGGCTCCCGCGGCATGACCGTCACCATCTATCACAATCCGCGCTGCTCGAAATCGCGGGAGACGCTGAAGCTGATCGAGACGCGCGGGCTGAAGCCGAAGATCGTCGACTATCTGAAAACGCCGCCGTCGGCCGCCGAGCTCAAAGCCATCCTCAAGAGGCTCGGCCTCAAACCGGAAGAGCTGTTGCGGAAGGGCGAGCCGCTTTATGCCGAGCTTGGCCTGAAGGACCGGCAGCTGGAAGCCGATGCGCTGATTGCGCTGATGGTCGCCAACCCGATTCTGATCGAGCGGCCGATCGTGGTCGCCAACGGGAAGGCCGCGATCGGCCGGCCGCCCGAGCGGGTGCTGGAGATTCTCTGAGCGCCTAAGCTTCGCGTTTGCCCTGGCTCGAATCGACCAGGTCGGTGCCGGCGCGGCCCAGCGATTTCAGGACGCGCACCACCAGCCATACCGGGAACACGATCACGGCGCCGAGCAGGAAGTAGCGGAAGGCCTTTTCGACGGCGGCGAAGCCCATGTCATAGATGCGCTCGACAAGCCGCCTCAGGCTGTCGATGATCTCGAACGGGCTGAAGCCGAGCGCCGCCAGCACCACACCCACGATCAGCGAGAGGATCGCCAGCCTGACCAGAACGAGCGCCGGATTGCCGCCAAAAAACCGTTCCATCTGTCCGCTCTCCCTTTCGCGAGAAGAGGCGCGCCGGTGAGGCGCAACGAGACCCAGGAGCTTCAACTCGAATTACAGCAGAATTGGTGCCAACGGGAGGCAAGGTCAAGCGGAACAGCATGAGCGCAAGTGAGAGTCCGGTCGTCGATACGCCGCTGGCGCCGCTGCCTGAGCCCTTTGCCGGCTGGTTCAGGACGCGCGGCTGGGAGCCCCATGCCCATCAACTGCAATTGCTCGCTCACGCCGGCGCGGGGCGCGACACGCTGCTGATCGCGCCGACCGGCGGCGGCAAGACGCTGGCGGGCTTTCTGCCGAGCCTGGTCGACCTCTCCCGCCGCCCGGCGAAGCGAAAGCCGGCGACCGCCATCCACACTCTCTATGTGTCGCCGCTCAAGGCGCTGGCCACCGACATCGCGCGCAATCTGGCGGCCCCGGTGGGCGAAATGGGGCTGCCGATCAAGCTCGAGACCCGCACCGGCGACACGCCGCCATCCCGCCGCGCCCGCCAGCGCATCCTGCCGCCCGATATTCTGCTGACCACGCCGGAGCAGATCGCGCTGATGTTGTCGCACAAAGGCGCCGCCGAGCTGTTCGGCCAGCTCAAATTCGTCATTCTCGACGAACTGCACGCGCTGGCCTCCAGCAAGCGCGGCGACCTTCTCGCGCTCGATCTGGCGCGGCTGCGTACGCTGTCGCCCGGCCTGACGGCAATCGGCCTGTCGGCCACGGTGGCGCGGCCCTACGAGCTTGCCGCCTTTCTGGTGCCGCATCAGGGCCAGAGCGCCACGCGGCTGGCCGAGATCGTGGTGGCGGGCGAGGGCGCCCGCGCCGACATCGCCATCCTCAAATCGGATGCCGATCTGCCCTGGGCCGGGCACTCGGCGCGCTACGCGCTGCCCGAAATCTACCGGGCGATCAAGGCCCACCGCATGTCGCTGATCTTCGTCAACACGCGCTCGCAGGCCGAGATGCTGTTCCACGAGCTGTGGCGCTACAACGACGACAATTTGCCCATTGCGCTGCATCACGGCTCGCTCGACGTGGCGCAGCGGCGCAAGGTCGAGGCGGCCATGGTGCAGGGCAAGCTCCGCGCCGTGGTGTGCACCTCGACGCTCGATCTCGGCATCGACTGGGGCGAGGTCGATCTGGTCATCAATGTCGGCGCGCCCAAAGGCGCCAGCCGGCTCAGCCAGCGCATCGGCCGCGCCAATCACCGGCTCGACGAGCCGAGCAAGGCGCTGCTGGTGCCGGCCAACCGCTTCGAGGTGATCGAATGCCAGGCGGCGCTCGAAGCGGCGGCGGAGGGCGCGCAGGATACCCCGCCGACGCGACCCGGCGCGCTCGACGTGCTGGCCCAGCATGTACTCGGCATGGCGTGCGCGGCACCGTTCGATCCCGACCAGCTCTATCGCGAGGTGACGAGTGCCGCGCCCTATCAGGGGCTGTTGCGCCAGGGCTTCGATCAGGTGGTCGCGTTCGTCGCCACCGGCGGCTATGCGCTCGCCAATTACGACCGCTACGCCAAGCTGAAACTGACGCCGGAGGGACGCTATCGGCTCGCCCACCCCCGCATCGCGCAACAATACCGGCTCAATGTCGGCACCATCGTCGAGGCGCCGATGCTGCGCGTCCGGCTGGCGCGGCTGAAAGGCGGCGCGCTGAAGCCCGCCAACATGCTTGCGGCGGGGCGCGTGCTCGGCGAGGTCGAGGAATATTTCATCGAGCAGCTCATCCCCGGCGATAGCTTCGTGTTCGCCGGCGAGGTGCTGCGCTTCGAAGGGTTGCGCGAGAATGACGCTATCGTCACGCGGGCGCACGCGACCGAGCCCAAGGTGCCGGCCTATGAGGGCGGCAAGTTTCCGCTATCGACCTATCTCGCGGCGCGCGTGCGCCGATTGCTCGCCGACCCGCAGGATTGGACCCGGCTCCCCGACCAGGTCTCGGATTGGCTAAGGCTGCAAGCCGAGCTTTCGGTGGTGCCAGGCCCCGACGAGATCCTGGTCGAGACCTTTCCGCGCGGCCAGCGGCATTATCTGGTCTGCTATCCGTTCGAGGGCCGGCTCGCGCATCAAAGTCTCGGCATGTTGCTGACGCGCAGACTGGAGCGGGCGCGCGCCGCGCCGCTCGGCTTCGTCGCCAACGAATATGCGCTCGCCATCAGGGGGCTGAATGACATGGGGGAGATGGTGCGGGACGGGCGTCTTGATCTGGCCCAGTTGTTCGACGAGGACATGCTCGGCGACGATCTCGACGCGTGGCTTGCCGAGTCGAGCCTGATGAAGCGCTCGTTCCGGGTGTGCGCCATCATCTCGGGCCTGATCGAGCGCCGGCATCCAGGGCAGGAGAAGAGCGGACGTCAAATGACGGTGTCATCGGATCTGATTTACGACGTGCTCCGCCAGCACGAGCCCGGCCATGTGCTGCTCAAGGCGGCGTTCGCCGATGCGGCCACCGGTCTGATCGATGTCGGCCGGCTCGGCTATTTCTTGAGACGAATCAAAGGGCGAATCAGGCATATTGGCCTGCGGCAGGTGTCGCCGCTCGCCGTGCCGGTGATGCTGGAGATTGGACGCGAGAGCGTTCCCGGTGAGGCGAGTGAGGTCTTGTTGCGTGAGGCGGTTGAGGAACTCATCGCGGAGGCCTTAAGCGGACATGCAGAGCGCCAAGCTTGATCTCATGCCGGAAACCGCACCGTCGCTACGCTCGCATATCAGCTTCGCCGGCCACCGGATGAGGCCGCTCGCCGCCGGCGCGCTCTATTGGGAGAGCGAGGACACGCTGCTGGTGGCCGACCTCCATCTCGAGAAGGGCGCCGCGTTCGCCGCGCTCGGCATGCTGCTGCCGCCTTATGACACGCGCACCACGCTGGAGCGGCTGGCCAAGGTCATTCGCGCCGTCGATCCTGCGCGAGTGGTGGCGCTGGGCGACAGTTTTCACCGGGCCGAATCCGCTCAACGACTGGCCGCGGAAGACCTCAAATTTCTGCTGGCGCTGCAACAGGGCCGCGAATGGTTCTGGATCTGCGGCAATCACGATCCGCATCTGCCCGCGAGCATCGGCGGCACGATATGCGCCACGCTGACCATTCGCGGCGTCACGCTCAGGCACGAGCCGTCGGCCGCCCAGCCTGCCCGCGAGATCGCCGGCCACCTCCATCCGGTCGCGCGCATTGCGCGGCGCGGCGCCGCGATCCGCCGCCGCTGCTTCGCCACCGACGGTCACCGCCTGGTGATGCCCGCCTTCGGCGCTTACGCGGGCGGGCTCAACGTGCTCGACGAAGCGTTCTGGCCGCTGTTTCTGCGCCAACGGCTCGAGGCCTGGATGATGGGACGGGCCGATGTCTATCCCGTGCTCGGCAGCCTGCTGCTGCCGGATTGAGCCTCTTTCTTTGCCCTACCGCGCGCTGCGCTGCTTGCGGGCGCTCAATCGCGGCGGAAGGCGGCCCAGCCGGCGAGACCCGCGAGCACGGCGATGAGGACCGCGAGCACCCCATAAATAAGCGGATGGCTGAACGCGAGCCGGTAGATTATTTGCTCGAAGCCGCCTTTGTTCACTTCGAGCGTACTCTGGTTCTTGCTCGCGAGAACCCCGTCGCGGAACAGATAGACGTCGGCGGTATAGCGGCCGATCGGGACATTCACCGGCAGGCTGACGGAGGCCCGGAACAGGCTGCGGCCGATAAAGACGACGCCGTCGTCATGCTCCTGGAATAGCTTCTGCTTCTCTTTCAGCCGGATCACCGCCGAGCGAAAGGTCTGCTCGTCGAGATCGTCTTTGCTGTCCCTGCCGAAATCGACATTGGTGAGCCCGACGCCGAGTGTCTTGAGCGTCTCCTCCGACGTGATCGCCCGGGTGGGACGGGTCGACAGCGCGGCATAGAAGCCCGGCACCGAAGGAAAGACCCTGCCCGGCGCGTTGATCCAGATGCCAGCTTCCCGCTCCTTACGCCTGGCGACGAGCGCTTGCGATGGCGAGCGAATGACGATGATGACGTCATAGACCCCCTTATCGTTGGCCTTGGTCTGGCTGAAGTCGACGCTGCCATAGATGAGGATCTCGATGCCGGTGAAGTTCGACTGGATGGAGATTTCGCGCGTGGAGAGATCTGACTGCACTTCTTCGCGCGGGATCTGCTCGGGCTCAGCCTCTGCCGCGCTTGTCGGACCCGGCGCCATGGCAAGAAGCAGAACGGCGAGACTGAGCAGGGCCCGCATGTCAGGCCCCCGCCAGCACGGGCGCGATGCTGTAAAGCTCGGATGGCTTCAACACCAGATCGAATAACAGGCGAAGGGCGACGGCGAGCACCATCATGCCGAGCATTGCCCTCAAGTGCTCGCCTCTCACCTTCTGCCCGGCCTTGACGCCGAACTGCCCGCCGATCACGCCGCCGGTGGCGAGGATCAGCGCCAGCACCACATCGAGCGTGTAGGTGAAGCTCGCATGCAGGATGGTGACGACGGCGGTAACGAAAATGATCTGAAAGATCGAGGTGCCGATTACGATATTGGTCGGCATGCGCAACAGATAGATCATGGCCGGCACCATGATGAATCCGCCGCCGACGCCGAGAAACGCGGTCAGCAGACCGACCACCAAGCCGATCGCCAGCGGGGGGATGGCGCTGATATAGAGCCGCGAGCGCGGAAAGCGCAGCTTCAATGGCAGCTTATGAATCCAGATGTGCTGCCCCGGCTTGCGGGACGAGGCGGGTTTGCCTGCCCGGGTGCGCCGGATGGCGCGGATGCTTTCGGCCAGCATGAGAATGCCGACGGCGCTTAGCAGAGCCACATAAGTGAGCGAGACGATGAGGCCGGCCTGCCCCGCCTCGCGCAGCAGTTTGAGCAGGAACACGCCGACCAGGGCGCCGGCCACGCCGCCCACGATCAGCACGGCGCCCATGCGGAAATCGATATTGTTGCGGCGCCACTGGGCGAGCGCGCCCGACACCGAGGTGGCGACGATCTGGTTGGCGCCGGTGGCGACCGCGATCGAGGCGGGAATGCCGGAGAGAATCAGGAAGGGGGTCAGCATGAACCCGCCGCCCACGCCGAACATGCCCGAGAGGAAGCCCACCGCCGCGCCGAGTCCCAGCATAACCACGAGGTTCACCGAGATTTCGGCAATGGGCAGATAGACCTGGAACATTGGGCCGAGGTTTGGCGTGAGGCGCTGTTGCGAACCTGTTCGCCGCGCGCGCAGCTGTCAATGCGTAACGCCGAGGCCTTACGAAAATGTCATCTTGTCGTGGGAAAAGCCGGCAATGCGAGCCGGAAGGACCCAGGCTCAGCTGGTTAGGCGCTCGAGCTTGGTGACGAGAAGGATGGTAACCTTGCCGGTCTCTTCCAGGCCGTTCTTGCGCTCGAAGCTCATGATTGCCTCGCGGGTCTTAGCCCCCATCAGGCCATCGGGCATGCCGACGTCATAGCCGAGTTTGTTGAGCAGGCCCTGGGCGCGGGTCACCAGCGCGGTATTGGGCGTGGCGGAGGCCTCGACCCACTCCGGCAGCTCCTCCACCGCATTGGCTTCGGCCACCGGTGCCTTGGCCGCCCACGCCGCCAGGGTCTGCTGGGCGGCGGCGAGGTCGGCAGGACTAAGCTGGACTTCGATCAGCTGGCGCCGCTTGGCGGCCTCTTCATCGCCGCCCCTGGCAGCCAGCGAGAACCATTTATAGGCCTCGGGCAGGTTCTTGGGCATGCCGAGGCCATGCTCGGCAAGAATGCCGAGATTGAATTGGCTGTCGGCGAGCCCGTAGGCGGCGGCTTCGCCATACCATTTGGCGGCGAGCGCGTAGTCGGGGGTGCCGGCCTGGCGGCCGCTCGAGCTGACGGCGAGATTGTGCATGGCCTTGACGTTGCCCTTGTCAGCCGCGGCCTGGTACCACGACCGGGCCCGGCCGAGATCCTTGCTCACACCTTGTCCGCGCTCATACATCACGGCGAGGCGGTATTGGGCGGGCGCAAGGCCGGCGCCCGCGGCGCGCTCGAGCCAGTGCGCGGCTTCGGTCAGGTTTTGCGGCGTCCCTTGACCCTCGACGTAACGGAAGGCGATCGCGAATTGCGCGCGTGCATCGCCTTCGGCCGCCGCCTGCCGCAAGGGGAGCGGGCCGAGATCGGGAGGCGGCAGCGTGAGGGTCGTCCGCATCGGTGTCGCCGCGGCTGTTTGCGTGCCGAGGGTCGGATCCTCGATGGAAAACACCACGCCGGGCGGCAGCGCGGGTTGCTCGGTCGGCTTCAAGGAGACCGGCTGCGGCTGTGCCAGCGAATCGCCCGCCGCCGCATCGCGGTACGACGATTTGGCGACGTCGGTGAAATTTCCGCCTGGGCCGGCATCGCCCAGGGAGTCCTCGGCGGGACTTGGTTCCGGCTGCAGCTCGGAGGAACCCGGCGCCGACGGCGTCTCGACCTTGGGCTCGACCGCAGCCGGAGCGCTTTGCTCGGCGCCAGGCGCCGCGCCTTCGCTGGGGGCCGACGGCATGGGAGCGCTCTGCTCGGCCGCGGGCGGCGTCATCTCGGGTTCGGGCTTCGAGCGCAGGCGGCCATAGAGCAGCATGGCGCTGATGGCGAGCAAGATCGCCGCGGAAATGATCAGGAACGACCGCTTGCGCCGCGTCGGTAGCTCGGCGATCGACGAATTGTCGCTGTCAGCCGAAACGCGCGCAACGCGGATGCCGCTCTTCCGTTCTTCGGCTTTGAGCGCAGCGGCCTGAGCCGCGCGCCGCGCCGCCGCGACCAGGTCGTTTGGAGCCTCGTACTCGGCATCGGCCATCTTTTTGGCGACGCTCCGCCGCGCCGACGAATCAAGATCGAACGCCTTGTCGTCGGGCTGGCCGCGCTTGGCCCGCCCGAAATGAGGGGCGGCCTCGCTGTCTTCCAGATCGGCAATGGCCGCGGCGAGGCGGTTCTTGGCCGAGGCGTCCTTGGGCGCAACGGCCTTGGGCAGGAGGTCCTTGAGCGAAGGTTCCTTGAGCGGGGATTCCTTGGGCGGGACGTCCTTGGGGGGAGTGTCTTTGGCGATCGGTGCGGCACTGCCGCCGGTTGCGGAGGAAATCTGTGGCGCGGGCTTGTCCGGCAGCGGCGCAAGGTCGCGCATGCGCTCGGCAAAAGGCACGCGCGGCTTCGGTGCGACGGGCTGGGGCGCGTTCCGCTCGATCTGCTGCACGAGCTGCTTCAGCAATTCGTGCACGGTTTCGATGGTGCCGGCGAGCCGGTCGTCGCTGGCGCGGGTGCGCTCGTTCATCGCCATCAGGTCGCGATGCATGGTTTCGAGCCGCTCGGTGGCGGCGGTGCTGAGCTTCGACCTCGTCGGCGACGAGGCGGGCGGCTTCGCGGGCGGCCTTGGCCGCGACCTCTTCGAGCTGAGCCGGGCTTCCGTCCACGCGCTCGATCAGCCGGTGCAAGGCGCCTTCGATTTCGCCGATCTTGGCAAGCTCCGCCTCGGCTCGGCCAAGCTGGTGAGCCATATCGGCAATCTGGCGCTCAAGCGGTTCGAAGGACTGGCCTTTCGGCGCATGCTCGAGGGCTTTGGCGATCTGGTTGCCGATCTCATCGAGCCGTACATGCAAGGCATCGATCGTTTGCGGCCGCATGGCGGCGCCGATCGACTGCTCGAGCCGGTTGGCGATCTCGACCAGACGTTGGTCGAGATTGTCGTGACTGGGGAAAGCGGGCGTGAACGGGGCGGAATAGTCCGTCGCCGGCAAAGACGGTGCGAACGGCGGGCGGTCGCCGAGCGGTTCGGAGGTGTAAGGGCTGCCGGTCAGGCCGGTGGCGTAGTCCAGGTCGCCCGCCAGGGCGCGGCCGAGGCGTTCGAAATCGTCAAGCGGCGTTGAGCCTTCGCCTTCGAGGCGGCGGGCCAAACTGCTCACCTGATCGTGCAGCCGATCGAACGTCTCGGCATCTTCCGGCGCGCCGCTGGTCCGCGCGGCATCGGTGGTCTGCGACAGTTGATCGAGCCGGGCATGGAGATCGTCAAGCGCGTGGCTGTAGCGGCGCTCGCTCTCCTCCACCCGGGCCACGAGACGGCGAAGCAGGCTCTCGACCGATTGCTGATCCATGGGGCCCTCGGCGGAGGACACCTCGCCGCGCCGGCCGGCGCCGGTTTGCCAACTTGCTTCCGAAATCATCCCGTTCCCCTTGGCGAGTGCGCCGCCGAGCGTTCGCGTCAGATGGCCGAGGGACCGGTCCGAGGAGCCACGCGAAGAAGCGGTCGAAAACTACGGTGGCAAGACGGGGTAAATTTTGAGTTAAGCCTCGCCCTATTGTGGGACCGAGACCCTTGAGATTCCTTTGGAACCGGCGGCGTTGGCGACTGGCGCGGGCCAGGCCTTGTCATCTTGGGGCGGGGCGGCGACCATGCCGGCGCGGGGAAGCGGAGGGGGTTGTCCGGACATGGCTGAGATGGTGCAGGCGGGCCATGAGCTCACCGTCGCGACGCATGGGCGTGGCTTCACCGAGATCACCGGCGAACTCGCCCGCTGGCTCGAGAGCATCGGCGGCGAGAACGGGCTCCTTACCGTGTTCATGTGCCACACCTCGGCATCACTGACGATCCAGGAGAACGCCGATCCGGCCGTGCAGGTCGATCTGCTCGACGCGCTCAACGCGCTCGCGCCGGAGCACGAGAATTATGCTCACCAGGAGGAGGGTCCCGACGACATGCCGAGCCATATCAAGGCCATGCTCACCTCGGTGAACCTCGGCATTCCGGTCAAGGACGGCAGGATGACGCTCGGCACCTGGCAGGGGGTCTATGTCATCGAGCACCGCACCAGTCCGCATCAGCGGACCGTCGCGCTCAGCTTCATCGGCCGCGCGGCCGGCGCCTGATCGGGAGCGTCAGCCGGCGAAGCGGCTGGTGGCAGCGACCAGTTCATGCACGATGCCGGTCTCGGTCATGGCGTGGCCGGCATCGGCAACGACGCGCAGGCTCGCCTCCGGCCAGGCGCGGGCAAGGTCGTGGGCGATCTTGACCGGAGTCACCACGTCGTAGCGGCCATGCACGATCACGCCGGGAATGGCGCGCAAGCGATAGGCATCCTGGATGAGCTGATCGTCGGCATGGAAAAAGCCGCCATTGACGAAATAGTGGCATTCGATGCGGGCGAAGGCGAGCGCGTAGTGGTCCTCGGAGAAGCGGCGCACGCGCTCGGCATCGGGCAGCAGCGACAAGGTCTTGCCCTCCCACGCGCTCCATGCCCGGGCCGCTTCGAGCTGCACCGCCGGGTCGTCATGGGTGAGGCGGCGGTGATAGGCCGCGATCATGTCACCACGCTCGGCCTCGGGGATGACACGCACATAATCCTCGAAGGCGTCGGGGAAGATCCAGCTGCAACCCTCCTGATAGAACCATTCGAGCTCGGAGCGCCGCAACGTGAAGATGCCTCTGAGCACCAGCTCGGTCACCCGCTCGGGGTAAGTCTCGGCATAAGCCAGCGCCAAGGTCGAGCCCCATGAGCCGCCGAACACTTGCCAGCGCTCGACACCGAGATGCTCGCGCAGGCGCTCGATGTCGTCCACCAGGTGCCAGGTGGTGTTGTCGTCGAGCGAGGCATGGGGGGTCGAGCGGCCGCAGCCCCGCTGGTCGAACAGCACCATGCGGTAGGCTCTTGGGTCGTGATAGCGGCGCATGACGGGATTGATGCCGCCACCGGGCCCGCCATGCAGCAGCACCGCGGGCTTGCCGGCGGGCGAACCGCATTCCTCGAAATGAAGCTCGTGCAGGTCGGAGACCTCGAGCCGGCCGGTGCGATAGGGGACGAGCTCGGGGTAGAGCGTGAGCCGCTTCTCTTTGGGTGCCACCTGCTCGTTCATCCGACTTCCGCTCTCCGCCCGGATCAGGGTTCTTGCTCGGCTGCCGCGGCAGACGCGGCCGCCGCGGCTGCGGCGCGCAGCTGGGCGCGATCGTAGATCGTCTCGCCGCCGGGATCGCGCATCTCTTCGTAATAGGTTTCTTCGGCCAAGGACGGCTGCGGCCGATAGAGACTTACCGCAATGCCCGCCACCAAAGCGAGCGCGACGCCGATCAGGCTGGCCAGCGACGTGGTGAACCCGGCCTGGCCGATGCCCAGCGCCCCGCCGAACACGGCATCGGTCAGCATGACGGTAAAGCCGGTGGACATCGCCGCCATGGCGCCCCACTTGGTGCAGTGCCGCCACCAAATGGCCAGCAGCAGCGCCGGGAAGAACGTCGCCGCGGCGAAGGCGAACGCCATCAGCGCGGCCTTCAGCGGATCGACGTCGGCAATCACCAAGAAGACGGCGGCGGCCAGGGCGGTCGCGGCAATCGCCGCCCAAGCGGCGACCAGCCGCGGCAAAGCCTGGCGGCGGTCGATCACGCGGTAAAGGTCTTCGGCCAGGCTCGCCGCCAGGGTGAACAGGTGAGAGGCGGACGCCGCCAGCGCGATCGCCATCGCCGCGGTTGCCATCAGCACGATGAGCACGTAGGGCAGCCCCGCCGCCGCCGGCAGCGCCAAGCGCGATGCCGTCGCGGGCGATGAGCAGCTCCGCCGCGCTGATCGTCCCGTCGCCGTTGACGTCGCCGGTCTGGAGCAGATGGTTCTGGCTCAGCTCGATGAGCCAGGCGGGCAGGGACGACGCCGGCGCCAGCGCGATATCGCGGAAGATGATGAGCTTGGCGAAGGCGGCCATGGCCGGCGCTGTCATCACGAACAGGGCGACGAACAGCAGCCCCCACGCCGTCGAGCGGCGCTGCTCGGGGATCGAGCCGGTCACGCCGCTGCGCGCCAGCAGGCTCGGCAACGCTGCCGTGCCGAGCGCGAGACACAGAAACAGCGTCACGAAATCCATCGGCCCGAGAATGCCGAACGGCTGGAGGAACGGCTTGACGGTGGGCGACAGCGCCGTTCCCGGCAATTCGGTGGCGAGCTCGCCGGGCTGCACCGGCGTGAGCCCGGCGGTGATCTCGGCATTGTGCAGGGCGGAAAAGGTCTCGCCATAGGTCAGTTGCGGCGCCGGCAGATTGGTGAGGAGGACCGACACGGTGGTTACCACCACCACCAAGCCGACCGCGCCGACCAGAAATTGCGCGCTCCCCGTCCAGGTCACCGACCGCATGCCGCCGAGAATGGCGACGGCGGCGATGAGCGCGGCCACCAGGATGACGCCAAAGGAGAACGACACCGGCAAGAACAGCGAGGCGATCAGCGCCGCGATCTTGATCTCGGCGGCAAGAAGAAGCGCGGTGGGCGGGAGCTGCATCACGCTCGCCGCCATGCGCAAGCCGCGCGAGCGGAAGCGGTGGCCGAGAAAGCTCGGCAGCGTGTAGGAGCCGGCCTTGCGCAAATACGGAGCGAACAGAACGCCGGCGGCGAACATGCCGAAGGTCCAGCCGAGGCCGATCGCGAGCGCGTCGAAGCCGAGAAAGAACACCGTGCCGGTGTAGGCGAGGAAACCCACGCCGCCGACGGCGACGGCCGCCAGCACGAAGCCGTTATAGACCGGCGGCACCCGCCGCCCCGAGGCGAAGAAGTCCTCCGGCTGCAGCGTCCTCGAGCCGATGGCGATGATGAGATAGAGCGCCAGCGGCACGAGCATCATGGTTTGCGCCAGCACGGGCTGGCTCCAGCCGAGCTGCTCGAACATGGCGAGCAACAGGATGAGCGACACGAAGGCGCTGGTGACGATGCCGTAATAGGCACCCAGATGCGGGTTCGGCGTACGCAGACCGCGAAGGAACGTTCATCGCCTAGCCGAGCCCCTCGTTCTCGCTCCGCGCCAGGTCGATGCGCTCTTGCAGCCGGATGAACCAGAAGGCCATCACCACGATGAAGATGAGCAGGCCTTGCGCCAGAAGGTAGAAGCCGATGGGGAAGTGCAGAAACCCGAACAGATTGAACCAGGCGACCGAGGTGACGGTGAGGATGACGGCAAGCAGGACCGTGAACAGGATCACGGCGGCGAGGATGATCGTCTGGATCTGATGGCGATCGCGCGCCGGATAGTCGTCTACGGGGACTTCGGTCGCCATGTCGCTCCCCCTGTTCAGGACCGGCTAGGAGTTACCAAGCTGGCGTCCCGCTGGCAAACCAGCTAGGCAGCTTTGGCGTTGAAACGTGGCAGGTTGGTGACTGGTCAGGCTGGACAAGGAGGAGGTCGATGCTCAATGAGTTCAAGGAATTTGCCCTGCGCGGCAATGTGGTCGACATGGCGGTCGGCATCGTCATCGGCGCCGCTTTCTCCACCATCGTGAGGTCGCTGGTCGACGACATCATCATGCCGCCGATCGGCGTGGTGACCGGCGGGGTCGATTTTTCCAACATGTTCATCACGCTGGGTGCGAGGCAGCTACGAGTCGCTCGCCCAGGCCCGGCAGGCCGGCGCGGCGACGCTGAATTTCGGGGTGTTCATCAATAACGTGATCAGCTTCATGATCGTGGCGTTCGTGCTGTTCATGGTGATCAAGGCGATGAATCAGCTGCGCCGCAAGCAGGAGGAAGCGCCCGCGACGGAGCCGCCGCCCTCGCAGGAGGTGCAGCTGCTCCAGCAAATCCGCGACGCCCTGGTGAGCGGGGGTCCGGGCCGGGGCCGGCCGCCTGGCGCGCCATAGGAGAGGCCGGGCGCGGCAAGGATTTTGCGCGGGGCGGCTTGGGTGCGGTGCCGCTATTGCGCGTAGGCCCCATTTCAGAAAATATTTCTACTGCTAACGCAATAACGAAACAACTTTGCGCCTTTTTGCACCCCGTACCTTACTGGGGGAATTATTTTTCGCTACATTCGGGTTCAGTGAAGTCTCAAAAATCGGGCGAAAGCGATGCAGGCGAACGAGGCCTTCACCGACGTAATTATTGTTGGCGCGGGCCCAGTGGGCCTGTTCGCCGTGTTTCAGCTCGGGCTCGCCAAGCTGAAAACCCATCTGGTCGACATTCTCGACCGGCCGGGCGGCCAGTGCGCCGAGCTCTACCCTGAGAAGCCGATCTACGACATTCCGAGCGTCCCGGTCTGCACCGGCCAGGAGCTGACCGACCGGCTGCTCGAGCAAATCACCCCCTTCGAGCCGGTGTTCCATTTCGGCGAGATGGCGGCGTGGCTGGATAAGAACCCGGACGGCAAATGGCGTCTCACCACCGACACCGGCAAGGTCCTGATCGCGCCGGTCATCGTCATCGCCGCGGGCGGCGGCAGTTTCGTGCCCAAGCGCCCGCCCATCCCCGGCATCGAGGCCTATGAGGGCAACGGCGTGTTCTATGCCGTGCGCAAGATCGATCAGTTTCGCGGCAAGCGCATCGTCATCGCCGGCGGCGGCGACTCGGCGCTCGACTGGACCGTCAATCTGGCGCCGGTGGCGCAGAGCCTGACGCTGGTCCATCGTCGCGCCGAATTCCGCGCCGCGCCTGATACGGTCGGCAAGATGCGCGCGCTCGAAGCCCAAGAGCTGATCAAGTTCGAGATCGGCCAGCCATCAAATCTTAAGGGGAGCGACGGCAAGCTCGAAGCGGTCGTGGTCAAGCGGCCCGACGGCACGACCATCGACCTCGACGCCGATGCGCTGCTGCCGTTTTTCGGCCTCACCATGAAGCTTGGGCCGATTGCCAATTTCGGTCTCAATCTCAACGAGAACCTGATCCCCGTGGACACCGAGAAGTTCGAGACCAGCACCCCCTCGATCTTCGCCGTCGGCGACATCAATAATTATCCCGGCAAGCTCAAGCTGATCCTGTCCGGCTTCCACGAGGCGGCGCTGATGGCCCAGGCCGCCCATCGCTACGTGCATCCTGACAAAACGCTTTGTTTCCAGTACACGACGTCATCTTCAGAGCTGCAACGCCTGTTGAAGGTCGCCTGACATGTTCCTTACCGTGCACATGCCCGACGGCAGCACCCATCGCCTGGAGGCGCTCGAGGGTTGGCGGGTGATGGAAGTGATCCGCGACTGGGGCCTGGGCATCAAAGCCGAGTGCGGCGGGGCATGCGCCTGCGCCACCTGCCATGTGTGGGTGGGCGAGGACTGGGTGGCCAAACTGGTGCCGCCGAGCAGCGAGGAACTGGAGATGCTGGACGGCGCCTTCAACGTCGACGAGCGCTCGCGGCTGTGCTGCCAGATCATCATGTCGAAGGAGCTGGACGGGCTCGAAGTCGAGCTTGCGCCCGAGAGCCTGGCCGACACGCCCGCGGCGCAGTTGGTGGTGGGAGGATAGCCGAATGCGAACCTTTCCCATCCTGGTGAGCTTCGACGGCAAGCCGCCGCTCGTCACCGGCGGGGGCGAACTCGCCGCGGTCAAGGCGCGCCTGCTGCTCAAACGCGCGCCGTCGGTCGACATTGCCGCCGCTGAGCTCGGCCCGGAACTTGCCGCGCTGGCCGAAGCGGGTCAGGTGGCGCTGATTCCGCCACGGCCCGGCATCGATCAATTGCGCGGACGCCCGCTGGTAATCGCCGCGACCAAGGACGACGAGGAAGATGCCCGGGTGTCGGCCATTGCCCGCGCGCTTGGCGTGCCGGTCAACGTTCCCGACCGCCCCGAGCTGTGCACCTTCGCGCTGCCTGCCATCGTCGATCGCGGCGAGGTTACGGTGGCGATCGGCACATCAGGCGCGTCGCCGGTATTGGCGCAGCGCCTGCGCGCTTGGCTCGAGCAAGAGCTGCATCCCCGGCTCGATGCGCTGGCCAAGCTCGCGGCCGAGTTCCGCGGGACGGTGGCCGAGAGGCTGCCTTCCGGTCCGCCGCGGCGGAAATTCTGGGAGGCGGTGTTCGAGGGTGCCGCCGCCGAGGCCATGCTCGAAGGCGATGAAGACAAGGCCCGGGCCCTGATCGGCGCAGCAATCGAGGCGGCTGCCGAGAAGCCTGCAACACGCGGCCGCGTCCTGCTGGTCGGCGCCGGTCCC
>CAVYZG010000014.1:0-456690 GCA_963772925.1 uncultured Alphaproteobacteria bacterium
TACGCCCGACCACTACTTGGGTCACCCGCGAGGCGATGGAGGACTTCACCTATGGCGGCCTCGAGTTCAAGCGGGGCACTACCATTCATCTGTTATCCGAATCTCCCGGAACCGACCCGCGGCATTTCACGCCCGGCTTCGACATCGCCGCGAAGCGCAGAGTTTGCATTTCGGGCTTGGCGGCGGCGAGCATCATTGCCTCGGTCATTTCATTGCTCGCTGCGACATGACCGAGGCGCTGAAGCTGCTGGCCCAGCACATTAGAAATCCGCGCTACGACGGCGAGCCGACCTGGCTGCCGGATAGCGGGAATACCGGCCCCATCAAGCTGCCGATCGCCTTCGATCGGGAATCCTGAATGCGGCCAACTTGCCGGCGCCATTCGGACCGATCAGGCCGTAAATCGAGCCCGGATATACATCGAGGTTGAAGTCGTTGACGGCGACGATGCCGTCGAAGACTCGAACTAGATCGCGTACTTGGAGAATGGGTTGTTCTGCTGGCGTCCTGGGCGCCTTTAGCATCATCCTGACAACAGACGCGGCATCGGCACGAGACTGGCCTGA
Organism: uncultured Alphaproteobacteria bacterium; assembly: GCA_963772925.1. Classification (GTDB taxonomy): domain Bacteria; phylum Pseudomonadota; class Alphaproteobacteria; order Rhizobiales; family Methyloligellaceae; genus Methyloceanibacter. The sequence continues at coordinate 567 of CAVYZG010000014.1, forward strand.
TCTCGCCGGATTAGCAAAGGCTGAACCCGCTGGTCGCCATTCCGATCCTGGCTGGACTGCACACTAAATACGTTCGGATATGATTTCGGAAGGGACGGGCGCACCAAAGTGGGCCCGCCGCCGGAAATTGGGTGACAAGTCGGAGAAATCCGGGAGAGCCTTGGATCAGGCCGGGGGTCGCGGTCGCGGCGCCGCCGAGTATTGGCAGACGCGCCAGCATCCCCCGGCGCGCACTCGACAGGCGACCATTTCTCTTCAGGGCTGCGTCGACCGGCAAGGCTTCGATGCACAGGAATCGTGTTGATTAGCCCAATCTCACGATGCGCGAACCAAGAGTTAGGTCTTACTTTCACGGGCGCGGTGGATGTAGGATAGCTAAGGTCGCTTCTGTTTGAACAAAGAATTCGGGCTGTTGGGGTAGCGGACCTGATCTCATGTCTCTGTTTCGAAGAAACACCTCCGCCAAGTCCAACGAGAAGCTGACGCGGCTGTCTTTTGCCTCCGATTTTCACGGCTCCGAGCGCATCTTTCGCAAGTTTGTCAACGCCGCAAAGCACTATGAGGCCAACGTCCTGATCATGGGGGGCGACGTGGTCGGCAAGCTCGCCATTCCGGTCATCCGCGAGGGCAATGGCTCCTTTCGGGCGCATCTCATGGGTAAGACGGAGCGCCTCGAGGGGGCGGCCGACCTCAAGGGCTTCGAGGACCGGCTCGGAACGCTCGGCTATTACAGCAAGGTGATGGACGAGGACGAATACCAGGAAATTCGGACCAATCCGGCAGCCATCGATCGCCTGTTCCACGAGCTTGCGAGCGAAAGGCTCGCTTCTTGGCTTGATCTGGCCGAGACCCGGCTAGCGGGGAGCGGTATCAAATGCTTTGTGATCGGAGGCAATGACGACGACCCCGAGGTACTTGAACTGCTGCGCGACGCCAACACGCAATCCATTGTCTTCTGCGAAGGCAAAGAGGTCGAGATCGACGACCATCACACCATGATCAGCGTCGGATTCAGCAACCGCACGCCGTGGAAGACGCCGCGCGAGATCGATGACGACGACCTCGGCACGATGATCGAAGGATTGGCTGACAAGGTCGCCGACGCGGAGCACGCGATCTTCAATTTTCACGTGCCGCCGGTGGATTCGACGCTCGATACTTGTCCGATGTTGGACTGGAACACGGATCCGCCGACCCAAATCGTCAAAGCTGGCCAGGTCGTCCTTCATGGCGCGGGCAGCAAGGCGGTGCGGCGGGCAATCGAAACGCATCAACCGCTGCTCAGCCTGCATGGCCATATCCATGAATCGGGCGGCGTGGTGAAAATCGGCAGGACGACGTCCGTTAACCCCGGCAGCGAATATGGCGAGGGGGTGCTACGCGGTTGCCTGCTCAGTTTGGCGAAGGATGAGGTGAAGAATTATCAGCTGACGGCCGGCTGAATTATCCCGGGGGCCGAGAGCGAAACTTAAATCGGACAATGGAGGGGTATCATGGCAACGGCTGCAGCAAAGCCCGAAGTTTTCACCCGCAAGTCATCGGGCCTCGTTCGGGTGATGTCGCCCTATTCGGCATTCGTCTACAACATCCTGACGATGGGTCTGATCTTCCCCTGGACCTATCTCTGGGCGCCGGGCGCGCTGCCCGGAGGCCGGCTCGTCTGGGGCATCTTGCTCGCCATGATCTTCGAGATCCCCATCGCGCTCTCTTATGTCTGGCTGTCGACGGCGCTGCCGCGCTCGGGCGGCGACTATGTATTTCAGAGCCGCGTGTTCGGCGGCGGGATCGGCTTCTCGGTGGTGATGTCCGGGTTCGTGATCTGGATCCTGCAATGGGTCGCTCTATCCGGCTGGTTGCTCTCCTACCTCGGCTTCGCCTCGCTGTTTCTCGGTCTCGGCGGCACCATGGGCAATCCCACGCTGACGAGTATCGGCGTGTGGTTCACGACGCCTTGGGCAATCATCATCGTCAGCATCTCAAATGCGTTGTTGGCGATGTTGCTGCTGGTCAGCGGCTTCAAGAACTACGTAAAATTCCAATATGTGATGTGGTACGCGACGCTGCTGTCGTTCGGCCTCATGCTGTACCTGTTCTTCACGGCAACGCCTGAGGTCTTTGCGCAGAAGCTCGACGCTTTTGTCGTCGCCTCGGGCGGGGCGCCGAACTTCTATGAGACGGCGCTCGCCGCGGCGAAGGCGGCCAATATCGATCTCAATCCGCCGTTCAGTCTGTTAGCTACGGTATTGGTGGCGCCGATCGCCTGGACCTCGCTGCAATGGGCGACCTATAGCGCCCAGCAAAACGGCGAGATCAAAGGTGCCCGCTCGTTCCAGAACCAGCTGGTCATCATCATCGGATCGCTGATTGCGACCGGCATTCTGCTGGCGATCCTGGCGGCGGCCTTCGAGCACGCCATCGGAACCGACTTCTTATATGTGGCCGGCGCAGGGTATTGGGCGGGATTGGCGGAAGGCAAGTTCAACGGCGTCTTTCTCTGGCCCAACATCGTGGCCAACGCGCTCGCAGGCAACCCGATCATCGTGGTGATCATCGCGCTGGGATACATCCTCAACGCGTTCCAGATCGTCAACAACTGCTATATCGGCATGACCCGCGTGATGGTGGCCATGTCGCTCGATCGCCTGTTGCCCGAATGGGTGAGCCGGGTATCGGACAAGCTGCATACGCCGGTCAATGCGCATCTGGCCTACTTCCTCGCCAGCATCCCGGTCATCCTGGTCTACAATTTGTGGGGCCAGTGGACGGCGCTGACGCTCGGGGTGACCTTCGCCTGCGGCTATGTGTTCGTCGTCACCGCGCTCGCCGGCGCGCTGATGCCTTACCGCGCCAAGGCGCTCTATGACGCTTCGCCGGGCGCGGCCTATAAGCTGGGCAACATCCCGCTGGTGACGATCTTCGGCCTGATCGGCGCCATCGTCGGCGGGGTTATGGTGCTCATGTTCATGTTCTACAGCGTCCTCGGCCTTACCAGCGTGTTGGCCTATCAGGTGGTGTTCGGCATCCTCGGCGTGTCGATCATCTGGTACTTCCTGGCCAAAATGGTCCAGCGCTCGCGCGGCATCAACGTGGACTATGCCTTCAAGGAGATACCACCCGAGTAAACCCTGCGGATCGCATCTCGGTCTTGGCCGTCCCGCACGGGCCGGCACCGCTTTGGTGAGTGCCCAAAGCGATGGCGGAGGAATTGGCCCTGCGGCCGAACGCCGGTTCCGGCCGCTCGTCAGCGTCTCTATGATCAGCGGCGGTTGACGATAGGCTTGTTCCGAATGGCGGCCGAATATGGTGGATCGCAGAGCGCTTGAATTTGAGGCCGATCGCATCCTGAACGCCTTCGGCAAGGCCGGCCTCACTGTGCGCCTGGTCGGATCGATGGCCATTCTCAGGCGCTGTCCGAACCATGCCATGCTTGCCAGCAGCGAGCGCGCCTATCGCGACATAGATTTTGCCGGCCGCAAAAAAGAGGCGCGCGACATCCACGAGCTGCTGACGAGCCTCGGCTATGTCGAAGATCGCGAGGTGTTCGTCGTCTCCGAGGGGGCTCGCGCGATATTTGCGAGTGCCGGGAACGGCGTCCATGTCGACGTCTTCTACGAGAAGCTCGACTTTTGCCACGCAATACCCTTGGGCGCCAGGCTCCAGGTCGATCCGACCACGCTTCCGCTGGCCGAGCTTCTCCTCGGCAAGTTGCAGATCGTCAAGATCACTGGGAAGGACCTGGTCGACATGATGGCGCTGTTGCTGGAGCACAAGCTCGGCGACGGCGATGGCGATACGATCAACGTCGCTCTGATTGCGAAATTGTGCGCGGAGGATTGGGGACTTTGGCGCACCACGACGACAAATTTGGAGAAGCTCCAGCGCTTCGCAATCGACCACGCGAAGCTCGACAGCGGACAGAAGGCGCGTCTCGTGGCCAGCGTGGATGCTCTTCAACGCCGGATTGATGCCGAGCCCAAACCGCTCGCTTGGCGCCTTCGCGCACGGATCGGCGAACGGGTGAAATGGTACAATGACGTTGAGGAGGTGCGGTGAGTGTTGCCCGACAGGCTGATCCAGGCCGCCGCGCGCCGTCTCGCCGACCGACGAGGAGGGCGCACGCGTGAGCCTTGATGCACTACGGGAGGGTGCGGCGGCGCACGTCGCCGCGCTGGCGATCTGGTCCGGGCGCGTGGACCCCCGGCCGCTGGCCGGCGGCATCACCAACCAAAACTTCGCCGTCGAGGATCGCGGCCGCCGCTATGTCGTGCGGGTGGGGAACGATATCCTCGTGCATGGGGTGGTGCGCGCGAACGAGCTGGCGGCCAGCCAGGCTGCGCATGCGGCGGGTCTGAGCCCCGGCGTGGTGCATGCGGAGCCGGGGATTCTCGTGCTCGATTTCATCGAGGGACGCACCTTCACCCCGGACGACATACGCAAGCCGGCAAACCTCGAGCGCCTCGTCGATATCGTGCGGCGATGTCACCGCGACATCCCTCAGCACCTGCGCGGGCCTGCCGCGATGTTCTGGGTGTTCCACGTCGTGCGCGACTATGCGCACACGCTGCGTGAAGCCGACAGCCGCCACGTTCCTCTGCTCCCCGATCTCCTCGCGCGTGCCGCGCGATTGGAAGCCGCCGTTGGTCCTATCGAGGTGGTCTTCGGTCACAACGACCTGCTTGCCGCCAACTTCATCGATGACGGGCAGCGGCTGTGGCTCGTGGACTGGGAATATGCCGGGTTCAATTCGCCGCTGTTCGATCTCGGCGGCCTCGCCTCCAACAGCGAGTTTTCCCCGGAGCAGACGGAGCAGGCCTTGAGCCTCTACTTCGACAAGCCCGTTGACGATCAGTTGCGCCTGCGCGCCGCCGCCATGACCGCGGCGTCGCTCCTGCGCGAGACCATGTGGAGCATGGTGTCGGAGATCCACTCGACCGTCGATTTCGACTACACCGCATACACCGCGGAAAACTTGCGGCGCTTCGAATCCGCCTATGCGAGCTTCCAGGCGATGGATCTGGCATGAGCGATCTGCCGACTTCCGCGAAAATCGTCATTGTCGGTGGCGGGATCATCGGCTGCTCGGTGGCCTATCATCTTGGAAAAATGGGTCTAACAGACGTGCTTCTGCTTGAGCAGGGCAAACTCACGTCGGGTTCGACGTGGCACGCCGCGGGGCTGGTCGGACAGTTGCGCACGAACGCCAACATCACGCAGCTGCTCGGCTACTCCGTCGACCTCTATGACCGACTCGAGCAGGATACGGGCCTCGCGACCGGATGGAAGCGCAACGGCGGCTTGCGGCTTGCCTGCACGCCCGAGCGCTGGACCGAGGTAAGGCGACAGGCGACCACCGCCACGTCCTTCGGGCTGGAGATGCATCTCCTAACTGCGAAGGAGGCCCAGGATTTGTGGCCGCTGATGCAAATTGAAGACGTCGTGGGCGCGGCTTTCCTCCCGACCGACGGACAGGCGTCTCCATCGGATATCACCATGTCGCTCGCCAAGGGCGCGCGCAACGCGGGCGTCACCGTCAGGGAGGGCGTGAGGGTCACCGGCGTCGAGGTGGAGGATGGGCGCGTGCGCGCAGTCGACACCGATCAAGGTCGGATCGCTTGCGACAAGCTGGTGATCTGCGCCGGACAGTGGTCGCGCGAGCTTGGGCGTATGGCCGGTGTCAACATTCCGCTCGTATCGGTGCAGCACCAATATCTCATCACCGACAGAATCGACGGCGTGACGCCGAACCTGCCGACGCTGCGCGATCCAGACCGTCTTACCTATTGGAAGGAAGAGGTCCGGGGACTGATGATGGGGGGCTATGAGCCTAACCCCAAGCCATGGTCCATGGACGGCCTACCCGATCGCTTCGAGTTCCAACTTCTTGAGGACGATTTGGAGCATTTCGAGCCTCTCCTTGAACTCGCCGCCGGTCGCGTTCCAGCCATGCAGTCGGCCGGCATCAAGGAGTTCATCAATGGGCCGGAAAGCTTCACCCCCGACGGGAATTTCATCCTCGGGGAGGCGCCTGAGCTGCGCGGCGTCTTTGTCGGGGCTGGCTTCAACGCGTTCGGCATCGCGTCGGCCGGCGGCGCTGGCATGGTGCTGGCCGAGTGGGTGGTCAACGGCGAGCCACCCTACGACCTATGGCCGGTCGATATTCGCCGCTTTGGCCGGAACCATCTCGACACAAGCTGGGTGCGCACGCGCACGCTCGAGGCCTACGCCAAACATTACACCATGGCTTGGCCGTTCGAGGAGTATCGCTCCGGACGGCCGCTGCGCCGTTCGCCTCTTTACGACAGGCTTAAGGCCGAAAGCGCCTGTTTTGGCGAGAAGCTCGGTTGGGAACGGCCGAACTGGTTCGCCGATCTGGCGAGCGGGGAGAAGCCCGAGGACATCTACAGCTACGAGCGGCAGAACTGGTTCGATGCTGTCGGCCGTGAGCACAAGGCCTGCCGCGAGCGCGTCGCAATATTCGACCAGACGTCATTCGCCAAGTTCCTTCTGGTCGGCCGCGATGCGCAAGTGGCGCTCTCGTGGATTGCCGCCAACGATGTCGCGAAACCGCCGGGTCATCTCGTTTACACGCAGATGCTGAATGGCCGTGGCGGGATTGAGTGCGACTTGACGGTCGGCAGGCTTTCGCCGACCGAATACTACATCGTCACCGGCACCGGCTTCGCCACGCACGACTTCGACTGGATCTCACACTCGATCCCGGATGGGCTGGATGCCCGGCTGATCGATGTCACGTCCTCCAACGCCGTACTGTCGGTGATGGGCCCTCGATCGCGCGACGTCATCCAAAGCCTGACCGAACACGATATGTCGAATGCCGGCTTCCCGTTCGGCAGGGTGCGGCGGATTACCGTTGCAGGCGCACCAATGCTGGCGCTCCGTGTCACCTATGTCGGCGAGCTCGGCTGGGAGCTGCACATTCCCGTCGAGTTTGCCGCGAGCGTCTACGACGCGTTGATGGCCGCCGGTCGACCGCACGGCATCGCCAACGCCGGCTACCGCGCCATCGAGTCGCTGCGCTTGGAAAAAGGCTACCGCGCCTGGGGCGCAGATATCGGGCCCGACCACTCACCGCTGGTCGCCGGTCTCGGCTGGGCCGTGAAGCTGAAATCGGACACACAGTTTCTGGGACGCGCCGCACTCGAGGCTCAAGCCACAAAGAAGCTTCCCCGCCTGCTCGCCGGATTCAGTGCCGACCCCTCGATCGTGTTGCTCGGGCGCGAAACCATCTATCGCGACGGCAAGCGTGTGGGCTGGCTCTCAAGCGGCGGCTACGGCTACACGGTCGGCCGCTCGATCGGCTATGGCTACGTCCGCGATCCGGAGAACGGTGTCGATCGTGACAAGGTGCTTTCCGGCCGCTACGAACTCGAGGTCGCGACGAGGCGCGTGCCCGCGGAGATATTCCTTGATCCGCTCTACGACCCGACGATGTCGCGAATTAAGAGCTGAGCCCGGAATACCCGTGCGCCTAAGTGAACCGCTGGAACTGGACAGCTCATTTCTGTTTGATGAGGCCAGCCGGAGATGCCGACATGACGGTTCTCGCTGAGAGGCGAGGGCGGTTCGCTACTCCTTCACAGATAGAGCACTCCACACTTTGGATCACCTCGCTCCCACCATCGCCGACGACGAACTGCTCGCCTTGCTTGGCAAGGTGCTTGAGACCGATCCCACGCCTCAATCGACGGGCGCGCTGCGCTTGCGTTTTTTCCAGCCTGGCTTTTCGTGGCAGGCGCTCGTTGACCTTTCCGTCGCGCACGAGGTTTTGCCGCCACTTGTCTTCGCGTTGAATCAGCGCGCGCTGTTGCCGCCCGTGCCGGCTGCGCTCAGCGAACATGCGCGGACTGCCCATGTCACCAACCGGCTAGCCGTCGCCTACCAGCAGCACTTGAGCCGCCTGGCGGACCTCAGGGAGCAGCTCAAGGTCGCGCTCGAGGCCCTGTATGGCGAAGGCGTCGTTCCCGTCCTGCTCAAGGGAGCAGTTCACCTCACTCTGGCTCAGCCCGAATGGCACCAAGCGCGGGGGATGCGCGACCTCGACCTCTTGGTGAGCACAGCGGAGGCCGACAGCGCCAGCCGGGTTCTGTCGGCGCTCGGTTACCGTCCCGATCATGATCCGCCCCCGCTCGACCGCCACCTGCCCGAGCTTTGGCTGCCCGGGCACGCGGGCACGGTCGAGATTCACATCGAGGCGCTGTCCTTCCCGGCCCGCTACGCCCTCACCACTGAAGAGGTGTGGTGCCATGCGGAAGCAGGGAGCTTCGCCGGCTCCGCGTATCGCGCCCTCCCGCCTGAATGGCATTTGCTGCACGGCATGCTGCACCATCAGTTGGCCGATCGCGGCCACGCCAGACGAATGCTCGCGATCAAGGGGCTGTGGGAATTTTCCAGAGTGGGTGCGGATATTTCTCCGCGGGGCTGGCGCGCGATCGTCGAACATGCCGAGCAGCGCGAAATTCTCGACGTGCTCTCAAGCTGGGCCGTGCAGGCGAACCGGCTGTTTGGGCTCAATATCCCAGAGGAGCTCGCGGCCTCTGCAGCGGGCCGCAAGCACGCGGAAGCCACCTTCAGGCGCGCCCGGGCGCCGTATAAGGTGAGGCAGATCGCATCGGTCATCGACAGGCTGCTTCGTGCCTTCAGCCGCGAAGCCCTCGCTGCGCGCTATGGTCGAAATCGGAGCCTTAGCCTCGCGGCGCTCCGCCATATGTTCTTCCTTGTGCGCCGTTATCGACGCCAAGTGCCGCGCCACCGGCAGGGTCGCTGAGGCGACTATTGCTGCAATTTGCGGCAGCCTTGGCATCGGCGAGGAGAGCCCTGACCTCGCACGCTTGGGGATCTGGAGCCGCCGGCGCGGCGCGGCGATACCATTCCGCAGCCTCTTTGAATCGCCCCGCACGGAAATGACAAAGAGCAAGACTTTCCCGCGCGTGAGCAAAGAGCGCCTTGTTGTAGGAGAGGCCCGGTTCGTAGAAGTGATCCGGGTCGATCGCGGCGATCTTTTCCAGATGGTGCCGGGCCGTCTCACCTTCACCGCGTTCGAGAGCGAGCTTGCAGCTCAGCCATTGCAAATACAATTGATTCGGGAACAGTCTGAGTGACTCCTGCATCAAGTCGTCGACGGCAATGCCGCGGCTGTGTTCCAATTCGATGAGTGACACGAACGGCATGCTGTGACTGAGCGGGCAAGAGCTGCCGCTTCGGGCCCGCACAACCTCGATGCCTTTGCGCCACGCTGCCGCCGCGCCCTCCGGATTCCCGGATAGCCCGAGCATTGTCCCCAGATGCCACCAGCAAAAGACACGGTCCGGATCGTCGCGGAGATAATCGCGCAGCAAGGGGATATTGCGGTCAAGCTTGTGACGCTGGTCCGTTTCATAGCCGACGTGCTGCATGGTAATATCGCATTGACCGATCTCGAGGCCGTCGCTGTTGCAGACCTCTTCCACACTCGGCTGTATGCGTTCGTGAATGACGCCGTGGAATCGAATGCGCCGGTCATTGCGAAAGAGACGAAGCTCCGCGTAAGGCGTCCAGCCGACGCGGGGATGAAAGCGGAGCTGCCAAGCCGCTATGCTGTCATTGGCAACGACCTCGCGCCAGACGTCCCGGTCTAGAACCTCAAGTCGCTCGTCGGCATCGATGTAAAGAATCCATTCGCCGGTTGCCTGCGCGATCGCATAGTTGCGGGCGGCGGAAAAGTCCTGGCACCAGGGAAACGCGTGCAGCGCGATTGGATAGCGTTGCGCCTTGTGCAGCGTGTCGTCGCTCGAGCCGGTATCGACCAGCACGATTTCATCGACGACGCCGACGAGCGACTCGAGACAATCTTCAATGAATTCCGATTCGTTCCGAACGATCAGTGTCGCCGACACTTTCATCCGAAATCTCGATAGGAAGAGCTAGTCTGCACCGTCTGACGGCTGGGTGTTATTGGACGGGAAAACCAGCCCCGACCCGTTGGCCGTCTGCGCGTGCACCTTCGAGATGGTCAATCCATCCATCGAGAATGAGGCGACGATCGGGGTCACGAAGGCAACCCCCAGCGCGAGTTTGGTGAGCGTCCGGCGCTTGGCTGGGTCGATCCCGGCAAGACCCTGATCGTTTTTGCTCTTTTTCATCGTTTCTCCCGCGCCATCCTCAGGACATGCTTGGTTACAATCGCCTCTAGACCGATTTCGTTCAAGCCGTTTTTCCATGTTTTCCGCGTATTTTGGCCCAATGCGGCGTTCCGGCAACAGTCAAGACGGTTCTTCAAATACCCGATTGATGCAGGCTATCGCCCCATCGATATCGCCCAGCGACAAATCAAATCCTTTGGCATTGCCGAACGCCTTGGCGATGGCCCCAATCGCTCCCGCGCGTCCGGTTTTCGGAAAGCCCGACTCGGCAATCACGTCCCGCACCAGAGCCAACGAGTCGATAGGCCGCAGGGACGAAAAGCCCCCATGATTCGGGCGGACGAGCACGACGGCATCTACGGCGCCTCGTTCGATGCGCCAGAACGTCGCGCCGGCGCGGCGCGGATCCAGGTTGTAAACGCGCAGGCCCGGGCTGGTTCCGTAGCAAGGCGCCACCTCCAACACTTCAGCGAGATGGGGAAGAAGTGCGGCAGCCGATTCCTTTACCCTCAGCCCGCGCGCGCGCGGAACCACGCCGTCGGTCGTCACGAAGACATTTTCGTCGCCCTCGATGTCGTAGCCTGCCAGAAGAAGGTGCAGGGTCAGCACCGTTTTGCCGCCGCCTTTTGGGCCAACGAGGAGCACACGACGGCCGCCTCGCCGTAACGATGCTGCATGAACGATCGGCGCGGCTGGAAAATCGGCAAGGGACAGCAGCATCAATTCCGCATGCAGCGACTCCGTCACGGCTTGCGCCGACATCTGCTCGCGTATGACCTTCCCCTCTTGCGCGATGCGATAATAGGAGCGGTAAGGCTCGACCGATATGGCGAGGTCCTGCGCAACCTCTCCGGCAATCTCCGGGTCGCACTCAAGGTACCGCAGCGCTTGAAAGACCACGGGGTCGCTCGTGCGAAACGTCAAACGTCGGGACCAGGTGCGCGCGATCACTTCGAACGAGATAGGACCAGCCCCTCCTTGAGCAGAGATTGGATGCAGGCTTCGATTTCGCTGTCTGCCGTTCTTTCGAGCTGGAACATCTCGCCGATGCGCGCGGCGATGTCGTCGCCGCCACGCTCACCGTCGCAGAGCTCGAAGACGATGGCCGCGGTCTTGTTCAAGTAATGCACGCGATCGGCGGCCGTTTGATAGATGACGTAGCCGTCGGGAACTTCGTTCACGTCGAGGCCCTCAGCCCTCACCAAAACTTCCGTCATTGTGCCGTTCTCCACTACCACAGCGAGCATCGATCAGGGCGAGCAAGCGGGCCGCCCAACGCCTGGGATCGTACTCTCGGCCTGCCGTCCTTCGCGCCTGAACCGCAAGGCTAGAGGCTAGCCGATCGTCGGTCAGCAGTCTTTCGCAACAAGCAGCGAAATCCTGCTCGGTGTCGGCCAATAACAATTCGTGACCCGACCTCAACCCGGTGCCCGCCGCGCCAAACCGGGTCGCAACGATAGGCACGCCGTAGCTGGCGCTTTCGAGCAGCTTGATGCGCGTCCCGCCGCCGGCTCTGATCGGCACCACGGCGAGGGCCGCACGCCGGTACAGCCTGCCCACATCGTCAACAGGGCCGGCAATGACGATGCCGGGGCGCCGGCCGAGAGCCGTCACCTGGCGCGGCGCACCCGGACCGGCGATGACCAATCGGATCGGAAGCGGCACGGCGCCACGAAGCCTCGGCCAGATGCGCGATGCAAACCACGTGACCGCGTCGATATTCGGGAGGTAGCCCAAATTTCCGACGAACAGGATGTCACGGCGCCCGCCGCCCATGAAGCGGCGAGCCGGCCGGACAGCGAGTTCTTGGAGCAACGTTCGGGACGACGTTCACGAGCAGGCCGTCTTGATGGGTGCCGAGCAGGCTCGCCTCACCCGGAGAAGCAGCAAGCACCACGTCGAAACGCGGCAACAATTGCCGCGCCATCACCCTGAACGCATCGGCCTCGGCCTCGGCCCAGTCGGCGCGCCTCGATCCCCCGGCTCTTCGCTCGAGCCGGGCGACCCGGCGGTAAGCGCTCATGTCATCCTCGTCGCAGTCCAGAACGAGGCACGGGCGCTGTGCTTTAGCTTCGCGCCAGTTTGCGGCGAGACTGGCCAGATACAGTCGGGACACGTGAACGAGCTGGTACGAGCGCTCGCCGGCAAAGGCGAGGAGGGCGCGCTCCAGCGCGTCGCTCAGCCCGGCGGCGATGGAGGGCCGGCCATATTGCCGGAACGCCGCAAGCCGCGCCTCCCTGTCGGCGATGCCGCTGATCAGTGCGAAATGCGTGTCCGGCGGGGCCGCGCGCAACACGCCGGCGCGACTTATGCGGGCCTTAACAAAGGGCGTGAGTTCCGTGGCTCCGCCCGCAACCGGGATGATGGCAAGGTCGATCTCGAAACGCTTGGCGTAAGCGTCCAGCAGAAATCCGGTTCGCATCGCCAGACCGTTGCCGCGATCGCTCGGCATGATGGGGGCGAGGAGGAGCGCTTGGGGCCGGGCGTTTCGTGTGCAGTCGACCATGCGCGCCGGTCAGAAAACGCGCGTGTAGTGCTGCGGGTTGATCTCGACCGGGCTGACGAGATCTCCGGGGAGGCGGCTTAAACGCGCGTCGCGCGCGTCCCGCAGAACCTGCGCAAGCAATTGGAGCGACGCCAGCCAGTCCTGCGCAAGCGGCAGGATGGCAAGCTTCGCGATCAGTTGCTCCGGGACGTCGTCGAACAGCCGGTTGAGCAAGGAAAGCGCCGCCTGCAATTCCTGCTCGGTCTCTGGGTCGAAACCGCTCGCAAACAACGATGTGTCGAGAAGTGCCGCAATCTCGGCCTCCGCCGACCGGCACACGCGCTCGCCGTTCGCGTGCGGCCAGGCCAGCCGATCCTTCTCCGGGATTAGCCGTGCGTCGAACCCCGGATCCCCGATTGATGTTCCGCTCCAGGTTCCATCGGGCTGGAGAAGCAGTTCCACGACAAGTCGCGCCCTCGAAAAGAATTGGAGCACCGGTCGGCCTTCACACCCGACGACTGCCCAGTGCTGCTCGAGATCGGTTCGGCCGTCGCCAAGCGTGCCGGCCGGCAGCAGCTCGAGCAGGCGTCCCTCGCCGTTGCCGGTCTCATAGCGAAAGCGCCTCAAAGCGATCAGGTCGGCTTCGCGCGCCCGCGCCCAGGCCGGACGATCGGGAGCGTGGAAGATCACCCCGCTCCAGCGCCGTCGAAGTTCGGCCAGTGCCTGTTCGCAGTGAGCGGTGAGTTCGGCCGCGATCACCGGCTGGTTCGAGCCGTACAACCTCCATTTCGAACCGGTTCGGTGTTGCAAGAACGGATCACCTTCGGGATCGCGCTGGATCCGGTCGCCGTCGACACTGAACGGTCGATGCGTCAGCACGGGCTCGCTTGCGCCGGTCAGCAACGCGGCCAGCAAAAAGGTGTCCTTATCGCCATGCAGGTATTGGTAGGATTCGCGCCACGCCTCGTTGAGCAGAATGGCGATATCGAGCAGCGGCCAGCAGCGCGCCTTGTCGACGGCGATCACGCCCGAATCGACACTGACGCAGTGGCGCGGCTCAAGGCCGAGTTTCGACCAGATCGGATTGCCAGACTGCAAATCGATGACGTCGGGCCAGAGCACAAGGCCGGAACGCCGGTAGAGGTCCCATGCGAAGACCGCAGCGGGGTCGACCAGCGGGACCGTGTCGGCGTCGAGAAAGATCACCTCACGAAAACGACTCTGCGCGATGGCGTAAGGCTTGAGAGGCCAGCCGCCGGCCACCGTGGCCGGATAGGCATGCAGCACCGCCTCGGCGTTGACGACTTCGACGCCCTCTTCTTCCAAGAGGAGCCGCATAGCGTCGCTCATCTCGCTCCGGCCGAGATGCCAGACCTGAATTGGCAGCTTAGTGTGGTGCACGCGCCGGAGCAGCCAGATCAGGACCCAGGCGCAGGTGAAGTAGCGCTGTCCCCCGGCGCAGATGACGATTCCTCTGCCGGCAAAGCGCTCTTGCGGAACGAGAGGCGGATTGCGGAGCCGCGCTTCTATCGCTGCCCGAAGTTCTTGCATGAGGCTATGCATCCTCCACTCCGGCCACTAAAGGGAAGGCCTGGACAGCAGTCAAGCCGGTGGTCCGCCATGTCAAATCGCAGTGCTTCAGTGCTCATCCTTACCCCCATGAAATCCGCGGGCCGCTTCCTCGACACCTATTTCGCGGGACTCGAAAGGCTGAATTATCCGCATCACCTGCTGTCGCTAGGCATTCTCGAGGGCGATAGTTCGGACGGGACCTTCGAGGCGGTGGAGCACCGGCTGACGAACACCTGTCCCGGCTTTCGGCGCAAGGTCTTGGTCAAGAGGGATTTCGGCTTCTCCATCCCGGACGGCACTTACCGCCATGCGGTGGTCTTCCAAGAGCAGCGGCGTGCGGTACTCGCGCGGGCGCGCAACCATCTCTTGTTCCGCGCCCTTCGCGACGAAGACTGGGTGCTCTGGCTCGACGCTGATGTCGTCGAATATCCGGCGAACATTATCGAGCAGTTGCTCGCGTGGGACCGCGACATCGTGCACCCGAATTGCGTGTGCGAATACGGAAGCGGGAGCTTTGACCTGAACGCGTGGACCGCGGGCGGCCGCAAGCATCTGAGTGACCTGCGCGGTGAGGAAATTGTGCGATTGGAATCGGTCGGCGGAACCATGCTTCTGGTTCGTGCGGATCGTCATCGCGACGGCCTAATCTTCCCACCCTTCTTTTATGGGGCCCGCAGCCGGTGGGTGCGTGATCCGCACCCTCAGCGCGGCAGTCATGTCGGGGAGATTGAAACCGAAGGCCTCGCCATCATGGCCAAGGACATGGGCATCGAGTGCTGGGGTCTTCCAGACCTTGAAATCCTTCATTATCCAGCATGACGGCGTCGAACCTCTTTGTTAGCTAAACCCGTAGGAAATCCCCGCAGTCTCGCTTGTGCCGGATGCCGGCTCGCGCGCACTATGAGGGCTGGACGTCCATCGAATCGGCTCATGCCAGCCCTTTCTTTTTCCGGCGCGCCGACGCTTCAGCTCGCATCGAAACTTTCTGCGGGGAGGACCAAAGCAATGAATCGGTTCTGGCGCGCGCTCGCCGTGGCGGGCATCGCATTGGCCTCGCTGACGGCTTCATGGCCCGGCTCACGCGCTCTGGCTCAAGACGCACCGGCCAAGTTCGACCCGGCAGTTCGTCCCGAGTTCAGCGAGCCGGTCGTGCTCGCGAGCAAGGACGGCGTCCTGGAGGTGAGGCTGATCGCCAAGCAGGGCGAGGCCCGGCTCGACACCGTCGCCACACCGGTCAAGAACATGCTCGTGTTCGCCTATGAGCTGATCCGCGGGACGGCGTCGAACGGGCAGAGGTCGGGAGATCATTTATACCCGTCGCCGACCTTGCAAGTGTTTCCGGGAGAGACGCTGATCGTCCATCTCGACAACGCGCTAACCGGTCTCACCATCCGAGATTTCTTCGACCCGCAATATACGGCGAAGGGCGAGGAGGTGCCGCTTTACCCGCCGATGATGGCGTCCTCGCCGCTCAACCTTCACGTTCACGGCGTGCATGTCAGCCCTAAGGGCAACGCCGACAACGTGATGCTGCACATCCCGGGCGGGATGTCGAACACCTATACGTACAATATCCCCAAGACCATGCCGCAAGGCGCCTATTGGTATCACAGCCATCTGCATGGGCTGACGACGCCGCATGTCTATTACGGCATGGCGGGGCTGCTCGCGATCGGCCGGACCGACGGCAACCTGCCGCTGGTCACGCAGAACCAGATCCCGATCCGAAACATGGTGCTGCAATACAATTACGTGTTCGACCGGGCGGGCGGGAGCGCGCAACTCAATAACTATACTTGGTCTCAATGGGTCAGCACGATCAAGCCGCCCGAACCAGGCGAGCTGGCGAAGGGCACGTATCGTCCGCTGCTCGCCCCGGTCAACTTCCTGCAATCGAAGAAGGGAACGCAATTCTCTACCATTTGGTACGCAGGTCCGCTGTCGATCCGCAATGAGCGCGGGCGATTTGAGTTCATTCCGACCAATTTGCAGCGCTTCACCGCCTTCCCCGGCGGCCCCGGCAAGGACGTGCCGGCCGACCCCAGCCTGCCCGACTATCAGCGCGACGTGCAGTTCACCGTCAACGGTCAGTTCCAGCCGATGATAAGCAGCAAGGCGGGTCAAACCGAGATCTGGGTGCTCGCCAATGTCAGCGACATCGCCTACACGTTCGTGCAGCTGGCCGAGACGGCGACGGGCAACCACCCCAAGATCGCTATCGTCGGCCAGGACGGGGTTCCCTATCCGGAAGTCCACTATCCGGTGTTCGAGAACGGCACGAAGCTGCTGATTCCGCCGGCCACGCGCTATGCCATCGCGGTCACCATGCCCGCCGAGGGTGACCTCATCCTCGAGATGCCGCCCCGAGGCGGCGGCGCCACCACCATCAGTGCCCCGGGCGTGCTCTACACCAATGACGGCACGGAGAATCCGCCGGCCACGCTCGGCAGCCTGAGCGTATTGCCGTCCGCCGTCAGTTATTATGACGGGTTCTTCGTCTCTCCGACGCAGATCCTGGCGCGAGCAACGACCTCCGCCGGCAAAGGGGTCACCACGGCGTTCAACGAGGGGCAAAAGCTCGATGCTTACAGCGTGTACGAGGACATTTCCCAGGTTAAGCCCGACGTCGAGCGAGAGCTGGTGATCTCAGGCGGCTTTCTCGACAATCTTGCGAGCCTGTCCGATCCCAAAGCCTTCATGTACGTGTTCGCGGGCATCGGCTTTCCCAATGCTCCCTTGCTCCAGGCGCGGCTTGGCTCGGTGGAAGAGTGGACGTTCATCAACAACAACAACGATGAGCACCCGATCCACATTCATGTGAACGACTTCCAGGTGACGCATTATTTCGATCCGACCAGGGGTCTTGAGACCGGGCCGGAAATGTGGAGCGTCGACAACGCCAACGTGCCGGCGCCGGCCATGGGAGCGGAGGAGTCTGTCATCCAGCCCGGCGCGCTCAGCCTGCGCATGAAGTTCGACGATTTCACCGGACTTTTCGTGATGCACTGCCATCGCCTCAATCACGAAGACAACGGCCTCATGACGTTGGTCAATGTCATCCCCGCAGCCTCGACCTATGCCGTGGCCGTTCCCGGAGCGGCAGGACGTCCAGCCGAAGTGAAAATCTATGACGGCAATGGCGACCGGCTCGTCGCCACGGTTACACCGTTCAAGGATTTTGAGGGCACGCCATCCGTCGCCATGGGCGATATCGACGATGATGGAGTCTATGACTTGGTCGTGGGCGCCGGCCAGGACCACACGCCTGAGGTGGTCGCCTACGCGGGAAAGGCGAAGGGAGGCAAGGGTCCCTTCGAGACCGAACTCGCTCGCTTCGAGGCCTTCGAATCTTCGGCGCGCGGCGGTGTCAGCGTGACCGCCTCGCAGATCGACGGCTCGACCGCCGACAACATCATCGTCGGCTCCGGTCCGGGCATTCTCAACGAAGTGAAGGTCTACCGCGCGAACTTGCCGACCTCACCCGGCGCTGCGCCTGAGCTGTTCTCCTCGTTCAATCCCTATCTCGACGATCGCAACGGCGTGAGCGTTGCTTCGGGCTTCGTCGATTTCACCACCGGCCGCTACAGCATCGTTACCGCGCCTGGCGTGGGCAGCATGGCGCAGGTGAAGGTGTTCGCCTTCTCCCTGATGAAGCCGATCGACCAAAAGAAGCGTAGCGGACCTGGGGCCGACCAGTGTGAGCCCGGTGACAACAAGCCTGCCGTCACCAACGCGTTCATGCCGTTCGGCATGGGCTATCGGGGTGGCCTGTCCTTGACCACCGGCTGGCTTGCCGGCTCGCTCGGCGGCGCCGAGAGAATCGTCGTCGGCCAGTTGGCCGGCCCTGGAGAGGTGAAAATCTACTCCAGCGGCTCGAGGCTGGAGGGGGGACCGAAAGTCTATCTCGCCGCCGCGGACCATACCCCCGTCGCCACCTTTGCCGAGATCGCGAGCTTCAAGCCATTCGGCGCAGCTTCAGGGGTGAGCGTCGCCACGACCAGTACGACCTCCGGCGCCGACCTCCTGGTGAGCGGCGATCTCGCCGGGTGACAACAGCGTGCAAGTTCTGAAATTCGAGCTGGTCAGACCTGATCCCGACGCTGTGACCGTTGCCGCCAGGCAGCTCAGCACGGTGGTCACGGCGCCGGGTTCGCTGCCCAATGCGCTCGGCGGCGATTGAGGCCCATCGTGAGTGACGACATCTCGAGGCTCCTGCTATGCGCGCGCATACGCCCGGGCAGCGAAGCGGAGTTCGCCCAGTGGCAAGTCCGCTGGCAAACTGCGGTGCTCGCTTCTGCCGGTGCGGTGAGCGTCGAGTTCTGGCCGCCGGCGCCGCCCGACCAGCTTGAGTCCGTGGCGATCGCACGGTTCACCTCTCTCGATGCGTTGCGCTACTGGCGACGCGGCGACCGGCACCGGGCCCTCATCGATGAGGTCGTGCCGCTGGCCGAGGGCGGCGTGGTGATGCAGCTCGTGGGCCAGGCTGCGGTCGACTACTCCGTCAAGCATGGCGTGACCATGATCATGGTCACCGACATCAAGCCCGGCAAGGAAGCCGCCTATCGCGCCTGGGCCGACCGCATTCAGAAGGTCCAGGCGAAATTTCCCGGCTATGTCGGCTCGTTCGTCCAACCGCCGCAAGCGGACGAAACCGGCTGGACCACGGTGCTGCGCTTTGACTCGAAAGCGAACTTGGAGGGGTGGCTGAAGTCCGACGCGCGTGCCGCTTTGGTCAAGGAGAGCGAGGACATGGTCCAGGGCTTCCACGCGCAGCGGGTCGACACCTCCTTTCCGGGCTGGGTCCCGACCGATCCCGCGACCGGAAAGCCGCCCAACAGGTGGAAGACCGCATGCCTCATTCTGCTCACGCTCTTTCCGGTCGTGATGCTGGAACTTAGGTTTCTCAATCCGCACTTGCGTGAGCTCAACCCCGCCGTCGGCACCTTCATCGGCAATGCGATCAGCGTTGCGCTGACCACGTGGCCGCTGATCCCGCTGGCCATTTATGGCTTCCACGCTTGGCTGTTTCCCGAGAACCAGCCGCGCTGGCTGGTGCTGACGATGCCGATCGTGCTGGTGCTCTGCTACGCCCTCGAGATCGCCCTTCTCTGGCGCCTCCTATATTAGGGCGCGATTCTCGTCTTGAGGCGGGCAAGATCGTCCGCCGTATCGACATCGTCGAAGATGCCGGAAGACGCCGACCGGCACTTCGATCACGCGATGCGCGTGCCGCGCCAGCAGCGGCTTTGCGCCAACGTCTCCGGTCAGCGTCATCATCTCGGCGAAATAGGTCGCGCCCCAAAGAATGGGATTGCCCCTTCGCCCCTGATGCACCGGCACGCAGATCGCATCGGCGCCGGTGAAGGCCGCCATTAAGGTCCGGAGGACCGAGCTTTCGACCTCCGGCATGTCGCCCAGCAGGATCAGCGCGCCGTCGCTGTCCGGCGGCAATGCGCCAAGGCCGGTTCGCAGCGAGGTGCTCAAGCCCTGCGCGAAGGCGGCATTGTGTACGAAGTTCAATTTCAGGTCACGCAGCGCCTCCTCGATGCGCGCGGCGTCGAAGCCGGTGACCACGATCACCGGGGCGGCGCCGCTGGCAATGGCGGCTTCGGCGGCGCGGGCGACGATCGACTTGTCCTTGGCCGGCTCCAGCAGCTTGTTGCGCGGCGCCATTCGGGAGGAACGTCCCGCCGCAAGCACGATGGCCGCGATCTTCGCGCTCACGCCGAGGCTCCGCCTTTGCCGCGTTGCACGGCGATGATCTCGGCGATGATCGAGAGGGCGATCTCGGCGGCGCCCTGGGCGCCGATGTCGAGGCCGACGGGCGCGTGAATGCGCGCGACGTCACCCGGAGAGACGCCGGCCTGGAGGAGCCGCTCGACGCGTTTGGCATGGGTCTTCCGGCTCCCCAGCGCGCCGACATAAAACGCGTCGGAGGAAAGCGCCGCGATCAGGGCCGGATCGTCGATCTTCGGGTCATGGGTCAGCGCGATCAGCGCGGTGCGGCCATCCAGCCCGATCTTGGGCAGAGCCTCGTCGGGCCATTCGCGCGAGATCGCCACCTTGCCGAAGCGTTCGTCGGTGGCGAACGCGCTGCGCGGATCGACGACCGTCACCTCGTAGCCGAGTGCGCGTGCCATCGGCGCCAGCGGCTGCGCCACATGCACGGCGCCGACGATGATCAGGCGGATCGTCGGATTGAATACGTTGATGAAGATCTCGCCGTCGCCTTGCGTCAACGCCACGCCGCGGTCGCGGCGAAACGCCTCGTCCAGCGCCGGGGCCAGATCCGGTCCCACATCACCCGGCGCATGGGCAAGGCTTCGCGCGCCGCTGCCAAGATGCGTGACCAGCGCCACCTTCCGGCGGGCTGCCACGTCCCCCATGAGCCGAGGCAGCACGGAGTCGCCCGGCGCCCCGGATTTGGCCGCCAACGGCTCGACGAAGATGCGGATGGCGCCCCCGCAAGCCAGCCCGACGCTCCAGGCCTTATCGTCCTCGACCCCAAATTCGAGGGCCTTCGGCTTGGCCGTGGCGATCACCTCGATCGCCTCGGTGATGACCTCAGCCTCGACGCAGCCTCCCGACACCGAGCCCAGGAAGTTGCCGTCGGCGTCGATCACCAGCTGGCTGCCCACCGGCTGCGGCGCCGAGCCCCAGGTCTGAATGACCGTGGCCAGCGCCACCAGCCGGCCCTCGGCCTGCCAGTCGAGCGCCTTGGCGAGGAGGGATGGGTCCGGTGCACTCATTGGGCCGCCTGGATTTCTTTGGCTGGCAGGCAATTCGGCCAGTCGCGCGGCAATCGTAGCGCCGCTTACGCGGGGGCGCTATCCGTTGCCCCGTGAATCATGGCATTGTCGCGCCGTCAGCCACAGGGTCACGAGGCGGCGGCCGTGAATCTGAACACGATTACCGAGGTCAAGCGCCCCACCTCGACCGACCAGATTCCTGAGTGGCGCAAGGGCTACGCTTGGCTGGCCGGCGGCACTTGGCTGTTCTCGACGCCGCAGATCGCCACCCACACGCTGATCGATCTTGAGACGCTGCGCTGGCCCGCGCTGAAGCTCAGCCCTGACGGTCTGGAGATTGCCGCGACCTGCACCATCGCCGAGCTCGAGCAATTCCACGCGCCGGCCAACTGGACCGCGGCGCCGCTGCTGAAGCTGTGCTGCCACGCGCTGCTGATGTCGTTCAAGATCTATAACGCGGCGACCGTGGGCGGGAATATCTGCATGTCGCTTCCGGCCGGCGCCATGATCTCGCTGATGGTGTCGCTGGAAGGCAGCTATACGCTGTGGCCTCGGGGCGAAAGGCCCCGCAAATTGGCCGCGCTCGATTTCGTCACCGGCAACCATATGAACGTGCTCGAGCCTGGCGAGCTGTTGCGCAGCATTCATCTTCCCGCCAGCGCGCTTGAGAAGCGCTTTGCCTTTCGCCGCAACTCGCTCACCCATCTCGGGCGCTCCGCCGCGCTGCTCGTCGGGACGCGCCCCAACACCGGCGACGATTTCTTGCTCACCATCACGGCGGCGACGGTCAGACCGATACAGCTTCATTTCGACCGGCTGCCGTCGGCCGGCGCCATGCACCGCGCCATCGACGCGGCCGTCCACGATTCGGACTGGTTCGACGATGTCCACGGCTCGGCGCCCTATAAGCGCCATCTCACTTATTACTACGCCGAGCAGATCCGGGCGGAGCTCGCCGCGAAATGAACCTCACGGTCAACGGCAAGAAGCTTTCGGCCGAGCCTAAGCCGGGTCAGTGCCTCAGAACATTTTTGCGCGATCATGGCTGGTTCGGCGTCAAGAAAGGCTGCGACCAGGGCGATTGCGGCGCCTGCACCGTCCATATCGACGGCGTGCCGTTCCATAGCTGCCTGATGCCGGCTTTCCGCGCCGAAGGCCGCGCGGTCACCACCATCGAAGGCCTCGCCCAAGACGGCAAGCTGCATCCCATGCAGCAGGCCTTTCTCGACGCCCAAGCCTTTCAATGCGGCTTCTGCGCGGCCGGCATGATCATGACGGCTGCGACCTTCGACGAGCAGGCGAGGCAGGATCTACCGCGCATGCTGAAAGGCAATCTGTGCCGCTGCACCGGCTATCACAGCATCGACGACGCGCTGCACGGCGTCGTCAATGTCGAGGACGACATTGCCGGAGAAGCCTGCGGCCGGAGTTTGCGCAACCCCTTCGCCGAGGCGATCGTTACCGGTAACGCGCATTACACGCTCGACATTGCGATGGAGAACACGCTTCACCTGAAAGTGCTGCGCTCGCCCCATGCCCATGCGCGCATCACGTCGATCAAGCGCGATAAGGCGCAAGCCGTGCCCGGCGTGGTCGCCATCTACACCTGGGAGGATGTGCCCCGTAGACTTTATTCGACCGCCACCCACGAGGATCACATGGTCGATCCTGACGACACCTACATGCTCGACAATATCGTGCGCTTCGTCGGTCAGCGGGTCGCGGCGGTGGCAGCCGAAACCGAGGCGGCCGCGGAGGAGGCCTGCCGCCTGCTCGAAGTCGAGTACGAGCTTCTGCCCGCGGTGTTCGATCCGGAGCTGGCCATGGAGCCTGGCGCGCCGATCCTGCACGACAAGAGCGTGGCCTTTCGCGACAATGTCTATGTCGACATCCATGGCGAGCTCGGCAATGTCGAGCAAGGTTTCAGCGAGGCCGACGCCATCCACGAGATGACCTACTCGACCTCGCGCGCGCAGCACGTGCATCTCGAGACGCACGGCTCGATCGCCTGGCGGGGGGACGACGGCCGGCTCCATGTTCGGACCAGCTCGCAGGCGCCGTTCATCGCCAAGCAGAAGCTTTGCTACCTGCTTGGGCTCTATGACCGCGACGTCCATGTCTTCACCGAACGGGTCGGCGGCGGCTTCGGCGGCAAGCAGGAGATGATCTCCGAGGATCTATGCGCGCTCGCCGCGCTCAAGACCGGCCGGCCGGTGATGTGGGAGTTCACCAGGGCGGATCAATTCATCGGCGCCACCACCCGCCATCCGATGACCACGCATGTCAAGCTCGGCGCCAAGAAAGACGGCACCCTGACCGCGATGCAAGTCCGCGTCGTGTCCAACACCGGCGCCTATGGCAACCATGGCGGCGAGACGCTGGCCGCGGCGCTCTCGAGCCCGATCGCCGCCTATCGCTGCCCCAACAAAAAGGCCGATGGCTACGCGGTCTACACCAATATGATTCCGGGCGGGGGCTTTCGCGGCTATGGCGCCACGCAGACCACCTTCGCCATCGAATGCGCCATCGACGACCTCGCCAAGCTGCTGGGAATGAACCCGTTCGAGATCAGGCGCATCAACAAGGTACGGGAGACCGACCGCATCGAGTTCGATCTGGAAAGACCCGTCCGATGTCGAGTTCGGCAGCTACGGGATCGATCAATGTCTCGATATCGTCGAGCAGGCGCTCAAGAGCGGCCGCGGATTGCCCAAGCCCGAAGGCGACGACTGGCTGGAGGGGACCGGCGTCGCGGTCGCCATGATGGAAGCGGGCCCTCCGACCGAGCACCGCTCGGGCGCCGAGATCAGGCTCTTGCCCGACGGCTCCTATCATCTTGCGATCGGCTCCACCGAGATGGGCAACGGCTCGACCACGTCGCACCGCCAGATCGCCGCGTCGGTGCTCGAAACGCGCGCGGACCGGATTGCCATCATCAACGCCGACACCGACCAGACGCCTTACGATACCGGCACCTTCGCCAGCACCGGGACAGTCGTGGCCGGTCAGGCGGTGGAGAAGACCGCACGGGCGATCCGCGATGTCCTCATCGATTTCGCCAGCCGTCATTACGGGTGCGAGCCGGCCGATTGCCGGTTGCAGGACGACGCGATCATCTGCGCCAATCGGAAGATCCCGCTGGCCGAATTGCATGCGGCTGGCGCCAAAGTAGGCGATCGCTTCGTGGTTCGGCGCAAGGCGTATCTCTCGCCGCGCTCGGTCGGCTTCAACGTGCAGGGCGTGCGCGTCGCCGTGCATCGCGTCACCGGCGAGATCATGACCTTGCAAAGCGTGCACGCCGCCGACGTCGGCCGGTTGATCAATCCGATGCAGTGCCGCGGCCAGCTCGACGGCGCTATCGCCATGGGCTTCGGCTGGGCGCTCTACGAGAAGATGGTCTATGACGAGAACGGGGCCATGGTGAATCCGGCGCTGCGCGATTATCGGATTCCGGCCTTTGCCGACGTGCCCCGCAGCGAACTTTATTTCGCCGACACCTATGACAAGGTCGGACCGCTTGGCGCCAAGGCGCAAGGTGAATGCGCCATCAATGCGGTGGCGCCGGCCATCGCCAACGCCGTGGCCAATGCGACCGGCGTGCGCTTCCCCGATCTGCCGCTGACGCCAGACCGGATCTTCGCCAAGCTCGCGCCGGGCCGAGATTAACTTTGCCTGCGCGAATTGCCGCAGCACCTCAATTTACCCGCTGGTGAAACGCCCCGACACAGGACTTGATCGAGCGACCACGGTTTCGTCACAGACTGATCCCGCTCTGGCCAGAATTGGCCAACACTTACCTCACTGACACGAAGAGATGCGGATCCGATCCGCACAAGATCGAACTCAGCGGGGTGAGTATCAATGAACGTGGGGACTACCAACGCGCGCGTCGTCATTCTTATCGCGGGGCTGTTATCCTTCGCCCACCCGTCTCATGCGGCCGTCATTAGCGACCAGCCATCCGAGAATTCTTGGGACTCGATTTCAGCTCCGAATCCCATGGCGATCGAGCTGGGCGCGCAAACCGGTCGGGAAACGATCGGCTCTCCCGTCGCTGTCGATTCGAGGGACCTGCGCTGTCTGGCGCGCGCCATCTATTTCGAGGCGCGCGGTGAGTCGACGCTCGGCATACTTGCCGTAGGACGCGTGATCCTGAATCGCGTGGCGAGCAAAGCCTATCCGAACAGTGTCTGCCGCGTGGTCTATCAGAACGACAATAGGCGCAACCGCTGCCAGTTCTCCTTCGCCTGCGACGGCAAGCCTGACACCATCACCGAGCTAGGCAAGTGGAACGAGATTCTGGGCTATGCCAGATGGCTGCTGGAACACGATGCCGCCGATCGCTCCACGTCCGAGCTCTGGACCTCGACGCACTACCACGCGGATTATGTTACCCCGGACTGGGCCCGGAGCCTGACGCTGACTGGCCGGATCGGACACCATCTTTTCTATCACGACCCGTCGGCATGAGCGGCCGCCAATCCAGCGACTAATCCTGTAGGCCGAACGCGGCGAACGGAATGAAATCGACCAGGTCGCCTTGTCTTGACCTCGGTCACGTCCTCGGCCACCTCGATCAAGCCGTCGGCCTCGCGCAACGAGGAGATCAGGCCTGAGCCGTCGCGAGCGAACTTGGCGACGCGAAGGCGCCCGCCGGCATCGCGCGTCAGCTTGGCGCGCCAGAACTCGCGCCGGCCCGCTTTCTTGCTTTGCGTGAACGCGGCTGGCAGGGGAAAGCGTGGAGGCTCTCGCCAGGCGCCGCCCGCCAGCCGGGTCAGCACCGGCCGGACGTAAATCAGAAAGCAGACAAATACCGCGACCGGGTTGCCGGGAAGCCCCAGCACCACGCAATCGCCGATCTGGCCGAAGCTCATCGGCCGGCCGGGCTTGATGGCGATCTGCCAAAGATGGCGCTTGCCGAGCGCATCGATACTGTTGACCACATGATCCTCGGCGCCTTGGCTCGCGCCGCCAGAGATGACGATGGCGTCGTAGGCGCGCGCGGCGTCGGCGAGCGCCGACTTCACCTTCTCGGCCTTGTCGGGCAGCACGCCGAGATCCACCGCCTCGGCGCCGGCGGCGCGGATCAGACCCTCCAGCATCGGCGCGTTGGCGTCGTAGACCTTGCCGGGCGAGAAACTTTCGCCGGGCCGCAAGATTTCGTCGCCGGTGGAGAGGATGGCGACTTTGAGCTTCGCGTAGCAGGTGATCTGCCCAAGCCCGGTCGCAGCCGCGCTCGCCACATCCTGCGGCCTGAGCCGCGCGCCCGCTTCGAGCAGCACGGCGCCTGCTTGCGCGTCCTCTCCGGCCAGTCGGCGATTGGCGCCCTGCTTCAGGCCCGGGGGAATAAGCGCCCACATATCGTCGCCGCTTTGCTCCAGGCGCACGTCCTCCTGCATCGCCACGCTGTCGCAGCCGGGAGGCATGACGGCGCCGGTGAAGATGCGCACCGCGCTGTCAGGGGGAGGGGAGCCCGTGAACGGATGACCCGCGGCGGCTTGGCCGACCACGTTCAGCCTTGCCCCGTTAGCCTGGTCGTAGGCGGCATGGGCAAAGGCATAGCCGTCGACGGCGGCATTGTCGTGCGCCGGAATAGGGCGCGGCGCGACGATGTCCTTGGCGAGAAAGCGCCCCGCGGCGTCGGCCGCCTGCACCTGCTCGACCCCCACCACCGGCCGCACCCGTGCTTTGAGGATGGCGATGGCCTCGTCATGCGGCAGCCGGTCCTTGTCGAGCACGAAGCAGTCGTCGATGAGCTTGGCCGTCATGCCGGGAGCCTCAGAGTGGCAATCACGAAGTCGGCCAACCCATTGATATCATTTAGGTTGAACACGGGGAGGGTGCCGCCTTCGCTGTCAGGGCGATCGGAGGCAATGGCCACGATCTGGGGAAAGCTGCCCAGCAAGGGTTCGCGCGAGGCCGCGCCGTCTCTGCGAATTTCGATCTTGGGAAAATTCTCGCGCTTATAGCCCTCGACCAGCACCAGGTCGCATTTGCCGGCATAAGCGAGAATGTCCGCGAACGACATTTCGGGCGCGTCGCCAAGCTCGCGCATCAAGGCAAACCGCCTTGGCGACGACAGCGCAACCTGGCAGGCGCCGGCCTCGCGCATCCGGAACGAGTCGCGGCCTTCATGGTCGATCTCGAACTTGGCATGGGCATGCTTGATGACCGAGACGGCCAACCCGCGTTTGGTCAGCTCGCCGACCAGGCCGACCATGAGCGTGGTCTTGCCCGAGTTCTTCCAGCCCACCACGCCGAACAGAGGCGGCGTCATGGCGCGTGCTCCCTCAACAGGGCCTCGGCTTCCGCCAAATCCTCGGGCCGATTGATGTTGAAGAAGGGGTCGATCTCTCGTGCCCCGATCTCAACCGGCGGGAAGCTGACCTCGACGGCGTGATGCTGCGCGGTAAAGCCGCCGACCTTGTGCATGCCCCGCTTTAACGATTCCTCGATGTCATCGGCCAGAGCGACGGGCCATAGGCCAATCACCGGATGCACGCCAGCGGCCGAGCGCGCCACCATGAGGGTAGGGTGGTCGGCCGGCTCGGCCAGGAAGCGTTGCACCAGATCGGCGGGAAAGAACGGCGTGTCGGTCGCGACCGTGACGCCGTAGGCGCAGTCGGGGCGGTTCTGCTTGATCCAGATTAGTCCCGCCTGCACGCCGGCCAGCGGTCCGGCATATCCGGCGATGCTGTCGCTGACCACAGGCAGCCCGAACCCGGCGAACCGGCGACGTCCTCATTGGCGTTGATGATCATGCCGGAGACCTGGGGCCTCAGCCGCTCGATGATATGAGCGAGGATCGGCCTGCCGGCGAGCGGCCTCAAACATTTGTCGCCGCCGCCCATGCGACTCGATCTGCCGCCGGCCAGGAGAATGCCGACAACAGGCGCGGGCGATCTCATCGCATCACGAGGCTAGAGCCCCGAAGCTGTCACGGGGATATCGAGCTCCGGCACGTGCGGCTCGTCGCCATGGGCCGGGCCGACCTTCACCGCGCAATATTTGTACTCGGGAATCTTGCCGATCGGATCGAGCTGCGGATTGGTGAGGATGTTGGCGGCGGCTTCGACATAGGCGAAGGGGATGAAGATAGTCCCTTCCTGAACCGCCCGGTCGGCCCGAGCGGTGAGCTCGATCGCGCCTCGCCGCGTGGTCACGCGCACCTGCTCGCCCGGTTTGATGCCGTGACGCGCGAGTTCCCTGGGATGGAGACTGACGGTGGGCCCGGGCTCGAGCGCATCGAGCACGTTGGCGCGGCGGGTCATGGCGCCGGTATGCCAATGCTCCAGTTGCCGGCCGGTCATCAGCACCAGCGGATATTCGTCATCCGGCACTTCCGCCGGCGGCAGGACATCGGCCGGCACCAGCAATGCGCGGCCGGTCTGGGTGGGGAACCCGTCGCCGAACACCACCGCCTCGCCCGGCTGATCGGGCGCAGGGCAGGGGTAGATGACCGAGGATTCGCGCTCGAGCCGCTCCCAGGTGATGTTGTCGAGCGACGGCATGGCGAGCTTCATCTCGGCGAACACCTCGGACGGATGGGTGTAGGTCCAGCCGAGGCCAAGGCGCTTGGCCAGCTCGACCAGAATCCAGAGATCCTCGCGCGTGTCGCCGGGCAGCGGCAACGCCTTGCGGCCCATCTGCACCTGGCGGTTGGTGTTGGTCACCGTGCCGGACTTCTCCGGCCACGCCGAAGACGGCAGGATGACATCGGCCATCATCGCCGTCTCGGTGAGGAAGATGTCCTGCACCACCATATGCTCGAGCTTGGCGAGGCCGGCGCGCGCATGGTCGAGATCGGGGTCGGACATCGCCGGGTTCTCGCCCTGGATGAACATGCCCCTGATCTCGCCCCTGTTGGCCGCGTTGATGATCTCGACCACCGTTAGGCCAGGCTTATCCGAAAGCGGCGTCTTCCACAGCTGCTCGAACTTGTTGTGCACCGAATCGCTCTTCACGTCGGCATAGTCCGGATAGAACATCGGAATCAGGCCGGCGTCGGAGGCGCCTTGCACATTGTTCTGGCCGCGCAACGGATGGAGACCGGTACCCGGCCTGCCGACCTGGCCGCACATCAGCGACAGCGCGATCAGGCAGCGGGCGTTGTCGGTGCCGTGCACATGCTGCGAGATGCCCATGCCCCAGAAGATGATGGCGCGCTCGGCGCGGCCGAAAGTGCGCGGCGACGTCGCGAATGGTCTTGGCGTCGATGCCGGTGATGTCGGCCACCGATTCCGGGCTGTAGCTCGCGACGTGCTTTTTCAGGCTCTCGAAATTCTCGGTGAAGGCCTGAAGGTACTGAACGTCGTAGAGCCCTTCCTCGACGATCACATGCATGATGGCGTTGAGCAGCGCGACGTCGCTCGCCGGCTTGAACTGCAGCATGTAGTCGGCGTATTCGCGCATCGCCTGGCCGCGCGGGTCGATGACGATGAGCTTGGCGCCGCGCTTTGCCGCCTGCTTGAAGAAGGTCGCGGCCACCGGATGGTTCTCGGTCGGGTTGGCGCCGATGATCATCACCACATCGGCATGCTCGACCTCGTTGAAGGTCGCGGTCACCGCGCCCGAGCCGATGCCCTCGATCAGCGCCGCCACCGACGAGGCGTGGCACAGCCGGGTGCAGTGATCGACATTGTTGTTGCGGAAGCGGGTGCGGATCAGCTTCTGGAACAGATAGGCTTCTTCGTTGGTGCATTTGGCCGAGCCGAAGCCGGCGATGGCACTCGTTGCCATGCTGCTCGGCGACCTTGGCAAGACCCTTGGCGGCGAAATCGAGCGCCTCGTTCCAGCTCGCCTCGCGGAAATGGGTATAGGGATTGGCCGGATCGACATTCACGCCCTTGGGCAGCCCGGGCTTTCGGATCAGCGGCTTCATCAGCCGCTGCGGATTGGTCACATAGTCGAAGCCGAAGCGGCCCTTGACGCAGAGCCGGTTCTCGTTGGAATAGCCGTCGCGGCCCTGCACGAAGGCGATGTTCTCGTCCTTGATCTCGTAGCTGATCTGACAGCCGACGCCGCAATAGGGACAGACCGAGTGGACCTCGCGGTCGACCTCGCGGCTGCCGTGCTGGGTGATCGGGTCAACGATCGATTTCGGCATCAGCGCGCCGGTTGGACAGGCTTGCACGCATTCGCCGCAGGCGACGCAGGTCGAGCGCCCCATGGGATCGTCGAAATCGAACACCGGCTTGGCGCCGATGCCGCGAAACGCCATGCCGATCACGTCATTGACCTGAACCTCGCGGCAGGCGCGCACGCACAGTCCGCAATCGATGCAGGCATCGAGATTGACCGCCATGGCCGGGTGCGACAGGTCGGGCTTGAGAATGCCGTGGGCGGGAAAGCGGGAGGTCTCGATCCGCTGGACCTCGGCCCAGTGCCAGAACGGCGAAACGCGGTCGGGCGAATCCTCGCGCGGCGGCTGATCGGCGAGCAGAAGCTCCATCACCATGCGACGCGCCTTGACGGCACGGTCGGTCGACGTCTTCACCACCATGTTCGGCGATGGGCTTCCTGATGCAGGAGGCGGCCAGCACGCGCTCGCCCTCGATCTCGACCATGCAGGCGCGGCAATTGCCGTCGGCGCGATAACCGGGCTCGGGTAGCCAGCAGAGATGCGGGATGTCGGTGCCCTCGCGTTGGGCGACCTGCCAGATGGTTTCGCCGGGCCGCGCTGAGACGACTTTTCCGTCGAGGGTGAAGAGCAGCTGATCTGTCATAGCTTCATTATCCCTAGGCGCGTCCGGCCATTTCGGTTCCCAGCCGCTCATCCAGGAAGAACTGCATGGCCGAGATAAAGGCATTGGGTGCGGCCTGTCCAAGTCCGCAGATCGACGCGTCGCGCATGGTCTGAGCCAGCTCGATCAGCAGCTCCTTGTCCCATTGTGGCCGTTCCAGCAGCGCCACGGCTTTGTCGCAGCCGACCCGGCACGGCGTGCATTGACCGCACGATTCGTCTTTGAAGAAGCGCAACAGGTTGATCACGATGTCGGCGACATCGTCACGCTCGGAGAACACCACCACGGCATGGCTGCCGACGAAGGAGCCATATTTGTCGAGCGACCCGAAATCGAGCGGCAGATCGGCGAGACTCTCCGGCAGAATGCCGCCCGACGCGCCGCCCGGCAGATAGGCCTTGAACGGTCTCGCCGTCCTCCATGCCGCCCGCCATCTCGATCAGCTCGCGCGCGGTGATGCCGGCGGGAGCCACGATCACGCCGGGTTTCTTTACCCGCCCCGACACCGACCACGAGCGCAAGCCCTTGGCGCCGTTCACGCCGTGATCGGCGAACCATTTGGCGCCCTTCGTAAGGATCTCCGGCACCCAATAGAGCGTCTCGATATTGTGGTTGAGGGTGGGGCGGCCGAACAGGCCGACTTCGGCGATATAGGGCGGACGATTGCGCGGATAGCCGCGCTTGCCCTCGATCGACTCGATCATCGCCGAACTCTTCGCCGCAAATATAGGCGCCGGCGCCGCGGCGAAGCTCGATGAAGCCCTTCTCGATGATGCCGGCCTTTTCCAGCGCGGCGATCTCGACGGCGAGAATGTGCAGCACGGCAGGATATTCGTCGCGCATGTAGAGATAGATGCGCTCGGCCTCGACCGCCCAGGCGGCGATCAGCGCGCCCTCGAACATCTGCTGCGGATTGCGCTCCAGATAATAGCGGTCCTTGAACGTGCCGGGCTCGCCCTCGTCGCCGTTGATGGTCATCAGGCGGGGGCCTTGATAGGAGCGCACGATCTGCCATTTGCGCCCGGCGGGAAAGCCGGCGCCGCCCAGTCCGCGCAAGCCGGCGTCGGTCATCTCCTTGATGATGGCATCGAACGGAAGCTTCCCGGCCCGGCATTTTTCAAGCACCGAATACCCACCCTTGGCCCGGTACTCGGCCAGAGTTCTCGTAGCGGGGGATGTCCGACTCGCGCTTGCCGCTCTTGATCGCCGCCTCGACGCGCTCGGGCGTCGCGTGGTCGACGAACAAATGCCCGACCTCGACGACCGGCGCAGTGTCGCAACGGCCGACGCAAGGCGCGCCGACGACGCGTATCTTGGCTGGATCAACCCCGGACTTGAGCGCCGCGAGCAGCGCCTCCGCGCCCTTGATGGCGCAGGTGATGGATTCGCACACCCTGATCGTGGTTGGCGGCGGCGGGGTCTCACCCTCCTTCACCACATCGAAATGATGGTAGAAGGTCGCGACCTCATAGGCGGCGGCTTGCGGCAGACGCATCTCCTCGCACAGCGCCTTCAAATGGCGCGCCGAGATATAATGATAGCGGTCCTGGATCAGGTGGAGATATTCGATCAACAGATCGTGGCGCCGCGGCCGGTCCTGCAGCAGCGCGCGCACCTCGTCGAGCGCCTCGATATCGAGCTGGCGTCCCTTGGGAAAGCCTCGCGCCCGCTTGCGCGAACCGACATGTCGCGCCGGCCGGTCCGGCCCGCCGTCACCGGGGGTCTTCTGCTCCACGCTCATCCCTTCCGTTTAGACCCGCGCGGCGTTCGTCTGCCCAGCCATGCGGGAAAAGCAATAGAAGATCGGGCTTGGTGATACCGCGAGCGGCCTAGGTCGGCAAGCCACGCTCCCAGCCGTCCAGCTTGCATGCTACTGCCTCCTAGCGCTTTTCTCGGCTAGACGGTTTGATAACGTCCGACCACCCAAAGGGGTGCCTCGCCCCCTGCACATAGTCATTCGAGCCGACCCTCACATGGCCGATTTTCTCCAAGCATTTCATACGGCTCTGAGGCTTATCGTCACGCTCGACCCGCGCCTGGTCGAGATCGTGCTGCTGTCGCTCCGGGTCAGCCTGCTGGCGGTGGCGATCGCCAGCGTGATCGGTTTTGCGCTTGGCGGCGCGCTGGCGGTCTACCGCTTTCCCGGCCGCGGCGCGGTATCGGTGGTGCTCAGCGCCCTGATGGGCCTGCCCCCGGTTGTGGCCGGCCTATTCGTCTATCTGCTGCTGTCGAATGCCGGCCCGCTGGGCGTGCTCCAACTCCTTTACACACCGACCGCGATGATCATCGCCCAAGTGGTCCTGGTCGTCCCGATCATCGGCGCGCTGACCCGCCAGGCCTGCGAGGACCTGCTCGAGGAATATGACGAGCAGCTCCGCTCGCTCGGCGCCTCGTCCAGGGCGATCGTCGCCACGCTGCTGTGGGACGGCCGCTACCGGCTCATCACCGCGGTGCTCGCCGGCTTCGGCCGCGCCATCGCCGAAGTCGGCGCGGTCATGATCGTGGGCGGCAATATCGACCATGTGACCCGCACCATGACCACGGCCATCGCGCTCGAGACCTCGAAAGGCGACATCGCGCTGGCATTGGCGCTGGGCGTCGTCCTGTTGCTGACGGCGTTCGCCGTGAACGCCGCCCTGATGGGTGTGCGGCGCTTCGCGGTGCGGCTTGCCTATGCTTGATCAATCCCCGCCGAATGGGTCCAAGGCCTCCGTCAATGGGCACGGGCCGCTCCTACCACTCGAACTGCGCCGGCTGTCCTACCAGGCGAACGGCAAGCGCGTCATCGACGGCCTCGATCTCACCATCGAAGAACCCGGCATCACCGTCATCATGGGCCCAAACGGCGCCGGCAAGAGCATGCTGCTCAGGTTGATACACGGCTTGATCGCTCCGACCGGGGGCGAAGTCCTGTGGGGCGGCAAGCGCATGACCCGCGAGCTCGCCCGCCGTCAGGCCATGGTGTTTCAAAAACCGGTGCTGCTGCGCCGGTCGGCCGCCGCCAATATCTGGCATGCGCTGGGCTTGCGCGGCATTGCCCGCACCGACCGCGCCATCCGCGTCGGCGACGCGCTCAAGCTTGCCGGACTGGAGGGCAGGGCGGCGACGCCGGCGCGCGTGCTGTCGGGCGGCGAGCAGCAGCGGCTCTGTCTGGCGCGTGCGCTCAGCCTCGAACCCGACATCCTGCTGCTCGACGAGCCGACCGCGAGCCTCGATCCCGCTTCGACGCTGGCCATCGAGCAACTGCTGATCGACGCTCAACGCCGTGGCATCAAGATCATTGTCGTCACCCACGACGTCGGCCAGGCTCGCCGGCTCGCGCGCGAGGTTCTGTTCCTGCATCACGGCCGGGTCGTCGAGCATCAGGCGGCCAAGAGCTTTTTCGAGGCGCCGCAAAGCGAGACGGCTCGCGCCTTCCTCGCCGGCGGCCTCGTGCTCTGAGCGCGCCAAGACCCGACGGTCCGCGCGTGTCTATTGGGCACCGCGTGCCTTCATCTCCTCCTCGATCATCAAATTAAGCGCGCGAATCCGCGCTGGGTCGATGCTTTCCTTCAGCATTTTCTTGGTTTTGTAGTCCTCCATCGTTTGCTCCATGATGTTCGCCGGGTTGAAGCTCGGCGGGAACGACCTGGGTGGGAACTCCTTAAACGTCGCCACGAACTGGAAAACGTCGTCCATCACGCCATACACCTGACCGACGTGGTTGATCTGCCAATCCCAGAAGGTGTTGGAGGTGATGTCAGCCCGCTCGAACGGGTCCTGATAACGATTATAGATCTTTTGCATGCGGAGCGTCGTGAACGGCTCGGCCCACACACCCATCGTGCCTTGCTTGCGCTGCTCGGAAATGACGTACTTATAGTCGCCCTCCCGCATGCCCACGAGCAGGCCGTCGTCGTCCGAGTAGAAGAACTCGTTGCGGGCGCTCTTCACGCCGTTGTTGTTCCCGGCCGTCCCCTCCACGCTCTGAAGGAATTTGGACTGGTCATAGCCATCGAGGTGGACTTTGTAGGTGATGCCGTTGGCCGTATAGCCCTGCTTG
The DNA here is from genome assembly GCA_963772925.1 of uncultured Alphaproteobacteria bacterium. Lineage (GTDB taxonomy): Bacteria > Pseudomonadota > Alphaproteobacteria > Rhizobiales > Methyloligellaceae > Methyloceanibacter. The sequence continues at coordinate 35,297 of CAVYZG010000014.1, forward strand.
AGCTATTGACGATGTCAGGTTCGCCGACGATTGAGGCGAGGGTGGGAATCCAATCGTTGTGGCTCATCAACTCGTTGGTCACCGTGCCCGGCTTGATGTGACCCGGCCAGCGGACCAGCATCGGCACGCGGAAGGCGCCTTCCCAGTTGGTGTTTTTCTCGCGAGCGGAACCAGGTCATGGCGCCGTCAGGCCAGGTATTCATGTGAGGCCCGTTGTCGCTGGTGTAGACGACGATGGTGTTGTCGGCGATGCCCATGTCGTCGAGCGCCTTGAGCAGAGTCCCGATGGTGTCGTCGTGCTCCAGCATGCCGTCGATATACTCGCTGTCGCCGTGCTGGTAACGGCCGCGATGTTCGGCGCGGACATGCGTGCGCAGATGCATGCGGGTCGAATTCAACCAGACGAAGAATGGCTTGCCGGCTTCATGTTCCTTCTCCATGAAGGCGATGGCCGCCGCCGACGTCTCGTCGTCGATCGTCTCCATGCGCTTCTTGGTGAGGGGACCAGTGTCCTCGATCGTCTGCTTGCCGACCTTGCCGAAGCGGGGATCGACCGTCGGATCGTCCACGTCGGTGGCCGTGAGCTTGAGCACGCCACGCGGACCGAACTTGCTTGAGATATTCCGGGTCCTTCGGATAATCCGGCAGCTCCGGCTCCTCCTCGGCATTCAGGTGGTAGAGGTTGCCGAAGAACTCGTCGAATCCGTTCACGGTCGGCAGCGTTTCGTTACGGTCGCCGACATGGTTCTTGCCGAACTGGCCGGTGGCGTAGCCGAGGTTCTTCATGATCCCACCGATGGAAGGGTCCAATTGGCTCATGCCAATCGGGGCGCCGGGGAAGCCAACCTTGGTGAGGCCCGTGCGAATGCCGTGCTGGCCGGTAAGGAACGCGGCGCGGCCCGCGGTGCACGACTGTTCCCCGTAATACTGAAGAAAACGGATGCCCTCTTTCCCGATGCGATCGATATTCGGAGTTTCGTAGCCCATCAGCCCGCTGCTGTAGATGCTGAGATTGGCGATGCCGATATCGTCGCCGAAGATCACGAGGATGTTCGGCTTTCCGCCTTCAGTGGCCGCCGACGACGGAGGCTGATCCTCTGCTCGCGCCGGCGCCGACGCCATACTGGCGAGCGCGACAGCGGCGACGACCAAGCAGCCGGTTATGTTGCGAGCCAGATGTAAAGCTCTACCCAGAGATGTCATCGCTACGCTCCTTGAGAGTTGCTCCTCGTGCTTCCGTTCGTACATCCGCCGAACGGGGCGCATGCCTGCCATGCTTGTTGTTTGGTGAAAGACCGGGACGGCGTCCCGCTGCGCGGGACGGCAAAAGCAGCCCATATCTGACGCCGCCGCGCATCACATGGGTACCCCACTCGTCGCCTCACGATAACATGCGCCCGATGGCGCGAAAATATGCAAAGGCCGCTCCGCTCGCCGCGGTGCACTCGACGCGCGCAATTCCCAGCCATTTCAATTCTGTGGCCGAACGGTCACGCTGGCCCGCCATCGTCTTTTGCTCACAAGTTGAGCATTGACGCCGCTCTCTGCCCTCAGATCAAATGACACCTCAAGAGGGTCCAAAGATGCGTACGGGGATTGGTTCAGGCCGAGCTGCGGCATCGCGCGTTCTGCTGTCGGCATTGGCTTTTCTGGGCATCGCCGCCGTCTTTCCCGCCGGTCCAGCCCATGCCGCCGAGTTCGGCACCGGCCCTTGGGTCAAGGGCTACACCGATATTTTCGGCGGCGTCCTTCCACCGGTTCCGGGCTTCTATTTCCGCACCGACGCCTATCATTACGAAGGCAGCGCCGACCGGACCATCTTCGACGGCTTCGCCCAGGTCGGGGTCGAGGAGACCTACACCGCCACCATTGCCGCGCTCACTTACGTGACGCCGTGGAAGATCCTCGGCGGTACCTACGCGGTTGCCGTTGTGCCCAGCATGGTCGCCATGGATGTCGACGTTGGCATCGGCATTCCTCAATTCACCGGCCCGCTCGGCTTGCGGACTTTCGGGCCCTTCAACTTCAAGACCGGCGACACCAATCTCGCGCTTGGCGACACCGCCTTTGCCCCGCTGGTGCTGGGCTGGAACGCCGGCAATTTCCACTGGAATGTCGGCGTGTTCGGCTTCGCGCCCGACCGGCGATTACAGCAAGAAGCAACTCGCCAATACCAGCCTCAACCATTGGGCGGTGATGAACCGCATCGCTGGGACCTATTACAACCCCAAGACCGGCTGGCAGGTGAATGGCGCGGCCATCTATTCGGTCAATTGGGAGAACCCGGCGACCGACTACGAGACCGGAAACATCCTCAATCTCGACGGCGCCGTCGTGAAGAATTTTGGGCGGTGGGGCGTCGGCGCGGTCGGCTATGCCATGATCCAGACCACCGGCGATAGCGGTTCCGGCGCCCGTCTCGGCTCGTTCGAGTCCCGCGTTTACGGCGCCGGCCCGATGCTGAGCTATACGCTCGGCGACCCCCGCAATCCGCTGACCTTCATCGCCAAGTACTATCAGGAGTTCGACGCCGAGAACACGTTCGAGGGCCACACCTTCGACGTCGCCTTCACCGCCAAGTTCTAAGGCCGGCTTTCTCCTGCTATCATGATACGGAATGATCGATCCGCCGCGAGCGCGGTGCAGGGAGCTCAGTCCATGCCGGTCAACCGACGAGCCGCATTTCGAATCGTCATCGCCACGCGCTGGCGCTGTGGGGCGTCGGCGCCGCGGAGGCCGAAGACAAGTTCATCATCGTCCAGTCGACCACCTCGACCCAGAACTCGGGCCTGTTCGAGCACATATTGCCGATGTTCACCAAGAAGACCGGGATCGATGTGCGGGTCGTGGCCGTCGGTACCGGCCAGGCGCTGAAGAACGCACAGAACGGCGACGGCGACGTGGTGCTGGTCCATTCCAAGCCCGATGAGGAGAAGTTCGTCGCCGATGGCTGGGGCGTGAAGCGCAACGACGTCATGTACAACGACTTCATCATTGTCGGGCCCGCCGCCGACCCCGCCAAGATCGCCGGGCTCAAGGGCGCGGCCGAGGGCTTCAAGAAGATCGCCGAAACGCAAGCGCCGTTTGCCTCGAGGGGCGACGATTCGGGCACCAACAAAGCCGAGCTCAAGCTGTGGCAGGAGGCGGGCATCGATCCCAAGCCTGCGAGCGGCAAATGGTATCTCGAGACCGGATCGGGCATGGGCGCGACCCTCAACACGGCGGTCGGCAAACAGGCCTACGCGCTTACGGATCGCGGCACTTGGCTCAGCTTCGCCAACAAGGATGATTTCAAGATTCTGGTCGAGGGCGATCCGCAACTGTTCAACCAATACGGCGTTATCCTGGTCAATCCGGCCAAACACGCCAATGTGAAGGCCAAAGAGGGCCAGGCCTTCATCGACTGGCTGATCGGCGCGGAAGGGCAGGCGGCGATTGCCAGCTACAAGATCGGCGGCGAGCAGCTGTTCTTCCCCAACGCTCGCCCCCAGAGCTAATTCGCGACGTCCCGATCAAATTTTTCGTCTTCATGTTGCATCGCCGCGATCGCTCGCGCTTTTTGCCGGTCATTCAAATTTCACTGAAATCCCATCGGCCGCATAAAGCTCGTTGTGATGAAGCTTGCCCTAGGGTGCACTCCAACTTTGCGCATCCTTCAGGCTGTACGGGGCAGCCGATGCATCTCGACATGCAGACGATGTCGGCCGTGAACGTCACGGTGACTGCCATCCTCGGCGGCGTCCTTCTGTTCACCTGGGCGCGCGAGCGCGAAAGCCCGTTTGTCGGCTGGTGGGGACTGGCGCTTCTGATCCAGGCCGCCGGCGTTGCCATCGCCGCGGCCGCATCGCCCGGTCAATGCCGGCGAACCCTTGCCATCGGCACTGCCGTCGATCATTCTCGGCGACGCCGCTCAAATGGAAGGCGGCGCGGGAGTTCGCCCATCGCCATGCGCGGCTTCTGTGGATTCTCCTGGGCCCGGTAGGAGTTCCTGCTCGCCGCGCAGTCGGACTACCTCCAATCCTTCGATCATCGCCTCGCCGCCGTGTGCACGATCCTGTCCGCTGTACAATTTCGCGGCGGCGATCGAGCTCTCGCGCGCCGACGGCGAGCAGCTGCCCTCGCGCTGGCCGGCGGTGAGCCTGCTCGTCGTCGCCGGCTCGGCTATCTGTCCTGGCTGCCGCTCAACCTCGCCATGCCGATCAACGAGTCGCAATGGGTGGATGCGAGCGTCTGGTTCCCGGCGGTCATTCTCCTCACGCTGCTGCTGCGCGTCGCTCTCGCCTTCATCGTGATGTCCATGGCCAAGGAGCGCCGGGCGATGGAGCAGCGCGTCGAGGCCTTGACCGACGCGTTGACGGGCCTTCCCAACCGGCGTGCTTTGTTCGAGGTGGCCGACTCGCTCAGCCAGGACGACGACCTGAAGGGCGGACGCGATCTCGGTGCTGATCTTCGATCTCGATCATTTCAAACAGACCAACGACCGCTTCGGCCATGAGCTGGGCGATCGCGTGCTCAAGCTGTTTGCCATCACGGCGCAGGCCCATTGCAATGGCACGGGCCTGGTCGCGCGCCTCGGCGGCGAGGAATTCGCGGCCATCCTGCCGGGCGCCGATCCGCTGGAGGCGGTCGGGACCGGTGAGGCGGTGCGCCGCGCCTTCGCCAAGTCCGCGCGCTTTCGTCGACGGCTTGCCGGTCGGCGCCACGGTCAGCGTCGGCGCCGCGTCCGACGTCGGCGTGGCCGGCGATCTCAACGCGCTGTTCCGCCGCGCCGACGCCGCGCTTTATGTGGCCAAGCGCGCCGGCCGCAATCGCGTCGAGCTGCTAGGGCCCGACGACGTCAATCCGCCTGCGGAGGTCGAGGCCGCGGTGAGAAGCGCCCGACGCAAGTCCTCCGTCGACCTCGCCGATCCCTCTGGCCACCAAGTTAAGAGCCTGACATCAAAGCGCGCGCACGCAGCGCGTTGAGGAGATGACGGTTCTCCCCGATAACAGGCTTGATTGTGACAGCGAGATATTGGCTCTGTCGCGCCATCCCGCTTGACGGGCTTGGGAGTCGCATCGGAGCAGTGTGAGGCGTTATGGCTCGTGACGTTGCGCGCCAGGCGATCGGAGGTGGAGCTCAAGCTTGAGTTCGACCCGGCCGATGCCGCGCGCATCGCCTCCCATCCCGCGCTCGAAGCGAGTCTCGGCCCCGCCGGAGGATCAGGAGCTCGTCTCCACCTATTTCGACACGCCGGATTGCACGCTGCACCGGCTCGGCGTCTATCTGCGCATTCGCGAGAGCGGCGGCCGCTATGTGCAAACCGTCAAGACCGCCAAGAGCAAGACCGAGCTGCTCGAGCGCCTCGAATGGGAGCGCGAGATTCCGGCCGCACGCTCGACCTCGACGGACTGGAGGGCACTGCCCTTGAGCCGCTGCTGACGCCCGATATCCGCGCCTCGTTGCAGCCGGTGTTCGAGACGCGCATCACGCGCCATATCTGCCGCATCGAGCACGACGGTTCCGACATCGAAGTCGCCATCGATCGCGGCGAGGTCGCCACCAGAACCCACACGCGCCCGATTTCCGAGTTGGAGCTCGAGCTCAAGCGCGGAGAGAAGCAGGCGTTGTTCGATCTGGCCCATGTTCTGGCCGAGACCGTGCCGTTCAGGCTCGAGGTAAAGACCAAGGCCGAGCGCGGCTATGAGCTCCTCCAAGGTGACGGCCATAAGGCGGAGAAGGCCGCCGACGATCGATATCCCGCCGGAGATGACGACCGGCGACGCGTTTCGCGCCATTGCGCCGAGCTGCCTCAGGCAGATCATGGCCAATGAGCCGTCGATGTGCGCCGGCCAGACCGAGTCCTTGCACCAGATGCGGATCGGCCTCAGGCGCTTGCGCGCCGCCATCGCCATCTTTGCCGATGTCGTCGCCGACGAGGATTTGGCGAAGATCAAGGCCGAGCTCAAATGGATCACCCAGGAGCTTGGCCCGGCGCGCGACCTCGATGTCTTTGACGCCGACGTTCTCGGCCCGCTGCGCGCCAGTCATCCCGGCGATGACGCCATCGCCGCGGCGCATCGCGATCTGCAGCAGAAGCGCATGGCGGCCTATGCCCGTGCCGCCGCCGCGGCCCGGTCAAGCCGCTTCCGCGCCGCCGTGCTCGACCTTGCCGAATGGATCGAGACCGGTTCCTGGGCGGCCGATGACGATAAGGAGCGCAAGGCGCTGCGGACGCGTCCGGTGGCGAAGCATGCCAAGAAGAAGCTTGCTCGGCTTCGCAAGCGGATCAAGCGCAAGGGCAACGATCTCAGGCACCGAAGCGCGACCAGGCGGCACCGCTTGCGCATTCGCGCCAAGCGTCTTCGCTACGCGACCGAGTTCTTCGCCGCCACGTTTCCCGGCGAGAAGAGCGCCAAGCGCAGGACGGAGTCGCTATCGGCGCTCAAGGATTTGCAGGACGCGCTTGGCGGTCTCAACGATCTCGCCACGCGCCGCGCGCTGATCGGCGATCGCCTCGAGGGCGACACCAGCTTCGCGAGCGCCGACACCGAACCGCTGCTGCACAAGGCCGAGCACGCGGTTGCGCGCTTTACCGACACCAAGCCCTTCTGGAAAGCCTGACAGCGAGACGCTGCGCCTCAGCCTTCGATCGGCGCCCGGCCCAGATGGGTCTTCACGCTGCCGCGCATCTTCTGGGCTTGATCCTCGAGCCGCCGCGTCGCCGCGGCGAAGGCGTCGCGAAGGGCGACATAGACGTCTTCATGGGCGTGGTCGGTGGGCTTGGCCCGATCGACCACCACGTCCTTGCCCGGGACGCTGATATCGACCCGCACACTGTAGAGCTTGCCCTTGTGATGATGGCGGTGCGGCGCCTCGACCACGACGGTGCAGCCGATGATGCGGTCGTTGAAGCGTTCGAGCTTCGCCGCCTTTTTGCGGATGCGCTCCTCGACCGCAGGGGAGGGGTCCATGTTCCGGAAACTGATCTGTAACGGTATCGGCATGGCGGCCCGACTCCTTCGTGGTTAGTCCCGGTTGGTTAGCGTCGCAGCACGACGCCGAAGATAAAGCCAATGCCGAGCGCTATGCCGAGGGCTTGAGCCGGATTGCGCCGCACCGAGGTCTCGATCGCCGCCAGGGCTTCGCCGGCCGCATCCTGCACGCGATCGGCTTGATGACCGCCCGCGGTCTTGATCGATCCGGTCAGGTCTTCGATGTCCTTGCGCAGGACGCCAAGATGCTTGGCGATCTCCTGGATCTCCTCGCTCAGCGCGTGGTGGGCTGGCATTTCGGCGTCTTTCGCGGCCATCTCTCTCTCCTTAGCCTGGCTTCCGCTACGGAATTGGCAGGTAAACACGTTGCCCGTCTATGCCACCGTTCGGCGTTGACGGAGATCAAGCGGATCATCATCCCTCTATTATACCAACACTGGAGACCTCATGTTCCGCCTTGGGTGGAGAACGGCTAGAATTCGTCATGCATGGCCCGGTTACGACGCCCTCCGAAGGGAGCCGCGTAGAGCGGTTTTTTTCAGGCCTCCTCGACCCACACGTCTCGCGCGCACATTATGTTGCGGCGGCGGCGGGCGTTGCGGTCATGCTCATGCTGGCCTGGGGCCTTCACCCCTGGCTTGGCGACCGGGGCGCCTTCCTCATCTTCATTCCCGCCGTCCTTTGCGCCGCCGGTCTCGGCGGTCTTGGCCCGGGGCTGCTGGCGACCGCGCTCAGTCTCGTCCTTGGACTCCTGCTCGCCGGCGGCACCATGCCCTGGCGACCCGGAGATACTCGAGGCCGTCATCTTCGCCGTGGTGGGCGCCGGCATCGCCTGGTTCGGCGAAGAGCTTCGCCGCACCCGGATTCGCGACCGCGAGCACGCCGCCGACCTGCAACGCGCGCGAAGCGCATCTTCGCTCGATCCTCGATGCCGTTCCCGACGCCACCGTGGTCATCGACGAGAAGGGCATCATTCAATCCTTCAGCGCCGCGGCGGAACGCTTGTTCGGCTACAAGGCATCGGCGGTCATCGGCAAGAATGTCAGCATGCTCATGCCGTCGCCCTATCGCGAGGAGCATGACCGCTACATTTCCCGCTATCTCACCACCGGCGAGAAACGCATCATCGGCATCGACCGCGTGGTGACCGGCCAGCGCAAGGACGGCTCGACCTTTCCCATGAAGCTCGAAGTCGGCGAGATGCAATCCGAGGCGCGCCGCTTCTTCACCGGCTTCATCCGCGACCTTACCGAGCGGCAAGAGACCGAGCACCAGCTCAAGGAACTGGAGACCGAGCTCGCCCGCCTGTCGCGGCTGACCGCCATGGGCGAGATGGCCTCGACGCTCGCGCATGAGATCAACCAGCCGCTGTCGGCGATCTCCAATTACCTGCAAGGCTGCGGCCGGCTGCTCGAGCCCGTGGATCATCCCAATGTGCCGAAAATTCGCGATGCGCTGGCGGAGACCACCAAGCAGACGCTGCGGGCCGGCCACATCATTCGTCAACTCCGCGAGTTCGTCGCGCGCGGCGAGACCGAGAAGCGCCCCGAGAACATCAGCAAGCTGGTCGAAGAAGCAAGCGCGCTGGCTCTGGTCGGCGCCAAGGAGGAGGGGGTCAAGCCCCGGTTCCGCTTCGAGAGCCACACCGATTCGGTGCTGGTGGAGAAAGTCCAGATCCAACAGGTGCTGCTCAATCTCATGCGCAACGCCATCGAGGCCATGCACGACTGCGAGCGGAAGGAATTGCTGGTGGCGACCAAGGCAGTTGACGGCGACATGATCGAGGTCAGCGTCGCCGATACCGGCCCGGGCTCTCCGAGGAGATTGCCGATCGTCTGTTTCAGCCTTTCGTGACGACCAAGCCCGCGGCATGGGCGTGGGGCTGTCGATCTCCAAACGCATCATCGAGGCGCATGGCGGCGACGATGTGGGCCGAGCCAAATCCCGGCGGAGGCACCGTGTTTCGCTTCACCTTGCAGCAGGCCGCCGAGGCGGGCCATGCCGATGCAGGATAGCCCGATCGTCCATATCGTCGACGACGACGCGGCGTCCGGCAATCGCTCGCCTTCCTGTTGAGCTCGGCGGGCCTTGCCGTGCGTCTCTACGACTCGGCGACGGCGTTTCTCGCCGGACTGCCCGAAATAAGGGCGGTTGCCTGATCACCGACATGCGCATGCCCGGCATGACCGGGCTCGAGCTGCTGCACGAGCTTCGAGGCCAAGGCGTGCGGCCTCCCGGCCATCGTCGTCACCGGCCATGGCGACGTGCCGCTGGCGGTCGAGGCGATGAAGGCGGGCGCCATCGACTTCATCGAGAAGCCGTTCGACCAGGAGGCGATCCTGCAGCGCGGTCCAAGCCGCGCTGGAACGCGGCAGCGGCCGGCGATAGCGGGGAGGTCCGGCCATCGCGGCGAGGCTCGCCTCCTTGTCCGAGCGCGAGCGGCAGGTGCTCGATGGGCTGATCGCCGGGCATCCCAACAAGACCATCGCCCACGATCTCGGCATCAGCCCGCGCACGGTCGAGGTCTATCGCGCCAACCTGATGACCAAGATGGCGGCCACGGAGCCTGTCCGAGCTGATCCGCATGGCCATTCTCGCCGACATCGCCTCGGCCCGCCGCGCGTCCGAAATAGGCGCGCCGACGGCACGTCGCCCGTTTGACGTAGCTCAAAAGCGGCCGGGTCTCCACCTTGCGCTAATCTGCTGCTCAACGAGATCGGCGACATGCGCCTGAAGGAGAACGATTTGGCAGAAGCCGCAACCATTCTGATCGCCGTCGGCGACGGCGTCTGGCGAACTTCGTTGCGCTTCTCGCTGGAGCTCGAGGGCTACGCGGTCAAGCTGTGCGACGAACATTCCTTGCTCCGCGCGATCGGCGCCGGCGAGCCCCAGGGCTGCCTGGTGCTCGATCAGGACGTGTTCGCGCGGATGGCGGATCGCCGGTTCGATGCCTTCGGCGTCCCGGTCGTTCTCATGGTGGAACGCCGAAACGGGGCGGGTGCTGGCCCGCGCCGAGGCTGCCGGGGTGACTCAGGGTGGTCGAAAAGCCGCTGCTTGGAAGCGTGCTGTTCGACGCCATCAAGACGGCCGATCGAATGAATCGCCCCCAAGCGCGCGGCGATCACCGGCGCTCTGAGTGAACTTGCGCCTTTTCCGGGCCCTTCGTCCGGCGCAACTCCGTAATTCTCCTTAGGTGCTTGTCACGAATTTCCGCCTCCGGGCGCGGGGCGTACTGATTTGCGTCAGACAGGCCCACTCTTCGGGAAGGAAGCCAGCCATGCTGACGCAGAGCGCCGTTGCCGCAACGCCGCCTACGAACCTCCACTTCGCCGTGTCGGCACGTCGCAAGCCCGCGACTGTCCAAGTCGATGGCCGCCGGTCGGCGTGGTCATGAGCTTCGGGCGCAACGCCGAGATTTACGCCGAGGGCGAAACTGTCGGGCTATGTCTACAAGGTGCTGTCGGGCGTGGTCCGCGTCTCCAAGCTCCTTCCCGACGGACGCCGGCAGATCAGCGCCTTTCACATGCCGGGCGAGATGTTCGGCTTCGAGGCCGACGCAGATCCATCACGCTCTCGGCCGAAGCCGTGGTGCCCGCCAAGGTCGTCGCCTTCAAATGGGACGGGCTGTCCGGACGCTCGGCAGCACGCACATACAACGTCGTGCGCGAGCTGCTGAGCCTTGGCCATGCTGGGCTCAGGCGCACCCAGGATCAGCTTCTCGTGCTCGGCCGCAAGAATGCGCTGGAGCGCCTTGCCGCGTTTCTGCTGGAGATGGATGCCCGGCCGGGCGCGAACCACATGCGTCGATCTCGCCATGCCGCGCCACGACATCGCCGACTATCTCGGGCTGACGCTCGAGACCGTCTCCCGCATGTTCGCCGAGCTCAAGGAGCCGGCACCTGATCAGGCTGGAATCGGCCAGGCGCGTGCACCTGCTCGACGTGGCCAAGCTCAAGGCGATCGAGCGCCTGAGCCTTCCGCGCATTCTACGACCTCCGTTACTCTATAGCCTCCGTTACACTATATATGTGAGGCAAGGAGGTCCATGGACTTGCCGCCGTTGCTCGGTAGCAGGCTGACTCCGATGTGATTTCCGCACGAGCTGCGACCTTTGGCGCAGTGTCGCTGCTCGGCGCTGCTTTCGCCTTCGCCGCCCCGGCGGCGACAACCCGATCCCGCGCACGGCAAGGACTTGGCGGTACGGCTCTGCGCGAACTGCCATCTCGTCGGCAGCCGGCCAGGAACAGGCCAATGTCGGACGTTCCGAGCTTTCAACGAGATCGCCAACAAAGAGGCGCAGACCGAGGGCACGATCATGGCGCATATCGCGCTGCCCAAGCATCCGATGCCGACAATTCCGCTCACCAAGAAGGAACTTGCCGATCTCGCCGCCTATATAATGAGTCTGCGCGATCCAGGAGAACCGTCGAACCCATGAAAAAAGCGAAGATCTGGTACGTCATCGCCGACGGCGGCAGGGCCCGCTTCGTCGAGCGCGACGAGAACGGCGCCTTCCGGACGGTGTTGAGCTTCGTCGCCGCGGACCTGCACGCGCGGTCGAGCGATCTTGGCCGCGACCGGCCGGCGCGGGTCAAGGAGAGCGCCGGGTCCCGGGCGCTCCGCGGTCGAGCCGCGCCGCGATCTGCACGAGGCCGCCAAGGAGGATTTCATCAAGCTCGTCGCCGAGCAGATCGAGTCCGAGCATGGCAGCGGTCAATTCGACAGCCTGGTGCTGGTCGCGCCGCCCGGGGTGCTGACCGAGCTCAAACAGGCTCTCGCCAAGCCGATGGCCGCGCTGGTGGCCGGCGATCTGCAAAAGGACCTGACCAAGGTCCCCGACCACGACTTGACCGGGCACCTCGTCCCGGCCCGCTAGGCCCATAGCCAAGAATTAAGCCTCGACGATGGTAGGCCTCACGGCTCTGTCACTTGACGGGAGCGTAGCCTGGCGGCTAGTCCTTTAGAACGATGAGCATCGCGCGCGCCATTATGGTGGCCTTGACGGCCGTTTCGGTGGCCATGCTGCCGGTCGCGGCGGCCAGCGCGCGCACCTTCTCGCCCGAGACGTCGTCGTGGCGCCGAGTGCTGCCCCGATGCACAGCATTGCGACCAGCAGGGTAAAGACGATTGCGGGAAATCTGCCGCCTGCGTGCTGAAATGCGCGGGTGTCTCGGCGCTCCCCGTGGCGCCGGCCGGCGTTGCGTTCAGACCGTCGGCCTCGCCTCGGACGTCGACACTTACGGGCGTCGCGACAACTCGATCGCCCAATCCCCCTTCGCCGCCTCCCCGGGTCTGAATCCTCAGTAAATCCGTGCTGCCGGTGTGAGCGCCCGCTCGCGCCCTAGCATCACGCGCCAGTCCTTTGCCGCTCGCCAGGCAGAGGCCCAGCAACGAGGATTCCGGGAGACGCGCCATGAGGCGTCCGAACAGTCTGATCCTATTGGTGGCCGGCATGATTGCCGGTACCGCCGCGAGCTATTGGTACGCGCATCGCTCCGAGACCGTCGCCACGCCCGCCGTGGCCGAACAGTCTCAGCCCGCCGCGCCCGGCCGGACGATTCTCTATTACCGCAATCCCATGGGGCTTCCCGACACTTCGCCGGTGCCGAAGAAGGACTCCATGGGCATGGACTACATCGCGGTCTATGCCGATGAGCACGACGACCCGAACACGGTCAAGGTCAGCCTCGACAAGATCCAGCGCACGGGCGTGCGCACGGTAAAGGTCGAGACCCGCCCCATCTCCCGCACCGTTCGCGGCATCGGCACCATCCAGCACGACAAGTCGCTGCTGTGGATCGTGACCGTGCGGTCCGACGGTTATATCGAGGAGCTGTTCGTCAACAAGACCGGCCAGCACGTCAACAAGGGCGAGCCGCTATTCCGCTTCTACAGCCCGCAAATTCAGCTCGCGCAAGCCGATCTCCTGGTCTCGCTTCGTGCCGAAGTTGCGTCCTCGAAGTCCGAAGCGAGCCGAAGTCTCGCCGGCGCGATGCAGAAGCTGCGCAATCTCGACGTTCCCGACAGCCGCATCGACGAGGTGCGGCAGACCATGACCAACCCGCGCACCATCGACTGGGTCTCGCCGGCGACCGGCGATGTTGTGGAGAAGAAAGTTATCCAGGGTCAACGCGTGATCGCCGGGGATGAGCTGTTCCGCATCGCCGACCATTCTAGTGTCTGGCTGGTCGCCGAGGTGGCCGAGGCCGATATCGGCGAGATCAAGCTGGGCATGGCCGTCACCGTGACGTTCAGATCGTTTCCGGCCGAGCCGCAACACGGCGTCGTGGCGTTCATCTATCCCGAGATGATGAATCCAGAGACCCGCACCGTCACCGTTCGTATCGAGCTGCCCAATCCTGACGGCAAGTTGAAGACCGGTATGTATGCCGATGTGGTGTTTGAGGCCGGCGAGGGCGAGGCTCCCGCCATTGCCGTCCCGGACAGCGCGATCATCGATAGCGGTGCGCGCCAGGTCGTGCTGGTGGTCAAGGGCGAGGGGCGCTTCGAGCCGCGCGCCGTGGAACTGGGGCGGCGCGGCGAAGCCTATACCGAGATCAGGAGTGGCCTCGAAGTCGGCGAGGAGGTCGTCACCTCGGCCACCTTCCTGATCGACGCCGAAAGCAACCTCAAGGCCGCGCTCCAAAGCTTCGGCCAAGGAGCGCAGCCATGATCGCCGCGATCATCCGCTGGTCGGGCCGCAACGTCTTTCTCGTCGGGCTCGCCACTCTGTTCGTCACCGTCGCCGGCATTTACGCGGTGTCGCGGGTGCCGCTCGACGCCATTCCCGATCTCTCCGACGTTCAGGTCATCGTCTACACCGAGTTTCCCGGCCAGGCGCCGCAAGTGGTCGAGGACCAGGTCACCTATCCGCTGACCACGGCGATGCTGACCGTGCCCAAGGCGCGCGTGGTGCGCGGCTTCTCCTTCTTCGGCGTGTCGTTCGTCTACGTCATCTTCGAGGACGGCACCGACATCTATTGGGCGCGGTCGCGCGTGCTCGAATATCTGAGTTCCGCGGCGCGACGGCTGCCGCAGGGCGTGACGCCGAGCCTCGGCCCCGACGCCACCGGCGTCGGCTGGGTCTATCAATATGTGGTGCGCGGCACGCAGCGCAGCCTCGCCGAACTGCGCACCATCCAGGACTGGTATGTCCGCTTCGGGCTGTCCAACGCGCCGGGCGTGGCGGAGATCGCCAGCGTCGGCGGCTTCGTCAAGCAATACAGCGTGGTGATCGATCCCCGCCGCCTCCAGGCGCTCAACATTCCGCTGTCGCGGATTCGCGACGTGATCCGCGACAGCAACATGGATGTCGGCGGCCGCACCTTGGAAGTGTCGGAGACCGAGTTCGCCGTGCGCGGGCGCGGCTACCTCAAAAGCCTGTCGGACATCGAGCAGATCGTGGTCAAGAACGAAGGCGGCATCCCGGTGCTGCTGAAGGACGTGGCGCGGGTCGAACTGACCTCCGATGAGCGGCGCGGCATCGCCGAGATGGACGGGGAAGGGGAGGCGGTCTCCGGCATCGTGCTCCAGCGCTTCGGCGAGAATGCGCTGACGGTGATCGACAATGTGAAGCGCCGGCTCGCCGAGCTGGCGCCGAGCCTGCCCGAGGGCGTCACCATCGAATCGGTCTATGACCGCTCCGGCCTGATCTACCGGGCGATCGATAACCTCAAGCGCACGCTGATCGAGGAGAGTGCGATCGTCGCCCTGGTTTGCGTGATCTTCTTGCTCCATGCCCGCAGCGCGCTGGTGGCGATCATCACCCTGCCGCTCGGCATTCTCATCGCCTATATCTGCATGTGGGCGTTGGGGCTGAGCTCCAACATCATGAGCCTCGGCGGCATCGCCATCGCCATCGGCGCGATGGTGGATGCCGCCATCGTCATGATCGAGAACGCGCACAAGCATCTGGAGCGCGCGCCGCCCGGCAAGCCGCGAAGCGAAATCTTGATCGAGGCCGCCGTCGAGGTCGGCCCGGCGCTGTTCTTCAGCCTGCTCATCATCACCGTGTCGTTCCTGCCGATCTTCGCCCTGGAAGCGCAGGAGGGCCGGATGTTCAAGCCGCTCGCCTACACCAAGACCTTCGCCATGGCCGCCGCGGCGCTGCTCTCGATCCTGGTGGTGCCGGCACTGATGGTGGTGTTCGTGCGCGGCCGCATCATGCCGGAGCACAAGAATCCGGTGAACCGGTTCTTGATGTGGGTCTACCGGCCGGTGATCCGGCTCGCCCTGAAATTCAAGACGGCCACGATCCTGATTGCGCTAGGCGTGCTCGGCGTGAGTCTGTGGCCTGCGTCGAGGCTCGGCAGCGAGTTCATGCCCAATCTCAATGAGGGCACGCTGTTCTATATGCCGGTGACGCTGCCGGGCATTTCCGTGACCAAGGCTGCCGAGCTGCTCCAGACGCAAGACAAGATCATCAAGTCCTTCCCGGAGGTCGCCTCGGTGTGGGGCAAGGCGGGGCGCGCCTCGACCGCCACCGACCCGGCGCCCACCGAGATGGTCGAGACCGTGATCAACCTCAAGCCCGAGAGCGAATGGCGCCCGGGCATGACCGTGGACAAGCTGATCGCCGAGATGGACAAGTCGCTGCAATTTCCCGGCGTGTCCAACGCCTGGACCATGCCGATCAAGGCGCGCATCGACATGCTGTCGACCGGCATCCGCACGCCGGTCGGCGTCAAGGTGTTCGGCAAGGACTTGGGCGAGATGGAGAAGCTTGCCCGCAAGATCGAGGCCGTGATCCGCGACGTGCCGGGCACTGCCTCGGCCTATGCCGAGCGGGCCATCAGCGGCTATTACCTCAACGTGGACCCGGACCGGGCGCAGCTCGCCCGCTACGGGCTGATGATCGGCGACGTCCAGAGCGTGATCGCCATGGCGCTCGGCGCCGAGCCCGTGACCACCACGGTGGAAGGCCGCGAGCGTTACACCGTGAGCATCCGCTACCCGCGCGACTATCGCAGCCGCCCTGAAGACGATCGCCACCGAAGTGCTGATCCCGCTGCCGGGCGGCGGCACGGTGCCGCTCGGCGAGGTCGCCAAGGTCGAGTCTTGGCGCAAGGCCCCTCGAGCATCCGCACCGAGGACGGTCAGCTCGCGCTCTACATCTTTGTCGATCTGCGCGACCGCGATCTCGGCAGCTATGTCGCCGACGCGCAAAAGGCGGTGGCGGCCGGAGTGGAATTTCCCGCCGGGCTATTACGCCACCTGGAGCGGCCAGTTCGAGTATCTCGAGCGCGCCAAGGCACGTCTGCAAGTCGTCGTGCCGGTGACGCTGCTGGTCATCTTCCTGCTGCTCTACCTCAACTTCCGGCGCATCACCGAGACCCTGATCGTCATGCTGTCGGTGCCGTTTGCGCTGGTCGGCGGCTTTTGGCTGATGTGGTGGCTCGGCTTCAATCTCTCGGTCGCGGTGGCGGTCGGCTTCATCGCGCTGGCCGGCGTCGCCGCCGAGACCGGCGTGGTGATGCTGATCTATCTCGATCACGCGCTGAAGGAGCTCAAGGCGCAAGCGCGAGCGGGAAGGGCGCCCGTTCACCGGCGACGATCTCTACGCCGCCATCATGTCGGGCGCGGTCGAGCGCGTGCGCCCCAAGATGATGACCGTCGCCGCCATCATGGCGGGGCTCCTGCCCATCATGTGGAGCCACGGCACCGGCGCCGAGGTGATGCAGCGCATCGCCGTGCCGATGATCGGCGGCATGGTGTCCTCGACCGCGCTGACCCTCGTCGTCATCCCGGCGATCTACTCCGTCGTGAAGGGATTCGCTTTACGGAAGGAGCCGGCCAAGCGCGCAAGCTCAGCGCGCGCCTCGAGGCCCGCCGCTTTGAAGCTGGCGGGGAGGCTTAGCCGCACCTTGTAGATCGAGCGATCTTCAGGATCGGGAGAGGTCTGAAAGCCGAGCGCGCGGCACATCTCGAGCATGGGCTGATTGCTGGCAAGCACATCGCCGACGAGCTCGCGCAGGCCCTCCTTCTCGGCATAGGCGATGAGGTGGCGCATGAGCGCCCAGCCGATGCCCGTGCCCTTGAGGTCGCTCCGCACGATGATGGCGTATTCGCCCGCTGGTGTAATCGGGATCGGCGGCCAGCCGCGCGACGCCGAGCAGCTCCTTCTGCTCCTTGTCCAGCGCCACGAAGGCCATGGCGCGCGCATAGTCGATCTGCGTGAAGCGGGCGATGAATTTGTGGGAGAACTCCTTGCGCGGCGCCAGGAAGCGGAAGCGGATGTCGTCCGGCGAGAGCTTCTCGACGAACGCGCCATAAAGGTGCTCGTCGGCGGGTCTGATCGGCCGGATGAAGATGCGAAGCCGTTATCGGTCGGCGATCCATGTCTCCCATTGGTTGGGATAGGGCCGGATGGCAAGCCGCGGATTGGGGCCTTGCGTCTCCACCTCGGCTCGGCTCGATGCGTATGCGCGCGTCGAGGGCGATGACCTCAGCTCGTCGGCGAGCAGGGGATTGATGTCGAGCTCCTTCACCGCCGGGCAATCCACCACCAGCTGCGACAGGCGCACCAAGATGTCGGCGATTGCCGCAAGATCGGCAGGCGGCTGGTCGCGATAGCCCTCGAGCAGCTTGAAGATGCGCGTCTGCTCCATGAGGTCGCGCGCAAGCTCGATGATCGAGCGGCGGCAGCGCCACGGCCGTGTCGCGGATGATCTCGGTCGCCGTGCCGCCGGCGCCGAACAGGATCATCGGACCGAACAGGCGATCCTCGTAGACCCCGATCAGGAGCTCGTGCGCGTTGGGGCGCGTGATCGTCGGCTGCACGGTGAAGCCCTTGATGCGCGCATCGGGGCGAAGCTCGGCCACGCGCTCGCGCATCCTCTGCGCGGCATGGCGGGCGTCTTGCGGGCTGCGCAGCCCGAGGCGAACGCCGCCCACGTCCGATTTGTGGGGAATATCGTCGGAGAGAATCTTGACCGCGACGGAGCCGGTTTGCTCGAGCAGCGTCGCGGCGATGCGCTCGACCTCTTCCGGCGAGCCGGCCACCCGCGTTGCGACCGTGGGATGCCATAGGCGGACAGCACCGCCTTGGCTTCCGGCTCGGTCAGCAGCGAGCGGCCCTCGGCCGCGGCCGTGCGCATGATGGTGCGTGCCGCCTCTTCGGCGACATGGGTCCGCTCGGACTCCCTGGGGGGCGTCCGCATCAGCGCTTCCTGCGCCTTGGTGTACTGCCAGAGATAGAAGAAGCCTTTGATCGCGTCGGTCGGCGATTCATAGGTCGGGATGGCGGCCTCGCGGAACTTGCGCCGCCCTCCGGCCGCCGCGTCCTCGCCGAGCCAGTTGGTCAGGATCGGCGGCAAGCGCTCGGGCCTCGGCGCCCGGGCGATCGCGTCGATCACGGCCTGCGCCGCGTCGCTCGAGGAGGCCAGCGCCGTCGGGCAATTCATGACCAGGATGGCGTCGGCCGTGCAGTCGGCAAGACGGCGTCGAGCGCGGCTCATAGCGCTCGGGTGACGCGTCGCCGATGATGTCGACCGGATTGCCTCGCGACCAGTTGGCGGGAAGCACCGTGTCGAGCTTGGCGACGACGCGTCTCGGCCAGCGGCGCGAGCCGGCCGCCCGAGCGCATCAGATCGTCGACCGCGAGCACGCCGGCGCCGCCGCCATTGGTCACGATCAGAAGCTCGTTGCCCTCGACCGGCTTGAGACAGGTCAGCGTTTCGGCCGCGGCGAACAGCTCTTCGAGCTCGTCCACCCGCACCAGCCCCGCCCGCCTGAACGCTGCGCCGACCGCCGCGTCGCTGCCGGCCAGCGCGCCGGTATGGGTGGCCGCGGCCGTGCCGACTCTGCATAGCGGCCTGACTTGATCACGATCACGGGTTTGGCGCGGGCTGCCGAGCGCGCCGCCGACATGAACTTGCGCGCCGCCGGGATGGTCTCGAGGTAGAGCAGGATCGAGCCGGTCGCGATATCGGCGGCGAGGAAGTCGAGCAGGTCGCCGACATCGACATCCGCCATGTCGCCCATGGAGACCACATAGGAGAAGCCGATCCCGCGCGCGGCCGCCCAGTCGAGGATGCCGGTGACAAGCGCGCCCGATTGGGACAGGAAGGCGAGCTTGCCGGGAGAGGGCCGGGTGAGCCCGAAATTCGCGTGCAGCCCGATGCCCGGCACGGCGAGGCCGAGGCAGTTCGGGCCGATGATGCGCAGGCAATACGGCCGCGCCGCGTCGAGCGCCGCCTGTTTGAGCTCGGGCGACAAGACCCGCGGTGATGACCACCACGGCGCGGGTTCCCTTCGCGCCGAGCGCGCCGATCAGCCCGGCACCGTAGCGGGCGGCGTCGCGATCACCGCAAGCTCGGGCGCCTCCGGCAGCGCCGCGATGTCCGCGAAGCATTTCTTCCCGCCGATCTTCGCTTGATGCGGATTGACGAGATAGACCTGTCCGCCGAAACCTCCGGCGAGAATATTTTCGGTCAGCTTGTTGCCGACCGATCCCGGCTCCGCGCTGGCGCCGATGATGGCGACGGAATGCGGGCGAAGCGCATGGTCGAGATTGCGGATTGTCATTGAGACGTTGGTCTTAGACCGCTTAGGCGGAAATTTCATGACAGACCGGACCAGACCGTCTGTGTCAGAACCTTGAGGCAAATCAACCTAACAATGAGGCAAATTGGCTCTCCGTTCCGTTAAGGCGAGTCACCTGTCCAGAGGCCGAGGTCGACAATGACGGCTGCGTCCGCTCGCGGCGCCGAACACCGGCGGCTGCTCGACAAGCTCAAGGTGGCGCTGGTCACGCCCGTCCGCGCCATGCGGCTGCGCTATCTGCCGCTGCTGATGATCTATTACGCCTATGGCGCGCTTGGCCTGGTCGCCATCGCCGAGGCGTTCTGGGTCAAGGAAGCTTTGACCTTCAGCCCGGCCGAGCTGGCGGCGATCGCCGTGTGGTTCACCTTGCCCTGGACCATCAAGATGGTGTTCGGGCAGCTCGCCGACTCGGTGCCGATCCTCGGCTCGCAGCGCCGGGCCTATGTGTTCATCGGCGCAAGCCTGGTGGCCTCGGGCATGATCCTGCTCGCCGGCGCCGCCGGCGGCTGGATCGCCTTCGCCGGCAAGAACGCGCTCTATGTTGACCGCCCAGCTGCTGATCGTGATCGGCGTGGTGCTCCAGGACGTGGTCGCCGACGCCATGACCACCGAGGTGGTGGATCGCGAGAAGCCTGACGGCACGCCGAAGCCGAAGGCCGAAATCGACCGCGAGCTTGGCCTCGTGCAAGTGTTGGGACGGCTTGCGCTGTGGTCTGGCATCTTGTCGGTGGCCGGCCTGTCCGGCTGGCTCGCGCAAATCTACAGCTACGAGACGGTGTTCCTGCTCGGCCTGACCATTCCGGCCATCTCGCTCACCGGCGCCATGCTGGTCCGTCTCGACGGCGTCGAGCTGAAGCCGATCGACTGGCGTATCCTTGGCGGCGGGTTGCTGTTCGGCGCCGTGGTTCTCGCCATCGGGCTCGGGGGCGTGCCCTTCGGGCAGGAATTGGTCTTTGTCATCTCGCTCACCGTGATCGCGCTGATGCTCGTCCGCATCGCCGCCGACGTCGACGAGGTGCATCGCAAGCGCATCTTCTACGCCGCGGTGGTGATCTTCCTCTTTCGCGCCAGCCCAGGGGTCGGCGAGGGCTATCGCTGGTTCACCATCGACGTGCTCGGCTTCGACGAGAGTTTCTACGGCACGCTGGCGCAGATCGGCGCGGGGCTGAGCCTCGCCGGCGCGTGGCTGTTCTCCGATATCATCACCCGCAAACCCATCGCCCAAGTGCTGCTATGGCTGACCATCGTCGGCACGGTGCTGTCGCTGCCGAGTATCGGCCTGGCGCTGCGGGTCGATCAATGGACGGAAGTCAACTTTCGGCTTCGGCGCCCGCACCATCGCCTTCATCGACACCACCGCGGCCGCGCCCTTCGCCGAGCTCTCGATGATCCCGGCGCTCACCATCGTCGCCATCAATGCGCCGGCGGGGCGGCGCGCCACCTGGTTTGCGCTGATGGCCTCGCTGATGAACGTGGCGCTGGTGGCCGGCGCGCTTCAGACCAAATATCTCAATATCCTGTTCGAGGTCGGCCGCGGCTCCTACGCCGATCTGGCGGCGCTCACCATCGCCGCGGTCACCATCGGCTTCGTCGTGCCGGTCGCCGGCATTCTCGCTTTCGGCAAGCGCGCGACCTGACCTGCGCAGCCGGGAACGAACGGCAAGCAAAGTCAGAATTATGTCCGGCTTTCACCCGCGCCGTGCTGGGGAGGATTGGCAACGCTGGCAATACCCGATCGGCTAGCCTCCAGGCGCCATCGAGGCCGCCAGGTGAGCGCCCGCAAATAGGTTTGTGCGTGAATCCCTGAGCTTGGATGGTCCCTGAACCTGTCTTGCTCAGTGCACCCCGTGAAGTTTTCCATTTCTCCCGTCACCACCAGCCTCCGGCATTCTCGCGCTGGTCGCTCTGATCGGCTTCGGCGCCCGCGCCGCCGATGACACCGCGCCTGCCGCGGCGCCCCCGCTGGTCAAGATCGCCATTCACTATCTCGGCAAGAAATATGACGAGCCGGTTCCGCTCTCCCTGGTCGATCCCGTGCTCACCGATAATGGTCTCCAAGGCGCGCGGATTGCCATCCAGGACAACAATAAGAGCGGCCAGTTCCTCGGTCAGGAATACGATCTCGTCGAGGACATCGTTCCGGCCGACGGTGACGTGGCGGCCAAGGCCAAGGAGATCCTGAAGGACGGCCCCGCCATCATCATCGCCGATCTCGAGGCGGCGGATCTGCTCGCCGTGGCCGACCTGCCCGAAGCGAAGAGCGCGCTCATCTTCAATATCCGCTTGAGCGACGACGCGCTGCGCCAGCAGCAATGCCGCTTCAACATTTTCCACATCGCGCCGAGCTGGGCGATGCGCGCCGACGCGCTGGCCCAATATCTCATCTGGAAGAAATGGCCCAAATGGCTCGTGCTGAAAGGCGTCGCTCCCTCCGACAAGGACTATGACGCCGCAGTCGAGCGCGCCGCCGGGCGCTTCGGCGGCAAGATCGTCGAGCAGCGCGAATACACCTTCGACACCGCCAATCCGCGCACCGATTCGGGCCATCAGCAAATCCAGACGCAGATGCCCGAATTGACGCAAGGCGCTCCGGCGCACGACGTCGTGTGGGTGGTCGATACCGTGGAGCGCTTCGGCGAGTACGTGCCCTACCGCGATTACGATCCGAGGCCGGTGGTCGGCACGCAGGGCCTGATCGCGGTCGCCTGGCACCGGTCCTATGAGCAATATGCCGGCACCCAGATGCAGCACCGGTTCGAACGCTACGCCAAGCGGATAATGACCGAGCGCGACTATTCCGCCTGGATTGCCGTGCGTGCTGTCGGCGAAGCGGTCACGCGGTCGGGCAAGACCGATGTGGCCGATATCCGCGACTTCCTTCTGTCCGACGCGTTCACCGTCGCCGCGTTTAAGGGGCAGGGGCTCTCCTTCCGCACGTGGGATCACCAGCTGCGGCAGCCGCTGTTGATCACCGGCGCCCGCTCGCTTGTGTCGATGTCGCCGCAGGAGGGCTTCCTTCACCCAAAATTCCTGACCGACACGCTCGGCTATGACGAGCCCGAGACCAAGTGCAACTTCCCCAAATAGATCGAAAAGGTACCGGAGATGAAACGCCCGATTCTGTTCACGACCGCCGCCGCGCTGCTCGCCTTGGCCTCCTCGCCTGCGCTGGCGCTCCAGATCTACGTCTCTAACGAGAAGGACAACACCGTCACGGTGATCGACGGCAACACGCTCGAGGTCATCAAGACCATTCCGACCGCCCGCCGTCCCCGCGGCATCGTCGCCAGCCCCGACGGCAAAGAGGTTTACGTCGCCGCCGGTGACGGCGACATCATGGATGTCATCGACACCAGCAAGCTGGAGGTCGTGCGCCAGCTCGAGTCGGGCCCCGACCCCGAATTGATGGCGGTCGATCCCAAAGGAGGCGTCCTGTACATCGCCAACGAGGACGACTCGATGGTCACGGTGATGGACACCAAGAGCGGCGAGGTTCTCACCGAGATTCCGGTCGGCGTCGAGCCCGAAGGTATGGGCGTCAGCCCCGATTCCAAATACACGGTCGCCACTTCGGAAAGCACGAGCATGGCCCATGTCATTGACAATGCGAGCCAGAAGATCGTCGCCAATGTTCTGGTCGACACGCGCCCGCGCGAGGCGAAGTTCAACCCCGACGGCACGGAGGTATGGGTCTCATCGGAAGTGGGCGGCACCGTCTCGGTGATCGACGAAAGCAACTGGAAAATTAAGAAGAAGATCGGCTTCGCGGTCGCCGGCGTGCGCCCCGAATTGCTTCAGCCGGTCGGCATCGAGTTCACCAAGGACGGCAAGTACGTCTTCGTCGCGCTTGGCCCGGGCAATCGTATCGCCGTGGTCGATCCCAAGACCTACGAGGTGAAGGACTACATCCTGGTCGGCCAGCGGCCCTGGCATCTCGAGCTGTCGGCCGACCAGAAGAAGCTCTATGTCGCCAACGGGCTCACCAACGATGTGACCGTTATCGATGTCGAGAGCTTGAAGGCGGAAAAATCGGTACCGGTCGGCCGCCTGCCCTGGGGAGTGGCGGTTGTACCGTAACGGCTGGCGGCAAGACTGCTAGTGCAGCTTGTTCATCCTGGCCGCGCTCGGAACAGCGGCGGGGGACAGCCCCATCGCGTCGAAATCATCGGCGCTGCCGGTCGTCAAGGTCTGGAGTTGCTGCGGGTGAGCCGCGCGATAGACACTCGATGACATCTTCCTGTTGGTGAGCGACGCGCGCTGCACCTGGAGCTGTTGATCGGCAATTCCGCCGGCACCCTGAGCGGCGGCTTTCAAACTCGGGTTCAGCGACGTCGCCCGGTTCGAGGAGCCCGTCCTCAGGCTGCTATAGACGCCGATGCTCATGCGATTGAGCGACTTGGCCTTGGCCGCCGTCATCGCGGTCGAATCGGATTTCACGTCGGCCGGTTCGGCGAGAGCGCCCCCGGTCGAACAGCCGAGGCCCAGTGTCACAACGGCAATCATGGTGAAGGCGCGCATCTGTTCGTCCTCTCTGCGGAACCGGCAGATGATACAAGACGGAATTCGGCATTTCCATGAGTTCCATGCCGCCTAACCGAAATGTAATGCGGTTAACGTCTGCGCCGTGACCCCCCGCCCAGAGAACCTTCTTGCCAGGCGAAGCCGTTCTCGCTCAAAATCCCGTCGCCGTGTCTGCGCGCGAATGCATGTCCAACCGAAGGGTTCTCCAATGCGCATTCCTGTCATGATCGCCGTCTGTGGCTGCTTTCTCCTGGCGGCGCTCGCTCCGTCCAATGCCCAAGATGAACAGCGGGCCCCGGGCGGCGTGATTTCGCGTATTCAGCCCGAGGACCTTGCCTCGATCCTGACCGCGGCCGGCTACCGGTCGCAGGTTGAATCCGACAATACCGGGAAATACGTGTCCACCACGATGTCTGGTTATTCGGTGCTGGTGTTCCTCTATGACTGCAAGGCTCAAGGGTGCAGCTCCATTCAATTCTGGACCGGATTCGGCGCAGATCAGGCCCTCAACCTGGAATTTGCCAATGCCTGGAACACGCAGTGGCGGTTTGCCAAGGCCAATCTCGACGATCAGGGCAATTTCATCTTCACCTATGACATCATGCTCGACGGCGGCGTGTCGGCTGAGAACATCAAGGTAGGCGCGGGCCTGTTCGATTACCTCCTCGGCGAACTGAACCAGTTCAGTCCATAGGGCCGGCTGCCCGCCGGCGCCATTAGGCCTCGAGCCCCTCCCAAGAACGGGCGGGAACATTTGGCAATCCTATTGCCAGGGTTGCCCTTGCTATTTTCTCCCGTCCGACATGGACTGCGATGTCGGCAAGGTCACCTGCCAGAGCTTCCAACAGTCGTGGAAGCGCTAAGCAAGGCCAAGTGTGGAGACTATTGAGGCGTGCTGCAAAAGCTTTGGTACGAGCGGCCGGTCCGCACGCAACTGCTCGTGGCGGTGGGGATCATCAATCTTCTCGCCGCGCTGCTGGCTGGCGCCGTCTCGATATTGAATACCCGCACAGCCACCAGGGTCGAGATCGAAGCCTCGCTCGAGGTGGCGCAGCGCTTCGTCGCCGCCACCATGAAGGACCTCGCCGCGCAGGGCCGGCTCTCCTCGCTCGAAGAGGAATTGCCGTTCCAGCTCAAGCATCTGCGCCATGTGCGCATCATGTTCATGGACCCCAACGGCCAGCTCACCGTGGTGTCGCCGCGGCAGGCCGCCGGCGCGGAGGGCAGGGACTATGTGCCGAGCTGGTTTTCCGCCCTGGTGCGGCCGCAGCTGGTCGGCCGCGCGGTGCGGGTGGTCGCGATCGAGCATGCCAACCCGGTCATCATCGTCGGCGAGCCGGCCGATGAAATCGCCGAGGCCTGGCATGACTTCTCCTCGCTCGCCGTCGTATGGCTCGCGCTCAACGCGCTGATCCTTGCCGTCCTTTACGTCGTGCTCGGCCGTGTCCTCGATCCGCTGGCGCATCTCTCGAAGGGCATGCTCAGCCTGGAAGACGGTCACTATGCGACCAGACTTCAGCTGCCGAAGGTCAAGGAGCTGTCCATCATCACCGAACGCTTCAACACGCTGGCCGGCGCGCTCGACACCGCGCGCGACGAGAATAGCCGGCTCTATCGCCAGCTTATCACCGTGCAGGAGGAGGAGCGGCGCGAGATCGCCAACGAGCTGCACGACGAGGCCGGTCCCTGCCTGTTCGGCATTACCGCCAATGCCTCATCCATCCAGAATTCTTGCCGACCAGCTGCCCGACCGGCGCACCGCCGAGATCTCCCGGCGCCTCGGCGAGATCCTCTCCATCACCGAGCGCCTCAAGCTGTTGAACCGGGCGCTGCTCAAGAAACTCAAGCCGGCGCCGCTCGGCCGGGTGAAGCTGGTCGAGCTGCTCGACGAGCTCATCGCCGGCTTCCAGCGCCGTCATCCCGACACGCATATCGCCGTCGCCATCGGCAAGCTGGCCGATTCTTACGGGGAGGCGATCGATCTCACTCTCTATCGCTGCATTCAGGAGGGCATCACCAATGCCATCCGTCATGGCAAGGCGGCAATCTCTGACCATCGATCTCGCCGAGACGCCGGCGCTGCGCGGCAATGGCGCCAAGCGGCAGCGCGCCAGGCTGGCGCTCATCCTGAGCGACGATGGCAAGGGCATTGCGCCCGCCACACCCAAGGGCTTCGGGCTCACCACCATGTCGGAGCGCGTGCGCTCTCTCGGCGGAAGCTGTGTGATTGAGAGCACGTCGTCCAAGGGCACGACCGTCCATATCGAGATTCCGGTTGAGCGTACCAGCACCGCACGGCGGCGCGCGCCCGAACTGGTTGGAGGGACTTTCATGACACGCGTACTGGTCATCGACGATCATCCGATCGTGCTGCAAGGCTGCCAGCAGTTGCTCGAGGATGCCGGGGTTGAGCAGATCGTCCAGGCGGAAACCCTTGCCGACGGCTTCCGCCTCTATCGCAACGCAGAAACCGGACGTGATCATCGTCGACTTGGCCATGCGGACCGGCGCGCTCGGCGGGCTATCCTTCATCCGCAGGCTTCGCCTGCATGACCAGACGACGCCGATCCTGGTGTTCACCATGCATTCGGATCCGGTCATCGTCAGCCGCGCGCTCGAAGTCGGCGCGACCGGCTACGTGCTCAAGGACACCTCCTCCGACGAGGTGCTGAAGGCCTTTCAGACGCGTGCGCGAGAACCGGCCCTATCTCAGTCACGACCTGGCCTCCGAGGTCGCCTTCATGGAGGCGAGGGGCACCACCAATCCCTTGCGCCGCATGACGGTGCGCGAGCTTCAGACCTTGGCGCTGGTGGCCGAAGGCAAGCCCTATGGCGTGATCGCCGAGCATCTTCATGTGAGCTACAAGACGGTCGCCAATACCTGCACGCAGCTCAAGGCGAAGCTCGGCGTGCGCACGCTGCCCGAACTGATGCGGATCGCCATCCAGCACCTGCCGTCAGCCTCGGCGAAGACCTCTCGCGACTGACCGGGGAGGGCTCGTCGGCGGAGGGATGGCGACGGCGCAAGATTGGGAGCCTCGCAAGAAGCAGCCAAGACCACGCCGGGTATGATTCGTGTCTTCCCGCGACACGTGCCGGATCAATTGAGACTCCGAATTAACCGAGCCGTGCGGCTGCACACAAATTACGCAAGTTTTTTGCTTGACGCCGGAAACTGCGGGGTTCGCAACTTGATGCAGTGCAGCGAAGTGCAGTGATAGGAATGATCATCTAGCACATTTGCTTGCCGCGAGCACTTTTCGCTTGCAAAGCCATTACATTTGGCAATTATGAGCGGGCAGCTTGGCAATGAGTGGGATGCCGGTTTCCATCGAGAATTTCGATAACGCCGCACTTCACTCTGCGCTAGGTTGTGATTCCTCGTGAGGTGTCACCGCGTGATGTGTTCATCGGAGGACCCGCCGCCAGGAGCGGGCGCGAGGCGCATTTATTTGCTTCGACGCTTTCGGGATAGCCTCCCATATCCACAGTGACAGCTTGAAAACTTGCAGGGGCTCGGTGCTCTCTTGGCATTTCGCTCAAGAAAGAAACGCGCCTCGGCACACACAATAACTCAGCTTTCGTTCGGTGAACTGAGTAGCTAGGGAGAGGAGAAAGATATGAAAATGAAGTTTGGTGTTCTGGCCGGAACCCTCATCGCGGTGATGATGGGCATCTCCGGTCAGGCAATGGCTGGTTCCGATGAGGAGCAGCTTGCGCGTATGGCGGACCCCGATCAGTGGCCAGCCCCCGGCCGGGATTTTGCGCTGACGCGTCACAGCACGTTGGCTGATATCAACACGAAGAACATCGGCAAGTTGCAGATGGTTTGGCTGCAGGGAACCAATGCCCTGCGTGGTCATGAGGGTCAGCCCCTCATCGTCAAGGACGTTGGTGGCAAGACCATGCTGTTCATGGTTTCCGGCTGCCCGGCCATGTCAAACTGCAACGTGGTTCAGGCTTTGGATCTGACCGATCCTGACAACCCGAAGGGGGTCTGGCACTATGTCAAGACCACCGATCGTGACAAGTCCGCTGTTCCGCGCGCTTGTTGCGACACCGTCAATCGCGGCGGTTCCTATGCCGACGGCAAGTTCGTCTATGGCACTCTCGACGGTTTCGTGATTGCCCTCGACGGCCAGACCGGCAAGGAAGTCTGGGTTGTCAAGTACGCCTACCCTGAGAAGGGCGAGACCATCACCCCCGCTCCATTGATCGCCGACGACAAGGTGATCATCGGCTTCGGTGGTGACGAGTTCGCCGCTCGCGGCCGTGTCGCTGCCTTCAATCTGAAGGACGGCTCGGAGGCTTGGGTTTGCCACAGCACGGGTTCCGACAAGGACGTGTGCCTGACGGCCGACACCAACAAAGCCAACCCGCAGTTCGGTCAGGCTGGTTCGGACCTCGGCATCAAGACGTTCCCCGGCGACGATTATAAGATCGGCGGCGGCGCGGCTTGGGGCTGGTACAGCTACGATCCAGAGCTCAAGATGGTCTACTACTCGACCGGTAACCCCGGCCTGTGGAGCCCTGCTTATCGTTGCCCCGACAAGACCCACGAAGAGTGCAACGCGGGCGATTTCGACAACAAGTGGTCGATGACGATTTTCGGCCGCAAAGTCGATAATGGCGAGGCGGTGTTCGCCTACCAGATGACCCCGTTCGATCAGTGGGACTATGACGGCATCAACGAGAACATGCTGACCGACATGGACGTCGACGGCAAGAAGCGTAAGGTTCTCACTCACTTCGACCGCAATGGCTTTGCCTATGTGCTCGACCGTACCGACGGCACTCTGCTCCGCGCCACGAAATACGTGACGACGGACTGGGCCGAGAAGGTCGACATGAAGACTGGCCGTCCGGTCAAGGTGCGCGAGCATTCCCCGCTTGAGCGTGGACGCAACGTGTCAGCTTGCCCCTCTGCTATGGGTGGCAAGGACCAGCAGCCTGGTTCGGTTGATCCTAAGGAGCCGAACGTCTTCTACATGCCCACCAACAACTGGTGCATGGAGCTCGAGCCGCAGGAGCGCACGCACACGAACCAGGGCACGGTTTACGTGTTCGCGAACGTGTACATGTATCCTGAGAAGCAGGGCACGACCGGCAAGATCAAGAAGTACGATGTCTTGTCCGGCAAGACGCTGTGGGAAATCCCGGATCCGTATCCGAACTGGGGCGGCACCATGGTTACCGACGGCGGCCTGATGTTCTATGGCTCGCTGGGCGGTGACTTCCGCGCGGTCGACCGGAGTTCCGGTAAGATCCTGTGGAGCCGCAAGCTCGGTTCCGGCATCATCGGCAACCCGGTCACCTACAAGGTCGGTGGCAAGCAGTATGTCGGTGTCTACTCGGGCATCGGTGGCTGGATCGGCCTGCCGGTTACCGCTGGTCTTGACCTGAACGACAAGTTCGGTGCCATCGGCGCCACGGCCATGACCAAGGCCGCCAACCTGGACAAGATTCCCCAGGGCGGCGAGCTGAACGTCTTCCGCATCTTCGAATAAGCGGACGGCCTTTCTAGACTAAAGGCGCCCGGTGCCCTTGCGGCATCGGGCGTCATTTCCTTAATTAATGGGGTAGAATGCCCCTTGATCTGAGGGGTAGAGTGTGGCGAGGCTGCTAGCCCCGCACGTCCCCCAACAGCCAACCGAAGAAGCCAGTGTCCCCCATGTCTTTCCGCATCCTGATGGCGTCGCTTTGCCTCGCCGCGGTTGCCTTCGGCGCGTTGCCGGCCGACGCCGCCAAAAAGCCCATCAAGCGCGATCTGAGCAAGGAGTTCGAGGATCTCACGCCGAGCGAGCAGATCGCCATCCGAGCGGCCGCCAAGGCCGCCTACAAGGCGAAGAAGCTCGGAACGCTCACGGTCTGCGCCGATCCCGGCAACATGCCGCTCTCCAACATCAAGAGGAGGGCTTTCAGAACAAGATCGCCAATCTCCTGGGCGAGGCCATGGGCGCCAAGGTGAATTATTCCTGGCGTCCCTTTCTCGAGCGCGGTCTGACGCGACAGACCTTCGACCAGGGCATGTGCGACGTGATGTTCGACATGCCGGCCAATTATGGCCTCTTGCTCACCACCTTCCCCGTCTATCGCTCGACCTACGTTCTGGCCTATCGCAACGACAAGGGCCTTGAGCTGACCGGCCTCGACGATCCGAAGCTCAAGGACTTGAAGATCGGTGTGTTCCAGACCTCGGGCATCCGCGAGGCTCTCGCCAAGCGCGGCATCGTCGACAATGTCTCGCTCCAAACGCAAAGCCACGACGCCGATCTCGTTCCCGAGCATCAGCCGTGGTGGAGCGTTCAGAAGGTGCTCAACGGCGACTCGACGTCGCCGCCGTGTGGGGACCGTTCGCCGGCTGGCTCAAGACCATGAAGCACGAGCCGCTCACCATTCAGCCGGTCAATCTCGAGGATGACCGGGTCCCGCTCGAATTCGATCTCGCCATCGGCGTGCGCAAGACCGACGCCTTCCTGAAATACATGCTCGAATTCGCCCTCGAGGATAAGGCTGGAGGAGGTCGCCAAGATCCTGGACGATTACGGCGTGCCGCTCGTGCAATGCAGCAAGTGCATCGTGCCGGGCGACCTGCCGTCGCATGGCAGCTACACCGCGGTGGCGCAGACCGATTTCAAGGCCCGCCCGGATCTCGCTTCGCCCGACCAGGTAGTCACCAAGGAGAAGCTCGAGGGCTGGCTCGATGCCGGCGCCGACATCACCCAGGAACTGAGCAACGCGATCATCGCCAACGATTTCGACCGCGTCAAATTCCTGGTCTCCAAGGGCGCCGACGTGAACAAGGCCGACAGCCAGGGCTGGACTCCGCTGCAAAGCGCGGCCCGGCAGCGTCGTGACAAAATGATCGCGCTGCTCATCGAGCTTGGCGCCGACGTCAATGTCGGTGACCCGACCCCGCTGGTGGCGGCGCTGATGCGCGACCACGTGCCGTCGATCAAGGTGCTGCTGGAGCACGGCGCCGACATGGAGAAGCCCGGCCAGGAGGGCTTCCGGCCGCTGCCGCTGGCTATCGCCGAGGATAAATACGAGGCGGCCAAGGCCTTGATGGAGGCCGGCGCCGACGTCAACCAGCCTTCCGGCGACGAAGCCCTCACGCCCTTGATGGTCGCCGCGGGCCAGACCTCGCCGGCCGAGGGCGCCATGTTCGTGCCGGGCAGCGCCCGTCCCACCGACATCGCGCGAGGATTGCTCGACCGCGGCGCCGACGTGAATGCCCAGTCGAAGGCCGGCGTGACCGCGTTGATGATCGCCGCCACCCACAACAATCCGCCCATGATCGGCATGTTGATCGACGCCGGGGCCGACCCGACGCTCAAGAACAAGCTGGGTCAGACCGCGGCCGATGTGGCGGAGCTTAACGGCAACCTGGAGGCCCAGCAGGCCATCAAGGTGTTGAGCGCCGCCAAGTCGGCGAGTGTGCCCGAAGGCGCGTCCGGGAGTTCGAACCAATGACCGTGCGGCGCTTGATTGCAAGTCTGGTGGGGGCCGCGGCGTTAGCCGTGGCCCTTGGCGCATCTGCGGCGCTCGCGGCCGAGCCTACCGAGGAGGACGTGAACAAGGCGGTCCAGGCCACCGTCGCCGAGCGCTCCAAAGACGGCGCCTTCGTGTTTCACGATCCCAAGCTCGATGCCGACCTCAATCTCATCTATGAGCAGGTCAAGATCGTGCGCGGCATGAAGGGTTATGGCTGGTTCGCCAACACCATCTTCCACGACAAGGACAACGACCAGAAGAAATACGCCATCGACTTTTGGTACAAGCCCGAGGGCGACAAGCTCACTTTGATGGACATCAGGGTGCAGAAGGGCCCCAAGCAAGAGGGCGATGGCTGGATCATGATCACCCGCATGCCGGTCGCCTGGTGGTGGCTGCCGGTGCAGGAGCATCCCGGCGACATGGAAGTGACCCGCGCCTGGCAGGTGATGGGCGCCATCCACAATTACATCGCCACCAATAAGGACGCGCAGGGCAACGTTCCCATCAAGGACGACAAGACCGGCGAGACCATCCCGCTCGAATTCGTCGAGATGCATCAGCCGATCCGGCACCTCAAAAAGGACGACGAGTATTTCGCCTGCACCGACTTCCGCAAGCCCGGCAGCACCGATGAGTACTACGACATCGATTTTTGGGTGAACCAGAAGAGCGGTAAACTCACGGTGGACAACGTCAAGATCCACAAGGTCCCCGTGCAAGAGGACGGCATCTGGACCCAAGTGCCCCGCTACACCTTCGAGGGCATGGATTTCGACGTCACCAATTGATGCGAAATTAACCGAGATGGAAGCCAAGCTGTTGCACCGCTCGAGCCCCGCTTTCGCAACGCGCCTTGAGGCGATATGACAAACGTGCTTTTTGCTATATTCCCTACGGGGATCGGCTGAATTCATCGAAAACCAAAAACGCAACTAGGGTAAGGAAACGGATCAGTGCGCAAAATCATCACCGGACTTTTTACGATCGTGATTATCGCCGGCATGGGTGCGTTCGCCTGGAAGGCCTGTGCGGCGGAGGAGCCGATGGAGCAGGCGGGGGACGCGGCCGCAGGCGGCGAGGCTGCTGCCGGCGGCGATTGCTGCAAGGCGGGCGACGAGACGCCTCCGCTGGACCTCATCAAGGCCACGCCCAAGGGCGGCTTGCACAACCCCTATAACGACAAGATCGCCGAGATCGCCGAGGAGGGACACAAGACCTACCTCTCCGCCGGCTGCAATGGTTGTCACGGCGGCGGCGGTGGCGGGGGCATGTGTCCGCCGCTCACCAACGACACCTGGGTCTATGGGCCCGACGACGACACTTTGTTCCGGCTGGTCGCGCTCGGCTCGGATGGGCTGAAGGCCGCGGGTTATCATCGCGTCAAGCAAGAGGTCGTGGTCGGACCGATGCCGCCTTTCGGGGGCATCATCAAGACCAGCGATCAGCTGTGGAAGATCATCGCCTTCATCCGCTCGGTTAACCCGAGCTCGGCTGGCAAGCCCCCGCTGCAATAGGGCCGGCCATCTGCATTAACTTTCTGTAAGCCGCCAAGCCTCGCCGGGCCTGGCGGCTTTTCCTTTGTGGCGGGGAAGCGTTGGCAGAAAGATTGCCGCGGCCTGGAAGGCCATTTGCTGATCCCCATATCCATATAATGAGCAGTTTAGCGTTCTCGCCGTGGTGGATGGCTTTGCCATATTGTGCAGTGCGCATTGCCAAGCGACGGCAGGTCTGAAAAATAAGCCCGTTGAATGTCCTGGTCCCGCCCAACCGTCGCTCATCGTCATCCCGGTTCGTAACCAGCAAAGCATTGCCTATGTGGAGTTTGTCAGTCGGTCGGATGCGTCAAAGCTGCCAGCCTCTTTCCGGCGTGGTCGCCTTGGCGCTGCTCGCATCCGCCGTGCTTGCGCCGGCTCTGGCCCAGACGCCGGAGCCGCCAGCGGCCCCGGCTACGGATCAGGCCGCGCCTACCGAGCCGGCTGCTCCTGCCGCCGCCCCCGCCGCACCCGCCACCACCGAAGCCAAGCAGAACATGCGGGTGGTCTATCTCGGCAAGAACTATCCGGAGCCACTGCCGCTCTCTTACGCCGAGAAGCCGATTCCCGATAAGGGCATCCAGGGCGCGCGCCTGATGCTCAAGGAGGCCAATCAGGCCGGAGGCTTCGTCGGCCATTCCTTCGAGCTCGTCGAGGCGATCGTCCCTGACGACGCCGACGTCGTGGCCAAGGCCAAGGAGCTGCTCGCCAATGGCGAACGCTTCATCATCGCCGATCTCGAGCCCGCCGATCTGCTCGCCGTGGCCGATCTGCCGGAGGCCAAGGACGCGCTGATCATGAACATCCGTTCCAGCGCCACCAAGCTCCGCCAGGAGGAATGCCGCGCCAACGTGTTCCACATCATTCCCGACTACGCCATGCGGGCCGACGCGCTGGCGCAATATCTGATCTGGAAGAAATGGCCGAGATGGTTCGTGATCCGCCGCGACACGCCGCAGGACCAGGATTATCTCGCCATGGTCAAGCGCTCCGCCGCCCGCTTTGGCGGCAAGGTAGTCGAGGACAAGATTTACGACCTGCCGCCGGGCGCCCGCAATCTCGACTCGGGTTATCAGCAGGTTCAATCCCAAATTCCGATGGAGACCGAGAGCGCGCCCGACCACGACGTGGTGTGGGTCATCAACAGCGATGACGATTTCGGCGATTACCTGATGTACCGCACCTCTTTGCCGCGGCCGGTGGTGGGTACCCAGGGCCTGCAGGCCACCTCCTGGGACAAGTCCTACACCGAATCCGGTGCCATGCATTTCCAGAACGCCATCCCGCGTCTCGCCAAGCGGCCGCCGGTCGAACGCGACTACACCGCTTGGCTCGGATTTCGCGCGCTCGCCGACGCCGCGATGAAGTCGGGCAAGGTCACGCCGCAAGAGGTGAAGGCCTACATGCTGTCCGACGCCTTCAAGCTGGAAGGCTTCAAAGGCCAGGCGATGAGCTTCCGCACGTGGGACCATCAGATGCGGCAGCCGGTCGTGCTTGGCGGCGGTACGAGGGTTCCGGTTTCGACTTCGCCGCAGGAAGGCTTCCTGCATCCCACCAACGTCACCGACACGCTTGGCTTCGACAAACCGGAGACCAAGTGCAAGTTCAAGTGAGCATCGAAAAAGGTAGATCCATGATTCGCATCCTGCTGGCCGCAGCCTCCGCCGCGGCGCTTCTTGCCTTCGCCACCCCGTCCTTCGCCGCACCGCTGATCTTCGTCTCCAACGAGAAGGACAACACCGTCACCGTGCTCAACGCCGACACGCTGGAAACCGTCAAGACCATCAAGGTCGCGCGGCGTCCACGCGGCATCGTGGTGAGCCCGGACGGCAAGGAGCTGTTCGTGGCCGCCGGCGACGGCGACATCATGGATGTCATCGATACCGGCACGCTCGAAATCTCGCGGCAGCTCGAATCCGGCCCCGACCCGGAACTGATGGCCATCGATCCGGCGGGGAAGGTGATCTATATCGCCAACGAGGATGACAGCCTCGTCACCATCATGGACATCAAGAGCGGCGACATCCTTGCCGAGGTCCCGGTCGGCGTCGAGCCTGAGGGCATGGGCGTGAGCCCGGACGGCAAGATCACCGTCGCCACCTCCGAATCGACCAGCATGGCCCACGTCATCGACAACACGTCCAACAAGCTGATCGCCAATGTGCTGGTGGACAGCCGCCCGCGCGAAGCGAAGTTCACACCGGACGGCAAGGAGCTGTGGGTGTCCTCCGAGGTCGGCGGCACCATCTCGGTGATCGACCCTAAGACCTGGAAGGTGACCAAGAAGATCACTTTCGAGGTGCCGGGCGTCCGTCCCGAGCAGTTGCAGCCCGTCGGCATGGACTTTGCGCGGAACGGCGACATCGTGTTCGTCGCGCTCGGGCCGTCCAATCGCGTGGCCGTCATCGACACCAAGACCAAGGAAGTGCATTCAGTACATCCTGGTTGGCCAGCGGCCATGGCATGGCGAGGTCGGCCCCGACGGCAAGAAATATTATGTCGCCAACGGTCTCACCAACGACCTGACGGTCATCGATGTCGATACCTTGAAGGCGGAAAAGTCGGTGCCGGTCGGACGCCTGCCATGGGGCGTCGCCATCAAACCGTAATTGGCCGAGCGAAAATCTGCCCGGCTAGGTGCCCTGGAAGCTGGTCTCGGTCGAATGCCCGGCATTGCCGGCATGCGCCTGCAACAACAGGATCGCTTGCTTGACCGGCGGGTCTAGTCCGTCGCCGCCGGAATCGAGATAGGCAAAGATCGCCTTGCGCATTCGCGGGTCCCAGAACTTCTTGATATGATTGGCAATTCCAGGGACGATCTCGTCCTGGCGCTGGACCTCGAAGAACTTGCCGATCTGGTTCGCCATATAGACGAGGCGGTCGGGCGACATGGCGCGGCTTACTCCGCCGCGACCAGCGGCTCGGCGATGCGCCGCGTCGCCTTCGACAACTCCTCATATTCCTCCTGCCACTCCGACGGCCCGTTCGACGGCATGATCTGCACCGCCGTCACTTTGTATTCAGGGCAGTTGGTGGCCCAGTCGGAGAACTCGGTGGTCACCACGTTCACCTGCGTGCTGGGGTGGTGGAAGGTGGTGTAGACCACGCCCGGCGCCACGCGCTCGGTGATCTTGGCGCGCAGCGTGGTCGCGCCGGAGCGGCTGGCGAGCTTGACCCAATCGCCGTCGCGCACGCCGCGCTGCTCGGCGTCGTGCGGATGGATTTCGAGCACATCCTCCTCGTGCCACACCACATTGGCGGTGCGCCGCGTCTGCGCGCCGACATTGTATTGGCTGAGGATGCGGCCGGTGGTGAGCAGTAGCGGGAAGCGCGGGCCGGTCTTCTCGTCGGTCGCCACATATTCGGTGATGACGAACTTGCCCTTGCCGCGCACGAAGCCGTTGATGTGCATGATCGGCGTGCCTTCCGGCGCCGCCGCGTTGCACGGCCACTGCACCGAGCCGAGCGCGTCGAGCTTCGCGTAAGACACGTCGGCGAAGGTCGGCGTCAGCGCGCGCGATCTCGTCCATGATCTCGGACGGGTGATTGTAGTGCATCGGGAAGCCGAGCGCGTTGGACAAGAGCTCGGTGATCTCCCAGTCCTCGTAGCCGTTGCGCGGCGCCATCACCTTGCGCACCATCTGGATGCGGCGCTCGGCATTGGTGAAGGTGCCGTTCTTCTCCAGGAAGGTCGAGCCCGGCAGGAACACATGCGCATAGTTGGCCGTCTCGACCAGGAACAGATCCTGCACCACCACGCATTCCATGGCGCCGAGGCCCGCCGCCATGTGCTGCGTGTCGGGGTCCGACTGGAGAATGTCCTCGCCCTGGATGTAGATGCCCTTGAACGAGCCGTCGATTGCGGCATCGATCATATTGGGGATGCGCAGGCCCGGCTCGGCATCGAGCGGCCGGCCCCACAGCGCCTCGAACATGGCGCGGGTGGCGTCGTCCGAGACGTGGCGATAGCCCGACACCTCATGCGGGAACGAGCCCATGTCGCAGGAGCCCTGCACGTTGTTCTGCCCGCGCAGCGGATTCACGCCGACGCCGTCGCGGCCGATATTGCCGGTGGCCATGGCCAGATTGGCGATCGCCATCACCGTGGTCGAACCCTGGCTGTGCTCGGTGACGCCGAGCCCGTAATAGATGGCGCCGTTGCCGCCGGTGGCATAGAGCCGCGCCGCGCCGCGGATCAGCTCGGCCGGCACGCCGGAGACCTTCTCGACCTCTTCCGGGCTATGGCGCTTATCGGCGACGAACTCGGCCCAGTCCTGGAACTCGTCCCAGTCGCAGCGCTCGCGCACGAATTTCTCGTTCACCAGGCCCTCGGTGACGATGACATGGGCCAGCGCGGTGACCACGGCGACATTGGTGCCGGGCCTGAGCGGCAGGTGATAGTCCGCCTCGATATGCGGCGTGCGCACCAGGTCGATGCGGCGCGGATCGAGGATGATCAGCTTGGCGCCGTCGCGCAGGCGCTTCTTCATGCGCGAGGCGAATACCGGGTGCCCGTCGGTCGGATTGGCGCCGATGATCATGATCACGTCGGACTGCTCGACCGAATCGAAATCCTGGGTGCCGGCCGAGGTGCCGTAGGTGGTCTTGAGGCCGTAGCCGGTCGGCGAGTGGCAGACCCGGGCGCAGGTATCGACATTGTTGTTGCCGAAGCCCGCGCGCACGAGCTTCTGCACCAGGAAGGTCTCTTCATTGGTGCAGCGCGAGGAGGTGATGCCGCCGACGGAAGCCGGGCCGTATTTCGCCTGGATGCGCTTGAACTCGGACGCCGCGTAGTTGAATCGCCTCGTCCCACGACACTTCGCGCCAGGGATCGGTGATCTTGGCGCGGATCATCGGCTTCAGGATGCGGTCCCTGTGGGTGGCATAACCGAAGGCGAAGCGGCCCTTGACGCAGGAATGGCCGCGATTGGCCTTGCCGTCTTTCCACGGCACCATGCGCACCAGCTCGTCGCCGCGCATCTCGGCCTTGAAGGCGCAGCCCACGCCGCAATAGGCGCAGGTGGTGACGACCGCGCGCTCGGGCGTGCCGATCTCGATCACGCTCTTCTCGTTGAGCGTGGCGGTGGGGCAGGCCTGCACGCAGGCGCCGCACGACACGCATTCGGAATCGAAGAACGGCTGCTGCTGCGACGGCGACACCACCGAATCGAAGCCGCGGCCGGCGATGGTCAGCGCGAAGGTGCCTTGCACCTCCTCGCAGGCGCGCACGCAGCGCGAGCAGACGATGCATTTGGACGGCTCGAAGGTGAAATAGGGGTTCGAGGCGTCGATGCCGGGATTGGGGTGGCGCTCGCCGTCATAGCCGTAGCGCACCTCGCGCAGGCCGACGGCGCCGGCCATGTCCTGCAGCTCGCAATCGCCATTGGCCGAGCAGGTCAGGCAGTCGAGCGGGTGCTCGGAAATATAGAGCTCCATCACGCCCTTGCGCAGCCGCTTCAGCCGGTCGGTCTGGGTCTGCACCACCATGCCGTCGGCGACCGGCGTGGTGCAGGAGGCGGGCGTACCGTTGCGGCCCTGGATCTCGACCAGGCACAGCCGGCAGGAGCCGAATGCGTCGAGCATGTCGGTGGCGCACAGCTTGGGGATCTGCGTGCCGATCTCCATGGCGGCGCGCATGATCGAGGTGCCTTCGGGCACCGTGAGCTTGACCCCGTCGATGGTCAGCGTGACCTCCTTCTCGGCCTTGGAGGCCGGGGTCCCGTAATCGATGTCCTGGGTCATCCCCATGTCGCGTTCCTCATTCAGCAGCGTCGAGGCGCCTCTTTGCGGCGCCGAAATCCTCGGGGAAATGGGTGAGCGCGCTCATCACCGGATAGGGGGTGAAACCCCCGAGCGCGCACAGCGATCCGAATTTCATGGTGTTGCAGAGATCTTCGAGCACGATCAGATTCTCGGCCGCGTCCTCGCCGGCAACGATCTTGTCGACCAGCTCGACGCCGCGCGCCGAGCCGATGCGGCAGGGCGTGCACTTGCCGCACGATTCGATGGCGCAGAACTCCATGGCGAAGCGCGCCTGCTTGGCCATGTCGACGCTGTCGTCGAACACCACGATGCCGCCATGGCCGATCAGCCCGTCAGCCGCGGTGAAGGCCTCATAGTCGAACGGCGTGTCGAACAATTCGCGCGGGAAATAGGCGCCGAGCGGGCCGCCGACCTGCACGGCGCGCACCGGCCGGCCCGAGCGCGTGCCGCCGCCGATATCGTCGACCAGCGCGCCGAGGGTGATGCCGAACGCCGTCTCGTATAGCCCGCCATGCTTGATATTGCCGGCCAGCTGGATCGGCATGGTGCCGCGCGATTTGCCCATGCCGAAATCGCGATAGAACGCGCCGCCGTTGGACATGATGATCGGCACCGACGCCAGCGACAGCACGTTGTTGATGACGGTCGGCTTGCCGAACAGGCCGATATGAGCGGGGAGGGGCGGTTTGGCGCGGACCTCGCCGCGCTTGCCTTCGAGGCTCTCCAGCAGCGAGGTCTCCTCGCCGCAT
Source organism: uncultured Alphaproteobacteria bacterium (assembly GCA_963772925.1). GTDB lineage: Bacteria > Pseudomonadota > Alphaproteobacteria > Rhizobiales > Methyloligellaceae > Methyloceanibacter. The sequence goes on from CAVYZG010000014.1 coordinate 74,877, forward strand.
ACATAGGCGCCGGCGCCCGCTCTGACTTCCATGTCGAAATCGTAGTTGGAGCCGGCGATGCCGCGTCCCAGCATGCCGCCCGCCCGCGCGCCGCGGATGGCGATCGCCATCGCCTCGATCGCATGCGGATATTCCGAGCGGATATAGACATAGCCGTAGCTGGCGCCGGTCGCGATGCCGGCGATGGTCATGCCCTCGATCAGCACGAACGGATCGCCTTCCATGATCATGCGGTCGGCGAAGGTGCCTGAATCGCCTTCGTCGGCGTTGCAGACGATATATTTCTGCTGCGGCGGGGTGGCCGCCACCGTGCGCCATTTGATGCCGGTGGGGAAGCCGGCGCCGCCGCGGCCGCGCAGGCCTGAGGTGACGACCTCCTCGACGGTGGCTTCGGGCCCGACTTCAAGTGCCTTCGCCAGTCCCTGGTAGCCGCCATGCGCCCGGTAATCTTCGAGGCTGCGCGGATCGACAATGCCGCAATTCTTGAAGGTCAGCCGCGTCTGGCTCTTGAGCCAGGGGATATCCTCGACCAGGCCCAGGCACAGATGGTGCTTTTCGCCCTCATCGAGCAGGGCATCGACATCGGCGGGCTTGACCGGCCCATAGCCGACCCGGCCTTGCGGCGTCTCAAACTCGACCAGCGGCTCCAGCCAATATAGTCCGCGCGAGCCGGTGCGCACGATCTCGACATCTGCTCCGCGCTTTTCGACGGCCTTGAAAAACGCGGCCGCGACCTCCTCGGCGCCCACGCATAGCGCGCCGGAATCGCGGGAGATATAGATGCGCGCGCTCACGCTTGCGCCTCCTTGACCAGCGCATCGAGCTTGTCGTCGTCGAGCATGCCGAACACGCGGCTTTCCAGCATGGCGGCGGGGGAGGAGTGGCACAGGCCGAGGCAATAGACCGCTTCGAGCGTGACGCGGTTATCGGGCGTGGTTTCGCCCATCGCCACGCCGAGCTTCCGTTCGGCCCGCGCGGCCAGCGCATCGCCGCCGGCGGCCTGGCAGGACTCGGCCCGGCACAGTTTCAGTACGCGCCGGCCCGGCGGCGCCGCGCGGAAGTCGTGATAGAAGCTGACCGTGCCGTGGATCTCGGCGCGCGAAAGATTGAGCGCCTCGGCCACCAGCGCCACGGCGTCGGCGGGCACGCAGCCGAACGTCTCCTGCAACGCATGCAAGATCGGAAGGGCAGCGCCCTCCAGATGCCGATGCTGCGCGATGATTTCGCTCGCGCGCTCGGCGTTCCATGGCTCGTATCTTGGCATGCCCAGCCGCGTTGATAAGCTGCCGCCAAAATGGGCAAAAAGCCGTGTGAAATCAATAAAGCAGCCGCGTGGCCCGATCGGGATTCCTTATCGCTTTGCTCTGAGCCCCGTCATCGCCCGATAGGGCGTTGACAACGCCCGCGATTAGCGGGCCCGCTCCCGGGCTTCGCGTTTGCCGCGTCCCTTCTCCGGCAGGCTATCGGCGCCGAGGATCGGGGCGAGCTTCTTGGCCTCGCTGACCAGCGCATTGATCAACGGCGTCAGCGGGTTGCGATGCGGCACGACCAGCCCGATCGAATGCGTGACCTCGGGCTCGACGATGGGAATGGCGCGCACCTTCTCGGTCAGGCCGAGCACTTCGGCGAGCTTCGCCGGCATCACGCTCGCCCATTTCCCGGTGCGGACATGCGCGAACAGCACGACCACCGAGTTCGACTCCAGCGTCGGCGCCACCTCGCGCCCGCCTGCCGCAGCAATTGCTCGATGATGCGCCGGTTCTGCATGTCGGGCGTGAGCAGGCAGAGCGGCACCTTGCCGACTTCGGCCCAGGTGACCTGATCGCGGTCGCCGAGCGGGCTGTCGGACGAGGTCAGCAGCCGATACTGCTCGCTATAGAGCGGCACGGTCTGCACCCGGCCGAGCGGCTCGTTGTCGAGATAGGTGAGGCCGGCATCGACCTCCAAATTCTCCAACAATCCCAGCACTTCGATCGAGTTGCGCGACAGAATGGTGAAGCTGACATCGGGATGCTTCGCCCGATAGGGGGTGGTGATCATCGCCACCATGGCGAGCGCGGTCGGGATGGCGGCGATGCGGATATGGCCGGCGAGGCCACGCTTCAGCGCGTCGATCTCCTGACGCATGGCGCGGGTGTCGCCGACGATGCGGCGCGCCCAGTCGAGCACGCGCTCGCCTTCCGGGGTGAAGCCCTGGAAGCGGGAGCCGCGCTGCACCAGCAGCACCCCGAACGAATCCTCGAGCTGCTTGATGCCGGCCGAGAGCGTCGGCTGGCTCACGCCGCAGGCCTCCGCCGCGTGGCCGAAATGCCGCTCGCGCGCCAGCGCGAGGATGAATTCGAGCTTGTCGATCATAACTCGGTCTGCTTCAGCCTATTCTCGCAAGAACGCGCTTCAAGAGCCATAGGGCTTTGCGCTATTTGCCGTGCGCCTTGAGCCATGCCTGCATCATCGCGATTTCTTTTTCCTGCGCGGCGATGACCGCTTCGGCAAGCTCGCGGATCTCGGGATCCTTGCCATAGGCGAGCTCGACCTTGGCCATGTCGATCGCGCCCTGATGATGCGGGATCATGCCGCGCACGAAATCCACATCGGCGTCGCCGGTGTAGTCCACCATCATGTCCTTATGCATGGTCTGCATCGCCGCCATGTAGCCTTGACGGCGGGATTGTCGTCGACGGCAGCGATGGCCGACCCGCCAAGCATCACGCCAAAGGCGCAGGCCAGCAGGATTTTCAATTTCGGCATCGACGCACTCCTATCTTCCGCACGGTGGACAAAGCGCTCCCGACTTGTGCAGGCCGGGAGGTCGTTTGCAATCTCCCTCACCCACTTGTGATGTGCATCCCGGGTTCGAGGCCGCTCAGGGCGGCAGCGGCGAGCACCACGAGGAGGCCGATGGCGGTCTCGATGCCGATGCTCAAAGCGAGGGAACGCCGGCTTCCCTCGCCTTCCCGCGAGGCGAGCGCAGGGGTGAGACGCAGGCGGTTATTCGCAGCCAGCACGATCAGTGCCGCGAACAGCGCGAGCTTGAGCAGCAGCACCGCGCCATAGTCCGTGCCGAACAATCGGTTGAGTCCGCCGGACAGCACGATCCCTTGCAGGAGGGCGGTGGCGGCCAGCAGACAGACGGCTACTGCCGCGATCGGCGAGAAGCGCTGCAGCACGCGCTGCGCCACGTCGAGCGGCGCATGCGCCACGACAACAAGCAGCGGCAAGAGTTCGCCGAGCCACGCACCCGCCGCAAGAGATGCAGCGCCTGCGACAGGAGGAGAAGGCTCAAGCCATGCGCCATGGCGAAAGCGTGGCTGTGGCCCGCTTCGAGCAGACACGGCAAGCCCGGCCAGCATCGCGGCGAGGGGGCTGAACCGGGCGTAGGCGGCGACCAGAACAGCGGCTCCGGCCAGAGCCGCGGCCTGCAGGCACAGCACTTGCCCGAACCGCGTGCCGAACAGCACGGAGGGGACTGCCGCCGCGGTTTCGGCAAAGCTCTGCGTCTCGGCCATGGCTTGCGTCTGTAGGGCGAGCCAGGCAATGCCCGCCAGCAGAGCCACGCCGAGACTCCCCGCCATGATGGCGCGCAATCGCCGCGAGACCATCTTGCTCGGTTCTGCACCGAACTCACCAGCGACCGGAAGCAGGATAAACTTCGTGAAGAGCGAAGCGCCGAAGCTCGACAACGCGCCGGCCACGAAAAGTCCCCGCATCAGCGCGAGCAGCATGGGCGGCCTTGATGCTTTCCGGCGAACGGCCAATCCGTCTCAGGTGCCGACCTTGAAGCCGAAGCTCCCATGCGTCTTATGGGTATCGACGGAGGTGACCTTCCAATCGACCTTGTAGCTTCCGGGACCGATTGGTTGCAGCGAGACGATGAGACGCTTGGCATTGTCGGGAGCCAAATGCACGTCACCCTTGTCGATGCGCGTGCCGTGCGCGTCCTTGACCTCGATCGTGCTGAACTTGGGCTCGATCTCCTCGGAAAGAACGATGGCGACTTCGGCCGGCGGCGTCGGCACGGTGGAGTCGGCGGCGGGCGTCGAGCTCTCGAGATGAGCGTGGGCGAAGGCGGATGTGCTGGCGATGAGCGCGAGCGAGACAGCAAGCAGGATTTGGCGCATGGATCGACTCGCGGCGGCCGCTATTTGTACTCGACCTTGATCACCTGGTAGGACTTGCCGCCGCCCGGCGTCGACACCTCGACCACGTCCTTCTTGCGCTTGCCGAGCAGCGCCCGGGCAAGCGGCGAGGTGATGGAGATGCGGCCCTGCTTCACGTCGGCCTCGATCTCGCCGACGATGCGGTATTTGGCCTTCTCGTCGGTGTCCTCGTCGACCAGCGTGACCGTCGCCCCGAACATCACCTGGTCGCCCTTGAGCTTGGAGACGTCGATGATGTCGGCGCGGGAAAGCTTGTCCTCGAGGTCGGCCATGCGCGCCTCGGTGATGCCTTGCTGCTCCTTGGCGGCATGGTATTCGGCATTCTCGGACAGATCGCCGTGGGTGCGGGCGTCGGCGATCTGCTTGATGATGCGCGGGCGCTCGACGCTCTTGAGATATTTGATCTCAGCCTCAAGCGCAGCATAGCCCTCCGCGGTCATCGGCACCTTGTCCATCTCAGTCGAAGCTCCTTGGGACCCCCTGAACTAATGTCCAGGAATTGCCCGGTCTAAGTCAAGAATCTGTTGATTTTGACGGATTTCAAGCCGTCTCAGGCGATTTTCTTGGCGCGTCTGGCCGACATAGCTCTGCAGGGGAGCGACTTTGAGGCCCCCCGACCTGAGCGCCTTGATGGCCTCGGTCACGGCGAGCGCGCCGGCGAGCGTTGTATAATAGGGGATATGGTAGAGCAAGGCCGAGCGGCGGATCGAGAAGGAGTCGGCGAGCGCCTTGGCGCCCTCGGTGGTGTTGAACACGATATCCACCTCGCCATTGGTGATGGCGTCGACCACATGCGGGCGCCCCTCCAGCACCTTGTTGATCTTCTCGCACGGGATGCCGTGCGCATCGAGATGCCGCTTGGTGCCGCGCGTGGCGATGATGCGGAAGCCCATCTCGGCGAGCTCCCTGACCGGCGCCACCACCTTGTCCTTGTCGCTGTCCTTCACCGAGACGAACACCGTGCCGGACAGCGGCAGCCTGGAGCCGCCGCCGAGCTGGCTCTTGGCGAAGGCGATCGCATAGTCGCGGTCGATGCCCATGACCTCTCCGGTCGAGCGCATCTCCGGGCCGAGCACCGGATCGACGCCGGGGAAGCGCGCGAAGGGAAACACCGCCTCCTTCACCGCGATATGCTCGAGCTTGCGCCGCTTCAGCCCGAACGCTGCGAGCGGCTTGCCGGCCATGACCTCGGCGGCGATGCCGGCCACGGGCAGCCCGATCACCTTGGCGACGAACGGCACCGTGCGCGAGGCGCGCGGATTGACCTCGAGGATGTAGATGTCGTCGTTCTGGATGGCGAACTGCACGTTCATCAGCCCGACAACGCTGAGCGCTCGGGCGAGCTCGACGGTCTGGCGCTCCATGTCGGCGATAATGTGGGCTTCAGCGAATGCGGCGGCAGCGAGCAGGCCGAGTCGCCCGAATGCACGCCCGCCTCCTCGATATGCTCCATCACCCCGCAAATGAACACGTCCTTGCCGTCGGCAAGCGCGTCGACGTCCACCTCGATGGCGTCGCGGAGATAGGAATCGATCAGCACCGGACTCTTGCCCGAGACCACCACGGCCTCGGCGATGTAGCGGGCGAGCTGCGCCTCGTCGTGCACGATCTCCATGGCGCGGCCGCCGAGCACATAAGAGGGGCGGATCACCACCGGGAAACCGATCGCCGCGGCGATGGTCTTGGCCTCCGCGGCCGAGCGGGCGATGCCGTTCCTCGGCTGCCTGATGCCGAGCCGCTCGATCAGCGCCTTGAAGCGGTCGCGGTCCTCGGCGAGGTCGATGGCGTCGGGCGAGGTGCCGAGGATCGGCACTTTGGCATTCTCCAGCGCTTGCGCGAGCTTGAGCGGCGTCTGGCCGCCGAACTGCACGATCACGCCTTTGAGCTTGCCGCTCCGCTCCTCGGTGCGGACGATCTCCAGCACGTCCTCTTCGGTGAGCGGCTCGAAATAGAGGCGGTCGGAGGTGTCGTAGTCGGTCGAGACCGTCTCCGGATTGCAATTGATCATGATGGTCTCGTAGCCGACCGCCGACAGCGCGAAGGCGGCATGGCAGCAGCAATAGTCGAACTCGATGCCCTGGCCGATGCGGTTGGGCCCGCCGCCGAGAATGATGATCTTTTCCTTGTCGCTCGGCCGCGCCTCGCAGACCGGCGGCCCGGCGAAACCGGACTCGTAGGTCGAGTACATATAGGCGGTGGGCGAGGCGAACTCCGCCGCGCAGGTGTCGATGCGCTTATAGACGGGATGCACGTCGAGCGCCCGGCGGCGCGCCGCGACCTCGCTCGCCTCGAGCCCGAGAGCTTGGCAAGCCGCTCGTCGGAGAAGCCCATCGCCTTGAGCGCGCGGAAATTGGCGGCGTCCTGCGGCAGCCCGTGCGCGCGCACGCGGTCCTCGCAATCGATGATGTCTTGCAGCTGCTCGATGAACCACGGATCGATGGCGCAGGAATCGTAGATCTGCTCGTGATCGACGCCGAGCCTGAGCGCTTGCGCGACTTTCAGCAGCCGGTCGGGGGAGGGGGTACCGAGCGCCGCGCGCACCACGTTCTTGTCGTCGCCCTGGCCGAGCCCCTCGAAGGCGATGTCGTCGAGGCCGGTCAAGCCCGTCTCCATCGAGCGCAGCGCCTTTTGCAGCGACTCCGGGAAGGTGCGGCCGATGGCCATGGCCTCGCCCACCGATTTCATCGAGGTGGTGAGCACGGGCTTGGCGCCCGGGAACTTCTCGAAGGCGAAGCGCGGGATCTTGGTGACCACATAGTCGATGGTCGGCTCGAAGCTCGCCGGCGTGGCGCCGCCGGTGATGTCGTTGGCGAGCTCGTCCAGCGTGTAGCCGACGGCGAGCTTGGCGGCGATCTTGGCGATCGGAAAGCCGGTCGCCTTCGAGGCGAGCGCGGAGGAGCGCGACACGCGCGGATTCATCTCGATGATGACCAGCCGCCCGTCGGCCGGGTTCACCGCGAACTGCACGTTGGACCCGCCGGTCTCGACCCCGATCTCGCGCAGCACCTTGATCGAGGCGTTGCGCATGATCTGATATTCCTTGTCGGTCAGCGTCAGCGCCGGCGCCACCGTGATCGAATCGCCGGTATGCACGCCCATCGGGTCGATATTCTCGATCGAGCAGACGATGATGCAGTTGTCGTCCTTGTCGCGGACGACCTCCATCTCGTACTCCTTCCAGCCGAGCACCGATTCCTCGATCAGCACCTCGGAGGTGGGCGAGGCGTCGAGCCCGCGCTCGACGATCTCCAGGAACTCCTCGCGGTTATAGGCGATGCCGCCGCCGGTGCCGCCCAGCGTGAAGGAGGGGCGGATGATGGCCGGAAGCCCGATATCGGGCAGCGCCTCGAGCGCCTCGATCAGGCCCTTCTCCGAATAGCGCCGCCTCCGCTCCGCTTCATGCCGCGCCCAATCGCCTCGAACAGGATGAGCGCGCAGGCCCGCTCCTCCGGATCGTCGTACGATGCCTCGATGCGCGCGATCTCGTCTTTATATTTCTGCCGGTCGGCGCGCTTCAGCGCGGCGGCGTCGGCCAGCCGCGAGCGGGGCGTCTCCAGCCCGATCTTGTTCATCGCCTCGCGGAACAACTCGCGGTCCTCGGCCTTGTCGATCACCTCGGCCCGGGCGCCGATCATCTCCACGCCGAATTTCTTGAGCACGCCGGCCCGCTCCAGGCTGAGCGCGGCATTGAGCGCGGTCTGCCCGCCCATGGTCGGCAGCAGCGCGTCGGGCCGCTCCTTCTCGATGATCTTGGTGAGGAACTCGGGCGTGATCGGCTCGATATAGGTGGCATCGGCCAATTCCGGGTCGGTCATGATCGTGGCCGGGTTCGAGTTCACCAGCACGATGCGATAGCCCTCTTCTTTCAGGGCCTTGCAGGCTTGGGTTCCCGAATAATCGAACTCGCAGGCCTGGCCGATCACGATCGGCCCAGCCCCGATGATCAGGATGGACTTTATATCTGTGCGCTTGGGCATGGCGATTAGCCGCCTCTTCTCCCTTGCGCTTCTGTCCATCAGCTCGACGAAGCGGGTGAAGAGGTAGTGGCTGTCCTGCGGGCCGGGCGAGGCTTCCGGGTGGTATTGCACCGAGAACACCGGCCGGTCTTTCAGCTTCAGTCCGGCATTCGAGCCGTCGAACAGCGAGACATGCGTCTCCTCGACAGTGGCCGGCAGGCTCGCGCGGTCGACGGCGAAACCGTGATTCATCGAGGTGATCTCGACTTTATGCGTGGTGAAGTCCTTCACCGGATGGTTCGCGCCGTGATGGCCCTGATGCATCTTGGCGGTGGTGCCGCCGAGCGCGAGCCCCAGCATCTGATGGCCGAGGCAGATGCCGAACACCGGCAGGCCCGACGCGACCAGCTTCTTGATCTCCGGCACGGCATAGACGCCGGTCGCCGCCGGATCGCCCGGGCCGTTGGAGAGGAACACGCCGTCGGGCTTGCGCTCGAGGATCTCTTCGGCGGTCGCCGTGGCCGGCACGATGGTGAGCCGGCAGCCCGACGCTCGCCAGCTCGCGCAGGATGTTGCGCTTCAGCCCGTAATCGATGGCGACGACATGGAAGCGCGGCGCCTCCTGCCGTCCGTAGCCTTCGCCCCAGCGCCAGTCGGTCTCGTCCGAGCTGTAGCTCTGGCCGCAGGTGACGTCCTTGGCGAGGTCGAGCCCGACCATGCCGGGCCACGCGGCAGCCTCGCGCTTCAGCGCATCGACATCGAACTTGCCGTCGGCCGCATGCGCGATCACCGCGTTCGGCATGCCCTTGTCGCGGATCAGCGCGGCGAGCGCGCGCGTGTCGACGCCGCTGATGGCGATGATGCCGCGCGCCTTCAGCCAGGCGTCGAGGTCTTGCGTCGCGCGATAGTTGGACGGCTTGGTGATCGGCGCCCGGAGCACGCAGCCGCGCACGCCGCCCGCTCGCCAGGCTCCCGGACTCCATGTCCTCGGCATTGGTGCCGACATTGCCGATATGCGGGAAGGTGAAGGTGATGATCTGCCCGGCATAAGACGGGTCGGTCAGGATCTCCTGATAGCCGGTCATGGCGGTGTTGAAGCAGACTTCGCCGACGGCGATGCCGGTCGCGCCCGCGCCCTTGCCCTCGATCACCGTGCCGTCGGCCAGAACGAGAAGCGCGGTCGGCGCCTCGACCGCTCCAAGCGGCGAGGCGCGCGCGACATTGCGGCCTCTTCGGCCAGCGCTTCACTGGTGTCGTTCATCTTCTCTTAGAGGCGCGAGTTCGGCGGGAGCGCCCGGTTTGCAAGTTTGGGTGCCAGCACGGTCACGTCAAGGGTGCGGCGAGCGCGCTCGCGTTGTCAGGATGGCGCGTCTTACCCCCCGAGGGGCGTGCGGGTCAATCCACAGAGCAAATTATTTACTTGTGAAAACAATAGGCTTAAGCTGGCAAATTCGCTTGCTTGCGGCACGCGCTCAATTACTTTGGGAGCTTCTTCCTCAAAACCCCGGCGAACCGAGAATGCGCGAGACCATCACCGCCGCCTTGAAGGCTGCCACCAAGGCGCAAGACAAGCGCCGCGTCTCGACGCTCAGGCTGGTCAGCGCGGCCATCAAGGATCGCGACATCGCCGCGCGCACCGCGGGCAAGGGCGAGGCGACCGACGCCGAGCTGCTCGAGCTGTTCGCCAAGATGATCAAGCAGCGCGAGGAGTCGGAGAAGATCTATGCCGATGCCGGCCGCGCCGAGCTCGCCAAGCAGGAGGGCGAGGAGATCGTCATCATCCGCGAGTTCCTGCCCAAGCAGCTTTCCGACCAGGAGACCGACAAGGCGATTGCCGAGGCCATCGCCAAGACCGGCGCCGCGAGCGTGAAGGACATGGGCAAGGTGATGGCCGAGCTCAAAGCGAACTATGCCGGCCAGATGGATTTCGGCAAAGCCAGCGCCGTGGTGAAGGCGAAGCTCGGCTAGCCGCGCCTCGATCTCGAAAATCAAATCGGCCGTTCGGCTTTCGCCTGCGGCGGGAGGCCCTGCGGTCATTTGTCTTGCACTGCAACATAGATTTGTCACTGCACTGCACTATTAACGGTGCAATGCAGCACGGACTGATTCGTGCTCGCGAAAAAGGAGGCCATCATGGCTCGTTCTATCGTTTTCCGCGGTTCGCCTCGCTGCGGCGGCTCTCGCCGTCCTCGCGTGGCTGGCGGTCCGGCGCTCGCCGACGATCCGACGACCAATTTCGGCCCGGTCGGACCGAACGAGCCCATCCTTGCCACCATTGGCGGGCAGCGCGTCATCGCCTTCTTCGTGCCCGAGCGCGGCTCTTGCGCGGTGAACGCGATCATCTGGAAGGACGCCGGGGCCGAGGCGCCTTATGCATCGTCTCGGGTCAGGCTGAGCCTGCGCCCGGGTGAGATGGTCGAGTTCGACCACGGCGCGCGCGAGTCGATGAACCTGCTCTGCGGCGCCGACGCCTCGACCCTTGCGGTCGTGGCTCCGGCCGAGCTGATCCGGACTGGCGCCGCGGACAGTCAGAACTAGCAGCAGCGTTCCCTTGCCGGTTCCGGCCACGCCTTGCAACGCCCTCCCTGCCTTGCGGGGAGGGCGTTCTCATTCGAAGCGTTAGATCTGGAACACGCGCCTGAAGTTCGTCATTTGTTCTGAGGTGGATATCGGTGACGCTTCCCATTCGCCGGTAGCGTCCTGACCAAAGGCGGCGCTCACTTCGACCATGAAGTTCTCCGATTCGTTCTTGGACGAGATCCGCGCCCGGCTGCCTGTCTCGCAGGTGGTCTCGCGCCGCGTGCCGCTGAAGCGCGCCGGTCGCGAATGGAAGGGGCTGTCGCCGTTCAACAAGGAGAAGACGCCCTCCTTCACCGTCAACGACCAGAAGGGCTTCTATCACGACTTCTCCTCCGGCAAGCATGGCGACATCTTCAGCTTCGTCATGGAGACCGAGGGCCTGTCCTTCCCGGAAGCGGTGGAGAAGCTCGCCGGCGACGCCGGCCTCGAGCTGCCGAAGCCGGACCCGCAATTCGAGCGCAGCGCCAAGGAGCGGCTCGGCCTGTTCGACGCGCTCGAGGCGGCGGCGCGACTCTTCGAGGACGGGCTCATGGCGCGCGAAGGGCGCGATGCGCTGCTCTATGCCGAGCGCCGCGGGCTCACGCGCGACATCTTGAAGGAGTTCCGCATCGGCTTGGCGCCGAACGCCAAGGACGCGCTCAAGACCGCGCTCCTGAAAAAAGGCTTCACCGAAGCGCAGCTGCTGGAAGCGGGGCTGGTCATCAAGCCCGATGACGGGCGCCCGACCTACGATCGCTTCCGCAACCGGCTCACCATCCCCATTCTCGACGCCAAGTCGCGCGTCATCGCCTTCGGCGCCCGCACGCTCGAGCACGGCGCCGAGCCCAAATATCTGAACTCGCCCGAGACCAAGCTGTTCGACAAGGGCTCGACCGTGTTCAACTTCGCCCGCGCCCGGCCTGCCGCCTTCGAGCGCGGCGAGTTGATCGTGGTCGAAGGCTATATGGACGTGATCGCGCTCCATCAGGCCGGCTTCGCCAATGCGGTGGCGACGCTCGGCACCGCCTTCACCGAGCGCCAGATGGAACTTCTGTGGCACCTCGCCGACGAGCCGATCGTCTGTTTCGACGGCGACCGGGCCGGCGAGGCCGCGGCGGCGCGCGCCATCGACCGCATGCTGCCCAATTTGCGCGAGGGCCACTCCTTCCGCTTCGCCTTTCTGCCCGAGGGCTCCGACCCCGACGATCTCGTGCGCACCAAAGGCGCCAAGGCCCTCGCCGAATGTCTCGCCGGCGCGCGCCCGCTGATCGACGTGCTGTGGCAGCGAGAGCTGAAGGCGCACGCCATCGACACGCCCGAGCGCCGCGCCGCCTTCGAGGCGCGGCTTGAGAGTCTGCTCGCGCAAATCGGCAATGCCCGCGTGCGCGATCATTACCGCCGCGAGGTGAAGAACCGGCTGTTTGCACTCTGGCGCGAACAGGGCGCCTGGCGCGGCAAGCGCGCCGCCGCTGCGCCCCATCCCGCGGCTGGCAGCGCGCCGACGCCGCTGCCCTCGTCTTACGGCTTCCCCACCGTCATCATCCTCGCCCTGGTCAATCATCCCTTTCTGCTCGACCGCTTCGCCGAGGAGGTCGCCGCCGTCGAGATCAGGGACAAGGCGCTTACGGGCCTGCTGCAGACCGTGAGCCGCATCATCTTCGAGCACGCAAACCTGACGCGCGAGCAGCTGATGGAACGGCTTGGCGCCGGCGATCACGGCAAGCTGTTCGCCCGGCTGTCGCAGGAAAGCGCCTTCAAGCGTGTGACCTTTCTCAGCCCCGACTGTCCCGAGGCCGAGGTCGAGGAGCAGTTCGCCGACCTGATCTATCGCTTCCGCGCACTGCCCAACCTCAATCGCGAGCTTCAGGAAGGCGCCGATCACCTCGCCGAGGTGAGCGAGGCGGAGTTCGAGCGCTTCGCCCAGCTTCAGCAGCAGGTGGCCAGCGTCGGCAGCCAGCACGCGGCCGACGATGCCGGCGATCGCGACGCATCGGAGCGCTTTCGCGAGACCGTGGCCCGGCTGAAGCAGGAAACCCTCGAGCGCGGCCGCCGCCCCGAGAAGCGCAACTAGCCGGTGCGAGACGATACGGAATTGCACGGGACGCTGACGCCGCAAAGCCAGCCGACCCTCTGAGATTGACCAAGGCGGACACGACCCGCTGATGTCCGCCCGTGACGATTCCGATCTGCCGCAACGCCAGCTATAATTTGAAAATTGTTTCACGCCGGCCCCTAATGCGAGAGGGCGCTAACCAAAGTTGCGCACACGGTATTTCTCAGACGGCAGCCGCCCCGTCATTCGATGGATCAAGGGCGACGGCCTAGACGACGTCGTGACGCGCTCGGCAATTGCGCATGCGACCAGACTGTTCGGAAACAGAGTCGATTATTGTCTCTGCACGTCGGGTCTTGACGGGCCGCGAGCGCGCGAGGTTCTGGCCTGGGCCGATCAGCCCGTCGAATGGTGGCCATTGGAACCGGCGGATAATCCTGAGTTGGCGGAAGTCCTTGTTGCGGCTGGCTGCGACCCTGATCATTTCGGCTATTGGTGGAAGTGGTTTCCGGAAAGGGTGCGTCCGGCCGCTCCGGAGTGGATCCTTGATGGCGACATGGTCATTGTTGCTCGTCCTTCATGGTTTGCGGCCTGGAAGTCCGGCCAAGACCCTTTGCGTATGACCAAGGATGAGGGGAACACGCAGTACGGGGAATATGTCGCACAGGTGGATTTAGGCACGCGGCTCTATTCCGGGCTCGTGTCGCTTCCCCCGAACTTGCGTTACATGGACGAATGTCTCGCGATGTTGCGAGGCCAGCCCTTGTTGTCGCGCCACGATGGCCGGGAGAACACGAGTGAGCAGGGCGTTGTGGTCGCGGCCTTCGGTCGTCTCGGGGCAATACCAATTCCTTTAAGCGAATTTCCTTTTGCCAATGCTTTGAAAGGATCGATTTGGTCCGGCTCGACGCTCCGCAAAAAGACGAGATTACCCGTTGCTCTCCGAAAAATGCCCTTTGCCCATGCGCTGAAAAAATTGCTCAAATATTACGACAGAGCGACAGCCCGCATAGCGCGCTCACGCCATGGCGAGATGCCCTGGGGCTACCACTTCACCCGCGCGTTCGTGGCCCGAAACCTCCATTTCGAAGCGCTCGCCGCAGAAGGTGCGATCCATTGGCAGGAGGATAGTTCCTCTCCGCAAAAGCGCTTCGCGTGGATGAGAAACCAGGCTCAATGGGGTCGGGAGGGCTGGTCCATGCATCCGACCTGCGTGGATCGCGTTGCCTCGCTCGCGGGCGATTGCAACGGTAAGCCCGTGCTCGAGATCGGAACCTCTCGCGGATATGTCGCGGCCGTCATGGCGGCTCACGGCTGTAAAGTCACGACGGTAGATCGCGAGGACCGTGGCGCACGAAAAAACTTGGAAGGCCTAGGCGTGAATGTGGTCGTGAGCGATGCGAGTGCCTTTCTCTCAGCGAATCAGGAGGACTACGCCTTGATTGTCGTGGACCTCCACGGAAACGATGTCGCCACTTGGCGAGAGCTTTGGCCGAAGCTAAAGCCCCGCCTCGACCGCTTCGGAAAAATGGTCCTGTACAATAGTCATTTGTGGAAAATTCCCGAGTGGCACGATCAGACCGGCCTGGCCTGGGTGATGCAAAATGCATTGGACGGAATGGTGCAGCAGGTTTTCGAAGAGCCGCTCCCGGGAATGATTGTTTGCGCCTATGATTGATCGCGTGCCCTTTTGCGACCTCACGAGGGCTAACCACGCCCTTCGTGCGGAGGTCGACCGGGCAATTGCAGGCGTCATCGACCGGGGCTTGTTCTTGCGCGGTGCCGAGGTCGAGGCGTTTGAAGCGGAATGGGCCCGTTATTGCGGACAGGCATATTGTGTGTCCTGCAACAGCGGAACGGATGCCCTGACTCTGGCGGCCCGCCCTGGGCATCCGGGAAGCCTTTGTCCCCGCCAACACGCTGCCTCTCACGGCGGTAGGATTGAATCGGTCTGGGGCACAGATCACCACCGGTGAGGTGGGTGAAGACGGCCGCCTCGTGAACGTGCGCCCCCAATGTATTCCGGTTCTTCTTTACGGCCGGATGCCGAGCCGGGAGGAACTCGAATGCCGGCTTTTCGATGCGGCTCATGCCCATGGCTGGAAACCACCAAGCACCGCGACGGCCTGCTGGAGCTTCTACCCAACAAAGAGTCTAGGGGCGTACGGCGATGGCGGCGCGATAACGACCAATGACCCGCAAATCGCCGAGACGATGCGGGCGTTGAGCGGCCGCGACGACCAGTTGCGCGATCGCCGCCAGATCACGTCACGGATGGATGAAATACAGGCCGCGATCCTGCGCGTTAAGCTTGGACATCTGGATGATTGGATCGCCGAACGCCGCCGGATCGCAAATCTCTACATGCAATGGCTTCCGAAGGCCGCGCGTTGCGTCTCGACGGCCGCCGACCTGCATCATTTGCTCGTCATAAGGACTGCACGTCGCAACGATTTGAGGACATATCTTGCGCGTCACGGCGTCGAATCGAAAGTCCACTTTCCCGAGCCGTTGCATCGCCAATCCGCTCCATGGGGCGCGCCCAACACAAGTCTGCCCGGCGCTGAATCGTGGTGCAGCTCGGTGCTGAGCCTGCCTTGCTTTCCGGGTCTCACCGAGGCCGAAATCCATCACACCTGCGCGGTCGTGTCCCAATTCCTGGCCGACCCCCGAGCCGAAGCGCAATTCCAGCCCTCCGGGCGTGACAAGTCGCTCTGAGTTTGAGCGCCTGGACCAGGGCCTCCCGCGGCCCCGTTCTTGCACGTCAAGCCGGCCAGGGGCCAAGTCATGCCCAAGAAATTCCAGGCTGGACGGGCCTTCGGTCTTGACACCCGGAGCCCCTCTCGCCACCTCATTCGGAGAGACGTGCGACCGCCGTGCGACCATGGTTTTTTTGCGGGACGGCCTGGTTGAAGTCGGATTTGAGGCTGAGACAGGCCCCCGCCGATGGGCTGCGCTCCCGCGATGATACGAGTAAGGGAGCAGTGTTGCGGAAGTAACGGCACGTCGATAGTCCTCTGTCTTGGCTTTCGGGCCTGGGTTCTTTAGGGAGCGTGACAGTCGACCTGAACTTGGCGCCAGTATAAAAAAAGACGGCGACAAGGCTTGGGGGCGGCCATGCTTAATTGACGATTAACGGAGCACCCGTTAATCGCTATTGGGAAATGCGCATGGGCGGAGCGCTTGAGCCGATAGGCGCTCCTCGGCCGAAACGGCGAGTGCGTCCTGACCATAAAAATTTGCGCTGCGGAGAAAAATGAATGGCAACCAAAACCGCTGAAGCCGAGGATCAAGAGCAGGCGCCAGCCGAGTCTCAGGATGGCCCGGTGCTCGACATGTCTGACGCTGCAGTCAAGAAGCTGATCAAGACCGCCAAGGCGCGCGGCTTTGTCACCTATGACGAGTTGAACGAGGTTCTCCCTTCGGAGGAGGTTTCCTCCGAGCAGATCGAGGACACCATGTCGATGCTGTCCGACATGGGCATCAACGTGATCGACACCGACGAGGCCGAGGAAGCGCCCCCGGCCGGCGAGGAGGGCGCCGCCGAAAGCCCGCGCGCCGTGGTTCAGGCCACGCCGGTCGCCAAGGCCGAGACCACCGCCAAGGAGCCCACCGACCGCACCGACGATCCGGTCCGCATGTATCTGCGCGAGATGGGCACGGTCGAGCTTCTGTCGCGCGAGGGCGAGATCGCCATCGCCAAGCGCATCGAGGCCGGCCGCGAGGCCATGATCGCCGGCCTGTGCGAGAGCCCGCTCACCTTCCAGGCCATCATCATCTGGCGCGACGAGCTGAACGAAGGCAAGATTCTGCTGCGCGACATCATCGATCTCGAAGCCACCTATCAGGGCCCCGACGCCAAGCCGACGCCGAGCCAGCCGCTGCCCGGCGAGGAGGGCGCCGGCGACGGCACCACCAACGGCCAGGCCGCGCCGGGTCAGGGCCAGGGTCAGCAGGCCGCCGCCGACGGCGAGGAACCAGCCCGAGCCCGAGGAATTCGACGACGACGACGACGATCTCGAGAACTCGCTGTCGCTCGCCGCCATGGAGGCCGAGCTCAAGCCGCAAGTGCTGGAGACCTTCGACCTGGTCGCCACCAACTACAAGAAGCTGCGCAAGCTGCAAGACCAGGTGGTCGAGCGCGCGCTCAAGAACGACCAGCTCTCCTCCGGCCAGGAGAAGCGCTACAAGGCGCTCAAGGACGAGATCGTCGTCGAGGTCAAGTCGCTCTCGCTCAACAACAACCGCATCGAGAGCCTGGTCGAGACGCTTTACGACATCAACAAGAAGCTGCTCGGCTATGAGGGCCGCCTGCTGCGCCTGGCCGAGAGCTATGGCGTCAAGCGCGACGACTTCCTCGAGGAATATCAGGGCGCCGAGCTCGACCCCAACTGGCTGCGCCGCGTCGGCCGGCTGAAGAAGAAGGGCTGGATCGATTTCATCCGCGACGAGCGCGGCATGGTCAAGGAGCTCCGCACCGAGATTCAGAATCTCGCCGCCGAGACCGGCCTGCAGATCTCCGAGTTCCGCCGCATCGTGCATATCGTGCAGAAGGGCGAGCGCGAGGCGCGCCAGGCCAAGAAGGAAATGGTCGAGGCCAACCTGCGCCTGGTGATCTCGATCGCCAAGAAATACACCAATCGCGGCCTGCAATTCCTCGACCTGATCCAGGAAGGCAATATCGGCCTGATGAAGGCGGTCGATAAGTTCGAATATCGCCGCGGCTACAAATTCTCGACCTACGCCACCTGGTGGATCCGGCAGGCGATCACCCGCTCGATCGCCGACCAGGCCCGCACCATCCGCATTCCGGTGCACATGATCGAGACCATCAACAAGATCGTGCGCACCTCGCGCCAGATGCTGCACGAGATCGGCCGCGAGCCGACGCCGGAGGAGCTGTCCGAGAAGCTCGCCATGCCGCTGGAGAAGGTGCGCAAAGTCCTGAAGATCGCCAAGGAGCCGATCAGCCTCGAAACCCCGATCGGCGACGAGGAAGACTCCTATCTCGGCGATTTCATCGAGGACAAGAACGCGGTGCTGCCCATCGACGCCGCCATCCAGTCGAATCTGCGCGAGACCACCACGCGGGTGCTCGCCAGCCTCACCCCGCGCGAGGAGCGCGTGCTGCGCATGCGCTTCGGCATCGGCATGAACACCGACCACACGCTGGAAGAGGTCGGCCAGCAATTCTCGGTGACGCGCGAGCGCATCCGCCAGATCGAGGCCAAGGCGCTGCGCAAGCTGAAGCATCCGAGCCGCAGCCGGAAACTCCGCTCCTTCCTCGACAATTAGCGCTTTCTTCTTTCCTTGGTCATGGCCGGGCTTGTCCCGGCCATCCACGGCCGAGCCAGCCGCAAGGAAAACGTGGATGGCCGGCATGAAGCCGGCCATGACGGCGTTGGTTGGTTGAAAAGCTACCGCGTCAGCGGAGGAGTCTAACCGCCGGACTTGACGTTGCTGGCGACGTCGCCCGCGACCGGCGTGACGGCGACATTCGCCACGCCGTCGGCGATCATGCCGAGCCGCGCGGCGGCCGCCTTCGACAGATCGATGATGCGGTCCTTGGCGAACGGCCCGCGGTCGTTGATGCGCACCACCACCGCGCGGCCATTGTCGAGATTGGCGACCCTGACGCGGGTGCCGAGCGGCAGCGTGCGGTGCGCCGCGGTGAGCGCGTCGCCGTCCATGACCTCGCCGCTCGCGGTCTTGCTGTCGAGGTCGTACCACGACGCGCGCCCGGTCTCCGCCGCCGAGCCGTTTTCCTCGATCATGTCGTCTGGCTTGGGTTCGGCGCGGTTGGCTTCGGCCGGCCTGGGCGCGGCGATGTCCGGCGCGAGCCGCGCTTCCACGCGGAACGGCTCGCGCGCCGCCTTCTTGGCGCGGTTCGAGCTCTGGCTCGGCTCGGGCGCGGCGTCGTCGCGCGCAGGCCGAGGCGGCTGCCACGAGCTGATGTCGATAGGGTCGGGGAGAAAAGCGGCCGTCTTCTCGCCGATATAGAGCGCCGCCGCGGCCAGCACCGCGGCGAGCGTCAGCGCCGCGACAGTGGTCGTCGGATGGACATGCGGAAATACGCCCGCGACGCGACGCATATGAGGACTTCCCTGCTAACCGTGAGCTCGGTTCTTGGAGAGTTAACGCCGGGGCAGGGGGTGGGTTCCTATTCACCGCGTCAACGAGGCGCGTCGAGCTTCTTGAACGTGATGATGCCCGCAGTGCTCAATGCCTGGTGCCAGGCGCGATTCGTCCAATATTCTCCGCTGAATTCTTTCGGTTCGCTTCCCCTCAAGTCAAGGATCGCGGCGCCCTCGAACGTGCTGTCGTCCGTCGTACGAAGGGTGGACCTCCGAGCAGAGAGAGGCCTTCGTAGCTCAGGCACACAATCTTCTTCGCCGCCTTCAAAAGGCTCTGCTCGGAACCGATGATCCAGAGGTGGCAATTACGAGTTTGAGGGCGGCGTTCGGAGACCGCATACCGAACGAGCCTGACCTTGTCCGGGCCGAGATAATGCGAGCGCCGAGCGAAAAGTCGGCCGTGACTTCCCCCGCCGTCTTGCGTTCGGGGAGGGAGCAAATGGCCGCCAGCATAGCCTCACTGGATGATGCCGAGCGCAGTAGACGAGCAGAAGCTGCTGCCCGTGAGGCGGAATCGCGAGCTTCCATGAGTAAGCCGTGGTCTCGATAGGCGGAGATGAAATCCGCTCGGGCGCGGCAAGCGTCTGTGCTGGCCGCCGTAGAGACCGCGCTCGCAGAACATCAGCCGCATTTGGAAATTCGCGAGGAGAGTCCCCGCCTGATCATTGAGGGCTTGTTCGTCCTTTCTGGTCCCGAGGGGACCTCCATCCCAAACGCTGTCTGGCCCGTTAGACGTGGTCCAGGCCGGGCAGCGGGGTCAGGTGCAGCGAAAGCGGGGTCGGCGTACCGAATAGTCACCGCAAAAGAGCATGCGCTAACGTTAGCGCAGATGTGTGGCGCATTTTTTGATGCGCTATCGCTTCGCGACTTGAGCGCATGTGGCGCGCCGCGAGGCGCCCGCCGTGTCCGGCAACGGATGCGGAGCTACAAGTTTGCGTCTTTCGGCGCGCCACCCCCTTCGGGGGATCCCCCATGCCTCGCGCGGACAAGCGGTGAGAAATTTTGTGCTGCGTGAAGGAGGACTACTCCGCCTCGGCCTCGGCCGCGGGCGGCGGGTCGGCGAAGGACAGCCGGATGGTGAGCGGGCGCACGCCGCATTGCGGGCACGCCATCGACGGGATGTCGTCGAGCGCGAAGTCGGGGCCGACGCCGGCGATCAGCTGGTCGAGATTGAACATGAACAGATGCCGGCAGCCCGCCTGCTCGCACAGCGCGACGATCTCCATGTTGCGCGCCTTGATGGCGCCAAGCGTCCAGTCGCTCATGAATGTCCTCCTGGCGCTAAAGCGGCGCGGAGCCGGGGGGCTGGGTCGGATAGGCCGGGCCCGGATGCAGGAAGGTCAGCGTAACATAGGCGCCGATGAACGAGCCCATCGCGGCGAACAGCACATAGGCCCAATGCTGGGTGTAGGAGATGACGGCGAACGAGGAGAGCAGATACCAGATGCTGCTCCAGCTGGCGGCGGGGAGGCGGCGGCGCCGCACCACCGCGTTGGTGAACAGCACATAGATGGCGTCGGTGGCGGCGGTGGCGGCTATCACCGCGGCGGCGATCCAGGGGTCGATGTCGATGGGAGGCATGGGCGGTCCGTCCTTGGCTCTGGCGCAGGCGGCAGCGACCATAGCGCGAAAGTCCGGCGCGCGCGCGACCCTAGCATGGGCCTTATTCGTAGCGCAGCGCGTCGATCGGGTTCATCGCGGCGGCCCGCCGCGCCGGGTAATAGCCGAAGAACACGCCGACCAGCCCGGCCGAGGCCAGCGCGATCAACACCAGTGACGGCGACAGCGCGATCGGCCAGTTGCCCCAGACCGACATCGCCAGCGCCGCGCCGCCGCCGATCACAAGTCCGATCAGCCCGCCGACCACGCATAGCGTCACCGCCTCGATCAGGAACTGGCTCAAGATATCGCGCCGGCGCGCGCCGACCGCCATGCGCAGGCCGATCTCGCGGGTGCGCTCGGTCACCGACACCAGCATGATATTCATGATGCCGATGCCGCCCACCACCAGCGAAATGGCGGCGGTGGCGCCGAGCAGCACGCTCAGAATGCTTTGCGTCTCGCTGCGCGCCCGGATGAAATCGGCCATGTCGCGCACGCGGAAATCGTCGGGCGCGCCTTCGCGCACGCGGCGCCGCTCGCGCAGCAGATTTTCGATCTCGGCCTGCGCCTCGACCATCTCTTCCGCCGAGGACACTTCGACCATGATCTGGCGGAGATTGTCCGGCACGGTCTGCTCGGCGCCGAACAGCCGCCGCCTGGCGGTCGAGATCGGCACCAGCGCGGCGTCGTCCTGGTCGCTGCCCCAGCCCGACTGGCCCTTGACCGCCAACAGCCCGATCACCGTGAACGGCACGTTCATCACCCGGATCTGCTCGCCGACCGCCGCGGCCGAGCCGAACAGCTCGCGCGCCGTGGTGGCGCCAAGGATCACCACCTTGGCGCCGGCGCGCAGCTCGGTTTCGGTGAAATTGCGGCCCTCAATGAGCGGCCAATCGCGCACTTCCAGGAAATCCTCGTTGACGCCGTTGACCTGCGTGGTCCAGTTGCTCGCGCCCGCGACCAACGGCGCCGAGCCGCTGATCACGCCGGCGACCGCGGCGACGCCCGGGACTTTGGCGCGAATGACCGTGAGGTCGCCCTCCGACAGGGCCGACGCCGTGCCTTCGCCGGCCCGCCGGCCGCCCGAGGTGAACGAGCCGGGCGAGATGATCAGCAAATTGGTGCCGAGCGCCCTGATCCGCTCCTCGATCGCCTGGCCGGCGCCGGTCGCCACCGACACCATCACGATCACCGAGGCGACGCCGATGATCACGCCGAGCATGGCAAGGAAGCTCCTGAGCGCGTTCACTTTGAGCGCGGCGATGGCGACCTTGCACGAGGCGAGCAGGTTCATGTCGCGTCCTCCACGATCTTGCCGTCGCGGAAGGTGAGCCGCCGCCGCGCGCGCTTGGCGATGTCGGGCTCATGGGTGACGATGATCACGGTAATGCCGGTCGCGTTCAGCTCCTCGAACAGAGCGATGATCTCCTCGGTGGTCCGGCTGTCGAGCGCGCCGGTCGGCTCGTCGGCAAGGAGAATGTACGGGTCGTTGACCAGCGCGCGGGCGATGGCCACGCGCTGCTGCTGGCCGCCTGACAGCTCGGAGGGCTGATGGTCCTCGCGATGCGCCAGCCCGACCTTGGCCAGACAGGCTTTGGCCTTGTCGCGGGCGTGGCTGTGCCCGCGCGGCGAATAGAGCAGGGGGAGGGCGACGTTACTGAGCGCGCTGGTGCGCGCCAGCAGGTTGAAGGTCTGAAACACGAAGCCGATCTTCTCGTTGCGGTAAAGCGCGAGCTGATCGGAGCCGAGCTGCCCGAGCTCACGGCCCTCGACTTGAAGCGAGCCGCTGCTTGGGGTGTCGAGCGCGCCGATAAGATTCATGAAGGTCGATTTGCCGGAGCCGGAAGCGCCGGTCACGGCGAGATATTCGCCGCGCTCGACCTCGACGCTGATGCCCTGGAGCGCACCGATCGTGCTGCCGCCAAGCCGGTAGGTCTTGACCACATTGCGGGCGACGATCTGCGGTGGGCTCCCGGCTTTCTCCACCGATGCGGCGGACTTCTTCCGCGCCATCAGGGCGTCGCCTCGCGCACGCGCACCACCACATCGGCGCCTTCCGGCAGGCCTTCGGTCACCTCAGTGACGCTGCTGTCGGCGAGGCCAAGCCGGACTTCATTCGGCCAGAACGCGCCGTCCTTGTACGTCCACACCGTCGCTCGGCGCCGCCCGCCGGGCCGCTGTCGCGCCATTTCCTCGAATTTCTTGTATTGCGCCGGCGTGAGCTCCGCGCGCAGCACCTTGGCGATGCGCATGCGTACCTGCTCGCGCACATCTTCCTGCGGCGGCGCCGTGCCGGGCGGCCCGGCATTTTGAATGGCGGCGAACTCGGCCTGGAGCGCGGCGCGGATTCTGCCCAATTCGTCTTCGCCCAGATCAAGTTCGTCTTTGAGTTTTTGCAGGAGGCGCGCGCCGCGCTCGCCGGCGGGCAGCACCGACCCGGTCGACCAGGCATCGCGGGCCAACGCCGCTTGAGCCGGTCCGCGCGGCTGAAACCGCAATGCCTCGTTCGGCACCACCACCGCATCCTTATGCTCGCCGGTGACGATTTCGACATTGGCCGTCATGCCGGGCAGCAGCCGCCCCAACGGGTTGTCGGCGGCGATCACCACGGTATAGGTGACGACATTGTTGAGGGCGGTCGGCGCCAGCCTGATCTGCTCGACCGTGCCCTTGAAAGTTACGTCGGGATAGGCGTCGACATTGAAGCTGACCGGATTGTCGCTGGTCACCTGGCCGATATCGGCCTCATCGACCTGCGCCTCGATCTGCACGTGGGCGAGGTCCTGGGCGATGGTGAACAGCTTCGGCGCGGTCATGCTGGCCGCCACGGTCTGACCGGCCTCGACGGTGCGCTCGATGACCACGCCATCGATCGGCGAGCGGATAAAGGTGCGCTCGAGGTCGATGCGGGCGCTGTCGAGCGTCGCTTGGCGCTGCGCGAGCGTCGCCTTGGCGTTCTCGACTTGCGCCTTGGCGATGGCGAGGTCGGCGACGGCGCTCTGCTGGGCCGCGGTCGCGGTGTCCAGCACGGCCTGCGCGCCGACGCCCTTTCGCACCAGCTCGGCGGCGCGGCCAAGATCGAGCTCGGCCTTATGCAAATTCGCATCGGCCCGCTCGACGGTGGCCTCCTGGAGAGCAACATTGGCCGTAGCGATGGCCAGGCCCGCTTCCTCCTCGCGCACTTTGGTGACGAAGGTCGACGGCTCGATACGGGCGAGCACTTGGCCCTGCTTCACCTCGGAGGTGAAATCGACGTTGAGCTCGCCGATATTGCCGGACAGCTGCGAGCCGATCTCGACCGTGCCGAGCGCACGCACGGTGCCGGAGGTCGACACTACCCGCCGGACGTCGGCGCGCGTGGCGGCTGTTGTCTTGATGTCGAGCTTGGCCGAGGAGCGCTGCTGCCAATAATAATAGCCGGCGCCGGCCGCCAGGCCGGCGACGAGCAAGACCGTCAGCCAACGCGTTTGCATGAGGTGACCCAGTTTTCCCGAGAGAGCTTCCGCTCTTAGCATAAGGAGCGCAAAGGGAACTCTTACAAAAGGGCAATGATAAGGATGAACAAGGCTCGGGGATCGAAGGGAGTTTCCGCTGTGGCGGGAGGCCGCATGCGGGACCGGCCGCGACTATTTTGTGCTTTCAATGGCTTAATAGCCGGCCTCGAAAAGATGTCAGACGGCTTTCTCGGCCTCTTGGCGAAGGAGGGTGCGAATGATCTTGCCATTCGCGTTGCGCGGAAGCTCGGGCAAAAATATGTAGCGCCGCGGGCGCTTGTCAGCAGCAAGATGTCTGCGGCAATGGGCCATGAGGGCCAACTCGGTCAGATCGCCGGCAGGAACCACGAAAGCGGCAATCTCCTCGCCCTCGCGCGCATGCGTAAATCCGACCACCGCCACTTCTCGCACGCCTTCATGCTCGGCGATGACGGCTTCCACCTCGGCGGGATGCACGTTGGCGCCGCCGCGGATGATCAGGTCGGTGGTGCGCCCGAGCAGGCGCAAGAAGCCGTTGTTGTCGATCACGCCTACATCGCCGGGATAGGCCCAACCCTGCTTGATCGTGTCGCCGGAGCCGCGCGAACGCGTCCCAACGACGCCGCTTGCTGCGCCCGGCGAGCGCACGCGGATGGCTCCTGATTGGCCTAGCGGCAGAACCTCATCACGGTCGTCCACGATCTGAACCGCCACATGGGTCAAGATGCGGCCGACGCTATCTGGATTGGCCTCAAGATCGGCGCCGTAGAGCGCGCTGATGCTGCCGCAAGCGCTGGCGCCGTAACCGTCGACGAAATTCCGGCAGAGAAACTTCATCGCCATTAGTTTCTCGGCACTTGGCACTGGAGCCCCCACGGCAAACAAGGCGCGCAAGTCCTCGAACAGCGGAGAGGCCCGCTCGCCGGCGAGCGCAAGCAGGTTGCGGATGGTCGTCGGCACCGCTGTGACGGAGGTCACCTTGGTCTGCAAGACCGCCTCCCGCAACGCCTCCGGGGAGGACAATATAGGGTGAAAATGGACGGTCGAGCCCTGCAGCAGCGCAGCGAAGGTGTAGGTCCGCGAGGCCGAGAAGGAGAGTGGCAGCGTATTCAGCAAGGCGACCCCAATCAGGTGGAACGGCTCGAACAGCGAGCGGAACAGCATCGCTTCGTGATCGAGAACGAAGCCGACCGGTTGGCCGGTGGTGCCCGAGCTGAGCGATATCATCGCGGGGGCGCCCCCCTTTTCGTCGGTCCAGAGCGGGGTGGTGGCGTGTTGCGCGATGACGTCGCACCAGGATGGCCCGGCGAAGATCGACTGAAAGCCCGCGGCAGGCGCTTGCCGGTCTTCGATGATGGCGCCCAACGCGAATTCGCCGGCAAGTCTATCGCGCTCTGGCAGAGGCATCCGAAAATCGATCGGAACCGCGGTCCCGCCCAGCATCCAGATGGCGAGCATGCTGGCA
The DNA here is from genome assembly GCA_963772925.1 of uncultured Alphaproteobacteria bacterium. Lineage (GTDB taxonomy): Bacteria > Pseudomonadota > Alphaproteobacteria > Rhizobiales > Methyloligellaceae > Methyloceanibacter. The sequence goes on from CAVYZG010000014.1 coordinate 100,276, forward strand.
ACCGACTCGGCTGAGTCGCGAAGACTGATGCCGACCCTTGCTCCTGCTCCGACGCCGCGCGCCTGTAACTCGCGCGCGGCCTGAGCGGCCCGCGCGAGAAGCTGGGCATAGGTCAGCGTGAGATATGGCGAAACGACCGCCCGACGCTCGGGCCATCGTCCGGCCAGGCCTGCGAGAATGTCGGCGAGATTCACTGAATTCAACGCAACGTCCCCCGCCTTCGGGCGAATTCAGCCAAGCCGGGTATCGAACCCGATCGAAATTGGTTATTACAGCCAAATGCACATTTGGTGCAATTGGCCATGACTCCGAAGCTGGCGGCTCGTGCTGCCAAGAGGTTGGGCGGTCTCGAAAATGCGGCGTCTTGACGGAAGAATTGCTGTTGTGACAGGCGGCGCGTCTGGCATCGGCCGGGCAACAGCGCGGCGGTTGGCATCCGAGGGAGTAATCATCGAGATCATCGACAAGGATGATGCGACAGGGCTATGTGCCGAGATTGCGGCGGCTGGCGGGAACGCCAGAGCCAGCCTCTGTGACGTTACCAATGACGATGAGATCGCGGCAACGGTTCGAGCGATTGAATCGCGTCACCCTAAGGTCGACATACTCGTCAACAATGCGGGAATATTGCCCGATCTCCAACCTTGGCACGCAAAATCCAGAGATGACCTCACGCGTTTCATTCAAGTCAACTACCTAAGCCTCTATGCGCTCACGCGGGCGATCTATCCGCTTCTAAAGCGAAGCAGCTGTGGACGGATCGTGATGGTTGGCTCGCGGGCCGTGTTCGCCGGATATCCCGGTATGGCGGGATATATCGAATCTAAGGCTGCCGTGATGGGTTTGACTCGGGTGCTTGCGCGCGAGTTGGGCGAGGACGGCATTACCGTCAATGCCGTCGCGCCGGGGATGATCGCGACGCCCGGCACGCGCGTGCACTCGGGGGAGGAGGCCTTCGATAGGATGACCGCGACGCAATCCATAAAGCGGCGTGTTGAGCCGGAACATGTCGCAGCCCTGATTTCCTTTCTCGTCAGCGACGACGCGGAGCTCATTACCGGCCAGACGATCGTCTGCGATGGCGGCGGCTTTCTACACTGACCCCTGGGCGCTCCGTCCTGTCGCTGGCCGTCTCGGCGTGCTTCTTTGGTCATTCCAGAATGGGCCATGATATGATTGGAGCATAGGCTGCCGTCTCCAATTTGTGGGAAGAGTCGCGACAATGCTGATTGAGCCACCCAAGCGTGAATACCGCACATGGATTTTTGACAGCAGGCGTTGGCAGTCTTACCGGCCACGTCCAGACGACATCATCATCTCATCGTATCCGAAGTGCGGCACGACCTGGATGCAACGCATTATCGGTCTGCTGGTGTTCCAGACGCCAGAACCGATGCCGGTAATGCAAATCTCGGCTTGGCTCGATCGACGCTTCCCCCAGACGATCGAAGCAGCGATTGCTCAGATCGATGCTCAGGAGCATCGCCGTTTTCTCAAGTCGCATATGCCCCTGGATGGCATGCCTTTCCATGACGAGGTTAAGTATATTCATCTCGCGCGCGACGGGCGCGACGCCTGCATGTCATTTCATAACCACGCGATGGGATTTACGGAGGTGATGCTCGGCCTGTTAGACAAGGCCGGTCTGGAAGACCCGGCGGTTCAACGCCCGTATCCACGTCCGCTGGCGGATCCGGCTCAACATTTTCATCGATGGATTACTGAGGGAGCGGTGCCGGGTCACGAAGACGGTTGCCCGAACATGTCTTTTTTCCAGTTCGAGGAAAGTTGGTGGCGTACCCGCAAACTGCCTAACGTGTTGTTTGTTCACTACAACGATTTGAAATCGGATTTACCGGGTGAGATGCAGCGCATCGCCGAGTTTCTTGAAATTTCCGTCGCGCCGAGCCTCTGGCCTGATCTTGTCGACGCGGCGCGTTTCGAGACAATGCGTCGGGACGGTCAAGTCCTGATGGCCAGGACCGCTTCTGTGTTCAAGGAGGGCAGCCAGGGATTCTTCTTCAAAGGACTCAATGGACGGTGGCGTGGCGTGGTGAATGAGGACGATTTGGCCGCTTACGATGCCAAATTCGATGCGATGCTGGCGCCAGCCTGTGGGCGCTGGGTAAGCCAAGGCCGTATGCTTTCCGGTGATCCCCGGCTTATGTGACAACTCACGAATTTGCTTGCTGCTATCAACGCGCGGGCGGCACGAGTCCGTCCTTGACCGTTTGCGAGATGAAGCGGACGTCTCCCGGTTCCACACCGTTTTTGACGGCGAGGTGCAATGAGGTGAAGTCTCCGATCATCACAAGGTCCATTAAGGCGGCAAAACGCGAGTCACCTTCGCCACGCACGGAATGGACTGGAATTTTGCCCCGCAGATATTGAGCCAGGAGATCCATGCGCCGGCTCACGCGCGAATCCTCATAGCCATGCCGCAATTGCACGGCGGCCTCACTCAAGCTCGTGCGTTCGTTCTGGCAATCCCAGGCAACCGCTTCGTTATGGCTTGCATTCGGTTGCTCCGATGCGGAAGCGGCTTGTTTGGCATTCTGATTGATCTGCGCCTTCCAACGTTCCGCGGCGGTGGCGCCAAGCGGCGTGTCACCCTGGCAGAGCACATGCCGGCCGACGAGAAGCGAAGCAAGGGTCTCGGCAATATTATTCTGCCGGGCGAGTTCCTCGCGACGCCGCCTCAACTGAGCGTCGGCTCCCTCAATCCAACGTCCCGCCTCGGGCAGAAAGCCAATGTCCTGGAGCGTCGTTAACAGCGCGCCCACGACAAAACCCAGACTGGCCCGGGCTGGCAGGTCCGGCGGGATGCGCAGCAGCGACGCGCCATGGTCTTGGGCAAAGTCGGCAAGCCAGCCTCCGATCGTCACGACGACCAATCGCGCGCCAAGCGCGGCCGCCGCCGCCGCCGCATGATTCACCTCGTCGGTGTGTCCCGTTCCGGAGACGGCGAAAACGAGCGACCGGTCCGCAATTGCGGCAGGGATCTCGTAGGAACTCTCGACCAGAATGGGCACCGGGATGACGTTCGCTCCGAGCGCTCGCACGACCAGTCCTGAAGTGCGGCCGGTTCCCATGCCTAGAATGGCGATATTCTCGACTTTCGAGGCCTGGGGCAGCGCCCGAAGCTTGCTCGCTGCCTCGGCGCCGAGCAGCAATTGGTCCGGCAGTCCGGACGCGAGTTCGAAGAACCGGCTGGTCGAGGGAGGGGCCAACGCCATTCACCCAGGAGGTCCCGAAAGGCGGCCGCCGTCCTGAACGATGGTTTGCCCCGTCAGATAGGTGTTCGCTTCAGAGCCCAGAAAGCCGATCAATGCAGCAACCTCTTCTGCCGAGGCAAGCCTCCCTAACGGAACGCTTCGCTCATAGCGTTTGACCTTCTCCGGCTCGTCGGGCCAGTCGGGATTGAAGAACTTGCCTGGCGCGACCGCATTGATCAGCACGCCCGAGGAAGCGAGTTCGGAGGCGAGAAGGCGGGGCAGAGCAGCCACGCCCGCCTTGGCCACCGAATAGGAAAGCGCAGCGGTCGGCGACGCGAGCAGCCCGGCCGTGGAGGACACGAGCACGATGCGCCCCCCTCCGGCCCTCTTCATGTAGGGCAAGAAGGCATCAATCGCGAACACGACCGAGGAGAGATTGGCGTCGAGAATTTCGCGCCAACGCTGGTGATCCAGTTCGCCCAGGCGCGGTGCTTTGCCGCCGACACCCTTGCCGGCGAGCCCGTGCGCCACGATGAGCGAGGGCAGCGTGCGCCAGAGCGCCCCGGGAAGCGAGGCCGCGCCATTTGCAAGGTCCTCGGGCTTGGTCGCATCCATGGCGAGGATGATTGTCTCCGCCCCGCTCGTGGCAAGGTCGACGCGGGTCTTATCGAGCCTGCCGGCGTCCCGGTCGATGAGCACAAGACGCGCATGCGGTGAGGCCCACCAGCGCGCCACGCACCGCCCGAGGTGACCTCCTGCTCCGGTAATGATGATGGTCTTGACGGCTTCCATCGCCCAGGTTTCGCCGGATCACAACTCGTTAAAATGCGAGACGGAGGCCAGCTGGCCGAGAAAATCGAGGCATCCTGGGAACGAAACGCTGACTCGCTCCCAGCCATGCATGGTTGTCGCTTCCTCCAGTGAGCTAGCCAATGTCATGGCGGCAAAGATAACGCGATGATCGGGCGGCAACAGCAGCGATTTCACGCCGGAAAGTTGGGAGGGTTCGATTGCGAAACCGTCCGGCCTGGGCTCGATCTGCACGCCGAATGGGCGCAGCGCGGCGACCGTCGTCGCAATCCGGTCGGTATCCTTGTCCTTCAGTTCCTGCGCGTCGCGAATGACGGTCCGGCCATCGGCCCTTGCAGCAAGCGCCGCCAGCAACGGAAGTTCGTCGATCATGCTCTGAATGAACGAGGCGCCGCCGACATCCACGCCGCGAAGCTTGCGCCCCGATTCCACGACGATCTTGCCCAGGGGTTCATTGGCTTCTATTCTCTCGGGCACGACCTCGATGCTTGCGCCCATCTCCTGCAAGGTGCGAACGAAGCCCAAGCGTGTCTCGTTGATGCCCACGTCTTCGATTACGAGACGCATTTGGAGTGGGCTCGCGACCACGCAGGCGATCGGGAGCGCGGCAGTGGAAATATCGCCCGGAAGGGTGACATCGAAGGCCGGCAGCCGGGCCGGCGGGGTCATGCGGACGGTGGTCTCGGTCTCCTCGATCGCGACTCCGAGATGGCGCAGCAGGCGCTCGGTATGGTCGCGCGCCTGGGCGCGCCGGTTGATGACCGTCGTGCCGCTGCATTGCAGGCCCGCGAAAAGCAGAGCCGAGACCGGTTGCGCACTGAAGACCTCGACCTGATGCTGGATTGAGTTGAGCGGCGATCCGCGAATATGCGCCGGCAGGCGGCCAGGATCGGCCTCATAGGTAATCGTGGCGCCCGCCTTGCGCAGCGGTTCGACGATCCACTCCATCGGCCGTTTGCGCAGGAGCTCGTTTCCGTCGACGCGGAATTGGCCGGGGGTCCCGGCAAGGAGCCCCAAGAGGATGCGCGCACTCGTTGCTGAATTGCCCGGATTCAACACTGCATTATGCTCGATAGGCGTGAGGCCACGTAGGCCCCGTCCGCCAATGACGAAAGAGGTGTCTGCGGCGCCCCAGATGTCGACCCCGAGCTGCCGCAGAATGCCGAAATTGCTTTCGAGATCGTCCGACTGCGGCACATTGTGGATGGCGCTGGTTCCTTCGGCGAGCGCCGCCGCGAAGGTGGCACGCTGGGCGATTGCCTTGTCGCCGGGAGGCCGCCAGACGATCTCGCGGGGCTTCGCCCGGTCGAGAACGATGGTCACCGGGATCGGCTCGCGCCGGGCAGCCTCGGCGGCCTTGCTCGCGGGGCTCGCGCCGATCTTCATGTGATACGCCATCCGCGCGATCACCTCCGAATCGGAAAGCAGCCGGTCGGTTTCCTGGTAGTCGACCGGCGGCGTTGGGACGCGGTTCGGCATGGATTGGGCAAACGAGGCGTAGCGGAACCGCTTGCGCTGGAGCCCAAGATTATCTTCCGCGACGAAGGTCCTCGACTTGACGGTGGCAAGGCCGAGTTGGACCGCGGCTTTCACGATCTCCTCGCCGTGCGGCGTTCGCGTTATCACGATCGATTGCCGCGGAGGGCGCGCCCCGCTCTGACTGCTGGCATAGATATTCGGGTCGCCGTCGGAAATGGAAATGTCGGCCAGGCCCGACCACCAGTCTCCGCAGACGATGCAACGATGCGTCTTGAAGCGCTTGAATTCATCCACGATTTCAAAGAACGGCAGCGTTCGCCGCTGCCCGTCGCGCGTCTTGACCGCGAACTCGCCCGGATATTCGCCATCCCGGTAACGCATGTCGGCGACATCCTCGAGCGGAATGCCGAGCTTCTCGGTAATGAGGAACTCAGTGCCGGCGAGCTTCGTGCTCGAGGCGCAGGCGATTTCTACCGTCAGCACGATCTTCTCGGCGACTTCGGGCATCGGAACCACGTTCTGCATCTTGCGGACTGCCTGGATCTCGCAAGGTACGCCGACCAGCGCGATGCGCTCGAAGCGAGTATCGCGCAGCAGGTGAAGATTGGGCGTCAGGCAGTAGCTCGTCTGACCGCAGCGGATCACCTCCTCTTCGCTGTTGGTGACCAAGGCCATAGGCACCCAGGGGCGCTCGGGATCGCGTCCGACCACAATCACGGCATCCGCCAGTCCGGAGCGTAGCGCCGTGAGCATGAACGTGGTGCCGGCGCCGCCGGCCGCGGCGCCCTTCAGAATTTGCGGACTGGTCGATGTCAGAACGAGATTCTGGCGAAAAATTCCGGTCCAGCGTTCCGCCTTGGTGCGCGTTCTGCCGAAGATTTGCATCTCCGATCGCGGCGCGGCGGGATCTTTGCCGGGGCAGACATCGAGGCAGAGCGAACATTCCCCGCAGTCCATCGCGGCGGTCTCGACCGTTGTGACCGGCGTGCCTTCGTTGCCAATGGCCAGCCATCCAGGCGGACAGACGGCCGCGCAAGCGCCGCAGCGAGCGCACATATCCTGGTCGAGGATCTCGCTCTTAAGGTCTACATAGGGCATGTGATCCCCGCCGCCCCAAGGCAATAATGGGGCTCACTTAGGTGTTCAATCCGGGCAGCAATTAGGCCATCCACTGACGCACAGCCTAAGGACATCCGCTCCCTCGGCGACGGCATTATGGCTCAGTTTTTGAAGGCTACCCTACCGATCTTCCGCCACCAATACGCCCCAAACTTGGATAAAGAACCGGGCATTGACAGGGTCGCCTGCATCTGCCCAAACCTGCGATCTTCCCGAACATATCCATCCTCAGCTTTTGTGGGCACAAAGGGGGCCGTCGTGATTGCCGTGTATTTGGATAAGCTAAGAAGGAAGCTCGATAAGCGGCATCGCGAGAGCGCCTTGCGCTACCTGCGGTCCAAAGATGCACGCATATACAAGCGGATCGACGGAATTGCACTTGTTCAATACCCAGACCATATCGCCACGACATTATTGCAAGGCAATCTCTGGAGGTTCAAAGATTTCGAGACGGTGCTCGCCATTCTCCGACCCTTCATCAAGAAGGGTGCTTTCATCGATTTCGGTGCCAACTCCGGCATGCACTCGGTCTATGCGGCCCGCACAAATCTCTTCACAAAGATAGTTGCGATCGAACCGCTCGAGGCGAATTTCGAACTGCTATGTGCGAACCTCCGTCTCAATAGCGTTGAAAATGCGATGCCCTTGCAATTTGCGGTGAGCGACCGCGACGGTCAGTTGTCCTTACCCATCGAACGGGCCCGGCTCGCCAGGAGCACGTTCGCTCGCGAAGGCCACGAATTCGAACTCGTCCAAACGCGCCGCTTGGATAGCCTTATCGACGAGTTCGGCATTGACGCGTCATCAATCAGCTTGATCTGGATGAGCGTCAGAGGACATGAAAAACAAGCTTTGGACGGAATGACCCGAGTCCTGGCAGGCCGGGTTCCGCTGTCCATTCATTTCGCGCCGCAATCTGAAGCCGACACGGCGATCAATCTGCTGAAGAGTCATTATCAGCATTGCACATGGGAAGGTTGCAACAGCAGCCAACCGATCTCTGCTTTGAACCCAGAATTCGTCAGGGGAAAAAATTTCTGGATCGCGGTTTGGTGAGAGAGCAGATGGCAGCGCAAAACTTCGTCGCCGGCGTCTACGGGTATTGATCGGAGAATGCCTTAGAGCCCGGATGGATAAGTCTCGTCCGGACCATGGGGATGGTCCTCGGCCCGCGCGGCCACGGCCTTCGTCTCGGTGAACCAGATCCAGGCATCGAATTGCCGCGACAATTCGGCCTGGAAATAATGTGACAGCAGTTCGGTCTCGGGCCGATAGATCACGCCGATGGCGCGCTCAAGCAGCGGCTCCGCCAGTGCGGCGCGGATTTGCTCACCTTGGCCCGGCCCGGTCTCGAGGAAGAAGGCCGGAATGCCGGCAGCGCGCGAGCGCCCTTCATAGGAATTGTCCCGCGCCGGGCGCACCCGCTTGATCTCCATGGGGCCGTCCCAGTCGGACGCCGCGGCGACCGTGCCGCGATCGGTGCCGAAGCCGATCAACGCGCAGTCTTCACCGAACCGGGCGCGAGCCAACTGCCCGATATTATGCTCGCCTCTGACCCGGCCCATCTCGGTGAACTCGGCGTCGCCGATATGCGAGTTGTGCGCCCACACCACCGCCTTGGAGCCGGGTCCGCGATGCGCGAGCAACCGCTCCAGCGTGTCGAACATATGCTGGTCGCGCAGATTCCACGACACCGCGTCGCCGTAATACATCACCCGATAATATTCCTCCGCCGCCGTCACGATGCGGGCATTCTGCTCGGCGTCGAAGAACGCCGCGCCGTCCTTGACGAGATAATCGAGTCGCTTGTTGAGGAGATCGAGCAGCGCCTCCGTCACCGGCTTCTCGCACACGGCATAGCCGCGGGACAGCGCCATGCGCCCATAGCGCACCGGATCGGAGCGCCACGGCGCCAGGCAGCCATAGCGCTCGCGCGCGATCCGCGCGGACTCAGGATCGATCTTGTCGAGATAGACAAGCACGGCCTCGATCGAGGCGCTGAGACTATAGACGTCGAGGCCGAAGAAGCCGCATTTCCGCTCGGGATCGGGAGTCTTCTCGTTGATGGCTTTGAGGCGATTCAGAAAGGCGACGACTTCGCCGTTCCGCCACATCCAAGTGGGGAAGCGGGTGAAGGGCGCCTTGGGCACGCGGGGCTGCGTCCGGCCGCGCACAAAGGCATCGTAGACCGCGGCATCGGGCCAGTCGGCCTCGACCGCCACGATATTGAAGCCGTGCTTCTCGACTAGTCGCGCGGTGATGGCGGCGCGGGCGTCATAGAATTCGGCGGTGCCATGGGTCGCTTCGCCGAGCAGCACCACGCGGCTTTGGGCGAAGCGCTCGGCCAGGCGCGCCAGCTCGTCGAGATCGCCGAACGGCTCGGCCGCCTCGGCGATCAGGCTGCTGAGATTGGCGCGGAGCGCTGTGGCCCGTTGCGCCGGTTGCAGCAGCCCGGCGAAGCCTGAGCTTTCGGCGTCGATGGCGGTCTGCTTGTTCTTTGCTTCGGGCTCGACCCAGCCTTCGGCCCCGATCAGCGGGACGAAGGCGACGGCGCCGTGATCGTGCTGTTCGAACTTGTCCTCGCTGATGCGGCGGACCAGCAGCAGCGTTTGCTGAACGTCGCGGCCGACCGGGATCACCAATCTGCCGCCGATTGCCAATTGCCGCTTAAGCGCCTCCGGCACTTTGGGACCGCCGGCCGAGACCAGGATCGCGTCGAACGGAGCGTGATCGGGCAAGCCCTTGGTCCCGTCCCCGAAAATGATTTCGGAATTGGCGTAACCGAGCGCCTTGAGACGCTCGCGCGCCTCGGTGGCGAGCTGCTCGTGGCGCTCGATGGCATAGACCTGGCCAGCGATACGGCTGAGCACGGCGGCGGCATAGCCCGAGCCGGCGCCCACTTCGAGCACGTTATTGCCGGGCTCAAGCTCCAGCAGCTCGATCATGCGGGCGACGATATAAGGCTGGGAAATGGTCTGGCCGGACTCGATCGGCAGCGCCGAAGTCCTCATAGGCGAATTCCGCCAGATGATCCGGCACGAACGCCTCGCGCGGCACTTTGCCCATGGCGGCGAGCACCAGCGGATCGACAATGCCGCGCGCCCGAAGGTGCCGCGACACCATGATCGCCCGGTCGCGCGCGTGGGTGTCGTCGCGCTCCAACAGCTTGGCGTTAGGGGCTGCCATGGTAGCTAAACTACTAGAAGGCCGGAGCGTTCAGCCTTGATATGAATCAGGAAACTCCGCCGCGGAGAAGGAAACAGGCGCTTCTACGGCGTGAAGCGGCCTTGTATGATGTGCGGCCCCGGGGGTTCAAAATGACCTTAGAGACTGCGCAACCAGCCTTGATGACGCGAGCCAGCTTGGAGCTGCCGACGCCTTATGTCGCGCCCGAGGGCAATCTCGAAACGGAGATAGCTAACATCTTTGCCTACGTCCTCCGTATCGATGAGGTCGGCGCCGATGACGAATTCTTCGACATCGGCGGCGATTCGCTCGGAGCCGAGGCCATGAGCCTGGAGATTTTGAAGCGGACCGGGCGCGAATTCCCGATGTCGTCGTTCCTCGACCACAGCTCGCCGCGAAAGATCGCCGCCGCGCTGGCGAAGTCGGCGATTGGCAAGGATGCGGCCAAGGCGCCTGTCGCCGACACTAAGGCCCGCCCGCCGGTTTTCGTCGTGCATGGGCGGCGGGGCTACACGATGCCCGCGCCGCAATTCCTTCAGGCCCTGGCCGAGGGGCAGAAATTGCGCATGTTCGAGCTCCCGGGTATCAGGGGCGGACACTCCCATGATCGGATCGAGGATATTGCCGGGGCCTATATCGGCCAGCTCAACGCCGAATACCCGGAAGGCCCCGTTCTGCTCGCCTCGTTTTGCGCGGGCGGGCTGATCGCCCTGGAAATGGCCGCGCAGCTCGCGCGACAGGGCCGGCCGGTCAGGCATCTTATCCTGGTCGATCCGCCCATCCGCAAGAACGGGACGCTCGGCTTTGCCGCGAGCCCAATCCATCTCGACCTATTGCATCGAACGAAGAGGGGACTCCGGCGCCTTTTGCCTCGGGCTTTGCGCCTGCGCTACTACGACCTGAGATGGAACAAGGCGCTGCGCTCGACGAATGCCGGACTGGGCCTGTCGCCGTGGCGCAGGCGAAGCTCTATGCCGCGTTCGCCGACTTCAATCCGCCTCCCTTTGGCGGGCGGGTCACAATTCTGGCGTCCTCCCGTCGCCTGCCGAGAATGAAGGATCGCTCGCATGCCGCGCAGGTGCTGCCGAACCGGACGATGCATCTCGTGTTCGACCAGCACAAGGAAGTGACCGCCGACCCGCGCGCCGCCCTACTCATGCAGGCGACAATCGACGCCGCCCTTGCCGAGGGTTGATCCGCCCGGGTCGCGGTGCCCGCTAGGCCTGTTCGCGCGTGGCCCTCAGTTGATCTCCCACGTCACCCTGACCCGCATCTCGACCGTGGCGGTGCCGGCTTCGATGGGGACGTCCTTGGCCATTTCCATGCGGGCCGGCGCGGCGGCAAAGCGCGGCTGATAGGCGTTCTCCTCCTCGCTGATGGTCAGGATCGGCCCCAGGCCGACGCCGGCGGCCTCGGCATAAAGCTTGGCGTTGTCGGTGACGTTCTTGAGCGCGAGCTTGCGCGCCTCATCCATGAGCGCTTCCGGCTCCTCCACGCCGAACTCGATCGAGTTGATCTGGTTGGCGCCGAGGCTCACCACCTTGTCGAGGATGGCGCCGAGCTTCTTGGTATCGTGCAGCGTGATCCGCACCTGGTTGGTCACGCGATAGCCGATCACCACCGGCGCCGTCGGCTTGTCGTAGGGCCGCTGGTCATAGACCGGGTTGACCGAGAAATTCGTGGTCTGGATGTCCTTGGGGTCGATGCCGTCGGCCTTGAGCGCCTCGACCACCTTGGTCATCGCCTCGCTGTTCTGGTCGAGCGCCTCGCGCGCCGTCTTGGCCTCGCTGGTGACACCGGTGGAAATGTCCACCTTGTCGGGGGTGGTCTTGATGGCGCCGGAGGCGGAGAGGGACAGCGTGCGCTTGTCGGGTGCGTCATGGGCGCGGGCAGGCGCCGCCTGGAGCAGGGCCAGCGCCACAACGGTCAGCGCGGCGAGGGGAGAGGTCTTGGAGGGGAAAACCATGGATGCGCTCCGCGAGTTGCCAGCCTGAGCGAGGATTGCCCGAGGCCAAAAGAAGCGCAAATTAACTTCCGGCAATTCGCGTGAGGGGATGGTGGGCCCGGGAGGGCTCGAACCTCCAACCAGACGGTTATGAGCCGCCGGCTCTAACCAATTGAGCTACGGGCCCCTGTTTTCGCCTCTTAGCAGACTTCGGGCCTTGGCGGCTATGCGGGTCAAGGGGTTTGCTTCAAAACACATAGCCGAACAGCGCGATCTCCGGCGCATACCAGTCCGCCACCAGATCGCGAGTGGGCGGCGTGAATTGACTTTGGTAGGCCAGGTCCCGCTTGCGGCCACGCGTGACATTGCTGCGGGGAAGTTCCAGACGCTGCTTGACGCCCGCGCGCTTGAGCGCTGTGTTCAAATCCGCGTCGAGCGTCTCGTAACGTCCCACGAAATCGGCCGCGACCGTCCCGTCGATCGTATAAATCTCATGGCTCGTCACATAAGCGCGCTTCTTGCGCGCCATGAACCGGTCGAGGCTTGGTCGCGGCGTCCGCGACTTGGTTTTATAGAGATATTGCGAGATCTGCCGGTCCCACGGATTGCGCACGAAGGCGAACTTGAAATAATCCCGCCAGACCTCTTCGCCCACATAGGTACGCACGCGCCACGCGGGCATGTGCTCGTAGAATCCGACGCTGGGATGATAATAGCGCTCCGGCCGCAGCAGCAGTCTGCGCCACAGCGGACGTCGCGGCTTCAAGGGATGGTCGATGCGATAGTTCTGCGGACCCAACCCCTTGCGGTCACCTTCGCTTTCCTCGCGAAACGGCGTGATGACGTCTTCGGCTCCGCACAGCTCCGACAGGGCCGCTTCGATAGCGGTGCCGGCCGTCTTCTCGGTTTTGAGGAAAATGAATTTATGCCGGTGGCAGATGATCATCGCCGCGCTCAGAAGCTGTAGTCGAGCAGCTTGATCTCGCGGCGGTACCAATCGCCCACCACCGCGCGGGAATGGTCGTCGTAATAGTCGCGGTAGTGCTTGCCATTCTGGCGAATGCCGGCCTTGGCGCGCGGCAGCTTATGATCGAACGTGATTCCAATCTCGCTGAGCGCATGCCGGAAATCCTCTTCCAGGCTCTCGAACCGGCCGAGGAAGTCCACGCACGGCTCGCCGTCGAGACTGTAGATCTCATAATTGTTGAGCCGCGCGCGCTTGGCGTCTTGCAGGAACTCGGCCAGGGGCGGCGGCGTACTTTTGCGTCGGTAGCGGAAATGATAGGCGGAGACCTGGCGGTCCCAGGGATTGCGGTCGAACGCGAACTTGAAATAGCTCCGCCAGATCTTGTCGTCGTTGAGTAGCGCGCGCGCTTCCGCGGCCGGCATGTGATTGTAGAAGCCGTAATCCTGCGGGCCGAGCTTCAGCCAGCTCCGCTTGAACAGCGGCCGTGGGCTCTGCCACCAGCCATGCATCCGCCAATTGCGGGGCTCGCTGCCTTCGGCGCGCAACGCCTCATCGCTGTCGGTGATCGGTGGGATGACGTCGTCGGGCCCGCAGAGCTGGCTGAGCGCCAGCTCGATGCTGGTGCCGGCCGTCTTCTTGGTCTTGAGAAAGATGAATTTGTGCTCGTGCGAGATGATCATGACACGCTAGAACTCGTAGCCGAGCAGGCGAATTTCCGGCGCGTACCAATCGCCGACGATGGCGCGGGTCTCCTCGTCGTAATAGTCGCGGTAATGTTTCTGACTGCGGCGGTAGTTCGCCTTGGCGCGCGGCAGCTCCTGATCAAAAGCGAGGCCGATTTCTTTCAGCGCCTTGCTGAAGTCGGCGGTGAGGCTTTCGAACTTGCCGACGAAATCGACACATGGGTCGCCGTCGATCGAATAGATCTCGTAATTGTTGATCCAGGCGCGTCGCTTCCGATGCAGGTAGCTCGAGAACGGCGGCGGATTGTCGGTGCTGCGATAGCGGAAATGATAGGCTGACACCTGCCGGTCCCACGGATTACGCTCGAAGGTGAACTTGAAATAGCTGCGCCACACTTGGTCGTCGTTCAGAAGCGCCTTGGCGGCCGTCGCCGGCATGTGATTGTAGAACCCGTAATCCCCGGCATAGGTCTGAAACCAATAACGCTTGAACAGCGGTCGCGGACTTTGCCACCAGCTATGCCGGCGCCAATTCTGCGGACCACGTCCATTGGCGCGGATTGGCGCGTCGTTCGGCGACATCGGGGTGATGATGTCGTCGGGCCCGCATAGCTGGCTGAGCGCCAGCTCGACGCTGGTGCCGGCGGTCTTTCGTGTTTTCAGGTAGATGAACTTGTGCTCGTGCGAGATGATCATCTGACGCCCGCCGAATGTCGGGTTTTGCCGCCTCTTGGTTTGGGCGGCACCTTAATCAGCCGCGGTTCTCCTAGCAAGTTGTCGCCTGACGCCTAGCTCCGCTGCTTTGCCAGCCATATGGCGAGGTCCTCGAGAATCGCGCCGAAATGAATCTCGGGGACTTGCAGCGCACTGGCGATGTCCTTGAGCTTCTTGCGCTCCTCCCCGGCGATTCGATCGTCGGCGAGCAGCACGAGATAGGCGGCCCGGATAACCTCTTCCTTGGCGTTCAGGTCGAGCACCTTGGCCGCGGCGGCGAACGCGGCGATGGCATCGCCCTTGGCCAGGGCGTCGGCCTCGCGGGCGATCTCATCGGTGGAGATCGCGCGTCCCGACTGGTCCTGATAGACCTGCTGGATCAGGCCGGTCTCGCGCTCGTCGAGCCCTCCGTCCGATGACGCCACCATGATCATGGCCTTGAGAATCCAGTCCGCGTCACTCTTGTCCGCCAATTTCAATCTCCTTGCGGTTCCCGCCTGATACCGCCGATTGTGCTGGGCTCACGGGCATTTGCCAAGCCGCCCTAGAAACGAGGCTTTGAAGCGGCCCACAAGGGTGCGCTATGACGCGGGACTTCGCCTGTGCCGATAAGGGCTGGAAATGGCAGAAACGCCGCTGAAGATCATTTTTCTCGCCGATACCAGGCCGGGCCATTACCACCTGGCGCAGGGTGTGATCGCCGCACTCGCCCGGCTGCGCCCCGTGGAGGTCACCCGGGTCGAGGTGAACCGCAAATGGATTGTCCCGACGCGCTGGCTCCGCCGCCGCATTGTCGCCAAGAGCTTCTTTCCGCCGCGCATGCTGCGCATGGCCTACCGCATCGACGCGTACGCGCTGCCCAAGGCCGATCTCGTAGTCTCGGCTGGCGGCGAGACCCATATGCCCAATATCTGCGTGTCACGCTTCTTCGACATTCCCAGTATCTTTTGCGGCTCGCTGTTGCGCGGCCTGGGCCCTGAAAATTTCAGCCTGATCGTATCGTCCTACGATCGCGATGCCGGCAGCGACCGGCACATGGTGGTGCTCAAGCCGTCCTCGATCGATCCCGATGCGCTGGGGCGCCCGGCATCCGTGCCGCGCTACGGGCCTGAGCGTCATCCCAAGCTCGCGGGCCTGCTGATCGGCGGTAACGCCGGGCCCTTTCGGTACCGCCGCAAGGAGTGGGAGCAGCTGCTCGCCTTCGCCGCGGAGATCTCGAAAGTCTGGGGCACGCGCTGGCTCGTTTCCACCTCCCGCCGCACACCGGATTATGTGGCCGACCAGATCGCCGCGCTCGCCAAGGATGAGAGCGTCGTCGCCCGCTTCATCGACTACCGCACGGAAGGACCGGGCACGCTGCCGCAAATCTTCGCCCAAGCCGAAATTATCGTCTGCACCGAGGACTCGAGCACCATGGTCTCGGAAGCGGTCTCGGCCCGGCTGCCGGTGGTGGGCGTGGCGCCGCAAGCGCACCGCTTCACCGACGAGGAGCAGGACTACCGCCGCTTCCTCGTCGACAATAATTGGTGCCGCGTGCTGCCGATCGCCGCGCTGACTCCGGCCTCGTTCGCTGGCGCGCTGTCCGAGATCAAGCCGAGCGCGGAGAACCCGCTCGATGCGCTGGCCGCCAAGCTGAAACAGCGCCTGCCGCAGCTGTTCTGATTGGCTTGAGTCCCAATCGCCGATTGGCTAGAAGCAGGCTCGTTTCTTCCCGCGAACCACATTCCAAAAGCTTCGGGAGCGCCCCATGGCCACGCCCCAATATGTCTATGTCATGAACAAGCTGTCCAAGACCTATCCCGGCGGGAAACAGGTGTTGAAGGACGTCACGCTTGCCTTCCTGCCCGGCGCCAAGATCGGCGTGGTCGGCTTGAACGGCGCGGGCAAGTCCACGCTGTTGCGCATCATGGCGGGGCAGGAGACCGAGTTCGTGGGCGAAGCCTGGGCCGCCGACGGGGTCAGCGTCGGCTATTTGCCGCAGGAGCCGGTGCTCGACGAGACCAAGGACGTGACCGGCAACGTCATGGAGGGCGTGGCGGAGAAGAAGGCGAAGCTCGACCGCTATAACGAGCTCGCCATGAATTATTCCGACGAGACGGCCGACGAGATGGCGCAACTTCAAGACACGATCGACGCCCAAGGCCTGTGGGACCTGGACGCGCAGGTCGAGCAGGCCATGGACGCGCTGCGTTGCCCGCCGGGCGAGGCCAAGGTGGCATCGCTGTCCGGCGGCGAGAAGCGCCGCGTCGCGCTTTGCAAGCTGCTGCTGGCTAAGCCCGACATTCTCCTGCTCGACGAGCCTACCAACCATCTCGACGCCGAAAGTGTCGCCTGGCTCGAGCATCATCTGCGCGACTACGCCGGCACCGTGGTGATGGTCACCCATGACCGCTACTTCCTCGAGGACATTACCGAATGGACGCTCGAGCTCGATCGCGGGCAGGGCATTCCCTACAAGGGCAGCTACTCCTCCTGGCTCGAACAAAAGCAAAAGCGGGCGGACGTCGAGGGCAAGCAGGACGAGGCGCGCGAGCGGACCGTGACGCGCGAGCTCGACTGGATCAGGGCGAGCCCCAAGGCCCGCCAGGCCAAGTCCAAGGCCCGCATCCGCGCCTATGACGAGCTGGTCGCCGAGGCCGGCAAGGACAAGTCGGGCAAGGCGCAGATCACCATTCCGCCGGGCCCGCGCCTCGGCGACGTGGTGATCGAGGCGGACGGCCTCGCAAAAGGCTTTGGCGAACGGCTGCTGATCGACGGACTGTCCTTCAAGCTGCCGCCGGGGGGCATCGTCGGCGTGATCGGTCCAAACGGCGCCGGCAAGACCACGCTGTTCCGCATGATCGTCGGCCAGGACAAGCCCGATGACGGCGCCATCCGCATCGGTGACACGGTCAAGCTCGGCTATGTCGATCAGTCCCGCGATGCGCTGGACGGCAAGAAGAGCGTGTTCGAGGAGATCTCGGGCGGCAACGACGTGATCAAGCTCGGTAACCGCGAGGTGCAGTCGCGCGCTTATGTCGGCTGGTTCAATTTCAAGGGCGCCGATCAGCAGAAGAAGGTCGGCCAGCTATCGGGCGGCGAGCGCAATCGCGTCCATCTCGCCAAGATGCTGAAATCCGGCGCCAACCTCATCCTGCTCGACGAGCCGACCAACGATCTCGATGTCGAGACGCTGTCCTCGCTCGAAGCGGCGCTCGAGGACTTCCCCGGCTGCGCCGTGATCATCAGCCACGATCGCTTCTTCCTCGACCGCATCGCCACCCATATCCTGTCGTTCGAAGGCGACAGCCATGTCGAGTGGTTCGAGGGCAATTTCGAGGATTATGAGACCGACAAGAAGCGCCGCCTGGGCGAGGACTCGGTGCTGCCGAAGCGCATCAAATACAAGAAATTCGCCCGGGCTTGAGGGGCAGCCGGCCCGACCAGGGTCCAGGGCTTGCATTTTGGCCCTAGAAGATATAAACATATCTTTATGTCCGGTGAAGCCGAGCCTCGAGCCGCAACTCCAGGTCTGTC
Source organism: uncultured Alphaproteobacteria bacterium (assembly GCA_963772925.1). Taxonomy (GTDB): domain Bacteria; phylum Pseudomonadota; class Alphaproteobacteria; order Rhizobiales; family Methyloligellaceae; genus Methyloceanibacter. The sequence continues at coordinate 117,910 of CAVYZG010000014.1, forward strand.
GCGCGCCCACGCCCTGGCGGGCTTGCGCGCCGCGGGCGAGGCCACGCGCTTGCGCATACTGGCGCTGCTTGCCGCCGGCGAACTGAACGTCAAGGATCTCACCCAGATCCTCGGCCAGAGTCAGCCGCGCATCAGCCGGCATCTGAAGCTCATGGCCGATGCCGGCTTGATCAAGCGCTTCCGCGAGGGCTCGTGGGTGTTCTTCCGTCTCGCCGAATCCGGCGCCGAGGCCGTGCTCGCCCAGGCCATCGTCGCCAGCCTCGACCAAAGCGACCTCACATTAGCCCGCGATCGCGCCAGGGCGTCCGCGGTGCAGAAGGCGCGCGCGGAAGCCGCCCAGGCCTACTTCAAGGCCCATGCCGGCGAGTGGGACTCCATCCGCGCGCTGCATGTGGCCGAGCAAGACGTCGAGACGGCGATGGCTCGGGCGCTGGGCGAGGGGCCGTTCAATCTTCTGGTCGATCTCGGCACCGGCACCGGGCGCATCCTCGAGCTGTTCGGCGCACGAGCGTCACGCGCGCTGGGCTTCGACCTCAATCACGCCATGCTGGCCTATGCGCGCATGAAGCTCGAACGCACCGGGCTCAGCCATGCGCAGGTGCGGCACGGCGATCTCTATAATGTGCCGTTGCCCGACGGCGCCGCCGACGCGGTGGTGCTGCATCAGGTGCTCCATTTTCTTGACGATCCGTCAGCGGCGATCACCGAGGCGGCGCGGCTGCTGGCGCCCGGCGGCAGACTGCTGGTGGTCGATTTCGCGCCGCATGAGCTTGAGTTCCTGCGCGAGCAGTCGGCCCATCGGCGGCTCGGCTTTGCCCGCGACCAGCTCGGTCGCCTGCTTGAAGGCGTGGGCTTGAAGCTCGGACGATTCCAGGAGCTCAAGCCCGAGCCCACCGGCGGCAAGCTCACCGTGTCGCTGTGGCTTGGACAGAAGCCCGCCATCGCCGGCAAGAAACGCAAAACCGGCCACAAGGTGGAGGTCGCCGCCTGATGCTCGCATCTGCCGAACATAAGAGCCGCTTTCTCGGCCGCGGCGACATCGAGGTGTCGTTCGAGTTCTTTCCGCCCAAGACCGAAGCCATGGAGCAGACGCTGTGGCGTTCGATCCGGCGCTTGGAGCCGCTTCGCCCGAAATATGTCTCGGTCACCTACGGCGCCGGCGGCTCGACGCGCGAGCGCACCCACGCCACCGTGGCGCGGATGCTGCGCGAGACCACGCTGAAGCCCGCCGCCCATCTGACCTGCGTCGCCGCCACCAAGCCGGAAATGGATGAGATCATCCGCGACTATTGGGACCTCGGCGTGCGCCATGTCGTGGCATTGCGCGGCGATCCGCCCGGCGGTGTCGGCGAGCGCTATGAGCCGACCCCGGGCGGTTACGTCAACGCCGCCGATCTGGTCGCCGGGATCAAGAAGATCGCGCCGTTCGAGATTTCGGTCGGCTGTTATCCCGAGAAGCACCCCGAGTCGCCGAGCGTCGAGGCCGATATCGACATGCTCAAGGCCAAGATCGACGCCGGCGCCACCACCGCTATCACCCAGTTCTTTTTCGACAACGAGGCGTATTTCCGCTACCTCGACCGGGTCCGCGCCAAGGGCATCACCATCCCGATCGTGCCGGGCCTCATTCCCATCCATAATTTCAAGCAGGTCTCGAGCTTCGCCACCCGATCCGGCGCGAGCGTGCCCGAGTGGCTCGGCCGCCGGTTCGAAGGTCTCGACGACGACCAGGAGACGCGCCATCTGGTGGCTGCCGCGGTGGCCGCCGAGCAGGTCCTCGGCCTGGTCGACCAGGGCATCACCGAGTTTCATTTCTACACGCTGAACCGCGCCGATCTGGTCTATGCCACATGCTATTTGCTGGGCCTGCGCCCGGCCAAGGCCTTCGCCGAAGCCAAGGTGACGTCATGACCCGCGACGAGCGCATCAAAGCCCTGAACAAAGAGGCGCGCGAGCGCATCCTCATTCTCGATGGCGCCATGGGCACCATGATTCAGCGCTACAAGCTGGACGAGGCCGGCTATCGCGGCGAGCGCTTCAAGGATCACACGCGCGATCTCAAGGGCAACAACGATCTGCTGGTGCTCTCCCAGCCCAAGATCATCAGCGAGATTCACAACGCTTATCTCGAAGCGGGCGCGGATATCCTCGAGACCAATACCTTCAACGCCCAGGCCATCAGCCAGGCCGATTACGGCCTCGAGGACATTGCTTATGAGATGAACGTCGCCGCGGCCAAGCTCGCCCGCGAGGCGGCCGATGCCTGGACCAAGAAGACGCCAGACCGGCCGCGCTTCGTCGCCGGCGCCGTCGGTCCCACCAACCGCACGGCCTCGATCTCGCCCGACGTCAACAATCCGGGCTTCCGTAATGTGAGTTTCGACGCTCTGGTCGAGGCCTACGCCACCCAGACGCGCGGGCTGATCGATGGCGGCGCCGATATCATCCTCATCGAAACGGTGTTCGATACGCTCAACGCCAAGGCCGCCGGCTTTGCCGTCGAGCAGGTGTTCGATGACATGGGCGTGCGTCTGCCGATCATGATCTCCGGCACCATCACCGATCTGTCCGGGCGCAATCTGTCAGGCCAGACCCCGGAGGCGTTCTGGTACTCGATGCAGCATCTCGAGCCGTTCTCGATCGGGCTCAATTGCTCCTTCGGCGCCGAGCAGCTCCGCCCCTCGGTCGACGAGATGGCGCATGTCGCCGGCACGCTGGTCAGCGTCTATCCCAATGCCGGGCTGCCCAACGAGATGGGCGAATATGACGAGAGCCCCGAATTCATGGCCGGGCTGCTGGAAGAGTGGGCGCGCGATGGCCTCATCAACATCGTCGGCGGCTGTTGCGGCACCACGCCGGACCATATCCGCGCCATTCGCCTCGCCGTGTCAAAATATAAGCCGCGGCCTGTGCCGGAGGTGGCTCACAAGCTGCGCCTCTCCGGCCTCGAACCCTTCGTGCATGGCTAAGGGCTGATATGACCAACGGCGCACAAAATTTCGTCATGGTGGGCGAGCGGACCAACGTCACCGGCTCGGCGCGCTTCCGCAAGCTGATCGAGGCTAACGACTATCCCGCCGCGCTCGAAGTCGCGCGTCAGCAGGTCGAGAGCGGCGCCAACATGCTCGACATCAACATGGACGAGGGCATGCTCGATTCGGAAGCGGCCATGGTCACCTTTCTCAACCTGATCGCGGCCGAGCCCGACATCTCGCGCGTGCCGATCATGCTCAATTCATCCAAATGGTCGGTGATCGAGGCGGGTCTGAAATGCGTGCAAGGCAAGGCGGTGGTCAACTCCATCAGCCTGAAGGAGGGGGAGGGCCCCTTCCTCGAGCACGCGCGCAAAGTGCGCCGCTACGGCGCCGCCGTGGTGGTGATGGCCTTCGACGAGCAAGGCCAGGCCGAAAGCGCCACACGCAAATTCGAAATCTGCCGGCGCGCTTACAAGCTCCTGACCGAGCAGGCCGGCTTCCCGCCCGAAGACATCATCTTCGATCCCAACATCTTCGCGGTGGCCACCGGCATCGAAGAGCATAACGACTACGCCAGCGCCTATATCGAGGCCACGCGCCGCATCAAGGCCGAGCTGCCTTACGTCCATATCTCGGGGGGCGTGTCGAACCTCTCTTTCGCCTTCCGCGGCAACGACCGCGTGCGCGAGGCGATGCATTCGGTATTTCTCTATCACGCCATCCAGGCCGGCATGGATATGGGCATCGTCAATGCCGGCCAGCTCGCGCTCTACGACGACATCGATCCCGAGCTGCGGACCCTGGTCGAGGACGTGATCCTCAATCGCCGCCCCGACGCCACCGACCGCCTGCTCGAAGCGGCCGAGCGCTACAAAGGCGGCGAGGCGCAGAAGCGCGAAATCGATCTGTCGTGGCGCGAGAAGCCGGTCGAGGAACGGCTGGTCCATGCGCTGGTCCACGGCGTCGGCACCTATGTCGAGGCGGATACCGAGGAGGCGCGCGCCAAGGCCGAGCGCCCGCTCCACGTCATCGAGGGCCCGCTGATGAAAGGCATGAACGTGGTCGGCGATTTGTTCGGCGCCGGCAAGATGTTCCTGCCGCAAGTGGTGAAGTCCGCACGCGTCATGAAGCAGGCGGTGGCCTATCTCATGCCCTTCATGGAGAAGGAGAAGGAGGAGCTCGGCCTCGCCCAAGGCGAGCCCGCCGGCCGGGTGCTGCTCGCCACCGTCAAGGGTGACGTCCACGACATCGGCAAGAACATCGTCGGCGTCGTGCTTCAATGCAACAATTACGAGGTGACCGATCTCGGCGTCATGGTGCCGGCGCAGAAGATCCTCGACACGGCGCGCGAGATGAAGGCCGACATCATCGGCCTGTCGGGCCTGATCACGCCGTCGCTCGACGAGATGTGCCACGTCGCCGCCGAGATGGAGCGCGAGGGCTTCGACCTGCCGCTATTGATCGGCGGCGCCACCACCAGCCGCGTGCATACCGCGGTGAAGATCAGCCCGAATTATAAGCGCAGCCAGGCCATCTACGTGACCGATGCCTCGCGCGCCGTGGGTGTGGTGTCCGGCCTGATGTCGCCTGAGGAGCGGCCCAAGGCCATCGCCAGGGTGCGCGACGAATATGCGCGCATGGCGGAATCCTATGCGCGCGGGCAGGCCGAGAAGCGGCGCACCTCGCTTGCCGACGCGCGCGCCAACAAGCTCAAGCTCGACTGGGCCGGCTATACCCCGCCGAAGCCGACCTTTCTGGGCACGCAGGTGTTCAAGAGCTACGACTTGGACGAGCTTGCCGGCTTGATCGACTGGACGCCGTTCTTCCATGCCTGGGAGCTCAAGGGCACCTATCCCCGCATCCTCAACGACGACAAATATGGCGAGGCCGCGCGGCCCCTGTTCGACGACGCCCAAGCCATGCTGAAGCAGCTGATCGAGGAGAACTGGCTCGCCGCCAACGGCGTGGTCGGCTTCTGGCCCGCCAATAGCGTGGGCGACGATATCGAGATCTATACCGACGACACGCGCACCAAGCGTCTTGCCACCCTGCACACCATCCGCCAGCAGATGGCTCGGGATCCGGGCAAGCCCAATCTTGCGCTCGCCGATTTCATCGCGCCGAAGGACACTGGTGTTGCGGACTATATCGGCGCCTTCGCCGTGACCGCCGGTATCGGCGAGGAGGACGTGGCAAGACGGTTCGAGCGCGCCAACGACGACTATTCCAAGATCATGGTCAAGGCGCTCGCCGATCGCCTGGCCGAGGCGTTCGCCGAGGCGCTGCACGCGAAGGTCCGCCGCGAGCTCTGGGCCTATGCGCCTGGGGAGAAGCTGACCAACGAGCAGCTGATCGCCGAGGACTATGCCGGCATAAGGCCGGCGCCGGGCTATCCGGCCCAGCCCGATCACACCGAAAAGCGCACGTTGTTCGAGCTGCTCGGCGCCGAGCAAGCGACCGGGCTCAAGCTCACCGAGAGCTACGCCATGTGGCCGGCCGCTGCGGTGTCAGGGGTTTACTTCGCGCATCCCGAGTCGCGCTATTTCGGCGTGGGCAAGATCGGCCGCGACCAGGTCGCCGACTACGCCAAGCGCAAGGACTGGCCCGTCGAGGAGGCCGAGCGTTGGCTCGCGCCTCTCCTCAATTACGACCCCAAGCGCGTCGCCGAGGCGGCGGCATAAGGCTCATGCCAGCCGAAACCGGCGCCGGCTATGCCGAGACGCGACAGAGTCGAAAATGCGAAAAGTACGGCCCCGGCGGCCTTAGATCATCCCGAGGATGAGTGCCGCGAGAAAGCCAAACGACATTATCGCCATAATGGCGGTCACTGTGGCTGTGAGTTCCATCGGAAGCTCCTTTCCGATTGGAGGCGTGCCCTCTAGCCGTCGACTAAATGTAAAAGGCTGGTCGGTCATCGCCAAGACGTTTCCTTGTTGCATTGCACAATAGCCTTGTGCCGCAACGGTGCGCTAGTCAACGCGCCGGCACAGGATTGGTTTCACAAACCACCTGACCGCCATTGTTCAGCAGCCGTGATATAGTTGCAAATACCGATGGTGAGGGTGGTAAACAGGCGAATCGCGGCGGCCAGCCGTTTTTTCTGGTCAGGGAAAACCATAAGCAGCGCGGCATAGTTTGGCCGCGGCGGTAACACATTCCCGGCGCTGTTTTGGGCTAATCGAGCCTCAGGCCTGGAATTGCGGGGGAAGAGACCTGCGTCCGGAAGCGTGTACCGCCCATCAGAGGGGACTCGCAATGAGGTTCGCCACCGTTTTGGGACTTGGCGTTCTGGGCATGTTGATTGCGTCTCCGGCGCAGGCTCTCACCATCTCCAATACCGACCCCAAACCTCATACCGTCACGATCAAGACCGGCGGCGACAGCGCCGAGGTGACCATCGCGCCGGCCGCTGCGGCCGAGCCGGCTTGCCAAAGCGGCTGCACGGTCGAGCTCGAAAACGGCGAGCAATTTGAGATGAAGGGCAACGAGGCAGTGTCCATCGACGGCGGCACGATCTTCGTCGACGCCGTGCCTCAATAGCGGGTCTAGCCGCGCGTCATCCGGCTTGCAGCGGAAACTTCCGCAGCAGGATCTCCTCATAGCCGTCAGCCACCAGTCCGGGCAGCGTCGCCGTGGGCCGGAAGCCGTATCGCTCGTAAAAGCGCAGCCCGTCCGCGTTGAATGACGAGGCGCAGACCCAGAGATTGCGCGCTCCGAGGCCTGACGCCTCCCGCTCGAACCAGTCAAGAATGCCGGCGCCGATGCCCCGGCGCTGGAACGGCGGCAACACCGCCAGAAGTTCGAGATATGGTCCCTTGAGCCAGGGAAAGCGGATGGAAACCGCGCCGGCCTCCGCGCCGTCCACCTCGACCACATAACGGGACGCTCCGTCGCCCGTGGCGGCGAGAAACCGCGTCATGGCTTCGGCCGGGTAGGCCATCGCCGACCAAGGCGGCATCGCCACGATCGCCGCCGCGAGCGTTGCGGCGAAGGACGGCGCGAGCGCGACGAGCCGCGCCCCCTGAAGGTCAATTGGTGCGAGGGAAAAGGCTGAAGACGTCATGGCTCTTGCGATGGTTGACCCGCGCCAGGCGGGGCTTGGAGCCGGGCCGGTCGAGGTAGCAATTTGCCGCGATCACGGGTGTTCCCGCCGCCACCAGCTCGCTCACCGTGACAAAGCCGTAGCCTTCTTCCTTGAGCTTGGGAATGACCAGCGCCAGCGCCTCGGCGGTGTGCTGACCGCGGCCATTGGCGTGGGCGACGATGATTGCGCCCGGATGCACTTTGTTGAGGATCGTCGCGGCGATCGCCTTGGCCGAACGGTGCGGATCGGGATCGCCGGTCACGATGTCCCATTGAATGGCGAGTTGGCCATGTTCCGCCACCGCCGCCAGCGCGCCTGCGTTGCAGCTGCCATAGGGAAAGCGCATGACAGCGATGCGCTCGGGGAGCGCTCGATCCGGCTCGCCGGGGACTATGCATTGTCTGGCAAGGAGGTTGTCGCGCGCGCGGACATAAGCCGCCTCGGTCAGCATGATCTCATCTCTCAGCGCCTCGCCGCTGAGCCTTGCCATGTCGCGATGGCGCAAGCCATGGCTGCCGATTTCGAAATTCGGATCGGCGATCAGTTGCGCGGTGCGCTCTTCATGGGTCTCCATCCATTTGCCGCCGGCGAAAAACGTGGCCTTCACCCCTTGCGCGCGCAGCAGGTCGACAACGCGGCCGTCATAACCCGCCGCGACGCCGTCGGTCTCGCACAGATCGAAAGTCAGCGCGATCAGCTTCTCGCCCGGAGGGAGTTCGACACTTCTGATCGAGCCGCGCAGCGGCGTCGGCACCGGCGAAATAAATGGCAGCGGCTCTTGCTTAAGTGCGTTGAGGTCGAGCTTGAAATGGGTACGGCGCGCTTTGATCTCGCCAGGCGTGCCGGCCAGCGCTTGCGGCGTCCAGCAGCGGTCGAGCAGAGTCTGCTCCTCGGCGCCGGCCGTGCCGAGAGTCCCCGCGGTCAGCAGGAAGAACGCCAAACTGAGGACGCCGCGCATGGGCATCACCCCCCGAACCATCGCTCATCTTGTGATGGGAGCCGGGCTTGCTTGCGACACCATCGGACAATCCAGCGTCTTCTCCAGCGCCTCGACCAGCTCGTCTTCGGAATTGGCTTTGGAATAGAGACCGTGATTCTCGTCGGCGAGGCACATCAGGTCCATCACGCTATTGCCGCCGGTCCAGGAAAAGCCGCTATAGCGAAAGGCGATGACGTGAACGGTCAGCTGATCGCCAAGCAGACGAAGCTGCTTGGCCAGAGTGCACGGTTGCCCGCCGCAAGTCTCCTCGCCGTCGGTCACCACCACGATCACCCCCGGCTTGTTGCGATAGTTCAGCACCTCCGCCGCCTGTTCGACCGCCGAGGTGAGCGGCGTCTTGCCCGCCGGCACCAGCGCATTGATCGCGCTCATGATGAGCCGGGCGGCGTCGGGGGTCGGCTTGAGATCGAGCTTGACGTTGCACTGGTTGTAAGGCCCCGGACCGTAGGTGATCAGGCCGACCCGGCGATGTTTGGTGGCGGTGGGCAACACTTGGGAGAGTGCAGACCGCACTTCGTCGATACGGGCGCGCGAGTTGGGGATGCCGAGGGTTTGGTTACCGGACATCGAACCCGAGGCATCGAACACGATCATGGCGTCCTCGGTGCAGGGCGCGGGCTTGCCCTCCTCGCCGGAGGCAGCCAAAGTGCCGGCCACGAGGCCGGCTAAGGCTATAAGTCCAAAGCGGAAATATTAATTCATGGCAAGCCGGCTACCGGCAAATTTGACGCCCATTGCTAAAATCTCCCGAACGGCGTGCCGACTTTACCGCAAGAAACGGGATTGCGAAGGGGCTTCGTGCCGCAGTGGATGCGGGCGAATAAGGCTTGGGGAAGGGCGGGTTAGCCTTTGCCTTTGGTGCGGGTCAGGCCTGGTGCGGCGTGGCGCTCGAGAAAATCGATCATCAGGCTTGCCACGTCGACCCCGGTCGCCTTTTCCAGGCCCTCGATGCCCGGCGAGGAGTTGACCTCGAGCACCAGCGGCCCGCTCTTGGAGCGGAGCATATCGACGCCGCACACATTGAGCCCGAGGGTGCGGGCGGCCGCGACCGCGGCGCTGCGCTCCTGGGGCGTGATGCGCACCATCTCGCCCGAGCCGCCGCGATGCAGATTGGAGCGGAACTCGCCGGGCGCTCCCGACCGCTTCATCGCCGCCACCACCTTCTCGCCGATGACCAGTGCCCTGATGTCGGTCGCGTCGGCCTCCTCGACGAATTGCTGCACCAGGATGTTGACGTTCACGCCCTGGAACGCCTCGATCACCGACTTCGCCGACTTCACTGTTTCGCCCAGCACCACGCCGATGCCTTGGGTGCCTTCGAGCAGCTTGATGACCACCGGCGCGCCGCCGACCAGATCAATGATGTCTTCGGCCTGTTTCGGATCGTGGGTGAAGGCGGTCACGGGGAGCCCGATGCCGCGCCGCGCCAATAGCTGCAAGCAGCGGAGCTTGTCACGCGACCGCCCGATGGCCACCAACTCGTTCAGCGGGTAGACGCCCATGACCTCGAACTGCCGCAACACGGCGAGTCCGTAGAAGGTCACCGACGCGCCGATACGCGGGATCACCGCGTCGAAATCCTCCAACCGCCGTTTGCGATAATAGAGAGCCGGACGCCGCGACGTGATGTTGATGGACACTCTGAGGGTGTTGATGACCTCGATCTCATGGCCGCGCGCGCGCGCGGACTCGCAGATGCGCCGGTGGCTGTAGAGGTGCGGATTGCGCGCGAGCAACGCGATCTTCATGGAGAGGCCGTGGCGGCTGGGTTGGAGGTTCGGATTATCGCAGCGATGTGCCCGCGCGGATGCTCCTGGCACGCGGCTTGACCGGCCGGGCGCCGAGCAAATAGGAGCGCCCGGGTTCGATCACCGCCCGGGCGCCGAGCGCCGTGCGGCCGAGCAGCATGCGGAAACCCATCTGATCGCGATTGGCAAGCGCAAGCTCGATCGGCCAAGATTTCTCTCCAATTTTGAGTAACGTCCTGATGATGTAGCGGCGCTCTTCGCTGCCGCCGGAATTCCGCACCGTGCGTTCGTCGACGGCGCGCGCTTCGCATACCACCTTCATCGCCTCGCTGCGCTGGATCGGATGCAGCTCGAAGCGCAGCCAGAGCCCGCCGCGGCGCCGGAACGGCGCGATATTGTAGGCGTGCAGCGCGCTGGTCCTCGCCCCGGTATCGACCTTGGCCTTGATCGCGCCGACGCGGAGATCGGGCAATCCGACCCATTCGCGCCAGCCGATTTTCAGAGGCTCTTTGGGGATGAGACGGGCTTCCATGGGGCGGCGAACTCGCAGGCGAACTTCAGTCCGTCCGATTTAGCACAGCGCGCGAACCTTGGCTTTGCTTCAATGGGGCATCGGGTTCGACTATAGTGGCCAAGGCGAACGACTCTTTGAGGGCATCGAGGGCCATGGGCACGAACCAGCACGTGGTTAGCCACGGAGAGCGCTGGGCGGTCAAGGCCGAGGGAGCGTCCCAACCGCTCGCCGTGTTCAAGACCCAGAGCGAGGCGTGGGAACGGGCCAAGTCGATCGCCCGCAAGGAGCGTTCGGAGGCGGTTCTGCATGGCCGTAACGGGGCGATCCGCGGCCGCAACACTTACGGCCACGACCCCAGCCGCAGCCGCGGCTGACCCCCGCTTACGGGCTGAAGATCAGCGCCACATAGACCACGAACAGCAACAGGTGCACCACGCCTTGCAGCACATTGGTGCGGCCGCCGGCGAAGGTGAGCCCGCTGACGAACAGCGTCAGGATCAGGAGTACGGTCTCGACCTCGCTCAGACCGAGATGCACCTGGCGTCCGGTAACGAGCCCGATCATCAAGACCGCAGGGATGGTGAGACCGATCGTGGCGAGCGCCGAGCCGAGGCATACATTCACCGCCCGCTGCAAGTGGTTGACGAGGGCGGCGTTGAACGCGGTCAGCCCTTCCGGCGCCAGCACCAGAAGGGCGATCATCACGCCGCCGAGCGGCGCCGGCAGATCGAGATCCTCGATGCCGAAATCCACGATTACGGCGAGAAACTCCGAGAGCAGCACCACGGGAGCCAGAGTGAGCAGCAGCATCACCACGTGGAAGGTCAGGGAGCGGCTCGACGCCGCCGGGTGCGCGAGCGCCCGATGTATCGGTTCGTTGCGTTCGTTATTTTGGGGCTCGGCGAAGAAGGCCCGGTGCCGCATGGTCTGGATGACCAGGAACACGACATAGAACAGAACCGTGATCGAGAAGAACATCAGCGCCTTGAGCGGCGACTGGCTCGGATCGGGCTCGGTCTCGGTGTAGTTGGGGATGATCAGCGCAAACACGGCCAGCGCGGCGATCACCACGAGGAAGGCGCGGGCGCCCTCCAGATTGTACTCCTGCTCCCAATAGCGCAGCGCACCCATCAAAAGCGCCGCGCCGACCATGCCGTTCAGCACGATCATCAACGTGGCGAACATGGCGTCGCGGGCCAGCGTCGGATTGTTCTCGCCATGCAGCATGATCGAGGCGAGCAGCGCCACCTCGATGGTGATCACCGATAATGTCAGCACCAGCGTGCCGTAAGGCTCGCCGAGCTTCTCGGCGACCGCCTCGGCATGGCGCACCACGGCGAAGGAGCACCACATCATGGTGCCGAACAGCCAGAGGAACAGCGCAGAGGTCTGCCAGTAATTCTCGAGATTGGCGAGTAGGGGCTGTTGGAACGCGTAAAACAGGAGCGCGGTAACGAGCCCGGTCAGTGCCGGCGCCTCGGCGATGATGAACGGCAGCAGTTCTGGCTTGGCGGGGATTGGCGCCTTGACGGATTCGCGCTGGTTCATGAAGAGTCCCATCTCCCGCCGCGGGCACTCTCTGACCATGCCTCCGGGCCGAACGTGAGGCAAAAGCCTTAAGGCGTCGTTTTGCCGCTGACTTAGGGGGTGCCGCCACGCGGCTCCTAGCAGCCGCCAAGCCTTTCATGTAAAAGCCCTTTACATGAGTCCCTCCGATCGCGGCTGGCGGCGCCCGCACTCCTACCACCACGGCAACCTCAAAGAGGTGCTGCTCGAGGCCGCCCGCAAGCTGATCGAACAATATGGTCCGGCCGGCTTCAGCTTGACCGAGGCGGCGCGGCTGGCCGGCGTCAGTCCCGCCGCGCCCTACCGTCATTTCCGCGACCGCGATGCCCTGCTCGCCGAGGTCGCCAAGAGCGGCTTCGAGCGCTTCGCCGCGCGCCTCGACATGGCCTGGAATAACGGCATCCCCACGCCGCTCTCGGCCTTCGACAATCTCGGCCGCGCTTATCTCGCTTTCGCCCGCGATGAGCCGGCGAGCTACACGGTGATGTTCGAGGCCGGGTTCGCTTCCGCCGCCGGCGAGTCTATTCCCGCCGCCGAGCGCGCGTTCGATGTGTTGCAGAAGGCCGCCGCTTCGTTATGCCGGCAGCTGCCGGAAAGCAAGCGGCCACCGATCAAGCTGATGAGCCTGCATATCTGGGCGATCGCTCATGGCGTCGCCACGCTGTTCGCTCAAGGCGATCTTCAGGCGCGCAAGGTGCCGATGAGTCCCGACGAGATCCTTGAAAGCGCCATGCTCGTCTATCTGAAGGGGTTAGGCATTCTTGCCGATGCCAAGGCTGCGGACGACAACGCCTAGCGGCCGGCCTGGAGCCATTTCAGCACCCGGTCCCAATCGGCGCGCGACCCGTTGAAGCTGTTGCGGTCGACCTGGCCCTTGACGCCGGGCACGCTGCCGGTGGTGGTGAACTGCCAGAACGCCCAGTCCCGCGCCCCATAGATTTCGGCCGGCTCGGCGGCGACCGAGCGCAGCCAGAAATGATAGTCGGTGAATTCGCCCTCCAGCACCTCGCGGTGGAACTTGGGGTCGGTATAGATGATCGGCCGCTTGCCGGTATGCGCCTCCATGGCGTCGAGCATGATCTGGATCTTCTCGATCGCGAGCTTGCGCGACACTTTGCCGGGACAGGTCTTGGAGCTGCTGTTCCACTCCAGATCGAGCACGGGCGGCAGCGCGTCGCTGTCGGCGGGCACGTTCAGCATGAACCACAGCGCCTGCTCGTTCGCCGGCCGGCACCAATAGACGAAATGATAGGCGCCGCGCGCGAGGCCGGCATTTTTGGCCGCGTACCAATTGTCGAGAAACTTGGGATCGAGATGGTCGCCGCCCTCGGTCGCCTTGATATAGGCGAAGCGCACGCCCGCCGCGCGCACCGTGTCCCAGTCGATGTCGCCCTGCCAGTAGGACACGTCGATGCCCTGGATCGGCATGGTGTGGGCGGCTGCCACCCCATCATGGGGCTTCTGCGTCCGACAAGCTGCGGGACAGCGCCAGCCGGCCGCCGGCACTGGCGGCAAGCAACCACCGACGCCACGGCGATCGACCGCGAGCCCGCGACGGACAAACGCCATGTGATAAGCCCCCAAACCCCGACCCCCACGCGCCTGGGCCAAGCCTAGCCTAAGGAGGATTAGAATATTCTTGCCGTCTCCCGGGCCCAACTCCTAACCGGCCGCCATCCACGACTTGGCGGCGAGACACGATCACATTTTGTGACGGGTCTTGACCTCTGGACGAGGCGGGGGCATCTATGTGAATGTGAATAACATTCACACCGAAGGAAGGACCCCGATGCACCTGGTTGCGACCTTGGACGAGTACGGGAAGCCGGCATGGATCACAGCCATGATTGTCGGCTTCATTCTGTGGTGGCCCGTTGGCCTTGGCGTTTTGGCCTATCTGATCTGGAGTGGACGCATGGGATGTGGAAATCGAACGGCTTGGAAAAACTACTTCACCACTGAGGCGCGGCGGTTTGGCGGCGGCATGACGTCGTTCGGCTCGACCGGCAATCGCGCTTTCGACGATTATCGCGAGGAGACGTTGCGGCGGTTGCAAGAGGAGGCGAACGAGTTTCAGTCCTTCCTGCAGCGCTTGCGCCACGCCAAGGACAAGGCGGAATTCGACCAGTTCATGGCCGAACGGACCCGCGGCGTGGCCCCGACCACCTCTTAACCATCGCGCGCCTGCGAACGAGCGACGCGTAGAGAGGCAACACCAGCGAAGGGCGTGGGATTTCGGTCCCGCGCCCTTTTCTTTCGCGTCCGCCTTTGTAGGATGCGCCCCGTCATGCTACGGCACCAGCAAAGCAGATCCACCACCTGGAGCAAAACACCATGTATCGCGTGAGATGCCGTCTTATGAGCCTCGTGATTTTGGGTGCAGCGTTCGTCTCGCCCGCGGCCCTGGCCGAATCCGTCGATCTGGAGAAACTGGCGGCGAGCCCGCTGGACTATCTCGGCAAGACGGTCGAGCTCGCCGGCTATTGCGTGAAGGGTGGCGTCAAAGGAGACGTGCTCGGCTACGAGTGCACCACCGAGGGCAGCATCTATGTCGACGTCGGCGATATCGAGCCGGCTGCGGCCAAACAGAAGGTGGACGAGAGTTGCAAAGGCGAGGGGCGAGACCCGGCCTGCCGCGTTACCATTCGCTTCGCGCCACACTCGTTCACGACCTCGAGCGTCATCGAGCCCGACAAGATCATCACCATTTTTACCACCGAGAAGGCCGAGCTGAGTTTCTGAACGCCTAGGAGTAGCCTTCGAGCACGCTCTTGGCGCCGAACCAGCGGAACACCAGCGGCAGCGCCGGTTTGCTGAACATCAGCTTGATCGTGAGGCGGCGCAGCCAGGGCCGCGAGCGCTGTGACGGAATGAAATAGCGCGCCATGGTGGCGGCGTCGTCCTGTCGTTTGGCGACCGCCGGCTTGAGCTTGGCCTGATAGGCGGCAAAAGCGCGCTGGTAATCGCCGCCGTGGCGCTGAAGCTCGCGCGCGATCACATAGGCCCCGGCCATGGCCATATGCGAGCCCTGACCCGCGAGCAAAGTGAGGCAGCCGCAGGCATCGCCGAGCAGCGCCACGCGTCCCTTGTGCCACTCCGGCATCACGATCTGGGTGAGCGAGTCGAAATAGATCGGCTCCTTGGCCTTGTTCGCCTTGAGCGCGGCTTCGGCGATCCAGCCCGCGCCCTTGAACTCCTTGCGCAGGAAGGAGAGGCGATCCTCGGGGAGCACGTCTACCGCCTCGTGGCGGAACACATAGGTCGCATCCAGCCGCTCGGCATCGAGCGGATAGAACGCGGCGACCCGGTCGGTCTCTTCGTAAAGTTTCAGCGCGCGGCCGATATCGAATTTGTGGCGTTTGAGATGGAAGGCCGCCACGTAGCCGCCGAGGAAGCGCTCGAATTGACCCTGCTCGCCGAACGCCAGTCGGCGCACGCCGGAATGCACGCCATCGGCACCGAACACCAGCGCGAAATCCGCCGCGGCGCCGTCGACGAACGTGGCGCGCACCCCATTGGCGGTTTCGCGCAAGCCCGTCACCACCGAACCGAACCGGACGGCTACGCCGCGAGCCTGGGCGCGATCGTAGAGGATGCGCTCCAGGTCGGAGCGGCGGAGATAGACATATTTGCCGTCGAGCGCATGCGACAGGCGTGCGATCGGCGCCGAAGCGTAGATCTTGCCGTGCGTGTCGACGAATTGCAGTGCGTCGATCGGATAGTGGATGGCGCGAATCTGGTCGATTAGTCCCACGCGCTCGGCCACGTCCCAGCCCGAGCCGAAGAAGTCCATCATATAGCCTTCGCTGCGGACCTCCTTGTTGCGCTCGACCACCAGCGGCTCATAGCCCTGCTCTTTCAGCAGAACGGCGAGCGTGAGCCCGGCAATGCCGCCTCCCGAGATCAAAACTGCGTTGGAATTTGCCATGTGGCGCCGAATCGGCCTTTCGCCTGCTCGCCGAAGGTTTCGCCGTCCTGGCTCAAAGAGGCAACCCCACACTGTCGTCGGTCAGACTTTCAACCTAAACGGGTATATGATAGAACCGACAACCAAATTGGGAGGAAACCGCCATGGCCAAGGGTGCGAGCGACGAGATCGACACCATATTCGAAGCCGCCGAGGGCAAGGCAGCCGCGAATGCCGCGGAGCAGGTGAAGTCTCTGAGCGCCGATATTTCGCTCGGCAGCGAACTGGAGAGCTCGAAGGCGGAACTGAGCGAAGCCGCGGCGCTCCCCGAGAAGACGTTCTATTTTTCCGACTTTCCCCGTCAGGTCTACTGCACCTTGAGCGGAATAAGATTGCGGCTGGTTCAAACCGGCGAAGGCAGCGGCATTGCCTATTTCACCTTCACCCAGACTTGCAACAGCCGGCGCAGCGACGTCGCCACCGGGCCGGATTGGCTGTTCAACAGCACGCTTTACGACGGTCAGAACGCAAAGATCCGCGATATCTATCTCGGCGCTTGGAACCATCGCTGCGGCAAGCATTTCGTCGAGTTGAGGTCCGACTTCAGCTGGGTGCAGGGATCGATCAATCCGGTCGATTTACGTGCAGCGCGTCACTCTCAACTGGCGCTTCCTGCAGAGGGTCCACAATTGCGGCTGAGCTGTTAGCCGCCGGCGGGACCGAAACCCCCGCCCGTAGGCGTCTTGATGATGATCGCTTCGCCGGGGTCTAGCACGGTTTGGTCGGAGCTTTTCAGCCGCTCCAGCGTTCCGTTGCTCCGCCTCACCCAATTCTCGCCGGTTTGACCGGGCTCGCCGCCCTTGACGCCGAACGGCCTCACCTTGCGGAAGCCCGACAGGATCGCACAGTCCATCCGGGCCAAGAACCGGATGACGCGCAGCGTCCCGTCGCCCGCCCGCCATTCGCCCTTGCCGCCGGAGCCGCGCACGATCTCGAACCGCTCCAGCAGCACGGGATAGCGCAGCTCCAGCACCTCCGGGTCGGTCAGCCGCGAATTGGTCATGTGGGTCTGCACCGCGGCCACGCCGTCGAAGCCCGGGCCGGCCGGCGCGCCCGAGCAGATCGTCTCGTAATATTGGTAGCGTTCGTTGCCGAAGGTCAGATTGTTCATGGTGCCTTGCGCCGAGCCGAGCACGCCGAGCGCCCCATAGAGGCAATTGACGATGGCCTGGCTGGTCTCGACATTCCCCGCCGCCACCGCCGCGGGATAGCGCGGCTTCAACATCGAGCCTTTCGGCACCACGATCTTGATCGGCTTGAGGCAGCCGGCATTCAGCGGAATGTCGCCGTCGACCAGGGTGCGGAACACGTAGAGCACGCAGGCGCGCGTGATCGGCTCGGGCGCGTTGAAGGTGTCGGCGGTTTGTGCGCTGGTGCCGGTGAAATCGACCACCGCGGTCCGCGCCTTGCGATCGATCTTGATGGCGACCTTGATGACATTGCCCTGGTCGGTCTCGACCTCGAATTTGGAGCTTTTGAGCGTCGCGATCACGCGGGCGACGGCCTCGGCCGCATTGTCCTGAACATGGCCCATATAGGCGCGCACGACCGCGAGCCCATAATGGCGGACCATGATGCGGAGCTCCGCCGCGCCCTTCTCGTTGGCGGCAACCTGGGCCTTGAGGTCGGCGATGTTCTGCTCGGGGTTGCGTGCAGGGTAGGGGGCCCCGGTGAGGAGCTGGCGCACCTCGTCCTCACGGAAGCGCCCGCGCGCCACGAGCTTGAAGGGGTCGATATAGACGCCTTCCTCCTCGATGCGCGTCGCCTTGGGGCTCATCGAACCCGGCGCGATGCCGCCGATATCGGCATGGTGGCCCCGCGCGGCGACGAAGAACAGGAGATCGGGGCTGTTCTCGCCGAACACCGGCGTGACCACGGTGATGTCGGGGAGATGCGTACCGCCGTTGTAGGGCGCGTTCAGCATATAGACGTCGCCCGGCTTGAGGTCGTCGCCCAATTCGCGCAGCACCGTCGCCACGCTCCGGTCCATCGAGCCGAGATGGACCGGGATATGCGGCGCGTTGGCGATCAGCCGGCCCTTGGCGTCGAAGATGGCGCAGGAGAAGTCGAGCCGCTCCTTGATGTTGACCGAGCGCGCGGTGTTTTGCAGGGCATAGCCCATCTGCTCGGCGATCGACACGAACAGATTGTTGAACACCTCGACCATCACCGGATCGGCCTCTTTGCCGACGCGTGCCGCCTTCTTCTTGGCGATGCGAGTGAGCAGGAGCTGGTTGCGTGTCGTGACTTGCGCCTGCCATTCGGGCTCGACCGCCACGGTCTGGTGATCCTCGATGATCAGCGCCGGGCCTTCGATGGCATGACCGGGCGCCAGCGCGCCGCGCAGGAAAATCGGCGCCTCGTGCCAGCCGCCAAGGGTGAACATGCGCGTCGTCGCGTGAGGGCGGGCAGGCGCGGTGACCTCCACTGAAATTTCAGGCTCAATGACCGGCTCCCCGCCGCCTTTGGCCTCGACCTCGATCGCCTCGATCTCGATGTCCTTCTCGGGGCTGACGAACCCGAACCGCTGTTGATGCGCGATCTCGAACAGAGCGCGCATGCCGCGCAAGCTCGCCAGCGGAATCGGCAACGCGCTGTCGGTGCCGGCATAACGGAGATGGGCCTGGGCGCTGATCGTGATGGCGCCGCTGTCGACGCCTTGGCGCATCAGCTCTTGCTTCACCTCGGCCTCGAGCGGCGCGCGTATTTTCGCCAGGTCGGCAACGCCCTGGTCGTCGAGTCGCCTCAGCACCGTTCGGGTGCGCGTCGCGCTGAGCGAGGCAAGCCCCATGCCGAACGCCGACAGCACACCCGACAGCGGATGGAGCAGCACCGACTTGATGCCGAGCGCGTCCGCCACCAGGCAGGCATGTTGCCCGCCGGCGCCGCCGAACGAATTGAGCACATAGTCGGTGACGTCATAGCCGCGTTGCACCGAGATGGTCTTGATCGCATTCGCCATATTCTCGACCGCGATTTTGATGAAGCCGTCGGCGATCTCTTCCGCGGTGCGGCCGTCGCCGAGCTTGCGGGCGAGCGACTTGAACGCGCTGCGCACCGCGCCGTCATCGAGCCTCTCGTTTTGCTCGGGCCCGAAAATACGCGGGAAGAACGCGGGCTGAAGCTTTCCCGTCATGACATTGGCGTCGGTGACGGTGAGGGGGCCGCCGCGCCGGTAGGAGAGCGGGCCCGGATCGGCGCCGGCTGAATCCGGGCCGACGCGGAATCGCGCCTCGTCATAATGCAGGATCGAGCCGCCGCCCGCGGCGACGGTGTGGATCAGCATCATCGGCGCACGCACCCGCGCGCCCGCGACCTGGCTCTCGAAGCTCCGCTCGTAGGCGCCGTCATAGTGGCAGACATCGGTCGAGGTGCCGCCCATGTCGAAGCCGATGATCTTGGCGAAGCCGGCGGCGAGCGCGGTCTCGACCGCGCCCACCACGCCGCCGGCCGGGCCTGACAGGATGGCGTCCTTGCCCCTGAACAGATTGGCGGAGGTCAGCCCGCCCGAGGACTGCATGAACAACAGCCTGGGCTTTTCTCTGCCCGATGCGGCGAGGGCTTTGGCGACGCGGTCGACATAGCGGCGGAGCAGCGGCGAGAGATAGGCGTCGACCACCGCGGTGTCGCCGCGCCCGACGAATTTCACCAGCGGGCTCACGTCATGGCTCGCCGAGATTTGCGTGAAGCCTGCCGCCCGGGCAAGCTCGACGGCGGCATGCTCGTGCTCGGGGTAGGCGTAGGCATGCATGAACACGATGGCCACCGCCTGGATGCCGTCGGCGCGCGCGGCTCGCAGCGCGGCCGTGGTGGCGGCGACATCGAGCGGCATCTCCACGCTGCCATCGGCATGCACCCGCTCCGGCACCTCGGCGACCCTGGCATAGAGCATCGACGGCTTCTCGATGCGGCGGGCGAAGATCTTGGCCCGCGCCTGGTAGCCGATCTCCAGCGCGTCGCGAAATCCGCGGCTGACGATGAGAAGGACGGGATCGCCCTTGCGTTCGAGCAGCGCATTGGTGGCGACGGTGGTGCCCATCCTGACGCTGCCGATGGATTGCGAGGAGAGCGGGCGCCCGCGCGGGGCTCCGATCAGATCGGCGATGCCGGCCAGCGCGGCATCCTCGTAACTTTCCGGATTTTCCGACAGCAGCTTGCGGGTGAGGAGGGTACCGTCAGGCGCCCGCGCCACGATGTCGGTGAAGGTGCCGCCGCGATCGATGAAGAACTGCCATTTGCCGCTGGCTGTCATCCGAGGCGCTTCAGCCCCGCGGCATAGCGCTTCCAGCGCTTGACGTAGACGTCGGCGGCGCGCGCGGTCATCGCGCGCATCTGGTCGTCGGTCGCCCGCACCGCCTTGGCCGGCGCGCCGAGGATCATCGAATTGTCGGGATACACCTTGCCTTCGGTGATGAGAGCGCCGGCGCCGACCAAGGAGTTCGCGCCGATCTTGGCGCCGTTTAGCACGATCGCCCCCATGCCGATCAGGCAACCGTCGCCGATCGTGCAGCCATGCAGCACGACATTGTGGCCGATCACGCAGTCGCGCCCGATGGTGAGCGGAAAGCCGGGGTCGGTGTGCAGCGTGGCGTTGTCCTGGATTTGCGACCGCGTATGGATTTCGATCAACTCATTGTCGCCGCGCAGCACCGAGCCGAACCAGATGCTGACATTGGTATGGAGCTTGACCCGCCCGATCACCGACGCCGTGTCGGCGATCCAGTAAAGGCCGTCGGCCGGAAACTCCGGCTTTTCCCCGTCCAGCTCATAGATGGCCATGCGCGTTCCTCAACCTATCGAGACCGGCCTTTTGATGCCGGCTTGGCATCGCCCAGTTTGCGTTCGAGCCGTGCAACCTCGCCGCGCAAATCGTTGTTCTCAAGCTCCGCATACATGGCCGCGGCGTCGGCGGCGAGTCTTGCGAGCATGGCGCGTTCATTGGCGTCGAGGTCCGTGCCCGACTCGTGTGGCCCGTACAGGGAGACGGCGAAGCATCGCACCGGGTTGACTGCCGGCACGGCAAGCACCGGACGGCCAAGGCCAGAGGGAAAATCGAGCGCCTTGTCGTCCTCATCGTCCAAGTGGAATGGTTTGCCGGCGCAAACGGGCGCGAGCATCGGCTCCTCGGCCTTGATCGTTTTTGCGTTGTCGTGCTCCCACCCTTTGCCGTTGCCGTCGCGGGCGAACACCGGCCCCTCGCGCCGGAACGACGCGGCAGAAGCGAGCTTCAGCGCGCTGAAGGTCTCGTCGGCCAAGAGCCTGCCGATCTCCGCGGGAGTCTTGGCGGTGCGGATCGCTTGCCCGAGCCTTTGCTCGGCCTGTTCCACCGCGCGGTTGAAATAGCGGTCGGCGAGATGAACCGCGCCTTCGTGCAGGCGGGTGAGGGCGAACACGGCGGCCGCGCCCAAGCCGATCCACGCCCAGCCCGGCAGGCGTAGAATTTCCTGCATGCGCTCGACCTCGTGATGCAACAGCAGCACGGGAACGCTGAGACAGAGGCCCAGGATCGTGACCCGGCGGAGCGGGATCATCACGCTGACGACCCGCTGCCGGCGAAGAGCCTCGAACACGAACAGGCAAAGCACGCCGTTCACGAGATAGAGCAGGCCGATAATGTCCTCGGACGGCGTAAAGTCTCCCCAGCGCGTGTCGAAGATCGTCGTGGTTGAGGCAAGCTCGGCGAGCAAGAATGACGGCAGGCCGATCAGGCAGCCCCACATCACCCACCGCACCCGTTGATAGTCCTCCGGCGTTTGTGTGCGCCGGCGCGCCAGGAGAATCGCCAGTGCCGCACCGTCGACGACGAAGCCCACGAGGATCGAGAGCCGCGTCACCATCTCGGTGGGATAGCCAAACACCGAGCCGTAAGACGCGAGCAGCACCAGCGCGAGAGCCAAGCCGACCAGCGGCAGCGCGCGCTCGACCGGGCGCCAGCGGAGTTCTGTCTTGTTGTTGGGAACGCGCAGAACGAACAGGAGGAGCCCGGCATATCCCGCGGCCTGCGCCAACACCGCGGCCGCATCCTGAACGAGCAGCAGCAGCGGCCATTGCGCGAGAATGGCATAGAACGCATAGATCTGGCCGGGATTGAACCAGTTCACATACAGAAAGAAGCCCCAGCTCATCGCCGAAGGCCTCGTCCACACCAGCCACGCTGCCGCGACGATCACCAGGATGCCGGCGATTTGGCACAGCATGTTCACCGCGCGCACGAGGAAGTTGGTCGGCCGCTGCGCGGCGATGAGCGTCACTTGCCGGGCCGGCCGGTCTTCAGCGGCCATGAGATCGAGAGTGATTGCATTTCCCGGCAGCTCGAAATCAACGCCGCCAAGCGCGGCGAGCGCGCCATGGCATTTGTCAATTTCGTGAAGCCCGCAGCGCATCTTTTCGAGGTCGAGCCGGTCGCCGACCCTGATTCCGGCGCGCCAAGCCGGCGAGGAGGCGTTGTCGTCGAACGGGCCGTTCGCGTCGTAGATCAGCCCATCGTTATTGGCGAAGAAGCCGAAGGAGCCGAGCGGCTCGGCGACCCTCAGCAGGTCGGGGACGATCATGGCGAGTCCCCACAAAGTGAGCCCGATCAGGAGAAGCCGGCTCGGTGTCATTTAAGTGCAAAGCCTCGCGCATGCCCGGGAGGTGTGGATAAGCCGGGAACTCCCCATTGCCAGGGTCGCGTAAGAATTCCGTAATCGCCGGGCGTGGCAAGTGGAAAGGTGGCTTAGGGTGGCGGCGGCGAAACGAAAGGGAAACCGGCGCGAGCCGGTCGAAAACGCGCCGGCACCGGCCGGGACGGGAGCAAGGGGCGCGCTTGATCGATTCTTCGGCCTCACCGCGTCAGGATCGAGCATCGGCACCGAGCTTCGCGCCGGTCTCGCCACCTTTCTGACCATGGCCTACATTATGTTCGTCAACCCGGCGATCCTGGAAAAGGCCGGGATGGACCATGGCGCCGTGTTCGTCGCCACCTGCCTCGCCGCCGCGGCGGGATCGCTCATCATGGGGCTTTACGCCAATTATCCGATCGCGCTCGCCCCGGGCATGGGCCTCAACGCCTATTTCGCCTTCACCATCGTGCCCGAGCTCGGCGGTAACTGGCAGCTCGCGCTCGGCTGCGTGTTCGTGTCCGGCGTGCTGTTCTTTCTCCTGTCGCTGTCGCCGCTGCGCGTCTGGCTGATCGACGCCATTCCCATGAGTCTGAAGCTCGGCATTGCCGCCGGCATTGGATTCTTTCTGGCGCTGGTCGCGCTGGAGAATGCCGGCATGGTCGCCGGCGATGCGACCACCCTCGTCACCCTCGGCGATCTGTCGAAGCCGCAAGCTTGGCTCGCGGCGGCGGGGTTCCTGCTCATCGCCGGGCTGGCGGTACGGAAAATCCCTGGCGCCATCATTATCGGCGTGCTGGCCGTCACCGCGGCGGCGATGGCGCTTGGTCTTGAGCCATGGCACGGCATCGCCGCCGCGCCGCCGTCGCTGGCGCCGACTTTCCTCGCGATGGATGTCGCCGGCGTGTTCCAGCTCGGGCTGGTGACCATCGTGCTTACGCTCCTGTTGGTGACCATGCTCGACACGGCGGGCACCCTGATCGGCGTGGCGCGTCAGGCTGGGCTGCTCGACCAGGACGGTCACTTGCCGCGTCTGCGCCAGGCCCTACTTGCCGATTCCGGCGCGGCCGCGCTGGGCGCCGCGCTCGGCACCTCGACCAATACCGCCTATATCGAGAGCGCCGCAGGGGTCGAGGAGGGCGGCCGCACCGGACTTGCGGCCGTCGTGGTGGCGCTGCTGTTCCTCCTCGCCCTGTTCCTCGCGCCGCTGGCACAGACCGTGCCGCTTTACGCCTCCGCGCCGGCGTTGCTGTTCGTCGCCTGCCTGATGGCGGCGAGTCTCGGCGCGCTCAGCTGGGACGATCCCACCGACTATATTCCGGCGCTGATCATCGTGCTGATGATGCCGTTGAGCTATTCGATCGCCACCGGGATCGGGCTCGGCTTCATCGCTATGTGGCGCTGAAGGCCTTGGCCGGGCGTTTCAGCGAGATCAACGCTGCGGTTGGCGTGATCGCGCTCGCCTTCCTGCTCAAGCTGATCTTCGCGTGAACCGTAACGAGGCGTTCGGAGAAGTGAGCGGGGCTCCTGGCCAAGTTGGTGTGAGCCACTTGTAACCCCTATCCCCCTCGGCTATGAGGGGCGCAACCTGGCTCGCAAGTGATCGGCATGGATACCGAAACTCCCAACGAACTGCCGCGGCACGGCGGCAACCTGTTCACCATCTTCATCACCTCGCTGAGCGCCGCCATCGTCGTGGCCGGCGGGTTCGGCATCGTGTGCCAGGCCGGCATCATCGCTGCCGTCGCGCGGCTCGGGCTCGGCTCCACCTTCCTGTGGGCGGGGACCGCCCTCAACGCCGCCGCCACCCTGTGGCTGGCGCTGTGGACCTTCGCCCGCTCCTGGCACGTGGAGCGGCGTCTCAAGGCCGGCCTCGAAGTGGACGAGCCGAAGCTCTCGATCCTGGCCAATTTCCGCGGTTCTTGACCGTCCTGGCAGGTGAGAGGCGCGGCGCTGAGGGCTGATTCTCCGCATGCGGCCCCGCCGAAAAGTCCTTATGCTCTGGCCAAAGCAACAACTCTGGGGGACCCAGTAATGTCGGTTTGGGGCAAGCTTGCAGGTGCCGCCGCGGGGCTTGCGATCGGCGGACCGATCGGCGCCCTGCTGGGCGGAGTGGCGGGACACTACGTCATCGACCGCGACAAGGAAGAGGACGGCCCGGCCGAAAACCAGGTGGCCTTCACCGTGGGCGTCATCGCGCTCGGCGCCAAGATGGCCAAGGCCGACGGCGTCGTCACCATGGACGAGGTCAATGCCTTCAAGGAAGTGTTCAAGGTGCCCGATGGCGAGATGAAGAATGTCGCCCGCGTGTTCAATCTCGCCAAGCAGGACGTGGCCGGCTACGAGGCCTATGCTGAGCAGCTCGCCACCATGTTCAAGGGCAATCGCAAGTTGCTCGAGGACGTGCTCGAAGGCCTGTTCCATATCGCCAAGGCCGACGAAAATCTGCATCCGCGCGAGGAGCAGTTCCTGGCCGGCGTGGCCAAGCGCTTCGGCATGACCGACACCGAGTTCGCCTATATCAAGGCTCGCCACGTCATTGCCGCCAAGCGCAATCCTTATGACGTGCTGGGGCTCAAGCCTTCGGTCACCAATGAGGAGCTCAAGAGCCATTACCGCCGGCTGGTCGCCGACAATCATCCCGACAAGCTGATGGCGCGTGGCGTGCCGAAGGAATTCATCTCGATCGCCACCGAGAAGGTCGCGACCATCAACGAGGCTTATCACCAGATCGCCCAAGAGCGGGGCATGTAGTCCCCGTTTAATTAATTCGGTCATGGCCGGGCTTGTCCCGGCTCCACGAATTTGTATTCCTGAAGCTGCGGCTTTAAGACGTGGATGCCCGGCATGAAGCCGGGCATGACAAAGCTGGTGTAGATCGCACAACCATGACCGCCGCCCCCGACAGTCCGCTCGCCACCTTGTGGTGTCCCGCGCCGAACCGCGAGCCGCGGCGCAACGGGCGGACGCCGGACATGCTGCTGTTGCACTACACCGGCATGGAGTTCGGCGGAAGCCGCGCTCGACTGGCTTACGCGGCAAGAGTTGGGCGTGTCATGCCATTACCTTGTGGACGAGGAGGGGCGCATCGCCCAGCTCGTCGCCGAATCCGAGCGCGCCTGGCACTCCGGCCAGAGCCAGTGGGCCGGCGAGACCGATCTCAATTCCTGTTCGATCGGCATCGAGATCCATAATCCCGGCCACGATTTCGACTATCCGGATTTTCCCGACACCGAGATGCGGGCGGTCGAGGCGCTGTGCCTCGATATCCTGAGCCGCCACGCCATTCCGCCGCAGCGCGTGCTCGCTCATTCCGACGTGGCGCCGGGCCGGAAGCGCGACCCCGGCGAGAAGTTCGATTGGCAGCGTCTGGCGCGCGCCGGCATCGGGCTGTGGGTGCCGCCCGCGCCGGTCGAGGACGACGCCGGCTTAGGCCCCGGCGACGAAGGCGAGCCCGTCGCGGCGCTGCAGCGCGGGCTGCTCGAGTTCGGCTACGGCGTCGAGGTCACGACAACTTATGGCACCGGCCTCGGCAAGGTGGTCGAAGCCTTTCAGCGCCATTTCCGCCCCGCGCGCATCGACGGCCGTGCCGACAAATCGACCATCGACACGCTCAACCGGCTGCTCGCCGCCGCACGCCAAGCGCAAGTCGCGTAATGGGCGCCTAAGCCGCCGTAGGCCTAGTTGGTGACGTCGAAATCCATGCCGTCGAAGGTGTAGCGCGGCACTTGCGTCCAGATGCCGTCTTCCTGCACCGGCACCTTGTGCATCTTGACGTTGGCGACCTGGAGCTTGCCGTCCTTGTCGTCCACCCAGAAGTCGATGTCGTAATATTCGTCGGTGCTGCCTGGCTTGCGGAAGTCGGTGCAGGCGAAATACTGGCCGTCCTTCTTCATGTGCCGGACCGGCTGATGCATCTCGACGAATTCGAGCGGGATGGACTCGCCGGTCTTGTCGTCCTTGACGACGAGATCGCCATTCGCATCCTTGTTCTCGGCGATGTAGCTGTGGATCGCGCTCATCACATGCCAGGCGCGCCGTACCTCCAGGTCGCCGGGATGCTCCTGCACCGGCAGCCACCACCACGCGACGGGCATGCGCGTAATCATGTAATAGCCGTCGCCGTCCTGCTTCGGGCCCTTCTGCACCCTGATATCCATCAGGGTCAGCTTGTCGCCCTCGGGCTTGAACCAGAAATCGATGGCGTATTGCTTCTTGGGCACGTCCTTGTCGTGGAAGATGGCATTGGCGAACCAGCCATAGCCTTCCATGCCGCGCACGCCCTTGACCTCCTCGAAGATGAGATTGAGGTCGGCATTGAGCTTGGGATCGTGGAACACGAAGGCGCCGTCCTTCGACCGCTCGGCGACGACTTCCGCGGTTCGCTTGTTGACGTCATCCTCGGTGAATTCCTTGGCGCCCGCGGCCGCGGCCGCTTGCTTGGATGCGACAAATTCCTTCGCCTTTTGGATGTTGCCGGCCGGGTCTTTGAGGAAGGCCTCCTTGGACGCGTCCGACGAGAAGCAATAGACGTGTCCGTCCTCGTCGGTCCAATTGACCGAGCAGTCGGTCTTGACCGACTGACCCGAGGCGAGACCCATGGCGCATTGGTCATCGAACTCGCCCTCGACCGCCCGGGCGGGCGAGGCAAAAGCCAAAATGACGGCAAGGGCGGCGGCGCCGACCGCCGATGGCCATAGCCGATGAAACCTGGAGTCTGTCATGATATTGATGTCCTTGGACGTTTGAGGGTTTTGTAGGTCTGCTTTCTGTTTAGCCTTGGCGCAATTGGCGAGTCTGTAACCCAAGTCACCTTTCCGGCCGCCGTCCGTGCGGCGCGCGTTCCCCTCACGGCGCGTCGCTTCCACCATAACTGGCAAGGGCCGCACGGTTTCGAACCTCGATCGAGCCGCGCGAAGCGTGCACCCAGCCCATGCGCTCCCATTCGGCGAGATAGCGGCTGATCACCTCGCGCACGCTGCCGAGATCGAGCGCGAGCTGCTGGTGGGTCTTAGCCACCACGCCCTGCGTATCGGCCTCGGCGATCAGCCGGCGGGCGAGTCGCAGATCGAGGCTGGCAAATGCCACCTCGTCGACCAGCGTGATTAGGCTCGACAACAGATCTCCGTAATTGCTGAGAACGTAGTGACGGAACCGCGGCGAGGTGGTCATCAGGCGGTTGAAAGCGCTGGCCGGGAGGGCAGCCAGCAACACGTCGGTCTCGGCGGTGCTTTCCGCCGGGAACGGATTGCCGGCGATCAGGCAGGAGGTGGTCAGCACGCAGGTCTCGCCCGGGCCGACTTGATAGAGCAGGATTTCCCGACCGGATTCGGAGGTCTTGAACACCCGCGTCTGGCCTTCGATGCACATGACATAGTTGTGGCAGGACTGGCCTTGCCGATAGGCGATGTCGCCCCCGCGCAAGCGATTGAACTGGGTGGAGGCGAGGAGGTCGCGGCGATGCTCGTCCTCGAGTTCCCCCAATTCGGGGAATGAGGCGAGCCAACGCGAAATCAAATCGTCGGTCGTTCCCGGTAACATGTGAGCCACTTAATCACCCGAAGCGTTTGGGTCCGCCGCGCCAGAGGCTCGCGACAGCCCATAGGGTTAAGGGGAGGGCCGGGGAGACGGCGCCGGTCTGCCGCTAGAATATGGGAATTACCAGCCGATCGGCTATCAAAATGCCGTTACGAGTCGGCAACGGTTATGCGCCCCTGGGCCCCCTTCCGCGGCGGTAACGCTGGCCGGGCCCAATGCTTGACGGCCTCTCCGCCACACCCCTTATTACCCTGGTCAGCAAGCCGGATGGCCGCTTTGCCTATTGTTTTGCGTATCAAGGCGGAGAGGAAAGTCCGGGCTCCATGGAAGCACGGTGCCGGATAACCTCCGGCGGGGGCGACCCCAGGGACAGTGCCACAGAAAGCAAACCGCCAGCCAAGCCTTCGGGCGAAGGCGGGTAAGGGTGAAAGGGTGCGGTAAGAGCGCACCGCGTTCTTGGTAACAAGGACGGCACGGCAAACCCCACCGGGAGCAAAACCGAATAGGGGCGGCGCGAGGCGGGAGACCGCTTCAGTCTGCTTTCAGATGAGTCGCCCGGGTTGGTTGCATGAGGCGCGCCGTAAGGTTCGCCCAAGATGAATGGCCATCACCCCTCACGGGGTACAGAACCCGGCTTACAGGCTTGGTGACATGTTACGGCCGGCGCGTGGGTAACCCCCTCGCGCCGGCCTCCAACTTTCTGGTATCGCTTCGCTGGCCTGGAAGATCTCGAAGGAAGATCGTTCAACTGGGGTCAGGCGAGGTCGAAACGATCCGCGTTCATGACCTTGGTCCACGCCGCCACGAAGTCCTTCACGAACTTCGCCTTCGAGTCCGCGCACGCATAGACCTCCGCGAAGGCGCGGAGCTGCGAGTGCGAGCCGAAGATCAGGTCGACCCGGGTGCCGGTCCACTTGACCGCCTTTGTCTTGCGGTCGCGGCCTTCGTACACGCCGTCGCCAGCGGGCTGCCAAAACGTGCTCATGTCGAGCAGGTTGACGAAGAAGTCGTTCGTCAGCGTGTCGGGCTTGCTGGTGAAGACGCCGTGCTTGGAGCTGTCGGCATTGGCGCCGAGCACGCGCAAGCCGCCGACGAGCACCGTCATTTCCGGCCCGGTCAGCCTCAGCAGCTGCGCCCGATCCACCAGGGCCTCCTCAGGTTTCATGAATTGATGCCTGCTGCTAATGTAGTTGCGGAAGCCGTCGGCACGCGGTTCGAGTGGAGCGAAGGAGGGCGCGTCGGTCTGCTCCTGCGACGCGTCCATGCGTCCCGGTGTGAAGGGGACCTTCACGTCGATGCCTGCGTCCTTCGCCGCTTTTTCCACCGCAGCGGAGCCGCCGAGAACGATCAGGTCCGCCAGCGAAACCTTCTTGCCGAATTCCTTCTGGAT
This sequence comes from uncultured Alphaproteobacteria bacterium, assembly GCA_963772925.1. Classification (GTDB taxonomy): domain Bacteria; phylum Pseudomonadota; class Alphaproteobacteria; order Rhizobiales; family Methyloligellaceae; genus Methyloceanibacter. The sequence goes on from CAVYZG010000014.1 coordinate 147,291, forward strand.
GGCTTCAAGCTTTGCGAGCACCGTCTTGAGCTGGGCCGGCTGATTCACCTCCCAGTCCTTCTGGGGGCTGAGGCGAATGCGCGCGCCGTTGGCGCCGCCGCGCTTGTCGGAGCCGCGAAACGTCGACGCCGACGCCCATGCGGTCGAGACCAATTGTGACACGGTCAAGCCGGACGCGAGGATCTTGGCCTTCAGCGCCGCGATATCCTGCTCACCGATCAGCGGATGATCTACGGCGGGGACCGGGTCCTGCCAGATCAGCGTCTCTTGCGGCACGAGCGGGCCGAGGTAGCGTGCGATCGGGCCCATGTCGCGATGCGTGAGCTTGAACCACGCACGGGCGAACGCATCCGCGAACTGATCCGGATGCTCGTAGAACCGCCGCGAAATCTTCGCGTAAGCCGGGTCCATCCGCAGCGAGAGGTCGGTGGTCAACATTGCCGGCACATGCTTCTTCGACGGATCGAAGGCGTCGGGAATGGTGGCGGGGGCGCCCTTCGCCTTCCACTGATAGGCGCCGGCCGGGCTCTTCGTCAGTTCCCATTCGTTTTCGAATAGGTTCTTGAAGAAGAAATTGCTCCACTTGGTCGGCGTCTGAACCCAGGTGACTTCGGGGCCACCCGTGATGGTGTCGCAGCCGATGCCGGTGCCGTGCTTGCTCTTCCAGCCGAGACCCTGATCTTCGAGGGCGCCGCTTTCCGGATCCGGCCCGACCAGCGACGGATCGCCGGCGCCGTGGGTCTTGCCGAAGGAATGGCCGCCGGCGATCAGCGCGACGGTCTCCTCGTCGTTCATCGCCATGCGAAAGAACGTTTCCCGGATGTCCTTCGCCGCCGCGATCGGGTCTGGATTGCCGTTCGGCCCTTCCGGATTGACGTAGATGAGGCCCATCTGGACCGCGCCGAGCGGTTCCGCAAGCTGGCGTTCGCCGCTGTAGCGTTCGTCGCCGAGCCACGTGCCTTCGGGACCCCAATACAGCTCTTCGGGTTCCCAGACATCGACGCGGCCGCCGGCGAAACCGAACGTCTTGAAGCCCATCGACTCCAGCGCGACGTTGCCGACGAGCACCATCAGGTCGGCCCAGGAGATTTTCTGGCCGTATTTCTGTTTGATCGGCCACAGGAGCCGGCGCGCCTTGTCGAGGTTGGCGTTATCCGGCCAGGAGTTGAGCGGTGCGAAGCGCTGCTGACCCGCACCGGCGCCGCCGCGGCCATCGGTGATCCGGTAGGTCCCCGCGCTGTGCCAGGCCAGGCGGATGAACAAGCCGCCGTAATGGCCGAAATCGGCCGGCCACCATTCCTGCGAGTCTGTCATCAATGCACGCAGATCGTTGATCACGGCGTTCAGATCGAGACTCTTGAACGCCGCGGCGTAGTCGAACGTCTCGCCCATCGGATCGGACAGGGAAGAGTTGTGGTGGAGGACGCCGAGGTCCAGCTGCTCCGGCCACCAGTCGCGGTTGGACCTGAGTTTCGCGTGCATTACCGGGCATTTGCCCGCATCATCATCAACTTTGGCGTCCATGTTTTTCTCCGATCGGACTCTCGATGGGTCTTCATCGCGCGGGGGCTGCACAATGCTTGCGGTGCACTATAAGGGCAAATCGTATTTGCCTATCGCCGCGATAAGGAATGCTTATCGGTGCGAAAGGGCGCGGCTCAGCCGCCGATGAAGCCCTTGATCAGCGCGAGCGTGTTCGCCGGCTGCTCTTCCTGGGGCATGTGCCCGCAATCCTCGATCAGTCGCAGGGTGGAGTTGGGCAGGGTGCGCCTCAGTTTGATACCGACCTCGAGCGGCACGATGCGGTCGTGGTCGCACCACAGGATCAGCGTCGGCAGCTCGATGGTCTTGTAGCGCTCCGAGAGCTCGGCGATGTCCTCCGGCACGATCTGCCGCGCGCTATGGATGATGGCGTGCTTGCCGGCCGCGGTCTTGAGCGGCGCGGCATAGAGCTCGACCTCTTCCGGATCGATCTTGCTGTCGTCGAAATAGGCGATCTGCAGCGCGACCCGGGTCTGCACCGAAGGCGGCACCATGCGCACGCCGATCTGCGACACGAGCGGCACGTCGAGCAGGCGGAAGAACACCGGGATGTTCTGCGGATAGGCGATCGAGTCGAGCAGCACGAGCCGGGTGATGCGCCCGTCGAGCCGCTGATTGGCCTCGAGCGCCAGAAGGAGCGCGACCCCGCCGCCGAATGAGTGCCCGACCAGCGTCAGGTCGCGCAGGTCCTTGTCCTCGATGAGCTGGGCCAGCAGCTCGGCCTGGTCGTAGACCGAATAGTGCTCGTCGAACGGCTTGTCCGACTGGCCGAAGCCCTTGAGGTCGACGGCGATGACCCGGTGCGTCTTGGCGAGCTCGGGCGCCACGAACCGCCAGGTAAAGGTGCTGGCGCCGAAGCCATGGATGAGGAGGAGGGGAGGGCCCTTGCCCTCTTCCTGGTAGTAGAGCTTGACCGGCGCGTCGGGCGGTCCGAGCCTGGCATAGGGCCCATCGATCGCGTCGCCCGCGCTGAGCCCGCAAGACCCGAGCGCCAAAGGCCATGGCGGCAAGGCCCAGCGTCGCCCTCAGCTCTCTCTTGACCATCCGCCCTCAGACCCGCGGGTCCCTCGTCCTGACGCAACTGAGAGCCTGGCTCAGCCCCGTTGCCGCCCCTGCGTCACCCGCGAATCAGCAGCGGAACGCATCACCACGTCATTTGCCCTTGTACCCTGCTTCGCCGGAAAGCGGCAATCGGCGTGGTTAACCAAAAGTAAACAGCGGCACGGCGGTTTTGCGGCGTTATCCCCAGCGCTGACGGGTGTCTCCCGGCGCTTTCCATTGACGCCCATAAAATCCCATGTTATCCCATAATTGCCCGTTCGGTGAGTAAGTGGGGGAGGCTGGCCGCGCTCCTTAGAGGCCACGGGGGGATCTGCGCCGCCTCTCCCACCATTTTCCGATCACGGGGGTCTCGCACTCAAGGCTTGTTAGTCACTCGTCGGTCCGGGTGCGCATGAGGGGGAGATGGACCAGTTTGTGTCGGCATTCACCAATAAGATCGACACCAAAGGCCGCGTTTCGGTCCCGGCTTCTTTCCGCACCGTCCTCGCCAAAGACGGCCTCGACGGCATCTATTGCTATCCCTCGCTCGACGCGCCCGCGCTCGACGCCGGCGGCAAGCGCCTGGTCGACAAGATCAACGCTCTGGTCGAGGACCTCGCCCCTTATTCCGACGAGAAGGACCAGCTCGCCACCGCCCTGTTCGGCACCAGCGAGATCCTGTCCATCGATCAAGACGGACGCACCATTCTCCCGGAACGCCTGCGCGAGCATGCCGGCATCACCACCCACATCACCTTTGTCGGCCTCGGCGAGAAATTCCAGATGTGGGAGCCGAAGCGTTTTGAAACTCATCTCGCGGGGGCGCGCCAGAAAGTGCGCGACCTTCGCAAACTACTCGGCGCGGGGCGTCGCGGAAGCGGCGGGCCAGAGGGAGCACGGGAATGATGGCGGGTCGCGGCAAGCATTCGGCTGCCGCCGGCGGACCGGCCCGCCACATTCCCGTGATGCTCTCCGAGGTGCTTGCCGCGCTTGAGCCCAAGGACGGCGAGATCGTCGTCGACGGGACGTTCGGGGCGGGCGGCTATAGCGAAGCCATGCTCCAGCAGGCCGACTGCAAGATCATCGCCATCGACCGCGATCCCGAGGCCTTTCGCCTGAGCGGCCAGCTTGCCGAACGCTATCCCGGCCGCTTGCTGGCCGTGCTCGGCCGCTACAGCGAGATGGATGAGCTTGCCGCCAGCGAGGGGTTCGACTCCGTCGACGGCGTGGCGCTCGATCTCGGCGTCTCCTCGATGCAACTCGACGAGCCGGCCCGCGGCTTTTCGTTCATGCAGGACGGGCCGCTCGACATGCGCATGGGCCAGGGTGGGCCTTCTGCCAGCGATATCGTCAACACCCTGCCGGAACAGGAGCTTGCCGAGATCTTCGACAAGCTCGGCGAGGAGCGGCGCGCGCGCGCCATCGCCAAGGCCATCGTGGCGCGGCGGGCCGAAGCAGCCGATTGTCACCACCGCCGAGCTTGCCGACCTCGTGGCCCGGGTGCTCGGCCGCAAGCACGACGAGACGAAGCACCCCGCCACCCGCACCTTCCAGGGCCTCCGCCTCTATCTCAACGACGAGCTTGACGAGCTGGCCAACGGCCTCGCCGCCGCCGAGCGGCTGCTCCGGGCGCGCGGCCGTCTGGCCGTCGTCACCTTCCATTCGCTCGAAGACCGCATCGCCAAGCGCTTCTTCACCAGCCGCAGCGCGCCGCCGCCGCGCGCCTCGCGCCATCTGCCGGAAGCCGCCGGCGAAATTCTTGCGCCAAGCTTCCGGCTTCTTAACCGGCGTCCGTTAGAACCGAATCAGGCCGAGATCCGGCGGAATCCTCGTGCCCGCTCAGCAAGGCTCAGGGCCGCCGAGCGCACCGAGGCGCCCGCTCATCCTCTCGACCTCGCCGCGCTCGGGGTGCCGCGGCTTAGCTTTTGCATGTGAGGGTCGACTTCAGTTCGCGAGTATCAAAATGCTGCGTTTCGTCAATATCTGCCTCGTCCTGGGCCTCGTTGCGCTGGCTTATGTGCATCTATCAGGTGAAGTACCAGGCCCGCGGCCTCGACGCTGAGATCGGGTCGCTCGGCAAGCGGATCGACGATGAGCGGGACGCGATCGCGGTCCTGCGCGCCGAGTGGAGCCTGCTCAACCGCCCCGAGCGGATCGATCGGCTCGCACAGAAATATCTGAAGGTCGCGCCGGCCAAGCCGCTCCAGCTGGTCACCCTCGATACGGTGACGGATCGCGATTTCGACCGCACCCGCATCGAGGTGGCCGCGCCCGCGCCGGTGGCGAAACTGGCCAAGCCGGCCGTCAAGCCGGCATCGGCCGTCGCCAGCGTGAGCGAGACCGATGTGCCGCTTGGTTCCGCGCCCTGGCCCGAAGCCAAGGTGATGCGGCCGGTCGAAGCTTCGGCTCAATAGACTGCGAACCACCCGTGACTGACAGCCGCAAGATCAGATCCCGCCACCGCTCGCGCCGAGCGGGCCTACCTTGCGCGCAGCCGCTACCGCTTCCGGCTCGCCTGTCTCGCTTTTGCGATTGGCCTTTCTGTCGATCGGCGGCCGGCTGGTGACGCTCGGCTTCGCCGACACCGGGCAGAGCGCGGGCGGCCTCTACGACATTTCCTCGACCGTCCATCGTCCCGACATCTTCGATCGCGATCGGCGGCTGCTCGCCACCGACATCAAGGGTGCGACGCTTTATGCCGACCCGGCCCGGGTGATCGATGTCGACGAGTTGGCCGAGCAGGTCGCCAGTGTTCTCCCCGACGTCAGCGCCAAGGATCTTCGCAGCCGGCTGAAGCGGGGCAGCCGCTTCGTCCGCATCAAGCGCGAACTGACGCCGAGGCAGCAGGCCGAGATCCACGAGCTCGGTCTGCCCGGTCTCGGCTTCATCGAGGAATTTCGCCGCATCTATCCGGTCGGCGCCACCGCCAGTCAGGTGGTCGGTCTGGTCGACGTCGACAACAAGGGCCTCGCCGGCATCGAGAAGTTCATCGACGACAATCCCCAGCTGACCATGATCGGCGAGGAGGCGATGACGCTCTCGCTCGATCTTGGCGTGCAGCACGTGCTGCGCGAGGAGCTTGGCCGCGCCATTGCCGCCTATGACGCCAAGGCCGCGGCCGGCATCGTTATCGACGTCCATTCGGGTGAGGTCGTGGGGCTCGCCTCGCTGCCCGACTACGACCCCAATCATCGCGAGCAGGCCCTCGACAAGGAACGGCTGAACCGTATCGGCTTCGGCGTCTACGAGATGGGCTCGGTGTTCAAGGTGTTCACCGTGGCCGGCGTGCTCGATATGGGCCTGGCCAATATGCGCTCGCACTACGACGCCTCGGCCCCGATCCACTACGCCTCGTTCACCATCGATGACTTCCACGGCCAGCGGCGATCCCTGAGCGTGCCTGAGGTCTTTATCTATTCGTCGAATATCGGCGCGGCCAAGATGGCGCTCCAGATGGGCGTCGATCGGCATCGCGCCTTTCTCAACAAGCTCGGCTTGCTGAGCCGTGTTCCCACCGAGCTTGGCGAAAGCGCCGCGCCGATCATTCCCGCCCATTGGCAGAAGCTGAACACCATGACCATCGCCTTCGGCCACGGCCTGTCGGTGACGCCGCTCCAGCTTGCCGCCGCGACGCTGCCGCTGGTCAATGGCGGCATCGCCGTGACCCCCACCTTTCGGCCCCGCTCGCGCGAGGAAGGCATGAGTGAGGGCCACAGGGTGCTCAAACCCGAGACCAGTGCCGCCTTGTTGAAGATGATGCGCCTCAATGTGCTGAAAGGCACCGGCAAGCGCGCCGATGCCGAAGGCTACCGCGTCGGCGGCAAGACCGGCACGGCTGAGAAAGTGGTGCGGGGGCGCTACTCGACCTCGGCGCTGCTGACCAGCTTTCTGGCCGCCTTTCCCACCGACGCCCCGGAATATCTGGTGCTGGTGATGCTCGACGAGCCGCAGCGGGTGGCTGAGTCGAACAACCATGCCACCGCCGGCGTCAATGCCGCGCCCACCGCCGGGAAGATCATCGCGCGGATCGCGCCCATCCTTGGCGTGGCGCCGAAGCTCGACGCCGATCAGCTCAAATTTGACGCCAAGGTGCTCGCCTCCTATTAGGAGACGCCTGCCCACTCAAGGGGTTGGCCAAATCCTTGAGATCCTCAAGGAAACGCCGCTTGTCGAGGCGCGGACGATGACTCTGGGTGAGCTGTTTGGCCTCGAGGCAAATCTGCCTGCTGGGCTCGGCCCGCGTGGCGATCACCGGCCTTGCCGCCGATAGCCGCGAGGTCAAGCCCGGCTATTTGTTCGCGGCATTGCCGGGGGTGAACACCGACGGCGCGCGCTTCATCGAAGATGCCGCCAAGCGCGGCGCCGCCGCGGTGCTGGTGGCGGCAGGCGTGCAGCCCGGGCACGAGTTCCGCGGCGATCATCGAGGACAGCGATCCGCGCCGGCGCCTGGCGCTGATCGCGGCGCGCTTCTTCGGCCTTCAGCCCAAAACCGTGGTCGCCGTCACCGGCACCAACGGCAAGACCTCGGTGGCCTCGTTCGTGCGCCAGCTTTGGGCCGGGCAAGGCTTTGCCGCGGCGAGTCTCGGCACGGTCGGCGTGGTCAGCCCGTCCGGCACCAAGATCCTCAAGCACACCACGCCCGACCCGATCGAGCTCCATGCCATCCTCGCCGCGCTGGCCAGAGACGGCGTCACCCATCTCGCGCTCGAAGCCTCGAGCCACGGGTTGCAACAGCGCCGCGTCGACGGCATCACGTTCGCCGCCGGCGCCTTCACCAACATCTCGCGCGATCATTTGGATTATCACGCCAGCTTCGAGGATTATTTCGACGCAGAAGCTGCGCCTGTTCACCGAGCTTCTGCCTGAAGGCGCCGCCGCCGTAGTCGATGTCGACAGCGAGGCGGGGCGGCGCGTGGCGGAAGTGGCGGCGGCGAGGGGGCTCAGGCTTCTCTCGGTCGGGCGCGACGGCAAGACTTTGCGGCTGGTCTCTGCCGACGCTCGACGGTTTCGCGCAGATGCTCGTCATCGAGCATGACGGCAAGCGATCGAGCGTGCGCCTGCCGCTGGTCGGCGCCTTTCAGGCCTCCAACGCGCTGGTCGCCGCCGGCTTGGCCATCGCCGACCGGCGCCAGCGCCGCGACCGTGCTGCCGATGCTCGCCGCGTTGCAAGGCGCGCGCGGGCGGCTCGATCTGGCCGGCACGGCAAGCGGCGGCGCTCCGATCTTCGTCGACTATGCCCACACGCCCGACGCGCTCGCCAAGGCGCTCGACGCCTTGCGTCCCTATGTTGCGAACCGCCTGGTGGTGGTGTTCGGCTGCGGCGGCGACCGCGACAAGGGCAAGCGGCCCGAGATGGGCAAGGTCGCCGTCACCAAGGCCGATCTTGCCATCGTCACCGACGACAATCCGCGCAGCGAAAATCCGGCGGCCATCCGCGGCGAGATCTTGGCTGCCGCGCCCGGCGCGCATCGAGATCGGCGACCGCGCGCTCGCGATCGCCGAGGCTATCGGCAAGCTCGAACCCGGCGATGTTCTGCTGGTCGCCGGCAAGGGCCACGAAACCGGGCAGACCGTCGGGACCACCGTGATCCCGTTTTCCGACCATGACGCGGTCGCAGCCGCGCTGAAGCAAGAGGCGAAATGTGGCTGAACCGCTGTGGACCCTAGGCGAGATCGTCTGCCGCCACGCGCGGCACGAGCCTCGGCGCGCCCGAGGCGCCGGTCACCGGCTTCTCCATCGACACCCGCAGCCTCGGCCAGGGCGAGGGCTTTGTCGCCATTCGCGGGCCGAACCGCGACGGGCATGCCTTCGTCGCCGCGGCGCTCGATCAAGGCGCCGCCTGCGCCATCGTCGACGGCACCTTTCCGGCGGGCGACGAGGAGCGGCTGGTCCGCGTCGGCGACACGCTCGAAGCGCTGAACGATCTCGGCCGCGCCGCCCGCGCGCGTGCCGCCCGTACGATGGTCATCGCCGTCACCGGCAGCGTCGGCAAGACCGGCACCAAGGAGGCCTTGAAGCTCGCGCTCGCGCCGAGCGGCTCGGTGCACGCCTCGGCCAAGTCGTTCAACAATCATTGGGGCGTGCCGCTGTCGCTCGCCAATATGCCGAAAGACATCCGCTTCGGCGTGTTCGAGATCGGCATGAACCATGCGGGCGAGATCGACGCGCTGACGCGGCTGGTCAGGCCGCATATCGCCATCGTCACCACGGTGGCGCCGGTCCATCTCGGCTTCTTCCGCTCGGTGGAGGCGATCGCCGACGCCAAGGCGGAAATCTTCCGCGGGCTCGAGCCGGGCGGCACCGCGATCATCAATCGCGACAATCCTCATTACGCAGCGGCTGAAAGACCAGGCGCTAGAACACGGCGCCAAGATCGTCGGCTTCGGCGAGGCGCAAGACGCCGAGGCGCGGCTCATCAGTGTCGAGCTTCGATCCGACGGCTCGGACATCACCGCCGACATTCTCGGCGCAGACGATCAGCTATCGCCTCGGCGCGCCGGGACGGCATCTGGTGCAGAACTCGCTTGCCGTGCTGGCCGCGGTGAAACTGGCCGGCGCCGATCTCGGCCGCGCGGCCGGCGCCCTTGGCGGACTTCACGCCCAGCCGGGCCGGGGCGCGCGCACGCTGATCGACGCCGGCGGCGGCCGCATGGCGATCATCGACAAATCCTACAACGCCAATCCGGCCTCGATGCGCGCCGCGCTGGCGACGCTCGGCCTCACCCCGCGGAGCGAGTTCAGCCGCCGCGTGGCGGTGCTCGGCGACATGCTCGAGCTGGGCCCGGAGGGGCCCAAGCTTCACCAAGAGCTTGCGGAGTTCATTGACGGGGCCGGGGTAGATGTTGTCTTTGCCTGCGGCGAGCTGATGGGCTCGCTGTTCGAGGCGTTGCCGGCAAGCCGCCGCGGCGCCTATGCCAAGACCGCCGAAGAACTTGGGCCCAAACTGGTTGCAGCGGTCGGGCCGGGGGACGCGATCATGATCAAAGGCTCGCTTGGCAGCCGCATGGCGCCGCTGGTCGAGGCGCTTGAAACGACAGTTCGGCGCGGCAGCCGCATCGGCCTAGACTGGCTCGGGGAGGGGGACAACACATATGCTGTACTGGCTGACCGAGCTGACCCCTGAGCTCGCCGCCCTCAATATCTTCCGTTACATCACCTTCCGCACCGGCGGAGCATTGATCACGGCATTGCTGTTCGTGTTCCTGTTCGGTCCCAAGGTGATCCGGTCCTTGCGCGTGCGCCAGGGCAAGGGCCAGCCGATCCGCAAAGACGGTCCCGAGCGCCATCTGCTTCAGAAGCAGGGCACCCCGACCATGGGCGGGCTGATGATCCTGTCCGGCGTCACCGTCTCGGTGCTGCTGTGGGGCAATCTGCGCAACACCTATGTCTGGGTGGTGCTGCTGCTGACCCTGGTCTATGGCGCGGTCGGCCTCTACGACGATTATCTCAAAGTGACCAAGCAGTCGGCCGAAGGCTTCCGCGGCCGCATCAAGATCGTCATCGAAGCCGCCGCGGCGGTCGTCGCCACCTCGATCATCGTCTATGTCGGCCAGGAGCCGCTCGCCACCTCGCTGGCCATTCCCTTCTTCAAGAGCGTGCTGATCGATCTCGGCTGGTTCTTCATTCCGTTCGGCGCCTTCATCATTGTCGGCGCCGGCAACGCGGTGAACCTGACCGACGGCCTCGACGGGCTGGCCATCGTGCCGGTGATGATCGCCGCGGCCACCTTCGGCTTCATCTCTTATCTGGTCGGCAACGTGCTGTTCGCCGACTATCTCCAGATCCATTTCGTGCAAGGCACCGGCGAGCTCGCGGTGATCTGCGGCGCGCTGGTCGGCGCCGGGCTCGGCTTTCTCTGGTTCAACGCCCCGCCGGCGCTGATCTTCATGGGCGATACCGGCTCCTTGGCGCTCGGCGGCGCGCTCGGCACGATCGCCGTCGCCACCAAGCACGAGCTGGTGCTCGCCATTGTCGGCGGCCTGTTCGTGCTCGAAGCGGCCTCGGTGATCGTGCAGGTCGCCTCGTTCCAGCTGTTCGGCAAGCGCGTGTTCCGCATGGCGCCGCTCCACCATCATTTCGAGCAGAAGGGCTGGCCGGAATCGACCGTGGTGATCCGGTTCTGGATCATTGCCGTCGTGCTTGCGCTTGCTGGCCTCGCCACGCTGAAATTGCGCTAAGTTCCTACATTATGATTCCCGTGACGATGTTCGCCGGCCGGGACGTTGCGGTCCAGGGCCTGGGTCTGAGCGGCCTTGCCGCCGCCCGCGCGCTTAAGGCGGGGGGCGCCAATCCCATCCTGTGGGACGACCAAGCAAGCGCCCGCGACGGAGCCGCCGCCGAGGGCTTTGCCGTGAGCGACCTCGCCGCGGCCGACTGGCCGCGTTTCGCCGCGCTCGTGCTCGCCCCCGGCATTCCGCTGACCCAGCCCGAGCCCCATTGGAGCGTCACCCGCGCGCGCGCGGCGGGCGTCGAGGTGATCGGCGACATGGAGCTGTTCTTCCGCGAGCGGGCGCTGGCCCGCGCGCCAGGCAAGGTCGTGGTCATCACCGGCACCAACGGCAAGTCGACCACCACCGCGCTCACCGCCCATCTGCTTGCCGCCGCGGGCAAGCGCGTGGCGCTTGGCGGCAATATCGGCAAGGCGGTGCTCGATCTCGAGCCGTTCGCGCCGGACCTCACTTATGTCATCGAGCTGTCGTCGTTCCAGATCGAGCTGGCGCCGGGGATCAGCCCCGACGCCGCGGCGCTGCTTAACATCACCCCCGACCATCTCGATCGCCACGGCACGTTGCAGAACTATGCCCGCATCAAGTCGTCGATCTTCGCCAGGCTTGGCGCCGGGGCCACCGCCGTGATCGGCATCGACGATGAGCCGTCGCGGGCCATCGCCGGTCGCCTCGCCGGCCCCTTTGCCGTGCAGCGCATCGCCGTTGGGCGCCCGGTCGAGACCGGAATCTACGTCACCGACGGCGTGCTGCACGAAATGGAGGGAGGCGGCGAGCTCGCCCATATCGACCTCGCCGGCATCGGCTCGCTCAGAGGCGCGCATAACTGGCAGAACGCGGCCGCCGCCTACGCGCTCGCCCGCTCGCAAGGCGTGACCGCCGATGCCATCGCGCCGGGGCTCAAGAGCTTCGCCGGCCTGTCCCACCGCATGGAGCAGGTGGCGCGGCGGGGCAAGGTGCTGTTCGTCAACGACTCCAAGGCGACCAATGCCGACGCCGCCGGCAAGGCGCTGGCCAGCTTCAGCGACATCTATTGGATCATCGGCGGCCGGCCCAAGGAGGGGGGGTTAGCAGGGCTTGAACCTTTCTTCCCCAAGATCGCCCGCGCCTATTTGATCGGGGAGGCGGCCGAGGCCTTTGCCGGTCAGCTCGGGGACAGGGTGGATCACGTCCAGTGCGGTACGCTCGAACGCGCCGTCGCATTAGCGGCCGAAGATGCCGGCCGGTCCGCCGCCAAGGAGCCTGTGGTGTTGCTCTCGCCCGCCTGCGCCTCTTACGATCAGTTCGACAATTTCGCCAAGCGGGGCGACGCGTTCCGGGACCTGGTGATGACGCTTGACGGCGCCGAAGGGGTGAAGCCGGAGCAGGGGCAGGCGGCATGAGGCTCACCCGCGCCGATCGCAGCGTCCTTTCCGACTGGTGGTTCACCGTCGACCGGCTGATGTTCTTCGCCCTGCTGTTGCTGATGGGCGCCGGACTGGTGCTGTCGCTGGCGGCGAGCCCGCCGATCGCCGCCAAATACGATCTCGAGCCGTTCTATTTCGTCCGCCGCCAGGCCGCGCTGCTGTTGCCGGCGGTGGCCATCATGTTCGCCGCTTCGACGCTGACGCCGAAGCAGATCAGGCGCGCGAGCCTCGTCATCTTCGTTGTCGGCATCGCGCTGATGGCGCTGATCCTCGGGCTCGGGCCGGAGATCAAGGGCGCCAAGCGCTGGCTCCAGCTCGGCCCCGTCTCGATCCAGCCGTCGGAATTCGTCAAGCCCGCTTTCATCGTGCTCACCGCCTGGCTGTTCAACGAGAGCCAGAAGCGGCCCGATATCCCCGGCATCCAGCTCGCCGTCGCGCTCTACGCCATCTTCGCCGCGCTGCTCGTCATGCAGCCCGATTTCGGCCAGACTCTGCTCGTCACCCTGGTGTGGGGCGCGCTGTTCTACATGGCCGGCATCAATATGGTTTGGATCGGCGCGCTCGGCGCGGCGGGCGTCGCTGGCATCTTCTCGGCCTATTTCCTCGTGCCCCACGTGGCCTCGCGCATCGACCGCTTCCTCGATCCGGCCTCGGGCGACACCTATCAGGCCGACCGCTCGCTCGACTCCTTCCTCCATGGCGGCTGGTTCGGCCGCGGCCCGGGCGAAGGCACGGTGAAGAACGTGCTGCCCGACTCCCACACCGACTTTATTTTCGCGGTGACCGCCGAGGAATACGGGTTGATCGCCTGTCTCATCCTGCTGGCGCTGTTTGCGTTCATCGTGCTGCGCGGCCTGTCCAAGGCATCGCAGGAGCCCGATGGCTTCATCCGCCACGCGGTAGCCGGCCTCATCATGCTGTTCGGCTTGCAGGCCCTGATCAACATGGCGGTCAATGTCGGGCTGCTTCCGGCCAAGGGCATGACGCTGCCTTTTATCTCTTATGGCGGCTCCTCGCTGCTGGCCATGGCGCTGACCATGGGCTTTGCCCTCGGGCTCACGCGCAAGCGGCCGATGGCGGGACAGCTGAAGCGTGGCGCCGACGCCGAGCGCCATGCAGAGTCCGAGCGGGTCAGGGAGCGAGCGGCGTGACCGCGCGCCCGATCCTTCTCGCCGCGGGCGGCACGGGCGGGCATCTCTTCCCTGCGGCCGCCTTGGCGCAGGAACTCCAGCGCCGCGGCTACGAGGTCGAGCTCGCCACCGACGAGCGTGCGGAGAAATATCAGAGCGAGTTTCCGGCGCGCGCCATCCACCGCGTGCCCTCGGCTACCTTCACCAGCCGCTCGCCGGTGGCCATGGCGCAGACCTTTGCCCGCCTGTTCAAGGGCTATTTGCACGCCCGCCATCTGCTGAGCGCGGTCGATCCGTTGGCGGTCATCGGCTTCGGCGGCTATCCGACCCTGCCGCCGATCATGGCCGCGCGCTCGCTCGGCATCCCCACCGCGATACACGAGCAGAACGCCGTGATGGGACGAGCCAACCGGTTCCTGTCGCGCTTCGCCGATCGCGTCGCGCTGTCATTCTCGCGGACCAAGCGCATGCACAGCAGCGCGGAAGAGCGGTCGCAAGTGACCGGCACGCCGGTGCGGGACAATGTGCTGACCTACCGTGACGTGCCCTATGTGGCGCCCGAGCCGGTCGGCCGGTTCCTGCTGCTGGTGTTCGGCGGCAGCCAAGGCGCGCATTTCTTCGCCGAGCTGTTGCCCCAGGCGTTGCCGCTGATGGCGTCGCCGTTCCGCTGGCGCCTCACCATCGTGCAACAGGCGCGCGAGGAGGATTTGGCGGCGTTGCGCGAAGTCTACAAGGAGGCCGGCATCGCCGCCCATTGCGGGGCGTTCTTCCGCGACCTGCCCGAGCGGATTGCCACCTCCCATCTGGTCATCGCCCGCGCCGGGGCCTCGACCGTGGCCGAGCTGATGGCGATCGGCCGCCCCTGCGCTGCTCGTCCCGCTGCCGCACGCCCTTGACAACGATCAGCTTGAAAATGCAACACGGCTGCAACAAGGGGGCGGCGGCTGGTGCATCAAGCAAAGCGAGCTGACGCCGCAGCGCCTCGCCGATGAGCTTGAGCGGCTGTCTAATGCGCCCGAGGTTCTGGCCGAGGCGGCGGCCAAGGCCAGAGCCATGGCTGAGGTCGATGCGGTGGGCAAGCTTGCCGATCTCGCCGAGGAGCTCGCGCGCATCAGGGGAGCAGGTGGTGTAGAGTTCGACGATGCATCTCCCAGACCCTGACCAGGCAGGCCTGTTCCATATCGTGGGCATCGGCGGCATCGGCATGAGCGCCATTGCCGAGGTGATGCACACCCGCGGCTACCGCGTGCAGGGCAGCGATCTCAAGGACAGCGCCAATCTCGAGCGCCTGCGCGCGCACGGCATCTCCTGCCTGATCGGCCACGACCCCGAGAACCTTGCGGGCGCGTCCCATCTCGTCATCTCCAGCGCGGTGAAGGCCGGCAATCCCGAATTCGAGGCGGCCAAGGAGCGCGGGATTCCCATCATCCGCCGCGCCGAGATGCTGGCCGAACTGATGCGCCCCTGCGCCACGGTGTCGATCACCGGCACCCACGGCAAGACCACCACCACCGCGCTCATCGCCGATGTGTTCAAATACGCCGAGCTCGATCCCACGGTCATCGCCGGCGGCATCATCAATGCCTGGGGCACCAACGCCCGCATCGGCCGGGGCGAATGGATGGTGGTCGAGGCCGACGAATCCGACGGCACCTTCCTCAAGCTCCCCACCCAGATCGGCGTGGTCACCAATATCGACCCCGAGCACATGGATTATTGGCCGTCGCTCGAGGCGCTGCATCAGGCGTTCTATCAGTTCATTGACGCCATCCCGTTTTATGGCCTCGCCGTGGCCTGCATCGATCATCCGGTCGTGCGCGAGCTGCTTGGCAAACTCGGGGGCGCCGCCAATGGCCGCCGCATGCTGACCTACGGTGTCGCGCGCGACGCCGATATCAGGCTCGGCAATTTGCGCCCCGATCACAACAGCATCACGTTCGACGCCGATCTCGGTCCGGCGGTCAAGGGCGGCGCGCGCAAGCTCGAAGACCTCATGCTTCCGGTGCTGGGCCATTACAACGCCTTGAATGCCCTCGCCGCGCTCGCCGCCGCAACCGAGGCCGGTGTCAGTGACGAGGTCATCCGCGCGTCCTTTGCCGCGTTCTCCGGCGTGAAGCGGCGGTTCTCGCGGGCCGGCGAGTGGCAGGGCGTCGCCGTCTATGACGACTACGCGCATCATCCGGTGGAGATCGCCGCCGTGCTGCGCGCCGCGCGCATGGCCGGCAAAGGACGCATCATCGCCGTAGTGCAGCCGCACCGCTACACGCGGCTCCAGG
Source organism: uncultured Alphaproteobacteria bacterium (assembly GCA_963772925.1). Lineage (GTDB taxonomy): Bacteria > Pseudomonadota > Alphaproteobacteria > Rhizobiales > Methyloligellaceae > Methyloceanibacter. The sequence continues at coordinate 162,912 of CAVYZG010000014.1, forward strand.
CGTTGTTCAACGAATTCTCGGCCTGCCTGGACGATGCCGATATCGTCGTGGTGACGTCGATCTATTCGGCCGGCGAGGCGCCGATCCCGGGCATCGACCGCGACGAGCTGGCCTCGGGCCTGCGCCGCCACGGGCACCCGCATGTGCTGACCATCGACGACGAGCAGGGGCTGGTCGAGACCATCGCCTCGATCGCCAAGTCCGGCGATCTCGTGGTCGGACTTGGCGCCGGCACCATCACCGATTGGATCAATGCCTTGCCGAAAAATCTCGCGCAGCTTCGGGGGCGGGCTTGAGCGGGTCCGATCTCGAGACCCACCTCGTCGCCAGCCTGCCCGAGCTGCGCGGCAGGCTCAAAAGCGGTGCCTCGCTCGCCGACCTCACCTGGTTCAGAGTGGGCGGTCCGGCCGAGATTCTCTATTCGCCGGCCGACGAGGCCGACCTCGCTTATTTCCTCAGCAAGACGCCGGCGAATATTCCCGTCACTGTTATCGGGCTCGGCTCGAACCTGCTGGTGCGCGACGGTGGTATCGCCGGCGTGGTGATCCGCCTCGGCCGCGGCTTCGGCGAGATCGAGATCGAGGCGGGGACGCGCCTCCGCGTCGGCGCGGCCGTACCCGACGTAAAAGTGGCGCGCGCCGCGGCCGATGCCGGCATTGCCGGGCTCTCCTTCTATCGCGGCATCCCCGGCTGCGTCGGCGGCGCGCTGCGCATGAATGGCGGCGCCCATGGCCGCGAGACCAAAGAGGTGGTGGTCGAAGCCCGCGCCGTCGATCGCCATGGCGGCATCCATGTGCTGCCGGTGGCCGAGCTCGATTACGCCTATCGCCATTGCGGCGCGCCCGAGGATTTCATCTTCACCGAGGCGTTGTTCCACGGCGAGCCTGGCGAGCCGGCCAAGATCCATGCCGAGATGGACGACATCGCCGCCTATCGCGAGGAGGTGCAGCCGATCAAGAGCCGCACCGGCGGCTCGACCTTCAAGAACCCGCCGGGCAACAAGGCCTGGCAGCTGATCGACGCCGCCGGTTGCCGCGGGCTGATGGTCGGTGACGCCAAGGTCTCCGAGATGCACTGCAATTTTCTCATCAATGAGGGCAAGGCCAGCGGCGCCGACCTCGAGGAGCTTGGCGAAACGGTGCGCGCGCGGGTCAAGGAGACGAGCGGCGTCGAGCTCGAATGGGAGATCAAGCGCCTCGGCGTGCCGGCCTAGTGGAATTCGTCAAAATTGAATTTGTCATGCCCGGCCGAAGTGCCGGGCATCCACGAATTTTCTGTAGACTCAAAAACGCGGATGCCCGGGACAAGCCCGGCCATGACGATTGGGAGTAGTCTTGCTGGCGATATTTCTGAACGCGGGGTTCACATGACCACCAAGCAAATTCACGTCGCCGTCCTGATGGGAGGGCTGTCCTCCGAGCGCGAGGTCTCGCTGCGTTCAGGCGCCGCCTGCGCCGCTGCGCTCGAAGCACAAGGTTACCGCGTGAGCCCGCTCGATGTCGGGCGCGACATCGCGGCGCGGCTGGCTGAGCTCAGGCCGGATGTCTGCTTCAATGCCCTGCACGGCCGCTATGGCGAGGATGGCTGCATCCAGGGCCTGCTCGAGACCCTGGGCATCCCCTACACCCATTCCGGCGTGCTGGCCTCGGCGCTGGCCATGCACAAGGAGCGCTCCAAGCCGGTACTGGCCGCGGCGGGCGTCCCTGTGGCCGAAAGCTTCGTGGTTTCCCGCGCCGTGGCAGCCAAAGCCCACGTCATGCCCCCGCCTTACGTGATCAAGCCGCCGACCGAGGGGTCGAGCGTCGGCGTCTATATCGTGCGCGAGGACCAGGCCCATCCGCCCCAGGAGCTGACCTCGGCCGAGTGGACCCTGGGCGAGGAGGTGATGGTCGAGCGTTACATCGCCGGCCGCGAGCTGACCTGCGCCGTCATGGGCGAGGAGCCTTTGGGCGTGATCGAAATCCGTCCGGCCGAAGGTTTGGCCTTCTACGATTATGACGCGAAATATGCCCCGGGAGGCTCAATTCACGTGCTTCCGGCGCCGCTTAAACCAAATGTTTACCAATTGGTACAGAAGCTGTCCCTAGCGGCTCATAGGGCACTGGGCTGCCGTGGGGTCACTCGCTCCGACTTCCGCTTCGACGACCGGCCAGAGGGCACGGGGGAACTGATCTGCCTTGAGGTCAATACCCAGCCCGGCATGACGTCGACGTCGCTTGTGCCCGAGCTTGCTGCCCATAGCGGCCGCTCGTTTGGCGAGCTGGTCCGCTGGATTGTGGAGGACGCGTCGTGCGATCGGTGAACCCCGCAAGGGGAATGGCCAGGAAACGGGGCTCGCAAGAGTCCTTGGCGGCGCGCGGCATTGCCTCTGCGCGCAAGTCGTCCAGCCGTGTGCCCGTGCTCGCCGGAACCCGCCGCCTCATCACCCGAAGCCCGCGCACCGTCCGGCTCGGCCGGATCGGCCAGCATGCGCGCGGCAAATGGCTCGCCCTCAGCGCTCTGTTCCTCGGCAGCGCGCTGGTCTATGGCGCCGTGATCGGCGGCCAGACCACGCGCGCTTACGACGCGCTTACCGGCGGCATCGAAAATCTCGCCGTGGCCGCCGGCTTCGGCATCAACCGGATCACCGTCACCGGCCAGCACCATGCCACCGACGCGGCGATCACTGCGGCGCTTGGCGCCGGCCCCAACACCATGATGCTCGGCTTCGACACCGACGCCGCCAAGACGCGGCTCGAGGCGGTGCCATGGATCAGGCACGCCCAGGTCATGCGGCTGTTGCCGTCGACGCTGCAAGTGGTGCTCGAGGAGCGCATTCCGTCCGCCGTGTGGCAGAACCACGGTCAGACCTACGTCGTCGATGCCGAGGGGGTCATGCTGGCGCCGGCCTTGCGCGAAGCCTATCCCGGCCTGCCATTGGTGGTGGGCGAGGGAGCGGCCAAGAACGCCGCTCAATTATTCGATCAGCTGACGCCGTTCGGCGATCTCACCAAAGACATGGTGGCCGCGATCAGGGTCGGCGACCGCCGCTGGACGCTCCAGCTCGCTTCGGGACTAGAGATCATGCTGCCCGACGACAATATCGCCGAGGCGCTCACCTCGCTCGCCAAGCTTGACCGGGAGCGGAGCGTGCTCAAACGGAATATCGCCGCCGTCGATCTGCGCTTGCTCGATCGGGTAACGGTGCGCTTGCGCGAGACCGCCGCCGCCGATCAACCCGGCGCGACGCCGCAGGCCGACCTGCCGACGGCGAGCACCAAGGTCACGCGGGCCAAAGGGAAGACGTGAGAAGGAGGGGCTTGAGGGCGGGGGATGGCATACACCACGACCATAAGAAGTAAGCGCCAACGCGTCGTGACCGCGCTCGATATCGGCACGAGCAAGATCTGCTGCCTGATCGCCAAGACCTCGCCCGCGCCCGATTGGTTCGAGGGCAAGGGCGATGCGGTGCAGTTCGAGGTGCTCGGCTTCGACCATACCCGCGCGGAAGGTCTCAAGGCGGGCATGATCGCCCATCTCGACAGCGCCGAGGCTTGCATCCGCTCGGCCGTCGATGCCGCCGAACGCATGGCCGGCGTCACCGTCGAGGACGTGCATGTGTCCGTCACCTGCGGCCGTCTCAAGAGCGAGAGCTTCTCCGCCAGCGTGGCGCTGCCGTCCAACGCGGTGCGCGAAGACGATATCCAGCGGCTGCTTGCCGGCGGACGGCAATATGCCGGCCGCGACCGGCGCAGCGTGCTGCACGCGCTGCCCGTGAGCTACCGCCTCGATGACAATGGCGGCATCAGCGAGCCGCAGGGCATGTGCGGCGAGCGGCTTGCCGTCGACCTCCATGCCGTCACCGCCGACGAGGTGGCGATGCGCAATTTGATGCTGTGCGTCGAGCGCTGTCATCTCGGCGTCGCCAGCCTGGTAGCGGCGCCTTATGCCAGCGCGCTGTCGGTGATCACGCCGGACGAGGCCAAGCTCGGCGTGGCCTGCATCGATTTCGGCGCCGGCACCACCACGCTGTCGGTCCTGGTCGACGGGCACTTCATTCATGCCGATGCCATCGCTCTCGGCGGCAACGGCATCACCACCGACATCGCCCGCACCCTGTGCGCGCCGCTCGATTACGCCGAGCGGCTCAAGACGCTGCATGGCAGCGCCTTCGCCACGCTGTCCGACGAGCGGGAAATCATCACCTATCCGGCCGTCACCGGCCTGCCGCAGCCGAGCTTGAACCAGATCACCAAGGCGCAGCTCGCCGTCATCATCCGCCCGCGCATCGAGGAAATTCTCGATCTGATGCGGCGGCGGCTGGCGGCCAGTGGCCTGGCCGCCGAGGTCACGCAGCATTTGGTGCTGACCGGCGGCGGGAGCCAGCTCACCGGCCTGTCGGAGCTTGCCGCCAACATGTTCGGGCGTCCCGTCAGGCTCGGCCGGCCGCGAGCGATGAGCGGCCTGCCGGCCATAGCGGCGGCCCCGGATTTCTCCGCCGGCATCGGCCTGTTGTTGCATTGGGCGCGCGGCGACGACCGGCTTGCCGGTCGCGCCGAGCAGCGGTTCTTGCGTACCGGCACCGGCTATTTCGCCAAAGTCGGCGACTGGATAAGGGACAATTTTTGATCGCTAGAGAAGGGCTTTGAACGGCGCATCGCGGGGAATGCGCCGAGGCGAGCCGGAGCAAGGGCAATGAAGGATCGGAATACGGCCATGACTATCAATCTCAGAGTTCCAGACCTCACTGAACTCAAGCCGCGCATCACCGTATTCGGTGTCGGCGGGGCGGGCGGCAATGCCGTCAACAACATGATCGAATGCGGCCTCAAGGGGGTCGAGTTCGTGGTCGCCAACACCGACGCGCAAGCCCTGGCGAGCTCGGCCGCCGAGCGGCGCATCCAGATGGGGGCCAACGTCACTGAAGGGCTCGGCGCCGGATCGAAGCCGGAAGTTGGCGCCGCCGCCGCCGAGGAGGCCATGGCCGACATCAAGGCCCATCTCGTCGGCTGCCACATGGCGTTCATCACCGCCGGCATGGGCGGCGGCACCGGCACCGGTGCTGCGCCCGTGATCGCGCGCGCCTCCCGCGAGGAAGGCATCCTGACCGTCGGCGTCGTCACCAAGCCGTTCCAGTTCGAAGGCTCGCGCCGATTGCGCGCGGCCGAGGCCGGCATCGAGGAACTGCAGAAATTTGTCGACACGCTGCTGATCATTCCCAATCAGAACCTGTTCCGCGTCGCCAACGAGAAAACCACTTTCACCGACGCGTTCTCCATGGCCGACGACGTGCTGCGCGCCGGCGTCTCCTGCATCACCGACCTGATGGTCAAGGAAGGCCTGATCAATCTCGATTTTGCCGACGTCCGCACCATCATGGCCGGCATGGGCAAGGCGATGATGGGAACCGGCGAGTCGAGCGGTGACCGCCGCGCGATCGAAGCCGCCGAGGCCGCCATCTCCAATCCGCTGCTCGACGATGTGTGCATGAAGGGCGCCAGCGGCTTGCTGGTGTCGATCACCGGCGGCAACGACCTCACCCTTTACGAGGTCGACGAGGCGGCGAGCCGGGTCAGGGCGGAAGCCGACCCCGACGCCAACATCATCGTCGGCGCGACTTTCGACGACCAGCTCGACGGCTCGATCCGCGTGTCGGTGGTGGCGACCGGCATCGGCCTGTCGGTATCGGCGCAAGCCACCCAGTTCGAGGCGTCGAGACAGGCTGTCGCTGCCGCGCCGGAAAGAAGCCGGCTGAGCGAGCGCCTGGCCGGCCTCGCTACATTGCCCGGAAACCCGGTCGATCTTGACGAGCCGAGCCTCGTCCTGGCCCCGAGCGAGGTGGTGAAAGAGCCGTCGGTGTGGCGCGCGCCAGGCAACGTGACCATCGAGAAGCGCCCGGTGCAGACCGCCGGAATCGGCCTGCCGCTCGGCGTCTCCCAATCGCGGCCCGCGCCGCAAGCGCCGTCACGGCCGTTCCAGCCGGCCCCCCCTTCGGCCGTTAGACGTCCGGTGCGGCGCATGCCGAGCATGGAAGATCTGCCGGTGGTGGCCCAGAACGAGATCAAGGCCAGGTCCGGCACGGCGCCCGCGTTTGGACTTGCCGAGCAGAAGAAGAAGGTGGGCTTCCTCGAGCGCTTGGCCAATGTCGGCCGGACGCGCAAGGAGACGCCCGTCGAGATGCCGGCAAAACGCGAGCCCGAGTTCGGCCAAACCTGGGGAGACACCCCGGTGGCTCAGGCCCCGCGGCCCCAGCCGCAAGGCCCGTCGGCCGCGCAACGGGGTATCCGCATCGAGCGGCCGCGCCACGAGCCGGCGCCTCAAGCGGCGCCCAAACGGCTCGAAGCGCCAATCCGGCCGCTTGCGGTCGAAATGACTGAAATCGGCTACCGAATCACTGATGGACGACGATCTGGAGATTCCAGCCTTCTTGCGCCGCCGGGCCAACTGACCAGTGGTCTTGAGGGCAAAAAATCCACGCGTCGGACCACCGTCAAACGCTAAAATGGCATATAGGGCAATGGGTTATGAGGTTATCCGACCGGTAATACAGTGAAAGAAACCGTGATTTGTCGCCCTCGAGTCCCAGCGTTAAGGTTCTTAATAGATTGATCGGCAGGACCAAAAAGGCACAAGCCAAGGACCGACAAGGTCCGGTCAAAGTGCCAGGGAAAGCGGATCAATGGGGGGCTCGGGGTTCTCCTCGGGCTAAGTAGGGAACTCAGAAGACGGCACGGGGGCCGACGGGGGCCATGAAGGGTTTCATCGGGGCACGGCAAACCACGCTTGCCAGTGAGATTACACTTACCGGCACGGGGGTTCACAGCGGGGCGCCAGTTTCCATCTCTCTTTGTCCGTCTGATGGCGACACTGGCATACGCTTCCTTCTTTCCAACGGCGACGCCGACGGCACTGAAATAGCCGCTGACCAGCGGTCGGTGACCGGCGTAACGCTCTGCACCGTGATCGGTGACGGCAACGGCGCCTCGGTGGCGACGGTCGAGCACCTCCTCGCGGCCTTGCGCGGTCTCGGCGTCGACAACGCCCTGATCGAAATCGACAGCACCGAAGTTCCGATTATGGACGGCAGCGCCGCGCGCTTCGTCGAGGCGATCGACGAAGTCGGTCTGGCCGAGCTCGATGCGCCGCGCCGCTTCCTCAAAGTGTTGAAGCGGGTTTCGGTGGAAGACGCCGGCGCCTATGGCGAACTCTCCCCGCATAACGGTTTCCATCTCGACGTCGAAATCGATTTCGACACGCCGCTGATCGGCACCCAGAGAATCGAAATCGACCTGAATCCCGGCTCTTTCCGCCGCGAATTGGCCCGGGCCCGCACCTTCGGCTTCATGAAAGATGTCGAGCGGCTGTGGGCGGCCGGCTTGGCGCTTGGCGCCTCGCTCGAGAACACGGTCGCCATCGGCGACGACCGCATCATCAACCGCGAGGGGCTTCGCTTCTCCGACGAGTTCGTGCGCCACAAGGCGCTCGACGCGGTTGGCGACCTCGCTTTGGCCGGGGCGCCCATTCTCGGCGCGTTCCGCTCCCATCGCGGCGGCCATCGGCTGAATGCGCTGGTGGTTAAGGCTCTGTTCGCCGATGCCGAGGCCTGGACCATGGTCGAAGCCCCGCGCTACCGCGAGGTTCGCCATGCCGAACTCAGCCATCGTCTCGCGGCAGCGAATTTCGCCGCCGAGCGCAGCTAACCGCTAACCCGCCGTCAGGCTTTTCGTCGGTTCCCATTGCGCGCGTCTGGGCGCCGCTGCGGTAGCGCAATATTTCTCCGCCAATCGCCACGGCGTGGAGCGATAAACGGCGTGGACCGGGTTCTGCGGCCAAAAAACACCATAATCCGCTAGTTGGGTGGGGGCTGCTGCGCTAGCTTGGGCCGGCTTGCGCGCGGGGAGCGGCTTTGAGGGGTAGCATGACCGGACCGGTTGAGCCGCAACGACTGTCGGCACGGGTTTGGACCTGGCTTGGGGTTCTGCCGGCGGCGCTGCCGAGGCTCGGTTGCCTGGTGGTGACCGCCAGCCTTCTCGCCGGCTGCAGCTCGTTTGCGTGGTTCGGCGGCAACAAGACGCCGGAGGTGGAGAACACCGACCCGCCGGACGTGATTTACGGCAAGGCCGAGCAACTGACCAATAAGGGCAAATTTGGCGACGCGGCCCGGGCCTACGAAGAAGTCGACATCAATCACCCTTATTCGCAGGAGGCCCGCAAGGCCATCCTCATGGCGTCCTATGCCTATTACAAGGCCGGCAAATATGACGAGGCGATCGGCTCGGCCGACCGCTACCTCACGCTCCATCCCGGCACGCAGGAATCGGACCTGGCTCAGGACATTATCGGCATGTCCTATTACGACCGGGTGCTCGATCCGAAGCGTGACCAGACCTTCGCCCGCAAGGCGCTGATCGCCTACGACACCTTGCTGCAGCGCTATCCCGAGTCGCGCTACACGGCCAAGGCGCGTAACCGGACGCGCATCCTGCGCGATCTGTTGGCCGCCAACGAGATGATGGTCGGGCGCTATTATCTCCGCCACAACAACTTCCTTGCGGCGATCAACCGCTTCCGCAGCGTGGTCACCGACTATCAAACCACCGAGCAGGTGGAAGAGGCCTTGATGCGCCTGACCGAGGCCTATATGGCGTTAGGCATCGTCAACGAGGCCCAAACGGCGGCTGCCGTGCTCGGCCATAACTTTCCGGACAGCAAGTGGTACAGCCACGCATACGCGCTCCTGGGAAAACAGGGTCTCCAGCCGCAGGAGCACGAAGGGTCTTGGATCACCCAGACCTGGAAGGGCGACGGCAAGCCGGCCTAGAGCGTGATCCGGAAAAGTGGGACCCGGTTTTCCGGCAAGATCATGCTCGAGCCAAAAGCTTAGAGCGCGGCGGCCATGGCGCTCTAAGGATCGCGCCATGCTAGCCGCCCTGTCGATCCGCGACATCGTCCTGATCGACAAACTCGATCTCGAATTCGGGCAAGGCCTGTCGGCGCTCACCGGCGAGACCGGCGCCGGCAAGTCGATCCTGCTCGACGCCTTCTCCCTCGCCATTGGCGGGCGCGGCGACACCTCCCTGGTGCGGCGCGGCGCCGTCCAAGGCCAAGTGACGGCGGTGTTCGATCTGCCCGCCGGCCATCCGGTGTTCGCGCTGCTGGCCGACAACGGCATCGCCGCCGAGGAGGCTCTGATCTTGCGGCGCGTGCAGGGAGCCGACGGCAGGAGCCGCGCCTTCATCAACGACACCAGCGTCAGCGTGCAGCTGTTGCGGCAGATCGGCCAGGCTTTGGTCGAGATCCACGGCCAGCACGACGACCGCGCGCTGATCGATCCGTCCGGCCATCGCGACCTGGTGGACGCCTTTGGCGGCTTGAGCGCCGAGGCCGCGCGCGTGGCCGAGGCCTACGACACCTGGCAACAGGCCGAAGCCGAGCGCGCCCGTCACGACAGCGAGATCGCCGCCTCGCGCGCCAATGCCGACTATCTGAGCCACGCTTTGGAGGAGCTCTCGCAACTCAAGCCCGAGCGCGGCGAGGAGGAGGCGCTGGCCGCACGGCGCCAGCTGATGATGAACGCCGAGAAGATCGCCGCCGAGCTGGCCGAGGCGCTCGATGCCTTGCAGGGCGAGGGCACCGGCGGCGCGCGCTTGGCGGCGGCGCTGCGTCGGATCGAGCGCCAGGCGGCCATTGCCGGACCGGTGCTGACGCCGGTGGCCGAAGCGCTCGAGCGCGTGCTCGCCGAGACCGACACCGCCCGCGCCAAGATCGAGGAGGCGCTTGGTTTGACCGCCTTCGAGCCCAATGAGCTCGAGCGGGCCGAGGAGCGGCTGTTCGCGCTGCGCGCGCTCGCCCGCAAGCACAAGCTCATGGTCGACGATCTGCCGGCCCTGGTCGAACGGCTCGAAACCCAGTTGGCGGCGATCGACACCAGCGCGGCGCGGGCAGGGGAGCTGGTCAAAGCGGCCCAAGCCGCGCGCCAGGCCTATGAAACCCTGGCGACCGGCTTGAGCAAGGCGCGGCAAAAGGCGGCCAAGCGGCTCGATCAAGAGGTTGCCGGCGAGCTCGCGCCGCTGAAGCTCGACAAAGCGAGCTTCATCACCCAGATCGAGACGGTCGAGTTGGGCGCGGGCGGCCCCGGCGGCATCGACCGCGTCGCCTTCTGGGTCAGGACCAACCCCGGCACCGAGCCGGGCCCGCTGATGAAGGTCGCCTCCGGCGGCGAGCTGGCGCGATTCATTCTGGCGCTGAAGGTTGTGCTTGCCGCCCGCGGCTCGGCCCCGACTTTGGTGTTCGATGAGGTCGACGCCGGCGTCGGCGGGGCGACTGCGGCGGCCGTCGGCGAGCGCTTGGCGCGGCTCGCTTCCCGCGTGCAGGTCTTGGCCGTGACCCACGCGCCCCAGGTCGCCGCCGTCGCCAACGGCCATTTGCTGATCGCCAAGGAGGCCGTGCGCGGCCCGGACGGCGAGGCCATGGCCACCCGTGTCGCCGTGCTCGAAGGCGAGCATCGCCGCGAGGAGATCGCCCGCATGCTGGCCGGCCAGACCATCACCGACGAGGCGCGCAAAGCGGCCGATCGGCTCATGACCCGCTCGGCATGATCGCGCACCATGACCAAGCGCAAGACCACACAGCAGGATCGGGCGGAAGCATCGCTTGCGGCGAAGCCGGTCGCCGCGCTGGATGAGGTCGCGGCGGCTGCCGAGCTTGCCCGGCTCGCGGCCGAGATCGCCCATCACGATGCGCTCTATTACCGCCAGGACGAGCCTGAGATCAGCGACGCCGACTATGACCGCTTGCGCGCGCGCAACGACGAGATCGAGGCGCGCTTTCCCCATCTCGTCCGCGACGACAGCCCGTCGCTGAAGATCGGCGCGGCGCCGGTCGAGGCCTTCGGCAAGGTGATCCATCGCGTGCCGATGCTGTCGCTCGGCAACGTGTTCGACGAGGCCGCGCTGCAAAAGTTCGTCGATGGCATCAGACGTTTTCTCGGTCTGCCGGCGAGCGAGGCCTTGGCCTTCACCGCCGAGCCCAAGATCGACGGACTCTCGATCACGCTCCGCTACGAGGGCGGCAAGCTCATCCAGGGCGCAACCCGCGGCGACGGTTATGAGGGCGAGAACGTCACCGCCAATGTCCGCACCATCGCCGACATTCCGAACGCCATCACCGCGCGGGGCTTCCCCGATCCGTTCGAGCTCAGGGGCGAGATCTATATGAGCCGCGCCGCCTTCCAGCAGCTCAATGCCGGGCAGGCCGAGCGCGGCGAACGCCTGTTCGCCAACCCGCGCAACGCCGCAGCCGGCTCGCTGCGCCAGCTCGATCCTTCCATCACCGCCAAGCGGCCGCTGCGGTTCTTCGCCTATGGCTGGGGCGAGGTCGCCGACTTGCCGGCCGAGACCCAATGGGACGCCTACCAGATCCTGCGGGCCTGGGGCTTCCCCCTGAATCCGCTCATCAGGCTCACCCACGCGGTCGAGGAAATGCTTGAAACCTATCGCGATATCGAGAGCGGCCGGTCGGGCCTGGATTACGATATCGACGGCATCGTCTATAAGCTCGACCGGCTCGATTTGCAGGAACGGCTCGGCTTCGTGTCGCGCTCGCCGCGCTTCGCCATCGCCCACAAATTTCCCGCCGAGAAGGCGACCACGGTGCTGCGCGACATCGACATCCAGGTCGGCCGCACCGGCGCGCTCACGCCGGTGGCCAAGCTCGATCCGGTCACGGTCGGCGGCGTGGTGGTGCAGAACGCGACGCTGCATAACGAGGACGAGATCGCCCGGAAGGACGTCCGCATCGGCGACACCGTGATCGTGCAGCGCGCCGGCGACGTCATCCCGCAGATTCTCGGCGCGGTTAAAGACAAGCGGCCTAAGGGCGCGAAACGATTCGTCTTTCCTGAAGTCTGCCCCGCCTGCGGCAGCCACGCCACGCGCGAGATCAATCCCAATACCGGCAAGGAGGATGTGGTCAGGCGTTGCACCGGCGGGCTGATCTGCCCGGCGCAGCGGGTCGAGCGCCTCAAGCATTTCGTCTCGCGCAACGCCTTCGACATCGAGGGGCTGGGCGAGAAGCACATCAAGGCCTTCTACGACGACGGCCTCATCCAGTCGCCGCAAGACATCTTCACCCTCGAAGCCCGCGATAAGCGCGCCACCGCCAAGCTCGCCGAGCGGGAAGGCTGGGGCGGGATTTCGGCCAAGAAATTATTCGACGCCATCGCCGCGCGCCGCAAGGTCAAGCTCGACCGCTTCATCTATGCGCTCGGCATTCCCCATGTCGGCGAGATCACCGGCCGGCTGCTGGCGCGCAATTACGGTTCGGCCAGGAAATTCCTCAAGACCATGACCGAAGCGGCGGCCGACCCGGAGGGCGAGGCCTTCGCCGAGCTCGACAATATCGAGGGCATCGGCCCGACCGTGGCGGCGGCGATCGCCGATTTCTTCGCCGAGAAGCATAATGTGAAAGTGGTCGACGAACTGCTCGACGAGGTGACGCCGGAGCCGCTCGAGGCGATCGACCACGCCTCGCCGATCTCCGGCAAGACGCGTGGTGTTCACCGGCACGCTGGAGAAGATGACCCGTTCGGAGGCCAAGGCCCGCGCCGAGCGCCTCGGCGCCAAGGTGGCCGGCTCGGTGTCGAAGAACACCGATTATGTGGTGGCGGGACCCGGCGCCGGCTCGAAGCTGAAAAATGCCAAGGAACTCGGCGTCCAGGTGCTGAGCGAGGACGAGTGGCTCAAGCTGATCGGCTGAGCCTCACTTATATTTCAGCTTCATGGCGATGATGGCCAGCGCCAGGCCGAGGGTGATGGCGTTGGAAATGATGATCGGCAGATTGCCGATCATCAGGCCGAACAGCATCCACAAGAACACCCCGGCGCCGAACGCCACATACATGATGAGCGAGATCGCGCGGGTGTCCTTGTAGCGGATGATGTGCAGCGCCTGGGGCAGGAACGCCGCAGTGGTGAGCGTGGCCGCCGCGCTTGAAACGAGGATTTCGAGCGTCATCTAGCCGATCGGCGCCGTGGCGTGGCGGAGCCAGGCCCGGTCGTCGCTGAGCAGCACCGGCTCGATCTCGCGCCTGATCCGCGCGTGATAGGCGTTGAGCCAGGCGAGCTCCCACGGCACGAGCTGCTTCGGGTCGATCAGCCGTCGGTCGAACGGCACCAGCGTCAGCGTCTCGAATCCCATCATGTCGCGCGTGCCGCCCGGGATGCGCTCGGGCGGCGTCACCAGCACCAGATTTTCCAGCCTGATGCCGTATTGGCCCTCGCGATAATAGCCCGGCTCGTTCGACAGGATCATGCCGGGCTCGAGCTCGACCGTGCCCAGCCGCGACAGGCGCTGCGGCCCCTCATGGACCGAGAGATAGCTGCCGACGCCGTGGCCGGTGCCATGGTCGAAGTCGAGCCCCGCCTCCCATAGCGGCCGCCGCGCGAACGGGTCGAGGTCCTGGCCGCGCGTGCCCTTGGGGAAACGCGCCGTGGCGATGGCGATATGGGCCTTCAGCACCAGCCCGTAATGCCGCTCATCTCCGCCGTCGGCGTGCCGATGGCGACGGTGCGGGTCACGTCGGTGGTGCCGTCGCGATATTGCGCGCCCGAAATCGATCAGATAGAGCGTGCCGGTTTGCAGCGCGCGTTTGCCCTTGGTGGTCGGCCGGTAGTGGACGATGGCGCCGTTCGGGCCCGCCGCGGAGATGGTGTCGAAGCTGATATCCTTGAGCTGACCCAACTCGCGCCGGCAATCTTCCAGCTTCATGGCGGCGGCGACCTCGTCGATCTTGCCCAACTCGGCCACCTCGTCGAGCCAGGCGAGGAACCGCGCCATGGCCACGCCGTCGCGCAATTGCGCGGCGCGCGCGCCCTTGAATCTCCACCGCGTTCTTGATGGCCTTGGGCGCGATGCACGGGTCGGCCCCCGGCACGAATAGCGCGCCCGCCGCCTTGAGGATTTGCGCGAACCGGATCGGCGCGGTGTCGGGGTCCAGGCGGACGCGCGCGCCCGCCTCGCCCAGCGCCTTGAGCTTTTCCGCCAGCGCACCCGGCTCGGCCAGCTCGACCAGCTCACGCAGTTCGCCCTTGACGTTGTCGCCGACTTTGGTCGGATCGATGAACAGGGTCGGCCGCCCGGTCGCCGGCACGATGGCGAAGGCGAGCGCGACCGGCGTGTGCTTGATGTCGCCGCCCCTGATGTTGAACAGCCAAGCGATCGAATCGGGCAATGTCAGCAGCACGGCGTCGACATTCGCCTCCTTGAGCTGCGCCTGCACGTCGCGGATCTTGTCGAAGGCGCTGCGCCCGGCATACTCGACCCCGTGCGGCGTGACCGCCGCGGGGGAAAGCTTGGGCCGGTCCTGCCACAGCGCGTCGATCGGGTTGGTGTCGACGGGGTTGAGCTTGATGCCGGACTTGGCCAGCGTCTCGGTCAGGCGCTCGATTTCCTTGATGGTGTGCAGGGCCGGGTCGTAACCCAGTGCCGCGCCCCTGTTGAGCTGCTCGGCGATCCAGTCCGAGGGCTTGGCCTCCGGCGTCTGCAGCACCTCGAACAGCGTCGGGTCGGTTTGCGCGCGGGCCTGCAAAATGTAGCGCCCGTCCACGAACAAAGCCGCCGCCTTGTCCAGCACGACGGCCACGCCGGCCGAGCCGGTGAAGCCGGTCAGCCAGGCCAGGCGTTCGGCGGAGGGGGACAGGAACTCGTTCTGATGCTCGTCGCTATGGGGAACGAGAAAGCCCTTGAGCCTTTTCGGCCTTAGCTCCCGCTGCAACGCTTTGACCCGCTCGCCGCTTGCGGCCGGAGAACTGGTGTCATCGAAAATCTGATACATGGCCGGCTGTTGTAAGCGCAAAGCTCGGTTGCGATCAATCGCCCGCAATGCGCGCGCTGCGACGCGTTATCACCAGGGTCGCCCATCCATCGAGAACGATTCGCTTTTCCAGGATGAAACCATGGGCGCGGGTGCGCGCCTCGATTGCCCGTGCCTGGGTGTGGGTGAGGCCCGACAGGATCGCCGTGCCGCGGGGAGCGACATGGCGCGCCAAGGCGGGCGCGAGGTCGTGCAGCGCGCGCTCGAGCAGATTGGCGAATACCAGATCGGCCCGGCGGCGCCACAGCAGGGGATGCAGGAAGCCGCGTGCCTGGAGCATGCGCAGCAACGGCGCCACGCCGTTCAGCCGCGCATTATCGGCCGCGGTCACGACCGCCACCGGGTCGTTGTCGCTGGCCAGGATGCTCCGTGCGAGCACCTTGGCGGCGGCGATGGCGAGGATGCCGGTGCCGGTGCCGATATCGATGACCGTGCCTGGACGCCGCCGCTTGAGATGATCGTCGAGCGCCAGCAGGCAGCCGCGCGTTGAGGCGTGATGCGCCGTGCCGAACGCCTGGCCGGCGTCGATCTCGATGGTGGTGCGGCGGCGGGGCACTCTGGCGCGATCGTGGCTGCCATGGATCACAAAGCGTCCGGCCACGACCTTGCCGCGTTGCCCTTGCGACAGCGTGACCCAATCTGCCGGCGCGATCTGCTCGATGCGCAGCGCGCCCGCGCCGTCACCGCCGCCGGTCTCACCGATCAGCATCAGCAGCGCATCGCGGCGCGGCGGCTGCGCGTAATGGGCGAATACCTCGCAGCGGCCATCGCCCCGGTCGAACAGTCCGACCGCGACCGGCGCCGGGTCGACCCCCTGTTCGAGCGCTTGCGCGATTCTCTCGCCGAGCGCTGCGGGGGCTTCGATGGTCGCCTGATGGATGATGGCTGTTGACGGCGCCGCCGAACTCTCGACCACGGCTTACGCTCGCGTGCTGTCGGCCTGCATGGCGCGGAGCTTAGGACGGGGCGGCGCTGGCGCGCAAATCCGGCGGTTTTTCCCGACAATCGCCTGCTTGCGTAGGCACACCTACCCAACTGGGTAGTGCCGCCGGGTTTCGCCCTAACTAAAGTTTAACGTGACTCTTCGTCCAGCCGAAGGAGAGTTGAGGTGGGAGCAGACAAGTCGGCGCGGCAATTGTCGGCTCCCGCGGGCTTGCTCTGCTCCACCGTCAGAAGAGCTGTTGCATCACCCGGAGAATCCTCATGAAAGCACCGTTCATTGCTTGCGCCGCCGCTGCGTTGCTGTTGAGCGCCGCCATTCCCCTCAAATCCTTCGCCGAAGACGACGCCAAGATGAGCGCCGCCCAGATTGCCGCGGGTCAGACCAAGGCCAGCGTCGCCAACACGCTGATCATCATCGGCAGGTCCGCCAAGGACCCTGACATGCTGATGGCGGCGGCCAAGCTGCTGGCGTCAATCGATGCGCCGGTGACCGATCCCAAGGCGAGGGCCGAGGGCGGCAAGCCCGTGTTCTACGACGTCGACGCCATCGTGGTGGAAGCGGACGGCTATGCCGCCAATCGCACCGCCGGCAAGCCGGCTTCGCGGAACTATGCCGGCTTCTGTCACTACGAATATCTCTGCGACAGCCTGAGCTGCAGCTATGTCTGGGTATGCTGACCCAAGGTTCCGATAGATAGATCCCGTCATGGCCGGGCTCGTCCCGGCCATCCACGCAATTTCACCGGAAGGGATGCGCAAGACGTGGATGCCCGGCACAAGGCCGGGCATGACGGCTCTATTCGACGAGAAGTCTGGCGTTGCCCAAAGTGGACTGCTTGCCGAAACAGACCCGCGCAGCCGCCTCCTGCTTGCAGGGCGTGCCGGCCGGCGCGCCGCAGATCTCGGCAAGCTTGGCCTGAGAGACGCAAATCCCGTCCGGGCCGCGCCAGCCAGGGCCGCCTTTGCAGCCGCAGCCTTTGCAGCGGCACACCTCCTGGGCGGTCACCGCCGATGGGCTGAGCGGAATAAGAAAAACCATCGAAATCAAGATAATGGCTGAAGTGGCAAGAGCGCGCATGACACATCTCCCTCTGGTAACGCCACGGCCAGTGTACACGTTTTGTTCTCACCCGCCAAAAGGGCCGGTCACACCCGCTCGACGAAGCTGTCGACCACCTTCTTCTGCCCGGCCTTGTCGAAATCGACCGTGAGCTTGTTGCCGTCGATTTGCGCCACGCTGGCCATAGCCGAATTTCTGGTGGAACACGCGCTCGCCGATTCTCAGCCCCACGCCCTCGGCCGTGCTCGCCGCCACCAGCGTGCCCTCGATGGTCATGGGCTCGCGGCCGCGCGCCGGCGTTCCCGATCCGCGCGGCCGGTTCCGCTGCGCGCGTTGCCAGCCGGGGGTGTCGTAGAAACCGCTGGCGAACAGATTCTCCGCCGATGTCGAACCGGCTCGGCCCGTAGCCGCGCAGGCCCTTGTCCTCGGCGACGGTAATATGGTCGACCGGCAGTTCGTCGATGAAGCGGGAGGGGAGCGCCGTCTGCCACGTGCCGTGGTTGCGGCGATTCTGGGCGAAGGTGATCTTGGCCCGGTTGCGCGCCCGCGTCAGGCCGACATGGGCCAGCCGCCGCTCTTCTTCGAGGCCGGAGCGGCCGGCATCGTCGAGACTGCGCTGATGCGGCAGCAGCCCTTCGTCCCAGCCCGGCAGGAACACGGTGTCGAATTCCAGCCCCTTGGCGGAATGCAGCGTCATCAGGCTGACGCGGTCGGCGCCCTCTTCGGTCTGCGCGTCCATCACCAGGGAGACATGCTCGAGGAAGCCGGCCAGCGTGTCGAACTCCTCCATGAAGCGGATCAGTTCTTTCAAATTCTCGAGCTTCGATTGCGCCTGCGGCGAGCGCTCGGCCTGCCACATCGCGGTGTACCCGGACTCATCGAGAATCAGCTCGGCCAGCTCGGTATGGCGCATGGTGTCGATCAGCGAGCGCCAGCGGTCGAACGCGGCGATCAAATCTTGCAGCGATTTGCGCGCCCTTGGCTTCAGCTCTTCGGTCTCGACCATCAGCCGCGCCGCCTGGAACAGCGGCACGCCCTGGGCGCGGGCGAGCAGATGCAGGGATTTGAGGCTCGCCTCGCCCAAGCCCCGCCGCGGCATATTGACGATGCGCTCGAATTTGAGGTCGTTGGCCGGATTGAGCGTCACCTCGAAATAGGCGGTGGCGTCCTTGATCTCCTGGCGCTCATAGAAGCGCGGGCCGCCGATCACGCGATAGGGCAGGCCCAGCGTGATGAAGCGGTCCTCGAAGGCGCGCATCTGGAACGACGCACGCACCAGAATGGCGATCTCGCTCAGGGCGTGGTTCTGGCGCTGGAGCTGCTCGATGTTCTCGCCGATCACGCGCGCTTCTTCCTCGTCGTCCCAGCAGCCTTCGATCTCGACCTGCTCGCCCAGCGCGCCGTCGGTGCGGAGCGTCTTGCCGAGCCGCCCCTTGTTGTGGGCGATCAAGCCGGAGGCGGCGCCGAGAATATGCCCGGTCGAGCGGTAGTTGCGCTCCAGCCTGATGATCTTGGCGCCTGGGAAGTCGGTCTCGAATTGCAAAATGTTGTCGACCTCGGCGCCGCGCCAGCCATAGATCGACTGGTCGTCGTCGCCGACGCAGCAGATATTGCCGTTGCCTTGGGCCAGCAGGCGCAGCCACAGATATTGCGCGACATTGGTGTCCTGATATTCGTCGACCAGCATGAAGTGGAAGCGCTGCTGATATTTGGCGAGCACGTCGGGGTGCTCCTGGAACAGCCGCAAATTCTCCAGCAGCAGGTCGCCGAAATCGGCGGCGTTCAGCTCCTTGAGGCGCGTCTGATACAGCGCGTAGAGCTCGCGCGCTTTGCCGTTGGCGAAGGCGAAGCTCTCGCCTTCGGGCACGCGCTTGGGCACCAGCCCCCGGTTCTTCCAGCCGTCGATCATCGAAGCGAGCACCCGCGCCGGCCAGCGCTTCTCGTCGATGTTCTCCGCCGCGAGCAACTGCTTCAGCAGCCTGATCTGGTCGTCGGTGTCGAGCACGGTGAAGGACGGCTTGAGCTCGACCAGCTCGGCATGGCGGCGCAGGATCTTGACGCCGATGGCGTGGAAGGTGCCGAGCCACGGCATGCCCTCGACCACGCCGCCGATCAGCTGGCCGACGCGGCCCTTCATCTCGCGCGCGGCCTTGTTGGTGAAGGTGACGGCGAGGATGTCCCCGGGCCGCGCCCGCCCCAGGCTCAAAATATGGGCGATGCGGGTGGTGAGCACGCGGGTCTTGCCGGTGCCGGCCCCGGCCAGCACCAGCAGCGGGCCGTCCAGCGTCTCGACCGCCTCGCGCTGCTCGGGGTTGAGCGCGTCGAGATAATCGCCCGGGCGGAGCCGCATGGCGCGCTGTGACGTGGACAGCTGCTCCTCATCGGGAGGGGGCAGGGCTGCCGCGGCGGAGGAGCGAATCTTCGTCATTGAGTCGAAAACTATACCATTGCCGGCACCGGGAACGAAAAGCCGGCCTGGGCGCTTCGCAAAGCCCTTGGGCTTGCACCCGTTCCTGTCATATGACAGCGTGTTATTTGCCTGCCACAGCGCAGCTAGGGCGCCCGCCGTCCGGTTGCAACCCTGAAGTGAGCCGGCCCGTGGAAGGACGCCCCGCTAGACCACGCCAACAGGCCGAAGCGGCCGCGCGCCCGAAGCGCGCGTCTCAGCCGCGAATGGGCGGCGCTGCTGTTTGGCGTGCTGAGCTTCATCGTCGCCCAGCTGATCGTCGTCACGCTGCATTATCGGGCGACGCGGCTCGATCACGAGACCCAGGAGATCAAGCTCGCGCGCGAACTTTATGGCGAGTTCTACTTGCAGGAGAAGTCCTATCTGCAAATCGCCGGCGCGATCGAGTTGTGTCAGAAGCTCTACAAGAACGACGGCGGCAGTTTCGGCCACGCGGCAATCAACGAATATCTCGGCTTCTTCTCCGACCTCGGCCTGTTCATGCAGCGCGGCGCGCTCAGCGAGGAGCTGGTCGGCCATTTTTTTGGCGCCTTTATCGTCGAGGCCTACGAATACCCGGAAATCAAGAGCTATATCGACCGCACCAGGAAGAACTTCCACCAGCCGGAAGCGTTTGCCGAGTTCGAGACGGTGGCCAAGGCCATCGAGAGCGATCCGCGCTTCGCGCCGCTGGTGACCCTCGCCAAGACCATGTGCGCCAATCAGCCGGAAGGGAATCCGTCGCCATGATGTCCCGATTTGCGATTGCGCTGTGCCTGCTTGTTGCGCTCGGCGGCGCGAGCCTGGCCTCCGGGCCAGGCAGCGAAGCCGCGCCAGGCGCCGCTGCGACAAATGAGACCGCCGATCCGTCCGCGCGCAAGTTCGGAGGGGGATCAGAGCGACGGGCGATGCGACCGGCGAAGCCGAGTCCGCCGATAAGAAGCCTCCGCCGATCGATGTCCACCGGCACCGTCCGGGCGCCTGTCCCGAAGGGCCGCCATGCAAGGGCGACGGCGATTGAGCGCTCCGAGACTTGACGCCACGCTCATGAAAACGCCAAGCTCCGCTTCTGACAAAAGACCGCAGGCAAATTCTGCTATTGCCGTTGCGGTTGTTAGAGGCCACTGCCAAAACACTCTTAGCGCCAAAACGGGTTGGGAGACGGGACATGCTTGAAGTTTCGAGGATCGGCATCGCTGCGCTTGTCGTTGGGGTCTTAGGCTTCGGCGCCATTCAGCCAGCCGAGGCCGCCTGCGAGTTGGTCAAGGCCACCGCCAGCGCCGGCTCCAAGGCCGATGCGGCGCGAAGCTCTCAGGCGCTTACGCTGCAAAGCGCGTCTGAGCTGAAACGCTCCAAGCGATGGAGCTACGTCACGATGTACGCCAAGAAGGTGAAGGCCGATCCGTTCTGGAAGGCCGTCCGCCCCGATGGGCCGCCGCGCGAGGCCGTGCTCAAGCCCGACATCATCACCGCGCGGTTCTACACGACCTGCTTCACCGGCGTAGTCGTGCCGTATGTCTGCACCACGGGCTCGGCCGTCTGCGGCCAATAGTCCTTCCTGGGTTGTCGTTGCCTGGCTACCGGCGCGCCACGCTGTGCGCCGGCTACGTTGCCGCACGCGCAGGCTTGATCGAACCTTAGCCAAAGTGACGCGTTGCTGCCTCACCCCTGCCACACCCATCGGTAAGGAGATATTCAACCTTATCAGCGTGCAATGGATTGAAGGCGTATCGCAGTGTTCAAGAGACGCGCGTTTCCCGACTACACCATCCGTGAGCGGATCGCTGACGGCTGCGTCCATGTCGTCGGCGTCGCCGCCAGCCTGGTCGCCCTGACCGCGCTGCTTATTATCGGCGTGCAATCTCAGACTCTGCTGTGGGGGGTGAGCCTGACGATCTACGGGCTCGCTCTGGTCGCGACCTTCGGCTTCTCGGCTGGATACAACCTCGTGGTCGGCCCCCGGTTCAAGGAGCTGCTGCGCCGGCTGGACCACGCCGCCATCTTCCTGATGATCGCCGGCACCTACACCCCGTTCATTCTGATCAAGATGAACACGCCGTGGGGGCTCGGCCTGCTCGCCGTGGTGTGGACCATGGCGGCCATCGGCATCGCCATCAAGCTGTTGGCGCCCCGGTTGCTCGACGGGTTGTCGACCGCGCTTTATCTGGTGCAGGGCTGGGCGGTGATCGCCGCCTGGCAGCCCTTGATGTCGGCCATGCCGGGCCGCGCGCTGACGCTGCTCGTGCTCGGCGGCGTGCTCTACACCGTCGGCGTGGTGTTTCATCTGTGGGAGCGGCTGCCCTATCAGAACGCCATCTGGCACGGCTTCGTGCTGTCGGCCGCAAGCTGCCATTTCGCGGCCGTGATTTTCGTGGTCGGCGCCTGACCGCTCGCGTCTCGCCAAAAGCCTGCGCATTCCCGGCGAAGCACCCTATAAGATGGGCCCATGACCGCAGTCATGGCCGACGATCGGCAGCGTCCCACGGCGGAGGGCAAGCGCGCGCTGTTCGCCCAATTTGCCGCGCGCTTCGGCGATCGTTTTTCTCTCAGCCAGGCGCTGCGTGAGCAGCACGCCAACACGCTCACCTGGCTCAAGCGTGAGCCCCCCGACGCCGTCTTGTTCGCCGAGACCGAAGCCGAAGTCGCTGACATCGTAAAGCTCTGCGCCGAGTCCCGTGTCCCGGTGATCCCGTTCGGCACCGGCACCTCGCTCGAGGGTCACGTCAACGCGCCGTTCGGCGGCGTCTCGCTCGATCTGTCGCGCATGAACCGCGTGCTCGCCGTGCATGAGGCCGATCTCGATTGCACGGTCGAGCCCGGTGTCACGCGTAAAGCCCTCAACGACCATCTGCGCGGCT
Organism: uncultured Alphaproteobacteria bacterium; assembly: GCA_963772925.1. Classification (GTDB taxonomy): domain Bacteria; phylum Pseudomonadota; class Alphaproteobacteria; order Rhizobiales; family Methyloligellaceae; genus Methyloceanibacter. The sequence continues at coordinate 185,069 of CAVYZG010000014.1, forward strand.
CGGGTCTGTTTTTCCCGGTCGATCCCGGCGCCGACGCCAGCCTCGGCGGCATGGCGGCGACGCGCGCCTCCGGCACCAACGCCGTGCGCTACGGCACTATGCGCGATGCGGTGCTCGGCCTCAGCGCGGTGCTGGCCGACGGCAGCGTCATCACCACCGGGGGCAGGGCGCGCAAATCCTCCGCCGGCTACGACCTCACCCGCCTGTTGGTCGGCTCGGAGGGTACGCTCGGCGTCATCACCCGCCTCACGCTCAAGCTGCACGGCATCCCCGAGACCATTCTCGCCGCGGTCTGTCCGTTCTCCTCGATCGCCGGCGCCTGCAACGCCACCATCGCCGCGCTGCAGATGGGACTGCCGCTGGCCCGCATCGAATTGCTCGACGAGGTGCAGATTCGCGCCTGCAACGCCTATTCTCATCTCACTTTGCCCGAGACGCCGACGCTGTTCCTGGAGTTCCACGGCACGCCGGCCTCGGCGCGCGAGCAGGTCGAGTCCTTCGCCGAGATCGCCCGCGCCGAAGGAGGCGGCGAGTTCGCCTGGGCCGAGCGCCCCGAGGACCGCACCAGGCTATGGCAGGCGCGCCATGACGCCTATTGGGCGGCGCGCGGGCTGCAGCCCGGCGCCGAGGTGCTGTCGACCGATGTCTGCGTGCCGATCTCGGCGCTGGCCGCTTGCGTCACCGCCACGCGCGAGGACATCGACCGGCTGGGCCTGCTGGCCCCGATCGTCGGCCATGTCGGGGACGGCAATTTCCACGTCATGCCGCTGATCGACCCGTCCGACCCCGAGCAGCGGCGGACGGTGCAGGCCTTCCTCGACCGGCTGATCGAGCGGGCGCTCGGCCATGGCGGCACCTGCACCGGCGAGCATGGCGTCGGCCAGGGCAAGATCCTCTATCTCGCCGCCGAGCATGGACCGGGCGTTTCGGCCATGATTGCCATAAAAAAGGCGCTCGATCCGTTGAATATCCTCAATCCTGGCAAGATTTTTGCGTTACCATAATGGCGCGTCGCAGGGGGGCCGGGATCCTCGGCGCTTAGCTGCTCAACAGCGCGCGCCTGAGCCTTGGGTTGGACAGCGGTGAACTCGCTCCTATTGACGTTAACGGCAGTGTTGATTCTGGTGCTGAGCGCGCTTTTTGCCGCGCCGCTCTTCATCGACTGGAACGATTACCGGTCGGTATTCGAGACCCAGGCCACCAACCTGCTCGGCCGCCAGGTCAAGGTCGGCGGCAAGGTCCATCTCGTCCTGCTGCCGTCGCCCGAACTCAGAATTCGACGACATCAAGGTCGCCGACCAGGAGGGACGCCTCGACCGGCCGTTCCTCGAAGCGCGCTCGCTCGAGGCCTGGCTCAATATCGGCGCGCTGCTCAGCGGCACCGTCGAGGCCCGCAAGATCGCCATCGTCGATCCCGTGTTGCGGCTCGATGTCAAAGCCGACGGCACCGGCAATTGGAGCGATGTCGGCCGCCGCGGCGTGGCGCTTCCGCTCGCCCCCAAAGACGTGATGCTCGACGAGGTCAGCGTCAGCGGCGGCAGGGTCGAGATCGCCAAACAGGGCGTGCCGCAAATCGTCGTCACCGACGTCGCCGGCGAGGCGAGTTCCCAGTCGCTGTCGGGACCTTACAAGGTCTTGGCCAATTATCAGTTCAATGGGCGTCCGCAGGAGTTGCGCTTCACGACCAGCGCGCCCGATCCGGCCGGACTGTTTCGCATCAAGTCGGCACTGCGCGATCTTGAGCGCAACACCAGCTATGTACTCGATGGCGGCGTGACCGGGCTCGGCGCCACGCCGATGTTCGACGGCACCATCCTGGTGCGCGCCGCGACTGTCGTTGCCGGCGGCGACACCGAGCGAGGCGAAGTTGCCGAGAGCAGCGAGCAGCCGGCCCAAACCGCGCCGTCTGACAAGGCGTCGTTCTATGAATTGAAGGGCCCGCTCACCGCCACGCCCGATCGCGCCGAGCTGCCCGACTTCGATCTCACCATTCAGGCCAACGGGCATCCGCAGATCTTCAAGGGCAAGCTCGCGCTCCAGTTCGGCGACCGCATGGCCGCCGATGCCGCGCTGACCGCGGGCTTTGTCGATCTCGATGCTCTGCTCGCGGTTCCGGGCGCCGAGGAGCGGCCCACGCCCGCCGCGGTGCTTTATATGTTCGCCGCCGAGATGCTCGGCCAGGCCGCCGAGTTCGGCGCAGGGACGCTGAGTTTTGCCATCGACCAGGCGGGGCTTGGCGGCGATTTGATCGGCGCGGTCGATCTCGCCCTCGCCACCAAAGACGGCGTGCTCAGCGTGCAGCGTCTCAAGGCCGTGCTCCCCGGCGACAACCGCATCGAGGCTTCGGGGAGCCTCGCCCGAGGCGATTTCGGTCCGGTGTTTGTCGGGCCGGTCAAGCTCGAGGGCGCGAAGCTCAAGCCGCTCACCCGCTGGGCCATCGGCGACCGCGACATGTCGGGCCAAGCCACGACCGGCGATTTCAGCTTCATGGCCAACGCCACTATCGGCGACGGCAAGCTTGACCTGGCCGACGCGTCGGGCGAGTTGAGCGGCACCAAATTCCACGGCGGGCTGCGCATGCAGGGCGGGGAGCGCCGCCTGATCGAGCTCAATCTCGACAGCGACCGGCTCGATCTGCGCGAGGTGATCGGCGAGGGGCCGATATGGCAATCCTGGCTGCCGTCGTCGGGGACCGGCGGCGCGGCGGACGCCGGCCAGAGCCTGTTCGGCCAGATCCGCAATGACGACATGCGCGTGACGTTGCGCGTCGGCGAACTTCTCCTGCCCAACATTCCCGCCGGCCGGCTCGATGCGCGCTTCTCCTTCCAGGCCGACACGCTCGATGTCGAGCAGCTCGATTTTGCCGCCGCCGGCGCACTCGGCCTCAACGGCAAGGGCCGCATCGAGCATGTCAGCCAGGCGCCGGCGGGCGGGGTCGATTTCGCGCTTTCGGCCGCAAACCCCGACAGTTTGCGCATCGCCGCCGACCTGTTTGGACTGCCCGAGAGAGTGGGCCGGTCGAAGCATCTTTCGGCGCTGGCGCCGCTCGACATCAAAGTCAGCCTGGTCGCGGCCCGCGAGGGCGACGCCACCAGTGCCTCGATCTCGATCGGCGGCAAGGCCGGCGGCTCCGTCCTGTCGCTCACCGGCCGTGCCCTTGGCGACCCCGCCAAGCCAGGCGACGCCAAGCTCGCCATCGACGGCAGCGTGACCGGCGAGCGGCCGCAGGCCTTTCTCGTGCTGCTGTTCCCTGATCTTCCGGTCGAGCGCCTCACCGCGGCCGGCCAGAACCAGGGCAAGCTGACGGTGAAGCTCGCCGGGATTCCGAACGTCAAGGTCAGCGGCAAGGCCGCGCTCGAGACGGCCTCGATGGGAGCCGCCGTTAGTGGCCAAGGCGCGCTGCAACCGGCTGGATTTGCCTTCACCGGCAAAGGCGCGATGGTGAGCCAGGACGCGAGCCAGGCCCTAACCCTGATCGGCTTCGAGGCGCCGCCAAGCGCCGGCGGCGTGCCGCTGCAATTGCGCTTCGACCTCGCCAAGCAAGGTCCGGCGGTCGATCTCAAGACCATCACCGGTTCGATCGCCGGTGAGGATGTCACCGGCAGCGCCCATTTCGACATTGGCGGCGTCAGGACCCGCTTCGCCCTGTCGGGCAGCGCCGACAGCATTTCGCTGCCCTCGCTGCTCGGCGTGCTGGTGGCGTGGCACCGCACGCCCTCGACCGAGGAGATGCTGGGCTCGATCGGCAACGGCGTATCCGAGGTATGGCCGTCGCGCGGCTTTTCGCTCGCCCCGATCGAGAAGTCGGAGGGCTCGATCACCCTCAAGGCCAACACGTTAACGCTCGGTTCCGCGCTCAGGATCCAAGGCGCCACGCTCGCTGCCGCGGTCGGCAAACAAGGGCTGTCGATCACCGACCTCACCGGCCGTCTGTTCGGCGGGGAGTTTGCCGCTTCGGGCACGCTGTCGCCGCGCGGCAACGGCGCCGAGCTGACCGCGCGTGCGGAGGTCAAGGGCGGTAAGCTCGACGACTTTGCCAAGAGCCTCACCGGCTCAACCCTCGCCAAGGGTCCGTTCGACCTCGCCTTCACGGTGCAGGGCGAGGGCCTGAGCCCGCCCGGCCTGGTGGCCGGACTGAGCGGGCAGGGGAGTTTCTCGCTCGGCGCGGGCATCCTCCAGTCGCTCTCGTCCGCTCCGCTTCGCCACGTCGCCGCCACCGCCGCCAAGAAGGCCATCAATGTCGGCAAGGACGAGATCGCCGCCGAGGCGAAGAGCGTGCGCGATACGATCACCAAGGGCACGCTACAAATTTGCGCCGGTCCAGTTCGCCTTCGACATCAAGAACGGCACCTTGCGCCTCGCCCCGGCGACGCTCACAGGCGCCGGCGCCGAGACCAAGATCAACGGCTATATCGAGCTTGCCAGCCTCAAGCTTGACAGCGAATGGGCGGTCAGTCTCGCCGGGGCGAGCAATGCCGATGTGCCGCCGGTGGGCCTGGTGTTTACCGGCGCGCTCAACAAAGCCGGCGAGATTTCGCCGGCCGTCGATACCGCGGCGATCGAGGCTTATCTCACCATGCGGCGCATGCAGGAGGGGGTCGAGCAGCTGGAAACGCTCGACGTCAGCGGCAGGACCCCGCCGGTCGAGGCTTCGCCCGACGACCAGACCGCCGCCGTCCCGGCCGAACCGCTGGAGCCGCAAGCCGAACTTGACGCGCCGGACGCCACGGCGCCGGAGCAGCCCATTGCGGCAACCGTGACCGCGGTAACGCCGCAATCGGCCCCGACGGCCAAGGCGATGCCGTCCGCGACCGAGTTGCTGCGGCAAGGCGCCGACAACGAGCCGGAGCCTGGCGATGCGGCGGGCCTCTTTCCGCCGGCTCCAGCCAAACCGGCGCCGCCGCCAGCGGAAGCCGCGGTGGAGCCCAAGCCGGCTCCAGCCAAGCCGCTGACGCCGCCGCCGGCGGAAGCCGCGGTGGAGCCACCGATAGCACCCAAGCCGGCACAAGCTGCCCCGCCCGCGCCAAAGCCAGCGGCCTTGACCGAGCCGGCGCCGGCCACACCGGCCCCGCCCGCCGAGGAGCCGGCCGCGCCGCAAACCGAGGCGGCGGTTACGCCCGAGGCCCAACCGTCACAGCCCGTCATCGAGGAGGTGGCCCCGGTCCGGCCGCGCCCGGCCAGCCGTCCCCGCCGGAAGAAGCCGCCCGAGGCGCCTGACGCTTGGAAGAAGGGCATTCCCATCTTCGGTGGCGGCTAGCGCCGGCTACGCCGAGCTGCCGCGCATCCGCTCCAGCACATAGAGCCTGATCGCCGCCGACAGGCTCGGCTGCGGGTTCGGTCGCGCGCTTCGCTTCTGGTCGATCTCGCCGACCAGCGCCGCCACCGACTTGCCCTCGGCGCGGGCGAGGTCGCCGAGCGCCGTCCCAGAATTCGTCTTCGAGCGTCACCGAGGTGCGGTGCCGCGCGATGGTGAGCGAGCGCTTGTTGCCGGGCTTGGCCATGCCGGAGCCTTACCGCTTGGGGCCGACCATGTCCTCGGGCCGCACCAGACGGTCGAAATCTTCCGCGCGCACATGACCGAGCCGCACCGCTTCCTCGCGCAGCGTGGTGCCGCGCTTGTGCGCGGCCTTGGCGATCTCGCTCGCCTTGTCGTAGCCGATATGCGGCGCCAGCGCCGTCACCAGCATCAGCGATTGCTCGAGATGCTCCTTGATGCAGGCGCGGTCGGGCTCGATGCCGACGATGCATTTCTCGCGGAAACTGTCGGCCACGTCGGTGAGCAGCCTGATCGATTGCAGCGTGGCGTAGGCGATCACCGGCTTGAACACGTTGAGCTCGAGATGGCCCTGGCTGCCGGCAAAGGTGACGGTGGTGTTGTTGCCCATGACTTGCGCCGCCACCATGGTCACCGCCTCGCACTGGGTGGGGTTCACCTTGCCCGGCATGATCGAGGAGCCCGGCTCGTTCTCCGGCAGCATCAACTCGCCGAAGCCGGAGCGCGGCCCCGAGCCCAGCAACCTGATGTCGCTGGCGATCTTGAACAGCGACACTGCCACGGTGTTGAGCGCGCCATGGGCAAACACGAGGGCGTCGTGGGTGGCCAGCGCCTCGAACTTGTTCTCGGCGCTGACGAAGGGAAGCTTGGTGATCTCGGCGATCTTGGCGGCGAAGGCCTCGGCGAACGAAACGTGGGTATTCAGCCCGGTGCCGACCGCGGTGCCGCCTTGCGCCAGCGATAGAGGCCGTGCAGGGTGAGCTTGATGCGTTCGATGCCATGATCGATCTGCGCCGCATAGCCGCCGAATTCTTGCCCTAAAGTGAGCGGAGTTGCGTCTTGCAGATGCGTGCGGCCGATCTTGAGAATGTCCTGAAACGCCCCAGCTTTGTCCTCGAGCGCCTGGTAGAGCCGGGCCAGGGCTGGGTTTAGCCGGTAGGCAATTTCACAAGCCACGGCAATATGCATGGCCGTGGGAAAGACATCGTTGGAGGATTGACCGAGATTGACGTGATCATTGGGGTGAATCGGACGCTTTGAACCGAGAGCAACACCGAGCAATTCGCTCGCTCGGTTGGCGATGACTTCGTTGACGTTCATGTTGCTCTGCGTTCCCGAGCCGGTTTGCCAGACGACCAGGGGGAAATGAGCATCAAGCTTGTCTTCAATGACTTCGTCGGCCGCGGTGGCGATGGCTTCGGCCAGGCGCGCTTCCATCAGGCCGAGTTCGCGATTGGTGAGGGCCGCAGCCTTCTTGACCAGGGCGATCGCCCGGATCAGGGGCTTTGGCATGCGTCTCGTCGCCGATCCTGAAATTCTGGCGCGACCGTTCGGTCTGGGCGCCCCAATAGCGGTCTTGCGGCACGTCGACCGGGCCGAGGGAATCGGTCTCGATGCGCGTGGAAATTTTGGACTCTTGGCACCTCGCTCTTGAGGCATGCTGAATTCTCCTGTCGATCACATTCGGCGACAAGGCCACTCTACCGCGACCGCGCAGTGCCGAATGTCCTACCGGCTCTATGGGGGCTACGCTATAACATGGTCACAGGGTGGGAGAACGCGCTCGTTCGCTGTCGTTGCGGCCTTCTGCCGAGGAGCGCCCAAAGCTTCCGGCTCCATTTCCGTGAATTTGGGTGAGGAAGGCGAGTGGCTGAAGTCTCAGTGAAAATGGCGCTGCCCGCGCCACGCGCGGAGCGTATGTCGCTGCTGATCGCGCGCCTGGCGGCGTTCGTCGTGGCGGTTATCGGCGACCGTCATTCTGCTTGCGTGGCAGTTGCCGATTCCGCGGCTGACCCAAGGCTTTCCCGGCCTCGCCAGCATGACGCCCGCCGCCGCCGGCGGCATCGTCGCCGGGGCCGTCGGCCTGTTTTGCCTCACCTTCCGGGCCATCCGCCCGCTGGCGCGGCTGATCGGGTTCGCCCTGGTCGTGCTCGGCCTCGCCATCCTCAGCCAGGATCTGTTCGGCTTCAATCTCGGCCTCGATCAGGCGCTGGTGCGCGGCGACAGCATGGCCGCCGGGGCGGCGCAAGCCGAAGAGATGCACCTGGCGCCCGGCGTCACCGGCTTGCTGATCATGTTCGGCCTGGCGCTGCTTTACGCCAAGCAGGGCGGCATCTCCTCGGCCTTCAGCCAGATCATCGCCCTGATCATCCTGGCTCAGGTACTGATCGTGCTGGCCGGCTACGCCTACGGCGTCGCCACCTATTACTACCCGTTCCCCTTCACCGACATGTCGCTATACGGCGCGCTGTGCGGCTTTCTGCTCGCCATCGGGCTGCTCGCGGCCTCGCCGGAATACGGCATCGCCGCCGCCATCGTCGAGCAGTCGCCGGCCGGCGAGATGTTGCGCCGGCTGCTGCCCGGCATCATCGTTTTGCCGCTGGTGATCGGCTGGTTCGCCCATCAGGCCGAGACGCGCGACCTATTACGACAGCGCCGCCACGCTCGCCATCTTCGCCGTGGCCAGCATCCTCGTGCTCGCTCTGTTCGCCTGGACCACCATCGGCGCCGTGCGGCGCGCCGACCGCGACCGCAACGCCGCGCTGATGGAGCTGCGCGGCCAGCGCGAATGGTTGAGCACCACGCTGGCCAGCATCGGCGACGGCGTCATCGCCACCGATCCGAACGGCAGCGTGCTGCTGCTCAACAAGATCGCCGAGGAGATGACCGGCTGGTCCGGACCGAAAGCCCGGGGGCGGCCGATCTGGGAGGTCTTCCGCGTCATCAACGAGAGCACCCGCAAGCCGGTCGACGACCCGGCGCTGAAGGCGTTGCGCGAGCGCGCCGTGACGCGGCTCGAATCGGGCGCGCTGCTGGTCACCCGCGACAAGCAGGAGCTGCCGGTCGAGCATTGCGGCGCGCCGATTGTCGGCTTCGACGGCTCGCTGGCCGGGGCCGTGCTCATTTTCCGCGACGTCACCGAGCGGCGGCGCACCGCGCAACGCCAGTCAATGCTGGTCGGCGAGCTCAATCACCGCGTCAAGAACGCGCTCGCCATCGTGCAGTCGCTGGTCCAGGCGAGCCTGCGTCAGGCGACCTCGAAGCCGGCGCAAGCCATGGCTCAGACCCTCGCCGAGCGGCTCCAGGCGCTCCATCGCGCCCACGACCTCCTGCTCGAATCGCAATGGTCTGGCGCGAGCCTCAAGGCCATGGTCGAGCGCGAGCTTGAGCCCTATCGCCGCGAAGGCGGGCCGAAGATCATGATCAAGGGCCCGGACGTTCTGCTGCCGCCGCAATGCACCTCGATCATCGCCATGACCCTGCACGAGCTCGCCACCAACGCCGTGAAATACGGCGCGCTGTCGTCCAATGCCGGGCAGCTCGGCATCAGCTGGAAGACCGGGCGGGGCAGCCGGCTGCTGCTGACCTGGGAGGAGCGCGCCACCCTCAATCAGGTTCCGACCCGGCGTGGCGGGGGCTTCGGCATGCAGCTGATCGACAAGGGCATCCGCCACAATCTGGGCGGCGACACCAAGGTCGAATTCCGGCCGACCGGCCTCTATGTGGAGCTGAACGTGCCGCTCGATCCGTCGAAAGAATCGCGCAGCAAGCCGCAAGCGGCCGCCGCGACGGCCTAGCCGCTATTCGAGCACGCCGATTTCCTCATTGGCATGGCGCAGGCGCTCGGAGAATTCGCGCGTCAGATTGCTGAGAATGGTGATCATGATGTTGGGATGCTCGGCCGTCAGCTCGTGCAGCTGCTCGACCCGGAGCCCGTAGCAGATCACCCGCTCGTCGGCGATGATGTCGGCCGAGCGCTTGCCGCCGTCGAGCAGCGCCATCTCGCCGAAGCTCAAGCCGGGTCCGATCGAGGCCACCCGCTTCTTGCGCTCGCCGCGCCCGGGCACCCTGATCTGAACGCTGACCGTGCCGCGCGCCAGCACGAAGAACAGATTGGCCTCGGCGCCCTCGCGGATGATGACGTCGCCCTTGTCGAACACCAGCGGCTGGACGATCGATTCCAGCAATCGGCACTCGTCCGGCTTCAAGCCCTTGAACAAATTGATCTCCGACAGCGCGAATTTGGTCGCCCAGCGAACCCCGCATGCCGTCATCGAGCACTTTGTCCTCGCACCATTCGAGCGCCGCGTCGGCGTCGCGGAACATGCGCACCAGATGCTCGTTGTCGCGCTCGGACAGGGCTTGGACGAGGGCGCCGAGCGGCCCGTCGTCGGCCATCGACGCGAATAGCAGCTCGGTTGCTCCTCCCGCCATGGCCCGCGCGCCGCGCACGATCAGCTTCCGGGCGGCGGTGTCGGCGAGATGCACCCGTTTGAAATCGACGATGACGTAACTCGCCTCGGCGGCGAGCTGCGAGAGCCGGCGCAACAACTGCTCGGCGGCGCCGAAGAACAGCGGCCCTTGCGCTTCGAGCACGGCGATCCTGTCGCCCTTCTCCGCCAGGATCTTGCGCTCTTCCGGCGTGCGCAGACGATTGGAGCGCACCAGATCGGCGCGGTAGTCGCGGCGGATCACGCTGCGCACATTGGTGCGGTTGTTGAACGCGTGCAGCTCGAACTCGCTGGAGATCTCCTGGCAGACGCGGATGCCGCGCACGGAGTTGCCTTGCTTGTCGATGGGCGGGGAGTAGACGCAGATGCCGATCTGGCCCGGGATGACGGCGATGATGCAGCCCGACACCCCGCTCTTGGCCGGCATGCCGACCTCGTAGGCCCACTCGCCGGCATAGTCGTACATGCCGCAGGAATTCATCACCGACAGCATGTCGCGCACATATTGGGTTTCCAGCACCGCCTCGGCGGTGAGCGGGTTCCTGCCGTCATTGGCCAGCGTGGCGGCCATGATGGCGAGGTCGCGGCAGGTGACGTTGACCGAGCACTGGCGGAAATAGAGATCGAGCACCTCGTTCGGGTCGCGCTCGATCATGGCGGAGTTGAGCATCATGTAGGCGATGGCCCGGTTGCGGTGGCCGGTGGCCAGCTCCGAGCGGTACACGGCCTCGTCGATCTCGAGCTTCCGGCCGGCCAGGCTGGAGAACAGCCCCAGCATGTTGTCGATGCGCTGCTTGTGGGTGTCGCCGTCCATCAATTCGGCGACGGCGATGGCGCCGGCATTGACCATGGGGTTGAACGGCCGGTTCATCGCCTCGTCGAGCACGATCGAGTTGAACGCTTCGCCGGTCGGCTCGACGCCGACATGCTTCAGCACCGCCGCGCGGCCATGATGCTGGAGCGCATAGCCGTACATGAACGGCTTCGACACCGATTGGATGGTGAAGGCGGCATCGGTGTCGCCGACGGCATAGACCTGGCCGTCGACAGTGGCGACGGCGATGCCGAACAGAGCGGGATCGGCCTTGCCGAGCTCGGGGATATAGTCGGCCGGCTTGCCGCCGGTCATCTCGGCGACGCGCGCATGCAGCTCCGCCAGATAGTCCGCGACCGGAGCGAGCGCTGCCGCCTGGCGTCCCGGCTCAGGTCGAACGCTGTCGATCTTGTTCACGCGTCCCCACATCTCGTCGCGTTCGGCATGTTGGCGTCGGCAATTAAGACACAAATCGTGCCAACGCCCAATGCCGCGTGTTCCGCAAGGTCAATGATCGGGACGGGGCATGCGCCGAAACTTTAGGCACAAGCGGCCCAAATGCCGGGCAGTGATCGACTATTTCTTGCGGAAGCGATCGAGATGCACGACCTCGGCCGGCGGCCGCGACATCACCACCTCGGCGGCAGGCGCCTCGCTCGGCTCCTCATGGGCGGGCTCGACCGCGCCGCGCGGTTCCTCCGGCTCGCCCACGAGATCCGGCATCGCCGCCGCCATATGCTGGCGGGCCGAGTCGTTGGCCGCGCCCGGCTTGCCGAACTGGAGCCCGAACTGGGCGGAAGGATCGTAGAAAGCCTTGACCGCGCTGAACGGCACCACCAGCCGCTCCGGCACGTTGGAGAAGGAGAGCTTCACCTCGAACCGTTCATTGGTCACCTGCAAGTCCCAGAACTGGTATTGCAGCACGATGGTCATTTCCTCGGGATATTGCTCCTTCAGCCGCTTCGACACCGACACGCCCTCGGCGCCCGTGTCGAAGGCGATGTACAGATGATGCTCGCCGGGGAGCCCGTCACGCTGCACGCGCAGCAGGACCTGGCGCACCACGCCGCGTAAGGCGTCCTGCGTGAGAAGGTCGTATCTGATTTCGTCTTCTGCCATGGAGTGCGCCGCTAACCCTCTTTGCGACGTGAGGCAGTCCCGTCACCCCGTCATAAAGTGGAGGGCTTCTGTTGGCCGGTGCCCTCCGAACCGCGCCTAGTCGCCGCGAAGCGGCTAGGACTTCATTTTCAGGCTATCGCGCCGCTTACGCAGCGAGAGCAGCCTCCGCATAGTTGTCATTGGCAACTATAGGGTTGGCCCGATAACGGCGGTACCATGCCGAGCGAAAGCACGACCTTTACACCCTCGTCGATCCTATTTCGCCCCCGCCACGGATCAGTCAGCTTGCGTTGCATATCGGCTCACTGATCCCTGGTGGAGGCGCCGGGTACCGCCCCCGGGTCCGAATGGGCTTATTACGAAGGCTGTTTATCGCCATATCCGGCTTGCGCCGACAGACTCAATATAGGCCGCTACCGCGGCAAAAAAAAGGATTGATCCCGCATCGCCTCTGGCCGCGAATCGGGCCGCCGATGCTATCGTGACGAACAGGCTCGAACGCGACTTGCGGCGGGCCAGCTTGGGAGCATAGACCTGTTTTGCGCCAATATCTCGAACTCCTCGCCAAGGTGCGCAACCGCGGCGCCAGCAAAGGCGACCGCACCAATACCGGCACGTTAAGCCTGTTCGGCCACCAGATGCGCTTCGATCTGGCCGAGGGCTTCCCGCTCGTGACCACCAAGAAGCTGCACGTGAAGTCGATCGTCCACGAGCTGCTGTGGTTCCTGCAAGGCTCGACCAATGTGCGCTATCTCAACGAGCATGGCGTGACCATCTGGGACGAATGGGCCGACGCTGACGGCGATCTCGGTCCGGTCTATGGCCGGCAGTGGCGGTCATGGCCCGCGCCGGATGGCCGGCACATCGATCAGATCGCCCAAGTGGTCGAGGGCCTGAAGCGCGATCCCGATTCGCGCCGCCACATCGTCAGCGCCTGGAATGTCGGCGAGCTGGACCGGATGGCGCTGTCGCCTTGCCATTGCCTGTTCCAGTTCTATGTCGCCGAGGGGCGGCTCTCCTGCCAGCTTTATCAGCGCTCGGCCGACGTCTTTCTCGGCGTGCCGTTCAACATCGCCTCATATGCGCTGCTGACGCTGATGATGGCGCAGGTGACGGGCCTGGAGCCGGGCGAGTTCATCCATAGTTTCGGCGACGCCCATCTCTATCTCACCCATCTCGACCAGGCCGACGAGCAGCTGAAGCGCCAGCCCGCGCGCGCTGCCGCGCCTGGAGATCAATCCGGACATAAGCTCGCTGTTCGACTTCGCCTATGAGGACTTCAAGCTCGTGGGCTACGATCCGCATCCCGCGATCAGCGCCAAGGTGGCGGTGTGAGTCCTGCGCGGGGAGGGGCGGCTTCGCCCGTCATCGCCCTGGTGGTGGCCATGGCCGACAACGGCGCCATCGGCAAAGGCGGGGAGCTCCCCTGGCACCTGCATAGCGACATGCGGTATTTCCGCAAGATCACCATGGGGAAGCCCATCATCATGGGCCGGCGCACCTTCAAGTCGCTCCCCCGCGTGCTCGACGGCCGTCTCAACATCGTGCTGAGCCGCGACCGCGGCTTCGTCGCGCCCGACGCGGTCGTGGCCCACAGCCTGGACGAGGGGCTTGGCGGCGGCGCGCGCCGCGGCCAAGTGGACCGGCGCCAAGGAGATCATGATCATCGGCGGCGAGGATGTGTTCCGCGAAATCTTGCCGCAAGCGGACCGCATCTACCTGACCGAGGTTCATGCCGCACCCGATGCCGATACCTGGTTTCCGGCCCTCGCTAACGGCGAATGGCGCGAGCTATCGCGGCAGGCGCACGCGGCGGGGCCCAAGGACGACCACGCTTTCAGCTTCGTCGTGCTGGACCGGGTAAGGTGAACGCGGCCCCGCGCATTGCGCCGCAAGGATGACTGGCCTATAACCCTTTCGACTTTGTCGCAGGACCGCCATTTTGATGCGGCTAGTCTTGTCGGCTAGCGGCTCACCACTCAGGCGTCCGCGCCTCTTCTTCACAGACATCAGGACCGATTTCATCATGCCTTGGAGCAATCAGAGCGGCGGCGGCGGTTGGAAGGGGGGCGGGGGTCCGTGGGGCCCGCGTCCGGGCTCCGGCGGCCAGCAGCCCGACCTCGAAGAGATTCTGCGCCGCAGCCAGGACCGGTTGCGCCAGGCCATGCCGGGCGGCCGTATGGGCGGTCCCTTCGCCGTGCTGCTCGCGGTGGTGCTGGTGGCTCTGATCGGCTTTTTCGGCTTCACCGTCCGCGTCAACCCCGACGAGCTCGGCATCGTGCTCCAATTCGGCAAATATGTGCGTCAGCTTCCGCCTGGCCTCAACTTCCGCTGGCCCTATCCGGTCGAGCAGGTCGAGCTGCCGAAGGTGACGCGCATCAACCGCATCGAGATCGGCATGCGCGGCTCCTCCGACAGCCGCGACGCCTCCAGCACGATCCGCGACGTGCCCGAGGAAAGCCTGATGATCACCGGCGATGAGAACATCGTCGATGTCGACTTCGTGGTGTTCTGGCGGATCGCCAATGCGCCCGACTTCCTGTTCAACATTCAGAACCCCGAAAGCACGGTGAAAGCCGTGGCCGAGAGCGCCATGCGCGAGATCGTCGGCCAAAGCGACATCGAGCCGATCCTCACCGAAGCCCGCGCCAAAACCGAGTTTGATGTGCAGCAGCTGATGCAGAAAATTCTCGACAGCTACGGCGCCGGCGTCCAGGTGACCCAGGTGCAGCTGCAAAAAGTCGATCCGCCGGCGCAAGTCATCGACGCCTTCCGCGACGTGCAGGCGGCGCGCGCCGACCAGGAGCGCTTGCAGAACGAGGCCCAGGCCTACGCCAACCGCATCATCCCGGAGGCGCGCGGCGAGGCCGAGCGCATCCTGCAAGCCGCGCAAGGCTATCGCGACCAGGTCATCGCCCTGGCCAAGGGCGAGGCCGACCGCTTCATCAGCGTCTACGACCAGTACAAGAAGGCGCCCGGCGTCACCCGCCAGCGCATCTTCATCGAGACCATGGAGAAGGTGCTCGGCGACAACGAAAAGATCATCATCGACGACAAGGCCGGCCCCGGCGTCGTGCCGTATTTGCCGCTGTCGGAGTTGCCCAAGAAACCCTCCACGCCTCCGGAGGGCCAGCCATGAACCGCACCGCCCTCACATTCAGCCTGATCGTTCTGGGCCTCGCCGCCTTCGTCGCCTATTTGACGCTGTTTACCGTCAGCCAGACGCAGCAGGCGCTGGTGCTCGAATTCGGCAAGCCGAAGCGCGTCATCACCGAGCCGGGCCTGAAATACAAGATCCCGTTCATTCAGAACGTCGAGTTCTTCGACAAGCGCATCCTCGACGTCGACACCGCTTCGCAGGAGGTGATCGCCTCCGACAAGAAGCGGCTCGTGGTCGACGCCTTCGCCCGCTACCGGATCGTCGATCCTCTGCTGTTCTTCCAGAGCTTGCGCGATGAGCGCATCGCCAGCGCGCGCATCGGCGCGGTGCTCGAAGCCTCGCTGCGTCGCGTGCTCGGCGGCTCGAGCTTCACCTCGGTGGTGCGCGACAAGCGCGAAGCGCTGATGAAGACCATCGCCGCCCAGGTCAACGAGGAAGCCAAGCCGTTCGGCGTCGAGATCGTCGACGTGCGCATCAAGCGCGTCGATCTGCCCGAGGCCAATATGCAGGCGATCTACCGCCGCATGCAGACCGAGCGGCAGCGAGAGGCGGCCGAGTTCCGCGCCGAAGGCGAGGGCGCCTCACGCCGCATCCGCGCCACCGCCGACCGCGAGGTCACCGTGATCAAGGCCGATGCCACCGGCGAGTCCGAGCGCATCCGCGGTAACGGCGACGCCGAGAAGAACCGTATCTTCGCCGAGGCGTTCGGCCAGGATCCCGATTTCTTCTCCTTCTACCGCTCCATGCAGGCTTATGAGGGCGCGTTCAAGTCGGGCGATACCAGGCTGCTGCTCACCCCCGATTCGCAGTTCTTCCGCTATTTCAACGATTCGTTCGGCAAGACGGGCGAGGACGGCACTGGTGCGCCTGCCGCCCAGCCGGCCAACCCCAGCGAGACTCCCAAAGCGCCGGCCGACGACGGCGGAGCCGAGACGCTCGAGCAAGGCGCGGCCGGGCAGGGGCCCTTGTCGCCCTTGCCGCGCGACATCTCGGCCGGCGGCAGCCTCCTTCCAGCGCCACAGGCCCCTTAGGCTTGAGGTGAACGCGGCCGCGATGCCGCTGGCGCAATGAGCACACTTGCCGTCGCTCTTGGGCTGGTTCTCGTCATCGAAGGCACGTTATGGGCGCTTGCGCCCGGTCTCGGCCGCAAGTTCCTGGAGGCGACGGCGGACATGCCTGAGACCTCCTTGCGCCTGGCCGGGGCGATGGCGGTCGCTGGCGGCGTGCTGCTGATTTGGATCGTGCGCGGTTAGGCCATGCGGGCCGGCCACGGAATCCCCTCAATCTTTGCCGATTTCCGCTAAGATGACGGCACCAGATTGATCGGCGAGCGAGGCGAGACTATTCGAGCGATGCCACAGTGCGGCACTTTGACCGGGTCTCTGGGATACGTGCCGAGCGTTCGGCGCTGCTGTATCGCGGCGGCGGCGCTTGCGCTGCTGCTGGCCGGCACGCCGCTCCTCGTCACGGCGAGTTTCGCGCGCGGGCCCGATTCCGTCGCCGATGTCGCCGAGGGCCTGCAAGACGCCGTCGTCAATATTTCCACGACCCAGACCCTCAAAGGCTCGGCGGAGAATGCGCCCAGCGGGCCCGGGCCCAAGGGCTCGCCGTTCGAAGAGTTCTTCGACGATTTCTTCGATGACGAGGACAGCGAAGGCCTGCCCCGCAAGGTGAGTTCGCTCGGCTCGGGCTTCGTCATCGACCCCTCGGGCCTGGTCGTCACCAACAATCACGTCATCGAGGGCGCCGACGAGATCATCATCAACTTCACCGACGGCACCAAGCTGAAGGTCATCAAGATTCTCGGTCACGATCCGAAGACCGATCTCGCTTTGCTCAAGGTCGAGCCCAAGAAGCCGCTCAAGGCGGTCGACATTCGGCAATTCCGGCAAGATGCGGGTGGGCGACTGGGTAATGGCGATCGGCAATCCGTTCGGCCTCGGCGGCAGCGTCACCGTAGGCGTCATCTCCGCCACCAAGCGCGACATCAATGCCGGCCCCTATGACGATTTCCTCCAAACCGACGCCGCCATCAATCGCGGCAATTCGGGCGGTCCGCTGTTCAATATGGACGGGCAGGTCATCGGCGTGAACACGGCCATCATTTCGCCGACCGGCGGTTCGATCGGCATCGGCTTCGCCGTGCCCTCCAACAGCGCGGTCCAGGTCGTCGACCAGCTCAAGCAATATGGCGAGACGCGGCGCGGCTGGCTCGGCGTGCAGGTGCAGAATGTCACCGATGAGATTGCCACCAGCCTGGGCCTGCCCGAGCCGAAAGGCGCGCTGGTCGCCAAAGTGTCGCCCGACAGCCCCGCCGCCGCCGCCGGCATCGAGCCGAGCGACGTGATCCTCCAATTCGACGGCCAGCCGATCGACAATATGCGCAGCCTGCCGCGCGCGGTGGCCGCCACCACGATCGGCAAGAGCGTCGCGGTCGAGGTCGTGCGCAAGGGGCAGGCCATGGACCTCAACGTGACCGTCGGCCGTCTGCCCGGAAAGCGAGGAGTCGGAGGACGCGGGGACGAGCGAGGACGCGCCGGCGCTCGAGCCTGAGCGCGAGGATTTGCTTGGCCTGTCGATCGCGCCGCTGACCGACGAGCTGCGCGAGCCGCTACCAGATCGGCAAGTCGATCGAGGGCGTGATCATCACCGAGGTCAAGCCCAACAGCCCGGCGGCGCAGAAAGACGTGAAGCCCGGCGACGTCATCGTCGAGGTGACCCAGGAGAAGGTCAAGCAGCCCCAGGACGTGAAAGCCCGGCTGCTGGCGGTGAAGAAGGCCGGGCGCCGCTCGGTGCTGCTGCTGCTGTCCGACGCCAAGGGCGAGCTTCGATTCGTCGCCGTCCCGACGAGCTAGAGCATTCGCGGCAAGGTGCCGAAAGCCATCCTCATTGCCGGACCCGACCGCGAGCGGCAAGTCGGCCGCCGCGCTGGAGCTGGCCGCCAGACTGGGCGGCATCGTCATCAATGCCAATTCCATGCAGGTCTATCGCGAGCTTGCCGTTCTGACCGCGCGGCCCGGCGCCGCCGACATGGCCCGCGCGCCGCATCGCCTCTACGGCACGGTTCCGGCCGCTGAGGCCTATTCGGTCGGAAGCTGGCTTGACGATGCCGCGCGCGCCATCGCTGAAGCGCACGCCGCGGGGCGTGTGCCGATCCTGGTCGGCGGCACCGGCCTTTATTTCAAGGCGCTCACCGAAGGGCTGGCCGCGATCCCCGACGTCCCGCCCGAGATCCGCGAATATTGGCGCGAGCGGGCGGAGCGGCTCGGCGCCGAGGGGCTCCATCGCGAGCTTGCGGCCCGCGATCCCGTCATGGCGGCGCGGCTTCGCCCGAGCGATCCGCAACGCATCGCCCGCGCCCTCGAAGTCATCGACGCCACCTCGGTCTCGCTGTCCGAGTGGCAGGGCACGACCACCGCCCCCGTGCTTGCGCCCGATCAGGTGATCGGACTGGTGGTGGCGCCCGAGCGCGAGCCGCTCTATGCGGCGATCGACGCCCGCTTCGACACCATGATCGAGCAGGGCGGTCTCGAAGAGGTCAAGGCGCTGCTCGCCCTTGGCCTCGACGACAGCCTTCCGGCCATGCGGGCGCATGGCGTGCGCGAGCTCGGCGCCTATCTGTCCGGCCGCACGCAGTTTGGCAGAGGCGATCGCCAAGGCCAAGACCGAGACCCGCCGCTACGCCAAGCGGCAGATGACTTGGCTCAGAAAGTTCATGACGGATTGGGAATGGGCGCCCGACGCCGGCGAAGCGGTCAAGGCCGTCGCGGCTAAGCGCTAGACCGTGACCTGCGTGCCGATCTCCACCACGCGGTCGGTCGGCAGCTGGAAATAGCTCGAGGCGTCGTCGGCGTTATGCGCCAGGAAAATATAGAGCCGGTCCTGCCACGGCGGCATGCCCGAGCGCGGATCGGGCCTGACCGACCGGCGCGACAGGAAGAACGACGTCGACATGATGTCGAATTGCCAGCCTTGCTTGCGGGCGACGGCGAGCGCCTTCGGCACGTTCGGCCGTTCCATGAAGCCGAACCGCAGGGTCAGCTGCATGAAGCGGTCGCTGATCGGCTCCAGATGCACGCGGTCGGCCACCGCGACATGGGGGATGTCCTCGTTGACGATGGTCAGGATCACATTGTGCTCGTGCAGCACCTTGTTGTGCTTGAGATTGTGAAGCAGCGCCGTCGGCGCGAAATCGGGATCGCTGGTGAGGAACACGGCGGTGCCGGGGACGAGATGAGGCGGCCTGTCTTCGAGGCTCTTGACCAGCGGCGCGAACGGCACCTCGACCCGCCGCGTCTTCTGCGCCAGCAGCCGCGTGCCGCGGCGCCAAGTGTACATGATGACCACCAGGACGGCGCCGACCAGCACCGGCATCCAGGCGCCCTCGAGCAGCTCCAGCGTGCTGGCCAGCACGAAACTGGCGTCGATCAGGATGAGGGGGACCATGAGCGCCACCGTGGCCCATAGCTGCCATTTCCACAGCTTCCAGATCACGATGAAGCCGAGAATGCCGGCCACCAGCGCCGTGGTCGCCACGGCCAGCACGTAGGCGGCGGCCAGCTCGCCCGACGAGCGGAACATGAACACGAGCAGCAGCACGCCGGTCAGCAGCAAGTAGTTCACCCGCGGCATGTAGATCTGCCCGGCCAGCGACTCCGAGGTGTGGCGTACCTCCATGCGCGGCAGGAACCCGAGTTGCATGGCCTGGCGGGTGATCGAATAGGCGCCGCTGATCACCGCCTGGCTGGCGATGGCGGTGGCCGCGGTGGCGAGCGCCACCATCGGATAGAGCGCCCAATCGGGATAGAGCAGGTAGAACGGATTGCGCGATGGTCTCGGGGTGCGCCAGCACCAGCGCGCCTTGGCCGAAATAGTTGAGCAGCAGCGCCGGCAGCACGAGATAGAGCCACGCCGTCTGAATCGGCTTGCGGCCGAAATGGCCGAGATCGTTGTAGAGCGCCTCCGAGCCGGTCACCACGAGGAACACCGCCGCCGAGCGTGACCAGCCCGACGATGCCGTGGCTGAGGAGGAAGCTGATGCCGTAATAGGGGTTGATCGCGGCGAGCACCGTCGGATTGGCGGCGATCTCCACGGCGCCGGCGATGGCGATGGCCACGAACCACACCGTGGTGATCGGCGCGAACAAGGCGGAGATCCGCGCGGTGCCGTGCGACTGCACCGAGAACAGGGCAATCAGGATGATCACGGTCAGCGGCAGCACGTAGGGCCCGAACGCCGACGTCGCGACGTTGAGGCCCTCGACCGCCGACAGCACCGACAGCGCCGGCGTGATCAGGGTCGAGCCGTAGAACATCGACGCGCCGACGATGCCGAGCGCGAGCACCAGCGGCGTGCGTCGGCCCAAGCGCCCGGAACGCCAGCGCGGTCAGCGCCAGCGTGCCGCCTTCGCCGTTATTGTCGGCGCGCAACAGGATCAGCACATATTTGAGCGTGACGACGATGATCAGCGCCCAGAAGATCAGCGACAGCACGCCGTACACCGCGGCCGGTGACACCGTGCCCTGTTCCCCGCTGGCGGCGAGCACCGCCTCGCGCAAGGCATAGAGGGGGCTCGTGCCGATGTCGCCATAGACGACGCCGATCGAGCCGAAGGTCAGCGCCCAAAAGCGGATTTTGACTTCGGCGACGTCACCGTTGGATGTCGCGAGTCCCTGATTTTCGGAATTGAGCGGCGCCATACTCTGCTAGACCGCCACCTGGGTTCCGATTTCGACCACCCGATTGGTAGGAAGCTGGAAATAGCTGCTCGCGTCGTCGGCATTCCGCGCCAGCAGGATGAACAAGCGATCTTGCCATGACGGCATGCCGGAGCGGGGGTCGGTGCGAATCGAGCGCCGCGACAGGAAGAACGACGTCGACATGATATCGAAGCTTAGCCCTTCTTTGCGCGCGAGCCCAAGTGCCTTTGGCACATTTGGCGTCTCCATGAAACCGAAACGGACAATCACCCGCTGAAATGACCCGCCGAGCGTAGCGATGCTGACGCGGTCCGACGCCGACACGCGCGGCGTGGTCTCGGTGATCATGGTCAGGATGATGTTCCGCTCATGCAAGACCTTGTAGTGCTTGAGACTGTGAAGCAGGGCAGTCGGAGCTCTGTCCGGGTCCGCGGTGAGAAACACGGCCGTGCCGGGCACCCGGCAAAGTTTTTGTCTTCTCGAGACTCTCGATCAGACTGTCGATCGGCGTTTCCAAGCGCCGCGTTTTCTCGGCAAGAATTCTCGCTCCTCTGCGCCAGGTCAGCATGACGGCCATGATCATTGCCGCGATCAAGAGTGGCACCCAGCCGCCCTGAAACACTTTGAGCAGATTGGCGCCCAGGAATACCAGGTCGATCAACAAGAATGGGACCATGAGCGCGGCCGCGGCCCATAACGGCCAATTCCAAACTCTCCGTACCACGATCAAAGCCAACGTCGCCGTCACCACCATGGTTCCGGTCACGGCGATGCCATAGGCCGAGGCGAGCGCTCCCGATGATTTGAACATAATGACGAGGAGCAGCACGCCGATTAGCAGCAGCATGTTCACGCGCGGCATGTAGATTTGCCCGAACTGCGACTCCGACGTGTGGCGAATTTCGAGCCGGGGCAGGAGCCCGAGCTGGACCGCTTGGCGCGTCAGCGAATAGGCCCCGGTGATCACCGCCTGGCTGGCGATGACGGTGGCGGCCGTGGCGAGCCCGACCATAGGGAGCAGCGCCCAATCGGGGTACAGCAGGAAGAATGGGCTCTCGATCGCCGCGGGATTGGCGAGCAGCAATGCACCCTGACCAAGATAGTTGATAACCAACGCGGGGAGGGCGACGGCAAACCAGGCCATGCGGATCGGTCCGGGACCGAAATGGCCGAGATCGGCATAGAGGGCCTCCGAGCCGGTGACGACCAGGAACACGGCACCGAGCGTCGCCAGCCCGATAACGCCGTGGCTGAACAGAAAGCTCACGCCGTGAACCGGATTGAAGGCGCCGAGCACGGCGGGATTTCGCGCCACGTGCCACGCTCCGGCGGTCGCGAGAGCGAAAAACCAAACCAGCGTGATGGGACCGAAGAACGACGCGACCCGTGCCGTGCCGTGCGACTGCACGGCGAACAGGCCAAACAGGATCAGCACCGAGAGTGGAACGACATAGGAGTGCAACGCCGGGGTCGCGATTTCGAGTCCTTCGACCGCCGACAGCACCGACAGCGCCGGCGTGATCATGGCATCGCCGTAGAACAAAGCGGCGCTGATCATGCCGAGCGCGATCACCACCAGGCCGCGCCCCCGGACCGCGCGCTGCGCCAGCGCCATCAGCGCGAGCGTTCCGCCTTCGCCGTTATTGTTGGCGCGCAGCAGGATGGTGACATATTTGACGCTGACGATGAGGATGAGCGCCCACACGATCATCGAGAGGATGCCGAGAATGACCGCCTCGCTGGCGGGCGCATTCGGGCCAACAGCCGCCAACACCGACTCGCGCACGGCATAGAGCGGGCTGGTGCCGATATCGCCATAGACCACGCCGATGCTGCCGAGGGTCAGCGCCCAGAACCGGCGCTGGGCGCGCGACGTATCGTCAATGCCGTTGGCGGCCGATAGTTCTGAGCGGGCGGGCTGCTGCATTAGGAGAGATTGGGGATGATGAAGATGGCGCGGTAAACGCCGATGGCAGGCCCGCGGTGCCTCGAAGCGAAGGGACATAGGAGGATTGGCTGGGCTTGTCCAGGGCGGCTGTGCGTCCCGCCATGGGCAGTGGCCGCAGGCAGAGCAATAAACCACCCGCTTTGCTTCATAAGCGGTAATTTTCGGAAACGAAAACGGGTACGAATCTTGTCATTCATTCGCATTTGCCGTTGACCCTCTATCTTGCAAGTCCTAGGGTGCGCGCCTTATTTAGACTTTTCCGCTATTCGTCGAGCTTTGACCGGCCGCGGACCTTTAGGCGCGACGCCGGTTTTTGTCAGTGAGACCAGACCATGTCGCGTGCAATGACCGGCGCCCAGATGGTGCTCCAGGCTCTCGCCGATCAGGGCGTTGAGCATATTTTCGGCTATCCGGGCGGCGCCGTTCTGCCGATCTATGACGAGCTGTTCCAGCAGGACCGCATCAAGCACATTCTCGTGCGCCACGAGCAGGGCGCGGTCCATGCCGCCGAAGGCTATGCGCGCTCGACCGGCAAGGTCGGCGTGGTGCTGGTCACCTCCGGCCCCGGCGCCACCAACGCCGTCACCGGCCTGACCGACGCGCTGATGGATTCGATCCCGGTGGTCTGCATCACCGGCCAGGTGCCGACCCACCTGATCGGCAACGACGCCTTCCAGGAATGCGACACGGTCGGCATCACCCGCCCCTGCACCAAGCACAATTATCTCGTCAAGGACGTGAACGCTCTGTCGCGCGTCCTGCACGAGGCGTTCTACGTCGCGCGCACCGGCCGTCCCGGCCCGGTCGTGGTCGACATCCCCAAGGACATCCAGTTCGCCAAGGGCGAATATACCGGCGCTGCACCAACTCGCAGCACAAGAGCTACAACCCGCACATCCAGGGCGACGACGCGCGCCGTCGCCGCAGGCCGTCGAGCTGATGGCGAACGCCAAGCGGCCGCTGTTCTATACCGGCGGCGGCATCATCAATTCCGGGCCGGAGGCCAGCGCAGCTGCTTGCGCGAGCTGGTGCGCATGACCGGCTTCCCCATCACCTCGACCCTGATGGGGCTCGGCGCCTATCCCGGCCGCCGACAAGCATTGGCTCGGCATGCTCGGCATGCACGGCACCTACGAGGCCAACAACGCCATGCACGATTGCGACGTGATGATCTGCATCGGCGCGCGCTTCGACGACCGCATCACCGGCCGGGTCGACGCCTTCTCGCCCGGCTCGAAGAAGATCCATGTCGATATCGACCGCTCGTCGATCAACAAGAACGTCAAGGTCGACATCCCCATCGTCGGCGACTGCGCCCATGTGCTGCGAGCAGATGATCGACGTCTGGCAGGCCAAGAAGCCGAAGCTCGACAAGAAGGCGCTGAAATCCTGGTGGGCGCAGATCGACCGCTGGCGCGCGCGCAACTGCCTGCACTACAAGAAGCGCGACGACGTCATCATGCCGCAATACGCGATCCAGCGGCTCTACGCGCTGACCCGCGGCCACGACACCTACATCACCACCGAGGTCGGCCAGCATCAGATGTGGGCGGCGCAGTTCTTCAAGTTCGAGGAGCCGAACCGCTGGATGACCTCAGGCGGGCTCGGCACCATGGGCTATGGCCTCCCGGCCGCGGTCGGCGTGCAGGTGGCGCATCCGGATAGCCTCGTCATCGACATCGCCGGCGAAGCCTCGGTGCTGATGACCATGCAGGAGATGTCGACGGCGGCGCAGTACGACCTGCCGATCAAGATCTTCATCCTGAACAACGAATATATGGGCATGGTGCGCCAGTGGCAGGAACTGCTGCATGGCGGCCGCTATTCGCATTCCTACACCGCGGCGCTGCCCGATTTCGTCAAGCTGGCCGAGGCCTATCAGGCGGTCGGCATCAGGGCCGAGAAGCCGTCCGAGCTCGACGACGCGATCAAGGAGATGATCGCGGTCAAGAAGCCGGTGATCTTCGACTGCCGGGTCGACAAGCACGCCAATTGCTTCCCGATGATCCCGATCGGGGAGGCGCATAACCACATGCTGATGGGCGACGATTTGACCGAGCAGGATCTCGAGAACGCCATCACCGAGGAAGGCAAGGTGATGGTTAGCTGAGCACTCAGCCCGGATCGGCCTATTCGCTCGCCACGCGCGAGGAGAAGCCCGAGACCCACACCTTGACCGTGCTCGTCGACAACGAGCCGGGCGTGCTGGCGCGCGTCATCGGCCTGTTCTCGGGCCGCGGCTACAATATCGAGTCGCTCACCGTGTCGGAGACCGAGCATGAGGCGCATCTGTCGCGCATCACCATCGTCACCTCGGGTCCGCCGATGGTGATCGAGCAGATCCAGCATCAGCTCGAGCGGCTGGTGCCGGTTCACAGCGTCACCGACTTGACCGTGCTGGGCAACCCGCTCGAGCGCGAACTCGCCATGGTCAAGGTCGCCGGCAAGGGCGAGAAGCACGTCGAAGCGCAACGCTTGGCCGAGAGCTTCCGAGCGCAGATCATCGACGCATCGACCGAGCATTTCGTCTTCGAGATCACCGGCGAGCAATCCAAGATCGAGCAGTTCATCGCCAAGCTTCAGCCGCTCGGCCTGGTCGAGGTTGCGCGCACCGGGCTCGCCGCCATCTCCCGCGGCCCGAACGCATGTAACGCCACTTGAATTTTCACCGTTCGGGCGTCACAAACGCGCCCGGCACTGAGCAGCCAATACTTAGGGCAGGGGATCATCCGTATGCGCGTTTATTACGATCGGGATGCCGATCTCAATCTGATCAAGGGCAAGAAGGTCGCCATCATCGGCTATGGCAGCCAGGGCCATGCGCATGCGCTGAATCTGCGGATTCGGGCGTGAAGGACGTGGCCGTGGGCCTGCGCCCGGCTCCAAATCCGCCGACAAGGCCAAGAAGGCCGGGCTCAAGGTCATGGACGTGGCCGACGGCCGCCAAATGGGCCGATGTGGTGATGATGCTGACCCCGGACGAGCTGCAGGCCGGCATCTGGGAGAACGACCTCAAGCCCAACATGAAGCAGGGCGCGGCGCTGTTCTTCGCCCACGGCCTCAACATTCATTTCAACCTGATCGAGCCGCGCCCCGACATGGATGTGTGCATGGTGGCGCCGAAAGGCCCGGGCCACACCGTGCGCGCCGAATATGCGCGCGGCGCCGGCGTGCCCTGCCTGATGGCCATCGCCCAGGATGCGACCGGCAATGCCCACGACCTCACGTTGTCTTATGCCGCGGCCATCGGCGGCGGCCGCGCCGGCATCATCGAGACCTCCTTCCGCGAGGAATGCGAGACCGATCTGTTCGGCGAGCAGTCGGTGTTGTGCGGCGGCCTGGTCGAGCTGATGCGGAACGGCTACGAGACGCTGATCGAGGCGGGCTATGCGCCGGAGATGGCCTATTTCGAATGCGTCCACGAGGTGAAGCTGATCGTCGACCTGATCTACGAAGGCGGCATCGCCAACATGAACTACTCGGTCTCCAACACCGCCGAGTATGGCGAATATGTCTCCGGCCCGCGCGTGGTCGGACCGGCGAGCAAGGAGGCGATGAAGGAGATCCTGGCCGACATCCAGTCCGGCAAATTCGTCAAGGACTGGATGCTGGAGAACCGCGTCGCCCAGACAAGCTTCAAGGCGATGCGCGCCAAATGCGACAGCCACCAGATGGAAGAGGTCGGCAAGCGCCTGCGCGCCATGATGCCGTGGATCGCCGAGCGCAAGATGGTCGACAAGAGCAAGAACTAGCGTTGCTGAACCGCACCAGAAATTCTGCGTCATGGCCGGGCTTGTCCCGGCCATCCACGTCTTTGAGCTTCATCGCTTTCAAAAAATTCGTGGATGCCCGGCATAAAGCCGGGCATGACTGATCCGGCTCATGGTTAGAGTTTGTGCGGCTTGTCATTGGCCGGAAGCAGAGGGTTACCAATGCTGATCGCGCGCTACGCCAAGATCGTGATGAGCCTCGCGCTCGCCGGCTTCTGCCTGCTGGTGGCCTTCGACAATCTCACCGATTACGGCACCAACTATCTGTTCGTGCAGCACGTGCTGAGCATGGACACCACCTTTCCCGGCAACGCGCTGATGTACCGGTCGATCACCAATCCGGTCGCATGGCAGATCGCCTACGCGGGGATCATCGCCGCCGAGGGCGTCGACCGGCATTCTGTTCCTGGCCGGCGCCATTCGCCTCATCCAGCTGCGCCACGCGCCCGCCGCGGCCTTCAACGAGGCCAAGGCCCTGGTCATCGCCGCCGCCACGCTCGCTTTTCTGGTGTGGTTTTTCGGCTTCATGGTCGTCGCCGGCGAATGGTTCGCCATGTGGCAGTCGCAGACCTGGAACGGGCAGGAGGCCGCTTTCCGCTTCTACGTGGCGGTGCTCGGCGTGCTGATTTTCGTCGCGCTGCCCGATGGCGATGTCGGCGTGCCGCTTGCGCCGCGCCGCGCCGCCCTCGCACCCAAGCGCCGCCGCACCGACAAGAAAAAGGCGTAACAACGCGCGACAGCCGAACGCCGCCCGCCGAGAGGACAGCCAAATCATGGCCCCGCCGCCGCTCCTCTTTCTCAAGGACATCGGCCTCACCTTCGGCGGCGCGCCGTTG
The DNA here is from genome assembly GCA_963772925.1 of uncultured Alphaproteobacteria bacterium. Taxonomy (GTDB): domain Bacteria; phylum Pseudomonadota; class Alphaproteobacteria; order Rhizobiales; family Methyloligellaceae; genus Methyloceanibacter. Next base: position 212,142 of record CAVYZG010000014.1, read on the forward strand.
CTGGACGGCGCCGAGCTGTCGATCGGCCCGTTCGAGCGGCTATGCCTGGTGGGGCGCAACGGCTCGGGCAAGTCGACCCTGCTCAAGATCGCCGCGGGGCTGATCGAGCCCGACGGCGGCACCCGCTTCGTGCAGCCCTCGGTCACCATCCGCTATCTGCCGCAAAGCCCCGATCTCACCGGCTTCGCCACCACCGCCGCCTTCGTCGAGGCCGGGCTCGCGCCGGGCGATGATCTTCACCGCGCGCGCTTTCTGCTCGACACGCTCGGCCTCACCGGCGAGGAGAACCCCGCTTATCTCTCGGGCGGCGAAAGCCGGCGGGCCGCGCTCGCCCGCGTGATGGCGCCCGAGCCCGACATCCTCCTGCTCGACGAGCCCACCAACCATCTCGACGTGGTCGCCATCGAGGGGCTGGAGGCGGCGCTCAAGGCCTCGCGCTCGGCCATGGTGCTGATCAGCCATGACCGCCGGTTCCTGGAAAATCTCTCCGCCGCCACGCTATGGCTCGATCGCGGCATCACCCGGCGGCTCGACCAGGGCTTCGCCGCCTTCGAGCCGTGGCGCGACGCCATCCTCGAGGCCGAGCAAATCGCCGGCCACAAGCTCGACCGGCGCATCGTGCAGGAGGAGCATTGGCTCCGCTACGGCGTCAGCGCGCGGCGCAAGCGCAACCAGCACCGCCTCGAAGGGCTGGTCGCGCTGCGCGGCGAGCGCAAACGGGGGCTCGCCAACCGCGCCTCCGCCGACGTCAAGCTGACGGTGCAGGAGGCGCGGGAGACCGGCCGCAAGGTGATCGAGGCGCGGCGCATCGCCAAGAGCTATGGCGACCTCAAGCTGGTGGCCGACTTCAGCATCAAGATCGCCCGCGGCGACCGGGTCGGCATCGTCGGACCGAACGGCGCCGGCAAGACCACGCTGATCAATCTGCTGACCGGCGCGCTTGCTCCCGACAGCGGCACGGTGCAGCTCGGCACCAATCTGGAGCTTGCCACGCTCGACCAGGGCCGCGACAGCCTCGACCCCGAAGCCTCGGTCGCCACCATCCTGACCGGCGGCAGCGGCGACACGGTGATGATCGACGGCGAGGCCCGCCACGTCACCGGCTACATGAAGGACTTTCTGTTCAAGCCGGAGCAGGCGCGCACCCCGGTCAAGGCGCTGTCGGGCGGCGAGCGCGGCCGGCTGCTGCTCGCCCGGGCGCTGGCCCAGCCCTCCAATCTCATGGTGCTGGACGAGCCCACCAACGACCTCGACCTCGAGACGCTCGATTTGTTGCAGGAGATGCTCGCCGCCTATCCCGGCACGCTCATTCTGGTCAGCCACGATCGCGACTTCCTCGATCGCACGGTCACCTCGGTGGTCGCGTTCGAGGGGGAGGGGAGATGGCTCGAATATGCCGGCGGCTATTCCGACATGATGGCCCAGCGCGGCAGCCGCCCGGGCGATGCGCCCCGCATCAAGCCGTCGGCGCCGAAAGCGAAGCGGCCGCAGCAGGCGCCGCGCCGCGCCGCTGAGCCGCGCAAGCGCCTCAGCCCCACCGAGCAGCATGCCCTGAAGATCGCGCCCGCCCGCATCGAGGCCCTGAGCAAGGACATTGGCCGGCTGGAGCGCCTGCTCGCCGATCCCGAATTCTACGCTCGCGACCGCGCCGGCTTTTCCGCCGCCGGCGCCGCGCTCGCCAAGGCGCAAGCCGATCTCGCCGCGGCGGAGGAGGAATGGCTGCGTCTTGAATTATTGCGCGAGGAAGTCCAAGGCGCCTAGCGCCGTAACGCGTCGCCTCAGCGTGTCTCGACCGGTACGCCGGCGGAGGGGCGATCGGTGAACGGGGCCGAATAGGCCAGGAACGGCACGGTCTCGCACGGGGCCAAAGCCGCGCCCGGCGCCTCGGCCGCAGTTTCTGCCGCCTGTTGCTTGCGGCGGCGGAACAGCAGCGCCAGAAGCCAGCACGACATCAGCATCGAGCCGACAATAGCCAGCTTGCGCACCGCCGGTTCGCTCGGCGCCAGGCTCCTGAGCCGGCCCCATTCGCCGCCGGCGACCTCCTGCTGATGCTGCTCGAACCGCGCCTGGGCCAGCCTGAGATAATAGAAATCGGTGAGCTTGGCGAAGGAGGCCGCCGGCATGCCGCCGCCATGCACCCCCGGCATCGGCGCCGGCCGGTCGTGTCCCAGCCACAGGCTGCCGACGAAATCCTGGGTCAGCCCGACAAACAGCGCGTCGACATTGCGCGAGGAGGTTCCGGTCTTGCCATAGACCAAAGCGTGGACCGAGTTTGCCGCCCGGGCCGTGCCGCGCTTCACCGGCCCGCGCAGATCCTGAAGGACGGACGCGGCGATCGCCGGCGACAAAGCGCGCCGCTCGGCCTTGGCCGCCGGCAGGCCCAAGATTTCTCCCTTGGGCCCGATCGCCGCCCGCAGGAACCGCACCGGCGGCAGCACGCCGCCATTCCGCAGCGTGGCGTAAGCCCGCGTCAATTTCATCGGCGAGGTGTTGATGCCGCCAAGCGGCACCAGCGCCGCCGATTTGGGTGGCGTGAGGTCGAACCGCTTGATGATGTCGTCGAGCCTTGGCCCCATTCGCATCGCCATGTCCGCCCACGGCCGATTGCAGGAATAGGTCAGGGCGAAATCCAGCCTGACCTTGCTCCGCGCCAGGCAGCGGCTGTTGGGCTCGGCCGGCCAATTCGGCCGCCGCAACGGCTGGGTGGAGACCGGATATCTCAGGCTGAGCCCCGCTTCATGCACGCCGATCAGCGGAAAAATCTTGCCCGTCGATCCGATCGATCGCTCGATGTCGGCCGCGCGGTTCCATTCGCCGGTATAGGTGCAGGACCCGGCGGTCGCCAGCACCTCCCCCGAGGGCCGCATGAAGAAGCCTGCGGCCTGATGCCGGCCGGTGATCGAGCAAATCTGCGTCAGCAGCTTCTGCTGGAATTCGGCGTCGATGAACACGATCAGCCGGTAGTCTCCGTCGAGCGCGATGCCGTTCTCTTTCAATTCGCGAAGGGCGAGATCGCGATAAGGCCGATATTCGATCCGCTGATAGCGCAGGTCGCCGCGGCGGAGATTGCCGCCGAGCACGCGGCGTCTCAGCTCATGCTCGGCGTCCTCCGACTGGTCCGCCGAAATCTTGCCCTGTGCGCGCATGCGATGCAGCACGGCGACGGCGCTGTTGAACGCGTCGGTCGGGTTTTTGACGGGATCGCGATTATTCGGCTCGGGCAGCATGCCGACCAGCAGCGCCGCCTCCGCCAGGGTCAGATCCTGCACGCCGACGCCAAAATAATAGCGCGCGGGATCGTCGAAGCCGTGCATGTTCCGCGCGTGCGGCACGGCATTCAGATAGCGCGTCAGGATCTCGGCCCGCGGCAGCATGCCGAAGATGCGGACCGCCAGCACCGCTTCCAACAGCTTGCGCGCGAATTTGTCCTCTTTTTTGAGAAGCAGGGACCGCGCCAGCTGTTGCGTTATCGTGCTGCCGCCTTGCCGGTCTCCTGACACGGAATGCCAGGCGGCCCGCATGCTGGACCGGAAGTCGAGCGCGCCGTGCGCGAAAAAGCGTGCGTCCTCGCTGGCGACCACCGCCTCGCGCAGCACGGCGGGAAAGTCGCGCGCCGCCAGCCGCGTCGGGCAAATCATCTGCTCGGCATCGATGCCCGCCCGGCGCGAATGCTCGAACTGGCACGATGACAAGGTCGCTTCGAGCAGCTCGCCGTTCGGCAGGTGCCAGCGATCGCTGTGGGCCACGATCCCGACCAGCACCATGATGGCGGCCCGGATCAGCACGACAATCAGGATCACGCCGGCCAGGGCGCGCAGCGCCGAGCCGATAGTCCATGCGCCGTCTGGCGACGGTTGCGCGTGCCCCTGCGGCCGGAGCACGACTTCCCCTCGTTCGGGTGAACCAGACTCCCCGTTATCCAATGTCCGTTCCTGGCGCGTTCTCGGCCCTGCCAGTGTAAGGGCCGGACGCGGCGAGGTCGATGCAAAAGCCGGGGCTGTGACGGAGTGGCGCTAGCGTCCGTTAGGGCAGGGGGCAAAGCCGCGTCGGGGGGGCAGATGGACACCCGCTACGTTCAGTGATCTAATGCGTTTGCGGGCGGAGTCCGCGCAACGGGGGTTGCGCCATGAAAACGATCTTTGTTCTTCTTCCAGCGCTGGTCGCATCGGTTCCGGCGCATGCTCTGTCCATTGTAAGCTTGCATGCCGGGATGGTGGCGCCGCCGATTTTGGCAGACTCCGCCGATACAGCTATCGTCGTCGGAAGCGTTGTTGCCCTCGCCGTGGCCATCAGCTTTCGCTTCATCAGGCGTTGACCCCGGCGATCCTACCGCCGTGGCCTAAATCCGGCTTCTTAAGGAGCGAGGCCCCGTGGAAGAATTCCTGCGGGAGAATGAGGCGACGATCCTGTTCGTCGGCATGGTCGTCGCGCTGTTCGTCGCGGTAATTGCCGAGGTGGTGCTGCAGCGCCGCGCCGAGACCGAAACGACGCGCTCTCGATGGTTGAACAACATCTCTCTGACGCTGATAAACCAGGCGAGCGTCAACGTCTTGTCGCTCACCGTCACGATCATGATTGCATGGTGGGGCACCGAGGACGAAATCGGCCTTCTGCGGCATAGTGGTGTCGGTTTCTGGCCATTACTGCTTCTCGCCGTTGTTACTTTCGAGCTAATTTCCTACTGGTTCCACCGGGCGCTGCACGCTTTCCCGCTCCTGTGGCGGATGCATGCGGTGCACCATTCGGACACCGAGGTCGACTTCACGACGACCTATCGAAACCATCCGCTCGAGCTTTATGTCAACGCGCCGTTGACGATCCCTGTCATCTTGATAATCGGGTTTCCCGTGGCGGTCGTGAGCGCCTACCAGCTCCTCAAGACTTCGATAAGCGTGTTCGCCCACAGCAATGTCCGCCTGCCTGCCGGACTCGACCGAGCGCTGCGCTTCTTGCTCGTCACGCCGGACTTCCATCGGCTTCATCACTGCAGCGAGAGAGTTTACACAGACTCCAACTTCAGTGCGGCGTTCCCGATTTACGACTATGTGTTCGGCACGGCCAAATCGAGACCCTATCACGAGCAGGAAACGATGGAACTCGGGCTCGAATATTTCCGCGATCCCGTCGAGGGGCGCCTTGACCGACTGCTCCTGATGCCGTTCGTCTGGCGCTCGCGGGAGGGCGCGCGTGCTTCAGCGCGACCAGTACCCGCCGAGCTGGGCGTCGAAGCTCGCGATGAGCCCGGGGCCGTCTTTGCCGTTGTGAGTGAAGGTAAACTCTGAGAAATAGTAACGCCCCTCGCTCACCATGAAGTCCACGCGCACTTGATCGATGGGGCGGCAGAGCCGCTCGAGCGTCTCGAACAGGCTCGCTTGTGGCCGCGGAGCTTCGATGCGCGGCGCCGGAGAGGCTGACGCCTCTCGCAGCGTCCAGTCCTCATCGTAGATCTGGTGCGCGACGTTTTTGAACACGAACGGCCGGAAGAGCACGAGGGCGAGCCTGAACCGGCCGGCGAACAAAAAGAGCTGGACCTCATAGTCGACGGGCCTGACATAGGCCTCGAACACCACCCCGAAATCGACCTGCTGGTAGTGGCGCTCCGCCTTGCTTCGGCGCTCATGCATCTTGGAGTTCACCCAGGCGGTAGCGAGGTCTCGAAGATAGGCCGGATCGCTCGGGCGCCCCGCGTCTCTCGCCTTTTTATTGCCGCCACGAACGATTTCGTTTTCGACGAGGAGCGACATGCCCGAGCCATGAGTAGCCTTCATAACGAAAGTGTCCGGAAGGGCGAGCGCCGCGATTTCCGCAGGAGCGCGCACGATGGCGTGGGTGTGGGGAACAGGGAAGAGGCCGGCGACACGCGCCTTCGCCCGGTACTTGTCCACCCAGGAGGCGTAGTCGACCTTCGGATCAGGATGGCGGCAGCGCCATTGGATTTTTTCGGAGAAGGTGAGTCCCTCCCAGTCGCGGGGCTTGGCGTGGCAGATTGCACGCAGACGGGCGGCGGCTAGACGAAGCGGCCTTGTCAGCACGCGCACTGATCTGTGTAACAAACCGTTCTTCATCGGGCCGGCGGATCGTCAAATAAGCGAACGAGAGTTATCCCCGCCCGCTTCAGCCTAGCTTACACTGCTCCCACCTCGTCCTCTAAGGGGCGCATCATGAGGCGTCGTGAGGCGGGACGAGGTGCGGTGTCCCCGCGGGTTCGGCTTCGCAGGCCGGACACTCGGGGCGGCGCCGGGCTCCCCCCGGGTCCATTACGAGGCCCCGCCAGGAGCTGGCTGACGACTCGCCGGCCCACATCAAACGCTGTCTGGCCCGTTAGACGTGGTCCCGGCCGGGCAGAGGGGTCAGGTGCAGCGAAAGCGGGGCCGGCCACCGCAAGTCATCGCAATGGCGCGCCGCGAGGCGCCCGCGCACTCCGCCAGAGTGCGACACCATAGGTTTGCGTCTTTCGGCGCGCCATCCCCTCGGGGGAAAAACATTCTCGCGTCGAAACAGGCGGCGAGACATTTTGGGCTGCGTGAAATCACCCTTCTTCGTCATGCCCGGACTTGATCCGGGCATCCAATAGGGCGATGCGACGCGCGGGCCGAGTCAGATTGGATCGCCGGGACAGGCCCGGCGATGACGAAACGACAGGTAATGGGCTTGCTCCTGCCGGCGCTTCGCACTATTTTCCAGACGGACAGGTGATCCATGCAGCGACTGATTGGGCAGACAAGCATCGAGACCGGCGCGATTTCGCGTTTTCCGGCCGCGTCCGCCCGTGCGCTGCCGCCGCTCGGCCTCGTCCTTAGACGCCCCTGAGCTCCGGCGGCCTTGGCTCCAAGCCAGGCGGGCGTTCAGGGGATGGCAATCTAAATCCACGAAGATTCAAGCGGCTTGCCAGCCATGCTAGACTGGCGCCCAAAGCTTAAGGACGAGACCAATGGAGTCCAATCAGGCTAAGGCCTCTGCGACCGACCGGCGCGACGACAAGGATCGCGTCGTGATTTTCGACACCACCTTGCGCGACGGGGAGCAATGCCCCGGCGCCACCATGACCTTCGACGAAAAGCTCGAAGTGGCCGAAGTGCTGGACGAGATGGGCGTCGATATCATCGAAGCCGGTTTCCCCATCGCCTCGGAAGGCGACTTCAACAGCGTTCAGGAGATTTCCCGCCGCGCCAAGAAGTCGGTCATCTGCGGGCTGGCCCGGGCGCAGTTCAAGGACATCGACCGTTGCGCCGAGGCGATCAAGCCCGCCGCGCGCGGCCGCATCCACACCTTCATCGGCACCTCGCCGCTCCATCGCAAATATCAGATGGGCATCGACGAGAAAGAAGTGCTGGAGCGGGTCACCGCCTCGGTCACCCGGGCGCGGAGCTATACCGACGACGTCGAGTGGTCGGCGATGGACGCCACCCGCACCGAAGCCGACTTCCTCTGCCGCTGCGTCGAGGCCGCCATCAAGGCGGGCGCCACCACCGTCAACATTCCCGACACGGTCGGCTATGCCACGCCCGACGAGTTCGCGAGCCTGATCCGCATGATCGTCGAGCGCGTGCCGGGCGCCGACTCCATCGTGTTCTCCACCCATTGCCATAACGATCTCGGCCTGGCGGTCGCCAATTCGCTGGCCGGGGTCGGGGGCGGGGCCCGGCAGGTCGAATGCGCCGTCAACGGACTTGGCGAGCGCGCCGGCAACGCCGCGCTGGAAGAGATCGTCATGGCCATCAGGACGCGCGCCGACGTCATGCCGTTCTGGACCGGCATCGACACCACCATGCTGACCCGCATCTCCAAGCTGGTATCGCGGGTGACGGCGTTCCCGGTGCAATACAACAAGGCCATCGTCGGCCGGAACGCCTTCGCCCATGAGAGCGGCATCCATCAGGACGGCGTGCTGAAACACGCCGAGACCTTCGAGATCATGACGCCGGAAAGCGTCGGCTTGAAGGAATCCTCGCTGGTGATGGGCAAGCATTCCGGGCGTCACGCCTTCCGCGAGAAGCTGAAGGAGCTCGGCTATGAGCTGGGCGACAACGCCTTCGAGGACGCTTTCGTCCGCTTCAAGGCGCTCGCCGACCGCAAGAAGCATGTCTATGACGAGGATCTCGAAGCTCTGGTCGATCAGGAGATCGCCTCCGCCCATGACCGCATCAAGGTCGTGGCGCTGACGGTGATCGCCGGCACCGGCGGTCCGCAGAAGGCGACCATCACCCTCGACGTCGACGGGAAGCAGCACAGCTTCGAGTTGGCCGGCGACGGACCGGTCGACGCCACCTTCCGGGCGATCAAGGCGATCGTGCCGCATGAGGCGCGGCTGCCGCTCTATCAGGTGAGCGCGGTGACCGAGGGGACCGACGCCCAAGCCGAGGTCACGGTGCGGCTGGAGGCCGACGGCAAGACCGTCACCGGGCGCGGCTCCGACACCGACACCATGGTCGCTTCGGCCCGTGCTTATGTCAGTGCACTGAATAAATTGCTGGCGCGCGAGGCGCGGCGCAAGCCCGAGACCATGCTCGCATCGTGAGGGTAACGCTCAGGCGAATCGCGCATGGCGAGCGTTTGCCTAAGGTTGAGGCGGCCGGCCGGAACAGGCCGGCTGCCGCTAGCCTCGGAATTTGAAGGCAAGAGGCCGGATTGGCCGCCAAACCTTCACGGTATCCTTTAATTCTGGCGCTGCTCCGGAGCGGCCCGCGGCGCGCTCTGCCACATTTGGCCGGCGAGTCGCCGGTCAACCGGCGCAAGCAAATTGTTTTTTCAAATCGGGCCTCCTACGCATTGCCCCCGACTCCGATTTGCCGCAACATAGCGACGCGCTCGGCAGCGGCAAAAATCTGTCACACAGTCTTCTCTGCCGGGGTCGCGGGCTTCGGTGGCGTAGATGGCTCGTTGCGGGGAGCCAGATTGGGGCGGGCGTATGCTCTCGCGGGTCTTGGGCTTTGTCTCGACGGACATGGCCATCGACCTTGGCACGGCGAACACTCTGGTTTACGTGCCGGGGCGAGGGATCGTGCTCGACGAGCCTTCCGTGGTCGCTGTCACCACGCAGCGTGACGGCGAGCGGCGTGTCATTGCCGTTGGCTACGAAGCCAAGTCGATGCTCGGACGCACCCCGACCAAGATCGAAACCATTCAGCCGCTGCGCGACGGCGTGATCGCCGATTTCTCCGCCGCGGAGGAGATGATCAAGCATTTCATCCGCCGCGTGCTCAAGCGCCGGCTGTTCACCAGTCCGCGCATCATGATCTGCGTGCCGGCGAGCGCCACTCCGGTCGAGCGCCGCGCCGTGCATGAAGCGGGCCTGTCGGCCGGCGCGCGGCGGGTCTATCTCATCGAGGAGCCGATCGCTGCGGCAATCGGCGCCGGCTTGCCGATCACCGAGGCGCGCGGCTCCATGGTTGTCGACATCGGCGGCGGCACCACCGATATCGCCGTGCTGTCCATGGGCAGCGTGCTCTATTCGCGCTCGGTGCGCAGCGCCGGCAATTCCTTCGACGAGGCGATCGTCAACTATGTGCGCTTCAAATATAATTTGCTGATCGGCGCCACCAGCGCCGAGGCGATCAAGAAGGAGTCGGGCTGCGCCATCGCCAAGGCCAATGGCGAGCGCATGCCGATCCATATCAAGGGACGCGACCTCCATCGCGGCTTCCCGGCCGACATCGCTCTCACGCCCGACGACATCCCGCAGGCCTTGAACCTGCCGATCCAGCAGATCGTCGGCGGCATAAGGCAGGCCCTGGCCGATGTCCCGCCCGAACTCACCGCCGATATTTGCGATTCCGGCATCTACCTGACCGGCGGCGGCGCGCTTCTCGACCGGCTCGATGCGCGGCTGACGCAGGAGACCGGAGTCGAAATTCAAGATCGCCGAGGATCCTTTGCGCTGTGTCGCGCGAGGAACTGGTAAGGCCCTGGAGCAGCTCGACACCATGGCTGACTTTCTCGTCAAGCCATGAGCCGGCCGTAGCGGGGAGGGGTTTGCCGGCTGCGCAAGCCCTAGAAGTAGAAGGAAGCGCCAACGGCGTTTCCTGCAAGGAAGACGCGAATAATGCGCGCGGAACATTCACCGTTTAAGCCGCGGCCACGCCGATCCTGGCGGGCGCCGGGCGAGTTGCTGAACTTCACCCTCTACTTCCTCTGTGCCGTCCTCTTGGTGTTGAGCCGCATCGGCCACGGCGCGGTCGCCGACGCGCGCGACCGCTTTGTCGATCTCACCGCGCCCTTGCTCGAAGCCGCCTCGGCCCCGGTCATCATGGGACGTCATAGCTTGGCGCGGGTGCGCTCCTATGTCGGCATGGTCAGCGAGATCGATCGGCTCAAGGCGGAGAACGACGAGCTCAAGCAATGGGAATGGCGGGCCAAGCTGCTCGAGCGCAACGTCGCCCATCTCCGCTCGCTGCTGAATGCCGTCGATGAGCCGGCCTTGCACTTCAAGACCGGCAGCGTCATCGCCGATGCCCGCGGCCCGTTCGTGCGCAGCGCGCTCATCAATCTGGGGCGGGATAGCGGCGTGCGCATCGGCTACGCCGTGATCAACGGCGACGGCCTGGTCGGGCGGACCGTCGATGCCGGCGCCTCGGTGGCGCGGGTGCTGCTGCTCAACGACCTCAACAGCCGCATTCCGGTGCTGGTCGGCACCGCCGGCATGCGCGCGATCGCCTCGGGCGACAACAGCGCCGAATTGAAGCTCGACTTCATGCCGGACGGCGCATCGCCTTATGCCGGCGACGAGGTCTACACCTCGGGCAGTCGACGGCGTGCTGCCGCGGGGCTTGCGCGTCGGCGTGGTGACCGGATCTGCCGGGCGCCTTCAAGGTTCGCACCCATGCCGAGCTGAGTTCGCTCGACGTGGTGAGCGTGCTGTTCTTCGATACGCCCGCTCTGACGCAGCACCGATCCGCCGGCCGTTCCGGTGGCGAGCGCGCTTTCGCCGGGGCCCGAGGACAGCAAGCGATCCGGCGCCGACTCCAACCGCGTCGGTCGAACCGCTGCCGGCCGAAAGCGCGATCAAGCAGGTCGGTGCGGCCGACGGCGCTTCACCCGGCGAAGGCATAGCGCAAGCGCAGCAATGACCGCAGCTCTGCCAGCTCTCTCGGTGCTCTTTGCGGTGTTGGCGACCGCGGTGCCGTGGGGCCTGCCGGCGGACGCGACCTTCATCCTGCCGCTCGTGGTGGTGATGATGGTGTTTTGCTGGCGCGCCATTCCCGACACGGTGTTTCCGCCCTACCTCGCCATGTTGCTCGGCCTCCTGACCGACATCATGAGCGGGGGCCCGCTCGGCTTTTGGGCGCTCATGACCTTGATCGCCGCGACCGTCGGCGGCCGGGTCTCAGCCGCTCGACCGACGGCCAGGACTTGAACCGGCTCTGGCTGGTCTGGGTCGGGGTTGCCGCCGTGATCGCCTCGTTCGGCTGGCTGCTCGCCTCGCTCTATTTCTTGCGCTGGATCGATTGGTGGCCGATCGCGTTCGGCGCGCTGGCATCGATCGCGCTCTTTCCCGTGGTGCTGCGCGGCCTGGTGTGGATCAGGCGCGGCAGGCTCAGGCCGGGGCCATACCCTCTATGGGAGATGGTCGTGAAGAAGGCGCGCGACTATGCGCTCAGGCTGCGCCACCGCTTCTCGCGGCGCGCGGTGCTGATCGGCGCCGGCGCAGACCGGATTGTTCGGACTGCTGCTGTGGCGGCTCCGCCAATTGCAGATCCTGGACAGCTCGGAATATCGGCTGCTTTCCGACGAAAATCGCATGACCATGCAGCTGGTGGCGCCGGCGCGCGGCACGATTTATGACCGCTTCGGCCGGACGTGGCCGAGGACAAAGAGAATTTCCGCGTCATCGTCATCCCGGCCTACTGCAAGGACTTGACCGCGACTCTTGCCGCGATTTCCAAAATCGTCCCCGTCTCTGCCGCCGACAAGGATCGCGTCAGGCGTGCGGCGCGCCGCCAGAGCGGGTATTTTCCCGTGCTCGTCACCGAGGGTCTGACCTGGCGGCAGTTCACGTTTGCTCAGCGTGCTTGGCCCCGCAACTGCCCGGCGTGCGCGCCGACCGAGCGACCTACCGCCGCTACCGCCAGCGGCCGCAGCATGGCCCATGTGGTCGGCTATGTCGGCATGGCCGGCAAAGAGCGAGGTCGACGAGGATCCGCTGATGCGCGTGCCCGGATTCCGCACCGGCAAGGCCGGGCTGGAGAAGGGCTTCGACACGCGAGCTGAGGGGAAAACCGGGCGACATCAAATATGAGGTCGACGCCCACGGCCGCGTGGTCCGCCAGCTCGGCGCGACCCCGAGCGTGCGCGGCAAGGACCTGGTTCTCACCATCGATCAAGAGCTGCAGAACATAGCGCTTAAGCGGATCGAGGGCCTGCGCGTGGCCTCCATCGTCGTGCTCGACGCGGTCACCGGCGGCATCCTGGTCATGGCGTCCTTCCCGACCTTCGATCCCAACGAGATCTCCTTCAAGGTCAACCGCGACAGCTGGCGCGAGCTGGCGCGAGACAAGGATCATCCGCTCGAAAATCGGGCGCTGCGCGGCGTCTATCCGCCCGGCTCGACCTTCAAGGTCGTCACCGCGCTGGCCGGGCTCGAGGCCGGCGTCATCACGCCGAACGAGACCATGACCTGCCCCGGCAGCTATACCTTCGCGCGCCATCGCTTCCGCTGCTGGAAAGCCCATGGCGGCGGCATCGACGTGCACAACGCGATCAAGCAGTCCTGCGATACGTATTTCTACGAGACGGTGAAGCGCGTGGGCATCGATCGCCTCGCCGTCACCGCGCGCCAGCTCGGCCTTGGTCAGATTCTACGACATCGGCTTCACTGGACAGAAGCAAGGCATCATTCCCGATAAGGCCTGGAAGCGCAGGACGCTTGAATCAGCCTTGGTACGACGGCGAAACCATCAGCTGCGGCATCGGCCAGGGCTATGTCGCGACCACGCCGCTTCAGCTTGCCGTGATGGCGGCGAGGATTGCGACCGGGAGGGCGGTCGTGCCCCGTTTGCTGGTGCTCGAACGAGCGCGAGACCGAGCCTGCTCCGCTGCTGGACATCGAATCCGGTTAATCTCGATCTCGTCCGCGCCGGCATGTTCGGCGTGGTCAATGAGCCGAAGGGCACGGCGGTCCGCTCGGCGCTTACGATTCCCGGCGTGCAGATGGCGGGCAAGACCGGCACCTCGCAGGTGATCAGCGCCAAGAACCAGCACATGCTCAAAGGCTGGGAGGGCGAGACCCACGCGCTGTTCGTCGCCTTCGCGCCGGTAATCGCCCCGCGTTACGCCGCCGCCTGCGTGGTCGAGCATGGCGGGGGCGGCTCGCGCGCCGCGGCGCCGGTGGTGCGCGACATCATGACCGAGATCCTGTTGCGCGATCCGGCCGCCAAGCCGGCTTTTGTCGCCAGCAACCAAGATGCGGTACCCGTGGTCGCTGCCGTGGAGCCGCCGCGGTGAAGACACTGTTCGCCGAGGGCTTCGAGAGCCCGCAGCTCAAGCTGAAGAAGAAGCTGCTGTCGCTCAACTGGCCGTTCCTGCTGCTGATCACCGCCATCACCATGATCGGTGTTGCGGCGCTCTATTCGGTGGCGGGGGGCACGCTCGAGCCGTGGGCCAGCCGCCATGTGGTGCGCTATTGCCTGGGCCTCGCGCTGCTGTTCGCCGTCGCGCTGTCCGATATTCGCTGGTGGCTGCGCGCCGCCTATCCGCTCTATCTGGCCGCCCTGCTGATGCTGGCGGCGGTGATCGTGTTCGGGGTGGAGAGCGGCGGCGCCAAGCGCTGGCTCGGCTATGGCGAGTTCAGCTTCCAGCCCTCGGAGATGATGAAGATCGCGCTCGTTCTGGCGATGGCCCGCTATTACCAATGGCTGCCGCCCAAGCAGGTGTCGTGGCCTTACGCCGTGCTGCCGCCGCTGCTGATGATCGGCGCTCCGGTGCTGCTGGCGCTCGATCAGCCCGATCTCGGCACCGCGGCGCTGTTCGGCATCGTCGGCGGCGGGCTGCTGTTCCTGGCCGGCGTGAGCTGGATCTATTTCGTCGCCGGCTTCGTCGGCGTCATCGTGGTGCTGCCGCATGTGTGGGAGCGGCTGCATGACTATCAGCGCGAGCGCATTTTGACCTTCATCGATCCGGATCGCGATCCGCTCGGCTCCGGCTATCACATCCTGCAGTCGAAGATCGCCATCGGCTCCGGCGGCTTCACCGGCAAGGGCTACATGCTCGGCACTCAAGCCCAGCTCAATTTCCTGCCCGAGAAGCACACCGACTTCATCTTCACCATGTTCTCGGAGGAGATGGGCTTCATCGGCGGCGCCGTGCTGCTGGCGCTCTACCTTCTCGCGCTGATGTTCATTACCTATATGGCGCTTAGATGCCGCAGCACTTTCGCGCGGCTGGTCGCCGCGGGCATGGGTCTGTGCCTGTTCGCCTATGTGTTCATCAATGTGGCGATGGTGACCGGGCTGGTGCCGGTGGTGGGCGTGCCGCTGCCGCTGGTCTCTTATGGCGGCACCTCGATGCTGACCATGATGGTGGGCTTGGGTTTCGTGCTCAACGCCCATGTCAATCGGTGACGCCCGCCTGAGGCGGGAAGAGCTTGGGCTCTTCTGGTGAGCCTTGAGCGACCCTGGACAGGCTAAGCGGCGCAGTGTTAAGGGGAGCACCCTTGGGTGGCGACACCCTTAAGGTGCGCCTTGCCAAGGCAGAGCGGATCTAGGGCGCATAGCTCAGGTGGTAGAGCAGCTGACTCTTAATCAGCGGGTCGTAGGTTCGAGTCCTACTGCGCCCACCAATTTCTCTGGAGGAGTGGCCATGACGAGAGCAGCACGAAAATGCCTGGTCGCGGCGGCGCTCTCCCTCGGCCTGAGCCTTGCTGCCGTCGCGGCCACCGTTGGCGAGTTCGACAATGACTGCGTGATGGGGCTCGCGCTCGGCAAGGAGATCAAGACCGACTGCTCGGTCAACACCGTCTATGCCGGCAGCACCTATTGCTTCGGCAACGAGACCGCCAAGCAGCTCTTCCTCAAGAAGCCGGACGAGTTCCTACTCAAGGCGCAGATCTACTATTCCAGCAAGCAGCAATAGCGCTGCGGCGCGGGCTTTTTCCCGACCCTGCAACACGGTTATGGCCGGGCTTGTCCCGGCCATCTACGATTTCATTGCATAGTGAAAGACGTGGATGACCGGCACAAGGCCGGGCATGACGGATTCAAATTTTGGGGAAACGCCGAGAGAGTTACGACCCGCTCGGCTCCGACTGCGCGCTGAACCGCGTCTCGTCGGTGTCGGTGATGGCGACGTCGAGGCTGTTGTCGGCGCCGCGCCCGAAGGTGAAGCGGAAATTCGGGTTGGTCGAGAGCGAGAACGTGCTCTCCATCTGAAACACCAGCTGTCCGCCGCGCTGCACCGTCATCGCCTTGACGAAACGGGCGGGTATGAAATTGGCGGTGTTAATGTCGAGCTGCATGCCGTTGGCGTTCGGGTGCTTGATCATCACCTGGGCCGACCAGATCGGGCTCGAACTCGAGAGCCGGGGGAAAGGTCCTTACGATCATCTTGCCGAGATCGACGGTCTCGCTGTCGGGATCCTTGGCCTGCATGGCGCCGCAGCCGCCGGCCGCCGCGACGAATTTGCTGGTCATATGCAGCGTGCCGTCCTCAGTCTCCAGCACGGCGCGCACATAGGAGAAATTGTCGATCCGCACCCGGGTCGAGAAGCTGCGCTCGCCGCCAGTGCCCGCCGCAGGGCCGAAGTTCAGGGTCGCCACCCGGGGGATCGGGTTCTTGTCGATGAACAGCGTCAGCGATTTGAGGGTCTGCCGGACCGCGGGCGGCACGCGCACCGTCAACGGCACCAGCGCCGCGTCCTCGGCGGTGCCGGGGATTTCGAGCACCACCATGCCGTCTTCGGCGGCAATGGCGCGGTCGCCGAAACTCTGCTGCTTGAGCGTGGGCCACACATCCTCATCGGCCTTCGCCGTGAAGGAGACGAGAACCATGCCGGCAAGCGCGGCATAGCCCAGACTCTTGATGGGGAAGGGCATGGCAGTTCTCCTAATAAGGGGTCGCTCGTCTTGCCATTATATCACTCCCATTCGAGTTCGGCGAACGCCGCGGTGACGTTGCGGACATGATAGTGGTCGAACAACTTCCAGGCGTCGCGTTCGGAAAAACCGGCCGTTTTGGTCGCGTCTTCCAAGGTCTTGCCGTCTTTGATCATCCGCCTGACATCGGCGGCGATGGTCGCGAGGTAGCGCTGCTCGGGGGTGAGCGCCTCGGGCAGGACCATGGCATGCGGCCCGTGCCCCGGGATAACCCTGGCGGCCTTTCTCTGGGCAAGCTCGTCGAGCAATGCCAGCCAGCCTCTGATCGACCCGTCGAGTGTCGGCACATGGACCGAGAACAGTAGATCGCCGAGGAACAGCGTATCGGTCGCACTATCGGTGACGATGAGATCGTTGTCGGTATGGGCGGTCTGCTGGGCCTCCAGCACCAGCGTGCGGCCGCCGAGATCGAGGGTCAGGCTGTTCTCGACCGCCACCGTGGGCAGGATCACCTCGATGCCCTCGAACGCGTCGGCGCCCAGCATGGTCTTGTTGATGGCCAGATAGCGGTCGGCCCGCGTGGCCAGGCCGCGCGCCAGCTTGTAATGGCCGACAAAATTGGGATTGTCCTGTTTGAACGCGGCATTGCCGAATACGTGGTCGGGATGCATGTGAGTATTGATCACGTGGCGGATCGGCTTGTCGGTCACGGCGCGAATGGCGCTTCTGAGCTCGCGCCCGGCGACCGCGCTGCCCAGCGTGTCGATGACCGCCACCGCGTCGCCGCCCACCACGAAGCTGGCATTGGCCATGTCGCCCCGATTTTGCGGCGACTGCACCTCGTAGCGCCCCTGATGCACGAACAGTCCGGGTGCGACTTCGCTGACTTCGATCTGTTCGGCCGCCTGCGCCGGGGCCGGCACATAGCGGAGCAGGGGCGAGGCTGCCAGCGCGAGCGCGGCGCGCAGGAAACCGTGGCGCGATAGCGTGGGCGGCGTCATTGCGGCTGTCTCGTCAAAATCCTGCTTCGGCATCCATGCGCGTCCCCGGGGGAGCATATATGTGGGCCCGCGCCCCTGTGATCGCCACGACTCATGCGGGTGAAAGCCATGAGAATCGCTCCTAATCCGGCGCTCCGGTTAACGCTGCAAGGCAGGGCTGCCGGCATCCTCACCGGATTTGCGCCGACAGGGCGCGGCCTCCAGCCGGGTGCAGAGGGGCTAAATCCCCGGTAAAAATCACCTTTATTGGCCATCGGGCGCGGCTTTTGAGCCAAATGACGGCACCATGAAATCCCTGCCGGGGCCTCGCACCGCCCTTTTTGTTTGCCGCCCATTCGTATACTTTACGCCGGCGCAGTAGGGAGGGTGCACGAATGAGAATTCTGCTGATTTTGATTGTTATTGCCGCCGTTTTCGTCGTGGTCCAAAGCCAGAGACATAGCTGCAAGTGGGGGGAGCCGGGCTGGTTCGATTGCGTCATCGGCAAGTCGGCGACTGAAATGCCGGCCGCCGAGACTCCGGCACCGGCTCCGGCACCGGCGCCTGAAACACCGTCGCCCATGGCACCGGCGCCTGAGGCACCGGCGCAGTAAGGACTGCACCCCTAGGGTCGCGACTGGCTGGTCCGCGCGTTCGCCGCGCGGGCGAGGTCGATCGCGGCCAAATACCATTGGGCGCCGTTCGTCTGCGGATTCGTCCCGGTCGCAATACGGGGGTCGATCGCCCCCGCGCTGCGACCGGGCGACCGCTTTGGCGGACCGCCGGAGCGTCGCCGCGGAGGCCCGCCCCGTCTACGGGCAGGCTGTGGCCAGAGGTTCATTAAACCTTCGCACGAATTGCCGGGTTCGCCGCAGGCCACGCCATTGACAGAAGCGGGTGGGCCCGAAAAGATCGCTCGCCCGCAGGCCGTTCCTCCCGCTTTGCCAGGCGCACTCAACACGAACCCTTAATGACCTCTCCCAGAAAATACGCCGATATCGCTGCCGCAGCGCTCGATGAAATGCTGCGAGCCGGCACCGATTCTGGAAAAGTGGCGGATATCATCGAGACTATCTTGGCCGACGCAACCCGCGAACTGGAAGAAGGCGAACGCCGGCATTTGGCTGAACCGCAGGCTGGGGCCGCGACCCGGTTATCCCGCCTGCTCGATGCCTCGCCGGCGGTGATCTACAGCTTCGAGGCCAAGGGCGATTTCGCGCCGACCTTCGTCAGCGAGAACATCACGCGGCTGTTCGGATATGCCCCCGGCGAATATCTCGAAAATCCTGAATTTCTGGCGCGAGCGCGTGCATCCCGACGATCTTGCGGGCATCGAAGCGGAAATGGACCGTCTGTTCGAACGCGGCCACCACGCCATCGAATACCGCTTCCGGCGCAAGGACGACTCCTATTGTTGGGTGAGCGATGAGCAGCATCTTCTCCGCGACGAAAGCGGCGCGCCGTTGGAGATCGTCGGCTCGTGGAGCAACATCACCGACCGCAAGAATGCCGAAGCGGCCGAGGATTCGGCCCGCGCGCGACTATCGGCTTTGCTCGAGAGCGCGCCGGCGGTGATCTATAGCTTCAAGGCGAGCGGCGACTATGCGCCGACCTTCGTCAGCGAGAACATCAAGCGCCTGCTCGGCTATTGCCCCGAGAAATATCTCGAGCATGCCGATTTCTGGCGCGACAACGTCCATCCCGACGATCTCGCTGCGGTCGAGGCCGAGCAGGCGAAGCTGTTCGAGAAGGGGCGGCACGCCGCCGAATATCGCTTCCGCAAGCGCAACGGCAGTTACATCTGGGTCAGCGACGAGCAATATCTCTTGCGCGGCGACGACGGCGAGCCGATCGAGATCGTCGGCTCATGGAGCAATATCAGCTCGCGCAAGCAAGCCGAGCAGGCCGAGAACGCCGCCCGCGCGCGGTTCGATCTGCTGCTCCATGGCGCCCCGGCGGTGGTCTATAGCTTCGAGGCCGGCGGGACCTATGCCCCGACCTTCGTCAGCGACAACATCAAGCGGGTGCTCGGCTACGAGCCCGACCAATATATGAAGGACCCGGAGTTTTGGCGCGCGCGCGTTCATCCCGAGGATCTGGCCGAGGTCGAGGCGGGGCAGGAGAAGCTGTTCCAGGAAGGCCGCAACGTCGCCGAATACCGCTTCCGCAAGGCCGACGGCATCTATTGCTGGGTGAGCGACGACCAGCATTTGGTCAAGGACCAGAACGGCAAGCCGCTCGAAGTGATCGGCTCCTGGAGCGAGGTCACCGCGCGCAAGACCGCGGAGCAGGCCGCCTTGGCGGAAAGCGAGCAGCGCCTGACCGACGCCATCGACACCATCACCGAAGGCTTCTCGCTTTACGACAACGAGGATCGTCTCGTGCTCGGCAATCATAAATATGCCGAGCTGTTCGATCTTGGCGACGGTGCGCCGAAAACGGGCACGACATTCGAGGAGATTATCCGCAGCGCGGTCGCGCACGGCCTCATCCACGACGCCAAGGGCAGGGAGGAGGGCTGGATCAGGCAACGCCTCGCCGAGCATCGCCATCCCAATCTGCCGCTGCTCCAGCGCCGCTCCGACGGACGCTGGCTGCAAATCAACGAGCGGCGCACCGAGACCGGCGGCACCGTCGCCGTCTATAGCGACCTGACCGACACCAAGGAAAGCGAGCAGCGGGCGGCTGCGGCCAATCAGCTGATCCTGCAAAGCCTGCGCTATGCCAGCCGCATCCAGGCCGCGGTGCTGCCGGCCCGCCGCGAGCTCGACGAGGTTGCCGCCGATCATTTCCTCATCTGGGAGCCGCGCGACATCGTGGGCGGCGACTTCTTCTGGTTCCAGGCCATCAGCCAAGGCTATGCCGTGATGGTCGGCGACTGCACCGGACACGGCGTGCCCGGCGCGTTCATGACATTGATCGCCTGGGGCCTGCTCGATCGCATGCTGCGCAGCGCCGATAACGACAATCCGAGCCAGGTGCTGACCGGGCTGCATCGCGGAGTGCAAAGCCTGCTCGGCCAGGACGAGCAACAGGGCGAGACCGACGATGGCCTCGAAGCCGGCATCTGCTTCATCAATCCGAAGCAGCGCAAGATGGTGTTCGCCGGGGCCCGGTTCTCGCTGTGGCGGGCGAACCAGAACAGGCGTTATCGAGATCAAAGGCGACCGCAAGGGTCTCGGCTACCGGCGTTATCCGCTGGAAACCAAATACACCGACATTGCGCTGTCGTTCGAAAGCAGCGATACCTTCTATCTCACCACCGACGGCCTGATCGATCAGATCGGGGGCCCGCGCGGCCGCTCCTTCGGCAAGCGGCGCTTCCAGGAGCTGCTCAAGAAGAACCGCGGCGTGCCGATGAGCGAGCAGGAGGAATCGTTGCGCCACGCCTTGGCAGCCTATCAAGGGCAGCAAGTCCGCCGTGACGACCTCACGGTGCTGGGTTTCGTTCCGCACGCCTAGGAGACGCCGATGCTCGCTTCCCAACTCATGGACACGCGGGCGCTGCTGCACAAGCAGGGGGTTATCTTTGCCTATAGCGGTTACGTGACCGAGCCGGTCTTGAGCGGCGTCGGCGAAGCGCTGAAGCAGAAGCTCACTATCGACGACGCCGACACCAAGACGCTCAGGAGCGTGTTCGCCGTGTTCGTCGAGCAGATGCAGAACATCATCCGCTACTCCGCCGAGAAGGCCCAGGCCTCGTTGCCGCCTGCTTCGCACGCCAGCGCGCTCACGGAAATCCGCTACGGCATCCTGACCATCGGCAAGGAGAGCGACGGCTACGTGGTCTGCGCCGGCAATCTCATCGAGCTCGCCGATATTGACCGCTTGCACGCGCGGCTCAGCCGCATCAAGGAAATGAGCAAGGACGAGCTCAAGGCGCTTTACAAGGAGCAGCTCAGGGCCGAACCCGAAGTGGGCAGCAAGGGCGCGGGCCTCGGCTTCATGGAAATCGCGCGGCGCGCCTCGAAACCGATCGAGTTCGATTTCACCGAGCTCGACGGCAACCGCGCGTTCTTCGCGCTCAAAGCGACCATTTGAGAGCCGGCACAATGCGAGACAAGCTTGACATCGAAGGCACTTCGCGCACTCCGGCGATCGCTTTCGATTTCGTCGGAAACCACTCTGAAGATCACCGGGGAATCCTACCCCGAGGACGTCACCGAGTTCTATGGCCCGGTGTTCACCGGCGCTCGACGCCTATCTGGGCAAGCTCGGCAACGGCGCCTGCCGCTTCGATTTCGAGCTCATCTACCTCAACAGCTCGAGCGCCAAGGCTATAATGATGCTCATGGACAAGCTCGATGCCGCCGCCAAGAAAGGCGCGGCGGTCGATGTCTATTGGTATTACGATCAAGAGGACGACACCATGCAGGAGCTCGGCGGGGAATTCGGGGAGGACCTCGAAAACGCCAAGTTCCATCTCGAGAAAATGCCCGACTAATGTCATCCGATGATCTCTTCGCGGCTGAGGAGCAGGTGATCGCGGCCGCGCAACGGCTGCTCGATGACGGCCGCTTCGCCGACCGCGTCGACGGCAAGCTCTATGAAGAGCTGCTCAAGGACTATCAGAAGCTGTTTCGCGCCACGCGCCGACTGATGAAACTCAGCGACCGCAACGAGGAGCAGCTAAACGCCTTGGGGCGGGAGCAACGCCGCGCCAACGAGATCATCACCAAGAAGAACAAAGAGCTCGACTCGCTGTCTACCAAGCTCTCGAAATATCTCTCGCCGCAGATCTATCACTCGATCTTCACCGGCGCGCAGAATGTCGAGATCACGTCGAGCCGCAAGAAGCTGACCATCTTCTTTTCCGACGTGGTCAATTTCACCGAGACCACCGACAAGCTCGAATCCGAGGACCTCACCAATCTGCTCAACCGCTACCTGACCGAGATGTCCAACATCGCGCTCGAGCATGGCGCCACCATCGACAAATATATTGGCGACGCCATCATGGTGTTTTTCGGCGATCCCGAGATCGCGCGGCGTAAAGGAAGATGCGCGGGCCTGCGTGCGCATGGCCATCGCCATGTTGCGCCGACTGCGCGAGCTTCAGGCCGAGTGGCTGGAACTCGGGGCGGAACAGCCCTTTCATCTCGCGCGTCGGCATCAATACCGGCTACTGCACGGTCGGCAATTTCGGCAGCGACGACCGCATGGACTACACCATCATCGGCAGCGCGGTGAATTTGACCGCGCGGCTCCAGTCGAATTCGGAGATCGACGGCATCCTGCTCGGCCACGAGACCTATTCGCTGGTCAAGGACGAGGTGGCGACCGAAGAGCAGACGCCGATCAAGGTCAAGGGCTTCGCCGAGCCGGTGCGCTGCTACAGGGTTCTCGGCCTCTATGACGATCTCGCCAGCGAAGGCACCGTCATCCGCGAGGAGGCTGACGGCTTCAAGCTTCTGCTCGACTTGCAGAAGCATGACCGGGCCGAGGCCGTGGCGGCGCTCGAAGCCATCGTGGCGCGGCTCAAGGGCTGAGTGGCCGCCAGCGCGGGCCTCACAGCGAATCGATGAGCCAACCAACGAGACCGGCAGGAACGTAAACATTGGCCGTTAGCCCAGCCCCTTATCTCGGCGCTCACGATCTCTCGGTGCTGATCGATTTTTTGCTGTTCGCCGCCACGCTCGCCTGCGTCGCAATCTTTCATCGTCATACGCTCGCCGCGGCTCTCATCGGGCTCGGCGTTATCACGCTCAAGAAGCTATTGGGCACCGGCTTCAACGAAGGGCCAGGGCTAGCCGGCCTCTTCGCGCACTACGAGCATGAATGGGTTCTCCTGGCGAACCTGTTCCTGCTTCTGGTCGGTTTTGCTCTCCTTGCCCGCCATTTCGAGGCCAGCCGCGTCCCTGACTGGATGCCGGCGGCTCTGCCGGACAATTGGACCGGCGGTTTTGTGCTTCTGGCACTCGTGTTCGTTATCTCCTCGTTCCTCGACAATATCGCCGCGGCGCTGATCGGCGCGACCGTTGCACGACATGTTTACAGAGGTAAGGTTCGCATCGGCTATCTCGCGGCAATTGTCGCCGCCGCCAACGCCGGCGGCGCGGGCAGCGTGATCGGCGACACGACGACGACCATGCTGTGGATCGCCGGAGTCAGCCCCCTTCAGGTGCTTCATGCCTATGTCGCGGCTGCGGTTGCGCTGCTTGTGTCGGGCATTCCGGCATCGCTTGCCCAACAGAAACACGCACCGATCGTCAAGGATCGGCCGTCAGACCTGCAAATCTCGTTCAGATATGTTGCCGCCGTCGTCATCGTGCTCGCTTCGGCGATCGGCGCCAATGTCGGCGCCCATTTGTTCGACGCCCACATTCTGGACGAGGTGCCCCTGATAGGGCTGGCGGTGGCGGCGGCAATTCTCCTGACCGCGCCGATCGCGCGGCCGGATTGGTCCATCGTTCCGCGTGCTGCACGCGGCGCAATCTTTCTGCTCGCTCTGGTCTCCGCGGCGTCGATGATGCCGGTCAAATCCTTGCCATTGCCCAGCTGGGAGACCGCGCTCGGGCTCGGCTTCGTCTCGGCCGTGTTCGACAATATTCCGCTGACCGCGCTCGCGATAAAGCAGGGCAATTATGACTGGGGATTCCTGGCCTACGCCGTCGGCTTCGGCGGCTCCATGATCTGGTTCGGGTCGTCCGCGGGCGTCGCGGTCGCAGGGCTGATGCCGGAAGCGAGATCCGCGGCCCGCTGGTTGAAAGAGGGATGGCCCGTGGTGCTTGGCTATGTCGTCGGGTTCTTCGTCATGCTTGCGTTGCTAGGCTGGAACCCCGAGAGCCTTTAGCGGCACCTGAAGGGCGCCCCTTGGACGAGGACGCGCATCGCCAAGACGTTGCGAAGGGGGCGGCTCTTAGTCTTGCGCCTCAGCGCGGCGGCACGTCGTCATTTGCGGGCAGGCGGCGCGCGCTCTCCCGCAAGGCCTCTTTCAGCGAGGCCGGACGGTGATATTTGCCGAGCAGATCGGCGAAGGCCTCCTCGGCGAGCTCGTTGACGTCTCGGCCGGTATCCTTGGCGAGCAGGTCCAGCGCCAGCCATAGCTCGGGCGCAAACTCGATCAGCTTGCGTTTGACATAGCCTGGATGGGGGCGAGGAAACATGTCCCGGTCCTGATCATTTCGCGGTTGCCCCGAACATATCCGATTCGCTCCCGCTTCAAGCCGGGACGATGACGCGAAGCGCCTTGGGCCGGGAGCGATAGTGGAGGGGGCCATGCATGATCTTGACCTCGCCGTCGAGCGCCACCGGCAACCGGCTGGCCCTGGCGCCGATCTCGGCCTCGGCCAGTTCGAACGTGTCGAGATCGCCCACCTGATCCATGCGGCCGAAGCACAGCCGGCATATCATCCAGAAGAAGTCCAATGGCGTGCGCGGCTTCACCACATAGAACCAAAGCTTGCCGGTATCGAGGTCCTGACGCCGCCCGAAGGTGAACAGCTCCGTGCCATATTCGTTATTGCCGACGAACAGGCAGGGCGTGCGATAGGGCCGGGCGAAGCCTTCGGCCGCGATGTGTAGGCGTCGTCGTGGAAAGTGGCGAAGCATCCGGAAGAAAGCCGGCACCATGGCCATCCATTTGGTGAGCTTGTGGCGGGCCATGCGCCGCTCGCGGTCGATGACCATGTACGGGTAGATGCCGATCGACGAATTGTTGATGAAGGTCTCGCCGTTGACTTCGGCCAAATCGACCAGGCGCGTGCGGCCTGCGGCGATGATCGCCGCCGCCTCCTCGACCGGGAGCGGGATGCCGAGGTCCTTGGCGAAATGATTGAGCGTGCCGAGAGGCACCACGCCGAGCGGCACGTCGGTCCCGGCCAGGACGCTCGCCAGCGTGCGGATGGTGCCGTCGCCGCCGCCGACCACGACGGCATCGAACTGGCCGCTTTTGGCTTCGGCCAGAGCGCGCATTGCGGCATCGTGCAGTCCTGCGCCGCTGACGAACCGGATTTCGGCCGCCACCCCATCTCGCCTGAGAGCCTCCGCCAGCGCGTGCTCGACATCGGCGGCGAGCGCCTGATTGAAGGCGCCGGCGCCCGCGTTCATCAGCGCCACGATCCGCTTCACCGCGACCTTTTGAGGCTGCTCTGAAGCAGATAGGGCTGTCGGAGCTTTTGCCATTGGCCTAAGTGAATCCATCGGAACATCGAGGTTGTGGGGGGAGGCGTGACGCCCCTTTACAAGCTTTGTTAGGCGTCGGAGTTCCGTGCTTCCTCGATATAGAGGTCGCGGAAGGCGCGCGCGACCGGGCCTGGCCGCCCATCGCCGATGGTGACGCCGTCGATCTCCACCACGGGCAGCACGAAGGCCGAAGCGGCGGTCATGAACGCCTCGCGGGCGCGCAGCGCCTCCGCCACGGTGAACGGGCGCTCCTCGAGGCTCACGCCCTGCGTGGCGGCGAGGCGGAGCACGGCGCGGCGGGTGACGCCCGGCAGGATCTGATGGCCGAGCGGCTGGGTGCGGATGACGCCGGCATCGTCGAGGATGAAGGCCGAGGACGAGGTCCCTTCGGTCACGCAACCGTCTTCGACCATCCAGGCCTCGTAGGCGCCTTTGAGCTTGGCGTCCTGCTTGCCCATGGCTTGGGCCAGCATCGAGGTCGATTTGATGTCGCGCCGCTTCCAGCGAAGGTCGGGGATGGTGACGACCTTGACCCCGGTGGCGGCATAAGGATTGGCGATCAGCTTCCGGCCTTGGGTGAAGGCGACCACCATTGGCGCGGGCTTCTCGGGATAGGCGAAGTCGCGGTCGGCGGCTCCGCGGCTGATCTGGAGATAGACGATGCCTTCGTCGATTTCATTGCGCTGGATCAGCTGCTCATGCAGCGCACGCAGATCGTCGTGGCTCAAGGGCGCGGGCAGGGCGATCTCGTTGAGCGAGCGGTCGAGCCGCGCCAAATGCGCGGCGAAATCGACTAGCCGCCGGTCGAGCACCGCCGTCACCTCATAGACCGCGTCGCCGAACAGAAAGGCGCGGTCGAACACCGAGACCTTGGCCTCGTCCTCAGGGACGTAGCTGCCGTTCACATAGACGATGCGGGACATGAGGTGGGAAGGCCGAGGAATGTGAGGGACTTGCCTAGCCCCGGCTCACGCCGAACGCAAGCATGGAGACCGGGAGGGGAACATCCTGCTCGCTTTTCCCGGTAGGATGCTTGGGGCATACTCGATTCGCTGGAAAAGCAACGCCCGGCCAATAACGCCAGGGCAACAGGGGGGACCGGAGATGACTTCAGCAAGTCTATTGATTGTTTTGATCGTCGGCATCGCGGTGGGCGCGGTCACTGGCCTCGCCATCGGCGGCAGCATAGACGCGCTCTATCTCGCCTTCCTTGCCGGCTTTCTCGGCACGATAATCGGCGCCGTTGCGCGCAACTTCATCATGTCGCGCCGAACCGGATCGGGCCCGGACGATTCGCGGACGCCTATGCTGGTGATCGTCTACGCCGCCGTCGCCTCGCTGGCGGCCAGCGCCGCGGCGGTGGAGATCGCCCAGCGTAGCCATCTCGAAGGCTCGCCGGTTTGGATCGGCACCTTGGCCGGCCTGTTTGCCGCGATCCTAATGGCGATGCTGATGATCACCTATCATACCCAACCGGGAAAATCACCCCGCGTGCGGTAAGGGTTTTCACAGGACTAACCCGCTGTCTAAGCCTTGCTAGCCTTGCCTTTCATCCTCGGAACAGGTACCTTGCCATAACCTGCGGTAACAATCAATAACGGTCAGTTCGGTTACCGTTAGTTACCGCAAGAGGGAAAATGGCAAAGCGAGCGCTTACAGACGCGGCGATCCAGCGCATCAAGCCACCGGCCAAGGGCCAGGTGGATATATTCGATCGCGGCTACCCTGGCCTTGCGCTGCGGGTTAGCTACGGCGGTAACAGATCCTGGGTCGTCTTCTATCGTCATGGGGGGCGCCTACGACGCCTAAAGCTTGGCATTTATCCTGCCCTTTCCCTGGCAGACGCTAGAGAAGCATGGCGGAAGGCCAGAGAGGACGCTCAGGCTGGACGCGACCCTTCAAGGGTTCGGCAAGTTGGTGCCGGTGCCACAGACTTTGCCGGGGTGGCCAAGGAATGGCTACAGCGCGACCAGGCTAAAAACCGGCAAGTCCATATCGTGACCCGCATGATAGAGCGGGACGTGACCCCAAGCTGGGGTACTCGCGAAATAGCCAGCATTAGCCGGCGTGACGTGCTCGACGTGATTGATGCGATTGTCGATCGCGGTTCGCCAGTCATGGCCCGTCGCCTTCACGCTCATCTTCATCGGCTGTTCAAGTGGGCGGTGGGACGAGGAATCATCGAGTCCAATCCCCTGGCCGATCTGCCTAAGCCGGGAAACGAGACTAAGCGCGACCGAGTGCTGACTGATGATGAGTTGGTCGCAGTGTGGAATGCTTGTGAGAATATTCCTCCGCACTTCGCCACCGCTCTTCGACTGCTAGCTCTTACAGGAGCGCGCCGGGACGAGATCGGACACCTTCGATGGTCCGAGATCCAAGGCAACGAAATCAGACTTGAGGGAGCGCGGACCAAGAATGGTCAACCCCACATCATACCGCTGTCGCCTCTAGCGGTTGCTATCGTGGGGGAGGTTCAGCGAATCAAAGACTCGCCGTTCGTATTCACGCCGAACGGAAACCGACCGGTGGCAGGCTGGACTCCGCAGAAGGCGCGCTTAGATCAGTTCGCCAAGATCGGGCCGTGGGTCATTCACGATCTGCGGCGTACCGTGGCGACGGGACTTCAGAAGCTCAGGACGCCGCTACAGGTCACCGAAGCGATCCTGGGTCACACTGCTGGCTCTCGTGCCGGCGTGGTCGGTATCTATCAGCGTCACGATTACGCGGATGAGAAGCGAGCCGCGCTTGATGCGTGGGGCGATCATGTGATGGGGCTGGTGCGCCGATGAGGGGACCGGGTCGACCTCGACTGCTGGGCCCGTTCGCGGTTGTATGGATCGGAACCGAATGCGAGGCGATCTCCTATCGCTTCGGGAGACTAAAAGCGCACAAGCGCGCTTACGTTGAGGTTGACAAGCAAGCGCGGGCTATAGAACCACAATTAGGAAGCGTCACCGAGAACCTCCATAAATTCCAGGCTGCCCTTTCGCTAGTCCCACTGTCAGCGCGAAAAAGGAAATCAAGGCCGCACCACGTTGTTGAATTAATCGAAGATGCCCGATCCCTCACTAAAGTAATCGGGAAGGGTCGCCAGCAGGGTTTTCGCGAACTCGTTAGCGCCCCCCTGGTCCGTCCTAAGGGCATCCGTTCCCGGATACTTGGCATTGTCGCCGCCAAAGCCAGCAAGCGGTACGGCATCAAGATTTGACCGCGCATGGTCGATGAATGCTGGAATACCTACAGGAGGCGGTTTCTCAACAAAAAAGGTAATTTCCGTCCGTAATCCGAGGGCCTATTTTCGTGGGTGCTTAGGTAGCTGCGTGTCCTAACACGGAGGCTACCTATGAACGACCACCAAACCTATCTACCCGCCGGCGCAGTTCGCACACGTTATGGTGTGAGCGACATGAGTTTGTGGCGCTGGCTGCGGATGAAGCGTTAGCCTTCCCGCGCCCCACCGTTATCAACAAGCGAAGATATTGGCGAATAGCCGACCTCGAAGCGTGGGAGAAATCCCGCGAGGTCGCTGCCTAAATCAAATCAATCAAAGAACGCACGCTTTGGCGGATGCTCAAATAAAAGCGCCGCCGGCCCTGGCAGGCCAAGCGGCGCATAGGAACAATCAGCAATGAGACATGTAACTACTGACACGCTCGGCGGCAAGATATTTGAGCCAGAGTCCGTCAATCAACTAATCAAAGTTCTCGGCATGCTCGGCAGCGAGCATGATGGTGAAAGGGCGTCGGCTGCGGCCATTGCGGATCGAATAGTCCGCAAGCTCGGTCTCACTTGGACAGACATAATATCGAGACCAGAGCCGCAGTCCCTCAGCGATCTTTGTGCATGGCTCCTCACATCCGATCTGCTCACCATCTGGGAGGCTGGGTTTGTATCGACCTTGCGCGCCCCGATCTCGGTCAAGCAGCGAGACAAGCTTGATGACATCACGCGAAGAATTCGCGCCAAGGGGGTCCGGTCATGACCCTCCCATATCCATGGCATGCCGAAGCGCAGAAGCGCAGACGCAAAAGCGTCCCCGAACTGAAAGACGGTCTTGAGTTTCTCGAGCTTTACGACCGGGAGAACCCCGGCAAGCTAGCACGAGCATTTCAGTGGAGGGCTAGCGGCAAGCTGGCGTCTGCCTTCAAGTGGGAGGCGCGGCCATGAATCTCCAATCCCTAACCCCGGAATTGGAAGCCTTCGCAGCATGGCGCGACATTCTGTTGTGGAAGCTGAACAATCCCACGGTTCATTTCGAGTTCAGCAACATCATGGCGGAGGTGCGTGAGTTTAAGCGTGAGTGCGATGCGCTCGCCAGCAACATACGGAGGGCAAGCGCATGAGCAGCATCCCACTGGAAGGTCTACCCGGCATGCTCATTAGCCGCTGCGCTTCTGAGATTGAACTTGAGCCCGTTGATTGGCTTTGGCCTGGACGCCTAGCCATTGGCAAGCACACCTGCGTTGCCGGCGATCCTGGTACCGGCAAGAGCCAACTGTCTATGGCGATAGCGGCGACGGTAACTATGGGCGGCGCATGGCCGTGCGATGAAGGCCGATCGCTACAAGGCAGCGTCATCGTTCTCAGCGCAGAGGACGGCGCGGGAGATACGATTGTTCCGCGTCTCCATGCAGCCGAAGCCGATCTTGGCCGCGTCCATATTGTGTCGTCAGTCATGCAGGACTGCCGCACACGCCGCGGCTTTAGTCTTCAGGCCGACCTCGAATTGCTGGAACAAAAGATAAAAGAGGTTGGCGATGTTGCGCTCGTGATCGTGGACCCCATCAGCTCATATATGGGCAAGGCCGACTTACACAAAAATGCGGACGTGAGAGGTGTCCTTGAACCCCTTACCGAGATGGCAGAGCGGATGCGGGTCGCTGTCCTGTCGGTGACGCATTTCAGCAAGGGCGGCGCCAACTCCACCAAGAAAGCCCTTCACAGTTTTATCGGCTCGATAGGCTTTGTTGGCGTTGCCAGGATGGCCTTCGCGGTTATCGAGGATGCGGACAACCCGGAACGCCGCTTGATGCTGTCGGCAAAGAACAACCTTGCGGCTCTGCCGTCTGGGCTTGCCTATCGGCTCAAGCAGACCATCGTGGACAAGGGCATCGTGGCTTCCCGCGTAGATTGGGAACACGAGCACGTCACCATCACCGCCAACGAGGCGCTAGCCGCTGACAGCGGCAATGCCGCAGCGCGCCCCTGCGAGGAAGCTGAAGGCTTCGTACGAGAGCTGTTGGCTGATGGGCCTGCGCCTGCAAAGCAGGTCCAGGCTGACGCAGCCGCCGTAGGGCTATCGTGGGCAACCGTCCGAAGGGCAAAAGACCGGTTTGGCATTAAGCCGTACAAGGGCGGCATGGACGCCGGCTGGCTCTGGTCGCTCCCGAAGATGCTCAATCAGGGCGAAGATGCTCACCATAATAACGTGAGCACCTTCGGGGGTAGTGAGCACCTTCGTGCAGAAATGTCACAACCAGAAGCTATCACTACTGACAGATTTGCTTGAACTTCCGAGAGAGCACGAAAGAAACGGTTATAGTTACAATCCGTTATATTCCGTTAGAGTTGGTTGTATTCTATTAATACTAGGAACGGCTGTCACGTTTTACCCCCCATATTCACCTTATGGACACCGAACAAAGAGCGCCATCAGCGCCGAACACCTACACACCTGGCGGCATTTCGCTGCGTGATGCCGCGCGCGAACTCTCTTCACAGAGCGAACCGGAAACGCCACCCGATAAGGTGACGGTCGAAAGCTTGGACCTTCCTCAGAAGGAAACCGAGACGGAGACCGATGTCTCCCCTTCGACTGCTGCAAAGGCACTCACCAAGCGCCGCCAGGAATTAGCAGCCGAGCGCAAGCGCCCAATAAAAGGACCCAGCACCGTTACGCCATGCACTGGAGAGCGGTACTGGGCCTGGCCCGTTCGCAGGGGTTGGCCACACCTGCTGGAGAGGACCAGTCAAAAGCTTAGGGTTGGAATGAGGCTAGATGGTGAGATTCAAACAGACCAATTTCGAGCCGTTTTTGACGTTGGAAACTGCCCGAATTCCAATGGTTCTTTGATATCTTATCAGCGGCAACTGCTAGCCAAAATCATTGCAAACCAACGCATTTTAAGCCGATTGCGGCTCCAGTAGGTAACAGCAAGGTAACAGATGCTCGAAAATGAGGGTGAAAACCGGGCTATTCCCACCCGCGCGACAAGGCTTGCAAAGCCCTCGGCTCGGAGCCGCGTTTCTAACGGCAAAGACCTATTCGTTGGCGGCGTAGATGGCCGCTCTGCCTATGCGCGCCGGTATAGGGACATCCTTGCCCAGCTCACCAGCGACATTGGCGGCGATCCCTCCGAAGCTAAGAGCATCATCGTACGCCGAGCCACCCAGCTGGCGGTGTGGTGCGAGCAGGCAGAGGCGGATGCTGCCGGCGGGATGGCTCTTGACCTGGCCAACTATTGCACAGCGACCAATACCCTTCGCCGGCTCCTACTCGATCTCGGGCTCGAGCGCCGGATGCACGACATCACCCCCAACATCGAATCCTACCTCAGTAAGGGGGGCAGGGCATGACCTGCAAGCGATGTGGCGAGACGTTCATGCCCAAGCGGTTGGCTCAGGTTTACTGCTCGCGTCGATGCCGCGTGGCTGATGCTGTTGCTAGGCATAGAAGCGATTACACGGAAGCCCTCCCTAGCGCGGTACCAGAGAAGCGATTACAGGCCGTGGAGCCCGCTCTTACGGCCTCTGACGAGTCTTCTACGCCTTACTTCAACCCGCACGGCCCAACACCGGGAGCACTCCAGGGCGACGACTATCAGCTTGAGTATTACGCGGACGGGTATCCGAAGCTGCCAGCGTGTCTCGATCGGAGGCCCAAGCCTGAACCATTAGCAGAGGCCGCATGACGACAATTGAACCTAAGTCACTCGTGGAGTGTGACCGGCCTTCTTGAGAGCTTTGTATTGTGCTTTGCACTCCTTCATCAGAACACTGTGCTCGCCCGCCATCGGGTGCATCTCAAGCCCCTGCTTGCAGGTTTTGCGAGCACCGGCATTAGCGACAACGAAGCTTGAGCTCGTCAGGACCAGCGCAAGCGCTATTACAATCTTTTTCATAGGTAATCCCCTTTCTCGATGGTTGATCAGAAAACGAATTGCAGTCGCAGTAGCAAGCGGCCCGGCACCATTCTTAACTCGGAGAGCCACGAAACGGATACCGGGCCTAACCAGCCTACGGGGACTGCTGGCCTTGAGACTGGCTATTCCAGAAACGAATGGCCGCATGACACAGTTCCACTGGGGGACGGCGAATGAAACCCCGCGTTACCCTCCGCCAAGCTCTTGAAGATCCCGCATTGCTTGGCTCAGCATTGGCAGGTGATACCTGGCACCCATGGCGGTCATTGTTGCTGGCAGCGATGGGCGAACCATTGCAGCCTGATGAGCTAAAGACCTTCACCCAATTCACCGGGCGCACCTCAGCACCTTCGCAACGTGTCGATGAGCTTTGGTGTTGCGTCGGCAGACGCGGCGGCAAAAGCCGGGCGATGGCTGTGCTTGCCACTTATCTGGCGGGGTTATGCGATTACAGCGACAAGCTAGCTAGCGGCG
Organism: uncultured Alphaproteobacteria bacterium; assembly: GCA_963772925.1. Classification (GTDB taxonomy): domain Bacteria; phylum Pseudomonadota; class Alphaproteobacteria; order Rhizobiales; family Methyloligellaceae; genus Methyloceanibacter. The sequence goes on from CAVYZG010000014.1 coordinate 244,890, forward strand.
AAAAGGGCGTAGTGCTGCTGATTGCGCCCGACAAGAAGCAAGCCAAGGTGCTGTTGGATTATGCCGAGGGCACTCTGGAGGCCACGCCTATCCTCAAGCAGCTGATTGCCGGCAGGACAGCGGAGACGCTGACACTCACAACCGGCATCACCCTTGAGGTTCGCAGTGCTTCGTTCCGGCGCATCCGAGGTGTGACCTGCGTGGCTGTGTTGGCGGACGAGTGTGCTTTCTGGATGAGCGATGAAAGCGCCAACCCGGATGTCGAGATTCTGAACGCTGCCCGACCGGCATTGGCTACCACTCAAGGACCGCTGATTGCCATCTCATCGCCTTACGCGAGACGAGGGGCGTTGTGGGACACCTATCGCCGGGACTTCGGCCCCGAAGGCGACCCGAAGATCCTCGTAGCGAAAGGCTCTACCCGCGACTTCAATCCCGATCTCTCTCAGGAGATCATCGACCGGGCGATGGAGCGCGATGCAGCCGCTGCCAGTGCTGAATACATGGCCGAGTTCCGGACGGACGTTGAGACATTCATCACGCGAGAAGCGGTTGAAGCTTGCGTCAATCTCGGCGTCCACGAGCGAGGGCCAGAGCGAACGCATAAATACGTCGCCTTTGTCGATCCGTCTGGCGGAAGTTCGGATGCCATGACACTCGCGATCGCTCACAAGGAAGGCGAGACCGAGATCCTTGATGTTATCCGCGAACGCAAGCCGCCGTTCTCTCCGGAAGCCGTGGCTGAGGAATACGCGAAGCTGATTAGGTCTTATCGCTGCACGACCGTCTATGGCGATCGCTATGGTGGGGAATGGCCACGGGAGCAATTCCGCAAGCATGGAGTGAACTACGAGCCGGCAGAGAAATCGAAGTCGGAGCTTTACCGAGACCTGCTGCCGCTCATCAACAGCACGGCTGCCGATCTTCTCGATCACGATCGGCTGGTGACGCAGCTGATCTCACTTGAGCGTCGAACTTCACGAGGCGGGAAAGACAGCATCGATCATGCGCCAGGCGCTCACGATGATATTGCCAACGCGGTAGCTGGTGCGCTGGTGACGGCTTACCAGGAGCCGGGAGTCAAGAACTTCGATCGGAAGATTGCATACGCGGCGGTTGGGGTGGTGTGATGGGTGGCGTCAGCTGCCCTAGATCAATGAATGCTAATGCGGCGTCGAACGAGATTTCAGAAACTCAGCCATATCTTGTTGCAGGGTCGCGAGTTGAGTTTCAGTTAGATGTACCGGCAGCGTTACGCCTCCGAAGCCAACTAGAAGCGTGGGCTCCATATTTGGACCGACCGCCAGTTGGAAGCTGCCTTGAACTTGAACCGCCTCAATTGCTACTCGATCATCATGAGTTAGGGACATGGCACCCTGAAGCAGCACCACGATAGCGTCTGCGAGGGCCTGCCTACTCAAAGAGACATCGTAGCGCCTGTCGTCATCCCCTAAGAACCGGATGACTACCCTTCCGTCCCGCAGTCCTGGAGAGTCAGCTCGTTTGACCTTGAGCATGTGCACCACCACACAGCAGTCCTGGATCATGGTTTGCGAGCGCCACAGATACAACCCAAAGTTATCTTGACCTCGTTCTTGTTTCGTTCTCTACATGGTTAAATGGGTGGGCCAGACCATGAACTCCCTTTTCGCATCGAGCTTTGGGACGACGCCGATCAGCATGTTGAGGAGCTAATAGCCCTGGTGTCAGACTTCACCACCGCGCAGCTCACATATAATGACGCAGTGAAGCGCCGGCCTGGGAAGCTGATCACGCTCCGGCAAAAGGCTAGAGTGATTAAGAAGAGCCGCTAACACGCTCCGTAATCGCGCACTTACCGCGCACCTCTTATCGACAGATAATTCCCGTGTGTGTGTTGCGGGTCACACTCAACCTATCCGGATAGGAGTAGGGTTGTAGCAACTGCCCAAGCCTTCCTCTCTTCGCTGGCGGCTTAGGCTTGATGGGATGGATGGCTAGGCGGAGACGCGGTCAAGCCGCTCACGCATAAGACCAACGACTTTAACGAGGGCGACTACCACCGAACGCCCTTGACGACGAGACGGCCCTGTCCCCAATCGGGGCCGTTCTCATAATTGCGCCTGCACTGTGTAATCACGCACTCACCGCCCACCTCACATCGACCGATAATTCCGCGTGTGTGTGATGCGCGTCACAACTCAACCTATGCGGATTGGAGTAGTGTGATTATGACAAAGGGCACCTCCGTAGCACGGCCCCTTGAAGCAGGAACGGCCCCGACCTCAAGTCGGGGCCGTTCTTAGTAAGGGGCGTAAGACAGATAGGCGCTCAACTGGAGTTGCTGCCTTGCCGATCAACGCAAGCGGGTTGGCATCCAATGCCAAAGGTTGCCGATTACACGATAGTAGCGCGCCCGCCCCATTGGGCCGTCATAGCAGGCGACCTTCAAAGTGCTACCAGCGACACACGCGATGACCACCTCGCCACCAGCAGCGCTGAACGCCCCCGCCCCAGCCCCAACCATGACCACGACCGCGAACACCACCCCAACCGCGACCACGACCCCGGCCTCCATGGCCCCGGCCTCCACGGCCTCGACCTCCGCCTCGACCGGCTTCGGCTGGTGTGCTGGTCATAGCCGTAACAGCAGTGGCGAGCGTGGTCACTCCGGCCGTCGTGCCCACCGCGCCAATGGTCCAAAAAACCGCGATAGCTACCGCCGCGATAGTCCTGGCTAATAGCCCCCCGGGTGACAAAAGATGGTTCAACATTCCGCTCACCCTTCAGTTCGAGTGGAACAAGCAGGCCATTCACTCGGAGCCTGCGTCAACCTTGGAAAGCTACCAGAATTTCACCGTCTGACAAAAGCCCCGCAAAGGGCGGGGCTGAGTTTAGGGTTTACGGAATGAATGTGTGCAAGCCCTGAGCTTGCACTTCGATTATAGCCGTCAGTTGGTGTCTCTACAACTTCAGTGGAAGCTCGGCGGTCCAAGGGGCGGGGAAGCGCCGAGGCATTGGTCTAACTCCCAAAGAAGAAGCCCCGTCACGGGGGCGCGCGGGGCTTCTCCGGTTCCTTTTGGGGGGAACCTGTGAAGGGGAGGGAATACCCGTTCACGGCAGAGCTTTAGCACGTCTGGCTTCGAGCTAATTAGACCTTTGGCCCCATGTGGTAAAAGGCGCCCGCCGAAGCCAGCGCCCGGTGCTTATCGCCAGATCGTGCGGGAGCAGCTAAACTGATCCCTCCAAGCCCATTGGCGGGCTAAAGGGGGGAAAGATGCAATTCGAACTCTCAGCACCCAAGGTGATTACCTTCATTGTGTCAGCCGTCCTCGCGTTGGCCGCGGCCGTCATTCACTACGCGCATATCGACAATCCGTTTAGCCGCACTGGCTTCTCTATTTTGTTGGTGGGTTATCTGGTGCTTGCCGTCGGAAACCTGGTTCGGAACGTTTAAGCTCACAACCAAAAGGGCGCTCGCCGAAGCGAGCGCCCCTTACCGACCAAAGTATAGGCCGACCATATCTCCGTACACTGTTGCGCCGCGCAGCGAGACGCTAAGACTGTAGCGGGTGATATTGACTTAATCGGTAGCCCCCCCGTTACCCGAAAATGTCACCCATTGGGCGCCAAGGTACCCCTCCCTGGCGCACCGCATTGTCGAAAGCTTGTCTGGCGTCTGACCTTTCCCTGGGTTGGGCGTCAGATTTTGTTTGAACAACAAAAAGCCCCGCTTGGGGACGGGGCTGAGTTGTTGAGTATGGAGACGACACTCAAGGAATGTCAGTTCAAAGCTTACGGCTATTTCTCGGCGTCGACCAGAAACAAAAAGGGTGCCAGCCGAAGCGAGTGCTCGGCACTAGCCGCAGATGTGGCAGTGCTTGCTTCTGTTGGCGCCTGAACCCCTCCAATGGCAATGATAATTCTTTTGGCAGTGCACGGGCGTTACAGACGAGCCTACATAGAGTTTTCGATCGGGCACAGTGATCGTCGCCTGAGCGGGCGTGAACCCGATTGTCGCGATACCCGCCAGCAACGCTGTAGCCGCAACGGCGTAGATCAATCTCTTCATGGCTTAAACTCCTCTTGTTACTTCCTATTCTCTCTCTAGGCGTCTCAGTAACCCACTTGAGCGCAGACACCTCCACTCCATCGCGCACGACGGAGATGGCGGCCTAGTGCCTTGCGGGATTGTAACAGCTTCTTCGCGCAAAAGGGTCGCCTGCCGAAGCGAGCGCCCCGGCCGGGTTGCCGCTGAAGGGAAAACCCGGCCAGGACTTGTCACCGAAAACGCCGTACTAGCTTGACGGTGACCACCGCTGAATACACACCGGCGCCGGCATGGGTGGAGCGCCATTTCTGCCTTAACGTTACCGGGCCTTGGCCCGCCGGTTTGCCAGCCATCGGCGGAGCCAGAGCGTCATGGCAGCAGCCTCTTGTCGCCAAAGGTAGTCAACGTCATAAGCAGAACCTTTGCGTCGTCCGGCCAGAAGTCCTTCACCCAAGGAATGGTCAGCAGGTAATGAGCGAGCTCCCGCACCTCTACCGCTGTCTTGGGTCGATAGAGACAGAGCTTGAGCGACGCGATCGGCTTCCTCGTCGTCGGCATCGTAACAGCGCTTCAAAGTGTCACCGCGTTCGATCGCCGCCAATAGGGCGCCAAGTGCGCTTGTGATCTTGGATCAGTTTTGTAAGTGCAGGCATCAATCCCTCCATAGGTTGCTAGTTGTCCGCCGAGTTAGCGGTCGGTTAGCATGGCGCTTTCGAGGGAACGGCAAATGCCGGTAAGTTATTGATTTAATGGTGAGCCCGGCGGGATTCGAACCCACGACCCTCTGATTAAAAGTCAAAGACGATGGGATTTCATAAGCTTACATGCGACGGCCACGACGACCGCAAAGCCTACCCAGGACATTAAGATAATCATCGCCGACCAGAGCTTAGCTACGATTAGTGTTTTGCATAAGCACCCTTCCTTGCAAAAGCGTTCCTAGGTCGTGAACCTTTTATCGAAAACCTAAATGTTTCCCGCGCGGGTATTTGCCATCCAAGGAGTTTAGCGTAGGCATCGTGAGCGTGAACCGGCGCGAACGATTTGTTTGCTTTGAGCTGCTAGTCAGATCGCTTCTGCCTCAGCCAGCGGCCAACCGCACATGGCCTCGATCCTCCGACCTGATTTCAAGCGCAGACGGCAAAGCCGGTGGCACCGGACCAGCCGGACGTCAAAACGGGCACGGTTGAGCTGGGAAATCCCTGGTTGGGTGCCGTGGTGCTTCGTCGTCGCTTTACTCGTGACCGTGCTCTACCTAAACCCCAGCATCGACCAGAGCGATCCGGCCTATCAGACTGCGGCAAGTACAGGGCACATCCAAGTCGTCGATGGCGACACTGTGCGTCACAACGGACAGACCTTTCGCCTTGTCGGTTTCAACACACCGGAATCTGGATCGAATGCGCAGTGTTCCAGGGAGCGGGCTTTATCCGCAAAGGCGACGGATCGGCTGCAACAGCTCCTTGGTAAGGGTAAGCCCAATCTTCAGCGCGTTGGCTGTGCCTGCGACCCAGGAACGGAGGGGACGCGGCGATGCAATTATGGGCGGCTCTGCGGCAAGTTGACCGTGGATGGACGAGATGTGGGGTCGATTTTGGTCGCTGAGGGTTTGGCCCGACGATTCGAGTGCTGGGCAAGCTCCTGTCCACGGCGCAAGAATTGGTGTTGATCCTAACGTGGCGGCTTAGCACCAGCGACTATCCGTGCGCGGGGAGGGGATGTGTCCTCCACGTGACCCGGGCAGACCATAGCGCAATCGACCACGGCGGATTTGAACGCGATGTGCGCCCTGATACGCCGATTGTGTCTCAGGAGGTCTGGGGCAGTGTAGCCCTCCCGCCCCTCCTCAGCTCTCGGATTACGGAGAAGGGCTTAGACCGTCGCGTTAGCACGGTCGCTGAGGCCATGCTGCGTCGCACGTTATTGTGGTTGCGCCGCATGAAGACAGTCTCGGACCGGACTGTTAGGCTTAATTATCGTCGGTGCGCACCATTGCCAGGCAACACCGGCGACTGAGAGCGCAAGACTCCCGCCTGGTCCGTGGGAGTGGCTGTCATGACCTTCAAAAAATACGCTGCATTTTTCCAGCCGCAGGAATTGGCTGCGTTGACGGCTGCCTATGATGCCGCGTGGCAAGAGGTCCACGCGACCAAGCCCATCACGCCGAGCGAGGCTTCGGTCATAAAGAACAATCTGGCCCAGATCATACTCGCCTCTGCGTGTACCGGTGAACGCGACACGGAACGGCTAACACAAATCGCCTTGCGCGCAGTCTTACGCAAGCAGCGCGTTAAGGCGCCGGAGCCCTCACATTGATGGGCAGCAGCTCTACACAGCGAGGCTTTGATCGCGTGCAGACGAGAGCTCTTTATTCCCAAGAGCGCGATTCAGATCGCGACCTCACCGTTGTCTTCGCCGATTTGAATACGGATCAGCCTGAGAAGGCCGACCCGATTAACGTTCTGTGCTTAATGCTTTGGCCGCGGCAAATATACGATGCGGCAAATGACTCTCGTCTCCTCCTACATCGCGAGATGATTGAGCTCGCGCAGCGCAATCTAAACGCTAGCTTCAGCCTGCTCAGGAGACTCGCGGCAGCTAGAAGTCTTGGTGAGATGGCTGAAGTACAAGCCGCTCACTTCAGCACTCAGCTCGCAGCGTCAATTGGTCAAAGCGAGGAGCTCGCCACGCTATCCATCAAAACGGTCCTAAACTTCATTCGCAATGCCTATCCCTCCTGAGTTCTGCGGACTGGCCTCAGGGAAGCAAACGCATATTCATAGAGCTTGTATTTGGCTTAGGCTCGACCTCAAGGCAGAGCACCAACGCTTAGAGATGCGGGGGTTTGACCGGCGACCACGCGGACAAGAAAAGCGATCAACGCGTGCAGGGGTGAACCATTCGCCATGGCGTGGCGTTCTAGTTCGAGCATCACGTTGTATAGCGGTCCCCTACTGAAAGGTAACTCCCATGCGTGCCAATCTAAACCTCTCAGGCGTAGGCTGCATAATTGCGCTTGTGTTTTTTACCCCGGGGCCAGCCAAGGCGCAGCCGAACGCTCCCGCGCTGGATCAATCGAGTGCCGGTGGTTTGGAGCAAGTCTACTATCGCTACCGGCGCGGCTACGGCTACAGGCGTTACGGCTACGGTTACGGTTATCGGCCATATGGCTACTACGGACGCCCTTATGGGTACGGCTACCGGCCCTACTATTCGTATGGCTACGGCTATCCCTATTATCGGCGTCCGGGCATTAGCCTGTGGTTCGGCTTCTAGGCTGACAGGCCCTTCCAGCGCCGAACGCTTAGAGACGAAGCCCAGAGCAGGAAGCTCGACACAGGGACGGGGCTGAGTTTGTCTGGGAACGACACTGCTGGGGTGTCGGTTCGCCGATCTTATCTGATTTGCTCGCTCATAAGTCTTGGAAGTTTGCCTTAGCCAACGGAAGCCCTCAATCGTCAGCATGCGGGTATCGGGTCCATTGCCCCAGTGAATGGTTGCCAATACCAAGTCGCCATCTTCGCGGGGCTGAATTTTCCGATTTACAATCACGATTGAACCCTTCGGCATTTCGGGCTCGTAGAGAGCCGTCTCTAGCGTGAACATGAAGAGATCGGGCTCGTCGTAGAGTTTGATGCCTGCGGCTTCCACGCTCTTAACAAGTCCAAGCCCAGGGAATGCCGTCACGGCGGCAGCTGCGGGCACCCCGGCTAGAACCGAACGTCTATTCAGTTGCGTCATCAATCCCTCCTGTCTGGTGTTACCTCTAGGGTTACCTACAGAGGGGAAAGGTTTCAGCTAGCGCTTTGACTTAGTTTGCAAACGGCGTCCGCGAATGTGCGATCACCTATCACACCAATCCCGGACAGATGCCCAAGCTGCGCTCGGGCCGCTAACTCATTCCGCGGGGGCAGCGCTCTGGATGCTGAGGCCGGCCGCCGCGATCAGGGCGAGATCGTCATTCGTCTCGTTATTGGCGGTGGTGAGCAACTTGTCGCCATAGAAGATCGAGTTGGCGCCGGCGAGGAAGCAGAGGATCTGCGCCTCCTTGGTGAGTTCGCGCCGCCCGGCGGACAGCCTGACCCGTGACAGCGGCATCATGATGCGCGCCGCCGCCACCATGCGCACCAGATCGAGCGGATCGACCGGCGGCTGGTCCGCCAATGGCGTGCCCGGCACCGCCGCGAGCGCGTTGATCGGCACGCTTTCCGGATGGGGGTTGAGATTGGCGAGCGTCTGGAGCAGGCGCGCCCGGTCCGTGACGGTCTCGCCCAGGCCGATAATGCCGCCGCAGCAGACCTGGACCCCGGATTGGCGCACGCGCGCGAGCGTATCCAGCCGCTCCTGGTAGGTTCGTGTGGTGACGATCTCGCCATAGAACTCGGGCGAGGTATCGAGATTGTGATTGTAGGCGGTGAGGCCGGCATCGGCGAGGCGGTCGGCCTGGGCCTGGCTCAGCATGCCCAGGGTGACGCACGCCTCCATGCCGAGCCCCCGGACGCCGCGCACCATGGCCAGCACGCTGTCGAAGGCTTCGCCGTCCTTCACCTCGCGCCAGGCCGCCCCCATGCAGAAGCGGGTGGCGCCGGCCGATTTGGCGCGCTGTGCCTCTTTCAGCACATCGTCGACATCGAGCAGCGTCTCGCGCTTGAGGCCGGTGGTCTTGGCGTAATGGGCCGATTGCGAGCAATATTTGCAGTCCTCTGGGCACGCCCCGGTCTTGATCGAGAGCAGGCTGGCAAGCTGCACCTCGCCGTCGGCGTGATGGCGCCGATGCACCCCGCGCGCCCGATCGACCAGTTCGATGAGGGGACCGGTGAGGAGGGCGACGACCTCCCGGGCGCTCCAATCATGGCGGGTTTCAGGCTCGCGCAAGGTCTCCGCCGGGTGGGCGTTGCCGTTGATAGGATTCGTGGATTTGAAGGGTTCTGCCACTGGCGGTGCGTTGCGATTGCTGGAGGGTGGGCCCTTCGCTAATACAGGATCATGACGGCGAGCGAAAGCAGGTACCAGGCCTTTCTCGATGCGCGTGCCCGCGAGGGCTTGCGGCGGTCTTTGACCGAAATCGCCGCCCTCGATGCCCGCGAGGTCCGCATCGACGGCCGTACCTATACCAATTTCTCCAGCAACGACTATCTCGGACTTCGCTTCCATCCAGCCCTGATCGGCCGGGCGAGAGACTGGGCCGAGGCCTATGGGGTTGGCTCGGGCGCGTCGCGCCTCGTCACCGGCAATCTCGACCTGTTCGGCCCGATCGAAGCCAAGCTGGCGCGCCTCAAGCATAAGCCGGCTGCGCTCGTGATGGCCTCCGGCTTCCAGACCAACGCCGCCGTGCTCCAGGCGCTGCTCGATGAGAGCGTGCTCGGCGCCGCGCCCCTGGTGTTCGCCGACCGTCTCAACCATGCCAGCATGCATTTCGGTTGTCAGGCGGCGGGCGCGCGGCAGATCCGCTACCGCCATTGCGACGCCGCTCATCTCGACGAACTTCTGACTCGAGTATCAAGGAGATGACCGGCCCCGCTTCATCTTGACCGAGAGCGTGTTCTCCATGGACGGCGACCTGGCGCCGCTCGGAGCAATTGCCACGCTGGCGCGCCAGCATGATGCCTGTCTGATCGTCGACGACGCGCATGCCACCGGCATCCTCGGGCAGGCGGGCTCGGGCCTGTCCGGCAAGGCCGATATCGTGATCGGCACCTTCTCCAAGGCGCTCGGCAGTTTCGGTGGCTTTGTCGCCGCGAGCGAAACGGTGCGCGATTACATCGTCAACCGCTGCGGCGGGCTGATCTACTCGACCGCGCTGCCGCCGCCAGTGCTCGGCGCCATCGACGCCGGGCTCGATCTCGTGGCCGGCATGGACGCAGAGCGCGCGCTGGTCGCGAGCCTGGCGCAGCGCGTTCGCGCCGGCGCAACCACGATCGGCCTCAACACCGGCGCCTCGACCACGCAGATCGTGCCAATTATCCTGGGCTCGGCCGATGCCGCGCTCGGCATGAGCAGGCGGCTGCGCGACGCAGGGCTGTGGGCAAGTTCGATCAGGCCGCCCACCGTTCCCCCCAACACCGCGCGGCTCAGACTGGCCGTCACCGCGGCGCATCAGGAGTCTGACATCGATCGGCTTTTGGATGTCCTCGCCGGCGCGCATGCGCCGCGCCGGGCGCGTGCGGTGTAAAGCGGCACCATGCATTTCGTGCTCGTCCATGGTTGGGGCTTCCATGCCGGCATATGGGCCGATGTCGTCGCTCACCTCGATGACGCCGAGATCACTTTGGTCGATCTCGGCTTCGTCTCCGGCGGACCTCGAGGCGAGGCCGACTGGCCGTCCGATGCTATCGCCGTCGGCCATTCGCTTGGCCTGTTGTGGCTGCTTCAGCAGGGGGGAGGCCGGTTCCGGGCGCTCGTCAGTGTCCAGGGCTTCGACTGTTTCTGCTGCCACATTGCGCCCTCCCGGATCGCGGCGCTGAAGCGCGGGCTCGAACGGGACCCTGGAGCAACGCTCCAGGCCTTTTGGCGGTCATGCGGCGCCGCCGGCTTTGCCCTGCCCGAGGCGCTCAATGTCGGCCGCCTCGACCAAGGGCTCGATTGGCTGATGCATTGGGACGCGCGAAAAGCTAAAGACCAGCTGGCATGCCCCATCCTTGCCCTAGCCGCCCGCGACGACGCCATCGTGCCGCCACCGATGAGCGAAACGATATGGCAGAATGCCGGGCTCATCTGGTCGCCGGACGGCGGCCATGTCCTGCCATTGCGGCACCCGCGCTGGGTCGCGCACCATGTCCTTGAGTTTGCCCATGCTCTCCCGTCGTAGCGCCGAGATCGCGGCGCGCTTTGGCGCGCGCGCCGAGAGCTATGAGCTGCATGCCGGTCTGCAGCGTGCGGTCGCCGATAGGCTCGCGCGCTTGCTGCCCGAGCTTGCCTCTCCTCGCGTGCTCGAACTTGGCTGCGGCACCGGGCTGCTCAGCCGGCATTTGATCAAGCGCTACCCGCAAGGCAGCTTCGTCCTGACCGACGTCGCCCCCGCCATGATTGCGCAATGCCGGCGCAACCTTGCACCCTCAAGCACGCAACATATCAGCTTCGAGGTGATGGATGCCGGCGAGGCCGGCGGCCATGCCGAGCTCGATCTCATCGTCTCGAGCATGACGCTACATTGGCTTGCCGACCCGGTCGCGAGCTTGGAACGCTTGCGGCAATTCCTCGCCCCCGGGGGTGTCATGCTCTATGCCACGCTTGGCACCGACAGTTTTGCCGAGTGGCGCGCCGTGCTGGCGAGCGAGGGACTGGCAAGCGGGCTTGCCGATATCTCGCCGCTGCCTGGAGTCCTCGAGGAGGAGCGTCTGGTGCCCGACGCCGACACGCTGTCATTTCTCAGCCGCATGAAGGCGGTCGGCGGCCTCACGCCCAGGGAGGGCTATGCGCCGCTCAGCCCCGGCGCGCTGCGCCGTGCCATCCGCGCCACCGATGCAAAATTCGGCGGCCGGATCACTTGGCACATCGTCTATGGCGCGCTCAACGCCCCTGAGGCGAGCCGGTCGAGGCCCTCGGTGAGCCCGGCATAGGCGCGGCTCAGCTCCGCCATCGGTGATGCAATAAGGCGGCATGAGATAAATTGTCGGCCCGAGCGGCCTGATATTGAGGCCATGCGCCAGATACCAGCTGCGCAGAGCCCGGCTCTCCGCCGATTGGTAGCCGCCGCCTTCTTTGAGATCGAACGCGAGGACCGAGCCGATCAGCCGCAGCCGGGTCACATCGGGGCGAAGCGCAAGCTCGGCCATCATGTCCCGATGGCGCTGGTTGATCCGCGCGATCCGCTCCAGCGTCCGCTCCTCCTCGAACAGCGCCAGCGAGGCAAGCGCCACCGCGCAAGCGAGCGGATTGGCGGTGAAGGAATGGCCGTGGGGCAGCGCCCGGTCGAAGCTCTCGCCGAGAAAGGCCTCGAAGATCGGCTCCCGCGCCACGGTCACCGCCATCGGCATGTAGCCGGCGGTCAGCCCCTTCGACAGGCAGACCAGGTCGGGCACGACACCGGCTTGCTCCAAGGCGAACAGCGTCCCCGTCCGCCCGAAGCCGGTCGCCACCTCGTCGAAGATGACGAGGATGCCGGCCTCTCGCGCCCTCTTGACCAGGCGCCGGAGGAAGCTCGGGCGGCACACCCGCATGCCGCCGGCCCCTTGCAGCAACGGCTCGATGATGAAGGCCGCGACCGTATCGCCGCGATCGGCGAGCAGCGCCTCGAAGGCCGACATCGCGCCGGCCTCCCGCTCCTCCACGGCGTCGTCGCCCTCGAACGTCGCCGGGTAGGGGAGCACCATGACGTTGTACATCAGGTCGCGGAATGCGCTGAACATTTGCGAGCCACGCCCGACCGACATCGCGCCGAGCGTGTCGCCGTGATAGCCGCCGTCGAAAGCGATCAGCATGCGCCGCCGCGGCTCGCCGCAATTGATCCAATATTGATAGGCGATCTTGAGCGCGACCTCGACCGCGGTCGATCCATCGTCGGAGAAGAACACCTTGCCGAGATCGCCGGGCAACATGCTCGCCAGCGCCGTCGCCAGATCGGCGGCCGACCGGTGGGTGAAACCCGCGAACATCACATGCTCGAACCGGCTTGCTTGATCGGCCAGCGCCGCATTGATCTTTGGATGCGAATGGCCGTGAGTGCAGGTCCACCACGAGGAGACCAGGTCGAGGATCTCGCGGCCGTCGGCATCGAACAGCGACGCCCCCTTCGCGCCGGCCAGCACGATCGGCTCGCTCTCGGTGCCGTGCTGGGTGAAGGGATGCCAGACATGGCGCCGGTCGCGTGCCAGCACCTCGGCGGCGAGGGAGCTGCGCGGCGGCGTCCCGGATTTCGGCTCGTCGTTCATGACGCGGACTTGGCGAGCTTGGCCAGGTCGAGCTCGGGCTCGATCGCCTTGAGAGAGGCCGCCGTCATCTGATCGAGCCATGGGATCTCGGCGATGATTTCCACTTGGCCGTAGCGCTCGATCGCGGCGCGATTATGCGGCGTCTCCGGTCCATTCACCACCACCCCGGCGAGGTGCAGCCCGCGCCGCCTGATGGCCTCGAGCGACAAGAGCGTGTGGTTGATGGTGCCGAGCGTGGAGCGGGTCACCAGCACCACCGGCAGGTCGAGCTCGTGCGCCAGATCGATGACGAAGGCCCGGTCGGTGAGCGGCACCATGAGCCCGCCCGCGCCTTCGACCACCAGCGGCCGGTCGCACGGCGGCGGGACGAGCTTCTGCATGTCGATGGCGACGCCGGCCCGCCGCGCCGCCTCGTGCGGGGCAATCGGCTCAGGCAGCACATAAGCCTCGGGCAGGATGCGGTCAGGGGGCGCGTCGCTGAGCCGGCGCACGATGGCCGAAGTCGGTCTCCGGATGGTTACCGGCCTGAACCGGCTTCCAGTAGCAGGCGCCGAGCCGCGCAACCAGCCACGCCGAAACGACTGTCTTGCCGACATTGGTGTCGGTCCCGGTGACGAAAAACCCCTCCACAACGACGAAACTCCAGGGTCTCCAAGCGACGGCGGGACTGTATAGAGCCGATGCCAAGGAGGCAAAGGGGAGTGGACGCGCCGCGTCTTTCGGGCGACATAACCGGGCCCATGCGTCTTTTTCTTATCGTCGCCTTGCTCGCGGCCCTTGCTTCCGGGGCTCCCCAGGCCGCGCAGGCCAAGACCCTGCGCATGGCCTATGATTCCGATCCCACCTCGCTCGATCCCCATGAGCAGTTGTCGGGCGCGACGCTTCAGCTGTCGCATCTGCTGTTCGATCCGCTGATCCGGTTCCGCCAGGATCTGTCGATCGAGCCGCGCCTTGCCAAGAGCTTCGAGAAGATCGACGAGCGCACCACCCGCTTTCACTTGCGCGAGGGCGTGAAGTTTCAGTCCGGACGCACGCTCTCGGCCGAGGACGTGGTGTGGACCTTCAACCGGCTGAAGCAGAGCCCCGATTTCAAGGCGCTGTTCGAGCCGTTCAGCGAGGCGCGCGCGGTCGACGATCTCACCGTCGATCTGGTGACCAAGGGCCCTTATCCGCTGGTGCTCAACCTCGCCACCTACGTCTTCCCGATGGACCGCGCGTTCTACACCGGCACGGATGAGCGCGGGCGGCCCAAGGATCAGATCGTCAAGCATGGCGCCTCCTTCGCCTCGACCCATGCCGGCGGCACGGGACCGTTCATGGTCACCGAGCGCGAGCAAGGGGTGCGCCTGAAGCTCAAGCGCTTTGCCGATTATTGGGACAAGGATTCGCCGGGCAATGTCGATGAGATCGTGTTCACCCCGATCAAGGAGCCGGCCACCCGGGTGGCGGCGCTGCTTGCGGGCGACATCGATTTCATCGCGCCGGTGCCGCCGACCGATCTTGCCCGTCTCAAGCAAGCGTCGTGCTGCACGCTGATCACCATGCCGAGCACGCGCGTGCTCACCTTCGAGCTGAACCAGGACCGCGTTCCCGCCTTCAAGGACCAGCGGGTGCGCCTGGCCATGGTCTACGCGGTGAACGGAACCGGCATCGCCGACAAGATCATGCGCGGCCTAGCCAGTGCGGCGGGCGAGCTCAGTCCGCCGGGCTATGCCGGTCACGATCCGGCGCTGGCGCCGCGCTTTGACCTCGCCAAGGCGAAAGCGCTGATGAAGGAAGCCGGCTACGAGGATGGCTTCTCGGTGACCATGATGGCTCCCAACAATCGTTATGTGGAAGATGCCCGGGTTGCCGAAGCCGTCGCCGCCATGCTCGCCAAGATCAACATCAAGGTCGATCTCCAGACCATGCCCAAGGCGCAATACTGGCAACGCTTCGACGAGCGCGCCGGCGACATCATGATGATCGGCTGGCAATCGGACACGCAGGACTCGGCGAATTTCTACGAGTTCCTGGTGATGACGCCCGACAAGGAAAAGGGCTACGGCCAGTACAATGCCGGCAATTACTCAAATCCCGAGGTCGACCGGATGACGCTTGCGACCCAGACCATCACCGACCCTAACGCGCGGGCCGAGGTGCTGAAAAAGATCGAGCGCATCCTTTACGACGACGCGGCGCTGATCCCGCTGCATTGGCAGCATCTGTCCTGGGCGGCGCGCAACAATGTCAAGATCGGCGCGGTGGTGAATGTCATCGACATGCCTTATCTCGGTGATCTGGTCATCGAGTAGCTGAAAGCCGCTAGCCCGCGGCTCGGGAGGAAATCGCTATGCTCAAGAAAATCCTCATCGGTCTCGCCGTGCTCATCCTCGGCTTCATCGTGGTGGTTGCCTTGCAGCCTTCCGAGTTCCGCGTCGACCGCACGACGGTCATCGCCGCGCCTGTGGCGGATGTGTTTGGTCAGGTCAACGACTTGCATAAATGGGAGGCTTGGTCGCCGTGGGCGAAGCTCGATCCCGATGCCAAGATGAGTTTCGAGGGACCTGAGTCGGGGCAGGGCGCCGCCATGTCCTGGTCCGGCAATGACAAGGTCGGCGAGGGCAAGATGACCGTCGTCGAGAGCCAGCCCAACGCCGCGGTCAAGCTCAAGGTCGATTTCGTGAAGCCGTTCGAGGGAACCAGCAACTCGGATTTCGGCTTCAAGCCCGAAGGCGATGGGACCGCTGTCACCTGGACCATGTCCGCCCATCACAACTTCTTGGAAAAGGCCTTCTGCCTGGTGATGAACGGCAAGAAGATGATCGGCGACGACATGGAGAAGGGTCTCGGCCAGATGAAATCGGTGGCCGAGACGGGCAAGCCCGCGATCAACTAATCGGACGGTTCGGGGCGCGCGGCCCTATCTAGCACATTCGCCGACATGGTCGAGCTGGGCCTTCGCCGCCCGGCGCTCGCAATCGTTGCCGTAGGTCTTGCCGTCGCAGCCGCAGACCGGGAGGTACTCCTTGGTGCAGACGATGCCCGGCTCCTTGACGCACGTCCCTGACCCGTCGGCGACGGTGCATTGCCCGGCCGGGTGCTCGCACCACAATTTGTCGTCGCAGCGCAGGGCGGCGATGCCGTCGCAGGTCTCGCCGAGCTTGACCGCCCAAGCCGGGGCCAAGGATGAGACGGAAAGGAAAAGCAGGCCGATCAAGGGCATAAGAACGCGCATGGTCACTCTCCGCGATGCTGAAGCGTGGCGGTCAGCATAGCATACTGCTACTATAGGGGGTCTTATCCGCTCGCTTGCAACGCGGAGGCCTGGATGAGCTGGTCTATTGCCGGCGCAGCGACGCTTCCGACCCCGCCCGCTCGGGCGCGCGCCCTTGCCATCATGGCGGGCGTCGGCATGGTCACCGGCCTGATCTCGAGTATTCCCTCTCCCTTGCCGGACCTGCGTCTCGAGGACCCCGAGATCCTCATCAACGCGGACCGAATTCCGCTCCATGCCGGCATTGCCTTCGGGGCTGGCATAGCGATCATGTTGTGGCTGTGGGCCAACCGCGATCTCGGCAAATGCCTGCTCGCCATGGCGCTGACGCTGGTGGGGTGGCTGGCGGCGGTCAACACGGCGAATGACGTGATGTCGGCGCTGGTCGGCTCCGAGCTGTTCGGAACGGTCGATGGCGCCAAAGCCAGCCGCGAGGTCGTGGGCTGGATCTTGGCGGGACTCATCGGAGGGGGGATCGGCGCCGGCCTCACCGCCTTCGGCGCCGGCATCGCCGCCCGAACCATCAGGCGTCCCGAAGCCTGGAGCGTGATCGTCGCCGCCGGCGCGCTGTTCGGCCTTCTGCTCTATCCGGCTGCAAGCCTTGATAACATCGCCCTGCTGCTCGTGCCGTGGCAGGCGGCGGTCGCCGCCGCGCTCGCCTATGGCCTGACCCGGGCATCCGCCTGATCAGCGTCAGGCGCTGCGCGCCACCTCGACCGCGCTCACCTCGTCGCTGACCACCTTGAAGCCCGCCAGGGTGTGGAGACCGAATGACGTGACGATCGCAACGTCGGTGGCGTCGCGGCCACGGGCGATCAGGATGCGGCCGATGCGCGGCGTGTTGTGACGCGCGTCGAATGTGTACCAGCGGTCGCCAATAAAGGCCTCGAACCAGGCGCTGAAATCCATCGGCGCTGGGTCGGGCGGAATGCCGATATCGCCAAGATAGCCGGTGCAATAGCGCGCCGGGATGTTCATGCAGCGGCACAGGGTCACCGCGAGATGGGCGAAGTCACGGCATACGCCCCGCCCTTCGGTAAAGGCGCCAAAGGCCGTCTTGGTCGGATTGGCATGCGCGTAGCCGAACTTGATGCGGTCATGCACGAAATCGCAGATGGCTTGCACCAGCCCCCAGCCCTGCGGGATTTTGCCGAAAGTTGATCCAGGCGAACTCCGACAGGAGATCGGTTTCGCAATAGCGGCTGCCGAGCAGGTAGACCAACGTATCCACCGGCAGCGTCTCGAGCGGACGCGCAATGGCCTCCGGCGCAACATCGTCGGGCTTGCCGCTGTCCAGCGCCAGGAAATCGGCGGAAATGGTCAGCCGCCCGGCCGGCGCCCGGATCACGTGGCAAATATTGCCGTACCGGTCCAGATACTCCGTCGCCTCGACATAGGGCTTGATCACCATGCGGTCGGGCGTGAGCAGATTGGACCGCAGGCTGGGATGGACGCTCAATGTCAGGATCATTGGCGTCGGCTGGGCGCAGTCGTATGAAATCTCGTAGCCCGAGTGAATTTTGATGGTCATGCTACAGGTCTTTTGCCGCGTGATCGGGCATGGCTGTGTCCCATTGAGTACCACCGCAACGCTCGTGCCACATGAATTTGCTTCGGGCCGGCTTGGTGGCGCGAAGCGGGATTGACCGCGATTGCCGCTTTAATGTGCAGAACGCCACAACGCGCGCCATTCTGTTTCCCGTCGGGGCTCAGACCAGCGCAATCTAGCAGCGATCATTGTAAACTCCTGAAACAGCGGAGTGTTCAGACCGGACGGCGATGCGGGCGCTTGCGGCACCTTTAGGCTTCATTGCCGGGCGCGCTTTCCAGGCGCTGCTGGTGATGCTGGCGATTCTCGTCATCGCTTTTGCCGTCCGCGCCGCTCTCGGCGACCCTTTGCGCGAGATCATGGGCGAAGCGGTGCCCGAAGCCGAGCGCGCGGAGCTGCGTCACAAGCTTGGGCTCGATGCCCCCTGGCCGGTGCAGCTCGTGCGCTATCTCGGCGGCGCGGCGCAAGGCGATCTCGGCACCTCCATCATCTACAAGCGGCCGACGCTCGAGGTCATTCTGGCCAAATTTCCCGCCAGCTTCGAGCTGGTGCTCGGCGCGAGCCTGATCGTGCTCCTGTTCGCCGTGCCGGCCGGGGTCTATTGCGCGGTGCGCCCCCGCTCGCTTGGCGCGCGGCTCGTTCTGGGCTTGAGCGTGCTCGGCATCTCGATTCCGGTTTTTCTCACCGGGATCTTCCTCATCACCATCTTTGCCGTGTGGCTCGGCTGGCTCCCCGCCTTCGGCCGCGGCGAGACCGTACGGCTCGGCTGGTGGGAGACCGGCCTGCTGACCGGCGACGGGCTCAGGCACCTGATCCTGCCCGCGCTGACGCTCTCTTCGATCATGCTGCCGCTGTTCATCAGGCTGGTGCGCGGCGCCATGCTCGACGAACTCGGCCACGACTATGTTCGCACCGCGCGCGCCAAGGGAGCCTCGCCGCTCCGGGTGTGGCTCAGCCACGCGCTCCGCAACGCGCTGCTGCCGCTGGTCGCCGTGGGCGGGCTCCAAGTCGGCACGCTGATCGCCTACACGCTGCTGACCGAGACCGTGTTCCAATGGCCCGGCATGGGCTTCCTGTTTCTCGAAGCGGTGACCCGCGCCGACATACCGCTCATCACCACCTATCTCGTTTTTGTCGGCTTCCTGTTCGTCATCACCAACACCATCGTGGACATGGCGAGCCTCATGCTCGATCCCCGCATCAGCCTGGAAGGGACGCGATGAGCGCCGCAGCGTCGCGTGCCGGTCCCCGCGCTCTCGCTTGCGCTTGTGGCAGAGCGCCCGGGAGGAACCATCGCCGCCGTCGTCCTCGGCACGATTGCCATCGCGGTGGCGCTGGCGCCGCTGATCGCACCGCACAACCCATTCGATCTCGCGAGCTTCGATGTGCTCGATTCCGGCCTGCCGCCGTCCTGGCTGGCGGGCAGCGATCCCCGCTTTCTGCTCGGCACCGACGCGCAAGGCCGGGATCTGTTCAGCGCCATTCTCTACGGCACGCGCATCTCGCTCATCGTCGGCCTGCTCGCCGTCGCCATTCAGGCGGCGATCGGCATCCCGCTCGGCCTGTTGGCCGGCTATGTCGGGGGCAGGGCGGATACCATCGTGACCCGCGCCGCCGATATTCAGTTGTCGCTCTCCACCCTGATGCTGGCCATCATCGTGCTGGCTCTGTTCCGCGCCGGGCTTGGCGGGGAGAGCTTGAGCCGCTTCGCCGTGCCGCTGCTGGTCCTCGTCATCGGCCTTGCCGAATGGCCTTATTTTGCCCGCACCGCGCGGGCGGCGACCCAGGTCGAGGCCGCCAAGGACTATGTCCGCGCCGCGCGCGCCCTGGGCGCGAGCAGCGCCGGCATCATGTGGCGTCACATCCTGCCCAACATCCGGTCGCCGCTGATCGTGATCGCCACCACGCAAGTGGCGGGTGCCATCATGGCCGAGGCGGCGCTGTCGTTTCTCGGCCTCGGCATGCCGGTGACCAAGCCGTCGCTCGGCACCTTGATCCGCTCGGGCTACGACCTGATCTTTGCCGGCGCCTGGTGGATCACGGTCATTCCCGGGCTGGTGCTGATTGCCGTTCTGATCTCCGTCAATGTGCTCGGCGATACATTGCGCGATGCGTTGGATCCGAGAGGGATGGCCCGTTGAATCAAAACCGCAGTTGGCTGTAGCTAAGCCCTTGAAACCTAGGTGGGCTTCGAACCATAAGATATAGTGCGCGGAAGCCGCGATGCGTGCCCAGCCGGTTCAGGCCGGGATTGCCGTTTAAGGAGCTGTTATGGAGACCCCAGGTTCGGGACTCGTCTTTTCTCTCCGCCGCGTGACGGAGGCCGCCGCCTGCGCCGCCTTTAGCTGGATCGGCCGAGGCGACAGCCAGGATGCCGGCCGCGCGGCGCTCGATGCCATGCGCGCGGCGCTGGCAGAGGTCGATATCGACGCCGTGGTGGCGATCGGCGAAGCGACGCGCGGCGAGGCCCCTCAGCCTCAGCGCGGGGAGCGGCTCGGACGTCCGGGCGCGGCCTTCAAGGCCGATGTCGCGGTCGATCCGGTCGAGGGCACGAGCTATTTGGTGCGCGGCCAGACCAATGCGCTGGCCGTGCTGGCCGTGGCGGCCCGGGGCGCCATGATGAACCCCGGCCCCGCCTTCTATATGGAGAAATTTGTGGCGAGCGCGCCGGCCCGGGGCAAGATCGATCCAACCTGGCCGGTGGAGAAGAAGCTCACCACCCTGGCCGATGTCCTCAACAAGGACATCTCCGAGCTCACCGTGTTCGTGCTGGAAAAGCCGCGTCACCGCGAGCTGGTCGACCGCATCCTGTCTTCCGGCGCGCGGGTCGCGCTCTATCCAGCGGGCGACGTCGCCGGCGCGCTCATGGCCGCCATCCCCGGTTCGGGCATCGACGCCTTGATGGGAACCGGCGGCACACCCGAAGGCGTTATGTCGGCATGTGCCATCAGGGCCATTGGTGGCGAATTCCTGGCGCGTCTCGATCCCCAGCTTCAGACCGAGGTCGAGGGCGGTCAAGGAGGCCGGGATCGACACCGCGAAATGGTACGAGCGCGACGAGATAATCACTTCGGATGACGTGTTTTTCTGCGCCACCGGGATCACCACCGGTCTCATGCTCGAAGGTGTCGAGCGGACCAGGTCCCACTTTAAGGTGCAGACCATGATGATAACGGGCGCAACCGGCGAACGGCAGATTTTGACGACCTACATGCCGAACGAGCGCATGGCGAGCATTGCCGCGCGCGACGTCGCTTGAAGCCCGATTTGGGAGGAGTGCCTGGAGTGCTAAATGTCGAAGCGAGTTGATCACCCGATCATACTCGGCATCGTAGGTGATTCGGCGTCGGGCAAATCAACGCTGTCGGTGGGTGTCGCCCAGATTTTAGGCGAAGCGCATTGCACGGTGATCTGCACCGACGACTATCATCGCTACGATCGCAAGGCGCGCGCCGCGGCGGGCCTGTCGGCGCTCGACCCGCGCGCTAACTATGTCGACGTCCTCGAGCAGCATTTGCGCCTGTTGCGCGCCGGCGAACCGATCCTGAAGCCGGTCTACGACCACCGGCAAGGCACGTTCGAGCCGCCGGAATATGTCAGGCCCAAGGAGTTCGTTATTGCCGAGGGCCTGCTCGGCTACACCACGCGCACCATGCGCGATTGCTACGACGTGAAGATTTATCTCGATCCCCAGGAGGAGCTACGGGTGAAGTGGAAGATGCACCGCGACACCACCAAGCGCGGCTACACGGCGGCGGAGGTCAAGGCCCAGCTGGAACGGCGCGGCATCGACAGTCCCAACTACATCCATCCGCAGCGCACCTTCGCCGACATCGTCATCAGGTTCCAGCGGTCGGCCGATGCCAACGGCTCCGACACCAGGCTGGACGTCCGCCATATTTTGCGCCCGACCTTGCCCCATCCCGACTTCACCCCGCTCTTCGACGGATCGAGCAATGCCGGGCTGCACCTTGAGCTTGCCCGCGACCGCGACGGTAAGCCCGTCGACGTGCTTGAGATTAACGGCAATATCTCCGACAAGAGGGCCGAGCGGATCGAAGATCTGCTGTGGAACCTGATTCCCGAGGCGGGCCATTTGCGCGACCAGGTCGGTCGCATCGACCTCGCCAACGGCGCCAAGAGCCACCCACTGGCGCTGACCCAGCTTCTTGTTGGGTATCACGCGGTCAAGGCTGCAATGGGCGTCCGCGCGTATTAGAACTTCACAGGCTTTTGGGGAGAATCGATGGCTGAAGTGATGTTGCGCCGGGATGGCGCGGGTGACGCCCGTCACTTTGGCAGCAACGATGTAGACTGGCGCTCCGGCTGGGAGGGTAAATTTCTTCAAAGGCCGTACGCCGCCCACCTTCTCCACCACGCTGGCGAGACTTTCTCTTACGTAGACCCGCTTGAAGGCGTAGTCGATCACGATCGCACCGGGCGGTTCGTCGCTGGTGGAGGTAGAGCGAATGCGCCAGACCTCTTCCGAGTTCACCTGCTGTGTACCGCCATCGAGCGTCTGGAAGGTGAGCTGGACCCCTTGCGGCGCCGTGGCCGTCGGTTGGTGCTTGTCGGTTTCCTGCGCCACCACTCTCCAACTCACAAGACAGAAGCATAGAAGCGCCAACACTGAGATTATCGAGAAACGCGGTAACCAACTCATCGGCCTCAGTCTCGTCATGCGACACCGGGGGCAATGGAACTCGACATGCGTATAGCCGTCGGCGGCAAACTCTTCGATGGTGAAGTGCAGAGGTTGAGCACAGGGCTAATCCCACCTCAAAGCATGCCGAACAAAGGGAGAGGGGTCGCTAGCAGCGCCGCCAGCCATAACCGGGCCACAGGCAGCGGAAGTATCCCCTTTGATTTCCTCTGAAGATCGGACCCACGTAGTAGAAGCCGCCTCTAGCATCCCAGCCCCAGCCGTGTTTGTAGACCCGATGCTCCCCGTTTCCGATTGGAGCGACCGTTCCCCCGGCGAATGCGGGGGAGGCCGTCAACGCAATTGTTAGAAACGCCGCCAAGAATCGTTTTCATGGATAGCGCCCCCGCGTGATTTTAAAGCGCCATGGCACGATAGCCCGGGGCTGGGACGTGTCAACTAAATGAAGAAAAACGGGGCGCAGACCGAAGCCGACGCCCCTGCATGTAAAGCCGACAGTTCGGCCGCTGCTCTTTCGCGCTCTTCCCCTCTGAGGTGATAGATTCCATCTACTCGATTGTTGAGAAGTTGGCCGATCTCTTGGAGCTGCGACGTGAGCCAGGACATGGCTTCCTGTGGCAGAGCTAATACGCTCCAGCAGATTGCCGATGACATTCACCTGGTAAACCTCGTGCTCTAATTCCCTTAGTGAGTTAAAAGGTCGGTTGGTTTGTCTGATTGCTGCGTCATCAATCCCTCCATGTGGATGGTGTCGATTGGCGCTGCCGCTCCCATTTATATGTGTGGTAGGAGACGGCGGCGAGTTTCAGTAAATCTGTTACCTTGCGTGTTACCGCGCGTAGCCGCCACCAATCCGCAACCAATTGATATACGGGCAGATTCATGGGTTCAGATACCCTGATGCAGGATCAGGCGTTACGAGAGGCGTCTCATCAAGACTTGGCCAACGCCATCAGGGCGCTGGCCATGGATGCCGTGCAAAAGGCCGATTCCGGCCATCCCGGCATGCCCATGGGCATGGCCGACGTTGCCACCGTTCTGTTCACGCGCTTCCTGAAGTTCGACGCCGCGCACCCCGAATGGCCGGACCGCGACCGCTTCGTGCTGTCCGCCGGCCATGGCTCGATGCTGCTCTACGCGCTGCTCTATCTCACCGGCTACCCCGAGATGAGCATCGAGGAGCTCAAGAATTTCCGCCAGCTCAACTCCCGCACGCCCGGCCATCCCGAATATGGCCACGCGCCCGGCATCGAGACCACCACCGGGCCGCTCGGCCAGGGGCTCGGCAACGCCGTCGGCATGGCGCTCGCCGAGCGGCTGCTCAACGCCCGTTTCGGCGATGACATCGTCAGCCACCACACCTATTGCGTGGCCGGCGATGGCTGCCTGATGGAGGGCATCAGCCACGAGGCGATCTCGCTGGCAGGCCATCTCAAGCTTGGCCGCCTGATCGTGCTGTTCGACGACAATCAGATCTCGATCGACGGCCCCACCAGCCTTGCCGTCTCCGACGACCAGATCGAACGCTTCCGGGCGTCGCACTGGCATACCGCCCGCGTCGACGGTCACGATCCGGAGGCCATCGCCCTGGCCATCGCGAATGCCCTGGCCGTAACCGACAAGCCGTCGCTGATCGCCTGCCGCACCGTGATTGGTTATGGCGCGCCGAGCAAGGCGGGCACGGCCGCAACCCACGGTTCGCCGCTCGGCAACGAGGAGATTGCCGGCACGCGCGAGAAGCTCGGCTGGCGGCATCAGCCCTTCGACGTGCCGAAGCCGATCCTCGCCGGTTGGCGGGCGGCAGGCTCCCGGCAGCATGCGGCATACGAGGCTTGGGAGAAGGCGGCCAAGCGCCTCGATGCATCGGCCCGCGCCGGGCTCACCGATCCGATCGACGACAAGGTCAGTGCTGCAATCGTGAGCGCGGTCGCCGCGCTCAAGTCGGACTTCACCCGCGAGGGCGCCAAGCTTGCCACGCGGCAATCCTCGCAGAAGGTGCTGGAGAAACTCCTGCCGGTGGTTCCCGGCCTGATCGGCGGCTCGGCCGATTTGACCGGCTCGGTCGGCACCCTGACCAAGCAGCATGGCATCGTCAAACCCGGCGACTTCGCCGGCAACTACATCCATTACGGCGTGCGCGAGCATGCCATGGCGGCGGCGATGAACGGCATGGCGCTGCATGGCGGCATCGTGCCCTATGGCGGCACCTTCCTGGTGTTCACCGATTATTGCCGCCCGTCGATCCGCCTCTCGGCGCTGATGCAGCAGCGGGTGATCTACGTGATGACCCACGAATTCGATCGGCCTCGGCGAGGACGGCCCGACCCATCAGCCGATCGAGCATCTTGCCGCGCTGCGCGCCATCCCCAATCTCAACGTCATGCGGCCGGCCGATTCGGTCGAATGCGCCGAGTGCTGGGAGATCGCCCTGCTCGCCAAGTCGACGCCCACCATCCTGTCGCTCACGCGCCAGGGCTTGCCGCCGCTCCGCACCGCAGCTACGCCGGAAAATCTGTCGGCCAGAGGCGCCTATGTGCTGATCGAGCCGCGAGCGCCGCGCGAGGTGACGCTGATCGGTACGGGCTCTGAACTGGCCCTGGCGGTTGAGGCGGCCAAGGCCCTCGAAGGAGAGGGAATCCGCGCCGCGGTGGTGTCGATGCCCTGTTTCGAGCTGTTCGAGGCGCAGAGCGAAGATTACCGGAACGCAGTGCTGGGCTCGGCGCCCCGCGTCGCGGTCGAGGCCGCCGCCGGTTTCGGCTGGGACAGATGGCTCGGGCCTGACGGCGCCTTCATCGGCATGCACGGATTCGGTGCATCGGCGCCCGCTCAAGCCCTATATAAGCATTTCGGCATCACCGCCGAGGCCGTCGCCGCCGCGGCCCGTGACCGGATCGGCAAGACCAAGAGGTAAGGGAGAGGATGTCTAACAAGCGCGTGGCCATTAACGGATTTGGCCGGATCGGCAGGCTCACGTTCCGGGCCTATCTCGAATCTGGGCGCAACGATCTCGATTTCGTCGCCATCAACGATCTCGGCTCGGCCGAGATGAACGCCCATCTGCTCGAGTTCGACAGCGTGCACGGGCGCTTCCGCGGCCGGATCGACGTCGCTGACGGGCATCTGAAGACCAATGGCCAGGACGTCGCCGTGTTGTCGGAGGCGACGCCGGAAAAGCTCCCCTGGCGCGACCTTGACGTCGATATCGTCATGGAATGCACCGGCCGCTTCACCGACCGCGACGGCGCCGCCAAGCACCTGACCGCCGGCGCCAAGCGCGTGCTGGTCTCGGCCCCGTGCTCGGGCGCCGACCTCACCGTGGTGTTCGGCGTCAACCACGACAAGCTCACCCAGGGACACCACGTGGTCTCCAACGCTTCCTGCACCACCAATTGTCTTGCTCCAGTGGCGCAGGTGCTGAACAACGTGATCGGCCTCAAGCATGGCT
Organism: uncultured Alphaproteobacteria bacterium; assembly: GCA_963772925.1. GTDB lineage: Bacteria > Pseudomonadota > Alphaproteobacteria > Rhizobiales > Methyloligellaceae > Methyloceanibacter. The sequence goes on from CAVYZG010000014.1 coordinate 270,703, forward strand.
ATATGACCACGGTGCATGCCTATACCGGCGACCAGCGGACCGTGGACACCTTGCACAAGGATCCCTATCGGGCGCGGGCCAGCGGCATCAATCTGATCCCGAGCTCGACCGGCGCCGCCAAGGCTGTCGGCCTCGTGCTGCCGGAGTTGAAGGGCAAGCTTGATGGCGCCTCGATCAGGGTGCCGGTGCCGAATGTGAGCCTGGTCGACCTGACCTTCCAGGCCGCGCGGCCGACCACGGTCGACGAGATCAACCAGGCGATGATCGATGCGGCCAAAGGCCCGCTCAAGGGCATTTTGGGGGTGAATGCGAAGCCGCTGGTCTCGACCGACTTCAACCATGATCCGTTGAGCTCGATCTTCGACCTCAACGGCACCCATGTAGTCGACGGCACGTTCTGCCGCGTGGTGTCCTGGTACGACAACGAATGGGGCTTCTCCAATCGCATGACCGACACGGCAGTGGCCATGGGCCGGCTGATATGAGCGAGTCGTCTCGGCGCCCTCGGCAAGGGTGCCACCGGCGGCATCGACCTCTCCCGCATCAGGACCATCGATGGCGTCGATGTCGCCGGCAAGCGGGTCTTGGTGCGCGTCGACTTCAACGTGCCGATCGAAGACGGCGTGGTGGCCGACGCGACCCGCATCGCCCGCGTGCTGCCGACCATCGCGCGATCTTGCGCGCAAGGCGAGCCAAGGTCGTGGTGCTGTCGCATCTCGGACGTCCCAGAGGGCGTGCCGACGCCCGAGACCTCGTTGCGGCCGGTCGCCGTGAAGATGCAGGAGCTGATGCCGGACACCAGCGGTCCAGGTTCGTCGCGACGTCCATCGGCGACGAGGCCAAGCGCGGCTCGCCGCGCTCAAGCCCGGCGAGTCGCGGTGCTCGAGAATGTGCGCTACCACAAAGGCGAGGAGAAGAACGATCCGGACTTCGCCAAGGCGCTCGCCGCGCTCGGCGATCTCTATGTCAACGACGCCTTCTCGTCGGCCCACCGGGCGCATGCCTCGATCGAGGCGATCGCCGATCTGCTCCGTCTTACGCCGGCCGTCTGATGATGGCCGAGATCACCGCGCTTGGCCAGGCGCTCGAAACCCGAAACGGCCGGTCATGGCCATTGTCGGCGGCGCCAAGGTCTCGACCAAGATCGAGGCCCTGACCAATCTCGTGACCCGCATGGACCAGCTCGTGGTGGGCGGCGGCATGGCCACCACGTTCCTTCTCGCCCAAGGGCAAGGAGGTCGGCACCTCGTTATGCGAGCCCGATTTCGTGCCGACCGCCAAGGACATCATGGCGCTCGCCGAGCGGTCCGGCTGCGAGATCGTGTTGCCGATCGATGAGGTGGTAGCCTGAAGCTCAAGGAGAATGCCGCAGTCTTGGGTCTGCTCGGTCGACGAGGTGCCTGCCGACGCCATGATCCTCGATGTCGGGCCGCAGAGCCTCGCCGATCTCAAGCGGCGCCTGGCCGGAATCCGCACCGTGCTGTGGAACGGCCCGCTCGGCGCCTTCGAAACGCCGCCGTTCGGCGAGGGAACCCTGGCGCTCGCCCGCGAGGTCGCCCGGCTGACCAGGGAGGGCAGGCTGGTGAGCGTGGCCGGCGGCGGCGATACGGTGAGGGCGCTCAACGTCGTCGGGGTCGCCTCGCGATCTCACCTATGTCTCGACCGCGGGCGGCGCCTTTCTGGAATGGCTTGGCGGCCATGAGCTGCCGGCGGTCCTGGCGCTCTGCCGAAGCGGCGCCCGCGCCGCCTAACTTGTGCCGTCATGGCCGGGCTTATCCCGGCCATCGACGCTTTTCCCACTGAGAAAGACGTGGATGCCCGGCATAAAGCCGGGCATGACAATTTCGGTTAAGCCGATTGTGGTCTAAAAGGGAGCCCTGAGCCCCAGGCTGATCGGGACTGAGAACACAGCAATGGCCCGCGACATCATCATCGCCCCGTCCATCCTCTCCGCCGACTTCGCCAGGCTCGGCGAGGAGGTGCGCGCCATCGACCAGGCCGGCTGCGACTGGATCCATGTCGATGTCATGGACGGGCATTTCGTGCCCAACATCACCATCGGGCCCGACGTGGTGAAGGCGCTGCGGCCGCATTCCAACAAGCTGTTCGACGTGCATCTGATGATCGCGCCGTGCGATCCCTTCATCGAGGCCTTCGCCGCCGCCGGCTCCGACATCATCACCGTGCACGCCGAGGCCGGCCCGCATCTCGACCGCTCGCTGCAGCTCATCAGGAGCCTCGGCAAGAAGGCGGGCGTCTCGATCACGCCCGCCACCCCGGAGGATGCGATCGAATATGTGCTCGACAAGGTCGACCTCGTGCTGGTGATGACGGTCAATCCCGGCTTTGGCGGTCAGGCCTTCATCCCCACCCAGCTCGACAAGATCAGGGCCATCCGCAAGATGATCGGCGCGCGGCCCATTCACCTCGAGGTCGATGGCGGCATCAATGCCGAGACCGCGCCCCTGGTGGTCGAGGCCGGCGCCAATGCGATCGTGGCGGGCTCCGGCGTGTTCAAGGGCGGCGCCTATAAAGACAACATCGCCGCCATCAGAACTGCCGCCTTGCGCGCCCGCGCCGCCGCCGCGTGACGATCAATCATCTTCACGAGTTAGTGGCGGCCCTTGCTCTCTTTGCGAGAGGGCAATAGCAAGAGCCATGAACGTCACCTATATCGGCGCGCTGATCGCGGGGCTGTTGAGCTTCCTCAGCCCTTGCGTGCTGCCGCTCGTGCCGCCTTATCTCTGCTTCCTCGGCGGCACCACCTTCGACCAGCTTACCGGCGAGGACGAGACGCCGTCCCACGTCTACACCACCGTGGTGCTGTCGTCGGTCGCCTTCGTGCTCGGCTTCACCACCGTGTTCGTCATTCTCGGCGCCACGGCGACCGTGGCGGGCCAGCTCCTGGTCGCCAATCTGCCGCTGCTCAGCAAGATCGCCGGCGTGATCATCATCATTGCCGGCTTGCACTTCCTGGGGGTGATCCACTTGCCCCTACTGCATCGCGAGGCGCGCTATCACGCCGACGCGCGGCCGGCCGGCCTGATCGGCGCTTACGTGATCGGCCTCGCCTTCGCCTTCGGCTGGACCCCCTGTATCGGGCCGGTGCTGGGGGCGATCCTGGCCATTGCCGCGGGCGAGGATTCGGTGAGCAAAGGCGTCAGCCTGCTCCTGGTCTATTCGCTTGGGCTCGGCATCCCGTTCGTGCTGGCTGCCCTCGCCATCAAGCCGTTCATGCGCGCCATGCAGCGGTTTCGCGCCCATCTGGCGGCGGTCGAGAAGGTCATGGGCGGCCTCTTGGTGCTGACCGGCATCCTCTTTCTCACCAACTCCATGACTCTGATCGCCGCCTGGATGCTCGAGCTGTTTCCGGGATTAGCGTCGATCGGCTGAATCGGCGCGCTCGCCTTTTGCGGCCGGCGCCGATAATGAGTGGCCATGACCGCTATCGCACTGACCATCGCCGGCTCGGATTCTAGCGGCGGCGCCGGCATCCAGGCCGACCTCAAGACCTTCTCCGCGCTCGGCGTCTATGGCGCGAGCGCGATCACCGCGCTGACCGCCCAGAACACCCATGGGGTCGAGGCGGTGCTGGTCGTTCCGCCGGACTTCGTGGCGCGGCAGATCAAGGTGGTGGCGCGCGATCTGAACATCACCGCCGTCAAGATCGGCATGCTGGCGACCAGCGAGATTATCGAGGCCGTCGCCGGGGCGCTTGAAACTCTGCCGGGGGTGCCGATGGTGCTCGACCCGGTCATGGTCGCGGCTTCAGGCGATGTGCTGCTGGATGAAGACGCCATCGAGACGCTGCGCGCGGTCCTTGTGCCGCGCGCCACGCTGATCACGCCGAACCTGCCGGAGGCGGCCAAGCTGCTCGGCGGCGACCAGGCCAAGGATGAGCGCGAGATGTCCGCCCAGGCGGCGGCGCTCAGGCGCCTCGGCGCCAAGGCCGTGCTGATCAAAGGCGGCCACGCCGAAGGCGCCGAGGCCATCGATATTCTGCTCGACCAAGACGGGGAGCTGCGCCTGGCAGCGCCGCGGGTGGCGACCAGCAACACCCACGGCACCGGCTGCACTCTGTCCTCGGCCGTTGCCGCCGAGCTGGCCAAGGGCGCCTCACTGCGCGATGCGGTGGCGGCGGCGAAGGCTTATGTCACCGCGGCGATCGACGCCGCCGATCAACTTCGCATCGGTGAGGGCAGGGGCCCGGTGCACCACTTCCACAAATGGTGGCCTTCGTCGTCTTAGCTGTTTCCCAACCACCGTCATGCCCGGCCTTGTGCCGGGCATCCACGAATTTTTGCAGCGCTAGAAAAGGAAGACGTGGATGGCCGGGACAAGCCCGGCCATGACGAACTTGGGGTTAGGAACCTTCGGCGACGACCTTGAGGCGCTGCTCGCCGAGGCCGGAGATGGTCGCCCGGATCTCGTCGCCCGGCTTCAGGAACACGCGCGGGTTGCGCGCCATGCCGACGCCGGGCGGGGTGCCGGTGGTGATGACGTCGCCCGGCACCAGCGTCATGTATTGGCTGATATAGGCGACCAGCGCCGCCACGCCGAAGATCATGGTCGCGGTCGAGCCGGTCTGCATGCGCGTCCCGTTGAGATCGAGCGTCAGATCGAGCCGTTGCGGATCGGCAATCTCGTCGGTGGTCACCAGCCAGGGACCGATCGGGCCGAATGTGTCGTAGCTCTTGGCCTTGATCCACTCGCCGGGACCGCCTTTCTGCAGGCTCCGCTCGGACAGATCGTTGCCGATCATATAGCCGGCGACATGATCGAGCGCGTCCGCCTCGGACACGTTCTTGGCGCGCGTGCCGATCGCCACCGCGAGTTCGACCTCGTAGTCCATGCGCTCGAAGCCTTTGGGCGCGAGCACCGGGTCGGTGGGGCCGGAGACGCAGGAGCTCGCTTTGGCGAACACGATCGGCACCTCGGGAATGGGCATGCCGGTCTCCTCGGCATGGTCCCGATAGTTCAAACCGATGCCGAGGAATTTCGGCACGATCCCGACCGGCGGCCCGATCCGCGGCGTGCCTTCAACCAACGGCAGCGCCGCCAAGTCGAGCGGTCTTGATGCGATCCAGGCTTTCCCGCCCGAGCGCCGCCCCGGCCCAATCGTCCACCCTTCCGGACAGGTCGCGAATCGCGCCGCCGGCATCGAGTATTCCCGGCTTTTCCCGGCCGATTTCGCCATATCGCAACAGCTTCATCCGAACGTCCCCTGCTGTGGTTGTTTGCATGATGCACGCGGGCGCGGGAGGCGGCAACGGCGCACCCCGGTCGGAACCCTTATCCCACCAATAACGCCAAGGCCGCCAACAGCTTGGCGATTGGCTGCCTGGGCGTGGCGGCCGCACATGAATCACCCAGCCGCTCCCCCGCGGCCCGGTCGCCCGCCCGTTGCCGAACTGCAACAAGGCCCGACAAAGTTTTCCGCGTTCGGCGCCCCTTGGCCCCCCGCCAGCACCCGAACCGAGCGCGTTGGGAGGCTCGGCCGGGAGCCGGTCGCAGGTCGTAACATATTGATAAGACACATAGAAATCGAATCGAGTGAGGCCCGCGTTGGCTCCATTGGCATTTGCGCCACAGTGCCCGGCTGTTTTGCGGTCCGGACCTCCCACAATGTTGAAGCCTGCCGCGGCGCTGGGCTAGCTTTACATCACAAGTGGGGGACGGGGCTGGGGGGCCTAGTCATCTACCGAACGACAGAGCTTAGAGGGACCTGACGCAACTCCGAAAAATGTAGGCTCAGGAATATGATGGGGGGGCGAGCCGAAGCCCGCTGTTAAGCGCTTGGCTCGTTTCGCAGGGAAGACCGGCCCGGCGCTGTCCGGGCCGGTTCTTTTTTGCCGGCGTTTATGCGGGGCTTGTCGGGATTAGCGACGATTAGCGGGGATTTGCCGGCTAAATCCCGAGCCGCGCCAGGGTGCGGTCGATTCGCGCCAGATAGCCCGCTCCGAACAGCCTGACATGCACCAGAAGCGGATAAAGCTGGTACAGGCTCGAGCGCAGCTCGTGAAAGCCGGGCTCCAGCGGCATCAACGCCTCATAGACCGCGAAGAACCTCTGCCCGAACGTCCCGAACAGCGTGGTGAAGGCCAACTCGATCTCAGGGTGGCCGCAATAGATGGCCGGGTCGACCAAGCCCGCGACCCGCCCCTGCCGCACCAGCACATTGCCGGTCCATAGATCGCCATGCAGCAGGCTCGGGAAGGCAGGCTCGATGAGATAGTCGTCGAGCCGCTCGGCCAGACGCTCGATGCGGCCGAGCATCGCCGACGGCAGAACTCGCTTCCGCCTGCGCCAGCCGCGCCATGACCAACAGGCGGTGATCGCGGAAGAACGGGATCCAGCGCTCATAGCTCGGGTTCGGTTGGGGCAGGGGGCCGATCAGGGTGTCGCGCCGATAGCCGAACCGCGCATGCTTGACGGCATGGAGCTTGGCGATCAGCTCGGCGGCGTGGCTCTCGACGCTCGGCGTGATGCCGCCCGCATCGTTCGCGATGAAGTCCATCACCAGCAGGTCAGGCTCGGCATGATGGACCAGTGGGACCGGCAATTCGGTAAGCCGCGCCAGCTCGCCGAGCATGTAGGCCTCGAGCTCGAGGCTCGGCTTGCCGTCGCCGGCCACGAGCCGCGCCTTCACCGCCAGCCGCCTGCCATCGGCGAGCGTCACGTCGAGCCCGGTCAGCCGGAACCCGACCGGCAACGAGCGGGCCTCGACCACGGCCGAGCCCAGCACCTGTTCCAGCCGCGTCGTGAGCTGCGCCGTCGATCATCGCCTCGCCGTTAACGCTAACTGCCGATGTCACACACCTGCAACAAAATCACTTTAAGTCCGCTTCCATCGTGTTGAAGAAGCGGGGCGACGACGACGTGCAGCATGAGCCGGGGATGAGGCATTACCGTGCGCTTTTCATCTCGGATTTGCATTTGGGCACGAAAGCCTGCCAGGCCGAAGCCTTCCTCGATTTCCTCCGCTGCCACGACGCCTCCCAGTTCTATTTGATCGGCGACATCGTCGACTTCTGGCGCATCAAGCGCGGCATCTATTGGCCGCAATCCCACAACGACGTGCTGCAAAAGCTGATGCGCAAGGTCCGCAAGGGCACCAGCCTGGTGTTCATTCCCGGCAATCACGATGAAGCCATGCGCGATTATTGCGGCATGAGGTTCGGCGGCATCGCCATCGAGCGCAACATCATCCATGTCGGCGCCGACGGCCGCCGTTATCTCATCATGCACGGCGACGAGTTCGACGTCGTGGTCCGCTACGCCAAATGGCTCGCTTTGTTCGGCGACTGGAGCTACACGGTCGCGCTGTGGGCCAACACCCATTTCAATGTCGTGCGCCGCTGGTTGGGCATGCCCTACTGGTCGCTGTCGGCCTATCTCAAGCAGAAGGTCAAGCGCGCGGTGAACTATATCGGCGAGTTCGAAACCGCCCTTGCCCAGGAAGCGCGCCGCCACGGGGCGCAAGGGGTGGTCTGCGGCCACATCCATCATGCCGCCATGCGCCAGGTCGGCGACGTCATCTACATCAATACCGGCGACTGGGTCGAAAGCTGCACGGCCGTCGCCGAGACCGAGGAGGGCGTTTTTGAGATCATCCGCTGGACGCACCCGCATCCAGGGCATGAGTATGCCCCAACCCCTTGTCGAGGAGTTCGAGGCTGCTGCCTGATGCGGGTGCTGGTCGCAACCGACGCCTGGCACCCCCAGGTCAATGGGGTGGTGCGCACCTATGAACGGCTCGCGCTGGAAGCGCCCAACGCTCGACTTCGAAGTGGTCTTCCTCGCGCCGCCTCTGTTCCGCACGCTGCCCTGTCCGACCTATCCCGAGATCAGACTGGCACTGGCCAGCCCGCGCGCAATCGCGCGGCATATCGAGCACCTGCGTCCCGACTTCATCCATATCGCCACGGAGGGGCCGATCGGATTCATGACCAGGCGCTATTGCCGGAAGAGACGGTGGCCCTTCACCACCAGCTATCACACCCGCTTCCCCGAATATGTCTCGGCCCGTCTGCCCGTGCCGGAGGACTGGTGCTACGCGCTGCAACGGCGGTTCCATAACGGCTCGGCCGGCACCTTCGTCGCCACGCCCTCGCTCGAAGCCGACCTGACCAAGCGCGGCTTCGAGCGGCTGATGCTGTGGTCGCGCGGCGTCGATACCGAGCTGTTCAGGCCGAGAAATGTGCGGCTGTTCGGCGACGGTCCGGTGTTCCTCTATGTCGGCCGCATCGCCGTGGAAAAGAACATCAAGTCCTTTCTCGATCTCGATCTTCCCGGCCGCAAGGTCTTGGTCGGCAGCGGGCCCCAAACGGAAGAGCTCAAGCGCCGTCATCCCGAGGCGCTGTTCACCGGCCCGCGCGAAGGCGAGGCGCTGGCTGAGGCCTATGCGTCCGCCGACGTGTTCGTGTTTCCGAGCCTGACCGACACCTTCGGGCTCGTGCTGCTCGAGGCGCTGGCGTCCGGCGTGCCGGTGGCCGCCTTTCCCGCACCGGGCCCGATCGACGTGATCACCGACAAGCGGGCGGGCCTGCTCAACGACGATTTGCGGGCGGCGGCGCTCGGCGCGCTCGCTCTCGACCCGGTGGCGGCGAGGGCGCATGCGCTGCGTTATAGCTGGGAGAACTCGGCGCGGCAGTTCATTGAGAACGTGCTCGCGGCCCACAATCTGGGCTTGCCCGCCAGGCGGGCCCGCCTCCGGCCGTGGCGGCAAAAGAAAACGGCCCGGTTGGGGGGGAACCGGGCCGTCTTATTCTCATGCGTCAGTTTGGGGGACGCTATGGGGGACATTGCGTCCTCCCAAAGATGGTTAGCGGCCTAGCGGCTTTCAAGGGGGCGATTCAAAATCTTCGCCAAGCTGCGCTAACTATCTGAGATAAATAGTAGAAAAAATCTAGCCGAACAGCGCCGCACGCTGCACGGCATCCAGCTCGGCCAGGGTCAAAGGCTCGGGCTCCTCGAAGGCTTCGTCCTCCCGGCCGCGCTGAACGGGCCTCCGGCGCGGCCATCGCCTCGCTCTCGCGCAGCGCCGCCGCGGCGGCGGACATCGCGGCCTGAGCCATGGCATCGCGCCCCTTCATCATGCGATCGACATCGTCCTGTCGCAGGCCTTCGCCTCTGGCCTGAGGGCCGTGCAGCAGCACGTCATCGTCGCGCGTCGTGTCGGCGAAGGCGTGCATCTTCGAGGCGATGTCGTCGACCTTGAAGGCGATGTCGTCGACGCCCCAAATCTCGATCATGGCGTTGATCCGCTGCTCGATGAAGCGGAGCGCCTTGACGACCTTGCCGGTCCGCTGCCCGGTGATGTCCTGGAACGAGCAGGCGGTGTAGATGTCGGTGGCGCGCTGGTCGATCTTGTCGCACAGCTCCATGTCGGTGCCGCGCTCGCGCAAGATCCAGGCAACTTCCTGAATTTCCTCGGCGGCTTGCAGAATGTCGGAGGTCGCCTTCTCGGTCGCTTCGACGATGTGATCGAGCTCTTCCGTGGCGCTGATCAGCTGCTTGTCGAATTGGTGCGGCGGCTTGATCTGAGCGATCTCGCGCCGGGTGCGCGCGATCGCCTCGCTCATCTCGACCAGCTCGGCGAACACGTTGCTTGGCGCGGTTTGCCGCGGATGCGGCTTGAGCACCGCCCGCTCGATCCTGGTTATCGCCTCGAGCAGCAGGTCGGTTTCGGCGGCGCGGTTGCGGCGGGCATATTCGGCGAGGAACCAGCGGCCGCGCGGCGACGCGCGCAGCAAGGCCTCAAGCGCCGCGTAAGCCTCGGCGAGGCCTGCTTGGCGGGGAGCGATCGGAGGCGATGGGCTGGTGCCGTCTGGGGCGCGTTCCGGCATGGGTAGCGAGGCTAGCCTGATTCGGGGTAGCGGAGTGTACCGGGGAACAACTGGGGATTCGTTAACCGCCATGCAGAAACCGTTGCTTCCGGACGTTCCGCGCCTCTCGCTGGCCTGGCGGCTGGGCTTGCTTTACGCCGCCTTGTTCCTGGTGGTGGGCTGCTATTTGCCCTATCTGCCGGTCTGGCTCCATTGGCGCAACCTCGATGCCGACCAGATCGCGGTGCTGCTGGCCACGCCGCTATTCACCCGCATCCTGTTCACTCCGGTCATCAGCTTTGCCGCCGACCGGGTCGGGGGTCGCCGCACCATCCTCATCGTGCTGGCCTGGGGCTCGCTGCTCTCGTTCCTGCTGCTGTGGGCCGCCGGCGGGTTCTGGCAGATGCTGCTCGCCACCGTCCTGCTCGCCATCAATTGGACCACGATCATGCCGCTGGTCGAGACCGTGGCGGTGACCGGCATCCGCACCGGCGCGCTCGACTATGGGCGGGTCAGGCTGTGGGGCTCGCTCAGCTTCATCGTGGCGAGCCTGGGCACGGGCGTGATCATCGGCCGGGCCGGGCCTGGGGCCGTGCTGCCGCTGCTCGTGGCCGCGACGGTGCTGTTGATCTTCGGCGCCCATCTTCTGCCGCGCGAATTCGCCGGGCAGGGGTCTGCGGCCCCAGCCCTGTTGCGCGGGCTCAAGCTCAAGGATGCCTTCGACCTCGTGCGCGCGCCGCTATTCTTCTGGTTCCTGCTGGCCGCGAGCCTGATCCAGGCGAGCCACGCGCTCTATTACAGCTTCGGCACTCTTAATTGGCGGGCGCAGGGCATCCCCGACGGCGCGATCGGCATGCTGTGGTCGGTCGGCGTGGTCGCCGAGGTCGCCTTGTTCGCGGTGTCGGGCCGCGTCATCGCCTATTGCGGCACGGCACGGCTGCTGATGCTGGCGGGAGTTGCGGCGACCTTGCGCTGGGGGGTGATGGCGCTGGACCCGCCGCTATGGCCCACGGCCTTGCTTCAGATCCTCCACGCCATGAGCTTCGGCGCCGCCCATCTCGCCGCCATCCATTTCCTGACCCATGCCGTGCCGGAGGACCGCGCCGCCACGGCGCAAGGCATCTATGCCGCGATTGTTGCGGGCCTGGCGCTCGGCACCGTCACCCTGGCTTCGGGGCCGCTCTACCGCGCCTTCGCCGGGGAAGCCTATGCCGCCATGGCCGTGCTGGCCCTGATCGGGGCGGCCTGCGCCTTTGTCCTGATGCGGCGCTGGCGCGGCGGGCTGATCGTCGGCACGCTTGCGGCTCAGCCCCAAAGCTCTGGCCGCGGGGGCAACACCATGGCGCCGTCATAGACGAGCCCCGGCACGCGGTCATTCGTGAGCAGCAGCGGTCCGTCGAGATCGACCCAGTCCGCATTTTGCGCAAGAATGAGGGCAGGGGCCATGGCGAGCGAGGTCGCCACCATGCTGCCCACCATGATCTTCAGCCCGAATTCTCTAGCCAACGAGGCCGTGTTCAACGCCTCGGTCAGCCCGCCGGTCTTGTCGAGCTTGATGTTCACCACATCGTAGCCATCGGCTATCAGCAGGAGCGATTTGCTGTCGTGTACGAACTCATCCGCACAGATCGGGACGGGATGCGCGATGCTCGCCAACAACTGGTCATGACCGGCGGGGAGGGGCTGCTCGACCAGCTCGATGCCTGAAGCCGCGGCGACGGCCAGAAGCGATTCGGTATCATGCGGTTGCCACGCCTCGTTCGCGTCGGCGATGAGCCGTGCATGCGGCACGGCCGCGCGCACGGCGGCCAGCCGCTCGGCGTCGCCCGCTCCCCCGAGCTTGAGCTTGAGCAGGGGATAGGCGGCGCCAGCCTCCCGCGCTTGTGCGGCCATCCGCTCAGGGGTGCCCAGCGAGATTGTGACGGCGGTCAGCACCGGGTGGAGCGAGACGATCCCTGCCAGCGCCGCGGCGCTCCGGCCAGAACGCTTGGCCTCAAAATCCCATAAGGCGCAATCGAGCGCGTTCCGCGCCGCCCCGGCCGGCAGCAGCGCCGCCAGCTCCGACCGGCTCAAGCCGGCGGCGACCGGGCCGGCGCAAGCCTCGATCGCGGCGGTCACGGCCTCGATGCTCTCGCCGTAATGCGCGTAAGGCACGCACTCGCCGCGCCCAGTATGGAGGCGATCCCTGACGGCGGCGACCACCACCACCGCCTCGTGCTTGGCGCCGCGCGAAATGGTGAAGCCGCCCCGGATCGGCCAGCGCTCGACGCTGACCGTGAGGCGGGGCGCGCCCTTTGTCGCGCCGCCGTTAAGCTCAGCCTCAGGACCCGCCATAACGCCTTTCTTTCTCCTGGATTTTCGTTCAAAAACAGGGGGCCACCGCCGCTCTCGGCCCTCAATCGTCAATTCCGGCAAGCTAAGCCCTTCTATGCTCAAGCGCGACCACCAGGTTGTCTTGCCGACCCAAGCCCGCGCCCCGGGCTTCCGCGTCGAACTCAGGGGCACGACCTTCCGCCTGGTCGCCACCGGCGCCTGGACCGTGCACGAGGCCACCCAGCTCGACACGGCGCTGAAGCGCCTGCGCGTGCCGATCCCGCCGACACCAGACTTCACCGGCGAGATGGACATCGCCGGCATCGCCGAGATCGACACGGCCGGCGCGATGCTGCTGCAACGCACCGCCGCCGCCTGGGAGAAGACCGGTTTGCGCACGCGCTACGCCGGCGCCACCGAATCCTTCCGCATCCTGATCGAGGAGGTCCAGCGCCGCGGCCATGCCGAGCGGCCGAAGCTCGAGAAGCGCGGCGCGCTGCAGTTCTTCACCGAAGACATGGCCAAGACGCTGACCGGCGTCTGGAGCGATGCCGTCCAGCTCACCGGCTTTCTCGGCGAGGTCACCGCCGCGCTCGGCCGCATGATCCGCCAGCCCTGGCGCTTCCGCCCCACCTCCTTCGTCCATCACCTCGACCATGCCGGCCTCAGGGCGGTGCCCATCATCGCCCTGATCTGCTTCCTGATCGGCGCGGTGGTGATGCAGCAGGGCGTGGTCCAGCTCAAGCCGTTCGGCGCCGAGCCGTTCGCCGTCAACATGGTCGCCATTCTCGCGCTGCGCGAGGTCGGCATTCTGCTGACCGCCATCATGGTGGCTGGCCGCTCGGGCTCGGCCTTCACCGCCGAGATCGGCTCGATGAAGATGCGCGAGGAGATCGACGCCATGCGCACGCTCGGCATCGACCCGATGGATACGCTGGTGCTGCCGCGCATCCTGGCGCTGGTCGTGGCGCTGCCGCTGCTCACCTTCATCGGCGATCTGATGGGCCTCGCCGGCGGCGGGCTGATGGCGTTCGCCGTGCTCGGCCTCGACGCCTCGAACTATGTCGACAAGCTGCGCGACGTGGTCGATTTCCAGCATTTCATGGCCGGCATGATCAAGGCGCCGTTCGCCGCCGTGATCATCGGCCTGGTCGGCTGCCTGGAAGGCCTCAAGGTCGAGGGCAGCGCCGAATCCCTCGGCACCCATGTAACATCCGCCGTCGTCAAGGCCATCTTCCTGGTGATAATTTTGGACGCCGTATTCGCCATGTTTTTGTCGGGGATCGGGGTGTGATCGTCGAGAACGGACGAGAGGTTGTGATCCGCGTGCGCGGGCTCGCCAAGAGCTTCGGCAGCCATCAGATTTGGGACGGGCTCAGCCTCGACGTCTATCGCGGCGAGATCCTCGCCATCGTCGGCGGCTCCGGTCAGGGCAAGTCGGTGCTGATGCGCGTGATTACCGGCCTGGTGACCCCCGATGCCGGCGAGGTCGGCCTGTTCGGGCAGAACACCAAGACCCTGTCGCCCCAGGATCGTCTGGAAATCGAACGCCGCTGGGGCATCCTGTTCCAGGACGGCGCGCTGTTTTCCTCGCTCACCGTGCTGCAGAACATCCAGGTGCCGATGCGCGAGCATCTCGAACTGCCGCAGGCGATGATGGACGATCTCGCTTTTCTCAAGCTGTCGATGGTCGGCCTGCCGAGCAATGCCGCCTACAAGTTCCCCTCCGAACTCTCCGGCGGCATGCGCAAGCGGGCCGGGCTGGCGCGGGCGCTCGCGCTCGATCCCGAGATCGTGTTTCTGGACGAGCCCACGGCCGGGCTCGATCCGATCGGCGCGACCGATTTTGACCACCTGATTCGCAAGCTACAACAGACACTTGGCCTAACGGTCTATATGGTCACCCACGATCTTGATACCATTTTCACCGTGTGCGACAGGGTGGCCGTGCTGGCCGACAAGAAGATCGTGCGGACCGGATCGCCCACCGAATTGCAGCGCCATCCGAACCACCCATGGATCAAGGACTATTTCTGCGGCGAGCGGGCCCGCGCGGCGAGCCCCGGAGAGCGGCCGAGAATTCCTGCCTGAGGCGTATCGTGTCCTAAGGAACCCGATTGATGGAAACCAAAGCCAACTATCTGATGATCGGGGGATTCGTGCTCGGCGTGTTTGCGCTCGCCTTCGTCTTTGTGTTCTGGATGAGCAACTTCGCCGGCGGCGGTAAGAATTACTACGTCGTGTTCGAGAGCACGGTAGCCGGCCTCACCACCGGCTCGAGCGTCGGCTTCAACGGCATCAGGGTCGGCGAGGTTCAATCCTTCGCCCTCGATCCTCAGGATGCTCGCAAGGTTCACGTGCTGATCAGCGTCCGCGACGACACCCCGGTGCGCGAGAACTCCCACGCCACCATCCAATCGATGGGACTGACCGGCGGGAGCGGGGTGCAGATCACCCCTGGCACCCCTGACTCGCCCTTCCTGGTCGCCAGCGCCGAAGACCCTATTCCCGTCATTCCCGCCGATCCCGGCTCGGGGCAAGGCGTATTCGAAGCCGGCTCGGCCGCGCTCAACAACGCCAATGTCTTCATTTCCAAGCTCAATGCCTTGCTCGACCAGAATCAGCAGGCGATCAACACGACGATGACCAATGTCCAGCAGTTCACCACCATGCTGGCCGAGAAGAAGGAAGATATCGGCCAGGCCATTACTGACGTCAAAGATGGCGCCCAGTCCTTCAAGTCATTGTCGAGCAAGCTGGAAGTGTCGCTGGGGGATAACATGGATGGCCTGACCCGCCAGGCCCGGGAAAGCATTCAGGAGTTCGGTAGTTTCATGCGCGAGGGACGCCGCACGGCAGTTACTCTGAACCGGATTCTGGAGAAGTTAGAGGCTGATCCCAGGGGCTTTTTGCTTGGTGGAAACCAGCTGCCGGAATACACTCCGAAGGGACGATAATGCACCCTCGAGGGCCAACGGGGAGTGTCTCCTAACCGGGGGCGAACGGTCATGTCGCGATCTGCGCCAACGCTCGCTGCGGGCTTGCTTTGCCTCGGCCTAATGGGCTGCGCATTGGCGGCCGGCTCGAAGCCGCCGACCACCTACGATCTGGTCGCCCCGCGTTCCTTTGCCGGCGCCAAAAAGCCTGCCCCATGGCAGCTGCTGGTTTACGAGCCGAGCGCGGCATCGGCGCTCGACACCACCCGCCTCATGGTGCGGCCGCAGGCCGATCAGGTGTCCTACTACAAGGGCATTGCCTGGAGCGATCGGCTGCCGCATCTGGTGCAGACGCGGATGATCGAAACCTTCCAGAATTCCGGCGCGGTCAAGTCGGTGAGCCCCTCGAGCGGACAATACGCGCTGGCCACCGAATTGCGCGCGTTCCAGATCGACGTTTCCAGCGGGCGCGCCGCCGCCGAGATCGACCTGTTTGCCAAGCTGATCAATACCAGCACCGGCAGGGTGGTGGCGTCCAAAGGCTTCAGCGCGCGGGTGCCCGCGGCCTCCGACGCGCCGGGCGACGCCATCGCCGCGCTCAACCAGGCCTTCACCGAGGTCCTGCAAGACACCTCGACCTGGGTCGCCTCCCGCCGCGGCTAGCCATCGCCGCCAGCAATCACGATTCCGCCGTTGAATGTCCTGGCCATAGCCGTGTCCGGCTCGGCAATCCTAAGCGCTGGTGCCTAGGGCTTTGGCGATGTCACCGAGGGTCGCTCTCTCGGCATCGCTCACTTGCTCACCTCCGATACCCATAAAGGCGCCTTCAGTGGCGGCCTCCGCTACTTTCCGGCTGATGCTTAGCAACCAAGTTTTGAAGGCGGCTGCATCGCTAGGCGCTTTGGCATCGAGGAGTGATGACACCTCACGCAGGTTAGCAAGCGAACGCTGGACGCAGTCAACGGGCTCGGCATCGGCAAAGCGCTGGCGCAGCGCCTTCTGAAGGTCGGACCTTCCTTCCGCGGTTTCAAAGTCGGCCGCGACGGCCCTAACCAGCTCGTTGGAGCCCGGATCATGCTTTGCCGAAGCGAGTGCTGAACTACTCGCGAAAGCTTCCTTTAGGGAGCCCCACAGGCCGCTCGGCTCCGCCGCCGAAACGGCGATACCGGCAACCATCGGGCTTTCCAAAATTTTGGTCCATTCTTGTGGCGTGAAGCTTTGCTTGTTCGCCATGGCAGTTCCTAGTGAAGCGGGCGGCGCCGATCGTTCAGTGCGATGGCGGGGATGAATGCCGGTTCGATCGCCGCTTACGCGCTACGGACGAGAACGCGACCGAGAGCAAAGAAGCAAAAGCCCAAATTCTCGCCAAGATGCGCGACAAGAAGGACGTGTCCTTGGTACCCATGGTCGAACCGCTCCAATCAAGCTCGCGGAAACGCGAATGCTCAGAGGACCAAGCCAAGCATACCCCAACGGGCACGCAACCTCTAGGGGAATGCAATTTTGCCTAAACAAGTGATTGTCCTGTGTTGCGGCCATCTTAAATCGGCTCCGGCCTTGGCAATTCTGAGGGCAACAAAGCCTACGGCGGAATCCCGCTTGTAATGACTTGCCTTAGGAGGTCCGGTCTGACGGAAATTTCGCCGGTAAATGGCCGGCTGTAAGCGGCGATCAGCAATAGCGACAGAGCAATGCCTGTCGCGAACAGGGTCGTCGCGATGGCGCAGGCAAGCCGGTTGTCGCTGTGAACCATGGCGATAGCGATCAACGTGCAGAGTCCCTGAAGGAGAATTCCCGCCCATTTAACCCTGCCGACAGCAGATTGGCTGACGACGATCCGCTGGCGCCTCGCATCCAGCGCCATTTGGAGCGCCCTCACCATCTCAGTCTGTGCGATTCGCTGGCTATCATCGGCAGGCTTTAGGATCATCGTTTCATGCAAGGCCTCGATCAGAGCGTCTGCTCGCAAAGTCGAGAGGGTCGCTCGCTGTCGCGTCATCGCCGGCCATTCTTTGTTCACGGCCTCGTCTATATGGCGGTCAATCAGCGCGTAAATGCGCGTCTTTTGTTCTTCGGGGAAATTTCGGGCGAGAAGAATGACAGCACGCAACGCGCTGGCCTCGGACGCAACCGCGACCTTGGCTTTATCGTAATTGTTCCAGACCTCGACGGCGATGAAGCCCACCAGCAGGGCGAAAAGGATGCCCAATGGCGGCAGCATTCCGGGCGAGACCGCCTTAAAGGCCCGCGCTCGATCGTTCACCGCCAGTCTGGTCACGACCAAACAAACACCGGCGGCAAAGAGATAAGTGGCCGCAAACACGGCGACCGCCATCCACAGCACAGGAAGATTGAGCAACCAGTCGCTCATTGCCGACCCCGGCGAGTTCCTTCGCTAAGATGCTAATCGACGGCACAGTAAGCTGCTAGTGGCCAATATCGAACCTGTAGTTCGGCACCGGTCACAAAAATAAGCGGCCCCCGCCTCCTCTTGGGGGAGGGCGGGGGCCAAGGCTTTGGGGGAGCCTAAAGCTTGATGCTAACGGAGCCGTCCACTCGCATGGGCGAGCAAGAGATAGACACGGCCCGACTCGCTCGTCAGATAATTCTGCAACATGCGCCCATCGGGATCGGACGCTTCCGCCTCGCCGAGCAGCCGCTCGAAATCGCCGATATAGCGATCGACGGTCATGCGGAAATCGCCCTCGCGGTCGTAGCGGCGCGAGATCTCGTCGAAGGTGGTTTGGCCGTCGAGCGTGTAGATATGCCGTCCGAGCACGCCGCGCTCGCCGGCCCGGAAGCGCTGCCATACATCGGCGGCGGTGCGGTAATCGATCGCCCGGGCGATCTCATCGAGACGCAGCTGGCCGCCGGGTTGAGACGGCGCCGGGGCGCGGCCACCGAAGCCCTGGTCGGACTCCGAGGCGCGATTGAGCAGATCGCCGACCGACCATTGACCGCCGCTTGGCTGGCCTTGGCCGCGCGGGGGCGCATAGGAGGCGCCGGACAGCTGCTGAGCCAGACCGCCAGCGACTTGTCCGATCTCGTCGGCCGGAGGCATTTGCCGTCCTCTGCCGTCGAACTGGGGCAGGGGCGCATCGAACCCTAGCGGGCGTGCCGGCGGCGGCGCCTGCCGGAAGGGATCGGGCGCAGGCGCCGACGAGGTCGCCGCCCGTGTCAGCGTCGGCGTGATCGCCTCGATCTCTTTCAACTGTTCGCTAAGGGCTTTGCGGATGGCGGCGGTCGCTTGCGCGGTGTGCTCGGGCAACGCCGCCATGCGCTTCTGCATCTCCTGGCGCATGGAGTCGAGATCGGTGGCCGTCTGCTGCGCCGCCTCGCGCATGCCGCGCGAGGTGTTGTCGAAGGTGCCGCGCATCTGCTCGAGCTGCCGCCCGATCTGGGTGATGACGGTCTCGAAGCTGCCTTTGAGGTCGGTGACAGCACGCGCGGTGTGCGCTTGCGCTTCCTCGCGCAGGCGCTCGATCTGGGCCAGCGCCTGTTGCGCCTGGCCTGCCGTGTCGCGGGCCAGCGCGCTGCCGACCTGCTTCACCCGGGCTTCGGCCTGGCTCATGGCGCCCTCGACCATGCCGGCATAGGACCGCATCATGTTGTCGAGGTCCTGCGCCTTGGTGTTGACCGTGTGCAGCAGGGCGATGATCGCCTGATGCCGGCCTTCCAGGATCGAGTCGATCTTGGTGTTCGACGAATCGAGCGCCTTGGCGGCGGTGAGGATGGCCTGGCCCTGATTCTCGAAGCGCTGGGTGAGGCCGTGGATCTGCTCGAGCAGCCCGCGTGACACGTCACGCAGCGTCTGGGTCTGGCTGGTGAGGATGGCCACGGCTTCCTTGGACTGCGCGCCGACCTGATTGGCGGTCTGCTGGATCATCGCCGAGTTGTTGGCGAGCACCTGATTGAGCTGCGCGGTCTGCTTGCCGAACGTCTCCGACGTTACCCGCGCATGCTCGCCGAGCATCCGGTCGGTCTCTGCCGTGCGCTGGCCGAACGTGGCGTCGATCGCTTGCAGCCGCTCGGCGAGGGCCATGATGACCGCCTGCGCCCGTTCCGTCATGGTCTTGTCGAGCGACGCGGTCTGCTGGCCGATGGCGGTCTCGAGCGCCTTGACCCGCTGGAACAGCGAATTGCTGAAGGTCTCGGACCGCTCGGCGAGCGTCTTGTCCAGCGCGATGGCGCCTTGATTGATGGCCGTGATGAACTGGGCCGTGCGGTCGTGCAGCGACTTGTCCAGCAGCGCGGTCTTCTGATCGATCATGGCGTTGAACTGACCGGTGCGGTCGGTGAGCGACTTGTTGAGCATGTCGGCGCCCTGGCCGATCGAGGTGGCCAGCGCGTTGGTCCGCTCTTGCAGCGTCTTGTCGAGCACGATGGCGCCTTGCGACACGAGATGGGTGAAGGCCTCGGTGCGGTCTTTCAGTGTCTTGTCGAGCGTCTGCGCGCCCTGGCCGATCGACACCGTCAACGCCTCGGTGCGCTGTTTCAAGGTGTTGTCGAACAGCACCGCCCCTTGCGACAGCAGGTTGGTGAAGGCGTCGGTGCGCTGTTTCAGCGTGTTTTCCAGACCGGCCGCGTTTTGGGTGATGGAGATCGCGAATGCGTCGGTGCGATCCTTCATCGTGTTGTCGAGCAGGATGGCGCCCTGGGCGACGGTGGTCTCCAGCCCCTTGATGCGATTCGCCAGCGAGGCTTGCAGCGCCTCGGTGCGCTCCTTCATGGTCTTGTCGAGCGCCGTGGTCCGCTGCACCACCACGCTCTCCAGCGCCGCCAGGTTCTGGGTCGCGCCGTCGATCACCTGTGACAGGCGGCCTTGCTCCTTGCTCAGGCGCTCCAGCAGGCCGGGCACGGCCTCGGACACCCGCGCTTGAGCCTTATGCACCTGGTCGGCCGCCTCGCTCGATCGCGCTACCAGCAGCTCGGTGAGCTGGAGCCCGCGCTCGGCGAGCTTCTTGTCGATCGAGCTTGAGGCATTGGTGATGTCGCGCGCGACTTGGGCGCCGACGCCTTTCAGCGCCTCGCTGACCCGCACGCTGTTATTGGCCAGCGCCTCACGTTCGGTGGCAAGCTCGCTGATCAAGCCCCTGACACGAATCTCATTCTCGCCGTAGGACCGCTCCAGCGCAGCGACTTCGCTATGCACCATCGCTTCGAGCTCGCTCGCCCGGCCGATGGCGCGGGAGATGGCGTCGTTCATGGCCGCGACCTGGCGCCTGATGGTCTGACCCACCGACGCGACCGACTGTTCCGCCAGCCGGTCGGGCTCGGCCAGTCGCACCGCGACCTCGGTCATGGCCGAAGCCATCAGCCGGAGCTCCTGCGCGCGCCAGACCAGCAGCGCCAGGAACCAGAAGATGACGATGGGGACCAGAATGGCGACGGCGGCGGTGAGCGCCGAGGCGCTGCCGACCAGGCCGGAGACGCCGCCCGCATTGACCTGGGCCGAAATCAAGCCGAAGGCGAAGAAGCCGCCAATGATGAACCAGGCCACCGAGGCGGCCAGCGCCACCAGGAAGGGCGTGCGCGACGGGCGCTGCTGGAGCGCGAAGATCAACCCGCCGATCGAGGGAACGTCGTCATTGGCGGGGGTGGCGAGCCGGCGTTGCGGGGGCGGGCCCGCGGGGCGCCGCGTCCGCACGAATTGCTTGGGCGGCGTAGCCGCGCTCTGGGCCGGCGGCTCGGCGAATTCCAGCGGCGGCTTCGGCGCTTCCTCTGGGGCTTTGGCCGCCTGGGGCGGCTCCTCGCGCTTGACCTCGGCCCGCTCCGGCTGAGCGGTCGATCCTTCGCGCTTGCGCTGCTCGGCCTTGAGACGTTCCGCCAGGGATGTGCGCTTGGGAAGGCTTCGCTCAAGCGAGCTTTCACCGGATTTTTCCTCTCGGGCGCGGGTCATCGCTTCGAGAGGATTTTGCGCTTTGTCTTTTGCCCCAGCTTCAGACGGCGATTTCGCTTGCTCTTGCGCCATAACGCGTTCCTCGCAACCGACGAAAACTCATGAGAGAATTTGCGCGCCCCGCACTCGATACCCGCCAGCAGCGACGCGACGCGGGACGGCCCTCATTTCCGGACCTAAACCTATCCGGAACGGCCCCCGCGCAGTTCCCCCTCTCCTGTAATCGTTAACGAATTTTTAGGGCTAAAAAAAGTTTAATCGGCAGTTATGGTTGACGCGCCATAAGGCTTTAATATTGCTTACAATTTCTGCTGCCTATCCGGCGCGAATCGGCTAAGAGATGGGGCCGTGGTTGCAGGAAGGTGACACGGCTATCCTCTCAAAGCCGACACATAATCGCCGCGTGTCGTCCCCACTGCACCCGAAAGCGTCCGCAAAGCTCTGTTAAAGCGAGACCACACTGGGCAATAGCGAGGGAGATTGAGCCTTATGGCAAGCCACATGGCGGTTTGGGCTGGGACGCGACCGCCGGGGGAGCCGCGCAAACCGTCCTCCCGACCTGTCGATCTGGTGCATTTGTCCCGTTACACGCTCGGCGAACGCGCGCTCGAGCGCGAGGTGCTCGAACTGTTCTGCACCCAATCGGTGGTCTATCTCGAGCGGCTGCGCGAAGCCCAGTCCGACAAGGACTGGAAGGACGCCGCCCACTCGCTCAAAGGATCCGCCTCAGCCATCGGTGCCTGGCGGGCCGCCGAGGCGGCCCAGCTGGCCGAGGCGCTGTCGGGCGAGACCCTGATCGCGGCGCGGGACGTTCGTCTCCGCGAGATCGAGTCCTCGCTGCGCGAGGCCGAGACCTATATCGGCGCGCTGCTCAAGGATCGCTAGGCGCGCAGCCCTAGGCTGGCCGCCGCGAAGGCGCTGGAGTCTCAGTTTCAATTGCCCTATAGAGCACGGGCCGCGAGCGGGCACACCCTTCTCGCGCCTTCATCATTCGGGCGCGAGCCGACCGCCGCCCGGTCCCCGAGATCGGAACTACCGAAGTCCGCCAATGTCATGGCCAGGATTACCTTTATCCAGCGAGACGGGACTGAGCGCGTGGTCGAGGCGGAGCCCGGCATGACGGTGATGGAGGCCGCGGTGAAGAACGCGATCTCCGGCATCGCCGCCGAATGCGGCGGCGCCTGCGCCTGCGCCACCTGCCACGTCTATGTCGATGATGCGTGGCGCGAAGCGACGGGTTCGCCGGAGCAGATGGAGGAGGACATGCTCGATTTCGCCTTCGACGTCCGGCCGTGCGAGCCGGCTGTCCTGCCAGATCAAGGTGACCGACGCGCTCGACGGCCTGGTGGTCCGCATCCCCGAGAAGCAATTCTGAGCGGTCCATGTCCGAGCAGCTGATCAAGACAGACGCGGTGATCGTCGGCGCGAGGCCCGGTCGGGCTGTTCGCCGTGTTCGAGCTCGGCCTGGTCGACATCAAGTGCTCACGTCATCGACATTCTCGACCGCGCCGGCGGCCAGTGCACCGAGCTCTATCCCGAGAAGCCGATCTACGACATTCCCGGCCTGACCGTGGTCACCGGCCAGGAGCTGACCGACCGGCTGATGGATCAGATCAAGCCGTTCGGCGCCGAGTTCCATTTCAATCAGCGGGTGGAGAGCCTCGAACGACGCGATGGCGGCTTCCGGCTCACCACCGATGCCGGCACCGATATTCGAATGCAAGGTGGTGGTGATCGCCGCCGGCGGCGGCTCGTTCACGCCCAAGCGCCCGCCGCTCCCCGGCATCGAGCAATATGAAGGCACCTCGGTGTTCTATTCGGTGCGCAAGATGGAGCACTTCAAGGACCGCGACGTGCTCATCGTCGGCGGCGGCGATAGCGCGCTCGATTGGACGCTGAACCTGCAGCCGGTCGCCAAGTCGCTGACACTTGCTGCACCGCCGCTCGGAGTTCCGCGCCGCGCCGGCCTCGGTGCAGAAGATGCTGGCGCTGGTCGAGCAGGGCGATGTGAGTTTCAAGCTCGGTCAGGTGATCGAGCTGCACGGGGAGGGCGGGAAGCTCCGCTCGGTGACCGTCAAGGGCGCCGACGGCGCCAGCTTCGAACAGCCGACCGAGGTCATGCTGCCGTTCTTCGGCCTCACCATGAAGCTCGGCCCGGTCGCCGATTGGGGCCTCAATCTCGAAGAGAATTTGATCCCGGTCGACACCGCGAAATTCGAGACGAGCGAGCGGGGCATCTTCGCCATCGGCGACATCAACACCTATCCGGGCAAGCTCAAGCTCATCTTGTCGGGCTTCCACGAGGCGGCGCTGATGGCGCAGCAGGCCCACAAATACATCTATCCCGACAAGAAGCTGATCTTCCAATACACCACGTCGTCGTCGAGCCTGCAGAAGAAGCTCGGCGTGAAGTGACGCTTGCAGCCGGATCAGGCGAGCGAGCGGTACAGCGCGACGTCGTAGGGGCTGAACAGCTTGACCTTGGTGCGCTCGACCAGCGGCAGCTCGTGCCGCTGGAATACGCCGCTATGGTCGATGAGATCGGCCACCTCGGGCTGATCGACCACGATGAGATAGAGCCGGCGCGGGCGCTTGCGATACGACACCACGATGTTGTTCAGCACCTCGGCGAACACCTCGCGCGAGAACGGATTGAAGAAATAATGCACGGCCTCGCCGTCGGGCGGCCCGACTTGGCTCGCATCGTCGAGCACGCATTCGACCTTGCGGCACTTCATGCGGCTGCGCGGGAACTGCGCGATGTTCATGATCGCGTCGTCATGCAGCTCCTCGGCGAACTCGATCCCGCCGATCGCCGCGAACGGATGCTGCGAGGCGAGCAGCAGCACGCGCCCTTTGCCGGCGCCGTGGTCGACGAAGGTGAGCCGCGACAAATCGTAGTCGAGCGCGGCCACGGTCCAGTCGAACAGGCTGCACGGCGTCGCCCGATAGTCGTGGCCGTGCTCGCGGTTGTTGCCGCGGATAGTAAGGTCGGCGAGCGGGATGGGATTTTTGGTCGGATTGAAAAACAGCGACTCGATCGGCGGGTCGAGCACGCGCTCATGCAGCATCAGCAGATATTCGCGGTAGTCGTGCTTGAGCCGGTCCGGCCGCGTGCGCTCCTTGAGCTTGGAGCCGGTGCGCTCGATCTCGGGCAGCACGCTCTCGCGGCCGATCTCCATCGCGCGCGCGAGACTGACTTTGCTCGCCGCCACGGCCGTCGCAGTTGCGCTCTTGGTTTGGTTGGCGGTCTCGTCGGCGAGCTTGGCAATGCGCTCGGCGACACGCAGAGCACTGGACGCAATCGTCTTCGCGCGCTCACCCGAGGGCGCGACAGGCGGCGTCCCAGTCTTGTCGGAACGATGGGGCACGACCGACATTGAGCATTATCCCCGCACTTGCGCAAAGATTGGGCAGCTTGCGCTCAGACGCAAGCGCTTTTTGTCGCATTGGCGGAAAACCGTCGGTCCGGGGCCGGGGACAAATGTGCTATTCTCTTGATTCGCGAGGGGTGTTCCCGCGCGGCCAGCACTCACCCAAGCGGCGGGGGAACCTTCAGGTGCAGGCAGAGGAATTCCACGATTCGATCCGGCCCGGCCTGACGGCCATGTTGCCGCGGCTGAAGCGCTTCACCGACCTTCTGATCGGCGAGCGCAAGGAAGGCACGGCGCTGCTCGGCCGCGCGCTCAACCGCATGCTGGTCGAGCAGCATCGCTACCAGCGTGGCACCGCGCTCGATCGCTGGGCCTTCGCCGAGATCTATCGCCTGTGGCTCAGCGAGCTGCGCGGCCATGCCGACCCGGTCGGCCAGGCCAAGACCGACGATGCCAGTTTCGCGCTGCTGTTCGTCAACAAGCAGGGCAGGGCGTACGACGCCTTCACCGCCGGCTTCCTGCGCAACCTGCCGCCGCAGCAACGCCTGACCCTGCTGCTCGTCTATGGCGAGCGCTTCGACTATATCGACGCGGGCCGCGTGCTCGACGTGCCGTCCGAGACGATCGGTGCGCGGCTGGTGCGGATCAGCGCAACGCTCGCCGACCGCTTGAGCGCGGATGAGCAAGCGCCGGCGAGCGCCACTGTTGCCACGCTTTATCCCGGGGGGTCGGGAGCATGATCCGCAAAAATGGCAACAGGTTTTTCCGAACAGATCATGGTCAGATAGAGAGACCGTCATGACCGAACTCAGCGACGAACTGCTGGTCGCCTATGTCGACGGGCAACTTGCGCGCAAACAGACCAGCGCGGTCGACAAGGTGCTGGCGCAAGACGATGTCATCGCCCGGCGCGTCGACGCGCTGCAAGACGCCCATAGCCGTCTCGAAGCGGCCTTCGAGGCGATCCTCGCCGGCGAAGAGGCCGACGCCGAAGCGAAGCCGGTGCCGCGCGGGCCGGGCCTGTTCATCCCATGGGACACGCTGGCCAAGGGCGGGCTCGCCGCCGCCGGCATCGCCGCCGCTGTCATTCTCCTTATTGCCGGCTATGGCTGGCCGCTCGCCACGCCTGAATTCGCACGGCGCTCGTTCGGCACCGCCGATCCGGACTATGTCGGCAGCATTCCGCATACCTGGCAAGAGCAGGCGGCGGGCGCGCAAGCGCTGCTCGGCCGCGCCAGTCTCGAGGTTGGTCTCGATAGCCAAGGCAATCGCGACCTCGTCGCCTTCCAGCTCGCGCAAGCGATCGGGCCGAACCTCACGCTGCCCGACCTCGCGCCGCAAGGTTTGCGCTTCATGCGGGCGCAGCTGCTGCAGGTCGGCGCAGAGTCGCTGGCGCAGATCTTATATTTGGGGACCAGCGGCGCACCGCTTGCGCTTTACGCCAAGAAGGGCGAGGGGACGATCACCCCTTCGTTCCAGCTTTACGGCGACATCGGCGGCGTGGCCTGGTCGCAAGGCGGCATCTCCTATCTCCTCGCCGGAGAAGAAAAGGAGGCGAGCTTGCTCCGTCTCGCCGAGGCGATCAGAACGGGACCGGCGACCGCCGCTGCGCCGCCTGCCGCATCCCGACCTAAGCGATAAGTCTCACTGCGCCATGCGGGCCGTGGGCGAATAGTCGCCGGCCAAGTAGCGGTTGAGATCGCGCCGTATGGCAGCGGTCCGTTCCTTGTTACAATAGGCCAGGTTGTCCTTGATGGTGGCGAGGACCGAGTCGCGCGTGTAGTCGTAAGCCTGCGCGATCTTCTCCATCTCGTTCTGCGGGATCCCGGATCGAATCTCGGCCGCCAGGAAGTCCGACCTGAGCGCGGTGGGGTCGAACACGAAGCCGCAATGGGTTGCCCGCGCCGAGGTCCATCCGACTTGAATCGGTTTGGCCAGGGGATCCTCCGGTTTGACGTCGCGCGCCTCCTTCTCGGTCGAGACGCCCTCCTTGCCCCTGACGCGATCGACGGTGCTGCAAGCCGACAGCGCCATCGCCAGCAGCGCCGCGGCAAGGACGAGGGCGGCAAAGGCCGCGCGATGCAAATCGGTCGCTCTCATGGCGGGCGATCTTAGCGGGGGCGGCCGAGGCGCTAAAGAGGCGATGACGAGGGCGGGAATGGGGCGCCAAAAACAGGAAAGGCGGAGCTTTGGGGCCCCGCCTCCCTGTGCGATGTCGAGCCTCACGCCCGTTCGGGACGATCAGTTCGGCAGCCGCGAGACCTTTCGGTCTCTGGATCACGCGCTCGACCTCATGGTTTCCCATGACGCGGCGGCGTGACCCGACCACGGTCCTTATTTTACGTCGCGTTGCTACGACGTGGCTTCCGCCCTGGCCGGGCCGAAACCAATTAGCGGCGGGATTTGCGGCGCAAAGTACCCTGACGACTTCACCTTACGGCTGCGGCGATGCCGCCAGACCGAGGCACTTCGCGCTTACTCACCCCTCCGCCTTGAGCCACCCATGGCAATGGGCGACCGCGGGCTTGCCTGCCCCGTGAGCTTTTCGACTGTTTCCCGGTGCCGCCGGATTTCTCCGCCGGCGCCTTCCACATCCGATCCGCTCACATAAGGAGAATACATGAGGCCGCTCTCGCCGCATCTGGAAGGAAACGATTATCCCCGCTATCCACCGAGCGCACCGTTTGGACCGGACCGCCGGGTGCGGCATCCTGGGGTGACGAGGCGCTTCCCTTGGCGGGGCAGATGGCTAAACTGAAGTCTTCCGCGCGCGAGGGGATTCCTGCGCGCTTCCTTGCGGCTTTTTACGGATCG
This sequence comes from uncultured Alphaproteobacteria bacterium, assembly GCA_963772925.1. Classification (GTDB taxonomy): domain Bacteria; phylum Pseudomonadota; class Alphaproteobacteria; order Rhizobiales; family Methyloligellaceae; genus Methyloceanibacter. The sequence goes on from CAVYZG010000014.1 coordinate 297,866, forward strand.
TCACATGCGTGCCGTGGGCAACTATCGTTGGGCCCGCACGATCAGTCTGGCGTTGGGGGCGGGTCTGGTCGCGTTCGAGGCCGTGCTCGTGCTGAGCGCGGGAGCGGTCGGCGTCCCGGGCGTTTTTCTCATCCGCCTCGCCCCTGGCAGCGGCGACGCCAAGGTTGCGCGCGGCGTGGACACCCCCGATGGCGGCGAGAGCGTCATCGCCAAACTCGACACCGCCGAGGAGACCTCGAACCAAACGCCTGCGGCCGCGGTCAGGGGTCCGATCGGGCCGGTGGCGCCTGCCGGTAAGCCGCGGCTCGATGGCCTCGCCGACATTCCGTTGACGCCGTGGGATCGCGACGACAGCAAACCCGACCGGTCCAAAGCCTTCGCCGCCAACTCCGGCGCGGGGGAGGTGCTGCCCTGGGACGCGGCCGAGCCCGTGCCCTATCCATCTCCGGACTCTCACGCCGCGCCGGCTGACATCACCGCCGCGCTGCCGGACACGGCGCCCGCGCCGCCGGCGGCTCAAGCCGCGCTCATGCCGCTCCCGGCAAGCGGCGAGGTGGAAGCCTGGATCAAGGGCAAGGCGACCGAGATCAAGGGCGACGCGCGCGCCCGGCCGCTCTACCATTTCGAATATTGGCTCGAGCCGCCGGCGGACATGAAGGGGCGGCTGACGGCGGTCGCCTACGAGTTCAACACGCCCGCGGTCATGCCCCAGTCGCAGATGTCGAGCGAGCGGGACACGGGCTTCCGCATCCTGGCCGGCGGCCTCACCTGCGCCGACAAGGTCACCGTCACACTCAAATTCAAGGACGGCCGCTCGCAGCAGGTGACCGTCGACGGTTGCCGGCTGGTGGACAAGGATCGCGCGGCTTAGCGCACGCCGGCCACCTCCGCCACCAGTTCGCGGAAGCGCGGCCGTTGGCTCTCGATATAGGGCAGCGGCCGGCACACATCGATCGTGGCGATGCCGATCCGCGTGGTCAGCGCGCCGTTGAACAGGCCTTCGCCGAGCCGGGCCGACAGCTTCGCGGTGAGGCCGTGCCCGATCACTTGATGGAGGAGGTCATCGCCCAGCGCGATGCCGCCGGTCAGCACGATATGAGTCACCACCATGCGCGCCAGCTTGAGCAGCGAGAGCGTGCCAGGCCGCGCGCCATAGAGCGTGGCCAGCCGGCGTAGCATCCGCAAATTCTCGCCGCCGACGAACAGCATGTCGACCACGGCGTTGGGACTGACGGCGGTCACCACCGATACCCGCTTGGCGGATGCCGCCACGATGGTGCGGGCCAGGGGATCGAGCGGCGCCACCAAACTGCGCTCGGTGAGCCTGAGCAGCTCGCTGGCGTCCATGATGTCGTGCTCATGCTCGGCGAGGCGTTTGAGACCCCAAGCGAAATCCTTGCGCCCGGCATAGAGGCGCTTGAGGCGATCGGCGACGTCGATCGCCAACGGCTTGTCGTTCTGGCGCGCGGCGCTGTCGGCCTCGTGCCTGATCTTGCCGAGCCGGCCGAGCCGTGCCAGCCCGGCAATCTCGCGCAGGATGATCATCAGCAGCGCGAATAGGACGAGCGCCAACAGCCCGGCGGCGACCCAGCCGATCCAGTCGTCGCGCGCGATCAGCGCCAGCACATAATCGTAGAGCCAGAGCGATGCGAGCAGGCTGATCAGACCGCCCAACGCGCCGAGCAGGATGCTGCCCCAGCGCAGTCCGCGGCCGAGATCGGGCATGGTGCGCAGGCGCGGCACGGGAACCAATGCCGGCTCGGCCGCATCCGGCGCGCCCGGCGGCGCGAACACATCGACCTCCTCGACGCGGAAAGAGGCGGGTTTGCGGTGCTCTTTTTTGCTCATGCCAAATGATCTCCGATCAGCATCTCGATGGCGCGGTCGAGGCGGATATTTGGGAACGGCGCGAAGCCTCCGGAAGGGAGGGGAACAGGATTGGGCGGCCTGAAGCGCACGAAGCGCATCTCGCCATGCTCAGTATGCCAGCCTTTCAGCGCCGCCTCCGGGTTGGCCGGGAGATCGCCGGGAAAGATGGCGAACTGTTCGTGGCCGTCGAAAGTGCGCCGGCCGATGGTTTCGCCGGCCAGCGGGTAGCCGACGATGCAGGGCAGAGTCTCGCCGTTCCGCCGCGCCTCGCCTTCGCGCGTCGCACGAATGGCGGCGAGCGCCAGCACTTTCACTTCGGCCCCCGCATATTGAGCGCGCGCCATCGCCCTGCCGGCGAGCTTGGCGAGGATCGCTTCGAGCCGGTTATGGCTTTGCTGATGGAGATGATCGGCCTTAGTGGCGGCGAGCGCGATGCGGTCGATGCGCGGGCTGAACAGGCTCGACCACACGCTATTCGACCCGGCCCTGAAACATTCGAGGATCTCGGTCATGGCGCGCTCGAGATCGGTCACCGCGGGCTGGCCGCCATTCAGCGCAGCGAGCACGTCGATCAACACGATCTGCCGGTCGAGCCGGGTGAAATGATCGCGGAAGAACGGCCGCACCACATGCGTCTTATAAGCCTCGTAGCGCCGCTCCATCATCGCCCACAGCGAGCCGCGTGGGAATTTCTCCACGTCCTTGGCATCGAGCGGCGCGAAGGTGAGGGCAGGCGAGCCGGCCAGATCCCCAGGCATGAGGAACCGGCCTGGCGGCAGCGTCGACAGCGCGTGCGCGTCGGAACGCGTCTCGCGCAGATAAGCCTTGAACAGATCGGACAGCGTTTCGGCGAGCGCTTCGTCGGCAGGGTCGGTCGGTTCGACCAGGCTCAGCGAGGCATGCCACGGCTTGGCGGCTTTCCTCCGCCCCGCCGCCCGGCTCTGCTCCAGCGCGGTCCGCGACCACTCCCGATAGTCGATTGCCAGCAACGGCAGATCGAGCAGCCACTCGCCGGGATAATCGACGATGTCGATATGCAGCCGCTCGCGGCCGAGCTGCCGCTTCCAGAATTTGGTCGAGGCATATTCGAGCGTCAGCCTGAGCTGACTGATGCGGCGCGTGCTCTCCGGCCAGCGTGGCGGATCGGCGACAAGATCGGCGAGATGCTTTTCATACTCGAAGCGCGGCACGACATCGTCGGGCTGTGGCTCGAGATAGACGCGCAATAAGCGCCCTTGCGCCGCCGCATCCAAGAACGGGAGCCGCGCGCCGGCGATGAGATTATGCACCAGCGCCGTGATGAACACCGTCTTGCCCGATCGCGCGAGCCCGGTCACGCCGAGCTTCACCGACGGCGTGACCAGGCCGCTGACAAAATCGCCGATGCCGCGGAAGGCGTCGCCGGCGGCGTCGGTATAGGTGGAAATCGCCACGCCTCGAACGGTCCTTTGCACTCTCGTCCCGCGTGAGGCGTATCCCGCCGCCCGCTAATGACTGCCTAAGGAATGGGCTCCGCCCGGCCCGCAAATATGACGGAATTGCAATGATTGGCTTCTAGGGCTTCGCGCCTTTGTCAAGCAGCGTCTCAGTCTTGACTTGTCGACTCGCTTCCGTAAATACGTGGCTGCCCGGCGGGGATCGCCGATCAGGCGAGCCGGACAAGGGAGCAGGGCATTTAAGCCCAATGACGAAACGGATGCGTCAGGAAATGACTCTCATGCGGGCCAAAAGAAAAATCCCCGAGGACTATCGTCCCTCGGAAAGCGAACCTTTTATGAGCGATCGCCAGCGGGCCTATTTCCGCCGGAAATTGCTCAATTGGCGTGATGAGATCCTCCGCTCGACCAAGGAGACTCTCCAGCACCTGCACGACGATTCCGCGCAGCACGCCGATATCGCCGACCGCGCCACCTCCGAAACCGAGCGCGCGCTCGAGCTTCGGGCCCGCGACCGCCAGCGCAAGCTGATCGCCAAAATCGACGCCGCCATCATGCGTCTCGATGACGGCACCTACGGCTATTGTGAGGAAACCGGCGAGCCGATCGGCCTCAAGCGCCTCGACGCCCGGCCGATCGCCACCTTGAGCGTCGAAGCTCAGGAGCGCCACGAGCGGCGCGAGCGCGTCTACCGCGACGAATAAGGCGGGCGGCTAACGCCGCGACATGATCGGAAAATCGAAGATCGTGTCGGGGTAGGGCTCGGGCTGCAACGTGAAGTGCCACCATTCCTTGGGGTAGTTCTGAAAGCCGCGCGCCTGCATGGCGCCGACCAGCACCGCACGATTCGCCTGCTCCTGTTGGCTTAAGCCCGACGCAGCGGTATTCGCCTTCACGTCGAAGCAGTCGAAGCTCGTGCCCATCGCCACGCTGCCGTCCGGCGCATGCCCCTCCTGCGGGGCCGTGCAAGCTTGCGGCTCGGCCTCAGGCGGCAGCGCTTTCACCGTCTCATCGACCGGCACCAAAGTGAGATCGAGCGTCGCGCCGCGCGAATGGCCCGAGCGCGTGGCGATGTAATCGGGGAACAGGTCACCTTTGGTCAGATTGGGATACCACGTCGCCTTGGACGTCGGATCGTCCGGAAGCTTGGACCACGCGACGAACGCGGCGACTGCACGTGCCGGGCGGTAGCAATCGTAGATCTTGAGTGTGAGGCCTTTGCTGCGGAGATCGGCCTGCACCTTCTGCAAGGCCTCGGCCGCCTGCCGCACCAGCACGCATTCGGGCGCCTCGTAGCCGTCCAGGGGCTTGCCGGTGAAGTTACGGCTTCCGGCGTAACGCATGTCTTGCTGAATGGTTGGGTCGATGTCGCGCAGATAGACGAAATCGTCCGGCATGGCGTCGGCCGCGAGCGCCGGCGCCGTGATCGCCAGCGCGACCAACAAAATGAGACGATGAGCCATGCGCTCCGGTAGCACGCGCCGCATAAAAACTCCCCGCTGGAGGGCGGGGAGTGGAGAGTTTTGGGGGACTGACATGACTGGCCGAAGCCAGTCGGTGTCGGACCATTAGCAGGGAACTGCCGGCGTTCTTACGGCACGAGCGGAGAGATTACCGGCGTCTTCTCGCCGCCTACCCCAACAACGCGGGGCGGCCATAAGCTCGGACCATTTGTTTACCTCAACTGGCGGCCGACCACAAGTGAAACCAACCGTGGCATTTTAGCCACAGTCAATCGAAAACGACAGCCGGAAATTCCTATTTTTGGCTGAAGTCTGGCGCGGGCCGCGTCTCGCTCTTGGCGATGATCACGTCTTCCAGCGGGGGCTCGAAGTGGGGCCGTCCCTTGATGCCGGTCTCGAGCAGCAGGTCGAGCGGGCCGCCGATCATGACCAGATGCTCGACTTCGTCCCGCCGGACCAGGAGGAGCTTGCGCCGCGCGTCCACGGAGGCCATCTCGACCACGCCGAGCCGCTTGTCGCGCGGCCGCAAAAACCCTTGCGCGCTGGAGTGGCCGGTGACGAAGGCCCTGAACGCCCACACCATCAGGGCGCCGATCGCGATCACGAACAGGGTGGCCGCGACTGCAAGCACCAGGAAATTGAGATCGACCATGGCGAGCGTCCTACCCAACCCGTGTTAACAGCTCATTAACCACGCCCAGCCGGTAAGTTTAAGGCGCCGCGCCGCGCGTCTTCCCTCGAAGTCGCAAACGACGCACCCGGCTCCCGTGACATTGTCCCTAAATACATTTCGAATCGGCTATTTTGCTTGCCATGACCGATATCGACGCGCCGATGCGCTATGCCTCGCCAGCCGCCGACCTTCCTTCGCGCGACGGCAGCGTGGGTCTCGTGGTTCTGCTCGCCCTGGCCCTGGCGGTCGCCGCCGTCGGCCTTGCCATGGTGTCGCGCGAGATGGCCGAGCCGTTCGTGCTGGCCATCCTGGCCGCTCTCGCCGTGGTCGGCGTGTTCTGCCTGTTCGCCGGCGCCGTCGGCATCCTGCATTTCGGCGGGCGGCATGCGCGCAACGACGTCACCAAGGCCTTTGTCGACAATCTGCCGCAAGGGGCGCTGATCGCCGACAGCGCGGGGCGCGTGCTCTACGCCAATGAGGCCTATCGCGATCTGCTCGGCCTCGAGCAGGAAGCCAGCGTGCCCGCGCCCGACCGCGCCTTTGCCGGCAACCCGCATCTGGCGGAGGCGATCTTTCGTCTCGCCCGCGCGGCGCAGCAGAGCCGCAGCCTGAAAGAGGAATTCCGTCTGCCGCCGCCGGGCGAGGGCGGGGAGGAAGAGGTGCGGCTTGCTCCGCGCTGGTTCCGCATCTCGGTCCAGCCCATGCCGCCCGACCCGCGCTCCGGCCGCAAGGGCGCGCTCACGGTGTGGCAGGTCGACGAGATCACCATGGACCGCGCCCGCGAGGAGGCGAGCTTCGCGAAGGTGCAGGCGGCCATCGCCTATCTCGACAGCGCGCCGGCCGGCTTCTTCACCGCCGATACCGACGGCACCATCGAATATCTCAATGCCACGCTGGCGCAATGGCTCGGGCTCGATCTGTCCGAGGTCGCCGGCCGCGCGCTCAAGCTGGCCGAGATCATGTCGGCCGACAGCGCGGCGCTGATTGCGCCGAACGGGCGCGGCCAGGGGCAGGGCGCCACCCGGCGCTTCGACCTCGACCTGGTCAAGGCCGACGGCACCAGCCTGCCGGTGCGCATCCTGCATCGTCTGCCCCGGGCCGGGACCAGCGGCGGGCTTGCCCATGCGCTGGTGTTGAATCGCGGCCCCGGCGAAGCCGAAGAGGCGGGCGCGGCCGAGCTCAGATTTGCCCGGCTGTTTCACTCCGCCCCGATCGCCATCGCCACGGTGGACGCCAATGGCTTCATCAGCGCCACCAACGCCGCCTTCATGCGGCTGTTCGGGGCCGCCGGCGACGACGGCGGCAAGGTCAGCCTCGACAGCATGGTCGAGCCCGACAGCCATCAGGCGCTCCGTCGCGCGCTCGACGCCGCCTTCGCCCGGCAAGGGCTGATCGAGCCCGTGGACATCGCCTTTGCCGGCGACAAGGAGCGCAGCGGCCGAATCTATCTAAGCCCGATAGAGCAGACCGACGGCGACAACGAGGCGGCCATCGCCTACGCCATCGACACCACCGAGCAGCGCGCGCTCGAAATGCAGATCGCGCAGGGCCAGAAGATGCAGGCGGTCGGCCAGCTCGCCGGCGGCATCGCCCATGACTTCAATAATATGCTGACGGCGATTATCGGCTTCTCCGACTTTCTCTTGATGAATCACCGCCCGACCGACCCCGCCTTCCAGGACATTATGAACATCAAGCAGAACGCCAACCGGGCCGCCGGCCTGGTGCGTCAGCTGCTTGCCTTCTCCCGCCAGCAGACCTTGCGCCCGCAGCTGCTGGCGCTGGGCGATGTGCTGTCGGAGCTGTCCATTTTGCTCAGCCGGTTGCTCGGCGAGAATATCGAGCTGAAGCTCGACCAGGCGTTCGACCTTTGGCCGGTCAAGGCCGATCTCCATCAGTTCGAGCAGGTCATCATCAATCTCGCCGTCAACGCGCGCGACGCCATGCCCGACGGCGGCAAGCTCACCATCCGCACCGCCAATATCAGCGAGCCGGACTCGCGTGAGCTCGGCGAGCGCCACATAACGCCGGGCGAATATGTGCTGATCGAGGTGAGCGACACCGGCACCGGCATGAGCCCTGAGGTGAAGCACAAGATCTTCGAGCCGTTCTTCTCCACCAAGGAGATCGGCCGCGGCACCGGGCTCGGCCTCTCCACCGTCTACGGCATCGTCAAGCAGACCGGCGGCTACATCTTCGCCGAGAGCGAGCAGGGAACCGGCACCATCATGCGCGTCTACCTGCCGCGCTATATCGAGTCGGCGGCCGAGGTGGAGCAGGGCAAGATCGAGCGCCGCCCCGAGAAGCCCAAGGATCTGACCGGGCGCGGCACCGTGCTGCTGGTCGAAGACGAGGACGCGGTTCGAAGCTTCGCCGCCCGCGCGCTGGGCCAGCGCGGCTACCACGTGCTTCAGGCCACCACCGGCACCGAAGCGCTCGAAGTGTTCGCCAACCATCAAGGCGAGGTCGATCTGGTGGTGAGCGACGTGGTGATGCCCGAGATGGACGGGCCGACTTTGTGCGAGCACCTGCGCCGTGAGCGGCCCGACCTCAAAGTCATCTTCATCTCCGGCTATGCCGAGGATTCGTTCCGCCAGCATCTCGCCGAGAACGCGGACTTTATGTTCTTGCAGAAGCCGTTCGATCTGAAAGAACTGGCGGCCGCGGTCAAGGCCGCGCTCGAGGGCTGACGCCCGGCCAAAGGGGCTTCCCTTGGCCGCCGATCACGTCTACACGCGAGGCTGAAGCCAACTCCCGATCCTTTCTTGTTGGAGCGTCCGCGTGCCGGATTACGAGGTCGTGCCGCCGGAGGAAGCCGGCGAAATTACGAGACGCCGCCGCGCCAAGCCGCGCATGCCCTCGCTCACCATCGAGCGCTATGGCGGCCGGCTGATCTATTTCTGGTTCGGCATGCGCTTCGGCGCGCTCATGAAGCTGTTCTGGCGCGGCAATTACAACTTCACGCTGAACTGCCTCCCCGACACGCTGCTGCTGTTTCTGTGGGTGCCGTGGAACTCGCTGCTCTATTGGCTCTCCGAAGCCAAATACAAACTGCGCGCCGAGGCGCTTGCTCTCGATCAGCCGCCGGTCTTCGTCATCGGCCATTGGCGCACCGGCACCACGCTGTTGCACGATCTGTTCTCGGTCGACCCCAACCTTGCCTATCCAACCACCTTCGAATGCTTCTTCCCGCATCATTTCCTGCTGACCGAGGAGGTCCTCTCCAAATTGATGCGGCGCCTGCTGCCGAAGAAGCGGCCTCAGGACGACGTGCCGGTCGGCTTCGACCGCCCCCAGGAAGAAGAATTCGGCATGATGATGCTGGGCGAGGGCACGCCCTACCTCACCCATGCCTGGCCGCGCTTCGGCCCCGCCGACACCGACTATCTCGACTTCAAGGGAATCTCGGAGCCCGAGAAGAAGAAATGGGCCGATGCCTATATGTGGTTCTACCGCCGGCTCGCGCTCAAGCATGAGGGCAAGCGCCTGGTGATGAAGACGCCGGCCAATGCCGCGCGCCTGAAGCTGCTGACCAAGCTGTTTCCCGACGCCCGTTACGTCTATCTCGCCCGCAACCCGCTCAACGTGTTCCCCTCGACGGTGAAGCTGTGGCGCGCGCTCTATTCGGTGCAAGGCCTGCACAATCCGCCCAATCTCGATCCCTGGCTCGACGACTATGTGCTCGACATGTTCGCGCGTCTGACCGAGGACTATGAAGCGGACCGCCATCTGATCCCAAAGGATCGGCTGGTCGAGCTGCGCTACGAGGATTTCGTCAAGGACCCGGTCGCCACCATGCGCGACATCTATCGGCGCCTCGACATTCCGAATTTCGACCAGGCCGAGGCGCCGATGCGCGAATTCTTGCGCGATCGCTCCGAGCACAAAGTCTCGCGCTACGACATGCCGCTCGCCCTCAAGCGCAAAGTCGTCGAGCGGCTGAAGCCTTATATTGATCGCTTCGGCTATCGCGACGCCGCGGACGCGGCGCTGGCCGCCAAGCCGTCGGCCAAGGCGCCGGCGCGCGAGCACTCCTAGAAATGGGCCGGCTAGGACGGCGGCGCGTACTCCAGCGCGCGCCAATGCACGACGGCGTAGTAGACCAGGAGAGCCGGGCCGTTCAACACGATCTGGAGCGTATTCAAGCCTGGCACAAGAAAGGGCGCCGATATCGGCTTCAGATGCGTGGTCGCTTCGTTTGACGCGAAGATGTCGACCCAGGGAAGGTCGCGGTCGTTGAGTTTGATGATATGGGAAGCACCTCTCCCAAACGCATAGGTCAGCAGCAAATAGCCGTCGTCGCTTGGAATCCCGGTAATTCGAAAGGTCTTGAGGGAGGTCTGGCGGCCCACAAAGGGGAAGCCGACACGAGCATCTCGAGTTCGTCCGCGCTGTTCGCGAGATACTCGTTGATCTGAAGGACCTTGAAGTCGGTTCGGAGGACCGCGGGAGGTCTACCGCTGTGGGGATCGAGTTCCTCGGCGAAGCCCGTCTCGGTTCTATGATCAGGAGTGACGGCCATGGTGAGGAGTTCCTTCAAAATGGGGGCGGTCACGGGACATAGAGTTTCGGCCCTTCATTGCAGGCCGACAAGGAGCAGCTCGAACAGCGTTAGCTGGATTGAGCGGACCGGTGCGGCGCGAACGAACTCGATGGCGACAATGACCGCCATGGCGCTATGTCGGCTCAGCCTGCCGTTGTCGAGACCAAGCCTCGCCACGCACCAAGCCTCGGCTAATGCGGGCGCCGCCCACCGTTGGTCCAGCTGGGACTTGACGCCCTGCGCGATGATTTGCTCCCGCTCCTCGACGGCAGCCGCGGCGAACCGCTCCAAAGTACATTCGTCTCCGGTGGCGTCGGCGATGTCGATGTAGCCACCCACGCGACGAGCGATCTCGTCTTGGACATTCGATGGAAGCCCCTGCACTTTCTCCAGCAGGGACAGCACCGTCCTCTCCCAAAACAATGAACGAACGAACATGGCCCCCTCCTCAAAAGTTGCGGCTGCTATGGGTCAAATCACGGACAAGTCGAAGCCTCGATCACGGCACGGTTTCGGTATGGCCGGAATAGATCCAGCCGCTCTGCGAGGTCGCCGGATCGGTGACCTGCACCCAGCCGCGTTTGCGCGCGACGATGCGGAGTTTCGCACCCTTCGTCACCACGCTGACCACGCGCGCGGTCGATGACGGTCCGTCCCGCAGATTGACATAGGCCGAGGGCCTGACCCAATCGGCCGAACCGTCGTCGGCCGAGCTTCGGGGAGGGACGCCGCGTCGGCAACGGCATGGTTTCCCCGAGCGAGGTCGGATCGTCGGTGGTCGCGGCACGCGGTGCGACCGACGCAACCTCGATCTCCTCCTGCGGGCTGAGCGCCTCGGCCGGTTCGGTTTCGATCGCAGCATCATCGATTGCTGCCGTCGCGCCGGCCGTCATGTTCAGGACGGTCGCGGCGTCGGCGAGGATGGCGTTATTCGGCGCCAAGAGCTGGATGGTGAGTTCGGACTCGCCACTCCCGGCACCGGCGCACGAGATGCAGATCGCCGATCTCGCCGGGCCGCAAAGTCCAGTCCGTCTCGCCGTGCAGGCGCCCGTTCGACAATGTGCTGCCCGGCGGCAGGCCCCGGATGACGATGACGCTGCCGGCGGGAACGCCATCGGTGCCGTCGAGCGCAATCGGCAGCAGAACATCCTCGCCGGCCGAAGCCTCGATCGTGGCGGGCGCCGACAGGACCGGGAGCCCAAGCGCGGGTTCCGCCGACACCTGGCTTTCGCTTAGCGGAAGCGTCACCGGCCGCGACCATGGCGGCTCGGTCAGGCGGAGCCAGAAAGCGGCGAGCGTCAGGTTCGGCAGCAAGGCGGCGACGAGGAGCACCGCGGTCAGCCGGCGAATCCCCGACGCCAGCGTGGCAAAGGGCGCGACCGGCGCCGCAAGGGGAGCAGGGTGAGGCGGCGCGCTCGCGGGTGAAACCGAATCTGCCCGGGCTGCGAAGCGCTGGGCGATCTGCGAGGCGGTCGGGGCCGGTGCGTGGCGCAAGGAATTTTTCGCGTAGGCCTTGATGAGTTCGAGGCGCTGCGGGGTCACCGGCAATGGCGGCTCGATCGTGCCTGGCCGGTAACCGTTGGTCTTTGCCGCGCCGGGGCCACTTGCTTCCCTTTGCCCGGCGCGCGCGACCCGCAAGGCCAGAACATTGGTCTGAGGCATGAGCTTGCGTTGCCCCTGTAGCCGCCCGCGATCGGTCGGAGCGGGGGGCTAGTCCTCCCGCCGTCAAGGTTCAGCTGACGCGATTGACAGGAACGCGGGGGATTGCAGCGCAAACGCGGAGATGAAGTCGTTCCCCGGGCGAAATCGGGGCGGGTTCTTCTTCACTGGCGCTGCAATCCCTCGACGGCTTCAACGCGCAACGCCGCAAGGTGTTCCGCTGCCGGTCGCAAATTCCTGGATGCCGCCCGCTCAGAGGCTGCTGGTGCGCCCGCTGCCGCTGGTAGCTTGGTAGCTTCGGCGCCTATTTGTGAGGCCGCCCAGGGGCGCCCTCTTTGTTTTGGGGGACCTCACGCAAGAACATTAGAAGAACATTGCATGGCAGGAACAAAACGTGTACAGTGCTCTGACTTCGCCTCTCGCGTCCTCCTCGCGACCCAAGCCGATCAAAGGCTGCATGGCACTCCCGGGGAGGGCGCGAGCCAAGGACATCATTTGCGCTTCAGAGCAGGCTTGTGAAATAACGGAGAATCCTCATGTTGAATGTCGCGCTGCGCCTCGTCGAAGGAGCTGAGATGGATAGAGAGAAGGCGCTGGAAGCCGCGATCTCGCAGATCGAGCGCGCTTGCGGCAAGGGCTCCATCATGCGGCTCGGCCAGAACGAGAAGGCCGTCGAGGTCGAGGCGATCTCGACCGGCTCGCTCGGGCTCGACATCGCGCTCGGCATCGGCGGGCTGCCGCGCGGCCGCGTCGTCGAGATTTACGGCCCGGAATCTTCGGGCAAGACCACGCTCGCGCTTCATGTCGTCGCCGAGGCGCAGAAGCGGGGCGGCATTTGCGGCTTCATCGACGCCGAGCACGCGCTCGACACCATCTATGCGCGCAAGCTTGGCGTCGATCTCGAGAACCTCCTGATCTCCCAGCCCGACACCGGCGAGCAGGCGCTCGAGATCACCGATACGCTGGTGCGCTCCGGCGCCATCGACGTGCTGGTGGTCGATTCGGTGGCGGCGCTGACGCCCAAGGCCGAGCTCGAAGGCGAGATGGGCGACATGCAGATGGGCAGCCAGGCCCGGCTGATGAGCCAGGCTCTGCGCAAGCTGACCGGCTCGATTTCCAAGTCCCGCTGCATGGTGATCTTCATCAACCAGATCCGCATGAAGATCGGAGTGATGTTCGGCTCGCCCGAGACCACCAGCGGCGGCAACGCGCTGAAATTCTACGCCTCGGTCAGGCTCGACATTCGCCGCATCGGCGCCATCAAGGAGCGCGAGGAGGTGGTGGGCAACCAGACCAGGGTGAAGGTGGTCAAGAACAAGGTGGCGCCGCCGTTCAAGCAGGTCGAGTTCGACATCATGTATGGCGAGGGCATCTCCAAGACCGGCGAACTGGTCGATCTCGGCGTGAAAGCCGGCATCGTCGAGAAGTCGGGCGCCTGGTTCTCGTTCGATAGTGAGCGCATCGGCCAGGGCCGCGAGAACGCCAAGATCTATTTGAAGGAGCATCCCGAGACCGCCCAGAAGATCGAGCGCGCGGTGCGCCAGAATGCCGGCCTGCGGGGCAGCCAGATTTTGGAAGGCGGGTCGGAGACCGAGACCGTGAGCGAGGCGGGCGAGGGCGAGACCACCGAAGCCGACGGCACGGTCACGCCGCTGGCCGGCGGCGCGGCGCGGCGCGGCCGCCGCGGCTGATTAGCCGCTGCGCCAAGCAGCGCGACCCTCCTTCGCCCGCCGAAGCGGGCTTCGCGAAGCCGGGAGCGCGGGTGCCCAAGGAAACCGGGCTCAAGTAGCGCGAAGCGCGGTAGCCCAAAGAACCCTGGCTCAAGTAGCGCGAAGCGCGGGTGTCCAAGGATAGAGCTCGGCGCTAGACAGCCCCCTTTCCTCACCCTATGTCTGAGCCGGGACGCCGAGCCCTTTCCGGCTTAAGGACAGGGTCTCGCGGCGCGTGGCGTTAGCCGCGAATCGGCTAGGGTCTTTCACAATGCGCCGGTCCCGCCCATAAGGTCTCCCGTCAAGCCGCCATGACCTCCGCCAAGACCACGCGTGTGAAACTGACCAGCGCCAAAGGCCGCGCCGCCAAGCCAGCTGGCGGACAGGGTGTAGGCCATACCGGCTTGGGCCATACCAGCACCAACGAGATCCGCGCGGCCTTTCTCGATTTCTTCGCCAAGAACGACCACCAGCTGGTGCCGTCGGCGCCGCTGGTACCGCGTCACGACCCGACTTTGATGTTCACCAATGCCGGCATGGTGCCGTTCAAGAACGTGTTCACCGGCGAGGAGAAGCCCGTGTCGTTGCGCGCCGCCTCGGCGCAGAAATGCGTGCGGGCCGGCGGCAAGCACAACGATCTCGACAATGTCGGCTACACCGCGCGCCATCACACCTTCTTCGAGATGCTCGGCAATTTCTCGTTCGGCGATTATTTCAAGGAGCGGGCGATCCTGCTCGCCTGGGAGCTGCTCACCAAGGATTTCGCGCTCGATCCCGAAGCGCCTGCTCATCACCGTGTTCGCCGACGACGACGAGGCGGCCAAGCTGTGGAGCAAGATCGCCGGCATTCCCGAGTCCAAGGTCATCCGTATCGCCGGAAGCGACAATTTCTGGTCGATGGGCGATCTCGGCCCGTGCGGTCCCTGTTCGGAGATCTTCTACGATCATGGGCCTGAGCTTCAGGGCGGCCCGCCCGGCAGCCCCGATCAGGACGGCGACCGCTTCGTCGAGATCTGGAATCTCGTGTTCATGCAATATGAGCAGCTTGCCGGCGGCGCCCGCATCGAGCTGCCGCGTCCCTCGATCGACACCGGCATGGGGCTCGAGCGCATCGCCGCGGTGCTGCAAGGCACGCACGACAATTACGCCATCGATCTGTTCCGCGCGCTGATCGCCGCCTCGGTCGATCTGACCGGCGTTCCCGCCGACGCCGAGCATGCGCCCAGCCACCGCATCATCGCCGATCATTTGCGGGCCTCGTCGTTCCTGATTGCCGACGGCGTGCTACCGTCCAACGAGGGCAGGGGCTATGTCCTGCGCCGCATCATGCGCCGCGCCATGCGCCACGCCCATATTCTCGGCGCCAAGGACCCGCTGCTGTACCGGCTGGTGCCGGCGCTGATCGAGCAGATGGGCCGCGCCTATCACGAGCTGGAGCGGGGCCAGAGCCTGATCGAGGAAACCCTCAAGCTCGAAGAGACCCGTTTCCGCGAGACGCTGGAGCGCGGGCTTCGCCTGCTCGATGACGCCACCAAGGGGCTGAAGCGCGGCGCCACCTTGCCCGGCGAGGTCGCCTTCAAGCTCTACGACACTTACGGCTTCCCCTACGATCTTACCGAGGATGCACTGAAAGCCCGTGGCCTCGGCGTCGACGCCAAAGGCTTCGCCGCCGCCATGGAGCGCCAGCGCGCCGAGGCGCGGAAGTCCTGGGCCGGCTCCGGCGAAGCGGCCACCGACGCGTTGTGGTTCGAGCTGAAGGAGCAACTCGGCGCCACCGAGTTCCTGGGCTACGAGACCGAGGCCACCTCCGCCACGATCGTGGCGCTGGTCAAGGACGGCGTGCGCGTCGAGGCGCTGAACGAGGGCGAGCGCGGCATCGTCCTCCTCAATCAGACGCCGTTCTACGCCGAGTCCGGCGGCCAGGTCGGCGACCGCGGCATGCTGTCGGGCGCCAGCGGCGCCAAATTCGCGGTCGGCGACACGCAGAAGAAGCTGCACGGGCTGTTCCTCCATGACGGCGTGGTGGAGACGGGCGCGCTCAGGGTCGGCGACGAGGTGCTGCTCGAAGTGGATCATTCGCGCCGCACCGCCACCCGCGCCCATCATTCGGCGACCCATTTGCTGCATGAGGCGCTCCGCCAGGTGCTCGGACCGCATGTGGCGCAGAAGGGCTCGCTGGTCGAGCCCGGGCGGCTGCGATTCGATTTCTCCCACCAGAAGCCGATGACCCATGACGAGGTGCGAAGGGTCGAGGATCTGGTCAACGCCATGATCGTGCAAAATACGCCGGTCGAGACCCATCTGATGACGCCCGATGAGGCCATCGCCAAAGGCGCGCTGGCGCTGTTCGGCGAGAAATATGGCGACGAGGTCCGCGTCGTCAGCATGGGCGTCGATGCCAACAGCGAGCGCGCGGGCCACGCTTATTCGATCGAGCTGTGCGGCGGCACCCATGTCGCCCGCACCGGCGATATCGGCCTGCTCAAGATCGTCGGCGAGAGCGCGGTCGCCTCCGGCGTGCGCCGCATCGAGGCGCTGACCGGCGAGGCGGCGCGGTCCTATCTCGGCACGCAGGACGAGCGCGTGCGCGAGGCGGCCGAGCTGCTCAAGGTCACTCCCGATGAGATGACCCAGCGTCTTGCCGCCATCATCGACGAGCGCCGCAAGCTCGAGCGCCAGTTGGCCGACGCCAAGCGCGAGCTGGCCATGGGCGGTGGCGCGGGCGGCGGTTCGGCTCCATCCGCCGTGCGCGAGCTTGGCGCGGTCAAGCTGCTGGCGCGCGTCGTGCAAGGCGTCGCGCCCAAGGATTTGCGCGGCCTGGTCGACGACGGCAAGCAGCAATTGGGCTCCGGCATCGTCGCCATTATCGGCATCAGCGATGAGGGCAAAGCGGGGCTGGTGGTCGGCGTCACCGCCGATCTCACCGCCATCCACGACGCCGTCGATCTCGTCCGTGTCGGCGCGGAGATCCTCGGCGGCAAAGGCGGGGGCGGGCGCCCCGACCTGGCTCAGGCCGGCGGCCCCGACGGCGACCGCGCCGAAGCAGGCGCTGGACGCGATCGCGGCCAGGATCGCCGGCGCGGGGGGCGCTCCGCCCGAGGGCGCCGAGGCCAAGCGCCGCAGCGGAAGCGCTTAAGGCCGTGGCCGTCGAACCCGCCTGGCGCCGCTGGCGGCGAGACGTCCACGACATACTCGAAGTGGGCGGCGACGCCCATCCCGCCGGCCGCTTACGTCAACGCCTTCATAGTCGTTCTGATCTTCTTGAACGCCTTCGCCTTCGCCGCCGAGACGGTCGACGATCTCGCCCTCCGCTACGGTCCCTTCTTCCGCGCCTTCAATATCTTCTCGGTGGCGGTGTTCAGCATCGAATATCTGCTGCGGCTGTGGAGCGCGGTGGACATTCCGATGCTGAGCCGGATGAAGCCGTGGCGGGCGCGGCTCCGTTTCGCCACCAGGCCGATCATGCTGATCGACCTGTTCGCCGTGCTGCCGTTCTATTTCAGCTGGCTGGTGCCGGTGGATCTCAGGGTGCTGCGGGTGTTGCGCCTGTTCCGCCTGCTGAAGCTCGTGCGCTACTCGCCGGCCCTCCAGACGCTCGGCCGCGTCATCGCCGATGAGTACCGGGCTTTGCTCGGCGCGCTGCTCATCATTCTCGTGCTGCTCTTGTTCGCTTCCACCGCGGCGTATTTTTTCGAGCGCGAAGCGCAACCCGACAAATTCGGCTCGATCCCCGCCGCCGCTTGGTGGGCGCTGGCGACGCTGACCACGGTCGGCTACGGCGACATCGTGCCGGTCACCCCGCTCGGCAAGATGCTCGGCGGCGTGGTCATGCTGCTCGGCGTCGGCATGATCGCGCTTCCGGTCGCCATCATCGCCACCGGCTTCAACCGGGAATCGAGCCGTCACCAATTCGTGGTCACTTGGAGCATGGTGGCGCGCGTCCCGCTCTTTGCCGCCATGAGCGAGAGCGAGATCGCCGAGATCACCAAGCTGCTCTACACCCGGAATTATCTGCCGGGCGTCCCCATCGTGCGCGCCGGTGGCACCGGTGATGCCATGTATCTGATCGCCAGCGGCGAGGCCGAGGTCGAGATCGGCCGCGACAAAGCGTATCGTGCTCACCGAAGGCGACTTCTTCGGCGAGATGGCTCTGTTTGAGCGCCGGCGCCACAAGCACGATGTTGTCGCCAAAACCAAATGCAGGATTTACGTGCTCGATGCCGAGGCGTTGTCGCGCCTGGGGCGCAGTCATCCCGAGATCTTGCGCCACATCCGGCAGGTGGCCGAGACGCGGGCCGAGATCGGCGTCGCCGCGCAAGGCGAAGCCCGCAAGCGCAAGGCGGCGGGGACGCCGTCGCGCCGCAAGCAAAGCGCGCCCGAGACCCTTTAGGCCGCGGCGCGATCCGCCATTTCTTTCCTGAGATTGTCGCCGATCTTGTCGAGAAATCCGGATGTCGACAGCCAGCGTTGGTCGGCGCCCACCAGCAGGGCAAGGTCCTTGGTCATGAAGCCGCCCTCGATGGTGGCGACCGCCACGCGCTCGAGCGTTTCGGCAAAGCCGAGCAACTCGTCATTGCCGTCCAGCTTGGCGCGGTGCTTCAAGGCGCCGGTCCAAGCGAACACCGAGGCGGTGGCGTTGGTCGAGGTCTCGCGGCCCTGCTGATGCTGCCGGAAGTGGCGGGTGACGGTGCCGTGCGCGGCTTCGGCGAGAACGGTCTTGCCGTCGGGCGTCATCAACACGCTGGTCATCAGCCCGAGCGAGCCGAAGCCTTGCGCCACGGTATCGGACTGCACGT
Source organism: uncultured Alphaproteobacteria bacterium (assembly GCA_963772925.1). Classification (GTDB taxonomy): domain Bacteria; phylum Pseudomonadota; class Alphaproteobacteria; order Rhizobiales; family Methyloligellaceae; genus Methyloceanibacter. Next base: position 316,014 of record CAVYZG010000014.1, read on the forward strand.
CGCCGTCGTAGTTCTTGCAGGCCCACACATAGCCGCCCGACCATTTCAGGCAGGCAGCCACCATGTCGTCGATGAGGCGATGCTCGTAGGTGAGCCCGCGCGCCGCGAACTCGGCCTTGAACTCCTGGTCGAAGATCTCGGCGAAGATGTCCTTGAAGCGGCCGTCATAGGCCTTGAGGATGGTGTTCTTGGTGGAGAGATAGACCGGCATGTTCCGGTGCAGTCCATAATTGAGCGAGGCGCGGGCGAAGTCGCGGATCGAGTCGTCGAGATTGAACATGCCGAGCGCAATGCCCGGCCCGTCGAAGTCATGCACCACATGCTCGATGCGCGTGCCGTCCTCACCGGTGAACGAGAGGGTGAGCTTGCCCTTGCCGGGTACGCGAAAATCGGTGGCGCGGTAGACGTCGCCATAGGCGTGGCGGCCGATGACGATCGGCTTGGTCCAGCCCGGCACCAGCCGCGGCACGTTGTTGCAAATGATCGGCTCGCGAAAGATGACGCCTCCCAGAATGTTGCGGATCGTTCCGTTCGGCGACTTCCACATCTTCTTGAGGCCGAACTCCTTCACGCGCGCTTCGTCGGGCGTGATGGTCGCGCATTTGACGCCGACCCCGCAGGCCTTGATGGCACGAGCGGCGTCGATGGTGACCTGATCGTCGGTCCGATCGCGGTTCTCGATGGAGAGGTCGAAATAAAGCAGCGGCAGATCGAGATAGGGGAAGATCAGCTTCTCCTTGATCATCTGCCAGATGACCCGCGTCATCTCATCCCCGTCGAGGTCGGCGACCGGGTTTTGCACCTTGATCTTGTTCACGTCGAATGCTCCGGCGCGGGAAGGGGAGAGGGGTGGGACCACGATTTTAGCGGTTCCGTCCCCCATTGCGGGCAACCGCCTCTCTATTGCATCGTGCTTCAATGGTGAAAGCAAGAGCCGCGAGCGAGAAACGGATGCGTGCCTCGACGGGAGGCAACGCTGCCCGCACGGAAGGGATCGACGCCGAAGCTGCGGTCGCGTCGCCGGCCATAATCCTCGTCAAGCCGCAGCTTGGCGAGAATATCGGCTTCGCCGCCCGCGCCATGGCCAATTTCGGGCTGACCGATTTGCGGCTGGTGGCGCCGCGCGACGGCTGGCCGAACGACAAGGCGCGCGCAGCCGCGGCCGGAGCGGCCTTCGTCGTCGACCAGGCCACCGTCTATGACAGCGTCGAGCGCGCCATCGCCGAGCTCAACTTCGTGCTGGCATCGACCGCGCGGCCGCGCGAGATGGTGAAGGCGGTGCTCAGCCCGGAAAGCGCGGCGACCGAGCTCAGACGGCGGGGAGGGAAGGCCGAGCGCACCGGCGTGCTGTTCGGTCCGGAGCGAAGCGGCCTCGACAACGATGCCATCGCCCTTGCCGATGCGATTCTCACCGCGCCGGTCAGCTCGGGCTTTGCCTCGTTGAGCCTGCCGCAGGCCGTGCTTCTGTTCGGCTATGAATGGCTGAAAGCCGAAAGTGCCGATCCGCCGCTCGGACGCGTTACCGCGTTCGACGGGCCCGCCGTCGAAGGCATTGCCTATACCGACACCAGGCCAGCGACGCGAGCGGAGCTGCTCGGCCTGTTCAACCATCTCGAAGGGGAACTGGATCAGACCGGGTTTCTTTACCCGCCGGAGAAGCGTCCCTCCATGGTTCGCGCCATCCGCAACATGTTCCACCGCATGGCGACGACCGAGCAAGACGTGCGCACCTGGCGTGGGATCGTGGCAGCGCTTTCCGGCCAGCGGTCGGGCCGCGGAAAAAAACTGTCATAGTTCCGCCCCGTTTCTCCTATTGCGATTGCCTCTGACGATGCTAGCTTCCGCCACCGGAAGGGAGAGGGGCTGTCCATGACTATGGCTTGGTTTCAGCGGGGCGGGGCCGCAACCGCTGCGGTTCTGACGCTGCTGACGGGAGCGCCTCTCGGTTTTGCCGAGGACGGCGTACGGCCGGTGGCCGAAGAGCTCGGCCAACGCACGAAGCCCGCCGCTGCCCCCGAGGGGCAGAAAAAGGGTGGGCTCAGCGATAGCGCCGTGCGCGTGCTGATGACCTACGCCTTCTCCGTCATTCCCGAGCAGCAGCCTGGCCCCGACGGCAAGCCGGTCAAGGTCGACAAGAGCGACCCTAAAGTGTTTCTCATTCCCGACGAGGATGCGCGCCGCGTGATCCGCGCCGCCACGCGCTCGGCCTATGCCGAGGCCTGCCAACTCGAGAATCTGGCGGTGGCCAATTATCAGGCGATGATGCAAAGCGAGATAGCCAAGAAGGTCTGGAGCGAGCAGCAGCTTCTGATGATCAACGCCTTGCATAAGTTCTCCTCCTCCTATTTCTCGGGCGACGCCAAGATCACCGAGGTCCCGGACGAGGGCGATGCTGCGGCCCCCCCAAGCGAGGCGCAGCCCGGCCAGAGCGCCGATTTGGTCGCGCCGAAGCGGCCGCAATGCCCGCCCGAGCAGAAGCAGAAGGTCGAAAACGCCATCAATGCCTATGTTCAGTCGGCCCAGGCGCCCGCGCCAAAGCCCTGACCGCGGCCGGTGGACTTCCGGCGGTTTCCGGCGCCGATTGACACTTTCGAGCATTCGCGTGTAACAGAACCCCCAGGGCGAAGCCTTGGGCCTTCCGGGGCTTCGAGGACGCCGGAGAAGGCCCCGGCGGTCCGCCGCCTTCACCAGCAAGGTTTTCTAGAGCAGGCGCGGGACATGAGCCCGCCGGAGCGCTTGATTTGACTTTGGAGTCTTAAGAGCATGACGAAACGCATCCACGCCAAGCACAAGATCGACCGGAGGCTTGGCGAGAACATCTGGGGGCGGCCGAAAAGCCCCTACAACAAGCGGGAATATGGCCCCGGCGAGCATGGGCAGCGCCGGCGCGGCAAGCTCTCCGATTACGGCCAGCAGCTTCGCGCCAAGCAGAAGCTGAAGGGCTATTACGGCAACATCACCGAGAAACAATTCAAGGCCATCTATCGCGAGGCGGCCCGGCTCAGAGGCGACACCTCGGAGAAGCTGATCGGCCTGTTGGAGCGGCGGCTCGACGCCATCGTCTATCGCGCCAAATTCGTGCCCACCGTGTTCGCCGCCCGTCAATTCGTCAATCACGGCCATGTTCGGGTCAACGGCCGGCGCGTGAATATCGCGAGCTATCGCTGCCGCGAGGGCGACGTGGTCGAGGTGCGCGACAAGGCCAAGGATGCCGGCATCGTGCTCGAATCGGCCCAGAGCGGAGAACGCCAGGTGCCCGACTATCTCGATGTCGACCATAGCAAGATGACGGCGAAGCTGACGCGCATCCCGACGCTCTCTGACGTGCCTTATCCGGTGATCATGGAGCCGAACCTCGTCATCGAGTTCTACTCGCGCTAGTCCTTACGCCAACATAAGCGCTACTCCGCCGGCGATCAGGATTGCCGCTGCGGCCTTCGCCGCGCCGGCGCCGAACGGTGCGAGCTTCTCGATCGCCACCAGCAGCGTGAGCCCGGCGATCCAGATCAGATTCATCACGCCGCCGACGAACAGCAGTCCCATCAGCACGGCGCAGCAGCCGAGGCAGTAGCGGCCGTGGACGAAGCCCATGCGCCAAGCGCCGGCTATGCCCTTGCGCCAATGGACCGCGAGAAGCGAGGCCGGCGCGCGGCAATGTTCGAGGCAGGTCGCTTTCAGCGGCGTCAACTGATAGAGGCCGGCGGCGATCAACAGCGCTCCCGGCACGACCCCGCCGCTCAAACTCATCATCGCCGACAGCGCGCCGACGCGTTCAAGCCCAAACTGAACGATGACCGCCAACAGGCTGAAAAGAATCCAAATGGCGAGATAGCCCGCGGCAAAGGCAGTAATGGCGGCGCGGGGTTTGAACGCGCCACCCTGGGCCTCGGCGTGGCGCACGACCCGGGCGTAGAGCAGCACCATTGGCGAGGCCGATGGCAGCATCATCGCCACCATCATCGCCGCCCACATGAAAAACGCGACGAGCCAATAGCCGAGCGTCCAGGCCGAGCCAGGCGCCGCCGGCTGCGCCACCGGCATGAGCCACCCGCTCATGGCGAATGGGTCCATGCCGGTGCCGGCGCCGGCCAACAGAGCAACCCAGGCGAGCAGCATAAGCGCCCCCAGCGCCGCCAGGACGACAATAGTTTCGCGTCGAACCAGCGCCTCGACGGCGGTGCCGGTCACGGCTTCAGCGCACCATGCCGCTCTGGCAGAGATGGATCTCGGCGAATTGCCCATAGCTGTCCTCGAGCTCATAAGCGACCGGTCCTTCGGTCTTCGACCAGCCGCGCCCGATCTCGGCCTCGGCGAATTCGAAGCCGTTCGGCTGCACGATGCGGACCCGGTGCTCCGCGCCGGTGACCGGATTGAGGATCGGCGCGCCCCGCATCTCCAGGACGTCGTCGATCTTGGCCCGCGCTGTGCGGTTCTCGATGTCGAGCTCGAACGCGATATCGGCGAACAGCGTTTGGTGCAGTCGGTCGCAGGTCGAGGCGAAGACGCTAAAAACGGTGGCGAACGGTTCGGTGTCCTCGCCGCGCAGGATGCGCGACAGGGCATCGCGTTGTGCCGGCGTGGCGCGTTGGTCGATGATGTGCACGCCTTCGCCTTTGCCTTCGTGAATGGGACCGGGCCAGCGGAAAATCCCGGCGGCGCGGAGCCCGTCGAGCCGCGTCGTGCCGTGGAAGCCCGCTTCGATGTCGTAAACAGCCAACCCGCGGCAGTGGCCGTTGCTCGGCAGCGCATTGAACTGGCACGGACAGCTATAATCGCAATTGCAATTGCCGAATTCGCGCCCCTTGATCTCCCACGCCGTCATCACAGGTCTCCTTGTTATCGGCGGCGTCAGAGCCGCCTCATGGCGACGATTGAGAGGCTCATTATGGTATTGATGAGGCGCTTTATGGACCTGGCTGACGGCGATGGATAGCGTCCTCACCACCGAAGAACCGGTCGCGTCCGACCGGACCTCGCGCGTGCAGCGCCTCGCCGACGGCAGGCGCATCGGCTATGCCGAATTTGGCGATCCCCACGGCGCTGCGGTGCTCGCCATTCACGGCACGCCGGGCTCGCGCTTGATGTTCGCCCTCACCGACCAGCGGCGCGCGAGCGCGAAAGCTGCGCATCGTCGCGCCCGAACGGCCAGGTTACGGCCTGTCCGATTTTCGCCGGAAAGAGTCACTGGCGCAGGCGGCGGAAGACTTGACGGCGTTTGCCGACGCGCTCGGGCTCGACCGGTTCGCGGTCATCGGCGTCTCGGGCGGCGGCCCCTTTGCCGTCGCCGCCGCGGCGGCGATGCCCGAGCGCACCGTCCTGCTGGCGCTCATCAGTCCGGTCGGCGCGGTTGCCGAGTGTCACGGCCGCATCCGTTTGTCGAAGCTGCATCGCCTGATCTTCACCCGGATCGGTCGCTCGTCCCCGGCCATCGCCAGCTTCTTCTGGTCGTTGCGCCACCTGGTGCGATGGGCGCCCGAAATCGCCTATCGCGCGCTGACGCAGCGGGTGCCCCGTTCCGACCGGACCGTGCTCGCTCGCGCGGAGGTGAAGACCAACCTTCAGACGCGCGCTCAGAGAGGGGCTGAGACCCGGCATTGATGGGGCGTGTCAGGATCTGCGCCTATTCTGCGCGCCGTGGGGCCTACAGCTTCAGGACATCGACGTGCCGGCCGTCCTGTGGCAGGGCAGCGACGATCCGATCGTGCCGCCAGGCGCCGCTTACGACCTGGCCGAGACGCTTCCCAATTGCCGGCTCGATGTCATTCAGGGCGGCGGCCATTACTGGGTGTTCGGTGAGTTCGACCGCGTGCTCGACGCGGTCCAGGCCGCGCTTCGCCGCTAGGCCACGCCTCCTGCGGCGTCCCGTGAGCGAGCCCTTGCCGCAGGGTGCGAAACTTGCCACAACGCGCCCCATGAAAAGCCAATGGAACGACGCGGCCGCGCGCGGGACGGTCGAAAATTACGCCGCCAACGGCGTCGGCGAGGATATCGGCCTCCGCGTTTACACCACGCGCCTGTTAGGCCGCGACCCGCTGCTCGTGCTGCATGGCGGCGGCAACACCTCGGTCAAGACCCGAGCGCGCGACGATCTCGGCGTGGAGCACGCGGTCATCGCGGTGAAGGGCTCCGGCGCCGACATGGCCGATATCGAGCCATGGGGTCTGCCGGCGGTGAAGCTCGAGCCGCTGCAGAAGCTGCGCGCGCTGGAGGCGCTGTCCGACGAGGCCATGGTCAACGTGCAGCGGCTGAACCTGCTCGACTCCGCCGCGCCCAACCCCTCGGTCGAGACGCTGCTCCATGCCTTCCTGCCGCATAAATTCGTCGATCACACCCATGCCGCCGCGGTGCTGTCGCTGGTCGATCAGCCTGACGGCGAGGCGCTGGCGCGCGAGGTCTATGACGGGCGGATGGGCATCGTCCCCTATATCGCGCCGGGCTTCGGCCTGGCCAAGGCCGCCGCGCAGGTGTTCGACGAGAAGCCCGACGTCGAGGGCCTGATCCTGCACAAGCACGGCATTTTCACCTTCGGCGAGACCGCGCGCGAGGCCTATGAGCGCATGATCGAGATGGTGTCGCTGGCCGAGAGCCGCCTCCGGCAAGGTCGCCCCGTGGTCTTTCAGGCGCGGCCGCTGGTCGCCGCCATTGCCGCCGCGCGCGGAGATCGCCCCCATCATTCGCGGCGCCGCCGCCATCAAGGCCGACAACGCCGAGCCGACCCGGTTCATCGCCGAATTTCGCACCGCGCCCGAGATCCTCGACTATGTCAACGGCGCCGAGCTTGGCGCCTACAGCCAGCGCGGCGTGGTGACCCCCGATCACATCATCCGCACCAAGAACCGGCCGCTGGTGGTTCCGCCGCCGGAAGCCGACAGGCTCGGCGACTTCGCCGCCGCTGTGCGCGAGGCCGTGACGCACTTCATCGCCGACTACGACGCCTATTTCGCCCGCGAGAATGAAGCCGTGGGCCGCACCAAGACCAAGCTCGATTCGTCGCCGCGGGTGGTGCTCGTTCCCGGCGTCGGCCTGTTCGGCCTGGGGCGCACCGCCAAGGACGCGGCCATGGCCGCCGACCTCGCCGAGAACACCGTCAAAGTGGTCACCGACGCCGAGGCCATCGGCCGCTACGAGCCGCTGCCCGAGAGCGATTTGTTCGCGCTCGAATATTGGAGCCTCGAGCAGGCCAAGCTGAAGGGCGCGGTGGTTAAGCCGCTGACCGGTCAGGTGGCGGTGGTCACCGGCGCCGGCGCCATCGGCGCCGCGACCGCGAAGGCGCTTGCGGCCGACGGCGCTGCCGTCGCGTTGCTCGATATCGACGGCGAGGCGGCCGCAAAGGCGGCCAAGGCGGTCAAGGGTCTCGGCCTGCACTGCGACGTGACCAAGCCCGATCAGGTGAAAGCCGCCTTCGCCGCGGTGTGCGAGCGCTTCGGCGGCGTCGACATTCTGGTGTCGAATGCCGGGGCCGCGTGGCAGGGGCGGATCGGCGAGGTCGCCGACGCGCTGCTGCGCAAGAGCTTCGAGCTGAACTTCTTCGCCCATCAGACCGCGGCGCAAGAGGCGGTGCGCATCATGCTGAAGCAGGGCACCGGCGGCGTGCTGCTGTTCAATCTTTCCAAGCAGGCGGTCAACCCCGGCGCCAATTTCGGCCCTTATGGGCTGCCCAAGGCCGCCACCATGCTGCTGATGCGCCAATATGCGCTCGATTACGGCGCCGACGGCATTCGCTCGAACGGCGTGAACGCCGACCGCGTCAGGAGCGGGCTCCTGACCGATGAGATGATCGCGGCGCGGTCGAAGGCGCGCGGCGTGTCGGAGGCGGACTATATGAGCGGCAATCTCCTGCACGCCGAGGTCACCGCCGACGACGTGGCCCAGGCCTTCGTGGCGCTCGCCAAGGCGCGCAAGACCACCGGCCATATCGAGACGGTCGACGGCGGCAATATCGCGGCGGCCCTGCGCTAGAAATTTCTCCCTTTCGGCCCCGAAAAGCGGGCGGTCCTAAGGGAGTTTTAACCACAACCAGAGAGGCTTACGCCGGATCGTTGGCATTCGGGATTCGTCCTTGTCGCTCGGGGCGAAGACCGAACCGCGAAAGATTTCCGTTCGGCGCCGCAGCAAATTCGAGAGAGATTTCAGATGGTTCTGCGCTTGAAAATGACGCTCGCCTTTGCCGCCGTCGCGCTGATGGGAGTCATCGTGTCGCTCGCGCTCGCGGCGATGGTTTCCGCCCCCCTGCTGGCCGCTCTGCTCTCTTTGGTCGTCGCCGGCGCGCTCGGCGCGGGCTTCGGATATGTGTTCGGCGGCAAGACCGCCCAGGCGCTCGCCGACCTCAACCACGTCATTTTGCGCTTCATCAAATGGGACATGGACGGCGTGGTGCCGCACGCCGCGCGCGCCGACGAGGTTGGCGACATCGCCAAGGCGCTGAAGGCCTTCCAGTCCGACGCCATCAGGTGGAGCGAGAGTCACAAGAGCGAGCAGGACAGCCAGGTCCAGGGCCGGCTCGCCTCCCAGCAGCGGACCGAAGAGCTGATCCATCAGTTCCGCGGCTCGATCGCCGGCATTCTCGGCGCCTTTGCCGACAGCGCGCGCTCGATGGACGAGACGGCGCGCTCGCTCTCCACTCTTGCCAGCGACACCAATGAGCGGGTCGGCGTGGTCGCCTCGGCTTCGGACGAGGCCTCGGCCAACGTGCAGACCGTCGCCGCGACCGCCGAGGAGCTTGCCGTCTCGGTCGGCGAAATCGGCACGCGCGTCTCCACCGCCAGCCGCATCGTCAGTCAGGTGACCGAGAATGCGCGCACCGCCAATCTCAAGGTCGAGGGTCTCGCCACCGCCGCGCAGCGTATCGGCGACGTGGTGAGCCTCATTCAAGACGTCGCGGCCCAGACCAATCTGCTTGCGCTCAACGCCACCATCGAGGCGGCGCGCGCCGGCGAGGCGGGCAGGGGCTTCGCCGTGGTGGCGAGCGAAGTCAAGACGCTGGCCGACCAGACCGCCAAGGCCACCGAGGACATCAAGCAGCAGATCGCCGCCATCCAGGCCTCCACCAACGGCGCGGTCGATGCCATGCAATCGATCGTCACCACCATGGGCGACGTCAACAAGAACACCCAGGAGATCGCCGGCGCGGTGCAGCAGCAATCGGCGGCCACCTCCGAGATCTCGCACAGCGTGCGCCAGGCGGCGCGCGGCACCGAGGACGTGGTGGCGCACATGCCGGGAGTGACCAAGGCGGTCGAGGAGACCAGCCAGTCGGCCACTCAGATGCTCCAGGTCTCGCGCGATCTGTCGCGCCAGGCCGAGCAGCTCCGCCACACGGTCGAGAACTTCCTGCGCCAGGTGGCGGCGGCCGACACGCTGAAGCGCGCCAGCTAGCGAACCGTCACATGCCCTCAGAACCGTCATGGCCGGGGCTTGCCTAGGACCAGCATGACCTAATTGGGGAATTACGGAGAACCAGCCCAAGGCGGTTGACGCCAGGGGGCCGCGCGGCGAAGCTCTGCGGCCCGATTGGGCGTTCGTCCGTCGCGGGAGGGCAGGGCTTGGGCCGCATCATACGCACCTTTCTCGCAGGGGTTCTCGCCCTTCTGCCGATTGCCGTGACGCTGTTCGTGATCGCTTGGATCGCGTCGCTGTCGGCGTCCTTCGCCGGCCCCGGCAGCTTCGTCGGCCGGCTGATCACGCGGCTCGGCACTTCGCTCGGCCTCAATATCGGGCCGAGTTCGGGCGCCGCCTATCTGCTCGGCTCTCTCGTCATCCTCGGCGCCATTTTCGCTGCTCGGCCTGGTCGTCGAAACGCGGCTGATGGCCTTGGTCCTGAACAGCCTCGACGCGCTGATGATGCGCATTCCGATCGTCTCCAATGTCTACGATCTGTCGAAGCGCTTCGTGTCGCTGGTCGATCGCGGCGATCAGGGCGATCTCCAGAGCATGCGTCCGGTATGGTGCTTCTTCGGCGGGGAGGGCGGCGCCGCCGTGCTCGGCCTGATGCCGTCGCCCGAACCCGTGATGATCGGCGCGCACTCGCTATCTCGGCCTGCTGGTGCCGTCGGCGCCGGTGCCGTTCGGCGGCGCGCTGATCTATGTTCCCGTCGGACTGGATCAAGCCGGCCGAAGGCGGCGTCGAGCGGCTGATGAACGTCTATGTGTCGATGGGCGTGACCCCGCCAATGTCGATGCCGGCCGCGCGCAGCCGGCTGCAAAGCCCGAAGGCGATCAGGCCGCCCGCTTCGCCGAAATCCGAGTCGTAGCCTTCGCCACCGTCATGGCCGGGCTTGTCCCGGCCATCCACGATTAGCGGCATCTCGTGCGTCGAAATTCGTCGATGCCCGGCACTTTGGCCGGGCATCGACGGATCGGTGAGACGTGGAACGGTCTCAGTCGCGAAGCGGAAATGCAGCACGTCGCCGTCCTTGACGACGTAGTCCTTGCCTTCGAGCCTGAGCTTGCCGGCGTCGCGCGCGCCCGCTTCGCCGACGAGCGCGACATAGTCGTCATAGGCGATGGTCTCGGCGCGGATGAAGCCCTTCTCGAAATCGGTATGGATCACGCCCGCGGCCTGCGGCGCGCGGGTGCCTTGCGGCACCGTCCAGGCCCGCGCCTCTTTCGGGCCCGCGGTGAAATAGGTGATCAGGCCCAGCAGCTTATAGCCTTCGTGAATCAGCCGGTTGAGCCCGGGCTCGGCCAGGCCCAGCTCGGCGAGATAGGCCTTGCGCTCCGGCGGCGAGAGCTCGGCCAGCTCGGCCTCGATCTTGGCCGAGATGACCACGCAGCCCGCGCCTTCCTTGGCCGCACGCTCGGCCACGCGCGCCGAAAAGGAATTGCCGGTCGCCGCCGAAGCCTCGTCGACATTGCGCGACATAGACGCACGGGCTTGGAGGTCAGCAGGTTCGAGCGCCTTGAAGGCGGCCTGTTCGTCGTCGGCGATCGGCGTGAGCCGCGCCGGCTTGCCCTCGCGCAATAGCGGCAGCACGCGCTCGACCAGCTCGAGCGTCTTCTTGGCCTCCTTGTCCTGGCCGCGGAGCTTCTTCTCCAGGATCGGCAGGCGCCGCTCCAAACTGTCGAGATCGGCCAGCATCAGCTCGGTCTCGATCGTGTCGGCATCTTCGATCGGGTCGATGCGGCCCTCGACATGGACCACATCGCTGTCCTCGAAGCAGCGCAGCACATAGGCGACGGCGTCGACCTCGCGGATATGGGCGAGGAACTGGTTGCCGAGCCCTTCGCCCTTGGAGGCGCCGCGCACCAGCCCGGCGATATCGACGAAGGTCAGCCGCGTCGGCGATCACTTGCGCGGACTTGGCGATGGCGGCGAGCCGCTCGAGCCGCGGGTCGGGGACCGGGACCTCGCCGACATTCGGCTCGATGGTGCAGAACGGATAGTTGGCGGCCTGGGCCGCCGCGCTTTCGGTCAGCGCGTTGAACAGGGTGGACTTGCCGACATTGGGCAGCCCGACGATGCCGCATTTGAATCCCATGATCAGTCAGCCTTCACGCGCCGAACCAGCGGCGGAGCTTCTCCGCGAGGCTGTCCTGCGGCTCGGGCGGCTCGGTCTGTCTTGTCGGGCTCCTTGCGGCGCGACGCAGGCTTGGCGCGCGGCGCGGATGGCTTCTCCGCCGCGCCGGCGTCGAGCTGGATCGCATGCGCCACGCGCGACTGAAACTTGTCGTCGGCGCCTTCGGCGAGAGAGGGCGCTTCGTCGGCGATGGCGCCGAGCAGCGGCTCGAGCCAGGCATGATCCGCCTTGGCGAAATCGTGCAGCACATAGCCCGATCACCCGATCCTTCTGCCCGGGATGGCCGATGCCGATGCGCACGCGCACATAGTCGTTGCCGACGTGAGCGCTCAGGGATTTCGAGCCCGTTATGACCGGCGACCCCGCCGCCCGTCTTCACCCGCAATTTGCCGGGCGCCAGGTCGAGCTCGTCATGGAACACCACGATGTCGCCGAGATCGAGCTTGTAGAAGCGCGCGGCTTCGCCCACGGCGCGGCCCGACTCGTTCATGAAGGTCTGGGGCTTGAGCAGCAGCACCGGCTCCCGCCCGAGCCGCCCCTCGGCGGCAACGCCGGAGAAGCGCTTGCGCCAAGCGGGGAAGTCATGCGCGGCGGCGATGGCGTCAACCGCCATGAAGCCGACATTGTGACGGTTGAAGGCGTATTCCTGGCCCGGATTGCCGAGGCCGACAAAGAGCTTCATTCAAAGCCATCCTGACGAAGGCTCAAAAGCGCGAAGGCAAGCGCGCGACGGTCGCGCCGGAAGAAAGAGACCTACTTCTTCTTCTGCTCCTTCGGCTTCTCCTTGTCTTTGTCCTTGTCCTTGTCCTCGCCCGCTTCGGCGGCGGCGCCCTCGACAGCCTCGGCACCCTCGGCGCCGGGCACCACAGCCTCGGCCGCGGCCGCGCCGGCCACGGGCTCTTCAGCCGCGCGTCCGACGATGGTCGCCACGGTGAAGTCGCGCTCGGTGATGGTCGGCTTCACGCCCTCGGGCAGTTTGAGCGCCGAGATGTGCACCGCATCGCCGATTTCGAGCCCGGTCAGGTCGATATCGAAATGGTCGGGGATGGCGTCGGATCGGCAGCGCACCTGGATCTCGTGGCGCACGATGTTGAGCACGCCGCCGCGCTTCAGGCCGGGCGAGGCCGCCTCGTTCAGGAACCGCACCGGCACCTCGACCGTGACCAGCGCGTCCTTGCCGAGACGCAGGAAATCGACATGGATGGGAAAGTCGCGCACCGGATCGAGTTGCACCGCGCGCGGGATCACCCGCGTCTTCTTGCCGTCGACGTCGAGCACGAAGATCGTGCTCTGGAAATGGCCGGTATGAAGCTGGAGGTTGATGGCGCGATAGTCCACCGAGATGGTCTCGGGCTCCTTCTTGTCGCCATAGAGCGTGCCGGGAACGCGCCCCTCGCGCCGCTCGGCGCGCGCGCCGCCTTTGCCTGAGCGCCCTCGCGCCCACGCCTTGAGTTCGATTGCCTCAGCCATCGCTAGCCTCCAAAGCTCTCAAATAATGAGGGGCCGGAAAGCGGCCCCGTGAGGTCGAGCGTGCGGCGTCTGGCGCCGCACGGAAAATCGAGGAGGCTTATAGCCCTTAAGCCGGGGCCCTGACAATGTTCTATCGCCACCTTCAGGTGCGCCAGGGATGGGCCGGCAACTCGCTGACGCCCAACACTTCGACCCCTGCCAGGGCCACTTTATGGTCGTTCTCGACCGCGCTGCCGCTCACGCCGATGGCCCCGACCAGGACGCCGTCCTCATCGACGATCGGCACGCCGCCGGGAAAGGTGATCAGGCCGTCATTTGAATGCTCGATGCCGCACAGCGGCTTGGCGGGCTGCGACAGCTTGCCGAGCTCGCCGGTCGCCATGCCGAAGAAGCACGGCGGTCTTGGCCTTCTTTATGGCGATGTCGATCGAGCCGACCCAGGCGTCATCCATCCGCATGAAGGCTTTCAGGTTGGCGCCGGAATCGACGACGGCGATGCACATCTGGGTTTTGAGTGCGATGGCCTTCTTGCGCGCGGCCTCGACGGCCTTCTCGGCATGGTCACAAATTGACGTGCATCGTTGAGCGTCTCCTGGTTGGTGGGCGGTGGACCACGAGGGGAGGGATGGGAGGTTAACGCGCGAGAGGCCGCGAATGGTGGCAAAGACCGTGCATTGCGCGCTTATTCGGCGTAGCTTGAGGTCATAAGCGACTCCGAGCGGCCCGACCACGTTCGCCGGTGTCGCAGGCCTAGCGTAAGGAGAAGCGTCGCCATGCCCCAGAGCGTCTACAAAGTCATCGAAGTGATCGGCACCAGCACGAAATCCTGGGAGGAAGCCGCCAAGGCGGCGGTCGAGCTCACCGGCGAACATTTGCGCGAATTGCGGGTGGCCGAGGTCGTCGCCCAGGACCTCGTCATCAGGCCGACGGCAAGGTCGAGGCCTACCGCACCAAGCTCAAAGTCTCGTTCAAATATGAAGGGCAGCAGTCGGCTGCAGGCCGGCGACCGGAAGCCCAGCTTAGTAGAACAGGCTCGACACCGACTGCTCCTCGGCGGTGCGCGCGATCGCCTCGCCGAGCAGGGGCGCGATCGGCAGCACCCTGATGTTGTGCGCGTTCCTCACCGCCTCGCTCGGCTGGATCGAGTCGGTGATGACCAGCTCCTTGAGCCGCGAGGCCATGATGCGCGCGACCGCGCCGCCTGACAGCACGCCGTGGGTGATGTAGCCGGTGACCAGCGTCGCGCCGTTGATCGAGCAGGGCCTCGGCCGCGTTGACCAGCGTGCCGCCGGAATCGACGATGTCGTCCACCAGGATGCAGGTGCGGCCCTTCACGTCGCCGATCACGTTCATCACCTCGGAATCGCCCGGCCGCTCTCGCCGCTTGTCGACGATGGCGAGCGGCGCGTCGATGCGCTTGGCGAGACCGCGCGCCCGCACCACGCCGCCGACGTCGGGCGACACCACCATGAGATTGTCGGCGGGGAACAGGCGCTTGATGTCCTGCACCATGACCGGCGCGGCGAACAGATTGTCGGTCGGAATGTCGAAGAAGCCCTGGATCTGACCGGCATGCAGGTCGAGCGTGAGCACGCGGTCGGCGCCGGCCTCGACGATCATATTGGCGACGAGCTTGGCCGAGATCGGCGTGCGCGGGCCCGGCTTCCGGTCCTGGCGCGCATAGCCGAAATAAGGAACGACCGCGGTGATGCGCCGTGCCGAGGCGCGCTTCATCGCATCGATGATGATGAGCAGCTCCATCAGATGGTCGTTGGCGGGCGCGGAGGTCGACTGGATGACGAACACGTCCTCGCCGCGGACGTTCTCCTGCACCTCGACGAAGATCTCCATGTCGGCGAAGCGGCGCACGATGCACTTGGCCAGCGGGAGTCTTGAGGTAGCCGGCGATCGCCTCGGCGAGGGGGCGGTTGCTGTTGCCTGCAACCAGTTTCATCGATCGCTCCTTAGCCTGCCGAGCATCGAGCCCTGAAGGCCCGCTCGCGTCCCGCGCTAAGCGGCTTGTAACAAGCGGCTACGGGCGCTGTAAACTCGTGCGATGACGCAAGGCTGTGGATGAGCGCTCAGCTCGATTTGGGGAGGAGCTTGATGATGCCGGCGGCGGCGGCGCCCGCGGCGGCATCGGCGATGGCGCCCCATGGGCCGTTAAGCGACCCCTTCGGGATCATATTCTGCTGCGAGACCGTGCCGAGCTTCTTGCCGCTCGGGTCGAGCACCAGCCAGTCGATGCGGATGCTCTGCTTGCCGCCGCTGGCCTCGACCAGCTTCACGCTGCCCTTAACCATGTAGACGTTGCTCGCGGTGCCGTTGGCGAGCTTGATCCCGCCGGCGTAGAGGCGTTTCTTTAACGCCGTGGTCAGCGATCTCTGGCCGTCTCCAGGGGCACCCGAGACCGGGGCGACGACCACGCCGGAGGCTTTGGCGCTCGCCACGCTCGGTGGTGGGGTCGACGCCGTGGCGACAGGGGCGGCGCCGTCCGAAGCTGCGGCCACGGCGCTGGCCGATCCGCCGCCCCGCGACAGGCTGGCGGCGAGTTGCGAGGTGGTCTTGCCGGCGATGCTACGGATCGCCGCACTGTCGACGCCGCTCCAAGGATCGCTGCCCGAGCGCGTGGCGATGATCTCGTCGCCCGAGACCCGGGCCACGCGCGTGCCCTGGGCGTCGTTGACGTCCCAGATATAGGAGATCTTCGAGCCCTTGCCCTCGCTCGAGGCGACGAGATAGCCGCGCAGGGTGTAGTGGCTTTGCCGCCGTCGGGGAGGAGGGTGAGGTTGCGATCCTTGCCCGCGGCCACCAGGGCAGTGGTCAACTCTTGGGCGACTTCCGGCGTGGCGCCGATGATGGGGGCGACCGCGATCTTGGTCGAGCCGCCGAACAGGCCCGTGGCGCCGCTCAAGAAACCGCCGCTGCTCGGGCCGCCCGGACCGCCGCCGCAGCCGGCCAGAGAGGCAAGCGCCAAGCGCGGCGAGCGCCATGGATGCGGTACGCCCGAGCCAGCCGCGCACGTGTCGATGTGTCCGCGCCCAACAAAACTCTCCCTCTGTTGGCCGCACAGCACCGCTCGCGACAGACCTGTCGTGACGGAACTCCCAACCCTCTTCCCGACAACAGCTTACCTGCCTCGGCCCGCTCGCGTCCAGTTTTAGCGTGGATCCGGTTTGTGGCCCAATCCGCGCCATCTTGAGACGCAAGTCAGGCGAGCAGGATGGCGGAAATTTGGCGACCGTAGTCGCCTTCGCCATGATGTTGCGACCGGCGATAGCTGAACAGCCGCGTTTCTTCGCAATAGGTGCAAAGGCCGAGATCGGCGATGGCGCCGACGCCGGCCCGCGCCAGCCGCTCGCCGACATAGCCCGGAAGGTCGAAATGGGGCTCGCCCGAGCCCTCGTCGGTGATGAAGAAGGCCGCGCTTTCCGGCTCGTCGGCCAGAAAGCGCTCCACGAAGTCCGCCGCCGACCTCATAGGCCTTTTGCGAGATGGCGGGGCCGATCACGGCGGTGATGCGCTCGGGCTTGGCCCCGAGCTTGGTCATGGCCTCGACCGTGGCCTCGACGATGCCCGACAGCGCGCCGCGCCAGCCGGCATGGGCCGCGCCGATGACCCGCGCCGCGCCGTCGCACAACAGGACCGGCGCGCAATCGGCGGTGAGGATGCCGATGGCCAGTCCCGGCTTCGCCGTCACGATGGCGTCGGCCTCGGGCGTCTTGCCGTCCTTCCACGGCTTGTCGGCCACCACCGCGTCGGCGCTGTGCTTCTGAAAGACGGTGATCAGGCGTCCCGGCTCCGCGCCCAGCAGCTCGGCGACACGCGCCCGGTTCTCCGTCACATTGGCGCGCGTCGTCGCGCGAGCCCGGCCCGCAATTGAGCGAGGCATAGATGCCGCTCGAGACGCCGCCCTGGCGCGTGAAGAATCCGTGGCTGCACGCCGTCGACCGCGGCGAGGCTCGACGCGCTGAGAACTTCATTTTGTCTGGTGTGACCATGGGCGGCGCGCAATCGGAAGACTAACTGTCTCCGAATGGAGGCGGCGGGGCAAGCCCGCTCGATTGCAGGACGAGCATCTTGAACAGCAGCCCCATCTGGCGCGGGTCGGCAAGCCGCGCCGCACCCGACAGGAGCGCCGCCTTCTGATCGTCCGTCGCGTTGCCGCAGCAGACGCTCGCAGCGCGCGGCCAGACCGAGCTTGAGCAGAAATTCGCCCTGCGGCATCGGGCCGAAGGCGGCAAGCCCGAGGCCGTCGCGCTGTCTCCTTGAGCGCGGCGAAATCGACATGAGCGGTGAGATCGGCCTCGCCCGGCATCGCCAGCGGATCGGCGAAGCGATGGCGATGGACGGCCTGCAGCGTGTCGCCGATGCCGGGCTCGGCATGACCGTAATCGGCGATCAGCGCGGCGACCGGCGCCTGCTTGGCCCGCGCGGCAAGCGTTGAGACAAGGGACGAGGCCGCAGGCCGCGTCTCGACGATGGCGCCGTCGGCTGCATCGGTGCCGCGGAGCGACGATGGGAGCGCGTCGGGATGCACAGGCGCTCCCGCGCAGAAGGCGAAGCCGCCCGTGTCGGCGAGCGTGACGCATGCGTTCGCGCCATGCGTCGCCTTGCCGCACCATCTGCCGCACGGGGAGCGCGTCGATGAACTCGTTGGCGATGAGGATCAGCGGGCCGTGCGGGACGTCCTCGAGTCTGCTCGTACCATTGCAGCGGGGCAGGGGAGTCGCGCAGCGTCTCGCGTTGCACGTCGCGCAGCACGGGGCTCGTCTCGACTAGGGCGACGGACAGTCCGTCCAGCATTCCCGGCACCGCCTTGAACACGCGCAGCGCGTCGGCCATCAACGTGCCGCGTCCCGGCCCCAGCTCGGCGACGATGAGTCCGGCCGGCTCGCCCATCGCCTGCCACATCGTGGCCGCCCAGATGCCGATCAGTTCGCCGAACATCTGGCTGATCTCCGGCGCGGTGATGAAATCGCCGTCTGCGCCGATCGGCTGGCGCGTCGTGTAATAGCCCGCGCGCCGATCGGTAAGGCAGGCGTCCATATAGTCGTGCACGCTGATCGGCCCGCCGCCGGCAATCCGCTTTCTCAGCGCCGCCGCAAGCGGTGTGGAGTCTGTCGCGAGAGGTTTACGCTGCGCGCTCATTACACGACCAAGGGGGGTTCCTGCCGCGCCCGCCAGACCAGCCAAGCGCCGAGCAGGATCATGGGAATGGAATAGACGATGCCGGGCGTGAAGATGCCGACATCCATCGGGTGGCCCGCATGCGGCTCGCGCACGAATTCCACCATGCTGCGGAAGATGCCGTAAAACACCAGGAACAGCCCGAACACCGTGCCCGGCCGCGTCAGCGCATGGAAGCGGTGCGTGGCGATGCGCAGGATGATGAATAGGACCAGACCTTCGAGCAATGCCTCGTAGAGCTGGCTCGGGTGGCGCGGCTGGTCGCCTGCGCCAGGAAAGACCATCGCCCAGGGCACGTCGCTCACCCGTCCGACCACTTCCGAATTGATGAAATTGGCGATGCGGCCGAAGAACAGTCCGAACGGGGTTGCCGCCGAGGCAATATCGCCGAGCGACAGGCGCATTGATGTGCTTGACGCGGGCGAACAGATAAACGGCAAGCGCCACGCCGAGCAGCCCGCCATGGAACGACATCCCGCCATGCCACACGGCGGGAATCTCCGCCGGGTTATGCCAGAAATAGCTCGGCTCGTAGAACAGCACGAAGCCGAGCCTGCCGCCGACCACGATGCCGAGCGTGATCCACAACAGAAAGTCGTCGACTTGCGGGACCGTCATCGGCGGCTTGCCGCCCCACAGCTCGGCCCGCGCCACCAGCCGGCGGGCATAGAGCCAGCCGAGCAGGATGCCGGCCATATAGGCCAGCCCGTACCAGCGCACGGCAACCGGCCCGACCTCGATCGCGATGGGATCGATTATCGGGTAGGGGAGGACGAGGAGTTCCATATCGGTCCGCGTGCGTCGCAGGGGGATGGGAAGTCTGCGACCCTTCACCGGCTGCCACGCCCCTGTCAAGGCACGCCAGGGTAGCGTCCGGCCGCTTGCGCCGATGGCGGAGGCATCCCATAGTCCGGTCATGACGCAAACCACAGGCCGGTTCTTCGACGAGCTGGGTAAGCTCATCACCGACGCGGCGGGCGCCGCCGACGGCGTGCGCAAGGAGATCGAGAACGTGGTCCGGGGCCAGGCCGAGCGGGTCTTGCGCGATCTCGATGTGGTTCAGCGCGAGGAGTTCGAGGCGATCAAGGCCATGGCCCAGAAGGCGCGGGAAGAGAACGAGGTGCTCAGGGAGCGCATCGCCGCGCTCGAGGCCGCCATCGTCAAGGGCTTGGCCGACAAGGGTTAGCCGGCCTTACCGCCAAATCGCCGAAAAAAACTGTTCGACATGTCGATTTCGCGGCCCGCCGTTCGACGTGTGGATAGAGCCGGCCTCCGCGCGCCGAATGCCACCGGCTCCGAACAGAAGGAGACAGCAATATGCGTTTCATGATTTTGGTCAAGGCCAACAAGGACTCCGAGGCGGGCGCCAAGCCGCCGGAGGAATTGTTCGCCGAAATGGCGGACTATCACGAGCAATTGGTCAAGGCGGGCGTGCTGCTCGATGGCAGCGGGCTACAGCCGAATGCGAAAGGCTGGCGCATCAGATATGCCGGAGGCAAGCGCATGGTGATCGACGGGCCGTTCACCGAGGCTAAGGAGCTGATCGCCGGCTACACGCTCATTCAGGTGCAGTCGCGGGAGGAGGCGCTGGAATGGTCGCGCCGATTCCCCAATCCGACCATCGGCGGACAGGACTGCGAGATCGAGGTGCGGCAGCTGTTCGAGCTGGAAGATTTCGGCGAGAGCGAGTCGCTCGACCGGTTTCGCGAGCTCGGCCTCGCCGCACGGAAATAACCCCAAGCCAATTCGAAATGGGAGACACGACGATGCGATTCCTCTCAATGGTGAAAATGAACGAAGCGAAGATGACCACCACGCCCAAGGCCATGATGGACGCGGTCAATGCGCTGGTGGAAGAAGCCGCCAAGGACGGCTGCGTCATGGTGCAGGGTGTGGGTCTGCTGCCGACCGCGAGCGGATGGCGGGCGCAGCTTGCCGGCGGCAAAGTCACGCTCACCGACGGCCCGTTCACCGAGGCCAAGGAAGTGGTCGGCGGCTATGCCATCTTCGAATGCGCCTCGACGGCGCAGATGCGGAAATGGACCGAGCGCTTCATGGAGCTGCACAAACTGCACATGCCCGGTTGGGAAGGCGAGTGTGAAGTGCGCCAGATCCCCGACCCCGGCCAAGAGGTGTGCGGCAAGCCGGCGGAGACGCGGGCCGCCGCCGAGTGAGGCTGCGGCTTGCGGCCGTCATGCAAGTGGCGTTAATCGGTAGCCGGTGACGGCTACCGACACCCACCGCGCCATCGAGGCAGTCTTCCGGATCGAGCAGGCCAAGCTCATCGCCGGATTGGCGCGCATGGTGCGCGATATCGGCCTCGCCGAAGAACTGGCCCAGGACGCACTCGTTGCCGCGCTCGAGCAGTGGCCGAAGTCCGGCATTCCCGACAATCCCGGCGCGTGGCTCATGGCCGCCGCCAAGCATCGGGCGATCGACGTCTTCCGCCGCAACAGCTTGCGCGACCGCAAGCATGACCAACTCGGTTACGAGCTCGAAATCGAGCAGGCGACGGGGCAACCAGATCTCGACGCGGCCTTGGACGATCAATTGGGTGACGATCTGCTCCGCCTGATCTTCATCGCCTGCCACCCGATCCTTTCGCCCGAGGCGCGCGCCGCGCTCACCCTGCGCCTGATTGGCGGCCTCACCACCGAGGAGATTGCGCGGGCGTTCCTCATGCCCGAGCCGACCATCCAACAGCGCATTGTCCGCGCCAAGCGCACGCTGAGCGACAGCCGCGTGCCCTTTGAAGTGCCGCGCGGGAATGAGCTCGAGGCGCGTCTCGCCTCGGTGCTCTCGGTCATCTACTTGATCTTCAACGAAGGCTATTCGGCCACCGCCGGCGAGGACTGGATGCGGCCTCAGCTCAGCACGGAGGCGTTGCGTCTCGGCCGCATCCTGGCCGAACTCGCGCGGGAGGAGGCCGAGGTGCACGGTCTCGTGGCGCTGATGGAGATCCAGACCTCGCGCTTCGCGGCGCGCACAGGCCCGTCGGGAGAGCCGGTGCTGCTGCTCGATCAGGACCGCGCGCGCTGGGATCAGCTTCTCATCCGCCGCGGTCTTGCGGCATTGGACCGGGCGGAGGCCTTGAATGCCGCCCCGGATCGCACCCCTGGCCCCTATGTTCTGCAAGCCGCGATCGCCGCTTGCCACGCCCGAGCCATGCATGCGGAGGACCGGACTGGGCGCGGATCGTCGGACTTTACGCCAAGCTCGGCGAGGTCACGCCGTCACCCATAGTGGAACTCAACCGCGCTGTGGCGCTGGCAATGTTGTTCGGTCCTGAGGCAGGGCTAAACCTTGTCGATGCGCTGACCACGGAGCCGGCGCTCAAGACCTACCATCTATTGCCGAGCGTGCGCGGCGATCTGCTATGGAAGCTCGGCCGCCTCGACGAGGCCCGCGGCGAATTCGAACGGGCCGCGATGCTCACACAAAACCAACGCGAGCGCGCCCTCTTGCTCGACCGCGCCGCTGCTTGCGCGGTGAAGCCGGCCCGGTCGTAAGCAACGAGGCGCTTGACTGGCCGCTCGGCGTCATGCCGACGGCGCCGAGCGAGTCGCACGACGCCCGCCAAGCCCTCAATCCACAACTATCTTTCGACAATCAAGGTGTGAAGCCGGCCCCGCCTTGGTGCTTTCACACTCCCCATTATATAACTGATTCACAAAGTGATTCGCGAACGGGCAAGACGCGGACCGCTGCCGGGCCACAGAGGAGACCCATGGCTACGACACAGCCGATCTACGACCATTTCACCAACCCGGTGGACATGGTCGAGCATATTGCCACCATCCACGACTGGACTTTCGAACGGAGCGCCCCTGACGAACTGACCCTTACGGTGTCGGGCTCGTGGTGCGACTATCACATCTCGCTCACCTGGCGGGACGACCTCGAGGCGCTGCATCTTGCCTGCGCTTTCGACTTCAGGGTCCCCAAGCTGCGGCTCGCCGAGGTCTACAAGCTTATGGCGCTGATCAACGAGCAGCTCTGGCTCGGTCATTTCGACCTGTGGAAGGAGGACGGGATGCTGCTCTACCGTCACGGATTGCTGTTCGCGGGCGCCGATACCCATGTCGGCCAATGCGAGGGGCTTCTCAAGGCTGCGCTTGAAGCCTGCGAGCGCTATTATCAGTCCTTCCAGTTCGTGGTGTGGGCGGGCAAGTCGCCCGAGGACGCGCTCGCCGCCACCCTGTTCGAGACGCAAGGACACGCATGACACTCAGCCTCGCCGGCCCGCTGCTCTTGGTGGGAGCGGGCAAAATGGGCGGGGCGCTGCTTGAGGGCTGGCTTCGGCAGGGCCTCGACCCCGCCACCGTCTTCATTCAGGACCCCGCGCCTCCGCCGGAAGTGCAGGCGCTCGCCGCGCGCCATGGCATTGCCGCCGGCGTCGGGCCCGATCTACCGTCCGCGCCGTCCGTCATCCTGCTCGCGGTCAAGCCCGACCTCACGTCGAAGCTGTTGCCGGAGGTCGAGCCGATGATCGGCGAGCGAACCGTGGTGCTGTCGATCGCCGCCGGGAAAACGCTTGCCGGCCTGTCCCATCATCTGCCGCCGGGCACGGCCATCGTCCGGGCCATGCCGAACACCGCGGCCTCGGTCGGGCGCAGCGTCACCGTCGCTTGCGCCAATGCCGACGTCTCGCGCGACCAGGCGCTGGAATGCAACATGCTGCTCGAAGCCGTCGGCGAAGTGGTGTGGATCGAGGACGAGAGCCTGCTCGATGCCGTGACGGCCGTGTCGGGCAGCGGACCGGCCTATGTCTTCCTGCTCGCGCAATGTCTGGCCGAGGCCGGGCGCGCCGCTGGCCTCGACCCTGAGCTTGCGCGCCGCCTGGCGCGGGCGACGGTGGAAGGCGCGGGCGAGTTGTTGCGGCGCTCGGACCTTTCGCCGCAAGAGCTGCGCGAGAAGGTGACCTCGCCCAAGGGCACTACCGCCGCGGCGCTGGAAGTGCTCATGGGCAAGGAGGCGCTCCAGGACCTGCTGACGCGCGCCGTCGCTGCCGCCGCCAAGCGCTCCCGCGAGCTGTCGTCGTAGAGCATGGACTTACAAATCCTCACTGCCGCGCGCGGTGCGCAGCATGTCTGCTCTTGCGCACGGATGCTCGGCGGAAAAAGGCTGGTGTTATTAGGGAGAGGGACTTGGCTGGGGCAGTAGAGCGAGCATGGGATCTAAGACGTCCTCATTCACTCCCACCAGTCCTGACTGATTTTGATAAAGTTCTTCGCTATACGGCTTTCCGTCCCTATCCGGTGCACCGGCACCCTGAACAATCGCTTCAAAAATCAATTGCCCGCTTACAACCCTGAAGACTCCGCCGCCTGAACCACCTTCGCCCCCGGATAAGTCGGCAAAATACGCTAAGGCACCATCCGGGCCAGCGGGAAAAACATTGCGGATTGTTCCGATTTGGGTAACGGGCTCTCGGCCGCTCCACTGGCTGAGCATGCCGTCTTGCTTCGCCGTCGCTTCAAAAACGCGATCACCTTTTTGCAGCATCGCTGCTTTTTCAGGGATAGCCACAGGCTGGCAACCTTCCACCGGATGGGCAAGTCTGACTGCGGTCAAGTCTTGCCTTTTCAACTCCGGTGTTTTGGACATGGAAGTCGCTATCGGCGGAAGCTGGGACGGATCGTCGATAATGATCGCAATTTCGTCACTGGGATTTTTCCAGTTATGAAAACGACACTTATCAATCGGCAATAGCTGGCCCGTGTCCAAATCCTGAAACGCATGTTTGACCGTAACAAGAATGTTGGGTTGCAGCGCTATATTGCCGCTGGCCTGATAGATATTGATCCGCTTTCCGTCTGCCGACGGAACTTTGCAGACGACAGGGCCCGTACACGCGATCAGTTGAGTGAGATGGGACGTCGTTACGCCAAACTCTTTTCCCAGGGCATCCGCCAGCGCAGAAAGGTCGTGGCGGTTATCATATTTTTTGAGCTCTTCCTTGTTGTTCGGATCGACCATGACCCCTTCCGGCGTGATGATGCTCGCCTGCTGCAATAGCTCAGTAGAGGCGGCAATGGGCTCGGCATGGGCCAGAGGAATGATGTTAAAACCTGCGGATCCGACCAACGCCGCAAGGACCAGAGTTCTTCCGATCATTTTACGAGCGTGCATCATTGATGTGCATTGAGCACCGCGCGGTGACGAGGATGCCGTCGCCTTGTACGGTCATAGCTATCCGACGTCCCCCGCTATTGGCGCAAAAAGGGCCGGCGCGAGGCCGGCCCCAAATTGATCTCTAGCTTTTGCACTCTTCCATAGTGGCCATGGCCGCCTCTGCGGCCTCC
This sequence comes from uncultured Alphaproteobacteria bacterium, assembly GCA_963772925.1. GTDB lineage: Bacteria > Pseudomonadota > Alphaproteobacteria > Rhizobiales > Methyloligellaceae > Methyloceanibacter. The sequence goes on from CAVYZG010000014.1 coordinate 340,495, forward strand.
TTGGAATCATACTCTCCCATCATTTTCATGCCTGCGGCCATTTCGGTCACGACCGAGCATGTGTGGCTGCTGGTGTCGAGGCCTACGAAGTAATGCCCACCTCCGGTCTCCACGGCTAAAGTGGGTGTGGCGAACGCGGCGATCAGAACTGCCGCGACTAGATATTTTCTCATCGTTTGTCTCCTTGGGCGAACTTGCGGAACGACAAGCAAAGGAGAAAGCACGTCCGTTGGTGACCCACCAATCACTTCATCGGTAACCAGGGCTCACGCCAGTTCTCAAAACGGTTACCTTGCCAGCGATACTTTCAGCCCGCGAGACAGGCCCTCAAAATCCGAGACATGCATCGGCTACCGGCTCCCCGCAGATCAATCTACCACACCCCCCTGCGGTCGCAGGAATGACCGCACGCTACCAACTTGAAAACCCCGCATGCCGGGGAGCGGTGCGGTCGCGGTTGGTAGGGTGTTGGGGCAGCGCTAAATTTCTCGCGGCAACGCCCTGACCCCCCGAGCCGCCAGGCTCCGCGGGACGGGGTGGTAGGCTGTTTAGTCGTCAACTGGGCGCCCCTGTCGTACCGCTCTCGGTGTTCTTCCAGTCCAACGCTTGACGGCATGCGTGAATGAGCTGACGTCTTGGTAACCGAGCAACCAAGCGATCTTCGAAATTGACAACGTTTCGTCCGCGAGATGTCGGTTGGCAAGATCGGACCTAACACCCTGCAAGACTTCAGAGAACGTCACCCCCTCCGCCGCGAGCCGCCGCGCGAGTGTGCGTTGGCTTACGCCAAGTTTGCTGGCGATTTCGCTGACCGTGGGTCGTCCATGCGGCAAGAGTAAAGCAATCGCGTTCTCCACACTGACTCCGAACGGGTCGCGGTTCGTGGGGCGGGCGGCAAGCGCTTCCTCGCAATACTTGGTCAACAGCTTGTTGAGGTATTGGTCCGCGCCGACCACCGCCATCTGTTTGACCAACGAAGGGAACACCAATTCATCCGCAGTTGCCCCGAATTTGACCTTGCTACCGAAGAAGGCATTGAGCTCTGAAGCATCCTCGCTGCGTCGATGAGTGAAGCTGACCCGGCCCGTGGCCAAGCGGCGGTTCGTCAGCAGTCGGCAGAGGCGGACCAGCGCGACCATCCAAAACTCAATCTGATGGCGGTCTGAATGCCGGGCAACGCCGACATAGTCCAAACTGATCCTGATGTCCCTTCCGCCACGTAAGTTTAGTGCGATCCCTTCATTTACGATCCTGCTGTATCGAGCCCCCCGCTGCAAAGCCTCGCCCAGAGTCTCGGAAGAAGCCAGCACGTAATAAAACAGCCCTACCGTCCGAAGATCGAATTTTCGAGCGAGATGAAATCCCAAAAAATCGTCGCGCAGCGCTGCTGCAGCGAGTTCCAAAAACCTAATTTGGGCGGTGACGTTCAGGCGAGCTTCGGGATCGTCGATTTGCTCACGAGTCAGGCCCGCCTTTGGCAACAGTGAGTTTACGTCGATCCTCTTCTCACTCGCATGCGCGTAGGCAAGCCGGGAGATGCCTCCACTGGCCATGGGCAATATGTGGAAATGGGCGTCGCCAGTCCGCACTGAACACCTCCAATCAAAGGTCAGCCTGACGGGGGAACAACTCTTTGGCACATAATAACAAGTTTTGCGCGGAGCGTTGCCTGTAATGGCAACACGCCCTGACCTTGTCAGGATTTAGCGCAACGATTTCGAGGATGAAGATGGCCGCTTTGACCGTCGAAGTACGCGGCCGGGACATTGTCGTCACCGAACCCGGAACCGGGCTTTCTGTGACGTACCGGCGAAAGCCTGACGCACCAACGCTGGTTGCGGTCCGCCCGTTGCCGAGCGACCCCGATGCAAGAACGTTGAAGTTTCTGGCCGACGCTTGGGAAGTCGCTTATGGCAAAGCGAAAGCTAGGTTGGCTCTAGTACCCGTCGACGATCTTTTTTGCTTAAGGACGCGCGCTTGGGGACCCCGGTGACGTACACCTTCAGAGCACGTAAAACTGGGGTTAAGCTAGATAGTTTGGCGACTGGTCAGCACGAGTCTTCAGGGTAGCTGTATGGTGCCCTTGTACCTCCCGCCCGAAAGCGTGTCGGAAAGATTCTCATACATGTAGGTACCGCCGCCTTTGACGCCCTGGTATTTCCCGGTGCCGCCGGTTTTCGTGTAGGTGTACTCCTTGAGGTCGGAGCCTTCCTGCCAAACTAAGGTTGATCTTGCCGTCTGGATAATTATCGGTGCAGGTGCCGGTCCCCTTCCAGCTTTCGTCAGGCATGTATTCGTAGTTGCCGGCGCAGTCCTGGCTGATAGTGGGCTCTGCGGGATCGTCTGGGATCAGGACGCAGCGCATAGCAGCGTCGACCAGCTTGTGACCCTTTTCCGGCTCGTTCACGTTCCACTTGTCAGTCACGCAGGCCATCGCGCCTGTATCCTTAACCGGTTCACCAGCAATTGCGGCCCCACTGCCTAGGAGGCACAGGGCTGCGAGCAGAGCTAGAAAGAGCTGCTTGAGGTTCATCGCGTCCAACTCCCTGCGTTGAGCTAAGCTCGTGCTTGTGATCTCAGTCGCACCGCACGATCCTATTTGTCGCCGAGAGTAGCGCAGCACATTGAGTGGTCCTAGTATGTAACAGGTATCAAAGAGTTTGAGTGCAGCGGTCGGGCGTTACTTCGTTAGGATTGGGATTAGGCGTGGCTATCATTCCGCGCAACAGCTTGAGCGAAACGGATCAAAAGGCTATTCGCGAGCAACTGGACCGTCTCCTTCGCAGCCGCCTGTTCCAAAAATCAAAGCGCAGGCGGCAATTCCTGGAATATATCGTCAATGAAGAGCTCGCCGGCCGCAGCCATCGGCTAACGGGCTATAACCTGGCTTTGGACGTCTTCGGTCGTCCTGACACGTTCGATCCTGTGGTCGACCCTGTGGTGCGCGTCGAGGCGGCCCGGTTGCGCGATAAGCTTCGCGAATATTATGCGGGTGACGGCCGGCACGATCCTATTCGCATCGAGCTACCAAAGGGCACATATACGCCGCAAATCGACTTTCGACACGAAGATCGAATTGCTCACCAAGAGACGCCCCCGCCGCAAGAAGTCTCGTCAACCGTTCCCGCTATAGCCGTCCTCTCGTTCGATGATCTCAGTGCACACCAGAATCTCGGCTATTTGGGTGACGGCGTAGCCGAAGACATTATCACGGCGCTCTGTCGCTTTCCGGACTTGAGGGTTGTCGCCCGGGGTTCCTCCTTCGCTTACAAGGGCAAGGCTGTGGATCTGCGGCAGGTCGGAGAAGAACTCGGTGTGGGCTACATACTTGAAGGCAGCGTCCGCAGCGACGGCGAAAAGCTTCGAATTGTAGCTCAGCTTATCGACACGAAGAGTGGCGAGCATATTTGGGCCGAGCGTTTCAACAGGTCAGGTGCGGACCCATGGGCGCTGCAGGACCAGGTTACCGGCATGATCGTGAGTGCGCTAACGGGGGAGAAGGGCGCATTGATGGAGGCGCAGCATCGGCAAGCCTGGGGGAAGGGTACGACACTCGAAGAGTATGACTACTATCTTCGCGGCCATGACCAATTAATGAAATACACTAAGGCAGGAATCGAGCGCTCGGGCGACATTTGGAGAGAAGGCCTAGCGAAGTTTCCAAATTCACCACTCCTCAAAGTGAAGCTCGGTTGGCACCATATGGTTCGCGCATACGCGTTCGTTAGTGACGATCCGACGGGCGATGCTCGAAACGCAGGCCAACTTGCTCGACAGGTTCTTGCCAACGAGCATCTCTCTCCGCAAGTGGCGAGACTCGCAATCTGGCTTATGAGCTACGTGCTTGTTCAGGAGAGAGACTTTGATGGAGCGTTTGCCGCGGTGAACAAGACTGTTGCCCTGGCACCGTATGACATGTTCGTCGTCTCTCGTTTGATCATGGTGCTCGTGCAGGTTGGGCGACCACATCAGGCGCTTGAGTGGGCCGACCAAGTTGCGACGCGGGACCCATCGCTGAGTTGGTCCTACAGCTACGGCAAGGGCTGGGCATATTTACTATTGGAGAGGTTCGGCGAAGCCATTGAGGCTTTGAGTCAAACCGAATTCAACGATGCCCCTCTGCTATTGGCGGTCGCATATTTGCGCATTGGGCGCTTAGCCGATGCCCGCGCAGAAGTGATCAAAATGTTAAAGATCAATCCCGCGATCACTCTGTCAGCATGGCGGCTGGGATATTCCTTCCGAGACGCCACGACCCTCGATCGCTTCGCCCCTGATCTCGCACAGTCAGGCTTGCCGGAGAAATAGCGGCCCGCTGAAATATGGCGCGAAGTCTGCTTCTGGCACTTAGCCGACTTGCTCGATCCGCTTCACCACTGTCGGCTTTTGGGGGCAAGGCGGAGTTGCGAATTATGAGTACACGGCCTGGTCCTTTTGACGATCCGAGTGCCTTTCGATGGTCACCGAAAGCGCCTATGCTCGAAGCAAAGGAGTACGCCGATGTTTGACGATTTCTCCAAGCGTTCCAAAGCGGTGCGGGCGGCCCTCGATCTCGCCGCCGCGCGCTGTTGGGGCGACATCAGCCTCGCCGACATCGCCCAGGCCGCCAATCTCAGCCTCGCCGATCTCAGGCGCGAGTTCTCGTGCAAGTCCGACATCCTCCGCGCCTTCCAGGCAGAGGTCGACGCCGAGGTGCTCGGTCGGGCGAGACCGGGCGGCGACGCGCAAAGCCCGCGCGACCGGCTCTTCGATGTCGTCATGACGCGGTTCGAGCTGATGCAGCCTTACAAGCCGGCGCTGCGGCGCATCGCGTCTTATTTGTGCCGCCGTCCCGGCGAGGCGTCGACTCTGCTCTGCACGTCGCTCGCCTCGCAATATTGGATGCTGGCCGGCGCCGGCGCCAAGCTCGACGGACCGGGCGGCGCGCTCCGCGTCGCCGGACTGACCGCGGTCTACGGCAAAGTGTTTCAGGTGTGGCTCGACGACCCGTCGCCGTCGCTCGACAAGACCATGGCCGCGCTCGACCAGAGGCTCGCCAAGGGCGAGCGCATGCTGTCAAGGATCGAGACGGCCTGCGGCGATGTCTGCCGCATCGCCTGCGGATTCATGCCGCGCGGCTGGAAGCGCTCTGACCGGCCGGAGGCCCCGCCAGCACCGGCAGCCCCGTAGCCTGGGCAAAGCGAAGCGTGCCCACCGTTTGTGAAGCGTGGGCAACGGGACGAGCCGTTGTCCACCCTACGGCTTGGCTTGATCAGTCGGGAAGACCGTCCTCGTCGTCGGGGCCTGACAGGTCCTCGGGACCTTCGCCCGGCAGCTCGGCATCGACAGGATCCTCCGCCGCCGGCATGTCGGGGTCGTTCGGCACGTCGAGCGCGTCAGCGCCCAGTGGAACTTCGCCGGGGTGCAACACCGGTGCGCCGCTCTCGCGCTCGATGGTGGCTTCGCCGCCGCCGATACCCAGCTCGATCTCCGAGCCGGGCTGCTCTTCGTCCTGGATCTCCTCGGTCATGTCTTCGCCGAAAGCCGGTCCCGCCAAAGACATCGCCAGCGCCGCCGCGATACCGACAACCACACTCCGCATGACCGTTCCTCCCAATGTTGGTCCCCGACTTCAGACGGGGACTTTTAGCACAGCCTTCAATCCGCCCAACGGCGATCGGCTCAGGGCGATGTCGCCGCCGTGAATGCGGGCGATATCGCGGGCGATCGCCAAGCCGAGCCCGGTCGAGCCGGAATCCTGGTTGCGGGCGTGGTCGAGCCGGTAAAACGGCCGGAACACTTGCTCGCGCTCGGCCTCGGGAATGCCCGGGCCGTCATCCTCGACCGCGACAGTGAGCGCCCCGTTCTGCTTGGTGGCGCTGACATTGACGTGCTCGGCGAAGCGCGCCGCGTTGTTGACGAGGTTGGCGATCGCCCGCTTGAACGCATGGCGGCGCACCGGGACGATTAAAGGCCCGTCCTTGACTTCGATCTCGACATGCTTGGCGCCATGGGCCTGGCTCTTCACCTCGCTGAGGATCTCGCCGATATCGGCGCGCACGATCTCCTCGCCGCCGTCGCCTTTGGCGAACGCCATGTAGTCTTCGAGCATGGCCTGCATCTCGTCGACATCGGCGCGCATCGCCTCCAGCTCGGGCGAATCCTCGAACAGAGCGAGCTGCAGCTTGAAGCGGGTCAGCACGGTGCGCAGATCGTGACTGACGCCGGCCAGCATGATGGTGCGCTGTTCGACATGGCGCTCGATGCGGTTGCGCATCTCGACGAAAGCATGCGCCGCCTGGCGCACCTCACGCGCGCCGCGCGGCCGGAAATCGTCGGGTGGAGGTCGCCCCTTGCCGAAACTTTCGGCCGCCTCCGCCAGCCGCAAGATCGGCTTGATCTGGTTGCGCAGAAACAGAATCGCCACGGTCAGCAGCACCAGCGAAGTGCCGACCATCCACAGCAGGAAGATCTGCGAGTTGGAGGCGTAGGCCTGGCTGCGGCGGGCGATGACGTGCATCACCGCAGTGTCGAGCTTGATGCGGATGTCGACGAAATTGGAGCGGCCGACGGTGTCGATCCAGAACGGCCGGCCGATCTGGCGCGTCAACTCGTCCGACAATGTGGTGTCGAGCAGATCGAAGAACGGCTTCGACCGGGCAGGGGGCAGCTCCTCGCCGCGGGCAAATTGGATCTTCAGGCCCATATCCTGCTCGGCCAGCCGCACCAGGGTCTCGGCGCCGGCGGCGTCTTGCGGATTGGTCTGGTAGAGGTCGATCAGCATGGCGATGTTCTGCACCGTGGCGGTCGACAGCCGCTTGGTCACGGTCTGCCAGTGACGCTCGAGGAACACGAAGGTCAGCACCGATTGCAGCAGCACCATCGGCGCGATGATGATGATCAGCGCGCGCGCATAGAGGCCCTTCGGCATGCGGTCGCCGAACGCGGCGAACATGCGCCGCAGCGGCCGGGAGCGCGGGACGGGAACGGTCACGGGTTTGGAGATCGCGTCCATCACTCGGGATACAGAATGTAGCCCTTGCCGCGCACGGTCTGGAGATAGACCGGGTTGGCAGGGTCGTGCTCGATCTTGCGCCTCAGCCGGTTGATTTGCACGTCGACCGCGCGCTCGCCGCCGCTGTCGGCGTCCTTGGCCAGCTCGTGGCGCGACACCGGCATGCCGGGCCGCTGGGCGAAATAGCGCAGCAGCTCGCGCTCGCGCTCGGTCAGCCGCACCGTCTCGCCCTCACGCTTGAGCTCGCCGCGCGAGACGTGGAACACGAACTCGCCCATGCGCACCTCGCCGGTCGAGCGGCGAAGCGCCGCCGCGGCGCAGCACATTGCTCACCCTGAGCAGCAGCTCGCGCGGCTCGAACGGCTTGGCGAGATAATCGTCGACGCCGGTCTCCAGCCCCTCGATGCGGTGCTCGGGCTCGGCGCGCGCGGTCAGCATCAGGATCGGCACATGCGACTCGTTGCGGAGCGAGCGGGCGAAGTCGAGGCCCGACTCCTGCGGCATCATCACGTCGAGAATGAGCAGGTCGAAGGACAGGCTGCGCATGGTGGCGCGCGCGCTGGCCGCGTCGATCGCCGTGGTGACGCGGAAGCCGTTGTCTTGCAGATAGCGCGCGAGCAGATCGCGAATGCGGCTGTCGTCGTCGACCACCAGAATATGCGGCGCGTTGTCGTCGGGGCTGCCGCGATGAACCTTGATCGGCGTCGGCATGGTCATGAGCCTCCCCCCTTGTCGCCCGTTTTGGGCGGGACCGGGGATGCGGCCATGATCGAGGAGACTTTGGGCCGTTCTTCGGCATTGACCATGGATTCGAGAAAACGGCGCAAAACCGCCTCGGCTCCCGGTCCCGCCGCCTTCAAGCGCTTCGGCCAGCCGCACCGATTGCGGCGCCGCCAGCCGTTCGGCCAGAGCGCGGCCCTTGTCGGTCGGGAACAGCAGCCGCTCGCGGCGATCGGAAGCGCCGGCCTGCTGCACGATATAGCCCTTGTCGATCAGCTGCTTCAGCACGCGGCTCAGGCTCTGCTTGGTGATGGTCAGGATCACCAGCAGATCGGCCACCCGCAAGCCCGAATGGCGATTGACGAAATGCAGCACCCGGTGATGCGCCCGGCCGAAGCTGAAATCCTTGAGGATGGCGTCGGGGTCGCGGGTGAAATCGCGATAGGCGAAGAACAGCAGCTCGGCGAATTCGAGCAGCTTGGCCTCGGGCCGCATTGCGCTTGCGCGCCGATCCGCCATTGCCGCGCGGCTTCGCTTCCGGCGCCTTTTCGCCGCGCGCGAGCGGCTCAGTTAGGTCAGTCATGTTGACTTATTTTTCGCCGTCGGTTATGTCAGCCATGTTGACTTATTTCGAGCCATAGATACGCCTCGGCGCTCGTCTCGCGCAATTGCCCTTCAAGGTGCTATGAGAGGCGCATCGCCCGGCTCGCACGGCCTGGCCAGGCCGCGACAAGACGGCTGGCCTGCTCGCGGAGGAATGCTCATGCCTACCGTCCCTTACGACCAGCGCGACGGCTTTATCTGGTTCAACGGCAAGCTCATTCCTTGGGGCGATGCGCGCCTCCACGTGCTGACCCATGGGCTGCATTACGCCTCCGCCGTGTTCGAGGGCATGCGCGCCTATGACGGCGAGATCTTCAAGCTCAGCGAGCACAGCCAGCGCCTGCACAAATCGGCCAAGATTCTCGACTTCGAGATTCCCTATTCGGTCGCCGAGCTCGACAAGGCGGCGCGCGAGGTGGTCCGCGCCAACAAGCTGACCGACGCCTATGTCCGCCCGATCGCCTGGCGCGGCAGCGAGCAGATGGGCGTCTCGGCCCGCGCCACACCACGACCAATGTCGCCATCGCCGCCTGGGACTGGGGCTCCTATTTCGATCCGGCCGCGCGCGCCAAGGGCCTGCGGCTGAACTTCGCCGAGTTCCGCCGCCCCGACCCGCGCACCGCGCCGGTCGAGAGCAAGGCGACCGGGCTCTACATGATCTGCACCATCGAGAAGCACCGCGCCGAGCGCGAAGGCTATAACGACGCGCTGATGCTCGACTGGCGCGGCCAGATCGCCGAGGCGACCGGCGCCAACATCTTCTTCGTCAAGGACGGCGTGCTGCACACGCCGCTGCCCGACTGTTTCCTCGACGGCATCACCCGGCGCACGGTGATCGGGCTCGCCAAGCAGCGCGGCCTGAAAGTGATCGAGCGCGCGATCTTCCCCGAGGAGCTGCCGCGTTTTCGGAATGCTTCATCACCGGCACCGCCGCCGAGGTCACGCCGGTCGTCGGAGATCGGGCAATATAAATTCGCCATCGGCGACATCACGCGGAAGCTGATGGACGATTTCACCGCTCTCGTGCACCCCGCCAAGGCGGCGGTGGCGGCGGCGGGGTAAAAACGGGGGCGCAGAGTCTGACGATCTAACCGGAAGGACGAGTGCAATGGGACGCCCACCGCTGAAACAAGCCTTTACCGTCTGCTATGAGAAGGGCGGCATCGAGGTGCAACGCTACACCATCACCGCGCTCACCCAGCAGGCCGCCGAGACTCGAGGCCGACAACCGCTTCCAGACGGCGCATCCGGAGCTCGAAGATTTTGGATGAAGCCGTCTCCCGCCACGTCGAGGCGCATTAGCGCTCTAACCCGACAATTCGCTCCGCTGCCCGCTGGAGCACAGAAGAATGGCTCAATCCATGCTAATCTCGCCCCATGGATCGCGTGGGTGAGGTGTCAGTCGCAGAGCGGCGGGAAGGCCCGCCGGAATTCGATGCCGCGTTTCGCGAGCGGCTCTACGATCTGCTGAAATGGCGCCGCGACGTGCGCCGCTTCAAGCGTGACGGCACTGCCCGAGGGCGCGATCGAGCGGCTGATCGGGCTCGCTTGTCTCTCGCCGTCGGTCGGCCTGTCCGAGCCGTGGCGCTTCGTCATCGTCGCGGACGATGGGCGCCGCGCCGCCATCCGCCACTGCTTCGAGGCCTGCAACAAAGACGCGCTGGCGATGCAGACGCCCGACCGCGCCGCGCTCTATGCCCGGCTCAAGCTCGCCGGCCTCGACGAGGCGCCCTGCCAGATCGCCGTCTTCGCCGACCGCGCGACCGCGCAAGGATCGGGGCTCGGCCGCCTCACCATGCCGGAGGCGCTCGATTATTCGGTGGCCATCGCCATCCACAGCTTCTGGCTCGCCGCCCGCGCCGAGGGGATCGGGATGGGCTGGGTGTCGATCCTCGCGCCGGCGCGCATCGCCGAGATCCTCGATGTGCCGCGCGACTGGATGTTCATCGGCCATCTCTGCGTCGGCTATCCGCTCAAAGAGGACGACCTGCCGGCGCTCGAGCGCGAGGGCTGGGAGCACCGCCGCGCCCCGAACGGCGTCGTCCTTTACCGCTAGGGCCGAGCGTGGCAACGCGCTCCCCGCTCTCCCCTTGTGGGAGAGCACGCGGAGGCATCGCGCTCAAGCAGCGAAGCGGTAGCGCATAGAAAAATGCGCGGTCGGTGAGGGGTAAGCCGCAAGGCGGCGTCAAACAACACAATTACCCCTCACCCTTTCCCGCCACGCGTCGCGCGCCGGGCGGGAAGCCCTCTCCCACAAGGGGAGAGGGGACCAGCGGCAGCGTTGTCCCCGCTTTATCCCCGCCGCGCAAACCTCGTCTATTATGCGCGCACCTCGTCCACTTGAGGGCGCGATCATGAGGCGTCATGAGGCGGGACGAGGCGCGGCGCCCGTGGGTCTTGCGCAACAAGGCACCCGGGCGGCGGCGGAGCTCCCCCCGGGACCACTACAAGTCCCCGCCAGGAGCTGGCTGAAGGCTCGGTCGGAGCAAAGATGCGCGACGGACCGGACTAAAGCGGGGCCCGTTGCCGGAGACGCCGGATGTGGCGCGCCGGAAGGCGCCCGCGCGGTCCCTCCCGGATCGCGACACGGATACCGACTGCGTCTTTCGGCGCGCCATCCCCCTCGGAGCAGCGAGGGGACCGCTCTTTGACATCAGCCGGACGCCAAGGCGCGTCGCGGCAGTGAATGCGCATGTCCTGGTGGCGCTTGATTGCCGCTCCGGCAACGGGCACTCTAGCGGCGGGGATGGAGGCTGCCCGCGGCAAGTCGCTTAGCGGTGTTTCCCGCGGGAAAAAGGGGGGCCTCGAATGCGCAAGACATTGCTCATGCTCGGTCTGGCAGCCGCAGCGGCGGTTGGCCTATCGCTGCTGCCGGCCTCCGAGGCGAGCGCGCTGGTGTGGAAGGACTGCCAGCGCATCGCGCTCTGCTCGGGCTGCAGCGCGGTCTATAAATGCCGCTCGTGCAAATATCAGCGCAGCTGCGCCGGCGGCATTTGCGGCTGGGGCGATGTCTGCGTGTGGGGGCCTTACGTCAAGGTGCTGCCGCGCGGCGCGCGCATCATCCGCTGACTATTCGGCCGCGCGTTTCTTCCAGCGCGTCGCCGCATCGTCGTCCTCGGCCTTGGGCGCGACCCAGTTGGCGCCGTCCGGACCCGAACTCGCGCTTCCACAACGGCGCCGATGTCTTGAGGTAATCCATCAGGAACTTGGCGGCGTCGAACGCCGCGTCGCGATGCTCCGACGCCGTGACCACCAGCACGATGTTGTCGCCGGGCTTGAGCGTGCCGACGCGGTGCACGATCAGGCTCGCTTGCAACGGCCAGCGCGAATGGGCCTCGGCCTCGATGCGGTGCAGCTCGGTCTCAGTCATGCCGGGATAATGTTCGAGCGTCATCTCCGCCACCGCGCCTTGCTGGTCGCGTACGATGCCGGTGAAGGTCACGATGGCGCCGATGTCGCTGCGCCCGGCCGCGAGCTGCGCGATCTCGGCGCCGATGTCGAAATCCTCCTGCTGCACGCGGATCATGTCAGCCTCCGGTCACCGGCGGGAAGAAGGCGATCTCCCGCGCGCCGGCGATGCGCGCGTCGTGGCGCACATGGCTGCGGTCGATCGCGGCGCGGATCACTTCGGCGCGCTCGAACGCGTTGGCGAATTCCGGCCCGCGCGCTTTCAGCCACGCCATCAGCTCGGCGATGGTGGTCACGCTTTTGGGCGGATCGATGTCCTCGGCGGCGATGCCGGCCTTCTCCTTGACCCAGGCGAAATAGAGCACACGCATCGGCGCTACGCGTCCTTCATGGCGTGACGGATCGCGGCGCGCAGATAATCATAGCCGGTGTAGAGCGTAAAGAGCGCGGCGATCCACAGCAGCGACAGCCCGAACAACGTGGTGTAGGGCCAGATCTTGTCGCCGGCGCTGCCCGCCAGCAGGAAGCCGATCGCCACCATCTGCACCAGGGTCTTCCATTTGGCGAGCTGCGTCACCGGCACCGACACGGCAAGGGTGCCGAGAAATTCGCGCAAGCCCGACACCAGGATCTCGCGGCACAGGATGATCACCCCGGCCCATAGCGACCAGCCGGCGATAGTCTGATCGGCGGCCAGCATCAGCAGGGCCGCCGCCACGATCAGCTTGTCGGCGATCGGGTCGAGCATGCGCCCCAAGCTGCTTTGCTGCTGCCAGGCGCGCGCCAGATAGCCGTCGAGGAAATCGCTGACGCCGGCGGCGATGAAGATCCACATCGCCAGCCAGCGGCCCCAGTCGGCGGTGACGAAGAAGCAGGCGACCAGCGCCGGGATGGCGAGGATGCGGCCATAGGTGAGGATGTTCGGCAGGCTGCCGAACCGCGCGCGTTGCGCCCCGCGTCCCGTTCCCGCCAAGCCTCGCTGCGCCATGTCCGACGGTCCGCTCACGTCAAGTTACCTGCGCTCATGGAAATAGTCATAGATCGCCCGCGCCATCTGCGCGCTGATGCCGCCGACGGATTCGAGATCGGCGACGCCGGCGCGGCTCACCGCCTTGGCCGAGCCGAAATGCTGGAGCAGAGCGCGCTTGCGGCTCGGCCCGATGCCCGGCACCTCGTCGAGCGGCGAGGCGGTGATCGCCTTCTTGCGCTTGGCCCGATGCGCGCCGATGGCAAAGCGATGCGCCTCGTCTCTGAGCGTCTGGAGGCAGTAAAGCACAGGGTCGCGCGGCTCCAACAGCAAAGGTTCCTTGCCGCGGAGATAGATGCGCTCGCGGCCGGCATTGCGATCGGGCCCCTTGGCCACCGCCGCCACCTTGATCTCCGACAGGCCGAGTTCGTCCAGCACCGCGTGGGCGGCGCCGAGCTGGCCCGGGCCGCCGTCGATCAGTACCAGATCGGGCGCGGCCCAGCCATTCAGCCCGTCCTTCTCCTTGGCCAGCTTCTTGAAGCGGCGCGTCAGCATCTCGCGCATCATGGCGTAGTCATCGCCCGGCGCCAGGTCCTCGCTCTTCATGTTGAACTTGCGGTATTGCCCTTTGATGAAGCCTTCCGGGCCCGACACGACCATTGCCCCGACCGGATTTGAGCCGGAGATGTGGCTGTTGTCATAGACCTCGATGCGCTCCGGGCTCTCGTCGAGATCGAACAACTCGGCGAGCCGCGCCAGGATGGCGGCTTGCGACGAGGACTTGGCCAGCCGTCGCGCCAGCGCCTCGCGCGCATTGATCAGCGCGTGGTCCACCAACTCGCGCTTCTCGCCGCGCACCGGGCGCATCACGGCGATCTTGTGGCCGCTGCGCAGCGACAAGGCCTCCCCGAGCAGCCGGCGCCCCTGGATGTCATGCGACAGCAGCACCAGCTTGGGCGGCAGCTTGTCGTCGTAGAACTGGGCGACGAAGGCTTCGAGCACCTCGTCAACCGGCACGCTCTTGTCGGCGCGGGGGAAATAGGCGCGGTTGCCCCAATTATTGCCGGTGCGGAAGAAGAACACCTGGATGCAGGTCTGACCGGCCTCCTGATGGGCGGCGAACACGTCGGCCTCCCTCACGCTGTGCGGATTGATGCCCTGGCGCGACTGGATGTGACTGAGCGCGGTCAGCCGGTCGCGGAAGCTCGCCGCGCGCTCATAGTCCTGCTTAACGCTCGCCTGGTCCATCAGCCCATGCAGCCGCCGCTTCACCTCGTCGCTTTCGCCGGTGAGGAAGCGGAGCGCCTGGTCGACCAGCGCGCCGTAATCCTCGACCGAGATCTCGCCGGTGCAGGGCGCGCTACAACGCTTGATCTGGAACAGCAGGCACGGCCTGACCCGGCTCTCGTAATAGGCGTCCGAGCAGGAGCGCAGCAGAAACGCGCGCTGCAGCGTGTTGATGGTGCGGCCGACCGCGCCGGCCGAAGCGAACGGGCCGAAATAGTCGCCTTCGCGGTTCCGCGCGCCGCGATGCTTGAGGATCTGCGCCACCGGATGGTCGCGGGCGATGAGGATGAAGGGGAACGACTTGTCGTCCCTGAGCACCACGTTGAAGCGCGGCTTAAGGCGCTTGATGAGATTGGCCTCGAGCAGCAGGGCCTCGACCTCGGTCGCCGTGGTGACGAACTCCATGCTCGCCGTGTCGGCGATCATGCGGGCGATGCGGTTGTTGTGGCCCGCGGCGCGCGCGTAGCTCTGCACGCGCTTTTTCAGATGCCGTGCTTTGCCGACATAGAGCACCTCGCTGGCGGCATCGATCATGCGATAGACGCCGGGTCCGGACGGCGCCGTCTTGGCATGGCGGGCGATCACCGGCGCGCCGGTCTCGACGCCGCGCAACGCATTGCGCGCGCGCGAAAGAAGCGAGGGACCGGCGCTGTCGGGGTTCTCTAACGGCATCAGATCATGGAGTCTTTGGCGCATGCTCGAGCATGCGGTTGTAGGGCGAAGGTAAGGTCTAAGCGTGACCTCCTTCAAGGGCCACACCATCAGCCGTCGCCTGATCTGCCGCGCCAAGCCAAATGCTGACCGGCATCGAGGGCGATCATTTGGCCGGTGACGGACTTGGCCTCCAGCAGGAAGCGGATGGCCGCCGTGAGGTCCGCGGCCCCGACGCCGCGATGAAGCAGGGTCTTACGGCATTCCAGCTCGAATTCGGCCTGGCTTTGGCCCTCGCTCTTGAGCACCGGCCCGGGGGCGATGGCATTGACCCTGATTCGCGGCGCCAGCGCCTGGGCCATGGTTTGGGTGGCGGTCCACAGCGCCGCTTTGGCGATGGTATAGGAGAAATATTCGGGGTCGGGCCGCAGCACCTTCTGGTCGATGAGGTTGATGACGTTGCCCGAGCTTTCTTCCGGCAGAGCCTTGGCAAAGGCCTTTGTCAGAAAGACCGGCGCCCTGAGATTGACGTCGAGATGCGCCTGCCAGCTCGCCCCATCCAGCGTTTCAAGCGTATCCCAGGCGAATCGGGCGGCGTTGTTGATGAGGCAGGTGGGCGGGCCGAGCGCCTCGGCGCAGGCCGCGATCAGCGGTTCAAGCGCGTCCAAACGGCCAAGATCGGCGGCGAAAGCGGCCGCTTGTCCGCCCTTGCGCGCGATGTCCCCAACCAGAGCCAAGGCGTCGGCCGCGGAGGCGCCGTAATGGATGCCGACCCGCCAGCCGCGAGCCGCCAAATCGAGCGCGATGGTCCGGCCGAGCCGTCGGCCCGCGCCGGTCACGAGCACGGTCCCGGAATCCTCGTTTTGCGTCATGCGATTTCGTTGGGAGATGTCGCCGAATCGAATTGCTAAGCGAAATTTTGCGGCCCACGGCCACTCTAAGTGAGCATCCAAGCTGGAACAAGGGTGGCCGCGAGTTGCTGCAGATGGTGTGAGAAGGGAGTTAGCCAACCCAATGAATTATCGGCCTGATCAATATCAGCCTGAGCCTTAGGCAATTGCCTGTCTTATAAGCAGTTTTCGTGAGTAATCGTGCGGCGCTGACATGAGGCTCAAGCCCAATGCGGCATCAAACCGCTTGGACCATTGCAGAATAGTCACACTTCTCCAGATGTTTTCGAAAAGTCGAGCTTTTCCATTGCTTCGAGAGTTTGGGGGCATATTGTGACAAGAGATCGGGGGAAGTTGCACCGCAAACACAGTGACACGGGGCGGGCGGCATCCTGATATCGCGAAATTCGATCGCAGGGGACAGCGACAAATCAGGAGACTGAAAAATGACTCGGCGCAGGGAAGTGGGAATCATCAAATCATGTGTTCTGGGGGCAGCGTTTGCGGCGTGCTTGGCCGTGCCGGCCCACGCAGGCGAAAACAAGCTTGCTCTGTCGGCGACGACGGCGTTCGTCGACGGACTATCTCTTCCGCGGCGTCACCAACACGACAATGAACCTGCGGCGCAGCCCGAATTCGACCTAACCTACGGCATGTTCTATGCTGGCATTTGGGGATCCAACACCGCCTTTGGCGACGGGATCGAGATCGACTACTACGCCGGCATCACGCCTAAGTGGAATAACATCACCTTCAACATCGCCGGTTTGTACTATACCTATCCGGGCGATACGAGTGATCTCGACTATTTCGAGCTCAAGACCGGTGCGTCCTGGACAGGCGGGCAATGGACTGTCGCCCTCAACAATTACTGGTCGCCGGATTAGGGCCAAGCTGCGGGCTCGTCTGATGCGATCGAGGGACAGGTCGGCTATGCCTTCGGCAAGGAAGATCTTCAACTTCTTTTCGCCCACCATCAGCGGCGTAGTCGGATATCAAGGGTTCGAACACGACCTACGAGGATTATACCTACTGGAACGCCGGTCTGACGCTCGGCTTCATGGATCATTGGTCAGTGGACGCCCGTTATTGGGATACGACCCTCAGCGACGACGGACTGCATCGCGCTACAGTGGTGTACAAAATGGCTGCGACGCGCGGGTCGTGGGAACCCTCAAGGCGGTGTTCTAGACTTCATAACTTCCCCAAAAGCACTTCCCACCTCAAAGGGCGCCGTTTTCGGCGCCCTTTTCTTTTGCCGCCGCGCAGTCGCATATTGTCCCGCAATGACCGAGCAGCTCGGACCAAGGATTGAGCACGCGCCGGACCAGACCGCGATCGCCAGAGCGCATGCGGTGTATACGCCGGTCATGCTCTCAATCTACGACGTGCTGGTCCATGACCTATCCAACCGTTTTGCCTGGCGCTGTCCGACCCGGCTTCTGCTCGAGCTGTATCGCGACAATCTTTCGGCCAATCATCTCGAGGCCGGCGTGGGGACCGGTTTCTTTCTCGACCGGGCCGGCGCAGCGCGGTTCGACCGTCTCGCCCTGATCGACATCAATCGCCATTGTCTCGATCGTGCCGGAGCGAGGCTCGCGCGCTTCGAACCGGCGCTGTATCAGATCAATCTGCTGGCGCCGATCCAGCTCGAACTGGCGCCCTTCGCCAGCGTCGGCCTCACCTATGTGCTGCATTGCCTGCCGGGCAGCATGAGCGAGAAGCTGGCAGCGGTCGATCATTTGCGGCCGCTGATGCGCGAGGGCGCGGTACTGTTCGGCGCCACCATCCTCGGCCGTGGCATCGCCCCGAACCGCGCCGCGCGCGCATTGCTCGATCTCTATAACGCCAAGGGTGTGTTCAACAATCGTGAGGACGACTTGGCGTCGTTGTCGGACGGCTTGCGACAGCGCTTCGACCGGGTCGAGATCGCGCGGGAAGGCTGTGTCGCCATGTTTCGCGCCGCCTGATCAGGGTCGCAGGCACCCAAATGACAGCGGAAGGCGTTGTTTCAACGCGATAGAATTGAGGTAACCTCCACATAGAAACCCTGGCGGGCTTGATTTACGGCTCGATCGTCTACCGCCTTGGCGCCGGCGCGTCCGGCAACCAATCTGGGTCCAGAACGCAACGCCCGGAACTGGATTCTTCTATGTAGCCCTGGACCTTATTGGCCGAAGCGATACTATGCCCTTGCCAGGCCATCTTGTGACAGAACTTCCATTCGGAAGCCTGCGGATGGAGGGGGGCGGGATGAGCGTCGAGCATCGCAGCCCGGTCGTCGTGGAAAATCCGGAAGGTGCCGGACCCTTCGTGATCGTCTGCGATCACGCGTCGAATCGCATTCCTGACGAATATCAATCGTTCGGCTTCGCAGAGGATGCGCTTGCGACGCACATTGCTTGGGACCCTGGCGCGCTCGCCGTGTCGCGCCGCTTGTCGGCGCTGCTCGATGCGCCGCTGCTCTGGCCCGATGTCTCCCGTCTGGTCATCGACTGCAATAGGCCGGTCGACGCGGCGAGCCTGATCGTGATCGAGAGCGAAGGCCGCCCGGTGCCGGCCAACCGCAATTTGAGCGAAGCGCAGCGCGCTCAGCGAATCCAGCGCATCCATGCCCCCTATCATGACGCGATCGACGCCTGCCTGAAGCGCCGCCTTGCCGCCGGCGTGGAGCCGGCGCTGATCGCCATTCACTCCTTCACGCCGGTCTATCTCGGCAAGAGCCGCCCTTGGGAGATCGGCATCGTGTTCGGCGACGATCGGCGACTTGCCGATGACTTCATCCGCGGATTGCAAGCCGATCCCGCGCTCACCGTCGGCATCAACCAGCCTTATGCTCCGGCCGATCAGGTCTATTACACGGTCGAACGCCATGCCGGCCCGCGGGGCCTGCCGGCGGTCATGATCGAAATTCGCAACGACGAGATTGGCGAGTGCGGAAGGGCAGCGGCGCTGGGCGGACCGGCTGGCCGACATCCTCATGGCAACAAAACCACGGCTTGCTCGCCGGCACGCCGTGGTGTGAAGCTGACATATAACGAAGGGGCGAACTAAGAAAGAAGGAGAGGGGCAATGGCAGACAAAATTGGTGAGGGTGGCATCGTCTACCGCAAAGCGGAGGCGGGCTACTTCGAAAAGCGCGGGTTCCGGCGCTATGCCGGCGTGTGGTCGCTATGGGCGCTCGGCGTCGGCGCCGTTATCTCGGGACACTATTCCGGATGGAATCTTGGACTTGCCACGGGCGGCTGGGGCGGCATGCTGGTGGCGGGCATCATCATCATGATCATGTATCTCGGCCTTGTCTTTTGCATCGCCGAGATGGCGCCTGCGCTTCCCCACACCGGCGCGGCCTATTCCTTCGCCCGCTCGGCGATGGGACCGTGGGGCGGCTTCATCACCGGCCTTTGCGAGAACGTCGAATATGTTCTCACGCCGGCGGTGATCGTCTTCTTCATCGGCTCCTATATGGGAGCCATCTTCGAGACGCCGCCGGAATTCCAACCGGTGTGGTGGGTGTTGATGTACGCCGTGTTCTTGGCGCTCAACATCGTCGGCGTGGAACTCTCCTTCAAGGTCACTCTGGTGGTGACGCTGGCGGCGCTTGCCGTGCTGGTCATCTTCTGGGTGAGCGCCTTTCCGCACCTCGACTTCAGCCGCTGGGCGCTGAATATCGCGCCTGACGGGACCGAGCTGCCTGAAGGCAACGGCCCATGGTTCCCATTCGGCATTCATGGCGTGCTCGCCACGCTGCCTTTCGCCGTGTGGCTGTTCCTGGCGATCGAGCAGCTGCCGCTCGCGGCTGAGGAATCGATCGATCCCAAGCGCGATATGCCTCCGGGCATCCTGCTCGGCATGTTCACGCTGATCATCTCAGCCGGCATGATCGTGTGGCTCAACCCGTCGGTGATCGGCGTCGGCTCGTTCGCGCTCGGCAAGTCGGGCGAGCCGCTGCTCGACGGCTTCCGTGCCATCTATGGCGTCGAGCGCGGCGAAGATCCTCGCCTTCGTCGCGGTGATCGGTCTGATCGCCAGCTTCCACACCATCATCTATGCCAAGGGCCGGCAAATCTACTCGCTGTCGCGAGCCGGATATTTCCCGACGCAGCTGTCGATAACGCATGGCGGCTACAAGACACCGCATGTCGCCATGATCGTCGGCGCGCTGGTCGCCTTGGCGGTGATGTTCATCGTCTGGTTCGGCGTAGGCTCGGAGAAGGGTTCCGCCATCATCGGCGGCACGCTTCTGAACATGGCCGTGTTCGGCGCCATGTTCTCCTACATCCTCCAGGCGATATCGTTCATCATGCTTCGCCGCAATCTGCCGAATATCGATCGGCCCTATCGCAGCCCGCTCGGCATTCCCGGGGCGGTTGCCACGATCATCATCGGCTTGGTGACGGTCTACTACCAGCTCTCCGATCCGGTCTACCGGGTCGGCGTGATCGCGGTGGCTTGCTGGTTCGTGCTCGGCATCATCTATTTCGCGCTGTTCGCCCGGCACCGCATGATCCTCTCGCCGGAAGAGGAGTTCGCGATGGAGCATAAGAAGAAATCCTGATAGGCAGCATCCTGCCTCGGGTCACGACGACAAGAGGCCCGCGCGGATTGCGCGGGCCTCATCATCGCAAGGGTGGAGTAAACGCGTATGGCCGGAAATCTCAGTTTCGACCAGTTGCAGGAGGCGGTTCGCGCCGGCGAGATCGATACGGTCGTGGCCTGCTTTCCCGACATGCAGGGAAGGCTGGTCGGCAAGCGCTTCCAGGCCGAGTATTTTCTCGACGGCGCCTACAAGGAAACCCACGGCTGCGACTATCTGCTCGCCAACGACATCGACATGGAGCCGGTGCCGGGCTACGCGGTCGCCAACTGGGAAAAGGGCTACGGCGATTTCGTCATGAAGCCGGATCTCGCGACGCTCCGGCGCATCCCGTGGCTGCCGGGGACCGCGCTGGTCCTCTGCGACATCGTCGATCACCATCATCACGAGCCGGTCGCGCATAGCCCGCGCGCCATGTTGCAGGCGCAGATCGCGCGGCTCAGCGGCGATGGCATGTCGTCTTATTTCGCCTCCGAGCTCGAGTTCTATCTGTTCGACGAGACCTACGAGTCGGCGGAGGCGAAAGCCTGGAGCGGTCTCAAGACGGCCGGCACCTATATCCAGGACTATCACATCTTCCAGACCACCAAGGAGGAGGGGGTGCTGCGGGCGATGCGCAAGGGCCTGCAAGGCGCCGGCATTCCCGTCGAGAACTCCAAGGGCGAATGGGGGCCGGGCCAGGAGGAGATCAACGTTCGCTACGCCGATCCCCTGACCATGGCCGACTGGCACGTCATTCTGAAAAACGGCTGCAAGGAGATCGCCTACGGCCTCGGCAAGGCGATCACCTTCATGGCCAAATGGCGTTACGACCTCGCCGGCTCGTCGAGCCATATTCACGCGTCGCTGTGGGATACCGCCGGCAAGACCCCGCTATTCCTGGATTCGAACGCGGAATACGGCATGTCGGACCTGATGCGCCGTTTCGTCGCCGGGCAGCTCGCTTATGCGCGGGAGATCACCTGGTTCCTCGCGCCCTACGTCAATTCCTATAAGCGCTTCCAGGTCGGCACCTTCGCGCCGACCAGGGCGATCTGGTCGCTCGACAACCGCACCGCCGGCTTCCGGCTCTGCGGCGCCGACAGCAAGGCCATCCGCATCGAGTGCCGTATTGGCGGCGCCGATCTCAATCCCTATCTGGCCTTTGCCGCGCTGATCGCCGCCGGGCTCGCCGGCATCGAGCAGAACCTGACGCTCGAGCCGGCCTATGTCGGCGACGCCTACCAGGACAAGGCGCTGCGCGAAGTGCCGAAGACGCTGCGCGAGGCGACGGAATTGATGAACGTCATCCAAGATGCTTCGGCAGGCCTTCGGCGACGGGGTGATCGACCACTACGTGCATACTGCGGAATGGGAGCAATTCGAGTATGACCGCCGCATCACGGATTGGGAATTGAAGCGCGGTTTCGAGCGCTATTGAGTGAAGAGGAGCCATGTCAGAAACTGTGAAGATCATCTCCCCCGTCGACGGTTCGGTCTATGCCGAGCGGCCGATCGCGCAGCGACGCCGAGATCAAGGCTGCGCTGTCTGCGGCCCGCGCGGCGCTGCCTGAGTGGCGGACAGCGTTCCGATCGCCGAGCGCGGCCGCTACATGCTCGCCTTCCTCGACGCGCTGCTCGCCATGAACGACGACATCGCCGTCGAGCTCGCCTGGCAGATGGGGCGGCCGGTGCGCTATGGCGGCGAGAAGGGCGGCGTCGAGGAACGCGTCCGCGCCATGGTGGCGATGGCCGAGGAGGCGCTCAAGCCTTACTGCCCGCCGGAGAAGGCGGGCTTCCGCCGCTATATCGCGCGCGAGCCGGTCGGCATCGTGATGGTCATCGCGCCGTGGAACTATCCCTACCTCACCGCGATCAACACCATCGTGCCCGGCCTGCTCGCCGGCAATGCGATCATCCTGAAGCACGCGGCGCAGACGCTTGCTCGTCGGCGAGCGCTTCGCCGAGGCGTTTCGGCGCGCCGGCCTGCCCAAGGGTCTGTTCCACAATCTCGGTCATGTCGCATGAGCAGACCGAGAAGCTGATCGGCTCCGGCCGGATCGACCACATCAACTTTCACCGGCTCGGTCGCCGGCGGCCGCGCCATCGAGCGCGCCGCTGCCGGCACCTTCGCCTCGATCGGGCTCGAGCTCGGCGGCAAGGATCCGGCCTATGTGCGGGCCGACGCCAAGCTCGATCATGCGATCGAGAATTTGGTCGACGGCGCGTTCTACAATTCCGGCCAGTGCTGCTGCGGCGTCGAGCGCATCTATGTCGATGCGGACGTCTATGACGACTTCGTCGAGGGCTTCGCCGATCTCACCCGCAAATATGTGGTCGGCAATCCGCTCGACGCAGGCGACCACGCTCGGGCCGATGGCGCGCGCCTCTTTCGCCGACACGGTCGCGGGCCAGATCGCGGAGGCGCGGCGCAAGGGCGCCACGGCGCTCATCAATATGAAGGTGGAAGGCGACCGCCCAGGCTCGCCCTATCTCGCGCCGGAGGTGCTGACCAACGTCAATCACCAGATGGAGGTGATGCGCGAGGAGAGTTTCGGACCCGTGGTCGGCATCATGAAGGTGCGCGACGACGACGAGGCGATCACGCTGATGAACGACAGTCCCTATGGACTGACGGCCTCGATCTGGACGCGCGATCATCGATCGCGCCGCCGAGATCGGCGCGCGAATCGAGACCGGCACGGTCTTCATGAATCGCTGCGACTATCTCGACCCGCATCTCATCTGGACCGGCGTCAAGGATACCGGCCGCGGCGCGGCGCTGTCGAAATACGGTTTCGACGCGCTGACCCAGCCGAAGAGCTTTCACCTCCGCGACGTCTGACCGGCTTCACATCTCGGAACAGAGCCATGAGCGCACCGACCGCCAATTGGAGCTACCCGACCGCCATCCGCTTCGGCGCCGGCCGCATCAAGGAACTCGCCGACGCCTGCCGCGCCGCCGGCATCAAGCGCCCGCTTCTCGTCACCGATGCGGGCCTCGCCAAGTTCCCGATCACCGCAGCGCGCATCGGCCTGTCTGCAAGGAGGCAGGGCTTCCCGTCGCGATGTTCTCCGACGTTCAGCCGAACCCGGTCGACGTCGAACGTCGAAGCCGGCATCGCCGCCTTCCGCGCCGGCGGCCATGACGGCGTCGTCGCCTTCGGCGGCGGCTCCGGCCTCGACACCGGCAAGGTCATCGCCTTCATGGCCGGGCAGACCCGGCCGCTCTGGGATTTCGAGGATATCGGCGACTGGTGGACGCGCGCCGACGCCGACAAGATCGCGCCGGTCGTCGCCGTGCCGACCACGGCCGGCACCGGCTCGGAGGTCGGCCGCGCCGGCGTCATCACCCAAGAGGCGACGCATACCAAGAAGGTGATCTTTCATCCCAAGATGATGCCCGGGTGGTGATCTGCGATCCGGAGCTCACCGTCGGCATGCCGCCCGCCATCACCGCCGGCACCGGCATGGACGCGCTCGCCCATTGCCTCGAAGCCTATTGCGCTCCGAGCTATCATCCGATGGCCGAGGGCATCGCCGTCGAGGGCATGCGGCTCGTCTTCGAGAACCTGCCCAAGGCCGTGGCCAACGGCAACGATCTCGAAGCCCGCGCGCCATATGATGAGCGCCGCGGCGATGGGCGCTGCCGCCTTCCAGAAGGGGCTCGGCGCCATCCACGCGCTGTCGCATCCGGTCGGCGCGCTCTACCACACCCATCACGGCATGACCAACGGCGTGTTCATGCCCTATGTGCTCGTCTTCAACCGCCCGGCGATCGAGGCGAAGATCGTGCGCCTCGCCGGCTTTCTCGGCATCGACGGCGGCTTCGACGGCTTCCTCGACGGCGGTGCTCGATCTCCGCAAGAAGATCGGCGTTCCGAACGATCTCGGCGGACTGAAGGTGGACGGCAGCCAGCGTCGACACGATCGTCGAGATGTCCCTGGTCGATCCGACTGCCGGCGGCAATCCCGTTCCCCTGACCAAGGAGGGAAGCCGGAAGCTGTTCGACGCCGCGCTGAAAGGCGACGTCGCTGCCGCGGCTGCGTGACTACGCTAGCGCAACCGAGCGACGTCCGTCGGAGCCTTGCAGCGGCACGAAACGCCGTCGATGAACGCATTGACCGACGCGTCGAAGGCCGCATCGCGGTCGAGCGCCTTGAAGGCGGGTATTAGCGCCAGCGTCGCCGGGTAGGCGAGGGGATCGAGCGCCTTAAGCTCCGCCGCGTCCTCGTCGCCGATCGGGCGTAGCAGCCCTTCGGCCTCCGCCAGGGCATAGCCCAGGATAAAGGCGTAAAAGGCGAGTCCAAGTCCGGCAGCCTCGGCATCCTTGAGTCCGGCGCTCCGCAGCGCGCGGTAGACCACTTCGCTCGAGGCATGGTCGGCAGGCCCCGTCGCGTGGAAGCGGAAGTGCAAGTGGAAGAGGCGCGGATGACGATGGGCAAGATCGCGGTAGGCGATGGCGACGTTGCGCAGATCGGCGCGCCAGTCGGTGCCGGGTAGCGGCAGTTCGACGGTGGCCAGCGCCCGGTCGGCGATCCGCCGCAATAGCTCGTCCTTCGAGCCGAAGTGGTGCAGCACCGTCATCGGGTCGACGCCGATCTGCACGCCGAGCTTGCGCACGGAAAACCCAACCTCGCCGTTGCGCGACAGCATGTCGAACGCGGCATCGAGGATGGCGTTTTTGTCGAGGCCGCGGCGTCCGCGTGGGCGGGCAGGGGCTTTCCGGGCTGTTTTCGTTGACAATTCTACACCGTAGCCAATACAGTCTGAAGCGTAGCCATACCCGCCAAGGTTTCCCTGTCAAGACTGCGGGAATGGAACACTGGGCGTGTGCTTTTATGTTGGATTCCCGAACGTCGTTTGCCTCGACCGGACCAAGTCCGAAGGCGCTTCTGCTGCTGCTCTGCGCGCGGATCGGCTACACGCCTCATACCATCCTCTAGCGCTGACCGGATGGCCCTCGGGTCAAACGCTGCTGGAGGTTTTTCGAGTGACCAATCAATATCAAACCGCGCAATTGAGAGAGCTAGACGCTCTCCACCATTTGCACCCCTTCACCACGCACAGCTCGCTCCGGGCAACCGGCGCGCGCGTCATCGTGCGCGGCGATGGGCCCTATATCTGGGACAGCGAAGGCAACCGCATTCTCGACGGCATGGCGGGACTATGGACCTGCGACGTCGGTTATGGGCGCAAGGAGCTGGCGCAGGCGGCTTACGACCAGATGGTCGAGCTTCCCTTCTACAATACGTTCTTCAAGACGACGCATCCCCCGGTCGTCGCCCTGTCGCGCAAGCTTGCCGAACTCGCCCCCGACACCCTCAACCAGGTGTTCTACGGTTCGTCAGGCTCTGAGTCGAACGACACCGCGATCCGTCTGATCCGCCACTATTGGGTACTCAAGGGCGAGCCCAAGCGGCGCATCATCATCTCGCGCACCAACGCCTATCACGGCTCGACCATCGCCGCCGGCTCGATGGGCGGCATGGCGCATGTGCATAAGCACAGCTATCCCGTCTATGACGGCTTCCGCCATATCGTCGATCCCTACTGGTACGGCGAGGCGGAGGCGGGCGAGTCGCCCGAGGCGTTCGGTCTGCGCGCCGCGCGCGCGCTCGAGGAGGAGATCCTCGCGATCGGGCCCGAGAACGTTGCGGCCTTTGCCGGCGAGCCCGTGCAGGGCGCTGGCGGCGTCAAGATTCCTCCGGCGAGCTACTGGCCTGAGGTGCAGCGCATCGTCGACAAATATGGAATTCTGCTCCTCGCCGATGAGGTGATCACCGGCTTTGGCCGCCTCGGCACGTGGTTCGGGGCGCAATATTACGGCATTCGTCCCAACCTGATCACCTTCGCCAAGGCGGCGACGTCGGGCTATATCCCGCTCTCCGGCGTCATCGTCGACGACACCATCGCCGGCGCGCTGATGGCGCATGACGACGATTTCCATCATGGCTACACCTTCTCGGGTCACCCGGTGGCCTGCGCCGTCGCCCTGAAAAATCTCGAGATCATGGAGCGGGAGCGGCTCGTCCCGCGCGTCAAGGAAGTCACTGGGCCGGCGCTCGTCAAGATGCTCGCCAAGTTCAAGGACCACCCGCTGGTCGGCGAGGTTCGCTCCGTCGGGCTGCTCGGCGCCATCGAGCTGGTCGCCGACAAATCCACGCGCGGCCGCTTCGCCGATCCTGGCCGCGTCGGGCTGATCTGCCGCGATCATTTCTTCCGCGAAGGGTTCATCATGCGCGCCGTGTTCGACACCATGGTCATGGCGCCGCCGCTGATCTGGACGCAAGCTCAGTTCGAGGAGGCGGAGGTGGCCATCGGCCGCGCGCTCGACTTGACCCTCAACGACGTTGCCGGAGAGCTTGCCGCATGAGCCGTCCGGTGGTCGTCATCCCAGCCTGCAGCAAGCTGATCGAAGGCCACGTCTTTGACGCGGTGGGCCGCAAATATTCCACGGCGATCGCCGAGGTCGCGGAATGCCAGCCTTTGCTTGTGCCGGTCGGCCCCGGCATGACGGATATCGGCTCGATCTTCGAGGTGGCCGACGCGATCCTTTTGTCGGGCAGCGTGTCGAATGTCGCCCCGGAGCATTACGGCGAGGAGACGCCGCTCATGCCGGATCGGCTCGATCCCTTGCGCGACGCGCTGACGCTGCCGCTCATTCGCGCCGCGGTCGAGCGCAAGACGCCGCTCTTCGCTATCTGCCGCGGGTTCCAGGAGCTGAACGTCGCCCTCGGCGGTAGCCTGCATCAGGCCGTGCATGATGTGAACGGCCACAAGGACCATCGCGGCCGCTTCGATATTCCGCTCGACGAGAGCTACGGGCCGGTCCATCCCGTGAAGCTGAGCGGAAAATTGCGCGACTGGGTCGGCGCCGACGAGATCATGGTCAATTCGCTGCACTGGCAAGGCATTGCGCGGCTCGCCAAGCCGCTGCAGGCCGAAGCCTTTGCCGAGGACGGCTTGGTCGAGGCCGTGCGCGGCCCTGATGACGCGGCGTTCTGTTTGGGCGTGCAATGGCATCCCGAATGGGCGGTGAAATCGAATCCGGTCTCCGTATCACTGTTCCGCCGCTTCGGCGCGGCCGCCAAGGGCAGCACGTCATGACCGACACGCGGCTGACCCTCGACGAGGCGAAAGACTTCCTCGCCGCCAATCCCGGGGTGCAATGGATCGACGCCTTCCTGTTCGATATGAACGGCATCGCGCGCGGAAAGCGCATCCGCCGATCCGATCTGCTCGGCATCGCCAAGGGCGGGCTGATGATGCCGACGTCGGTCTTCATCATGGACCCACTCGGCAATTGCGTGGAGGAGACGGGCCGCTTGTGGGAGACCGGTGACCGCGACCACCACTGCCACCTGCTCAGCCGGACGCTGGTGCCGATCCCTGTTGGCGACGGTAAGCACGCTCAAGCGGTGATGGTCGTCGACGGCAAGGACGAGATCGACCCGCGTTCGGTGCTCGTCGATCAGGTCGAGCATTTCACCCGCGCAGGTCACATACCCGTCGCCGCCGTTGAGCTCGAGTTCTATGTGTCACGCCGGGCCAAGAACGGCGCCGCCATGCTCCATACGCCCGAAGGTCTCTCCGACGATCCGCGCCGGCCGCTGACCTTCGGCTTCGAGGAGATGGACGCGCTGTCTCCCTTCATCGACGACATCTACCGCGTTTGCGAGGTTCAGGATCTCCCGGTCGACGCGATCATGAAAGAGTCCGGCCCCGGACAGTTCGAGATCAATCTCAAGCATCGCGCCGATGCCGTTGCCGCCGCGCTTGACGGTTTGCTGCTGAAGCGCGCCGTGAAGGCGGCGGCGCGGGCGCATCAGCTCGACGCCACCTTCATGGCCAAGCCGCACCATGATTGGGCAGGCTCCGGCATGCACGTCCATCTCAGCCTGCTCGACAAGGCGGGAGAGAATCTTTTCGCCGGCGATCCTATCTCACCGCTATTCCGTCATGCCCTGGGCGGCATGCGCGAAACGATGGCGGACTTCATGGCGGTTTGGGCTCAGTCGGCCAACGCTTACCGGCGCTATGTGCCCAAGGCCTATGTCTCCATGGCCGCGCATTGGGGCTTCAACAATCGCACGGTGGCCTTGCGCATTCCCCGCGGCAACGGCGCGGCGACGCGAATCGAGCATCGCGTCGCTGGTGCTGACGCCAATCCCTATCTGGTGATTGCGTCCATGCTTGCCGGGGTGCGCCATGGCATCGCCAACAAGACCGATCCCGGACCGGCGGTCGAAGGCAATTCCGACGGGATCGAGGCGCCGCCGCTACCGACTGCCTGGGTTAATTCGCTTGATCTGTTCCAGCGCTCGGAAATCGTTCGCGCCGCTTTCGGCGCTCCCTTCCAAGACGTGTTTTCTCGCCTGAAGCATGCCGAGCGTAGTAACTTCGAACGCATCGTCACCCCGCTCGATCATCTTTGGTACGCACAGGTCGCGTGAGGCTGTCCATGACGATATCGATCACGACGCGCTGACGGAGATTGCCATGACCATGATCTCCAAGAAGTTCCCGACCGCTGCCCTGATCGACGGCGAGTGGGTTAGTTCGGCCAAGACGTTTCCCGTCACCGATCCCGCGACCGGCGCCGAAGTGGCGACGGTTTCGGATCTCGGCGCCAAGGAGGCGAAGCGCACCATCGACGCCGCCGCCCGCGCGCTCCCGGCCTGGTCGGCCAAGACCGCGAAAGAGCGGGCGGCCATTCTCAAGCGCTGGTTCGATCTCATCACCGCCGAGACCGAAAGCCTTGCCCAGTTGATGACCACCGAACAGGGCAAGCCGCTCGCCGAAGCGCGGGCCGAAGTGGCCTATGGCGCCTCGTTCATCGAGTGGTTCGCCGAAGAGGGGAAACGCGCCTATGGGCGCACCATCCCGACCACGGTCGCGTCCAAGCGCTATCTCACCATCAAGCAGCCGATCGGCGTGGTCGCCGCGATCGCGCCGTGGAATTTCCCGATCGCCATGATCACCCGGAAAGTCGCGCCGGCGCTCGCCTCGGGCTGCACCATCGTGGTCAAGCCGGCCGAGGAGACGCCGCTTTGCGCGCTGGCCATCGCCAAGCTCGCGCAGGACGCGGGGCTGCCGCCCGGTGTGCTCAATATCATCACCACGTCCGACGCCCCGGCCATCGGCAAGGTGTTCTGCGAGGATGGCCGCGTGCGCAAGCTCTCCTTCACCGGCTCGACCGAGGTCGGCAAGATCCTTTACCGGCAATGCGCCGACACGGTGAAGAAGCTGACGCTTGAGCTTGGCGGCAACGCCCCGCTATTGGTATTCGACGACGCCGATCTCGACCAAGCGGTCGCCGGCGCCATGGCTTCAAAGTACCGCAACGCCGGCCAGACCTGCGTGTGCGCCAACCGCATTCTGGTGCAATCCGGCATCTACGACCGCTTCGCCGCCGCTCTCGTCGAAGCGGTCAAGAAGCTCGTCGTCGGTCCCGGCATGGAGATAGGCACCAATGTCGGCCCGCTGATCAATCGCGCGGCGATCGCCAAGGTCGAAAGCCTGGTGGGCGACGCCGTCAAGAAGGGCGCCAAAGTTCTTACCGGCGGCGCGCTCGACAAGGCCGGCCCGCTGTTCTACCGCCCCTCGGTGGTGGGCGGGGTGACGCCAGACATGGAGATCGTGCGCGAGGAGATTTTCGGGCCGGTCGCCGCGCTGGTGCGCTTCGACACCGAGGCCGACGCGGTCAAGCTCGCCAACGACACCCCGTTTGGGCTCGCCGCCTATCTGTTCAGCCAGAATTTGAGCCGCGCCTGGCGCGTCGCCGAAAGGCTCGATGCCGGCATGGTCGGCGTCAATGAAGGCATCTTCTCGAACGAGGTGGTGCCCTTCGGCGGCGTCAAGGAATCCGGTCTCGGCCGCGAAGGCGCAGCCGAGGGTTTGGAGGAGTATCTCGAGATCAAATATATCTGCCTGGGGGCGATTGATGCATGATCGGTCATGCCCGGGCGAAAGATGCCTACGGATTGAGCTTGGCTAAATTGGCGGCAAACCGTCATACTTGCCGGGCGGAAAACGACTTTGCGAACTAACGAGGCCCAGCAGCTGCAAGTGAAGTTCAGGAGCAAGGAGAGTGGGTATGACCGGGCAAGCCAAATCATTACGCACATCGCGCCGCTCACTATTGAAGGGTCTCGGCGCCGCCGCGATCGGCATCAGTCTCACCAGCACCAAGCGCTCGGCCTGGGCGGCCGAGGAGCCGAAGCTCAACTTCTACAACTGGGACACTTATATCGGCGAGACCACGCTCGACGACTTCAAGGAGGCGAGCGGGATCGACGTCAATATGAGCCTGTTCGCGACCAACGATGAGTTGTTCGCCAAGCTTCGCGCGGGCAATCCGGGCTACGACGTCATCGTTCCGGGCAGCGAGTTCGTCGAGCGCATGATCCAGGCCAATTTGCTTGAGCCGCTCGATCACGCCAAGATCCCGAATATCAAGAACATCGCGCCGGAGTTCATCAGCGACGCGCCCTTTGATCCAGGCCGCAAATTCAGCATGCCCTATACCTGGCTCGTCATCGGCATCGGCTATCGCAAGTCGAAGGTCAAGGAGACGCCCGACAGCTGGAAGGTGCTGTTCGACTCCGACGCCTATAAGGGCCGCATCGCCGTCATGTCTGATGCGAGCGAGTTGTTCCGTAACTGTTTCAAATATCTCGGCCACTCATTGAACGACGCCTCGCCGGAGTTGCTGGCGCAGGCCGAGGCGCTGCTCATCAAGCAGAAGCCCAATATCAAGTCGTTCCACGAGGACAACGGTCAGGACCTACTGCTGTCCGGCGAAGTCGACGTGGTGATGGAATATAACGGCGACATCGCGCAGATCATGGCCGAGGACGACGACATCAACTTCATCGTGCCGAAGGAAGGCGCCATGCGGCAGCAGGATACGCTCGCCATTCCGAAAGGCGCGCCGCATCCGGAGAACGCTCTCAAATTCATCAACTTCATCTTCGAGCCGGAAGTCGGAGCCGAGATCTCCAAGACCATCCAGTACCCGTCGCCAAACGCGGCCGCGGTCGCGCTGATGCCGGAGTCCTACAAGGACAACAAGGTGATCTTCCCGCCGGCCGATGTCATGGCAAAGTGCGAGTACCCGAACTACCTCGGTGCAGATTTCACCCGGCTGCTCGACGAGGCGATGACCCGGCTGCGGGCAGCATGACGCGGCAGACGTGACGTGATGTAGCGAGCGACAGGAGCGCCGCGATGGCAACCCGCACACAGGAACGCCGGCTGACCTTCTTGGCAACGGCACTACCACCCATCGTCTGGGTGGTAGTGTTCTTCCTCGTGCCGCTCGCGATCGTCTGGGCCTATAGCTTCGGCCAGAACGCGGGCCTGACCGAGGTCGATATCAGCGGCACCTTCGCCAACTATGTGCGGGCGCTCCAGCCGCTCTATCTCGGCATTTTCGTCAAGTCGGTTTTCGTCGCCGGGCTTACCACGCTGCTCTGTCTCATCATCGGCTTCCCGGTTGCGCTGGCGATCGTGTTTGCCAGCGAGCGCTGGCGGCCGTGGATGCTTATGCTGGTCATGCTGCCGTTCTGGACCAATCTGCTGATCCGCACCTACGCGCTGATCGCCGTGCTGCGCACCGAAGGCTACGCGAATTTCACGCTCGAATGGCTGTGGAACCAGGGCAGCTGGTTGATGACGCTGGTTGGGCTGCAGCCGTTGGGCGAATTCACGCCGCTCCAGCTGCTCTACAACAATTTCGCCGTCGTGCTGGGGCTGGTTTACGTCCACCTCCCGTTCATGGTGCTGCCGCTGTTCGCCGCGCTCGACCGGCTCGACAAGTCGCTCATGGAGGCGAGCCTCGACCTCGGCGCCGGCCATCTCCGCACGCTGTTCTCGGTGGTCGTGCCGCTGGCGCTGCCGGGCATCATCTCCGGCATCATCATCACCTTCGTGCCTGCGCTCGGCGCCTATCTGACGCCCGATCTCCTCGGCGGTCCGGACAGCCAGATGATCGCCAACGTCATCGAGCGGCAGTTCAAGCGGGCCAATGACTGGCCGTTCGGCGCCGCGCTGTCGTTCCTGTTGATGTACGCGACCTTCGCGGCCATCGCTTTGCGGGCCTATTTCAGCCGGGGCAAGGGCCCCGAGGGTCACGGGATCTAGCCATGGCCCTGAAACGCGCGCCTCTCGAATATAATCGCATGTGGCAGATGCGGGCTTGGCTGTTCGCCGTGTTCTTTTTTCTCTACGCGCCGCTGGTCGCGCTGATCGCCTTCAGCTTCAATGACTCCAAGCGCATCACGGTGTGGCGCGGCTTCACGCTCAGATATTACGAGAAGTTGTTCGGCAACGAGTCTCTGCTGCTTGCCTTCGCCAATTCGCTGACGATCGCCTTTGTCGCCACGCTCATCTCGCTCGTCATCGGCTCGCTCGCCGCGGTCCTGTTGTGGCGCTACCGCTTCGTGGGCAGGACGGTGGTGGAGGGCACGTTCGCGCTGCCGCTCGTGGTCCCGGAGATTTGCATGGGCGTCGCCATGCTGCTGTTCTTCACCCGCGTGCTGCCCTGGCCCAACTATCTCATGTGGCCGTTCAATCTCGGCTCCATCATCATCGCGCATGTCTCGTTCTGTTTCCCGTTCGTGGCGCTGGTGGTCGGCGCCAGGCTCGCGAGCTTCAATAAGGAACAAGAGGAGGCGGCGCGCGACCTTGGCGCCAACGATTGGCAGGCATTCCGCGACGTGTTGCTGCCGCATATTCGCCCGGCGCTGATCGCCGGCGGTCTCCTGGCCTTTACCTTGTCTCTGGATGACTTCGTCATCACGTTTTTCACCTCGGGCCCCGACACCGTAACCTTCCCCGTCAAGGTCTATTCGATGCTGCGCTTCTCGGTGACGCCGGAGGTCAACGCCGCATCGACCATGTTGATCTTGCTCACGGTCGTACTCATGGTGGTCATGATGGTGTTGCAGAACAGAGCCGCGAAGAAGATCAAAGGATGAGTGCCGTGGACCAAAAGGTGGGCAAGGGCGCCAAGGCGCCGGTGAAACCGATCATCAGCTTTCGCAACATCTCGAAGCGGTGGGGTTCTGCCGTCGGCGTAGACAATGTCAGTCTCGACATCGAACCCGGCGAGTTCTTCGCGCTGCTCGGGCCGTCCGGCTGCGGCAAGACGACATTACTGCGCATGCTGGCCGGCCTCGAGGTACCGACCGAGGGCGCTATCCTGATCGACGGCGAGGACATGGGTGACATCCCGCCCAACAGGCGCGCGGTGAACATGGTGTTCCAGTCTTACGCGGTGTTTCCCCACATGACGGTCGCCGACAACGTCGCCTACGGGCTCAAGATCGACCGCGTGCCGCAGGCGGAGCGGGACCAGCGCGTGCAGGAGGGGCTCGATCTGGTCCAGCTCGGCCACCTTGCCGCCCGCATGCCGGATCAGCTGTCGGGCGGCCAGCGCCAGCGCGTGGCGCTCGCCCGCGCGTTGGTGAAAAAGCCCAAGGTACTGCTGCTCGACGAGCCGCTGTCCGCGCTCGACGCCAAATTGCGCGAGGCCATGCGCTTCGAGCTGTCGCAGCTGCAGCAGAAGGTCGGCATCACTTTCATCATGGTCACGCATGACCAAGACGAGGCGCTGGCGATCGCCTCGCGCATCGCCGTCATGAACAAGGGCTCGATCGCCCAGCTCGGCACGCCGTCCGACCTTTACGAATTTCCGGCCTCGCGCTTTGTCGCCGATTTCATCGGCTCGGTGAACATGTTCGAAGGCACGCTGATCAACGACAAGCCCGACGAGGCTACCGTTGCCTGCCCCGAGCTCGAGCCGCACCGCGTGCACGTTCCCCATGCGGTTGCCGGCCAGGAGAGGTCGTCGGTCTGGGTGGCGATCCGCCCGGAGAAGATGAGCCTGCACAAGGATGCCGGCAAACCTCCCGCGGTGCCGGAATGTCCGGAAGGCCATAACGTCGCCAAGGGCGAGATCAAGGAGATCTCCTATCTCGGCGATATCTCGATCTATCACGTGATGCTTGATAACGGCCGGCTGATCCGCATCTCGCGTCCCAACCGCTCGCGCTTCGACCAGGACGATTTCGGTTGGGGCGAGAAGGTCTGGGTGAGCTGGGTCGGCTCGAGCCCGGTCGTGCTTCAGTCCTGAAGCGTCACGAATAAGAAGCGATAACGGAAACGCCTGATGCCAAGTTCGGCCGAGTTGCATGAGCGGAGGATCGCGGCCGTGCCGCGCGGCGTCGGCCATGCCACCGCCATCTACGCCAAGCGCGCCAAGAACGCCGAGATCTGGAGCGAGGACGGCAAGCGCTACATCGACTTCGCCGCCGGCATTGCCGTGGTCAATACCGGCCATCAGCACCCGAAGATCGTTGCCGCTGTCCAGGAGCAGATGAAGGCGTTCAGCCATGTCTGCTTCCAGGTGACGCCTTATGAGTCCTATGTGCGGCTCGCCGAGCGGCTCAACGCGCTTGCGCCGGTCCCCGGCCCAGCCAAGACCATGCTGGTCTCGACCGGCGCGGAAGCCGTCGAGAATGCGGTGAAGGTCGCGCGCGCTTTTACCGGCCGCCCGGGGATCGTCTCGTTCAGCGGCGGCTTCCACGGCCGCACGCTTATGGGCATGGCGCTGACCGGCAAGGTGGTTCCTTACAAGAAGGGCTTCGGACCGTTCCCGTCCGATGTCTACAACGTCGCCTTCCCGAACATCTATCACGGGGTCAGCGGTGAGCAGAGCCTCGACGCGCTGAAAGCCCTGTTCAAATATACCGCCGACCCGTCGAGCATCGCCGCCATCATCATCGAGCCGGTGCAGGGGGAGGGCGGTTTCTATATCGCCCCGTTCGATTTCCTGCGGAGCTTGCGGGCGCTGTGCGATGAACACGGCATTCTGCTGATCGCCGACGAAATTCAAACCGGCTTTGCCCGTACCGGAAAAATGTTCGGGCTCGAGCATGCCGGTATCAAGGCCGACGTCGTCACCATGGCCAAGGGATTGGCCGGCGGCTTGCCGCTCTCGGCGATCACCGGGCGCGCCGACGTGATGGATGCGTCGAGCCCCGGCGGTCTCGGCGGCACCTATGCCGGCAATCCGGTAGCCTGCGCCGCCGCCCACGCCGTGCTCGACGCGATCGAGGAGGAGAAGCTCTGCGATCGCGCCAATGCCATTGGCAAGATCATTCTCGACCGCTGCAACCAGCTCAAAAGCCGTTCCAACCTGAATTGCATCGGCGACGTGCGCGGCCTGGGCGCGATGTGCGCCATCGAGCTGGTGAAGGACACGGCGAGCGGCGAGCCGGCGCCGCAGTTGACCCAGGCGCTGATGAAGATCGCCAACGAGAACGGGCTTATTCTTCTATCCTGCGGCACTTATGGAAACGTCATCCGCTTCCTCGTGCCCCTCACCGCGAGCGACCAGCTCGTGCGCGACGGCATGGACATCTTCGAAGCGAGCCTCACCGAAGCCGTGACCCGGGTCGCGTGACAGCTCCACTTTAATTCAACAGGCACCGACATGAGCGCAAGGCTCGCGACCAACGATCTCGAAGCTTTCTGGATGCCGTTCACGGCGAACCGCCAATATAAGAAGGCGCCGCGCCTGATCGTCAGCGCCGAGCGTATGCATTACACCACCGATGATGGACGCCGTGTGCTCGACGGCACGTCCGGGCTGTGGTGCGTCAATGCCGGACATTGCCGACCGCACATCGTCGAAGCGATCCGCAAGCAGGTCGGCGAGCTCGATTTCGCCGGCACGTTCCAGATGGGCCACCCGAGAGCCTTCGAGTGCGCCTCGAAGCTGGCCAACGTCGCCCCGCCTGGCTTCGACCATGTGTTCTTCACCAACTCCGGCTCGGAGTCGGTCGAGACCGCGCTGAAGATGGCGCTCGCTTATCACCGGGCCAAGGGCAACGCCTCGAAGGTGCGCCTGATCGGCCGCGAGCGCGGCTATCACGGCGTCAATTTCGGCGGCACCTCGGTCGGCGGCATCGCCAACAACCGCAAATGGTTCGGCACGCTGCTATCCGGCGTCGACCATCTTCGCCACACGCATGACCTGGCCCGCAACGCCTTCAGCCGGGGCGAGCCCGAGCATGGCGCCGAGCTGGCCGACGATCTCGAGCGCCTTGTGGCGCTGCACGACGCCTCGACCATCGCCGCGGTGATCGTCGAGCCTGTCGCCTGCTCGACCGGCGTGCTGATCCCGCCCAAGGGCTATCTCAAGCGCCTCGCCGCGATCTGCGCCAAGCACGACATCCTGCTGATCTTCGATGAGGTCATCACCGCCTTTGGCCGCCTCGGCACGCCGTTCGGCGCCGATTATTTCGACGTCTCGCCCGACATCATCACCACGGCGAAGGGCATCACCAACGGCACGATTCCGATGGGCGCGGTGTTCGTGAAGACCAAGGTGCATGACGCCTTCATGAGCGGCCCGGAGGAGGTCATCGATTTCTTCCACGGCTACACCTATTCGGGCCACCCCGTGGCCTGCGCCGCTTCGATCGCGACGCTGGAGCTATACCAGGAGGAGGGGCTGCTGACGCGGGCGGCGGAGCTTGCGCCCTATTGGCAGGACGCGGTCCACTCGCTGAACGGCCTGCCGCACGTCATCGACATCCGCAATATCGGGCTGATCGGCGCCATCGAGTTCGATCCCATTCCCGACGCGCCATCGCAGCGGGCGCATGCGCGCTTCATCGAGGCGTTCAATCGCGGTTTGCTGGTCCGCGCCACGGGTGACATCATCGCGCTCTCGCCGCCGCTCATCATCGAGAAGAAGGAGATCGACCAGCTGATCGATATCCTCTCTGGCGTGCTCAAGACCGCGAACTGAAAGTACGTGACGGCCATGCAGACGATTCAGAACGCCATCGACGGCCGCAAGGTCACGTCCGCCTCGCGGCGCCTCGCGCCCGTCTACGATCC
Source organism: uncultured Alphaproteobacteria bacterium (assembly GCA_963772925.1). GTDB lineage: Bacteria > Pseudomonadota > Alphaproteobacteria > Rhizobiales > Methyloligellaceae > Methyloceanibacter. The sequence goes on from CAVYZG010000014.1 coordinate 377,509, forward strand.
GGCGACGGGAGAACAGACGGCCGAATTGCCGCTTTCGACGGCCGACGAGGTGAACTCGGCCGTGGCCGCCGCCAAGAACGCCGCCGCCGGCTGGGGCGCGACGCCGCCGCTCAAGCGCATCAAGCCGATGTTCCGCTTCAAGCAGCTGCTGGATCGCCACGCCGACGATATCGCCCGCGCCATCTCCAAGGAGCACGGCAAGACGCACGAAGATGCGCTTGGCGAACTCGCCCGGGGCATCGACGTCGTCGATTTCGCCTGCGGTATTCCGCATCTGCTGAAGGGCGAGTACAGCCGCAATGTCGGTCCGGAGATCGACAGTTGGTCAGACCGCCAGCCGCTCGGCGTGGTCGCCGGCATCACGCCCGTTCAACTTCCCGGCCATGGTGCCGATGTGGATGTATCCTATCGCAATTGCTTGCGGAAACACCTTCATCCTGAAGCCGTCCGAGCGCGATCCCTCCACCTCGATGCTGATCTGGGAGCTGTTCCAGGAGGCCGGCTTCCCGCCCGGGGTGCTCAATGTCGTGCATGGCGACAAGGAAGCCGTCGACGCGATCCTCGATCATCCCGACATCAAGGCCGTGAGCTTCGTCGGCTCGACGCCGGTGGCCGAGCATGTCTATCGGCGCGGCTCGGCTTCAGGCAAGCGTGTGCAGGCATTGGGCGGCGCCAAGAACCACATGATTGTCATGCCTGACGCCGACATGGACCAGGCCGTCGATGCGCTGATGGGAGCGGGCTTCGGCTCGGCGGGCGAGCGTTGCATGGCCATCTCGGTTGCCGTGCCGGTGGGCGAGAAGACCGCCGATCGTCTGGTCGAGGCGCTCGCGCCGAAGATCCGTATGATGAAGGTCGGTCCTGCCACCGATCCCGAAGTCCGAGATGGGGCCGGTGATCACGGCCGAGGCCAAGCAGCGCATCACCGATCTCATCGGCCAAGGCGTGAAGGAAGGCGCCGAGCTCGTCGTCGACGGGCGCGGGCTCGAGCTCCAGGGCTATGAGCGCGGGTTTTTCCTCGGCGGATCGCTGTTCGATCGCGTGACCGCGAGACATGAGCATCTACAAGACGGAAATTTTTGGGCCCGTTCTGTGCGTGGTGCGGGCCGGCGGCTACGCGGAAGCCACGGATCTCATCAACCGACACGAATACGGCAACGGCACCGCCATCTTCACCCGCGACGGCGACGTGGCCCGCGCCTTTGCCGACTCGATCGAGGTCGGCATGGTCGGCATCAATGTGCCGATCCCGGTTCCGGTCGCCTATCATTCTTTCGGCGGCTGGAAACGATCCCTGTTCGGCGATCACTCTATTTATGGGCCTGAGGGCGTGCGTTTCTATACGCGGCTGAAGACCGTGACCGCGCGCTGGCCGAACGGCATTCGCGGCGGCGCCGAGTTCAATTTCCCGAGCTTGAAGTAAAGAAAAGCCGGTCCGTTCCGGGGGAGGGAAGGCGGACCGGCATACGGACGCGGGGGGAATGCGTCCGGGAAATTCTTTATCGCGTCGCGCTTACTCGGCCGCGACGAGGCGAACTTTTCCTTTGGTCGACGGCCCGCGGTCGAAGCCGAGCGAGGCGGCGACCGCCGCGTGCGTGATGCGTCCGTTGCGGACATTGAGTCCGGCGGCGAGATGCGGGTCGTCATCGAAGGCGGCCACGCCCTTGTTGGCGAGCTTGATCACGAAGGGCAGCGTCGCGTTGTTGAGCGCCTGCGCCGAGGTGACCGGCACCGCGCCCGGCATGTTCGCCACGCAGTAATGGATGATGCCGTCGACCTCGAAGGTCGGATCGGCGTGCGTCGTCGGCCGCGAGGTTTCGAAGCAGCCGCCCTGATCGATCGATACGTCGACGAGCACGGCACCGCGCTTCATGCGCGGAAGCATGTCGCGGGTCACAAGCTTCGGCGCGCTCGCCCCGGCGACCAGCACCGCACCGATCACCACATCGGCGGCCAGCACTTCGGTCTCGATGCTCTCCATGGTCGAGGCGAGCGTGCGCACGCGGCCTTCGAACAGCTCGTCGAGCTGCCGCAGCCGCGGCAACGAGCGGTCGATGATCGACACATCGGCGCCGAGGCCGACCGCCATGCGCGCGGCATGCGTGCCGACGACACCGCCGCCAAGCACCACAACTTTGGCCGGGCGAACGCCGGGGACGCCGCCCAACAGCACGCCACGTCCGCCGGTCGGGCGGCGCAGCGCGATGGCCGCGGCCTCGATGGCCAAGCGGCCGGCGACTTCGCTCATCGGCGCGAGCAGCGGAAGACCTCCGGATGCATCCGTAACGGTCTCGTAGGCGATCGCGGTCGCGCCGGATGCCATCAGCCCGCGGGCCTGCTCCGGATCGGGCGCGAGATGCAGATAGGTGAACAGGATCTGGTGCGGCTTGAGCCGGCGATACTCGACCGCCTGCGGCTCCTTGACCTTGACGATCATCTCCGCCTCGGCGAACACGGCTTCCGCCGTGGGCAGAATGCGCGCGCCGGCCTTCTCATAGGTCGCGTCGTCGGCGAAGATGCCGGCGCCTGCGCCGGACTGCACCAGGACCTCGTGGCCGCGCGCGGTCAGCTCGCGCACCGAACCCGGCACGAGCCCAACCCTGAACTCATTACTCTTGATCTCTGTCGGAACACCGATGCGCATGATGCCCTCCGGTTCCAGGAGCGAATTCTCTACCGTGGAGACTGCCTCAAATCGGGGAACGATTGTTGGCGTTTTATTCAGCCGAAGCGTGATATTATGCAGAATATCGGTGGTAAACTGCCAATAGGCGCAGGAAAATGAAGGAAATTGCCATAGACGCGCTGGATCGCGCGATTCTCGGAGCCCTGCTCCATGACGGCCGTTTGAGCCAGGTCGAGCTCGCCGAGCGCATTCCGCTTTCGGCGACGGCGATCGCCCGGCGCATCCGCGCGCTCGAGGAGAAGGGCGTCATTCGAAGGCTATCAGGCGCGCATCAACCGCCAGGCGCTCGGCCTCTCCATGACGGTGATCGTGCAGATCGGGCTCAAGAGCCAGAACGAGGACCTGCTGAAGTCCTTCGAGGAGGCCGTGGCATCCGCGCCGTCCGTCGTTTCCTGCCACCTGATGTCGGGCGAGGACGATTATCTCGTCACCGTCATGGCCCGCGATCTCGCCGATTTCGAGCGCATCCATAAAGAGCAGCTCTCGCGCCTACCGGGCGTCGCGCGCCTCAAATCGAGCTTCGCGCTGCGCGACGTCACCAATCGGGCGCTGCCGGCCTCGTGTCTGTTGCCCTGACGCGAACCAGGGCGCGAACACAGTCTTTGTAAGCGGTGACACTTCAGGGTTAAGCTGCGAGTCGTGGCATCCAACGCTTCATCAGGGTGACCACGTGTGACGCAATAAGACACGTCGAACTTGCCCAGCCGCAGGTGGTCGCTCCGCCTCGTCCAGCGCAACCTCACAACCGTCCCGGTCCTCGCCATGTCGCGCACGCCTTTGTTCGCTGCCGTAAAGAAAGCCCTGGCCCGTTCTTTCCATGATCAAGGTTTAGTCGTGCCGCGATCTTCCGCGCTGACAAGGCGGCGACTGCTGCGGCTATCCGCGGCTGCGGCCGGCGCAGCGGCGCTATCGCCAGTGTTGGACTGGAGCGCTTACGCCAAGCAGGAGCGACCAAAGGGACCGGTCGCCATCATCGGCGGCGGCATTGCCGGGCTGACCGCGGCCTATCGTCTGCAAGCCGCCGGCGCGACGCCGATTGTGTTCGAGGCGAGCAATCGCTGGGGCGGACGCATGTTCACCATGTACGACTTCTATCAAGGGCATGTTCGTCGAGCTCGGCGGCGAGCTGGTCGACACCTACCACGAAGACATACATAACCTCGCCAAAGAGGTCGGCGTCGAGATGCAGGACCTGACCGTCGACGGTGGCGAGGACCTCTATTTCCTCAAGGGACAATGGCATACGCCGAAGGACATGTTCGATCCGGCGACGCAGACCGGTGCGTTCCTGCCGATCGCCAAGCAGCATTGCCGAGGACTCAGGAAAAGCTCACCGACAAGAACGACGAATGGACCAAACACGCGCGCAAGCTCGATAAGATCAGCATCAAGGCCTATCTCGATCAGTTCCGCGGCAAGGCGGAAGACTGGGCGCTCGATCTGATCGATGTCGCCTACAACATCGAATTCGGATTATTGACCGAGGACCAATCCAGCCTAGCGATGGTGGACTTCATCGGCACCGACTTGGAGAAGCCGTTCGAGATGTTCGGCGAGAGCGACGAGAAGTGGCGCATCAAGGGCGGTTCGTCGGTGCTGATCAACGCGCTGGTCGATCGGCTCAAGGACAAGATCGAGATGAAGCAAGGCTGGTCGCTGAACGCGCTCGACTACAAAGGCGGCCAGATCGTCATGGGCTTCGATGCGCCCGGCGGCCCGCAAGACGCAGAGTTTCGACGCGGTGATCCTCACGTTGCCGTTCACCAAGCTGCGGCAGTGCAAAGGTCTCGAGAGCTTGCGGCTCAGCCCGGAGAAGCTGAAGACCATTCGCGAGCTGGGCTACGGGATGAGTGCCAAGGTGATGTTCGGCACCAAGTCGCGGGTATGGCGTGAGCCCAGATTCCGGCCTGCCGGACAAGTCGAACGGCAGCTTCTATACGGATATGCGGTTCCAAATCATATGGGAGACGAGCCGCAATCAGCCGAACCAGGGCGGCGGCATCCTTACCAACTTCCTCGGTGTGATCCCAGGCATCAACGACGCGAAGTCAGCGGTCGACGGGTTCCGCGAGGACCTGCCGAAGATGTCGCAAAAGATGGCCGACAGCCTCGATCCGAATGCGGTGACCTCCTGGTTCTGGGCGATCTATCCCTACACGCTCGGCAGCTATGCGAGCTGCAAGGTCGGCCAGTACACGACGATGCTGGAGGTGGCCGCCGAACCGGCGCTTGGCGGACGGCTGCAATTCGCCGGCGAGCATACCAGCGGCGACTTCCTCGGCTACATGAATGGCGGCGTGCAGAGCGGCAACCGTGCTTCCGCCGCGCTCATCAAGGTCATGGCGCTGCAAAAAAAGTGAGTGCCAGGCACGCTCAACCGGCTGTGAAGGTGTGACAGAAGCTGACCGGAGCACTCGCCGCATCTCGTCGTCGCGGCCCTGTGATCGTCCGGTCCCTGCTTTCCTATGGCGCTCAACACCGTCCTCGAATAACATTCCTCTTGGTTTACCCAGGGGTTATGTCCTTACTTCGAACCCACATTCCAAGCCCTTGTCGTCGTCACGTCTCGTCCCGAGGAGCAATCGTATGAGACCCGCAATCAGTATCTCAGTCGCTGTCGTTGCCTTGCTTGCCGCTGGCGGCATCGCGCTCGCCGAAACGCCGAAAGCCGTCGGCGAGGGCGAAGGCGAAGTCGATATCGTTGCCTGGCCCGGTTACATCGAGCGCGGCGAGACCGACAAGAACTACGATTGGGTGACCGCCTTCGAGAAGGAGACGGGCTGCAAGGTCAACGTCAAGACGGCGGCAACCTCCGACGAGATGGTGACGCTGATGAACCAAGGCGGGTTCGATCTGGTCACCGCCTCTGGCGATGCGTCGCTCCGCCTGGTCGCCGGCAAGAAGGTCCAGCCCATCAATGTCGACCTGATCCCGAGCTGGAAGACGGTCGACGATCGGCTCAAGGATGCGCCCTGGCACACCGTCGATGGCGTGCATTACGGCGTTCCCTTCCAATGGGGACCGAACGTGCTCGCCTACAACACGGATGTGTTCAAGGAGGCGCCGAAGAGCTGGGCGGTCGTGTTCGAGGAGCAGACGCTTCCCGACGGCAAGAGCAACAAGGGGCGCGTGCAGGCCTATGACGGCCCGATCTACATCGCCGATGCGGCGGTCTTCCTGATGAAGCACGAAGCCGGAGCTCGGCATCAAAAATCCGTACGAGCTCAACGCCGAGCAATACGCCGCGGCGATTGCTCTGCTGCAGGCCCAGAGAGCGCTGATCGGCCGCTACTGGCACGACGCCATGGTGCAGGTCGACGACTTCAAGAACGAAGGCGTTGTCGCCTCCTCGTCGTGGCCGTTCCAGGTCAACCTGCTGGCGGGCGAGAAGAAGCCGGTGGCCTCGACCATCCCCGAAGAAGGGGCGACGGGTTGGGCCGACACGACCATGCTGCACGCCGAAGCCAAGCATCCCAACTGCGCCTATAAATGGCTCGAGCATTCGCTGAACCCGAAGCTGCAAGGTGATCTCGCATCCTGGTTCGGCTCGGTGCCTACGGTGCCAGCCGCGTGCAAAGGCAACGAGCTTCTGACCGACACGGGCTGCGCCACCAACGGCTTCGACAATTTCGAGAAGATCTGGTTCTGGCGTACGCCGACCGCCAAGTGCGAGAAGGAGGGCAGCTGCGTTCCTTATTCGCAATGGGCAAAGGACTACATCGCCATTCTCGGCAAGTAACCCGATCGACATGAGCGGCCCGGATCTCGAAAACCGGGCCGCTCCCGCGATGGCCTAGCCCATGTCGCCAGCCGTTAGGTTCGTAAACTGCTGCCGCCGGTTCGGCTCGGTCCGCGCCGTCGACGGCGTGACTCTCGACATCGCCCAAGGCGAGTTCTTCGCCATGCTCGGGCCGTCGGGCTCGGGCAAGACCACCTGCCTGCGCCTCATCGCCGGCTTCGAGCAGCCCGACGAGGGGCATATCGAGATTTTCGGCGAGACCGCCGAAGGCGTGCCGCCCTACAAGCGCAACGTCAACACCGTGTTCCAGGACTACGCGCTGTTTCCGCATATGACGGTCGGCGAGAACGTCGCCTACGGCCTCAGGATCAAGGGCGTCGCCGCGCGCCGAGCGCGAGACCAAGGCAAAGAAAGCCCTCGCCATGGTCAAGCTCGCCGGTTACGAGGATCGCCGCCCGGCGCAGCTCTCGGGCGGCCAGCGCCAGCGCGTGGCACTCGCACGCGCGCTGGTGAATGGGCCAAAGGTATTGCTCCTCGACGAGCCGCTCGGCGCGCTCGATCTCAAGCTCAGGGAGCAGATGCAGGAAGAGCTGAAGGCCCTGCAGAAGGAGCTCGGCATCACCTTCGTGTTCGTGACGCACGACCAGGGCGAAGCTTTGTCTATGGCCGATCGCGTGGCGGTGTTCAACGAGGGCAAGATCGTCCAGGTCGGCGTGCCCGACGATGTCTATGAGCGGCCAAGGTCGCGCTTCGTCGCCGACTTTGTCGGCTCCTCGAACGTATTGTCGCCCGAGTTCGCGTCCCGCCATGGCGGCGCGGCCAAATGGACCAGTCTCAGGCCCGAGAAGATCGGCGTGTTCCCGGCCGGCAAGAAAGTCGGCGACGGGCAGGCCCATGCCGATGGCGAGATCAAGATGATCAGCTATCAGGGCGCGGTCACGCGCTTCAGCGTGGCGACCGGACACACGCGGCTTTCCGCCGAAATGCCAGCCGGCGGACCAAACCTCAAAGAAGGCGACAGCGTGCGCCTGATCTGGCCAAAATCGGCGATGGTCACCATGGAGGAGGGCGCGTGAGCCACGTGGCGACAGTCGAGAGGGAGAGCGGGATCTCCGACAAGATCTCCGACATCTTCTTCGCGCGGCCTAAGCTCCTGACCCTCCTGCTTCTGCTGCCGCCGCTGCTGTGGATCGGCATTGTCTATGTCGGCTCGCTGTTCGCGCTGCTGTTGCAGAGCTTCTACTCGCTCGATGACTACTCGGGGCTCGTTGTCCGTGAGTTCACGCTCTCGACCTATGCGCAACTGCTGGAAGAAGCCAACATCCAGATCATCATACGCACGGTGAGCATGGCGGCGCTCGTCACGCTCGCTTGCGCCGTCATCGCCTTCCCCATCGCCTATTACGCGGCGCGCTACGCACGCGGCTGGACCAAGGCGCTGTTCTATCTCGCGGTGATGATGCCGTTATGGTCGAGCTATCTGGTCAAGGTCTACGCGTGGAAGCTCATTCTGGCCAAGGAGGGCATCCTGACCTGGCTCGCCAAGGGCCTGCATCTTTCGTGGCTCATAGACGGCATCCTGGCCCTGCCGGTGATCGGCGGCCCGTCATTGTCGTTCAGCTATATCGGCACGTTCCTGGTCTTCGTCTATATCTGGATCCCTTACATGATCCTGCCGACCCAGGCGGCGCTGGAGCGCGTGCCCATCAACTACATCGAGGCGTCCGCCGATCTCGGCGCCGAGCCGAAGCAGACATTTTGGACGGTGATCTTTCCGCTCGCGCTGCCCGGCATCATCGCCGGCTCGATCTTCACCTTCTCGCTCACGCTCGGCGATTACATCGTCCCAACCATCGTCGGCAACTCGCGGCTCATGATCGGGCAGGCGGTGTATACGCTACAGGGAACGGCGGGCAACGTGCCGCTGGCGGCCGCCTTCACCGTCGTGCCGATGGCGATCATGGGCGTCTATCTCTGGGTCGCCAAGCGCATGGGGGCCTTCGATGTCCTCTGATCCAAACCGCACCACGCCGCTCGGACTGCGCCTCTCGGCCATCGCCGGGCTTCTGTTCCTGCATCTGCCGCTGGCCCTCATCTTCCTTTATGCCTTCACCACGGAGGAGCGGAGCTACCAGTTCCCGCCGCCCGGCTACACGACGAAATGGTTCGGCATCGCCTGGTCGCAGCGCCCCGACATCTGGCCGCCGCTTTATCTCTCGCTCGAAGTTGCGGCGATCGCCACCGTGCTCGCGCTGATTTTCGGCACGCTCGCCGCTGCCGCGCTGTCGCGGGCGAAGTTCTTCGGCCGCGAGACGATCTCGTTGCTGTTCATTCTGCCCATCGCGCTGCCCGGCATCATCACCGGCATCTCGCTGCGCTCGGCCTTCGACATCATGGGCATCGATTTCTCGATCTGGACCATCGTGCTCGGCCACGCCACATTCTGCATCGTCGTGGTCTATAACAATGCCATCGCCCGGTTCCGCCGGCTGTCCGGCAATCTGATCGAAGCCTCGATGGATCTCGGCGCCAACAGCTTGCAGACCTTCCGGCACGTCATCCTGCCGCAAATCGGCACCGCTCTGCTCGCCGGCGGCATGCTCGCCTTCGCGCTCTCCTTCGACGAGGTCATCGTCACCACCTTCACGGCCGGCCAGCAATCGACCTTGCCGATCTGGATGCTGGGCGAGCTGATCCGGCCGCGGCAGCGCCCCGTGACCAATGTCGTCGCGGTCTTCGTCATTGTCGTCACGATGTTGCCGATCCTCGTTGCCTATTATCTGACGCGCGAGGGCGAGCACACGGGCGGTTCAACGAAATAGCCGGCGAACCACGCCGCAGTGGAGGAAAATTCATGCTCGACACGCAGATGTTGATCGGCTCGAAATTCGTCGACGGCACCGAAGCGCAGGAAGCCGTGATCAATCCCAAGACCGAGGAGACCATCGTCAAGCTCCCCGACGCGTCTCCCGCGCAGGTCGACGCGGCGGTGGAAGCCGCCGCGAAGGCGTTCCAAACCTGGTCGCGCACCACGCCGGCCGAGCGCTCGGCGCTGCTGTTGAAGCTCGCCGACGCCATCGACCGCGATGCCGAGGCGTTCGCCACGCTCGAAGCGCTGAATTGCGGCAAGCCGAGGATCCGCGTGCTCCAGGACGAGATCCCGGCGGTCTCCGACTGCTTCCGCTTCTTTGCCGGCGCCGTGCGCAACATGCATGGCGCCGTGGCGGGCGAATATTTGGCGGGGCACACCTCCATGATCCGCCGCGATCCGATCGGCGTGGTCGGCTCGATCGCGCCCTGGAACTATCCGCTGATGATGGCCGCCTGGAAGCTCGCCCCGGCCTTGGCCGGCGGCAATACCATCGTCATCAAGCCGTCGGAGCAGACGCCGCTGACGACGCTGAAGCTTGCCAAGACTATCGCCGAGATCTTCCCCGAGGGCGTGGTGAATGTCGTCACCGGCCGCGGCTCGACGACCGGGAATGCCCTGATCAATCACCCGAAGATCGCCATGATCTCGCTGACGGGCAGCATCGATACCGGCAGGAAGGTGCTGCAAGCGGCGTCAGCCACGCTGAAGCGCACGCATCTCGAGCTCGGCGGCAAGGCGCCGGTGATCGTGTTCGACGATGCGGATATCCCCTCCGTGGTCGCCGGGCTCAAGACGTTCGGTTATTACAACGCCGGCCAGGATTGCACGGCCGCGTGCCGCGTCTATGCCGGCAAGAAAGTCTACGACAATCTGGTCGCCGACCTGTCGAGCGCGGTGAAAGAGCTGAAATTCAATCGCCCCAACGACGACGAGAACGATATCGGCCCGTTGATCTCCTCGAGTCCAAAAAGGCCGCGTGGAGAAATTCGTCGAGCGGGCGGCCAAGCAGAACCACATCTCGATCACCGCCGGCGGCAAGTCGCCCGGCGGCAAGGGCTTCTTCTTCGAGCCGACCGTCGTCGCCGGTGCGCAGCAGAATGACGAGATCGTGCGCAAGGAGGTGTTCGGCCCCGTCGTCTCGGTGACGCGCTTCGACGACGTCGACCAGGCGGTGGCTTGGGCCAATGACAGCGACTATGGGCTCGCCTCGTCGGTATGGACTTCAGACATCGGCAAGGGGATGGCGACGGCCGCGCGGCTCCATTACGGCTGCACCTGGGTCAACACGCATTTTATGCTGGTCAACGAGATGCCGCATGGCGGGCTGAAGGCCTCAGGCTACGGCAAGGACCTCTCAATGTATGCGCTCGAGGACTACACCGTCGCGCGTCACGTAATGGTAAGACTCTGATAATGAACCAGAAAACACGGGTCCTGTCAGCGTTCAGACTTATGGCTTCGCAACCGAGTTAGAGGATCGCCAATGTCGATTTGGGGCAAGCTCGCCGCCGCCGAGCTGTTGATCGGGGGCCCGATCGCCGCGTTGTTTGGTGGAGTCGCGCCCGACAATCGGGGCAAAAAACAAGATCGGATTGAAGAAAACGACGTGGCCTTCACCTTAGGCGTGATCGTGCTCGGCGCCAAGATGGCCAAGGCCGATGGCGTGGTCACCACGGATGAGGTCACCGCCTTCAAAAACGCGTTCAAAGTGTCTAACGCGGAGATGAAACAGGCCGCCCACGTCTTCAATCTCGCCAAGCGCGACATGACGGGTTACGAGGCTTGTGCCGAGCAACTCGTCATCGTGTTCAAGGGCAACCGCAAGCTGCTCGGGGACGTGCTCGAAGGTCTATTCCACATCGCCAAGGCCGACGAGGCGCTGCACCCTCAAGAGGAACAGTTCCTCCGGCAGGTCGCCAAACGCTTCGGTTTCACCGACGTCGAATTTAGCTCTATCAGGGCCCGCCATGTCGGCGCTGCCGACCGCAATCCCTATGAGGTCCTCGGCCTCGAGCCCTCGGTCAGCAATGAGGAGCTGAAGAGCCACTACCGCGCGCTTGTCGCCGACAATCATCCTGACAAGCTCGTTGCACGCGGTGTCCCGGAGGAGTTCGTCACCATCGCCATCGAGAAGGTCGACTCCCTCAACGAGGCCTATGACGCGATCGCCAAGCAACGTGGAATTTAGCTGCGGCATCTGTTCAATAATCGCCAATATGACATCGCCTCTCGCCGCGCCGGATTAAGGCAGCGCTTCGACCGGGTCGAGATCGCGCGGGAAGGCTGCGTCGCCTTGTTTCGCGCCGCGTGAGCGGACAGGCGACCTCCGCGTGCCTTGGGATGGTCATTTACCTGCCATTTACCCTGCCAAGTTTAGCCCCGGTTCATCGTTAACCCCCGGTAAGGGTAGGGCGATACCCTGGGGCCGTGAGCGCCCAGCGCAATTCGCGCTGGCGCGGTGACGGACCGAGCCTCCCGATCGTGAGGAGCTCTGTTATGCGTATGCGATTGAACCAGGCCTGGACTGCTGCCGCGATATTGGCAAGCGCCACGGCCTCCAGCCCCGCCTTTGCCGCCGATCTGCCGCCTCCCGCTCTGCCGCCGGTCTACGACCAGGCGCCGCTTCCGCCCGAGGACGTGTTCGAGGGATGGTGGTTGGGAGGCACGATTGGCGGCGCCACGGTGAACTACGATTTGGCTCCCGCCGGCGGCACCGCCGGGACCGGCGGAGTCCTGGGTGGCGTGGTCGGCGGCTATAGCTGGCAGAGCGGTCCCTTCGTGTTGGGGGTCGAGGGCGACATCATGGCCGCCGATGTTAGCGGCAACGGGAATTTCAATGCCGGCCTGAACCGGGTCAGCCCGAGCATCGACGCCATGGCCGATCTGCGCCTGCGCGCCGGCGTCGCCATCAGACCGCAAGTGCTTGTGTTCGCCACCTTCGGTGGCGCGTGGGCCAATGCCGACCTGCCGGTTACCGGCCCCGGCGGCGGGCGCGGCAGCGCGGACTTGTTCGGCTGGAGCGTGGGCGGCGGCGCCGAAGTCGCCCTCAATCCGAATTGGAGCGCCCGGTTCGACTACCAATTCACCGACTTCAATTCCGAGTCGGTGAATTATCCGGGTGGCACGCTTAAATTAGACCCCGATTCCGATATTTATCGCGGCTCGCTCATCTACCGCTTCTAGGCGCAAGACGGCTGGTCATCGCCGCGCGGGCGGCGGCACGGTGATCGTGCGCGCCGGGCAAAGCCGCTGTTGGTCCTCGTTGACGCCGCAGTTTCGCGGCGCCAGGTCGCGACCGAAGCACACCCTGATATCGAGCAGATTGGCGCTGCGGCAAGCGATCGAGATCATGTCCGGCGTGAGCCAAGGATTGGCGCCGAGAAACTCGCTCTCGATCTCACCGGGAGAGCTGACGCGATCGGCGCCGACGGTAAGAAACCGGGCCGGCACGCTCACGCGTTCATAGAGCCTGCGCGCGACAGCGAAATACTGCGCGGGGTCGAGACCGGAGCAGGTCCCATGCGCGCGGTATTCGTGGATCATCAAGTTTTTGCTCGGCATGATGTCGCGCATCCCTTCGATCACTTGTTGCGACACCCAGGGCCATTTGGCCGTGTGGCAATTTTCCGGCCAGCCTCTCTGGAATTGCGGCCAAAGGCCGTGCAGCACGAACGCGCGTGAGACATCGCATTGCCCGTCGCGTCGGACCCGGCCCTCGCTTAGGCAGTATGTCGGGGACCAGCCGAGCACCAAGACGTAGTAGTCGAAAGTCCCAGGCGCGTTGCTGTCGTCGGTGCGCTTGCCGCCGGCAAAGAACGACGCTACGACCGCCGCCAGCACGAGCGCGAGAAGCAGCGCGCCCCTAGGTCCTGACATCTGCAACGCTACCAAGCGCGGCCAAGATCCGCGCCCAGCTGCGCGCACCCTTGTTGAAGCTCCGGAGATTGTATTTCTCGTTCGGCGCATGAATGCGATCGTCGTCGAGTGCGAAGCCGATGAGCAGGGAGTCCATGTCGAGGCGCGAGCGGAACGACTCGACGATGGGAATCGACGCGCCGCAGCCGACCATGGCCGATGCTTTGCCCCACTCCGCTTCGAGCGCGCGGGCCGCGGCTTGAAAGGCGGGCGCGCTGGTATCGAAGCCGATCGCCGGCGAACCGCCTTCATGCGCGAAGGACACGCGCGCGTCAGCCGGCAAGCGGCGTTCGACGAAGCGATGCAGGCCCGCAAGGAGTTCTGCCAGGATTCTGTCCTGGAACCAGGCGGAAGGACAGCTTGGCGGTCGCCTGCGCCGGGATCACCGTCTTGGTGCCGGGTCCGCCGTAACCGCCTACGATGCCGTTGATCTCGACGGTCGGCCGCGCCCAGAGCTGTTCCAGCACGCTGAAGCCCCTTTCGCCGGCGGCGTTGCGCAATCCCACGCCGTCGAGAAATCCCACCTCGTCGAAACCGAGCCCGCGCCAGGCGGCAAGCTGGGCGGGGGAGGGGTCGCGCATGTCGTCGTAGAACCCGTCGATGGCGATGCGACCATCGTCATCGTGAAGCGCGGCGAGGATGTCCGACAGCACGCGGAGCGGATTGAGCGCAGGTCCGCCATACAGGCCGGAGTGCAAATCGCGCGACGGACCATGGATGGTGATCTCCGAGAACGCGAGACCGCGCAGGAAGGCGGTGATGGCGGGCGTCTCGGCGTCCCACTGCCCGGTGTCGCAAACCAGGGCAATGTCGGCTCTGAGCTCGTCGCCATGGGCGGCGAGGAACGGGACGAGGCTCGGGCTGCCCGATTCCTCCTCGCCCTCGATCAGCACGCTGACATCGACCGGAATCTCGCCATGCACATCGAGCCAGGCGCGCGCCGCCTCGAGAAAGGTCATCAACTGGCCTTTGTCGTCGGACGCGCCGCGGGCGACGATTACCTCGCCATAACGCGGATCTTCGACCAGCCGCGGCTCGAACGGGGGCGCGGTCCATTCCGCCAGCGGATCCGGCGGCTGGACGTCGTAATGGCCGTAGAACAGCACGTGCGGGCGCTGCGTGGGCGAGGGCGGCCCGCGCCAATGGCCAACCACCATCGGCTTGCCCAAGGTCGGCTCGACCCGCGCGTCGAAGCCGATCTCGCGCAGCGTGCCAGCGCAGCACTCCGCGGCATCGATGCAGGACTCGTGAAAAGCCCGGTCGGTCGATACGCTTGGGATCGACAGTAGGCGAAATAGCCGCTCGAGCGCGGCCGGCTCATCGCGGCCGAGCCGGTCGAGCACGCTTTGCAGCGCATTGTCCGGCGCTTGCGGCCCGGTCATCGCCATGGCGGCCCGCCATCCGCAGCAGCGCGCCCGACGCCGCTACCGGCGCCGCTGCATGTCAGGTTCGAATATAGGGGAGAGCTATTCGCCCATCTGCACGTTGATGGCTTGCGGACCCTTGCCACGACGGTCTGGTTCGGTCTCGAAGGATACCCTCGCACCCTCGTCGACCGCAGGCAGACCCGACTTCTGCAACGCCGAGATATGCAGAAACACATCCTTGCCGCCATCGTCCGGCGTGATAAAGCCGAACCCTCGTGAATGATTGAAGAACTTGACCGTCCCGGTCTGACGCATCGGAAGCTCCTTTTCCCCTTCCAAAAGATCCGCACGCAAACGGCGCCCGGAGATCAGGCAAGTTTAGAAAGCGGGAAAAGAAACCGCGTCGCTTCTCACGTATCGCTTGCGGAAAGTCTCCACCCGGGTTCGCAATCTGCCCGCAAAACGCCCCACTTTATGGGCGCGGGCCTGCTCAGCGCAAGACCCATCTGGGGCGCCACTTCGCCGAGAGCGCTGATGCGAATGCTTAATTCGGATAGGGATCGTGCAGCGGAGCGCCGTTGAGCGGCTCGGGCGGGAAGTCAAAATGCGGCCCGAAATCCTTGGGAGCAGGAGGCATCTTGGCCGGCCCCCAGATGTCGCTCAGCGTTAAGGCATAGAAGCCGACGCCACGTGGATCGCGGGACCCATATTGGCCGCCAGAATCCTGCACGACACCCTCTCTTGGCCGCTGCTGTGCATCGGCGCCCACCATCGAGCCGAGCAAAAGAAACGCGCCCGCGAGAAGGGCTGCGAGAGGGAGACAGTGGCGAAAGGCGGGGAGCCTGGTCATTTGTGTTTGCTAACTCGGTTGAGGCGAGAAGGTTCGAATCATACGCCAAGTTTGATCAGCCCAGGTTACGAATGCGTCACCGGCCCTCACAGGGTCAAGCCGCAGACCTTGCATCGGCGGAGCTTCCCCTTGGGACTATGCTGGTTTTGACGCCCTCTGCCTGTCTCTTCCTTGCAACAGTAGAAATTCTTATCGCCGGCGACAATATCGTGATTCTGTGATGTTTTTCGGGTGTCAGGCTCGTGGGCTGTTGTCAAAAGACAAAGGCCGGGCGTTGAGCCCGGCCCTGTCCGTATATGCGGTCTCGAGGCACCCCCGACGATAGGTCCAGCGCCTCGACGGGTCAGAAACGACGGTCTGACCCAGCCGCAACCTTGGACCTTGTCGATATGTCAGCCGGCGCGTCGCGCCCGAGTCCGGGAGGGCTTCATGAAGCCCGGCGTGGCGCCGAGAATGGCGTAGGGATTGTCATTTGACGCCACCACAAGGCGCCGGCCCCCCAGGCCCGATGCCTGGTTTGCGGCCGCGCGGATGCCGTTTTGGGAGGCCGCCATCTGCACGCGGGCCCGGACACTTCTCGCCGTTTTGACGTGGGCCGCGGCCGCCAGCCTCACCCGCGAACCGGAATGCTTCACTGAGGCGGAGGCTGTCGCCTTCAGGCTGTTCTTGGTCCGCGCCGGCGTATGCGCGGCGCTCTTTTGCGTGGCTGTTTCCGCGGGAGCGATGTCGACTTTGGCCACCGCACCGGACGATGCCCCGTCCTTGGCCTTGGTCGTGGTTTCGCCCAAGGCGGCAAGCACGCCGCCATCGGCGGTCGTCACCCGCACTTTGGCGGTGCCGGCATTGATCATGCCGATGCTGGCCGCCGCGGCCTTCGACAGATCGATGATGCGGCCGCCGATGAACGGACCCCGGTCGTTGATTCGCACGACCACCGTACGGCCATTGGTGAGATTTTCCACCAACACCCTGGTGCCGAACGGCAGCGAACGATGCGCAGCGGTGAGTTCGTTGGGGTTCATGTGCTCCCCATTGGCGGTGATGTTTGCTGGTAGCGAGTACCAGGAGGCATGGCCGAGCTGATCCGCCTTGGCCTGATCGATTGGTAGCAGTGCAGCGGCGCCGAGAAGCCCCACGGTAATCATCTTGGCTCGCATTTCGAACATGCGTTGTGGCTCCTATTCGATTGTTTGGGAGAGTTGGAAAACCGACGAAGAGTTGAGTCGGCCGCACATGTTAGTGCGAGGGCTAAGCTACCGATCAAGAGGGCGAAAAATCGGCAGTGAAGGGGTAATAGAAGGGCGATTCATGGGCGGTGCTTAGTAATCTTCTATTAAGGTTTTCTGCTAAGCTTGACGGAGGCGGCGTAATCCACTGATTGCAGACAAAAACGGGCCATTACTTCGTGCTGAAAGGTCTGTGACTTGGCTAGCGACGCCGGTCGCCCCGCCGTTTTCCTGGGCACCGCGCGATCTGCCTAACTCTTTGTCATCTCTCGCCTAATCCTTGCCCTTTTCAACGATTACTGTATGAGTCGTGTTTCAAGATGACACACGAGGAAACACCCAAGGAAAGGACTTAGGACTACTGGGATGACGCAGAAAAAGAAGACTTCCGAGATGCAGGAGAGCCAACAGCTCTCACCAGACATGAACCCACCAGCGCGCGAACCGATGACCGGTGCTCAAGCGTCCTATCTGAAAATGCTCGCCGACGAAATTCAGGAGCCGGCGGCATTCGACCAGGGCTTGAGCAAGCGGGAAGCCACGCGGCGCATCGATGCGTTGATGGAGCGATTGAGAACTCGGCGAACTGCCGCCGCACACAGACTAGGTGTGCCTCTTCGGCTTAGGCTGCAGCGCGAGGAACTCCGCTCGGCGCCCACATGGCTCGCGGCGAATTACGATCGTGCTGCTTGCGGTTCAGACGTTCTTGATGGCCGATGCAGGCGCTGCGATGGCTCTCACTCTGACGTCTTCCGCTTTCAGGCCTGGCGACAAGATTCCCTCACGATATACCTGCGAGGGCGCGGACATCTCGCCGCCGCTGGCCTTTGCCGACGTACCCGCGGGCACTAAGAGCCTGGCCTTCCTCCTCGACGATCCCGATGCGCCCGACCCGAAGGCGCCCAAGCGCGTTTGGGCGCATTGGCTCGTCTACAATCTGCCGCCTGACAGCCAAGGTCTGCCTGAGAATGCCGGTCGGTCGGGTCTACCCAAGGACGCCGTGATTGGGCTGAACGACCGCCAGCAGGCCGCCTATCACGGTCCCTGTCCCCCGATCGGGCGCCACCGCTATTTCCACAAGCTCTACGCGCTCGATACGGTGCTGCCGGCCAAACCTCTCACCAAGGCCGAGCTCGAGGCCCAGATGAAAGGCCATATCCTGGCGCAAGCCGAGCTCATGGCCACGTACCAGAAGGGCGATCCGTAGGACCGGCGGCTTACCGCCTCGTCACTTGACGGGGGGCTTCCGACTGGTTTGAGTGGCCCATGGCTAGACACCCCATGATTCAGCTGACAGCGCGCGCCGGCGTCTTCGCGGCGGTGCTGATCGGATTTGCTCCTCACGCCTTTGCCGCCTGTGCCAGCCCCGCCGAATTCGGCCGATGGCTGCAAGGTTTCAAGAAAGAGGCCGTGGCCCAGGGGATTTCACCCCGCACCGTCTCTTACGCGCTTGACGGCCTCAGCTACGATCCCGCGACCATCGCCAAGGACCGCGGCCAGGGCGTATTCGCGCAGAGTTTCCTGCAATTCTCCAGCCGCATGGTGTCGTCCAATCGGCTCCAGGTCGGCAACACGCTGCTCAAGAAATATGCCGACACCTTCAGGCGGATCGAGCAGCAATATGGTGTGCCGGGTCCGGTGCTGGTCGCCTTCTGGGGTCTTGAGACTGATTTCGGCAAAGTCATGGGCAACATGGAGACCATGCGTTCGCTCGCCACTTTGAGTTTCGATTGCCGTCGGCCCGAGGAATTTCGCGAGCAGCTCATCTTCGCGCTCAAGGTAATCGAGCGCGGCGATCTCACCCCCGACCAAATGCGCGGACCGGCCCACGGCGAGGTCGGCCAGTTCCAGTTCCAGCCGAAGAATTATTATGAGCACGGCGTGGACTTCGACGGCGACGGCCGGATCGACCTGGTCAAGAGCGCGCCCAACTCGCTTGCCTCGGCCGCCAACTATATCCAGTCGAAGGGCTGGCGCGCCAATCAGCCGTGGCTCGAGCAGGTCCGCGTGCCGGCCGAGCTGCCGTGGGATCAGGCCGACGTCACCATCAAGAAGCCGCGCTCGTTCTGGGCCCAGCATGGCGTGACTTATTTGAACGGCAAGTCGATTCCCGGCGACGACCTACCGGCCGGACTTGTGCTGCCGATGGGCCGGAACGGCCCGGCGTTCCTCGCTTACCCGAATTTCGACGTCTATCTCGATTGGAACCAGTCGCTGGTCTACACCACCACCGCTGCCTATTACGCCACGCGGCTGGCCGGCGGGCCTCCGCTTTCCCGCGGCAACGGCGAGATCGAGAGCCTCAGCCTGGCCGAAACCAAGGAGTTGCAACAGCTTCTCGCCCAACGCGGTTTCGACGTGGGCAAGATCGATGGCGTGGTCGGCGCGGCGTCCCGCGAGGCGATACGCGCCATGCAGCTCAAATATGGTCTACCGGCCGATGGCTACCCCAGCGCGCAGCTTCTGAGCCGCCTCCGCGCAGGCTAAAGCCAAGCTGTTCGCCCTGGAATCGCCGATAGGCGGCGGCTATCGCGTCCGTCGGCCAACGGTATTTCCGCAATCGGCTTGAAAATTGTTTCATTGGGCTAGGTCCTTGACCTGCCCAATGGAGCGCGCATGACCGACCAGGCGCACGACCGCAAGCAACCGCCACTCCAGCGCGCTAGTGTTGGTCTCGGCTTCAAGCCCGCGCATGAAGCCGACGCCTTCACCGGCGGCCATGGCGTAGACTTCTTCGAAGTCCATGCCGAGAGCTATATGGGCGAGAACGGTCCGCCCCATCGCCTGCTCTCCGATCTCCGCGCGCTATACCCGTTGTCGCTGCATGGCGTTGCGCTCTCCATCGGCGGCGCCGGACCCCTCGACCGCGACCATCTCTGCCGCCTCAAGCATCTGATCGACCGCTACCAACCCACGCTCTTCTCGGAGCCCCTGGCCTGGTCGACGCATGAAGGAGTCTATTTCAACGACCTCCTGCCGCTTCCTTATAACGAGGCGACGCTGAGCCGCGTGGCGGACCATATCGACGAGGTGCAGGAGACCCTTCAGCGCACCATCTTGCTCGAGAATCCTTCGACCTATGTCGCCTTCACGGACTCGACCATGAGCGAGACCGAATTCCTGCGCGCGATCGTCCGCTGCACCGGCTGCGGGCTCCTGCTCGACGTCAACAACGTCTATGTCTCCGCGGTCAATCACGGCTTCGAGCCGATGGCTTATCTCGATGCGTTTCCGATGGAGCATGTCGGCGAGGTTCATCTGGCCGGCTTTGCCGAAGATCGCGACGACCTCGACGCCAGGCTTCTGATCGATGCGCATGGTGCTCCGGTCGCCGACATCGTCTGGCTGCCCTACCGGCGCACGCTGGCGCGCATCGGCCCCACGCCCACATTGATCGAGTGGGACAACGACGTGCCATCGTTCTCCGTTTTGGCGGGGGAGGCTGCCCGCGCCAAGAAAGAGATGACGGCCGAGATCGATCGGCGCGAACGTCGCCGGCGCGAGCGTCAATCCCGCGCGCTTCAGCCCCAACGAGACCTGCGCCAGGGGGTAAGCCATGCCGGGCACGCTTAATTTTCAAGCTGAATTCGCCGGGGCCTTGCTGTCCACGGTGAGGCCGGTCCCCGCTGCTGTCAAAGGCGCCGCGCAGGGCCGGGCCGAGCGCCGCTTTGCCGTTCACCGCAACACTGTCGCGGCAAGCCTGATCGAGGCGTTGCAGGCCCGCTTTCCGGTCGTCCAGCGCCTGGTAGGCGAGGACTTCTTCCGGGCCATGGCGCGCGCTTTCGTGGCGCTTGAGCCGCCGTCCTCGCCGCTGCTGTTCCTCTATGGTGAGAGTTTCGCGGCCTTTATCGCCCGGTTCACGCCGGCGGCGCCGTTGCCTTATCTCGCCGACGTGGCGCGGCTCGAATATGCCCGCGGCCTCGCTTATCACGCGGCCGATCGAGAGCCGCTAGCGGCCTCGTCCTTCGCGATGCTCGATAAGGGGCGCCTGGCGGACTTCACCGTAACGCTCCATCCGTCGGTGTTCGTCGTGACGTCGATTTTCCCCGTCCTGTCCATTTGGCTGGCCAACCAAGCCGAGACCGGTTCGCCGCTGCGCCATCGGGGCGCCGAGTTCGCGCTGGTGTCGCGGCCCTACCTCGATGTCGAGACGCGGCGGCTCCAGCCGGGCACCGATGCGTTTCTAGTTGCGTTGAAGACCGGGGCGACCATCGGCGCGGCCATCATCGCGGGCGCCGAAGCATCGGCCAATTTCAGTGCGGCCGAGGCGCTTGCGACCCTGATCGGCGCCAATATCGCCCTTGATCTGGGCGACAGCGTCTGAGCCCAAGCCGGCCGCGGCATCTGTCCTGGGTGTTAGGCGGCCTCCACATTGGCCATCAGCGAGAAGAAGCCCTCGGCCAGCGTGGGGTGAATGAACATGCGGTTTTCGAACAACGTCCACGGCGCATCCGCCAGCATCAGCGCCATCAGGATCTGCACCAGCTCGCCGCCTTCGGGCCCGAGAACGGTCGCGCCGAGGATGCGGTCGTTATCGGCGTTGATGACGATCTTCATCAGACCGTTGGTTTCGCCGCGCTCGATGGCGCGTGCCACATAGGCCATCGGCACGCTGCCGATCTTCAATTTGTAGCCGGCCTTTCGCGCTTCCTGCTCGCTCAGCCCGACGCGGCCCAGCTCCGGATCGGTATAGAGCGCGTAAGGCACCACGCGCCTGTCGATGGTCCGGTCCTTGCCGTTCACCACATTGTCGTAGATCACCAGATAGTCGTCATAGGAGACATGGGTGAAGGCTGGCCCGCCTTTGACGTCGCCCAGCACCCACACGCCGGGCACGTTGGTCTCGAGCTTGCCGTTGTGCTTGATGAAGCCAGCCTGATCGGTCTCGATGCCGGCTTTGTCGAGGCCGAGATCGTCGGCGTTTGGCACCTGTCCAATGCAGACGAGGAGGTGCGAGCCCGTCAGCGTCTCGATGCTGCCGTCCTTGTTCTCGAGAGTGATCTCCACACCGTCGGCGGTTTTCGCCACTTTGGTGGTTTTGGCGCCGAGGCGAAACGTCATGCCTTCGCCTTCGAGCGCATCCTTCAGGCTCGCCGAGATTTCCGGGTCCTCGCGCGGAATGATCTGGTCATTCAACTCGACCACCGTGACCTCACTGCCCGAAGCGGCGGAACAGTTGGCCGAACTCGAGCCCCAGATAGTTGCCGCCGAGCGCGATGAGATGAGCCGGTACCTGCTCGAGGTCCATGATGTTGCGGTTGGTCAGATACGCGACCTGATCGAGTCCGGGAATAGGCAGGATGCGGGGACGCGTGCCGGTGTTGATGAAGATTTTTTCGCCTGAGAGCGTCTCGCCGTCGACCGCGATCTCATGCGGGCCGGTAAAGCGGCCATGTCCACGATGGAGGGTGAGATTGGGCGTGTCGGCGACGCGGTCCTCGACGCCGGAGCGGAACGAGTCGATGATCTCATTCTTGCGGGCGACGATCTCGGCCATGTTCACCTGGACCTTGCCGGTGTGAATGCCGAATTCCGGCGCGCGCCGGACGGCCTGGGCGATGCGAGCGCTGGAGACCATCGTCTTGGTGGGCGTGCAACCGTAATTGATGCACGAGCCGCCGAGTTGGCCCTTCTCGATTAGAGCCACCCGCCAGCCCAGCCCGGCCAGATTGGTGGCGAGCGGTACGCCGCCCTGGCCGGATCCGACAACGATCGCATCGTAGGTCTTCACCTCATTTCCCTCCGGACTAGCTCTTGTGGCCCGCTTCGAACCGGTTGATCAGGATGAACATGGACTTCAGCTCCCGTCCTGGTTGCCTGCCGTGATGCCGATCGCGGCCTATCGACCCACCACCAGCAAACCCGATCGGCCAACTCGAAGGAAATGCTGATCGATGATTGACACCATAGCTGGTCGCTATTGGACCTGGCGGCGGATAACAGGCCAAATCAACAGCCTGAGAGACCGCACGTGACGAGGTTGGCGCAGTCGTGCCTGGCGCTGGCTGAAAATGGGCGGAACAGCAGCGCAAGGCGGTTGTTGGGTCAGCAGCCGCACGGAACCCGGGTCACGCGCGTATGACCGCGCCGGCGGCAGAGGAGCCAATGTATGACCGACCCGGCCTTCGCCACCCTGACAGAGGCCTTCCTCTATTGCCGCGATATGGATGCATCCGTAAACGAGAGGCTTGAAGCATTCAGCGAGGCGACACGCTATTTGATTCCCGGTTATCAGGAAGCCGTGGATCGCATGGTCGCGCGCTTGAAAGCGCATGACGCCGGCCAAGCCGCCCCTCAGCCTGGCGAGGCGATGCCGTCTTTCGCCATGCCCGACGAAACGGGGCGCTTGGTCACGCTGGACGAGTTGCTGCGTGACGGTCCGCTGGCGATGACCTTCCACCGCGGCCATTGGTGTCCCTATTGCCGGATCAATACGAGGGCTCTGGCCGAAGCCCAGGCCCAGATCGCCTCCGATGGCGGCCGGCTCGCGGCGATCATGCCCGAGCGGCAGCAATTCGCGGCGACCTTCAAGGCGGAGGGCGGGGTGCAGTACCCGATCTTGACCGACGTCGATAATGGGTACGCGCTGTCGCTGAACCTGGCGATCTGGGTCGGCGAGGAGATGCAGCAAATCCTGGCGGCAGGCGGCCGAAAGGTGCCGGAATACCAGGGCAACCAGACCTGGGTGATGCCGATCCCCGCGACCTTCGTCATTGCCCGCAACGGAGTCATCACCGCCCGTTTCATCGATCCCGACTATCGCCGGCGGGTGACCGTCGAGGATCTGCTGGCGGCGCTGAAAACCGCGCGGAATCAGGATGAAAACGCCGAAAATCCTTGAGCCGCATGGCCAATCGCGGCTACCCATCACCTGCTGCGGATGGTATGAAAAAGGGTCGGGGGTCAGCTTGAAGAATCGGGAACTTGTTGCAGCTTTGGGCGTCTTCGCCGCCCGGGCCTAGGGACTATCGAATGAACTCGAAACCGCTCTCGGAGCTGCTCGAAGAAGCCTTCATTCGCTGCCGCGACATGGATGCGTCGCTGGCCGAGCGGCTGCAGGCTTTCGCCGAAGCGGTGCGCTCGTTCGGTCCCATTTTTCAAAGCTCGGTGGACGATCTCGTGGCCCGGCTCAGGGAGCACGATGTCGGCGAGAACGCGCCCAAGCCGGGCGAGATGATGCCGCCCTTCGTGTTGCCGGATGAGACCGGTCAAATGATCACCCTCGAGAAGCTGCTCGAAGCGGGACCCGTGGCGGTCACCTTCCACCGCGGTCATTGGTGCCCCTATTGCCGCATCAACACGCGCGCTTTGGCGGAAGCCAACGATCAGATCGCCGCCGAAGGCGGACAGGTCGCCGCCATCATGCCCGACCGCGAGCATTTCACCTCCGAGCTCAAGGCTCAGTCGGACGCGTCGTTTCCGATCCTGACCGACATCGACAACGGCTATGCGCTGTCCCTTAATCTCGCGTTCTGGGTCGGGGCCGAGATGCAGGAACTGATGTGCCGCGCCGGCTGGGACGTTCGAGCCATCGCAGGGAACCAACACCTGGCTGCTGCCGATCCCCGCCACCTTCGTGGTCGGCACCGACGGCGAGGTCAAGGCGCGCTTCGTCGACCCGGACTACCGCAAGCGCATGGCCATCGAGGATCTGCTGGCCGCGCTCAGAAGCCGCCCACTAGACGACGGCGTAGCGCGACCAATCATAGGCCCGCAGCATCTTCATCATGGCCGAAGCCACCGCGGTGCGTTGCCGCCCGGCGACGCCATAGAGATTGACGGTGCGCTCGAGTTCGATTCCGGTCACGGCGACGCGAACCACCGAGGCCGGGCCCTGCGCGCTGCGTGGCAAGAACGCCACCCCGAATCCCGCTTCGAGCAAAGAGATCAAATCGCTGTCGGCGCTGACCTCATGGAAGCGGGTGACGTCGAATTCCCGTCCACGCAACAGGTCGAGAAAACTCTGGGTGGTCTCGCAATAGGTGCGGACCATCAGCCGCTCCTGACGCAGCTCATCGAGCTCGACGCTGGGGCGCTGAGCAAAACCGTGGGTGCCGTTGACGGCGAGTTGAAAATCCTCGGTGAATAGCGGCCAGCCGTCGAGGCGCTCCCAATCCTCGCCGATGCCGGCGGCAATGCCGAGCTCGACTTCGCCCTT
Source organism: uncultured Alphaproteobacteria bacterium (assembly GCA_963772925.1). GTDB lineage: Bacteria > Pseudomonadota > Alphaproteobacteria > Rhizobiales > Methyloligellaceae > Methyloceanibacter. The sequence goes on from CAVYZG010000014.1 coordinate 402,322, forward strand.
CTTCAGATAGTCCAGCACCTCGCTGCCGGTGCCCCGCAGGATTTTCAGCTCGAGGCCCTGGAACAGCTTGCCGAGCTCGACCACGTGGGGCGTGACCAGCGAGGGGTCGATGGTGCGCGACAGCGCCAGCCGAAGCGAGCCGACCTCGCCCTTCTTGATGGCCGAAGCCAGCGAGCGGGCGCTGAGGGCGCTGTCATAGCATTGCTTCAGCAGCGGCAGCATGCGCTGGCCAAGCTCGGTGAGCTGGGCTTGCGGCCGCTCGCGCCGGAACAAATCGCCGCCAAGCTCGCCTTCGAGCTGGCGGATGGCGCGGGTGAGGGAGGGCTGGGCGACGTTGCACTCTTCGGCGGCGCGCGTGAAATTGAGCGCACGAGCCACCGCGAGGAAGTAGCGGACTTGGTGCATTTCCATGGGAAACTGCGCCCCGCCGCCCTAGTCCAGGCCTGAAAGGGATATGGCGATGCTGGTTCCGCCCAGGCAGTCAGCCCGGGTCAGACAGGCTCCTGCCTGTTGCCTCACCATGCCAATGGTCACCGACTCGGAATTGTTAGGTTCGCGTGTTCTTATATCGAGTTTTACGCTTTAGAACGGTTCCACGTCGAGTTGATTTGACTTGCATGCCTACTTTTTGACCAGGCGTGATTGTCGCGGGTGGGCCCATTTCCTTACCATTATTGGGCACCCTGACTGCGATAGCGCGGCCCTATCGACTCCTTAGCTAACGGGCATTTCCCGTGCGCCCATGGCATGGGCATGATCCGCGTCAAGGAAGCGCCGGTCTGGCCGCCGTCAAACAAGGAGTTAGTCCCATGAACATCGCCACGACCGAGCGCGGAGCCCGCGCCGCGCAAGCCCCCCTCAAGGACAAGGTGGCCCTGATCACTGGCTCGACCAGCGGCATCGGGCTCGGCATTGCCCGGGCCATGGCCGGGGCCGGGGCCGCCGTCGTCCTCAACGGCTTCGGCAAGCCCGAGGAGATCTCGGCCACCCAGCAGGCGATTGGCGCCGATTTCGGCGTGCCGGTCGCCTATTCCGCCGCCGACATGTCGAAGCCCAAGTCGATCGCCGAAATGATCCAGATGACGCTGGACATGTTCGGCAGGCTCGATGTCCTCGTCAACAATGCCGGCATCCAGCACGTGGCGCCGCTGCAGGAATTCCCCACTGCCAAATGGGACGCTATCCTCGCCATCAATCTCAGCTCCGCCTTCCACACCACGCGGTTGGCGCTGCCAAGCATGATCGCCAACAAATGGGGCCGCATCATCAATATCGCCTCGGCTCACGGGCTGGTGGGCTCGGCCTTCAAGTCGGCCTATGTCACGGCCAAGCATGGCATGGTCGGACTGACCAAGGTGACCGCGCTTGAGACCGCGGAAATGGGCATTACCTGCAACGCCATCTGCCCGGGCTATGTCTACACCCCGCTGGTCGAGGCGCAGATCGACGGCCAGGCCAAGGCCCACGGCATTCCGCGCGAGCAGGTGATCCGTGAGGTCCTGTTGGCGCAACAGCCGAACAAGCGTTTCGCCACCACCGACGAGCTCGGCGGCATCGCTGTGTTCCTCACTTCTGAGGCCGCCACCTCCATCACCGGTGCCGCAATTCCGGTGGATGGTGGCTGGACCGCACACTGACGCAAGCAGGAAGCCGGGAGGCACCCATGACCAAACCCAACAACCTGACATCGCTCGAAGCGGTCAACGAGATCCGCAACAACAACGGCGGTCAGGTCGTGCTCGTGCTCCAGGGCGGCGGCGCGCTCGGCGCCTATCAGGGCGGCGTCTATCAAGCGCTGCATGAAGCCGGCATCGAGCCCGACTGGATCATCGGCACCTCGATCGGCGCCATCAACGCCAGCATCATCTGCGGCAACAAGCCCGAAGACCGCCTGCCCAGGCTCCAGGAGTTCTGGCGGCTGGTGGAGCGCTCGGCCTTCTGGGGTGTGTTTCCGGCCTGGACCGGCGTGGCCGATGCGCTGTCGTCATGGAGCACCCTGGCCAACGGCATCCCCGGATTCTTCGAAACCAATCCGCGCGCCTTCCTCGGCTCGCACGTGCCGCTCGGCGCGGACCACGCCGGCTATTACTCGACCGAGCCGCTGCGCAAGACGCTCGAGCAGTTGGTCGACTTCTCGCTGATCAATCAGAAGCAGCCGCGACTAACGGTAGGCGCTGCCCATGTGCGCACCAGCATGATGCACTATTTCGAATTCGCGAGAGATGGATCTCACCCCGAGCCACATCATGGCGTCGGGCGCGCTGCCTCCGGCCTTCCCGGCCGTGCGGATCGACGGCGAGCTTTATTGGGACGGCGGCATTCTCTCCAACACGCCGGCGGAACGCATCTTTGAGGACCGGCCGCGCCGCAACTCACTGATCTTCGCGGTGCATCTGTGGCATCCCACCGGCGAGGAGCCGGAGACTATTTGGCAGATCCTGCACCGCACCAAGGATATTCAATACTCGAGCCGCATCGCCAACCACGTCATCCGCCAGCGCGAGTCCCACAAGCTGCGCCATGTCATCTCCGAGCTGCTGAAATACGTCCCGGACGAAGCCAAGCGGGATCCGATGGTGAAGGAGCTTGCCAGCTATTCCTGCCGCACGCGGATGCATGTGATGCGGTTGCTGGCTCCGCGCCTGGACAATGAAACGCATATCAAGGACATCGACTTCTCGCCGGCGGGCATCGGCGCGCGCTGGGAAGCGGGTTACGCCAGCACCGCGCGAGCGCTGGAAGGGCAAGCCTGGTTGGAAGATTGCGATCCGCTCGAAGGTGTCATCCTGCACGAGCCGCGGCCGGGCGCCGAGCCCGCCGCCGAGGCCAAGATGGGCGGCGCCATGACCGTCCAGGTCGATCCCGATACCCACAAATTGGCTGCGGAATAAGAGGCAATCATGGACGCCTGCACCGGCATATCGGCCATCCAGCTTCTCGCCGCGGCGCTGACCTTCCTGGCTGCGGTGGTCTGGCTCGATGTGTTCTGGGTGAGGGTCTCTGACGAGTTGCACCACGGCGATATTGCCGGCGCGCTGCGGAAACGGAGCTGGCTCAACGCATTCGTCGCCGCCGGCGCCGCCGGCGCGGTGATCATGCTGCTGTTCTGGGTCACCGCCTGCACCAACGGCGCATTCTGAATCGGCGCCTGAGGGCCCAGTTCCCCGGCCATGAGCAAACGAAAAAGCCCGGCTGCGAAGCCAGGCTTTTCCTACGCAATACAAGAAACTTCCAATTCAACGCCCGGTCGGTTGGCAGCGGCAGTCTAAGCGCCGACCGGTAGGGGGCCTCGGCCCCGGTAAGCCACCCCAGCAAGGAGGCGTGGGTGGCGTGGAGGCCGGGCCCTTGCGTCTATCCCGCGCGACTATTTGATGGACGTCATGTCCGGCGGCGGCAGCTCAGCGCTATAGACCTGCTGGCTGTGATGGAAGCAGCCGCCCAACGCCAGAGACGCAGCGAGGACGGCAAGCGTTACGAGAGCGCGCATGACTTGATCCTTTTACTTTCACTCACACTTGATTTGGGTACGCGAGACTTCGTCCATCTCACCGCGTTACGCTTAGAAAAGCGTTAATGGCGGAGCCATTTTAGAACCGCGCTGGCGCGTTTCCCGCCGGCCGCACCAAAAAAGCCCGGCAAAAAGGCCGGGCTTTTGAGGCGGGGTCATCGAGGCGCGGGAACGACCTGTCGGACCCACAACGCGACGCGGCGCCCCATTTTTTGCGCTCGCGAACCAGAAAGGGGCGCCGCAGGCGAAGCAAAATCCCATTCGGAACCCGCTCCATCCTTGTCTCAGCGTAGGATGCCGCACCGATGAAAACTTTGCGCTGGATCAAGGCGCGCGCGGCGGTCAGTGCCTCACGGCCTCGGGCGCCATCGGTGTCCTGAGAAACACCGCCAGCACGGCCGCGACCAGAAGTGCCGCGGCGATGCCGGCGACGCAAGCCTCCCAGCCGAACATGTCGAAGATCACGCCCAGCACCGCGCTGCCGATCAAGCCGCCGAAGAAATAGCACGCGAGATAGAGGCCGCTTGCCGAGCCGCGATCGGAGGTCGCGGCGCGGCCGACAAATCCCGTGGCGCAAGCCTGGGCGAAGAAGGTGCCGACTCCGACCAGCACCATGCCGACCAGCACGGCGGAGAGATTCGGCACGATCAGCAGCGGCAGGCCGAGCGCCGCCACCAGCAACGATACCCAGAACGTCGGCCTGGTGTCGAAGCGCTTCACCGCGCGCCCCGCCAACGGCGTGATGGCCATGGCCGGCAGGAACACGAAATAGATGAAGCCGAGCGTCATGGTGCCGACGCCGAGCGGCGGCTGCACCAGCACAAAGTTCACGAACGTGAAGGTGCCGATGAAGGCGAACAGGATGCAGAAGCCGATGGCGAAACTCGCCCGCAAGGCCGATTCTTGAGATGCATGACCCACGCTGAGAAATGCGAGCTCGTGGCCGAGCCCAGGCAGGTCATGCACGGCGTCTTGGCGACCGTGAAATAGACCAGCACGGCGCCGAGCAGGTTGATGCCGGCAAAGAAATAGAAGTTGGAGGCAAGGCCGAAATGATCGGCCACGCCGGCTGAGATGAGGCGTCCGACCAGATTGCTGGCGACGTTGCCGGTGATGTAGGCGGCGAAAGCGCTGGCCGAATCGGCGGCGCTGTAGTGCTCGCCGAGATAGGCCAGCGTCAGCGTGAATGCCGCCGCCATGCACAGCCCTTGCGTTACGCGCAGCAGGGTGAAGGTGGTGAGATCGGGCGCATGAGCGAGCAGCGCGGTCGGAATTGCGAGCACGATCAGACTGATGAGGATGCCTTTTCGGCGATCGATCGCACTGCTGAAATAGCCGACGGCGAGGCCGGAAAAGGCCATGCCCAGCGTGCTGGCATTGACGGCAAAGCTCATCGCCGCCGGGCTGACGCCGTAGTGGCGCGTGAGCGAGGGCAGGATCGCCTGGGTCGCGAACAGATCGACGACGGTGACGAATGCGGTAAGAGCGATCAGAAAAAAGCGCAGGACCGCGCCGGCCGAATGTCCTTGCTCCTCGATGGGCGGCGCGCCGACGGTATGCGAGATCTCGGTCACGGCACGGCTCCGCAAGAAGGGATGTGGCGCCCCTGGGGGAGGGGACGCCACATCCAAGGGGGGGAGGCGGTCTTACATATTCGAGTCGCTCGGGTCCTTGAGCAAATCGGCTGAGATCAGCACCACCGTGCTGTCGCCGACATTCTTCCACCAATGCGACACGTCCTTGGTCTCGGCGACGACATCGCCGGCCTTGTGCACGATCGGCACGGCGCAGTTGCTGGCATATTCCTCGATCTGGCCTTCGATGATGTAGATGATCGCCGGCCGCTCGCCATGGCTGTGCCACGGCACCGTGGAGCCGGGCTTGATGGTCAGTTTCCGCATGCGGAATTTGCGATCCTTGATGCCTTGCTCCTTGTCCACGTCGATCATGGCGATGACCGTGTCGGTGACGCCATCATGCCCGACGGTTACCGGCTCGCGGGCGTCAGCCTTCTTCTGATCGGGAGGGCATTCGCCGGCGAAGGCGGCCGAGGCCATGATGCTCGCGCCCAATGCGACGCCGGCAATCAGAACCATGCGGCCGAACCGGCCTTTCTGTGTTGAGTGAAACATCTCCGTTGACTCCTTTGGCTAGTGCTCCGGCCGAAGGGAACGGCCGCGGCGATAACCGTGAGGATCGTCCGGAGCCAGCTTAAACGGAAATGCCGGTTGGCTTTGAACTCGATAGCCCAACGCTATTCGGCGCGGCGAATGCCCCATTCCATAGCGATAAGGTATTGGCCGGATAGTGGTATCAGCCACTACGTATCGTTCGTTCCGTCGGATCGAATGGCCATCCGCCGGAGCGTCCGACCCCGAGGCCAACCCATTCTGAAAAGGAGATTCAAAATGAAACAGCTTCTGATCGTTCTGACCCTGGTCGTCGCCTCAGCCGCGCCCGCCACGGCCGGCGAGTTCAGCATCAATAGCGTGCACGCGTTCGGCCGCCAACCAATTGGTCACGACCGGTGACCTCTTTCGCTCCAAAGCATTGCGGGCGCTCTCATCAAAGCGTCCGCTTTTTTTAAGGGCGCGGCAACGTTAGTCACAGCCCAGCATTGCATGCGGGCAGCGCAATGATAGCCAGAAGGTATTGGGAAGCGGCCGGTCTTGCTTCTAGTTTTTTGACAGTTCTGGACCGGTGGAGATTGTCTTCCTGCCCGGAGCTTCCTTCCAATGGCTATCGGAGATTATTTCCCATGCGCAAAATTCTCCTCGTTTCTGCTTTCGCCGCCGCCTTCGCCGGCACCGCGTTCGCTGAGGGCTTCAAGAATCCATTCTATGTCGCTATCGACCGCTCTACCGGCCGTTGCGTCATGATGCAGTTCATGGGACCAGGCGGACCCGGCAGCCGCTACCAGGTCATGGGTACCTATGGCTCGATGCGGTCGGCTCACAGAGCCATGACCCACATGGCAGGCTGCCACTAATCCAATCGAGACCAGCATCGTGTCAGTGGGGCGTCCGCTTCGCGAGCGGGCGCCCTTTTCTGCGGCAACGCCGCATGCGCTTACACTGGGGCTGATATCAGGTGCGATTGGATACGAGGGCGTTTCGTCCCACCCACCGTGGTCATCAAATCCTGAAATGGTCTGACGACGTAATATTCGGTGAGGCTCACCGGCCAGCCACTTTCCAGAGTCCAGAAATTCGCCTTGGTCGCTTTGACCACCTCACGCGTCTCGCGGTGCCGGCAATGCATCTCGATCTCCACCGCCGCACGATCGCCCTCGATCATCATCTCGCTGGCCTCGAGCGAGAGGCAGTCATATTGCGCAAAAATCTGGGCGAGCCGCTCCAGTGACGCTGCTTTGCCGAGACGCTCGCCGCCGAGGGGTTCGAGCTCCGACGGAACATGGATCCACATGCGCGAAATCATGCGGCAGATAGCTCGCCATCCGGTCGACGTCCTGGTCGCGCCAGGCATCGTAGAAATCGCTGAGGATGGTCTTGGTTTTGTTCATTACACCTCGCTTTCGGGCCCGCTCGCATCTGGCCACCAGATGCTGATGGGTGGTTGTAGGGGGTGCAACTACCGCCCGAACGCTTCGGTTGCAACCCCAAGGTTAACGGGATCGACCATTCAGGCCGAACTAGCGCTATGTCTTTGTGTTGAAAAGGCTAAAGTTCGCCGCAACCGCGCATGAGTGGCATGAGCAACACATTCGCCGCTCCAGGGATTTTGCCGCGGCCGGGGAGAGCCTATGCCGAAGTCGCCGCCGCGAGGTTGGCGCTGAACGACTGAATGCGCCCGACGTCGTGATATTCGGCGAGCCTCACCGGCCAGCCATCCTCGAAGGTCCAGAAGTTCACGATCATCGTTTCGAGCTGGAGGCCGGTTTCCTTGTGGCGATAGTGAATCGGGATCTCGAGGCCGGCGCGGTCCTTTTGGATCATCAGGTCGCTGGTATCGAAGCGCAGGAAGTCGAACTGATGCGCGATCACCGTGAATCGCTCGAGCGCGGCCGTCTTGCCGCGGCGCATCCCGCCGAGCGGATGCACGTCCGGCGGGATATATACGGTGTGCGAGAAATCATCCGGCAGATAGCTCGCCAGCCATTCCAGGTCCTGCGCCCGCCAAGCGTCGTAAATGTCGCCGAGAATGGTCTCTGTCTTGGTCATGTTCCCCTCACGACCGGAGAGCAAGACTGGCATGAGTCGGTGCGTACACGGATTGTTATTCGTCGGCCGGATTGTGTTAGCGTGGTGGCACTGCCGCAGGAACAGCCGTTAGGCAGACGGTGCGATGACCAAGCCCGATCTCCGGCCCATGCTCGCCACGTTGACCGACCAGCCATTCGACGATTCCGATTGGATCTTCGAGACAAAATGGGACGGGTTCCGCGCCATCGCCGTGGCCCGGCCCGGCCATGCCCGGCTCTACTCGCGCCGCGGCCACGACATTTCGGAGAAATACCCATCGATTTGCGCGGCGCTCGCCGCCGTCAAGCATGAGGCGGTGTTCGACGGCGAATTGGTGGCGCTCGACGCTCGTGGCCGCTCGCGGTTTCAGCTGTTGCAGAACGCCGAGCGTAACCAGACGCACCTGCTCTATTGCATGTTCGACCTGCTCTATCTCGACGGCGAGGACCTCCGCGACTGGCCGTTGCTGAAACGCAAGGCGGCGCTGGAGGCCGTGCTGCCCAACAGCAGGCTGCTGCTCTACAGCACGCATGTGGCCGGCGGCGGCATCAAGGCCTTCAAAACGGCGGCACGGGCGGGCGAGGAGGGGGTCATCGCCAAGCGCGCCGCGAGCCGCTACGAATCCGGCAAGCGCACGCGCGACTGGCTGAAGGTCAAGGCGAGCCAGGAGCAGGAGGTGGTCATCGTCGGGTTCACCGCGCCCAAGGGCCAGCGGCGATTTTTCGGCGCCTTGCTGCTTGCGGTTCGCGCCGGCAAGACCTGGAAATATGCCGGCAGGGTCGGGGCAGGGTTCACGCATGCGAGCTTGGGTGAACTCCATGACAAGCTCGTTCCGCTCATCATCGACGCCAAGCCGATTGCCGAGAAGGTTCCCAACCTGGCTGGCACCACCTGGGTAAAGCCGAAGCTGGTGGCCCAAATCAAGTTCACCGAATGGACCGCAGGCGGCGAGATGCGCCACCCGGTATTTCTCGGCTTGCGAACCGACAAGAAGGCGGCCGAGGCGATCCGGGAAATGCCCAAACCATTACCCAAGGCCAAGCCCCGCAAGACCAAATAATGTTAGAACGACACGGCGGATTCGCGTAGGTGTGTGGCCCGCTGGCGCTGCCTGCGCATGAGGAGGACGTCATGGCCAAAGGCCAACAGAGAAGCAATCGCGAGAAGAAAAAACCGAAGCAGGACAAGAAAAAGGTCCTGCCGCCGGTTTCGCCGATCGGGGCAACCGATCAGCGCGGCAAGCCTGGCAAAGGGCCGAAGAAAGGCTGACATTCGCGCGGAGACGCGATCGGCCTTTTCCGCCTAGCGGCTCTTGCCCTTGAACGCGTGGGTGCCGGGCTTGCCGGCCTTGGAGCGCGGCCGCGACTTCCTCAGCGGGATCTCGCGATTATGCGGGCCCATCTCGTCGAGCGTCGGCTTGTGTGGGCGCGTCATGACGACTGACTCGGCCTCTGCCGCCGAGCGCTCCAATTCGCCCTGACGGGCCAGCGGATCGTTGGCGATGGCCAGCTCCATCTGGCGCAAGCGCTTGACCTCGTCGCGCAGCCGCGCCGCTTCCTCGAATTCGAGATCGGCCGCGGCCGCGCGCATGCGCTTCTCCATGTCGGCGACCACGGTCTCGAGATTGTGCCCGATCAGCACCTGATCGTCCTCGCCGAAGCCGGCGCCGGCATCGACCAGCACGTGATCGCGCTCATAGACCGAAGCCATGATGTCCCCGATGTTCTTCTTCACGCTTTCCGGCGTGATGCCGTTGGCCTCGTTATAGGCCGTCTGCTTCTCGCGCCGCCGGTTGGTCTCGGCGATGGCGCGCTCCATCGAGCCGGTCATGCCGTCGGCATAGAGGATCACCCGCCCGTCGATGTTGCGCGCGGCGCGGCCGATGGTCTGGATCAACGAGGTCTCTGAGCGGAGAAAGCCTTCCTTGTCGGCATCAAGAATGGCAACCAGCGCGCATTCCGGAATATCCAGGCCCTCGCGCAACAGATTGATGCCGATCAGCACGTCGAACGCCCCGAGCCTGAGGTCGCGGATGATCTCGATGCGCTCTAAAGTCTCGACGTCGGAATGCATGTAGCGAACGCGGATGCCCTGCTCATGCATATATTCGGTCAAATCCTCGGCCATGCGCTTGGTCAAGGTGGTGACCAGCACGCGATAGCCTTGCAGCACCACTTTGCGGGTTTCGTCGATCAGATCGTCGACCTGGGTCGAAGCCGGTCGGATCAGCACTGGCGGATCGATCAGTCCCGTGGGGCGGATCACCTGCTCGGTGAACACGCCGCCGGTCTGTTCCAGTTCCCAGCGTCCAGGCGTGGCCGAGACATAAACGGTCTGCGGCCGCATGGCGTCCCACTCTTCGAAGCGCAACGGGCGGTTGTCCATGCAGGAGGGAAGTCTGAAGCCGTACTCGGCGAGGGTCGATTTGCGCCGGTAGTCGCCGCGAAACATGCCGCCGATCTGCGGGATGGTGACATGGCTCTCGTCGGCGAACACCAGCGCATTGTCAGGCAGATATTCGAACAAGGTGGGCGGCGGCTCACCGGGCTTGCGGCCGGTGAGGTAGCGCGAATAATTCTCGATGCCGGCGCAGGACCCGGTGGCCTCGATCATCTCCAGATCGAACAGAGTGCGCTGCTCGAGCCGTTGCGCCTCCAGCAATCGCCCCGCGCCGTGCAACTCATTGAGTCGTTGCTTCAGCTCTTCCTTGATGCCGCGCACCGCCTGTTTCAGGGTTGGCTTCGGCGTCACGTAATGCGAGTTGGCGTAGACCTTGACCATGCTGAATTCGTCGGTCTTGGCGCCGGTCAACGGATCGAATTCGGTGAGGCTCTCCACCGTGTCGCCGAACAGCGAGATGCGCCAGGCACGGTCCTCAAGATGCGCCGGCCACAGCTCGATGGTATCGCCGCGCACGCGAAACGAGCCGCGCGCGAAATTCATGTCGTTGCGCCGGTATTGCAGCGCCACCAAGTCGGCCATCAATTGGCGCTGCTCGACCTTGTCGCCGCGCTTCAGGCTGAAGGTCATGGCGGTATAGGTCTCGACCGAGCCGATACCGTAGATGCAGGACACGCTCGCCACGATGATCACGTCGTCGCGCTCGACCAGGGCGCGGGTCGCCGCGTGGCGCATGCGGTCGATCTGCTCGTTCACCGACGAGTCCTTCTCGATATAGGTGTCGGTGCGCGGGATATAGGCTTCGGGCTGGTAGTAGTCGTAATAGGAGACAAAATACTCGACGGCGTTGTTGGGGAAGAAGCTCTTGAACTCGCCATAGAGCTGGGCGGCGAGCGTCTTGTTGGGGGCCAGCACCAGCGCCGGGCGCTGCGTCGCCTCAATCACCTTGGCCATGGTGAAGGTCTTGCCCGAGCCGGTGACGCCGAGCAGCACCTGGTCGCGCTCCTGCGCGTTGGCTTGCGCCACCAGCTCGGCGATGGCGGTCGGCTGGTCGCCCTTGGGCTCGAGCTCGGATTGGATGTCCAAGGGCACGCCGCCTTCGGACTTCTCGGGCCGGGGTGGACGGTGCGGGATGAACTCCGGCGCGCCGGTGCCCGACACCAGCGGATGCTCCTGCATCAGCGGTTGGGGCGCCTCGCCAAACCCCGGGGGCCGGCGATCGGCGCCAAGCGGCAGGCCGGCTGCCTCACCGGTGACGGCGCGCGGCTCGGCGCGTGAGCCGAAGGTTTTGGGGACTCGAAGGGGCATTGCCCGGAATATGGCGGCGGGAAAGGAACTTGGCTAGGGGTGGCCGCGCGGCCGACGATTTAGGATAAGGGCGACGGATATTGGCGCTGATCCGGCGGTTTCGGCTACAAAGGAGGGGCCAGAATCGCCGGCCGGGATGGTCTTGAGATGACCCTGCTTCACCTGATGCACGACGTGCCGTTATGGGTGACGGCCGTCCTGCTCACCGCCGGCGCGGCGATCTACAGCATCGGTCTCATGCTGCTGACGCGCACGGCCTACGGCGTGGATCGGCTGAAGCTCAATAACGAGGTGGCAGGGTTCAAATTCGCCGTGATCGGCGTGTTCTACGCCGTGATGTTGGCGTTCGTCGTGATCGCGGTGTGGGAGGATTTCCGCAAGACTGAAGACGCGGTGCGCGACGAGGCGAAGGCGGTCATCGACTTGCACCGGATTTCCTTTGCCCTTCCAGTCGAGGCCGGCGCCGAAATCAGAGATCATCTCGTCGCCTATACCAACGACGTGCGCGAAGAAGAATGGCCGACCATGGCCGTGGGCGAGCCGAGCGACGTCGTTATCAAGGATCTCGATCGGCTCAGCCATGCGATCTTCGCCGTCAGTCCGAAGGACTGGCAGGAACTCGCCCTCTACCAGAACGCACTGAGACTGTTAGGGGTCATGACCGACAACCGCAACGAGCGTCTCGACAGCTCCGATGGCTCGATGCCGGCGATCTTATGGTTCGTGCTGATCGTCGGCGGTCTTATCACGCTCGGCTACCCGGCCTTTTTCGGCTCGACCAACAAGCTAGCCCAAATCCTCATGACGGCAGCCCTGGCGGTACTCGTCGCCATGGCCATGCTGCTCGGACTTGCCTTCGACTATCCCTTTACCGGCGACGCACGCATCTCGCCCTTTCCCTTCGATCAAGCCTTGCGGCAAATGCCGCCGGTCTGGCCTCCGCCCTGAGCGGCGGGCGGCATTTCGACTTTTCCTGTCTCCGGCTGCCTATACGATCAGGGGGCAACGGCTCTAGAATTGTCCGGCTTTTGACCCTGGGTGTGGCGCGTAACAGTGGAGCGGTTGGTGCCCCGCGCTCTTGGAGAAGACTTGTGGCCGACACGAAGACGCTGGAGGAAGCTCTCAACGACGCCTTTCGCAAGGCGGACAACCTTGCGGCGCCTCTCGATGAGCGGCTGAAGTTTTACCTCGGCGAATCCCGCAAGCTCCTGCCCGACCTCGAGAGCACCTATGATGAGCTGGTGGTGCGCATTCAGGCCAACGGCGCCGACGTCCTCGTTCCCGCCGTCGGTGACAGGCTCCCCGATTTTTTGATGACCGACAGCGAGGGCCCGGCTGGTCGATCTTGCCTCGCTGCTGAAGAATGGCCCGGTGGTGATCAGCTTCAACCGCGGACCCTGGTGCGACTATTGCGGCCTCGAGCTGCACGCGCTTGCGCGGGCCTATCCTGACATTGTCGCGGCCGGCGGCGATGTCGTTTCGATCGTGCCGGAGACCGGGAAATATGCCCAGGTTCTGAAGCAAAGCCGGGGCGTGCCGTTCAGAGTGCTGACCGACCTCGATCTGGCTTACGGGCTCTCCCTCGGCCTGGTGTTCTGGGTCGGCGACAAGATCAAGGACACCTATCGGCAATTCGGCATCGACCTGGAGCGGTTCCAGGGCAATGGCGGGTGGCTGCTGCCGATTCCGGCGACGCTAGTGGTTGGCCAGGACGGCCGCGTCAAGGAGCGGTTCGTCGACCCGGACTTCCGCCATCGGCTGGGGACCGAAAATATCCTGCGGGCCCTGACCGCCTGACACGTCGCGCCCCGCAGCCGCGTAAACCATACTCTTTTCAGGCGAATCAGTGTCCTGCGCGGTGCGGGGGGCGCGGCGCGCGGCGCGGTTTGGTTGATTGATTTCTTGCCGGCGAAGCGCCCCAAATTGCCACTTTCGCCAGCGATCATCGTATAATGAAAAAAAACAATTGACTCGCCCTGTGGGACGGCAAGCCTGGACCGGTAAATCGTAATTCATGCAAGTACGCGTCCGCTTGACCGGGCGGGTGCGGCATCAGAGCAAAATCGGAGCAGAACCATGGCTACGAAAACGACTGGGAAGAAGCGCACAACGAGCAAGAAAGCGACTGCACGCAAACCCGCGCGGAAGACGGCGCGCGCCGTCCGCAAGGTGGCGCGCAAGACCGCGCGCACCGTGCGCAAGACCGCACGCAAGACCGCGCAAAAAGACCGGCGCCAAGCGGGCAACCGCCCGCCGATCGACGGCGCGGAAAACCTCCGCGCGCAAGACCACGGCCAGGAAGCCGGCGCGCAAGACCACCGCACGCAAGACCGCCAAGAAGCCCGCCGCGCGCAAGACGCCGGCCCGCAAACCCGCTGCGGCGGCGAAACCTGCGGTGGCCCCCAAGCCGGCAGCCGCCGCGCCGGTCGCGCCGAGACCAATGGCGCCGATGGCTCCGCCGGTCCGGCCTGCGGCCGCGCCCTCACCAGGCATGGGCGGTGGCGGTATGGCGCCGCGGCCGGCCAGCAATCCGATGGGAGGGGGCTTCACCTCGCCGAGCAGCCCGCCCCGTCCGACGACGCCGGGACCGGCGCCAAGCTCAAGTCCGAGCCCGCAGCCTTATCGGCCTTCCTGGGCGCGCGACGAAGACGACATGTAGAGAAAGGGGAGGGCCGGCTATTCGCGCGGGCTCTCCCTCTACTCTCCCGCGACACTGACAGACTGAGCCGCCCCAGCCTGAACCGAACGCTCGGGGCCGCGCTACAGGACGTTAATTCAACTCGCCTTTGCGAATAGCCTTCTCTATGTCCTTGAGCCTGTCGCAACGCGCACATCTCGAGGCTCATATGATCCCCGCTTCGCTGGCATCCGCGCCCTGGTCCTATTTTGCGCCGATCGTCTTTCTCTTTTGCTCCAATCTGTTCATGACCGTGGCGTGGTACGGCCACCTCAAATTCAAGTCGGTCCCGCTCCTGACGGTGATCCTGGTGAGCTGGGGCATCGCCTTCGTGGAATATTGCTTCGCGGTGCCCGCCAATCGGATTGGCAGCGCGGTCTATTCACCGGCCGAGCTCAAGACCATCCAGGAGGTGATCACGCTCGTCGTGTTCGCCGGCTTCACCGCCGTCTATTTCAAGGAGCCGCTCAGCCTGACCCAGGGTGCGGGCTTTGCTTTGATCGCCCTCGGCGCGCTACTGGTGTTCCGCGGCCAAGCGTGAACCCGGCAGGCGCTCGCACGAGCTGATTTAGGGCGAGGGGGAACTGTGGGTGAAGAGCGCGGCAGGCCTCCGGATGGCGTTCCGACCGCCCGGAGGCCGCGCAAAGGCTAGACGCCTCTGAACAGATTGCCGACCGCCAGCACCACATAGGCGAGGATGGCGACCCAGAAGCCATGCTCGGTGACGAACGGAATTGCCGCGAATTTGCCAATCACGGCCAAAAGCGCCAGAATCACCGATACGATAAAGACTATTGTGGTTGGTGGTGACAGATTTATCCCTAGCCCCTCCCTCTTATTGACGCGCGGACTTTAATCGTTTTTGCTCAAAATGCGAGCGGTTTACAATTGCGATGCGGAAGGCCAACCTCGGGCTGGCGGCCGTCGGGCATGCGACGAGTAAGGAGGCGAGGCGATGCGTCCAATGACGCGGTTGGTCCTAGGAGTTGTGTTTCTCGTCGGCATCTTGGCTGCCGTCGCGCTCGGTCTGCCGGCTCATGTCACGGTGAACCGTTCGGTAGTGATCAACGCGCCGGAAGCGGCGGTGTTTTCCTACCTCAACAATCTGCATAGCTTCGCCGACTGGTCGCCCTGGGGCGTGCGCGATCCGCAATTGGCGGTGAGCTATTCCGGTCCGGAGACGGGCAAGGGGGCGCAGATCCAATGGACCAGCAAGGCGCCATCGGTCGGCACCGGCAGCATGGAGATCACCGAGAGCGAGCCTAACCGGCATATCGACCTCGCCGTCAATTTCAACGGCTTGGACGGCACCAGTTCTTACGACGTCGCACCCTCCGGATCGGGCAGCAAGGTCACTTGGGCGTTCGGCTACGATTTCGGGCTCGAGTTCCGCTCAAGCGGTGGAAGGCGCTGATGCTCGACGGCTTCGTCGGCGCCGAATACCGCACCGGCCTCGACCGCCTCAAGGAGAAGATCGAGTCGGAACGGCGCCCCACCACGCCGGCTATCAGCGAGACGCCAGAGACCGGGGAATTGTCGCAGTCCGAGCAGCCTGCCGCGGCGCTGGCACCCGGTCAGGACGTTCCTCAGGCCGGAGGCGCGCCGGCGCCCGCGGCAGTACCGGATGATGCCGCGCCGGCCGCGGCCGAAGCCACCACGCCGGCGCCGGCCCCTGCGCCGAAGCCGGTGAAGAAGCGCCGCCGGGTGGTGCAGTAAAGCCTACAGCTTTTGCTCGGGTCTTGGCTCTGGCGGTGCCGGCGGCTCGACCCTGGTCGCCTGGATGACCAGGCGGAGCGAGCTTGCCAGCAACGGGTCAAGCGGCAGGCAGGTGACCAGCGTCGGGTCGATGTCCGGCGTCGCTGAATTGGTTTCCGCCAGATGCGGATCGACCACGCCGCGACCGGTCACGCGATAGACGCGTGACGCGCCGTCCACGCTGGTGACCGTGATGCGGTCGCCGATGCCCACCTCGCTGAACCTGGCGCGCGGCTCTTGCCGATCTTCGCCGGCGGCCGGCAGCGACGACCCGAGCACCGTGTCATCATCCTCGCTGCGCTTCATCCTTGCCGACCGCCGCGCTTAAGCCGAGCCGCGGCACTTTGGCGTCGCCGGCGGCCGGCGTGTCGGCCCACGGCCAGGGCGCCTGCTCGGGTAGTCCGGCGAGCGCGTGCTGCCACGCACTCTGACGGATCATCTGGGCGAGACCGGTCCGCGTCAGGAGCGGAAAGTCGCCGCCGGCCTGGATCAAACCGGCGACGATCAGCACGCCGGCAATGGCTCCCATCGTCCACCCGAGCCATGAGCGCGGGCGAAAAGAGGAGGAGGAGCTGCGCGGACCCCCGTCTCAGCATCAGATCCTCCTCCCGATCCGCCGCGGGGAGGCATAATCGCGGCGGTGGTAACGCCATAAGATGAATGTCAGACCGCTCAGCAAAGCGAGCACGAGCGCCAGCATGGCGATCCGCCGGTTCATGTCCGGTGCCTTGAGCGACGCCAGCGGACTGGCCTCGGGCTTCGGCACCACGGTGAGCGGAAGCACGGGATAGGTTTGATCCGCACTGGTCTGCGTCGGGCCGGTCGCGAGGACGGTCGAGGTGCAGGTCCGCTTGGTCGGGCAGTGGCGGTGCCGCATCCATCGGGGCGGCGCCTCTTGCGCCGTCCCACCGTCGAACGCGAACTGCGGCAGAACGCTCGGCATCAAGGAATTCAGGAAACCGCCGCCCGAGCGGTCATAGCGCGGCTGGCCGTCGGCAGCCTTCATCGCGTGCTGCGCCGGCCCTGCGGCCCGAACACTTTGTCGTAGACCCAGCCGTCGGGAAGATTGACCGGCATGTCGACGCTCGCGACGCCTTGGCCGTCCGGCCGCGACTTGGTCTGGTCGATGGCGACCAGACTGGTCTGGCTCGACACCAGATGATGCTCGAGCGCGACTGTCTCGATCGCCTTATCGATGTCAGCCTCGTTCACGCCGCTATAGAGTTTCCCCTCGAGCGAGGCGATCTTGCTGCGCGCCCAGAGCTTGGCGACGCCCATGCCGTCGATGGCGTCGGAGATCCGCAACGCCGCGGTCCACGGCTTGCCGTCGAACATGCCCGACAAATGCAGTTCGCCGCCCATGGCGCCGACCTTGGCCGACAGCACGACCGGCTCGCCGGCATAAAGGTCGGGCAGGGGATCGGGCCAGACTTCGGCGCTGGTTCCTTGCGGCCATTCGGCCTTGAGCCCCAGCATGACCGGCTTCTCCAGCTTGGCGAACAGCGCGCTCATGCGCGACCAGCACCTGCTCTTGCGGCGCCGATCTGGGTGAACGTGCCGCGGCCGAGTCTCGGCGGCGCGCCGCATGAAATAGCTGTTCGGCGCGGAGCCGATGCCGACCGTGAACAGGCGCGAGCGGCCGAGATGGTTGGCGATCTCAGTGAACAGCTGCGCTTCGTTGCCGACTGAACCGTCGGTGAGGAATACTACCTGGCGTAGCCGGGTCGTAGTCTGGCGGGGTCGCATCGGTCAGCGCCGCTTGCAGAGCGGGCAGCATTTCCGTGCCGCCTTCGGCATCGAGCCGCGACACGAACGCCTTGGCGATCGCCAGATTCTCGGAGGTGGCGTCGACCGCCTGGACGAACAGCGTCTCCATGGTGTCGTCGAACCGGACCACGTTGAATTTATCGCCGGCGCGCAGATGGTCGAGCGCGTACAGCAGGCTCTGCTTGGCCTGCACGATCGAGGTGCCGGCCATCGAGCCGGAATTGTCGATGACGAAGATCGTCTCGCGCGGCAGCAGCTTGGCGGCGCTGTCCAGCGTGGGCGGCGTGACCATGGCCAGCAAATAATCCTGCCCGTTGACCGTCTCATGGAACAGCGCGGTTTGCGGCACCGCGGCGGCTTTCGGGCTCCAGGTCAGTTCAAAGTCCTTGTCGGCGGGCACCGTGCCGCCGGCCAGAGTCAAGCTGGCCGTCTCGTCACCGGTCCGATCGAGCGCGATCGGGTGGAACGAACTCGTGACGTCGCCAAGCATGAAGCCGGCATTGAGCTTCACCTGGATCGACACCGGATTGATCTTCGGCGACTTAGCCGGGTCGAGCACCGGCGGGGTGATGCGGTCACGGTCGGGAACCGGATCCAACGGCGCGGGCTTTCCGCCGAAATCGACCGGGGTGACCTCACCGGCCTTCGGGTTATAGCGAGGCGCGACCACCAGCGGGAAGCGCAGCGAATAGACGCCGCCGTCCTGCTTGACTGTCTCCTGATATTCGATGCGGACGACGATCGCCTCGTGCGGGCCGATATTGGCCACCGAGTTGGTGAAGATGTTGGGACGCTCCTGCTCGACCAGGCTCGCCTTTTGCCCGGCGTCCTTGGCCGCCTCATAGGCCTGCTTGGCCTCGTCGCGGCCTTTGATCTCGCCCTCGATCACTCGATCGCCGATCTGCATGTGGAGCGCATCGACGGCCGACTGCTCAGGCAGCGGAAACACATAGATACCTTCGAGCCAGCGATCGGACGGGTTCTCGAACCGCTGGGTGACGGTGACGCGGGCGATGGTGCCGTTGACCGTCATCAAAACGTCGGTCGCCAGACGTGGCGCTTCGACCAAGCCGCCGGTCTGGCCCTGGAGCAGCAGCGCTCCGGTGTTCATGTCGCCGGGGGCGACGCGCTCGGCTTCACCTACGGCAGTGCCGGCGCCGGGCGACGCCGGCTCGGCCCGCACCGCATTGCTTGGCAGCGCCAAGAAAAAAACCAGGATCAGAGAAAGGAAAACGGAAGTTGCCAGGGGCTCGCGGGAGCACAGAGCTAGGCGTCGCTTGGTCATCGACTTTGGCCTCGTCTGTATGGCACCAAGCAAAATCAAACACGGCAATGGGGCGGGGCTTTAGCCGGATTGTGGCCTCGCTGCCCGTTTCCCCGCCACAACTGTGGCGCAAATGCGATTGTCCACAGGGCGGCGAGATGATCCGGCTGCGCCGGGAACCGGATGCTGGAGCAGACGGTTAGCCCTCTCAGGACGGCTCACCACGCACCAAGTGAATGCTGGCAGAGAGCCGCACCCTCTTGCCAATCGCTAACCCCGAGGAGCCAACAAACGATGCCCGCCACCAAGTCTTTGGAGGATCTTTTCGTCAATCTGCTCAAGGACATCTACTACGCCGAGAAGCAGATTTTGAAAACGCTGCCGAAGATGGCCAAGAAGGCCGATTCCGACCAGCTGCGCCAGGCCTTCGAGCACCATCTCAAAGAGACCGAAGGCCAGGTCGAACGCCTCGAGCAGGTGTTCGCGCTGTGCGACCTGAAACCCACCGCGAAAACCTGCCCGGCGATCAAGGGCATCATCGAGGAGGGCGCCGAAGACATGAAAGAGGCCAAGGATCCCGACGTCCTCGATGCCGGCATGATCGCCGACGCCCAGGCCGTAGAGCATTACGAGATCGCCCGCTACGGCACGATGATCGCTTGGGCCAAGCAGCTTGGCATGAAGGACGCCGCCAGCCTGCTCCAGCAGACGCTCGACCAGGAATACAATGCCGACCGGCTCCTGACCAAGCTGGCCGAAGGCAAGCTCAATCGCGAGGCCGCTTAGCGGCCTCCGCGCATTGACTGCCTAGCAATGCAGCAGGCGCGGGTCGATGGCCCGCGTCTGTGGTTTTTTGCGCCATAACGCTTGCGGCCCGCCGCGGCCTTGCTTAGGGTGCGCGCGCCCGCTGCACTGCAACATTTTCCAGGAGATCGACATGGGACTGGTCGCCCGCACGCTCGAACGCGTCAAGCCTTCGCCGACCATGGCTATTACCAGCAAGGCGCGCGAGCTGAAGGCAGCCGGGTTCGACGTTATCGGCCTTGGTGCCGGCGAGCCCGATTTCGACACGCCCGACAACATCAAGCAGGCGGCGATCGAGGCGATCAGGCGCGGCGAGACCAAATACACCGCCGTCGACGGCATTCCCGAGCTGAAGCGGGCGATCGTCGAGAAGTTCAAGCACGAGAACGGGCTTGCCTATAAGCCGTCGGAGATCACCGTCGGCTCGGGCGGCAAGCAGGTGCTGTACAATGCGTTGCTCGCCACGCTCGATCCCGGCGACGAGGTCATTATCCCGTCGCCTTATTGGGTGAGCTATCCCGACATCGTGCTGCTGGCCGGGGCCGAGCCGGTCATCGTCGAGACCAAGGTCGAAGACGGTTTCAAGCTGAAGCCCGAGGCCTTGGCGCGCGCGATCACGCCCAAGACCAAATGGTTCATCTTCAACTCGCCGTCCAACCCGACCGGCGCCGCCTATACCGCCGGGGAGATCAAGGCGCTCACCGAAGTGCTGGTCAAGCATGACCGGGTATGGGTGCTGTCCGACGACATCTACGAGCACCTGGTCTATGACGGCTTCAAATTCACCACCCCCGCCGCGGTCGAGCCGAAGCTCAAGGACCGCACGCTCACCTTGAACGGCGTATCCAAGGCCTATTCCATGACCGGCTGGCGCATCGGTTACGGCGGCGGGCCGGAGCCCCTGATCAAGGCCATCGCCACGCTGCAATCGCAGTCGACTTCGAATCCCTCGTCGATCAGCCAATGGGCCGCGGTCGAGGCGCTCGAAGGCCCGCAGGAGTTCCTCAAAGATTGGGTCCTGTCGTTCCAGGAGCGGCGCGATCTCGTGGTCGCCATGCTCAACCAGGCCAAGGGCATTTCCTGCCCGAAGCCCGAAGGCGCGTTCTATGTCTACCCGTCCTGCGCCGGCACCATCGGCAAGACCACCAAAGGCGGCAAGACGCTCGGCACCGACGAGGACTTCGCCACGGCACTGCTCGAGGAGGAAGGCGTTGCCGTCGTCCATGGCGCGGCGTTCGGGCTGTCGCCCTTCTTCCGCATTTCCTATGCGACCGGCATCACGGCTCTGGAAGAGGCGTGCCGCCGCATCCAGCGCTTCTGCGGCAACCTCAGCTGAGCAACGCGGGAGGCGAGAAGCTCGCGGGAGCTAGGGGAGATGTGACATGAAGTTCAGCAAGCTCAGCACGGGGAACCAGATCGCAGGCAAGATCCTGGAGATCCGCAAAGGGGCGGTGACGGCCATCGTCTATGTCGCCATTGCCGGAGAGACCACGCTCCAGTCATCCGTGACTATCGCTACCTTGGAATCGCTGGACTTTACGAAGGCAAGCCGGTGACGCTGATCATCAACCCGGGCGACATTATTATCGGCTGCGAATAAGGCGAGGCGCCAAGTCACGCGGTCAGCGTCTGCGCGTTGTGGGCCACGCCTTTTGCCGTGAGCAGCTCCTGCAGCTCGCCGGCCTGGAACATCTCGCGCACGATGTCGCAGCCGCCGACGAACTCACCCTTGACGTAAAGCTGCGGGATGGTCGGCCAATTAGAATAGGTCTTGATGCCGTCGCGCACGCTCATGTTCTCGAGCACGTTGATGTCTTTGAAGTCGACGCCGAGATGGCCGAGGATCTGGGCGACTTGCATGGAGAAGCCGCATTGCGGGGCGGATTTGTCGCCCTTCATGAACAGCACCACGTCGTTTCCGGCGACCTCATTCTTGATCCAGGCCTGGACATCATTCTGTGGGTTCATCGTCTCGATCCTCTTTGACGCTGGGCAATAGCTATGGCGCCGCAGTCTTGAGTGCAAGAGCGTGCAGCGCGCCGCCCATGTTTCCCTTGAGCGCGTCATAGACCATCTGATGCTGCTGCACCCGCGTCTTGCCGCGAAACGCCTCCGACACGATGGTCGCCGAATAATGGTCGCCGTCGCCGGCGAGGTCCTCGATGCGGATCTCGGCGTCGGGAAAGCGCTCCTTGATCAGCTGCGCGATATCGTCGGCCGCCATGGCCATCGTCTGCTCCTTGTCCCTGGTGATCTTAGCGTTGCGCCATGAAGCGCGGCAACCAGTCCTCGTGCGCGGCCTTAAGGGCCGCCAATGGCAGCTTCGGTTCGCCGTCGAGCTGGATTGCATCGCCACCCACTTTGCCCAGCAGCCTGAGCGGCACTTTGGCCATGGCCGCCGCCTTGTGGATGGCGTCGGCGTGGTCGGGGGACGCCGCCACCACGTAGCGCGCCTGGTCCTCGCCGAACCACAGCGCATGGGGGGGCAGGGGGGCCGGGATGGCATCGAGCTCAACCCCGTGGCCGCCGGCCAGCGCCATCTCGGCGACCGCCACCAACAGCCCGCCGTCCGACACATCGTGCACCGCCGTCAGGCACCCGTCCCTGATCAGCCCTCTGACCAGGTCGCCGGCGCGGCGCTCGGCGTCGAGATCGACCGGGGGCGGCGCGCCCTGCGTCCGCTCCAGCACCCCTTGCATATAGAGCGACTGGCCGAGATGGCCCGCCTCCGCGCCTAGCAGCATCAGCAGGTCGCCTTGGCGCTTGAGTGCGATGGTGGCCATGTGGGCAAGGTCGGGGATCACCCCGATGCCGCCGATGGCGGGCGTGGGCGGGATGGCGATGCCATTGGTCTCGTTGTAGAGCGACACATTGCCTGACACGACCGGGAAGGACAGCGCCGTGCAAGCCTCGGCCATGCCTTCGATCGCGCTGGCGAACTCGCCCATGATCTCGGGCCGCTCAGGATTGCCGAAATTCATGCAGTCGGTGATGGCCAGCGGATCGGCGCCGACGGCGGAGAGATTGCGCCAGCATTCCGCCACCGCCTGTTTGGCCCCTTCATAAGGGTCGGCGGCGCAATAGCGGGGCGTCACGTCGCAAGAGATGGCGAGACCTTTGTTGGTGCCGTGGACACGTATCACGGCGGCGTCGCCGCCGGGCCGCTGCACCGTGTCGGCCATCACCATGTGGTCGTATTGCTCGAAGATCCAGCGGCGCGAGGACAAATGAGGGGAACCCATCAAGGCCTCAAGCGCGCCGAGCATGCTGTTGGGAGATGGCACTTCCTCCGGTGCCACCAGCGCTTGCGGCTCTTTCTTGGTCCACGGCCGCTCATAGACCGGCGCGGCATGGGCCAGGGCTGCCAGCGGAATGTCGGCCTCGACGATGCCGCGATGGCGCACCACCAAATGCCCGGTGTCGGTGGTGTAGCCGATCACCGAGAAGTCGAGCTGCCACTTTTGGAACACCTGCTCGGCGGCCTTCTCCGAGCCGGGCTTGAGCACCATGAGCATGCGCTCCTGGCTCTCCGACAGCATCATCTCGTAGGCGGTCATGCCGTCCTCGCGGGTCGGCACGCGATCGAGCTCAAGCTCGATGCCGACGCCGCCCTTGTCGGCCATCTCCACCGAGGACGAGGTGAGGCCCGCGGCGCCCATGTCCTGGATGCCGACGATGGCGTCCTCGGCCATCAATTCGAGACAGGCCTCCAACAGCAGCTTCTCGGTGAAGGGATCGCCGACCTGGACGGTCGGGCGCTTTTCCTCCGAGGCTTCGTCGAACTCGGCCGAGGCCATGGTGGCGCCATGGATGCCGTCGCGGCCGGTCTTCGAGCCGACATAGACGACGGAATGGCCGACGCCCTTGGCCGCGGATGTGAAGATGCGCTTGGCGTCCACCAGCCCGACGCACATGGCGTTGACCAGGATGTTGTCGTTGTAGCCGGGATCGAAATTGGTCTCGCCGCCGACCGTTGGTACGCCCATGCAATTGCCGTAGTCGCCGATGCCGGAGACCACGCCCGCCAGCAGATGCCGCGTTTTGGGATGATCGGCCGCGCCGAAACGCAGCGCGTTCATATTGGCGATCGGGCGCGCGCCCATGGTGAACACGTCGCGCATGATGCCGCCCACCCCGGTCGCGGCGCCCTGATAGGGCTCGATATAAGAGGGGTGGTTATGGCTCTCCATCTTGAATACGGCCGCCTGGCCGTCGCCGAGATCGACCACGCCGGCGTTCTCGCCCGGACCCTGGATCACCTGCGGGCCTTCGGTGGGGAGCTTCTTCAACCACACCCTGGAGGATTTATAGGAGCAATGCTCGGACCACATCACCGAGAAGATGCCGAGCTCGGTGAGGGACGGCTCGCGGCCGAGCGCCGCCATCAGCAGCTTATACTCCTCGGGCGCGAGCCCGTGCTCGGCGACCAGCTCCGCAGTGATGCCGTCGGCTGCTTTTGCCGCGCGCGCCGCGATATTCAATGGAGCGTCTCCACCAGCGACAGAAACATCTTGGCGCCGTCAGTGCCGCCGAGGGCCGCATCGGCGAGCCGCTCGGGATGCGGCATCAGCCCGAGCACCGTACCGGTCTCGTTGTAGATGCCGGCGATATTGTTGCGCGAGCCGTTGGGATTGGCTCCGTCAATAGCCTTGCCGTGCTCGTCGCAATAGCGGAAGGCGACCCGGCCTTCGCCTTCGAGTCGCTGCACCGTGGCGTCGTCGGCGAAATAGCTGCCGTCCTTATGCGCGATAGCGAACTTGACAACCTCGCCTTTGACGTAGCGGCGCGCATAGGCGGTGTCGTTCCGCTCAACACGGAGCAGCACGTCCTTGCAGATGAATTTGAGCGTGGCGTTCCGCATCAACACACCGGGCAGCAGACCCGCCTCGGTCAACACCTGGAACCCGTTGCAGATGCCGAGCACCGGCGTGCCGGCACGCGCGCGCGTCACCACCTCGCGCATCACCGGCGAGTGCGCCGCCATGGCGCCGGAGCGGAGATAGTCGCCGTAGGAGAAGCCGCCCGGCAGCACGATCAGGTCGCTGGCCGGAATCTCCGAATCGCCATGCCACACCATGGCCGGCGCCTGCCCGGTCGCGGCTTCGAGCGCCACGGCCGCGTCACGGTCGCAATTCGATCCGGGAAAGACGATGACGCTCGCCTTCATTCCTGTCTACTCCAATGCGTCATCTCGGCGTAAGCCGGGATCCAAAAACAATGAACGCGCAAGCTGGATTTCTGGAGTGCGGCTTTCGCCGTCGCGCTAAGCCGCCTCGAGCTCATAAGCGTAGTTCTCGATGATGGTGTTGGCGAGAAGCTGTTCGCACATCCGCTCGACCTCGGCGCGGGCGCGGGCCGGATCGCTCTCGGCCACTTCGACCTCGATATATTTACCCTGGCGGACATTGCCAACCGAACCGAAGCCGAGCGCATGCAGCGCCCCGGCGATGGCCTTGCCTTGCGGATCGAGCACGCCCGGCTTCAGCGTGATGGTGATGCGCGCCTTCATGCGTCCGTCGTTCGCTTCGGTCCTATTTCGAGCGCACCAGTACCGGGCCGGAGCGGGCCCGCGTCGGATTGTCGACATGGAGCCCGAGCCGGCGGGCCACCTCTTGATAGGCCTCGACCAAGCCGCCCATGTCGCGGCGGAAGCGGTCCTTGTCGAGCTTGTTCTGCGTCTCGACGTCCCACAACCGGCAGCAATCGGGCGAGATCTCGTCGGCGAGGAGGATGCGCATCTGCTCGTTGTCCCACTGCCGGCCGAACTCGCATTTGAAGTCGACCAGCTTGATGCCGACTCCGAGAAACAGTCCCGACAGGAAGTCGTTGATGCGCAGCGCCATCGACATCACGTCGTCGATCTCTTGTGGCGTGGCCCAGCCGAAGGCGGTGATGTGCTCCTCGGTGACCATCGGATCGCCGAGCGCGTCGTTCTTGTAATAGAACTCGACGATCGAGCGCGGCAGTGCGGTGCCTTCATCGATGCCGAGCCGGGTCGACAGCGAGCCGGCGGCGACGTTGCGCACCACCACCTCGAGCGGGATGATCTCGACCTCGCGGATCAGCTGCTCGCGCATGTTGAGCCGCTTGATGAAATGGGTGGGCACGCCGATGTCGCCGAGCTTCTGGAACAGAAATTCGGAAATGCGATTGTTGAGGACGCCTTTGCCCTCGATCTTGTCGTGCTTCTTGTTGTTGAAGGCGGTGGCGTCGTCCTTGAAATGCTGGACGAGCGTGCCGGGCTCGGGACCCTCATAGAGGATCTTGGCTTTGCCTTCATAGATGCGGCGACGGCGGTTCATGGTTAGTTCCTCACTCAGGACTGGCTTGACTGCCGACAAACGCCAAACGCGCGGGCGAGAGGATCACCCAGGCCGCGCGCAATTTACAAATTGCCATTGCCGGAATCAATTCAAGGGGTCTTGGATCGACCTTAGCTTAAGGGAGGGGGGCATACAACGGCTGCCAGGGCGCATGCAGGTCGTCGCCGCAATCTGTTGATTTCCAGGGTGTTGGGCTTTATCCCTCGGCCGGTGGGGAGTGTAGTTTCCCCAGGAATTTTCAGGGAACTGCCCCGAATCGAAGGGCCCAAGGAGGCGCAAGCTAGATGGCAAGTTTCGAGGATCGCGAAAAGGGTTTTGAGCGGAAATTCGCCCATGACGAGGAGCTCAAATTCAAGGCGACGGCGCGGCGGAATCGGTTGCTTGGCCTATGGGCCGCCGAACTGATGGGGATGTCCGGCGACGCCGCGCAAGCCTATGCCCGCGAGGTGATCAAGGCCGACCTGACCGAGCCCGGCGAGGAGGACGTGGTTCGCAAGATCAGGGCCGATTTCGACGCCAAGAGCGTCGGCCAATCCGACCACCAGATCAGGACCAAGATGTCGGATTTCATGGCCCAGGCGGTCATGCAGCTCGAAACCGAAGGCAAGGCGTGAGCGGCGCCTTGCGTGAGGACCGCTTCCGCCAGGCGGCGAAGGACCGCCGCACGCTGTTCAACGCCTGGCTCACCCTCAACAACCCCTTCCTCATCGAGCTGATCGGCGGGGCGGGCTGGGACTGCGTCACCATCGATCAGCAGCACGGTGTCGGCGGAAACGATTCCTTGCTCGGTTGCCTGACGGCGGCGCGCGCCTGCGGTCTTCCGGCCATCGTCCGCGTCGCCGACAACGATGCCGGGGCGATCGGCCGGGCGCTGGATGCCGGCGCGCAGGGCGTCATGTGTCCCGCCATCGCCAATGTCGAGGACGCCGAGCGCTTCGTGCAGGCAGTGAAATATCCGCCGCGCGGGCAACGCAGCTTCGGCCCGCACCGCGCTCACCTCCAGGGCGATGCCTTCGCGACCGCCAATGACTGGACCATTGCCTGCCCTCAGATCGAGACCAGGGGGGCGCTGGATCAGCTCGATGACATCCTCGCGCTCGACGGCGTCGACATGGTCTGCTTCGGTCCTAGCGGTCTGTCGCTGGCGCTGACCGGGCGGCTCGACAGCCGGGCGCCGGAGGTCAAGAAAGCGATGACTCAAGTTCTGAGCAAATGCCGGGAGATGTCTGTGATCGCGCTGGTTTTTGCCGATGACTTGAGCGATGCCAAGCCCCTGGTCGCCGATCGCTGCGACGTGGTGGCGGCCGGCACCGACGCCGGGTGGTTCGCCCAAGCCGCCGCCCAGGCCAGGGCCGCAGCGACCATCAACTCTTAGGCTGACGCTAACACGCCGCTGTGCCAATATGGCGTAAGCGGGGATGGGGGCCTTGATGCGCTTGCTGATTCGAACTTTGGCGATTGCTGTGTTCGCCGTGCTGGCCATATGCCCCGGTGCGGCGGAGGCGCAGGATGACCAGCTGGTCCCGATCTTCCCGCCTTATGCCTATCGCTCCGGCCATTATCCCAAGGCCGACTGGTACTACGATCTGCCGCCTTACGCCGCCATCAAGCCGTCGTTCTATCGCAAGCGCTATTTCATGATGGCGCAAGAGCGGAACCGCTATCGCTATATGCCGCATATCTTCCACGGTTATAGCGACGGCGAACGCATCGACGATGTCGACATTCAGGGCATCAGCGGCGGCCTGAGGAACGCCTACGGCGAGTAAGGAACGCCGCCGGAGCCCGCGCTTTAAGGACGCGGATTCTGACCCCGACGGCGACCACAGCCTGAACCGGCTCGCGCAACTTCTGTGCACGACTCCCATTGAAGCGTTGGGGCCCCCTAACTTACCCGATAGACTTTGACCTGGGTTAGCGGGGAACGGGGCATGTCTCTGATAACTTGCCGGCTTGGCACGGCGCTCGGTGCCGCGGGCATCTGTCTATTTGCGCTTGCGAGCCCCGCGCCGGCAGCCGACCTCGCGCCCGCTTCCGAATCCGTCGATTGGACCGGCTTTTATGTGGGCGGCCAACTCGGCGGCGCCTGGGACCAGGCCGACTGGCATTACGACAACCGGAACTATTTCAACACCTCGGGACCTGTGCTGCTCGGCAGGAATTTCGACTTCGATGCCGACGGGTTCATGGGGGGCGGCCAACTCGGCTTCAACTATCAGGCCGGCGCCTGGGTGTTGGGCGTGGAATGGTCGGCGATCGCTCCCGACCTCAACGCGCGCGAGCCGAGCCCATTCTTTCCGGCAATAGATGTCTATCGCACCGACGTGCAATGGCTCACCAGCGTGACCGGCCGCGTGGGCTATGCGCAAGGCCGCTGGCTCGCTTACGCCAAGGCCGGCTGGGCCGGAGGCGAGGTCGGCCTGAATCTTGTGGATATCTCCAACCTCACACGCGCCGCGGGCGACGACTGGGCCAATGGCTGGACCGTCGGCGGCGGCGGAGAATACGCGCTGGGGGGAGGCTTCTCGCTCGCGGTCGAGTACGACTATGCCGATCTCGACGTGGAGCATTGGCGGGTGCGTTGCGGCAAGTGCGGCAGCGAGTCCTTCCTGGCAACGCCGATCGTCGACGGTGACATCCTCATCCAATCGGTCACGGCCCGGCTGAACTACCGCTTCGGCAACTAGGGCAGCCTTATTTCGTCCCGAACACGCGGGCGAAGATCGTGTCCACGTGCTTGAAATGATAGCCGAGATCGAACTGGGCCCGGATCTGCTCGGGCGAAAGCACCTTGGTCACGTCCTGGTCGGCGAGCAGCGCCTCGAGGAAATCGGCGCCGTCCTCCCACACCGTCATGGCGTTGCGCTGCACGATCCGGTAGGCCTCCTCGCGCGGCACGCCGGCTTCCGTCAGCGCCAGCAGCACGCGCTGCGAATGGATCAACCCGCCGAGGCGGTCGAGATTTAGCCGCATGCGCTCGGGATAGACCACCAGGTCCTTGACGATCGAGGCCAGCCGGTGCAGCGCGAAATCGAGCGCGATGGTGGCGTCAGGGCCGATCACCCGCTCGACCGACGAGTGGGAGATGTCGCGCTCATGCCACAGCGCCACGTCCTCCAGCGCCGGCATCACATAGGCGCGCACCACCCGGGCCAGGCCGGTCAGGTTCTCCGACAGCACCGGGTTGCGCTTATGCGGCATGGCGGACGAGCCCTTCTGCCCGGCGCTGAAATATTCCTCGGCCTCGAGCACCTCGGTCCGCTGCAAATGCCTGATCTCGGTCGACAGCCGCTCGACCGAGCTTGCCACCACGCCAAGCGCGGCGAAGTAGGCGGCGTGCCGGTCGCGCGGCACCACCTGGGTGGAGATCGGCTCGACCTTGAGCCCCAGTTTTTTCGCCACATAGGCTTCGACCCTGGGATCGACATGCGCGAAGGTGCCGACCGCGCCGGAGATGGCGCAGGTGGCGACCTCTTCGCGGGCCTGGACCAGCCGCGTCCGCGCCCGGGCAAACTCGGCATAGGCCACCGCCAGCTTGAGCCCGAATGTCGTGGGCTCGGCATGGACCCCGTGGCTGCGGCCGACGGTCGGGGTGTCCTTATGCTCGAAGGCGCGGGCCTTCAGCGCGGCCAGCAGCGCGTCGACGTCGGCGATCAGCAGGTCGGCCGCCTCGACGAGCTGCACGTTGAAGCAGGTGTCGAGCACGTCGGATGAGGTGAGCCCGGCATGCAGGAAGCGCGCTTCCGGCCCGACATGCTCGGCCACCGAGGTGAGAAAGGCGATCACGTCGTGCTTGACCTCCCGCTCGACCTCGTCGATGCGGGCGATGTCGAAGCCGCCGCGTTTTTTCACCGCATCGGCCGCGTGCTTGGGAATGAGTCCGAGCTCCGCCATGGCCTCGGCGGCATAGGTCTCGATCCTGAGCCAGATGCTGAACCTGGTGTCAGGCTCCCAGATCCGGGCCATCTCGGGGCGGCTGTAACGGGGGATCATGCGTTTCGGAGAAGCCTTCCCGCGACGAAAGATGCGAACGAGGGCTAACCTCTAGCAGAGGGGCCGCCGCCGCTCAAATCGTACCCTTAATCAGATGTCGGCGGTCTTGGCCTCGCGCGGCCCGAACCAGGCGACGAAGATCGCAGCGGCCACGGTCAGGGCGGCATAGGCCGGCCGCGGCGGCAACAACATATCGAGCAAGAATGTGTAGAAGTCGTTGAGCGAGGCCAGATACATGCCGGTCAGCGACCAGTCCTGCTGGTTGGGATAGGTGGCGTGGACATAGATGAAGCGGAGCAATCCGCCGAAGCTGCAGAACGCCACCACGAAGATGAAGAAGGCGAACATGAAGCGGACCACGAAGCCCCGCTTGGCCGCAAAGCTCTGCACCCACCAGGTGGCGAGCGCGGCCAGCGCCCCGGCGAACCCGACGATGCGCAGCGTGTGCCGGGTCTGCTCGTTCATGATCGAGTTCATGTAGTCGCCGGTCAGGAGCGCCCACATCGACACGCCGATCACCAGCGCGAAAAGGATGGCCAGCACGAAGCCGACCACATTGGCGATAGTCACTTTGTCCATTTGTCCATCCCGCCCCGTTGCGAGCCTCGCTCGGGCTTAACTATGCAGGGGAAATGGGCTCGCCGCAATCCACGCGCCGTTAGCAGGCTTGCCGCTCAGGGCCGTTTGTGGTCCGATCCCCCGCCACGACCAGGAGGCGGCACGCCATGGCATTTGACGACTTGAAGGCCGAACTCGCGCTTCTCCTCAATCAGATGGAGAACCAGCCCGAAGATCGCCACGAGCTTTACCAACAGATCCGGGAGAAGCTGAACGAGATGCGCGTTTTCGGCATGCCGCTCCCCGCCGATCTGGTTCGGCTCGAGAAGGAACTTGAAGCGGAGTTCAAGTCGGACGAGCGCGCGGCCAAGAAGCACTAGCGCCGCCGGGCGCCCAGTCTATTGGGTCGCCTGCTCGTCGATCTCCTCGTAGCCGCCGTTCGACCAGCGATAGACGGCGTAAGGCGGCAGGTTCGGGTCGCCCTTCTCGTTGAACTTGAATTTGCCGATCACGGTGTCGAACTCGGTGTCGTTGAGCGCCTTGACCACGTCGGCTGAGGCCACCGACTTCGCCTTTTCGGCGGCCTGCTTCCACGCCTGAACGGCGGCGTAGGTGTAGAGCACATAGCCCTCCGGCTCGATGCCCTTGTCCTTGAAGCGCTTGACCACTTCGGCGGCGGCCGGGTTCTTGCGCGGGTCGGGCGAGAACGTCATCAGCGTGCCTTCGCCGGCCGGTCCGGTGATCGACCAATATTCCTGCGTGATCAGCGCGTCGCCGCCCATCAGCACGGTGGCCAGGCCCTGGTCGCGCATCTGGCGCACGATCAGCCCGGCCTCGGTGTGGTAGCCGCCCAGGAACAGCACATCGATATTGGCCTGCTTGAGCTTGGAGACCAGCGCCGAATAGTCCTTCTCGCCGGCGGTGATGGCCTCGTACATGACCTCCTGCTTGCCGGCCGCGTTGAGCGCCTTCTTGACCTCGTCGGCGATGCCTTTGCCGTAAGCGGTCTTGTCGTGGACGATGGCGATGTTCCGGTCGGAGTAGTGGCTCGCCAGATATTTTCCGGCGATGCCCCCTTGCTGATCGTCGCGGCCGCACACGCGGTAGATATTCGGTCCGGCGCGATCGTCGGTGAAAGCGGGGTTGGTCGAGGCCGGAGAGATCTGCACCATGTCGCTCTCGGCATAGACCTTCGACGCCGGGATCGAGGAGCCCGAGCAATAGTGGCCGGCGACCAGCGCAACCCCTTTGCCGGTCAATTGGTTGGCGACCGCCACCGCTTGTTTCGGGTCGCAGGCATCGTCGCCGATGTCGAGATCGAGCATCTTGCCGAGCACGCCGCCCGCGGCGTTGATGTCCTCGACGGCCATTTCGCCGCCGTTCTTCATCTGCGCGCCGAATGAAGCATATTGACCCGTGACCGGGCCTACGACGGCGATCGGCGTGGTAGTGCTCTCTTCGCCGCCGCCGCAACCGGCGATCAAGACGGCTTGAGCGAGGGCTGCGATCAGCCCGGCCATGCGCTTCATTGCGACCTCCATCCTCAGGAACCGACCTACTCTACATCAATTCGCGTACGCCAGGGCGACTCGCTCACGTCCGCTCGCGCCAGGTCAGCGGGCTCGTCCGCTCGAAAAGCCAGCGATATTGGGTGACCATTTGCGTCGTCCGCATGTTGCGATAGCCGAGGCTCGCCGCCGCCAACAGCACGACATAGGTGACGAGATAGTAATAGAGCGACAGGAGCTCGCCGTCGAACAGGGCGTAATGGACGAAGCGGACGGCGGCGGCCAGCAGCGCCATATAGAAGATACACGCGACCGAACGGCTTCCACGACCGCGCCAGGCCTCTACCGGCCAGAACGGCCGCGCCGCCGCCGATGATCACGGTGAGCACGAGGAATACGCGCAGGCTGTCGTCGGAGAGCCAAGTCACTGTCGCGCTCCCTGCTGGACGGCGCTGCCGGTGCCCCCTTCAAGATACGCCGCCTGCACCTCCGGACTGCCGAGGAGCTCCGCGCCCGATCCGCTCATCGTGATTCGGCCATTGACCATGACATAGCCGCGATGGGCGAGCTTGAGCGCGTGATAGGCGCTCTGTTCCACCAGGAAAACGGTCAGGCCATAATCGGCGTTGAGCGCCCGGATCGCCGCGAAGATCTGCTTCACGATCAGGGGCGCGAGCCCCAGCGACGGCTCGTCGAGCAGAAGCAGTGTCGGGCGGCCCATTAGAGCGCGGGCGATTGCCAGCATCTGCTGCTCGCCTCCCGACAGCGTGCCGCCGCGCTGATGCTGGCGGGCCTTGAGCAGCGGAAACAGCGTGTAGACATGCTCCAGATCCTTGGCGAAATAAGCAGGATCGTTGGCGACGATGGCGCCCATCTGGAGATTCTCCAGCACCGTCATGCGCGAGAAGATGCGGCGGCCCTCCGGCGACTGCACGATGCCGAGCCGCGCCACTTCATGCGTGGGCATGGCGGTAATATCGCGGCCCTGAAACAAGATGTGGCCCTCTCGTGCGCGCGGTCGTCCGAAGATCGTCATCATCAGTGTCGTCTTGCCGGCGCCGTTGCCGCCGATCAGCGCGACGATCTCGCCCTTTTTGATGTCGAGGTCGACGCCGTGCAGGATCGGCAGCACGCCGTAGCAGGCGGTCACGTTGCGCATTTCGAGGAGAGGCTCGCTCATAGGCCGACCTCGCGCTCGACCACCGGCAGCTCTTCGTCGGGAACGCCGAGATAGGCGGCGATCACGCGCGGGTCGTTCCGCGCCTCCTCGGTGGTGCCGTCGGCGATCTTCTTGCCGTAGTCGAGCACCACGACATGGTCGGAGATGCGCATTACCACGCTCATGTCGTGCTCGATGAGCAAGATCGCGATGCCGTCTTGCGCGCGGATGGAATAGAGCAGCTCGTTGAGGCCGTCGCTTTCCCGCGCGTTCAAGCCGGCGGCAGGCTCGTCGAGGCAGAGCAGGAGCGGCCGCGTGCACATGGCGCGCGCGATCTCGAGCCGCCTCTGGTCGCCATAAGGCAGCGATCCGGCGGGCTCGTCGGCGCGGCGCGTGATCCCGACCCGATCGAGCCAGTGCCGCGCGAAGTCGACGGCTTCCTTCTCGGCCTTATTGAAGCCGCCGATCCCGAGAATGGCGCCGATAGTCAGGCCCGAGGCGCGCATCAGCACATTGTGCTGCGCCACCATCAGATTCTCCAGCACGGTCATGCCCTGGAACAGCCGGATATTCTGGAAGGTGCGGGCAACGCGCGCGCGCGCGTTGATGTCGTGATCGTCGAGCCGTTCCAGATCGAAGGCCTCGGCGTCGGGATGGGTGAGCTGCATCATGCCCTCGGTCGGCTTGTAGAATCCGGTGATGCAATTGAACACCGTGGTCTTGCCGGCGCCGTTCGGGCCGATCAGGGCAGTGATATCCTGCCGGCCAACCGCGAAGGAGACATCGTCCACGGCGGTCAGCCCGCCGAACCGCATGGTGAGATGCTCGACCTTGAGCAGGGGGTCGGCATGCCACGACGTCATGCGCTGCCTTCTTTGACTAGAGCGCCGTCAATCGCGCGGCGCTCGCCGAGCGTGATGGAGGGCGTTCGCGAGCCGATGATGCCGCGCGGGCGCCACACCATGATCCCGACCATGGCGACGCCGAACAGCAGCATGCGGTACAGCGCGGGATCGAACCCTTCGCCGAAAAAGCTTTGCAGGCCTTCGGTATGGCGCAGCGCCTCGAAGCCGCCGACCATGACGATCGCCGCGATCGCCACGCCGAGCTGGCTGCCCATGCCGCCGAGCACCACGATCGCCAGAATGATGGCGGATTCGATGAAGGTGAAGCTCTCAGGGCTGATGAAGCCTTGCCGGGTCGCGAAGAAGCTTCCCGCCAATCCCCCGAACATCGCGCCGATGGCGAACGCCGTGAGCTTGGTGATGGTGGTGTTGATGCCGAGCGAGCGGCAGGCGATTTGATCCTCACGCAGCGCTTCCCAGGCGCGGCCGATCGGCAGTCGCCGCAATCTTAGAGTGACCAGATTGGTGATGAGGGCGAGGGTGAGGATCACGTAATAGAGAAAGATGATGCCTTGGATCGGGTCGTATTTCAGGCCGAAGAAGCTGCTGAAGGTGACATCGCCGTTGGCCGAGAACGGCAGGCCGAAAAAAGTCGGCTTGGGGATGCTGGAGATGCCGTTGGGCCCGTTGGTGACGGGAGTCCAGTTGAGCAGGACGATGCGCACGATCTCCCCGAAAGCGAGCGTCACGATGGCGAGATAGTCGCCTCGGAGCCGGAGCACTGGAAAGCCGAGAATGACGCCCCACAGGGCGGCGGCTAGGCCGGCGATGGGCAGGCAGATCCAGAAGCCCAAGCCGAAATGCGTGGCGAGCAGCGCGAAGGTATAGGCGCCGACCGCATAGAACGCGACATAGCCGAGGTCGAGCAGCCCGGCGAGGCCGACCACCACGTTCAGTCCCCAGCCAAGCATGACGTAGGTCAGCACCAGGATCGACAGGTCGAACAGATAGCGCAGCGGCAATCCGAGATGGAACACCTTGTCGAGGAAATAGGAGCAGATCGGGAACAGCACGGCGAAGGCGATGCCGCCGATGGTGAAGATGCGCGCGTAGGGAAGGTTGGGGAAGAAATGGACGATGGTCCGGCGCAACAAGCCAACGCCCATGAAGGCGAGCACAAATCCCGCCACCAGCTGACAGGCCGCGCTGCCGATCAGGATGCCACCCACGAAGACGATGACCGCGCCGAATGCCGTGCTGCCGAGCACCTTGCGGTCGCGAGCGTCGAACTTCTCGCTGGTGAATAGCCTGGCGAACGGCGCGGTGAGGGGATGCTCGGCCTGCCACACGAACAGATTGAGCAACACGCGGCCGAAGAACACGATGCCGACCACAACGGCGAGCAGCGCCGGGCGCGCCCTCGAGCGTCAGCCCGGTCACATTGTCGACCGTTCGCAAGCCCAGCAGCAGGCCGAACAGGGCAAAGGCGATGATCGCGGCGAGGAAAGAGTCGGCGAGGGCCGACTGGAGCCTCTGGCTGAACGATGTGCCGGGCTCCGCCAAGGCGCTCAAACCTTCTCCACCTCGGGACGGCCGAGCAGCCCGGTCGGGAAAAAGATGAGGACGATGGCGAGCATCGAGAACGCCGCGACGTCCTTGTACTCGATGGAGAAATAGGCCGACCAGAAGGTCTCGATCAGGCCGATGACCAAGCCGCCCAGCATGGCGCCGGGCAGCGAGCCGATGCCGCCGAACACCGCCGCGGTGAACGCCTTGATGCCGGCGACGAAGCCGATATAGAAGTCGATCACCCCGTAATAGAGCAGGTAGAGCAGCCCCGCCACGGCGGCGAGCGCCGCGCCGAGCACGAAGGTGAGCGAGATGGTGCGGTCGACATTGACGCCCGAGAGCGCCGCCATCAGCCGGTCCTGCTCGCAGGCGCGTTGCGACCGGCCGAGCGCGGTGCGCGTGATGACCAGCCAGAACACCGTCATCAGCACGAGCGTCGTGAACACGATGAGGATCTGGATATTTGAGAGATTGACGGCGAAGCCGTCCTGCTCGAACAACGTATAACCCCCGGTCACCACGGGCTGGAGCGGCTTGACCCGCGCCCCTTGCGCCACCTGGATGAAATTCTGCAGCACGATCGACATGCCGATGGCGGTGATCAGCGGCGCCAGGCGGAACGATTCGCGCAAAGGCCGATAGGCGATGCGCTCGACCGTCCAGCCCCACACCGCGGTGAGCAGCATGGCGAGCAGCAGCACGATGAGCAGGGCCAGCGGGATCATGGTGACGCCCAGGCTCAACAGCCCGAGAAAGAGGATGAGGGCAATGAAGGCACCCACCATGAAGATGTCGCCATGGGCGAAATTGATCATGCCGATGATGCCGTAGACCATGGTGTAGCCTATGGCGATCAGCCCGTAGATCGAGCCAAGCGCGATCCCGTTGATCAGCTGCTGAACGAAATAGGCCATCCGCCCCCCTTGGTCAGGCCTCCCGGCCGCCCAGTCTCGTGCCGGGCGCCCAGCGCGGCCTCTGTCTTAGCAAGAAGGGCTTGCCGCGCACAACGCCGCTTATCCGCTGGTCATGCCCAAAATCAGAGCAGCAGATGCGAGCCGTCGCAGAACGGGGGATCGCCGGTATCCTTGCAGCCGCACAGCAGCGCCATTTCGGTGCGCTCGGCCGTGAACATCAGCGGCTCTATGCCGCTGCCGGCATGCGACCCGTCGCAGAACGGCTGTTTCTGGCTCCGCCCGCAACGGCACCAAGCATAGCGTTTGCCGGCCTCGAGCTCGACTTGATAGGGGTTGAGCTGCGGTCGCTCTGGCTCTGCCATGATGCTGTCCTTTGCCCAGTCGGCCGCTGCGGCCCAAAGCTTTGCTTAGCCAATTCGGTGGGACCGCACAAGGAAGTGTCGGGCGCGACGGCGCGGTTCTGTGCAATGGCTCTTTTCTCAGGGGTTTGAAGGCTGCGCTGGGTTGGGCTAGCGTGATCTCTGCGCCGGGCGGAGGGAGCTATGCAGACTTACTATAGAGTGGCGGCGGCCGCCATCGGGTGGTTTGTGATCGGTCTCCAATATTGCCTCATCGCCAGCAATCCTGACGTCACGCTGGCCGAGGCGGCGGTCCGTCTGCTCGCCTATTTCACGATACTGACCAACATCCTGGTGGCGCTGGCTATGACGCTGCCTTGGCTCGCATCCGAATCCAAACTGGGGTTGTTCTTTTCGCGCCCGTCGGTGCGAACGGCGATCGCCTGTTACATCATCGTCGTCTCGACGGTCTACTACGCGATCCTGCGCAAGCTCTGGAATCCGGAAGGCTTGCAATATCTCGCCGACACGATCGAACATTGCGTCGCGCCGGCGCTTTATCTGATCGACTGGCTGGTGTTCGTGCCAAAGGGAACTGTCTCGGCCCGGTCGGTCCCATCGTGGCTGATATATCCCCTTGGCTATGCGGCATATTCCCTGTTCCATGGAGCGCTGACCGGCTTTTATCCCTATCCTTTCCTCGACGTAGCGCAGCTCGGTTATCAGCGGGTGGCGTTAAACATGGGCGTGCTGACAGCTGCCTTCGCCGTGCTCGGCCTGATCCTGGTCGGCGCCGACCGGCTGCTTGGCGCCGTTGAAGCGCGCAGGGCAAGCTAACCCGCGTTAATTCACTGGGAATCTGTTGGCGACAAGATAGCGGCGAACGAATTCGCGGCCACGACATAGGGCGCTCAGCGGAGCGACGAAAAGAGCTTGAGTCGATGTGCCATCCGGACCATAGAGGGCAAAAAGCCGGATCGGTGCTTGCATCGGCACATAATGGCGCCCCTCGAGGGCATTTCAGTCGGGGACGGACAGGGGCCGAGGCGAGTTTAGAGGCCGCCCATGGCTGAAGTCATTTTCGCGCTCGTCAGCATTCTGGCGCTGTTCGCCCTGGCCATGAACCGCGCCTCGTTGCGGAGCTGGGCGCTTGCCGCCGCCATTTTCACCTTGTGCGCTCAGATGGGTCTCGTTCACGGCCATCTGCATTGGCCGGCATTCCCGCTCTGGTCGCTGCTCGGGTGGCTGGTTGCCGGCCTTCTGTTCGCGGCGAGCTTCCCCGACCTCAAGCGCCAA
Organism: uncultured Alphaproteobacteria bacterium; assembly: GCA_963772925.1. Taxonomy (GTDB): domain Bacteria; phylum Pseudomonadota; class Alphaproteobacteria; order Rhizobiales; family Methyloligellaceae; genus Methyloceanibacter. The sequence continues at coordinate 440,510 of CAVYZG010000014.1, forward strand.
TATATTGGCCTCCCCGCCTATCGCGCGCTCAAGGGCGCGATGCCGACCATCTCGGAGACCGAGCGCGAAGCGCTTCAGGCCGGCACGGTCGGCTGGGACGCCGAGCTGTTCTCCGGCACCCCCAATTGGAACAAACTCCGCCGCGTTCGCCCCCATCACGCTCACCGCCGAGGAGCGCGCCTTTCTCGACGGGCCGACCAACGAACTGTGCAAGCGGCTCAACGATTGGCGCATCCGCCACGAGCTGCATGACGTGCCCGACGATATCTGGAGCTTCGTCTGCGATAATGGCTTTCTCGGCATGCTCATCTCCAAGCAGCATGGCGGCTTGGGCTTCTCCGCCCAGGCGCAGTCGCTTATTCTCGGCAAGATCTCCTCGCGCAGCGCCGACGGCGTCACCATCGTCATGGTGCCGAACTCGCTCGGCCCCGGCGAGCTGATCGAGAAATACGGCACCGACGCCCAGAAGGAGCACTTCCTGCCGCGCCTGGCGCGCGGGGAGGAGATTCCCTGCTTTGCGCTGACCGGGCCGTTCTCGGGCTCGGATGCCGCTTCGATGCGCGATGTCGGCATCGTCACGCGCGGGCAGCATGAGGGCCGGCAGATCGTTGGGCGTCAGGCTCACCTGGGACAAGCGCTACATCACGCTCGCGCCCAAGGCCACGCTGCTCGGCTTGGCCTTCCGCCTGTTCGATCCCGACAATCATCTTGGCCGCGGCGAGGATGTCGGGATCACACTCGGGCTGATCCCGACCGATCACCCGGGCGTCGAGATCGGCCGGCGCCATCTTCCCGCCGGCGCCGCCTTCCCCAACGGGCCGACCAGCGGGCGCGACGTCTTCGTGCCGCTCGACTGGATCATCGGCGGGCAGGAGCGGGCCGGGCAGGGCTGGCGCATGCTGATGAGCTGCCTCGCCGCCGGCCGCTCCATCTCGCTACCCGCCACCAGCGCCGCCGCCGCCAAGTCGATGCTGCGCGTGACCACCGCCTACGCCCGCATTCGCAAGCAGTTCAATCTGCCGATCGGCTTCATGGAGGGCGTCGAGGAGCCGCTGGCGCGCATGATCGAGACCGCTTACGAGCTCGAAGCGGCGCGCGCGGTAACCGCCTCAATGGTGTCGGCCGGCGAGAAGCCCGCCGTCATCTCGGCGCTGCTGAAATATGTCTCGACCGAGCGCATGCGCCAAAGCGTCAATGACGCGCTCGACATTCATGGCGGCCGCGGCATCTGCGACGGGCCGTCGAACTACATCCAGGGCGCCTATCAGATGGTGCCGGTCGGCATCACCGTCGAAGGCGCCAATATCCTGACCCGCACGCTGATCACCTTCGCCCAAGGCGCGCTCCGCAGTCATCCTTATCTGTTCACCGAGATCGAAGCCCTTCAGGACAACGACACCGATCGCGGCACCGCGTTGTTCGCCCGCACCTTCGACGACCATGTCGCCTTCACTGTCTCCAATGCCGCCGGCGCGCTGTTCCACAATTTGACCTTCGGCCTTTTCGCTTCGGCGCCGCCCAATGCCGGCGCCACCCACCGCTGGTGGCGCGAGCTGGCGCGCGCTTCGCGTTCGTTCGCTCTGGTCGCCGATCTGACCGTGGCGCTGCTTGGCGGCGGTCTGAAGGTGAAGCAGAAGATCACCGGCCGCATGGCCGATGCCCTGGCCGAGCTTTATCTGCTCTCCGCCGTGCTCAAACGTTACGACGACGACGGGCGTCCGCCGGACGATCTCAAGCTCGTGGGCTATTGCGCGAAGAATTGCCTCTACCGCTTCGACCAGGCTCTGCTCGGCACGCTGCGAAACTTTCCGCAACGCTGGGCGGCCTGGCTGATGGCCCCGCTGGTTTTCCCATTGGGGGTCAGGCGGCGGCCGGCGAGCGACACCGAGGGCAAGGCGATCGTGCGCGCCGCTCTCGAGCCGGGCGCGTTCCGCGACCGTCTCACCAGGGACGTCTTCGTTTCTGACGACCCGTCCGACCGCAATGGATTGCTCGACTATACGCTTGCCAAGGTGGTGGCGTGCGAGGCGGCCGACCGCAAGCTCGAGCGGGCGATTCGCAAGGGCGAGGTGAAGCGCTTCCACGACAATGACTGGATCGCCGAGGCCGAAGCCAAAGGCGTGCTGAACGCGGACGAGGCGCGCGCGCTGGCCGAAACCCGCGAACTGGTAGCGCGCGTCATCGCCGTCGACGACTTTGCCGCCGCTGATCTCGCCCGCGGCAAAACGCCCGCACCTCTGGCGCGGGACTCACAAGCGCCCCAAGAACACCCAGAACATATTGCGGCTGAGTAACTCCATCATGGCGACGACACTTCCCGATTTGCAGGACTGGCGCTTCGCCGTCGATTTCGAGGGCATCGCCTGGGCGATCATCGACCGCGCCGGCGAGAGCATGAACTCGCTCGGCCGCCGCCCCACTGAGGAGCTTGGCGACATCGTCAAGGCGGTCGAGGAGGCGGCGATGCGCGGCGAGGTGAAGGGCCTCGTGCTGATGAGCGGCAAGGAGCGCAGCTTCATCGCCGGCGCCGACATCAGAGAGTTCGAAAGCTTCGACACTGAAGCCAAGATCACCGAGGTCGTGAAGGAGACGCTCGAGCTGTTCAATCGCATCGAGCGCCTGCCGGTGCCGGTGGTCGCGGCCATTCACGGCTATTGTCTCGGCGGCGGGCTCGAACTCGCTCTGGCGTGCGACTGGCGCGTGGCCGATCGCGAGGAGGGCACGCGGCTCGGCTTCCCCGAGGTGAAGCTCGGCATCTTCCCCGGACTGAACGGCACGGTACGCTCGATCCAGGTCGCCGGCCCGATGGACGCAATGACCGCCATGCTGACCGGGCGCATGCTGCGGCCTAGCGCCGCCAGGGCCATCGGCCTGGTCGACCAGCTGGTGGCGACGCGACACAATCTCCGCTGGGCCGCGCGCAAAGCGGTGCTGCAAAAGCGCCACTCCAAGGGCGCGCCGTGGTGGAAGAAGCTGATGCTCAAGCAGCCGGTGCGCTCGCTGCTGGCCAAGCAGATGCGCGCCAAGACCGCCGAGAAGGTGCGCGAGGAGCATTACCCGGCGCCGTTCCGCCTCATCGACCTATTCGAGCGCTATGGCGATGACCCCGTTCGCATGCGCCTCGCCGAGACCGAGATGTTCACGCCGCTGATGGCGAGCGAGACCTCGCGCAATCTGCGCCGCGTGTTCAAGCTGTCCGAGATGCTGAAGGACGAGGCCCCCAAGGACGGCTTCAAACCGCTCCGGGTGCATGTGATCGGCGCCGGCACCATGGGCGGCGACATTGCCGCCTGGTGCGTCAGCCAAGGCATGCAGGCGAGCCTTCAGGACCTCGACGAGGCGCAGATCGAGAAAGCGCTCGCCCGCGCCAAGGGGCTGTTCAAGCGGCAGCTGCGGACCCCCATCGCGGTCGAGACGGCCATGGCGCGCCTCCTCGCCGACCCGACCGGCAAGCACATCAAGCAGGCCGACGTGGTGATCGAGGCCATCGTCGAGAAGCTCGACATCAAGCAGAGCCTGTTCAAGAAGCTGGAGAAAGAGGTGAAGCCGGGCGCGGTGCTGGCCACCAACACCTCCTCGCTCAGGCTCGAGGACATCGCCAAGCCCTTGAGCCGACCCCGGCCGCCTCGTCGGCCTGCATTTCTTCAATCCCGTGGCGCAGCTTCCTCTGGTTGAGGTCGTACGCGGCGAGCAAAGCGCGAAGAAGAGGTGCGCAAGGCCTGCGCCTTCGTCACCGCCATCAACAAGCTGCCGCTGATCGTGAAGAGCTGCGCCGGCTTCCTGGTGAACCGCGTGCTCGCGCCTTACATGATGGAAGCGGTGCGCCGTCTACCAGCAGGGCGAGCCGCGCGAGAAGATCGATCAGGCCGCGCTCAAATTCGGCATGCCCATGGGACCGCTCGAGCTCATGGACCTGGTCGGCCTCGACATCGCCAACCATGTCGGCGAGGAGCTTGGTCTCGCGCCCGGGCGGCGACAATGCGCTGGCGACGCTGGTGAAGCAGGGCAAGCTCGGCAAGAAGACCGGCGAGGGCTTCTATATGTGGGAGCAGGGCAAGCCGAAGCGCGAGGAAGCGACTTACGACCAGGCCGAGCTTGAACGGCTCGGCCGCGAGCTGGTGCAGCCGATGCTCGACGAGGCCGAGCGCGCGCTCGCCGATCATGTGGTGGCGACGCGCCGATCACGTCGATGCCGGCGTGATCTTCGGCACCGGGTTCGCGCCGTTCCGCGGCGGCCCGCTGCATTACCGGCGCACGCAAGCGCAGGCGGCGGCGACAGCTGCGGCGGCTTAGACGGGAGACCGGAGGCGGGACACATGGCTGAGGCTTCGATGCGGCGGGTGGCGGTGCTGGGCGGGGTGCGCATTCCCTTTTGCCGCTCGCACACCGCTTACGCCGAACTCTCCAATCTCGACATGCTGACGGCGGCGCTTGGCGGTCTGGTCGATCGCTTCGCGCTGCATGGCGCCCATATCGACGAAGTGATCGGCGGCGCCGTGGTGACCCACGCCAAGGACTGGAACCTCGCCCGCGAGGCGGTGATCGGCAGCGCGCTGGCCCCGACCACGCCCGGCATCACCATGATGCAGGCCTGCGGCACGAGCCTCGCCGGTGCGCTCGGGATCGCCGCCAAGATCGCCACCGGACAGATCGAATCGGGCATCTCGCTCGGCACCGACACCACCAGCGACGCGCCGGTTGTGTTTCAGCGGCGATTCGCCCAGCGCCTGGTGAAATTGTCCCGCGCCCGCAGCCTTGGCCAGAGGGCCGCCGCCTTCAAAGGCTTCACCCCGGCCGAGCTCGCGCCCCAGCCCCCTTCGACCTCCGAGCCGCGCACCGGGCTCAGCATGGGCGAGCATTGCGAGCTGATGGCCAAGGAATGGGGAATCACCCGCGAGGCCCAAGATCTATTGGCCTATGAGAGCCATAAGAAGGCTGCCGCCGCCTATGACGAAGGTTTCATGGACGATCTGGTCATTCCTTGCGCCGGGGTGTTCCGCGACAACAATCTCCGCGAGGACATTTCCCTGGAGAAAATGGCCGAGTTGAAGCCTGTTTTCGACCGATCGGGCGCAGGGACCATCACCGCCGCCAACTCGACCCCGCTGACCGACGGCGCGGCCACCGTGCTGCTCGCCTCCGAGGACTGGGCGCATCAGCGGGGCATTCCGATCCAGGCCTATCTCAGCCTGGGCCGCACTTCTGCCGTAGATTTCGTTCAAGGAGAAGGACTTCTGATGGCGCCGACCGTTGCCGTGAGCGAGCTCCTCAAGCAAACCGGCCTTGCGCTACAGGACTTCGATTATTATGAGATTCATGAAGCCTTTGCGGCGCAGGTGCTGGCGACTTTGAAGGCATGGGAATCGAGGACTATTGCCGCCGGCGGCTGGGACGGAGCCAAGCCCTGGGGTCGATCGACCGGGCGAAGCTCAACGTCAAGGGCTCGTCAATAGCTTTCGGGCATCCTTTTGCGGCGACCGGGGCACGAATCCTGGCGGTTTTGGCCAAACTCCTGCATAGTCAGGGGGGCCGAAGGGGTCTGATATCGATTTGCACGGCTGGCGGCATGGGTGTCGCTGCCGTTCTCGAAGGGGTCGGAAGCCAAATCGGACGCCAACGGCCGCATAGCCGGTCGAACTTGAGACAATGAGCGCGCCTCGAGCGCGCCACGGGCGCAAACAGCGGACTTCGCCAAGGGTTCGTCGGGGACAGGGGGCAAGAAGATTAATTGCCATGGCGTGATGACGCCAATGGCGTGAATTTACGGAGGTGCTTATGAGGCATCATGCGTTCGCTGCGGCGATGGGACTTGTGACCGCTGCCGTGCTTGCTCCCTGCAGCCAGTCCCAAGCGGCCTCGGCCGATCCCACCGGCTATTGGATGAAGCCGGACGCGGAGCGCGAGTCCAAGATCCAGGTTTTCAAGTGCGGCAAGAGCAAGACCCTGCTCTGCGCCAAGATCGCCTGGCTCAAGGACCCCAACGACAGCAAGGGCACAGCCTCTGCATGACATCCGCAACGAGAATCCCTCGCATGCGCGGCCGGTCGATCGTCGGCTTGACGATCTTCACCGGCACTGACCCCGAGCGCGCCTTCGACCTGGACCGGCCAGATCTACAATCCCGAGGACGGCCACACCTATTCCGCCACGCTCACGGTGCTGTCGCGGAAACAGATCCTGCTCAGGGGCTGCAAGGCCTGGCTGCTGTGCGGCGAGAAGCAGTGGCTGAGGACCGACGCACCGCCGGCGGAGCGTGATCGCCGGCCGTCGCCGGCCGAGGGCACGCGAGCAGATCGAGGCGTCGGCCGAACCGGCAACGCCCGCCTCTGCCGCGCCAGCGGTGCTGCGAGCCGAAGCCGGCCGGCTGCGCCGCAGCGCTGAGCTGAAGCCTCTGCGGCCCCAAGCCGAGATGCGTCGCCTGCGCCGCACGAAAGAGTGCAGGCGATGTCGAGCCGAAGCGCCGGTCGAGCCGCAATCGACCGAGGCAGTCCGTCGCGGCCGTCGCTCCGGTAACGCAAGAGGTCGCCGCGCCTGCTCGCGCCGCCCGCCGAGGTCAATGCGCGCCGCGGCTACGGCTTCCTCAACGTCTCGAGCGAGTCCGGACACCGCCGCGCAGCTGTCCGGCGAGAACGTCTCGAGCATGTTCGTCATGACCGAGCCGATCGCGACCGAAGCTGCCGCGCCCGCTTCGGCTCGAGCAGGCTCATGAGCGACCGCGCGCGGTCCAATCCGGCCGACCGCTGCCGCCCCGGCGCCAAAGCCCAAGGCGAACCGAAGCCGGTAGCCAGGCACGCGCGGCCGCCAATCCTGCGCCGAAGACGGCGACCACGCCCAAGCCTGCCGGGCAGGCCGCGCCCGCGCCGCAGGACGCTCAGCCGCACCGGCGACGCCGACGCGCAGACGCCCTGCCGCGAGACGGCTGAAGCGGCCATGGCCGAGCCACGCGCCGCTGACGCGGCAGGCAGAGGCGCTATGCTGCGGAGGCAGCAGGAGCCGGAGGCGAGCTTCTCTGCCCTGGTTGCGGTAGCGGCGCTAGCGACAGCGTCGAGTATTGCGCGAGGCGCGAGCGTCTGGCGGTCCGCACGGCTGACTGGCTCCCGGAGCCGATCAGCGCTTCGCCTCGGCGCGGAGTTCCTTCTTCGACAGCTTGCCGACCATGGTCTTGGGCAGCTCGATCGCGGAACTCGATTTCCGCCGGCAGCTCGATCTTGGAGAGCTTCCCGCTCAGGAACTGGAGCAGCTCCGCCGCCGTCGCCTCCTTGCCTTCCTTCAGCTTCACGAAGGCCTTCGGCGCTTCGCCGCGATATTCGTCGGGAATGCCGACCACGGTCACCTCGGCGACGGCGCTGTGCTCGTAGAGCGCATCCTCGATCCGCCGCGGATAGACCTTGAAGCCCGAGGCGTTGATCATGTCCTTGATGCGGTCGACGATGAAAATGTAGCCGTCCTCGTCCATGTAGCCGACGTCGCCGGTGCGGAAGTAGCGCCCGACGAAGCTTCCCTCGGTCTCTTGCGGCTTGTTCCAATAGCCGGTCATCACCTGCGGCCCGGCGATGCAGATCTCGCCCGGCTCGCCGCGCGGCATCTCCTGGGCCGGATCTTCGAGCGAGCGGATGGAGATCTCGGTGGCCGGGAAGGGGAAGGCCGATCGAGCCTTCCCTGACGGCCTCGACCGGATTGCAGGCTCACCACCGGCGAGGTTTCGCTCAGGCCGTAGCCTTCCACCACGCCGCAGCCCGATATCGCCTCGAAGCCGCGCTTCACCTCGATCGGCAGCGCCGCGCCTCCCGAGATGCAATATTCGAGCGAGGAGAGATCGAAATTGCCGATATGCGGATGCCGCAGCATGGCGTTGAACAGGGTCGGCACGCCCGGCATCATGGTCGGGCGCAATTTGCCGATCAGCTTCAAGGTCGCGACCAGCTCGAACTTCGGCAGGAGAATCATCTCCATGCCGCTGGCGATGCCGAAATTCATCACCGTGGTCATGGCGAACACGTGGAACAGCGGCAGCACGCCGAGCATGCGGTCGTGCTCGGTCGTCTGGCGGTTCTGCCAGGCTCTGACCTGACCGACATTGATGGTGAGATTGGCGTGGCTGAGCATCGCGCCTTTGGGCGTGCCGGTGGTGCCGCCGGTATATTGCAGCACGGCGATCGCGTCGGGCGTGATCGCGGGCCGGTCATAGCGGCCGTCATTGGCGAGCAGCAGCGGTCTCGCGCACGATCTTGTCCGTGACGGTGGACGCGCCCACATTGGCGAGCTTGGTGCGTTGCAGCAGTTTGAAGCCGACCGATTTCAGCGGACGGCAGCAGCGAGGGGAAGCTCGCGACCACGGCCTTGTCGAGCGCCCCGCGCTTCGAGCATCGCCTCGACCTTCTCGAAGGTGAGCGCAAGATCGAGCGTCACCATGATCTTGGTGCCGCTGTCGCGGATCTGAAACTCGATCTCCTCGAGACTGTAGAGCGGGTTGAAATTGACGACCGTGCCGCCGGCCTTCAGCACGCCGTAGTAGAAGATGACGAAGGTGGGTGTGTTGGGCAGCAGACAGGCCGACCTTGACGCCCTTCGCCCACGCCGATCGCCCGCAAGCCTTTGGCGACGCGGTCGGACAGAGCGCCGATCTCGGCGAAGCTCAGCCGTTTTCCCATGAAATAGGTGCAAGGACGCGGCCCGTAAGGCTTGAACGGCCTGGTCGAGCAGGCTGCCGACCAGCGTCGGCCTGAACCGCGCGTCCCACGCAACGCCTTCGGGATAGGATTTGAGCCACGGGCGCTCGGCGCCGACGCCTCGCACGGCTTCTTCATCGTCAAGGATGAGGGACTGGGCTTCCTCGCCATCGTTCTTGCTTTTTTGCTAACGTAGTGCCGCAGAACAGTGCCGCGATTCCCCCGTCGGGAGGCAGTTGGCCGCAGGCCCGTTCCAACACTATATTATAGCACGAAGCGGTTAAGAGCATCGGGACCCGCCGTGAACCCGGTGGGGGATTATGCTGAAACCGTGGCGCAGCGAGGCGCAAAAACGCCAATTTTCTTGGCGATTAGAGCGCTCGAGCAGGGAATGAATCGGGCAGGGACCCGGGTAGACTTCGACAAGATTTTAAGTCTATTCCAATGCCCGACTTGCCCTCGGATTAGCTATGATTTAGCCAGGGACCATTAGACACGACCCCTAAACGGGGCAGGGAGAGCCGATATGGACGAGGTGGCTACCAAGATCGTTGAGATTTTGCGTAAGAACATGAAGGACCCGTCGAAGGCCGTCACGCTCGAAACGCCTCTCAGTGACCTTGAGATCGAATCGCTCGACCTTGCGGTCATCGTGTTCGATATTGAGGATACTTTCGGCATCGAAATCCCGTATAATGCCAATGAAGAGGTGGAGGCGTTCGCGACGGTAGGATCCGTCGTCGATCGGGTGAAGGGTATCATCGCAGAGACGAAGGCTTCCGGCGCAGCAGCTTGATCCAGCCATTCCGCTCGGGGGCCTTCCCGGGACGTCGACCAGGCTTGGGAGTTACGGCTTAACACTACATGACACACACTAATGGGCGCAGGCGCGTCGTGGTCACCGGCCAGGGCGTCGTCACTCCTTTGGGCACGGGCGTAGAGAAATTTTGGGCGGCACTCAAAAAGGGCGAGTGCGGCATCCGCCAGGTGCAAAGCTTCTCCACCGAGGATCTGTACATCACCATCGCCGGTGAGGTGCCGGATTTCGATCCGAAGGAGCGGCTGCAAGAGCAAGTCGCTCATGCTGGCCGACAAGTATCTCGCAATATGCCGGCTGCGCGGCGCAGGAAGCCGTCGTCCATGTCCAAGCTCGAAGTGCCGCTCAAGGACACCGAGGCCTATCGCGCCGCCTGCATCATCGGCTCCGGCGTTGGCGGCCTCACCACGCTCGAATTCTCCTACAAGATGCTGTTCAAGGAGAATAAGCGCGCCACCCACCCGCTCACGCTGCTCAAGGCCATCGGCAGCTCGGCCTCGGCCCATGTCAGCATCGAATATTCCATCAAGGGCCCGACCTTCGGCGTGGTCAGCGCCTGCTCGACGGCGACGCACGCCATCGGCCTGACCTACCGCATGATTCGCGAGGGCCTGGTCGATCTCGGCGTCGCCGGCGCGGCCGAGGCCTCGCTCAATTGGGGCGCGACGCGCGCCTGGCAGGCGATGCGCGTGCTGAGCCCCGACGGTTTGTGGCCCTTCTCCAAGAACCGGAACGGCACCGTGCTGGCCGAGGGCGCCGGCATTCTCCTGCTCGAGGAGTACGAGCACGCCAAGGCGCGCGGGGCGCGCCGATCCTGGCCGAGCTGATTGGGCTATGGCATGACCGCCGACGCCGCCGACATGGTCAACCCCTCCATCGACGGGGCGTCCATGGCCATGCAGATGGCGCTCGACGACGCCGGCCTGGCGGCCTCCGATATCGACTATGTGAACGCCCACGGCACGGCGACTACCGTCAACGACTTGAACGAGACCCGCGCCATCAAGCGCGTGTTCGGCAATGCCGCGAACAAGGTCTCCATCTCCTCGACCAAGTCGATGCACGGACATTGCCTCGGCGCCGGCGGCGGCATCGAGGCGGTGGCCGCGGTCAAGGCGATCGGCGAAGGGTTCGTGCCGCCGACGGTCGGCCTCGACGAGCCCGACCCGGAATGCGATCTCGACTACACGCCGAATATCGGCAAGGCGCGCAACGTCAATTACGCGATGTCGAACTCCTTCGCCTTTGGCGGCCTCAACGCCGTTCTCGTGTTCGGCCCGCCTCCGGCCTAAGCCGCCTCGATTGCTTCCCTAGGCATTGTTGGAAAAACCTGGTCGCCATCGCGACCGGTGCGGCAAACGCGCCGGCCGCCTCTATGCCCCCGCGATAACGGGGTCTGGGCGTGTGGGAGCTGGGCCTAGCAGCGTCGCATGGTCACCGTTTGGGTCGACTTCATGCCGATCGCCCGCGCCGCGCCATGGGAGAGATCCAACGACAACCCGGCGGTGAATGGGCCGCGGTCGTTCACGGTGACCCTAACGCTTTTGCCGGTGCTCGGATTGCCGACGACGAGGCACGTGCCGAAGGGAAACGAGCGGTGCGCTGCCGTCAGGCCGTTGGGATTGAACGGCGCCCCGGACGCCGTGCGGTGGCCTCTAAGTTCTTCGCCGTACCATGTGGCTGTGACGCGCGTGTCGGCTTGAGCTGCCGTGGCAAACGCCAGCACCGATAGACCGGCCGTGAAAAAGCGCTTCATGCGGAAATCCTCCATGATCGAGTCATGGGTTGGGATAGACCGGATGAAATCGACGCTGGTTCGGCCTGGCCTGGGCCATGCGGAGGCAGAGCTGCCTTTCTTGCGGCCGCGAGAAGGCAGCTAGATCAGGCCGAGCCCTTTGAGGCTGGCGTGGCCCTGCTTGCCGACGATGATGTGGTCGTGGACCAGGACCCCGAGCGGCTTGGCCGCAGCCACGATCTGCCTGGTCATCTCGATGTCGGCCCGCGACGGCGTGGGGTCGCCCGAGGGGTGATTATGCACCAGCACGATCGCCGTCGCCGAAAGCTCGAGCGCCCGTTTGACCACCTCGCGCACATAAACCGGGGTGTGGTCGACGGTGCCCGTCTGCTGGACCTCGTCGGCGATGATCTGATTGCGCTTGTCGAGGAACAGGATGCGGAACTGGGATAACCACTTGATTTCACAGTAGCGCGTCCCTCGGCCAACATAATCGAAATGTCCGCTTCGCGATCCCTATCGGACTTGCCTCGACCAGAGAATTGGGTCCGCTAAGTGCCATAACGGACATCAGCAGTAGCTATGGCGGTAAGGGCGTGGGTCATCGTCTCCGAGTTGGTCCACAAATCGACGATTCGGAGCGTCACTGCCTTGAACCCGGGGCCGAGGCTCTTGCTGATAAAGTGCAAATCTACAACCGGCCACCGGAACCAACAACTTCGAGCGCCTACGACAGCACCTGGCTGCCATGGGTGGATCATCGAGAACGTGAAGACGCGGGCCTACGTATGCCTCACAGCCGAGTAGCCTACCAGCTCACCCTCGCGCCGCCCCTGGCGGCGACGCCATCTGTTTCCTCGCCGAATGTAATATCTAATTTGGCGAAGAGGCTGGTCTGCGTGCCGGGGCTGAAGAAATTCACGCCGGTCGAGACTACGCCCCACACGTCGTCGGGCTCGTCGCTGAAATTCGCGAATGTGGTTCCGAGCGAGGTGACCGTCGCCGTGTTTTCACCCGACAGCGTCCCCCACAGGCTGCCAATCACGAACGGCTCCATTCTGATCTCGGGCCAGAGGTCGTAACTGGTGCCGACGCGCAATCCGACCCGCCCCCGCACATTGGTACCCTCGTTGAAGGTAACTCTGTTTCCGCCGATGGTCAGATTGTCGAGCTCGCTCCACACTACGGCGATGGTCGCTTGCGGCTCGATGAAGAGCCCGCCTTTGAACCCGCCGAACCGGTAGCCGGTATCGGTCCTGGCGCCCCAGCCCGTGCCATTGAACGAGCCAGAGATGCCGGACGAGCTGCTGTTCGGATCGAATTCCAGGAACGTCATCTTGAACAGCGTGTCGACGAAGAGGCCGCCCCGCAGATAGGTGGCATAGGCCCCGGCCTCGCCGCCCGAGAGGTCGAATTGCCTGGCAAGCTGGTCGTAGTTGAGGTTACCCAGCACCGCCCCGCCGAGCACGCCAAACACTAGAGCATCTCCTGCAACCAGAACGCCCTTCTTGCCGAAATCGATGCCGCCTTCGAGGTTCCATACATCGAGATTGCGGCTCAAATCATAGCGATAGGTGCGGCCATATGCCGAAGTGCGCGCCGTGTCCTGTTGGTCGAGCCAGGTTCCCGACCCCTTGACCCACATGGCCGGCGTGAACGACGTTGGAACTTGTTTGGCGCCATCGGGGGGCTGGCCGCTGCTACCGAACGGAACGCCGCCATTCAGCAGCACGCGCAGATCGGCGGTGCGGTCGAGCCATGTCTCGGTGCCGGTAAAGAACACATCCTGCATGGAGGTGACCAGCTCGGGCAGGTGGTGCGAGCCCCCGCCGGGTAAGCTTCTGAGCTCGAAATAGCCGCTCCCGGTCGGCACGAAAAACAGATCGTAATCAAACGCCCCGGCGTCGATCGGTTTCGGCAGATAGAAGGAGTTGCTTTCGACGTTGCCGTTCACGAACACGACCGGGATGCCTGCCTTATTGAGCGCTCCGCCTCCCGGATTGGTGTTGTTGACGGTCAGCACAGTTTGGCCCGTGACATTGCCGTTGATGACGAGATTGTCCGCCGTCGAGCCGGGCCCGCCGAGAAAGGCGTCGACGGCAACTGTCGATCCGTTATCCGCATTGAACTCAAAACCGGGTCCGGACATGGTGAACACGTCGCCGACACTGCCGTCGACAGTTGAGATGACACCGGAGTTCTCCAATCGCTCCAAATTGACAAAGAACGGCTGGTCCGTCCCCACGGCCAATGCGTGCACCGTCCCGTCATTGTCGAACAAATCGTCGCCGTCACCGAAATCGCTGGTGAGCCGCGCCGCGAATGTACCACCCGCCTGGTTGTCGAACAGATCCGCTAGATCGGTAAGATCGACATAGCCGGTGATGAGGCCGGCCGCACGATTGGCGATCGTGGTGCTCGCTCCCTCGGTATTAATGGCGAATAGATTGCCGGGGGTGATGGAGCTGCGTTTTTCCACTCGATACTCTTCTCGTCGATACCCTCTTGGTCGACAGACGCCGCCGGGCCCTCGTACTGGTTTGATGCGGACAGCGGCGGTTCGGAAATCTCCGCGTAGATGCCGAGATTGCCGCCCCAGATGCTCCCGCTGTTATTGACGGCGATCTTGCTTTCGACCTTGTTGCTCTGGGTCACGGTTATCGTCTGAGCCGTCTCGCCCGCGATGTCCGAGTCGCCCGTCGCGCTTCCCCCGACCCCATTACTCGGCACCAGGGCGCTGTCTCGATCTCTGCGGAGACGCCGATATCCGCCGCCGTCACATCGCCCGAGTTCCAGACGGTGATCTTGCTGGTAACGCTGTTGCGCTGCTCGAGTTTGGCCGTTTGCGTCACGTCCCCCCCGACATCAGCCCCATCATTGACAAATCCGAACTGGGCCTCGTTGAGGAGCTCGAGATCGTCATTGTCGATGAGCGCCTGGATGCCGATGCCGGCGGCGTTCAAATTGCGGCGTTGTTCGCCGATATAGTGTTCTCGACCCTGTTGTTCTGGACAATATCCGCCGATTGGGTCAGATCCTCATTGTCGACGAACGTGGCGGTGCCGTTGATGTTGGTTGCCTCGGCCTGGTTGATCAAACTGAGATCTTCAGTGGTTATTTCGGCCCAAATGCCCGTATCCGCATCGATTTCCGGCGGCGCCGTTCAAGACCATGCTGCTGGAAATCGTGTTGGCCTGCCGCGAGACAACCGACTGTTCGACGCTTCCGATGGTAACCAGAGCGGCTTCGCCATTGGCGTTGCTCACCCTGAACAGGTTCCGCAATTCCTCGATCGCCGATGTCTCGATATATCCACGAAGTCCCATATTGTCGGCGTCGACGTCGCTGTCGCTATCGACGAGGATGGAGGTTGCAGTCATTGCCCTGATGCAGGTCGAAGGATTGCGTCACGTCCTCGCCGGTGATGAGGCCGGCGGTCCCGTTGGCGTTGCTGGCTACCAATTGATTGGTGAGCGATCCAACGCCCCGCGTTTCGACCCAGGCATCGATACCGATGCCGGAACCGGTCTGGCCGCGATTGCGGACGTCGATGCTGTTATCGACGCTGTTGGTCTGATCGAGATCGAACGACTGGGTGGGATCCGCCAGGGCGATGAGGCCGACGGCCCCATTGGCATTCACTTCCGCGAAATCGTTGATGAGTTGGTCGATCGCCACGTTGTAAATTGCGGCCCGGAGGCCTGCATCCCCGCTCCCGATCAGAGCGGTATTGTCGATGACGATGGCGCCTCGGATGTCATTGATCTGTCCGAGATCGATCCCTTGAGACAAATCGGAGAGCCCGACCCCGGCAACTTGGCCGTTGGTATTGGAAAGGACGGCGATGTTGCTGAGCGCACCGATGAGGCGGTTATTTATTTCGGCAACGACGGCGGTTTCGTCGCCGGCAAAGGAGCCATGATTTTCACGTTGATGCTGCTCGTGACAGCATTTGACTTATCGAGATCCAGGGTCTGGCTGAGGTCCAGCAGCGTGAGCAGGGCAGCCCCGCCGTTCGCGTTGGAAATGGCGGCGTCGTTGGACAGGCTGCCATCGAATTCCGTGTTGATCTGAGTACTGATGCCGATGCTCGCCGCGAGATTGGCGCGATTGGTAATGGAGATTTCGCTGTCGATCGCGTTGGTCTGAGAAATTCGGCCGTCTGCGCCACGTCGTCCAGCTGAAACTCGGCGGCCACCCCGTTCGCGTTGGATGCGGCGACGACGTTGGACAGACTGCCGATGGGGCGGTTGTCGATCTCCCCGGTCATGTCGACCAGGACGGCGATGATGTTGCCGCTGTTTTTCTTCGTGATATCGCTGGCGATCTTGTTGGACTGCAGAAGCTTCAACGCTTGTAGCAACGGCACGGGCGACGCCGCGTCGTTTGCATTGCTCATGGCCGCAACGTTGGAGAGACTTCCCACCACATTGATGATCTGGCTCTCGATGCCGATGACGGGATCGATAAAGCCGCTATTGATAACGAGGATGGCGCTGTCGAGATCTATGGGCTCGCGTGAAATCGATCAGCTGAACGGGATCGGCCGGACTGGGGTTGCTGCCGGCGATGACGTTGGCAGGCGCAAGCAGCAGGTTGGGGATGATCGTCTGCAGCGTCGTCGTCCGCTTGCTGCTGTTGGTCGTGGTTTGGCTGTCGCCGAAGGGAAGGCTCTGCGTCTCGATGATGGTTTGCGCAAGGGCCGGGCCCGGCCCCAGTAGGCCGGCGGCAAGAACACTCGAGGCGAGCGCCGTGCCGAACAGCAAACGCGCCCCCGCAACCTCACCCACCACGGCGACGCGCGCCGATGGATCATGGATCCTATGAGGCTTGGGAGATTCCAACCGGATACGCCCCCCGTGTCCGAGTTGCAACTGGCAACCCCGTTCTCCCCGCGATACTCAGCGCATGCGGACCAAGCTAGGGGGCGGTAGGAACACGAACTAGTGCAATTTCGCCA